>CAYXRC010000001.1:0-235530 GCA_964466295.1 uncultured Ruminococcus sp.
TTTGAATATTTTATCATAGAAAAATTGAATTTACAGAAAATTTCTCACACTGCCTCATTATTGAATACCTCCGTTAAAACTTAAAATCTTTCAGGATAATGCTATTATCAAACAACAAACTATCGCACATCATTAGAACACCAAGCCTGAATCCAATTTTGAAATTCTCGACACCGCTTGTGGCACTTATTTCATCGCTTGCATTCACAAGCTCATTAAAAAGCTTTAAGTTTTCGCCATTTAATTCTTTCGTCAGTTTACTTTCAATGTCAGAAAAGGTCTTTAAAGCTTTTTCGTATGGTAACTTTTTTCTGTTTCGATTTTCATTTGGATTGATATTACCGTAATATAATTCGTCAATAAAACTCATCTTCGCACCTCCATAGAACAAACAAATTCTCGCAATACAATTTCTTCTGCGGAATGTTTTATGTTGTTCATTGCACCAACCCAAGCCATTTGGTCTTTTGCTTTTAGCTCTTCTGTGATGCCTTGTTTAACCGCCATATCTTTGACAAGATTATCAACCATTTCTTTTGTGGTTGTGTCAATCTCTTCAAGATAGGAAAGCCAAGTTCCGTTGAGCATTTTCGCTGAATATAGGCAAGGTTTATTTTCTTTAATAAATATTGAGTGTAGCTTGCCATACTTTCCAATATTGTATTTTCCTTTGGGTACTTTCAGGTTTGGAATGTAGTAATCTCCGTTTCTTACATACTCAATTACGTTTTCAATAATCTTTTCTTTCATAGCTTTACGCCTCCTTTAAATTTTTGTATCTTCATTTTATCAGAAGGCTTTCTCTTTGACGAATGTGCGGATAAAAAGAAAAAGCCAAAAACCCATTTTACTGAGTTTTTAGCTCTTTCTTTTGCCTTTGCTATGCCATTTCATCTATATTTTCATGTTTTTCAAAATTACTTCCTTATTTGGTTTTGGCGTTAAGTTCCCTTTCTTTTTGTCGAGATGTTATTTAGACCCATTGGCTGAAATTTTTTTGATTTTTCCGTTCATATTAATAAAGGCGTAAATGGCACCCGACGGCGTTAAAAGGTCGATGTCCGAATAAAACCAGGGCGAAATTTTTAAAAGGCGCTCTCCGTCAAAGGTAAAATAGCCGTCGTTTACGGGCGATATTTCGTGGAGGGACTCTAAGCGGCTTTCCGGACACCACTCGCACTTTAAGTATAAAAGTCCGCCCGCTTCGCCGATAAGGCTTACCGAGCCGTAGTCAGGAAATTCAGAGTTAATCAAGGTCAGTTCGCCGCCTTTGTACCTATATAAAAGCTTTTGGGATAAGGGGTGTGAAAAGACCGTTTGTATATAGCCCGAAACGGAGAAATACATGTCCTCGCCAAGTATTGCGGCGTTTTCTATATTTAACGAATTGCCTAAAAATACAGGAGTATCGCCGTCTAAAAGATAAAGATAGGAGTCAGAAAAGCCCCGTCCGCTTCCGTCTGGCATAGTTGCGTTAAAATACTCGTTGGTTTTTAAGAATTTAATGCCGTTTAATGAAAGCTCATAGCCTGTAACATCATAATAAACGTCGCTGCACCCTGACATGTCGGTTTCCTTTATGGATTTTATCTCAGATAAGGGAAAGCCCTTATAGGACGCCTCTTTTTTATCCTTGTCAAATACCAAACCGTCGGACTCTGAATATTTTATTAAAGACGGACGCTCCCCCGGCTCGTCGTAATCGGAGAGCACGAAAAATTCGCCCGAGGAAAAGTCAAGATAGCTGTAAATAAGTAAAGGCTCTTGCTTAAAGACGCCATCGCCCAAAGGAATTTCCTTTGTTACCCATTGGCAGACGACAGCTCCCTTATCGTCCTTTTTTATTAACTCAAAGGTTGAATTATAATTTGCGTCGGTTTCAATTAAAAGGCGCCCGTCGGTCCAGCTTAAAGCCCAGTTAAATTCGTTAACCGCAAAATCGTAGGTCATTGGACAGTAGGTAACGCCGCGGAAGCTTAAAAAGGGATAAGGCTCGTTTTCGTTGTCGATAAGACGACCGTTTACGTATATATTATATGTTGGAAAAAGGGCGTAATCCGTTTTCTGATTGTTCACTGTGCCGTATATGGGAAGGTCGCCCTGTCCTCCGGGCGTATATGAAAGAAACAGCCCCTCGTCCTCGGAATAGGACGAGCTTATTTTAAGTGCTCGGCAGTAGTCGTAGGTCATGGGGAAATATGTAACGTCCCTATAAGATATAAAAGGATAGAGTGAGTCCTTATAATATATAAGCGAATTGTCAACAATTAAATCATAGTCAGGTATTATGACTTTCTCCTTTGCCGATGATATTAATACGGATAAGGAAAGGACGGCAAAAAAAGACAGTATAAGCTTTTTAACATTCATATATATTCTCCTTACTTTATATAAACCGTTATGCACCTTCATTATACGGGTGAAAAGCATTTAAGTCAAATTAAATTTTTATTAAATGCTTCAATTTATATTTAACGCTTGAAATATTTGACCGCATGTTGTATAATAATAGTTTAGTAAGGAGTGATTTACTTGGCAAATACACGCAAAAACTATAATCTGCCCCTTATTCCCGTAAGAGGACTTGTTATTTTTCCCGGTATGACGCTTCACTTTGACGTGGCGAGGGCAATTTCAATTGCCGCACTGTCAGAGGCGATGGAAAGCGACAGGCTTGTTTTTCTTACGGCTCAGAAGGATACTGCCGTGGAAAATCCCGGCATCGGCGACATTTACGAAACCGGCTCTGTCGCCGAGATAAAGCAGATGCTAAAGCTCCCCGGCAACAATATAAGGGTTTTGGTCGAGGGCATTAAACGTGCGAAAATCGTAAAAGCAGATTTTAATGAAAATAAATATATAAAAGCCTCTTTAAGGGCGGTTGACGAAATTCCTCCGCAGCTTGACAGCAACGGCTACGACGCTCTGGTAAGGCGGATTCATTACCTTTTAAAAAGAATTTCAGAGATAAGCGGTCAGATAAATATAGACGTTATAAATAATATCGCCTTAAAGGACTCGCCCGGCAAGATGGCGGACTCAATCGCCGCAAACGTTTTTGTCAAGGTGGACGACCGTCAGGAAATTTTGTCCGAGCCCGACGAGGGTGAAAGAGTAAAAAAGGTATTGGATATTTTAGAGCGAGAGGCTCAAGTGTACGAGCTGGAGCAGAAAATTGCCGTCAAGACAAGAAAGCAGATGGACAAAAATCAGAAGGACTATATGCTTAGGGAGCAGATTAAGGTTATCCGTCAAGAGCTGGGCGAGGGCGCCGATGAAGAGGCGGAGTACCTTGAAAAGCTAAAGGCGTCGGGCATGGGTCAGGAGGAAGAAAAGGCGGTGGAAAAGGAAATAAAAAAGCTTTCCTCAATGCAGTCTGCCTCCGCCGAATACTCGGTTTTAAAGCAGTGGCTTGATACTGTCCTCTCCCTTCCCTGGAAAAAGGAGTATCTTAAAGAGCCCGACCTATCCGAGGCAGAGAAAATATTAAACCGCGACCACTACGGCTTGATCGAGGTCAAGGAAAGAATAATAGAGTACCTTGCGGTAAGAAAGCTTAAGGACTCTGCGAAAGGGCCTATTCTTTGCCTTGCAGGACCTCCGGGAGTGGGCAAAACCTCAATCGCAAGGTCGATTGCCGAAGCTACGGGTCGAGCTTATGTGAGAATGAGCCTCGGCGGCGTAAGAGATGAGGCGGAAATCAGAGGACACAGAAAAACCTACGTGGGCGCAATGCCCGGACGGATTATTAACGCCGTAATACAGGCAAAAAGCAAAAACGCATTAATACTTTTGGACGAAATCGACAAGCTGGGCTCCGATTTTAAGGGCGACCCTGCCTCCGCAATGCTGGAGGTTTTGGACGGCGCACAGAATTTCGCCTTCAGGGATCACTATATCGAGCTGGGCTTTGACCTTTCGGACATTTTATTCGTGACTACCGCAAACAGGACGGATACCATCCCTCCGGCGCTTCTTGACCGTCTTGAGGTAATCGAGCTTACCGGCTATACTCAGAGGGAAAAAAGCGAAATCGCTAAAAATTATCTCATTCCCCGCCAGATGAAGGAAAACGGACTTAAAAAGTCAAACCTGAAAATGGACGGCTCCGTTACGGATTTAATTATAGAGGGCTATACCTCAGAGGCCGGTGTGAGAGGCTTAGAGCGTGAAATCGGCACGGTGTGCCGCAAGGCGGCGGCTTTGATTGTAAAGGACGGCAGAAAGAGCGTTTCGGTTACAAGGAAAAATCTTAAAAGATTTTTAGGACCCGTAAAATATACCAAGGAGCTTTTGGCGAAGGCAAATCCTCCGGGAGTGGTAAACGGTCTTGCCTGGACAAGCGTGGGCGGAGTTACTCTCACGGTGGAGGTCACCGTTATGGAGGGCTCGGGCAAAATCGAGCTTACCGGAAGCCTCGGCGACGTGATGAAGGAATCGGCGAAAACCGCCGTAAGCTTTATAAGAAGCAGAAGCGCAAAATACTGCATTGATCCGGATTTTTATAAAAATAAGGATATTCATATACATGTGCCCGAGGGTGCGACGCCTAAGGACGGTCCCTCTGCCGGCATTACAATAGCGACGGCGGTTTTAAGCGCACTTTCGGGAATAAGCGCAAAAGCTAACGTTGCAATGACCGGTGAAATAACCTTAAGCGGACGGGTGCTTCCCATAGGCGGACTTAAGGAAAAGCTTCTCGCCGCATACCGGGCAGGGGCTAAGACAGTGGTTATTCCTTATGAAAATAAAAAGGATTTGGAAAAAATCCCCGAAGAGGTTAAGGATAATCTTTTGATAGTTCCGGTAAAGACTGAAGATGAGGTGTTAAAAATCGCCTTAGAGGCCTCCCAGAAGGTGAAAAAGCCCGAAGCCCCGGGTTTTCATACGGGGATGGAAGCTGCCGGCGAGATAAGATGTCTTTGATTTAAGGAGGCCTTTATATGAATCTTCACAATGCAGAGCTTTTGATAAGCGCAGTAGCAGAAAAGCAGTACCCGAAAACCGATTTTCCCGAGGTTGCCTTTGCAGGACGCTCCAATGTGGGCAAGTCCTCATTTATAAATAAGGTGCTAAACAGGAAAAATCTGGCGAGAACCTCCGGAAAGCCCGGAAAAACCGCAACGATAAACTTTTACAATATAGATAATGCGCTTATGCTGGTAGACCTTCCGGGCTACGGCTATGCCGAGGTATCAAAGGCGGAAAAGGAAAAATGGGCGAAAATGATTGACCGCTATCTTGCGGCAAGGAAAAATCTTTCCGCCATTTTCCTTATAGTGGATATAAGGCATAAGCCCACGGCGGACGACAAGATTATGTACCGATATATAAAGGGCAGAGCAGAAGGCTGTGTGGTAATCGCCACAAAGGCGGACAAAATACCGAAAACAAAAACAGAGGAGCATCTTTTAATAATTTCGGAGGAATTGGAGCTTGACGACGCAGACTTTTTGATTCCTTTTTCCGCAGAAACGGGAATCGGAGTAAAAGAGGCGCTGGAGGTACTTTATGGTATCGCTGAAGGAAGCCTTTGATTTGGCATTTGACCTTGCCGACGAGGCAAAGCGGCAAGGCGACGTGCCCGTGGGAGCGGTAATAGTAAAGGACGGAGAGATTTTAGCCGCCTCCTATAATAAAAGGGAGGCTAATAAAAGCCCGACCGCTCATGCGGAGATACTTGCCATAGAAGAGGCGGCAAAAAAAACGGGCGACTGGCGGCTTGACGGCGCCTCCTTAATAGTTACCTTAGAGCCTTGCATAATGTGCGCCGGTGCCATAATAAATTCCAGAATAAAGAACATATTTTTTTCCGCCTTTGACTCTGATTTCGGAGCCTGCGGAGGGCATATCAACGTATTTAACAAAAGCTATATTATATGCGGAGGAATGTATAAGGAAAAAGGGGAAGCGCTCATAAAGGATTTTTTCAGAAACCGAAGAAAGGACTGATTTTAATGGAAAAGGAAAAGTTTTATATAACTACGGCAATTGCCTACACCTCCAGAAAGCCTCATATAGGAAATACATACGAGGTGGTTTTGACCGACGCAATCGCCAGGTTTAACCGTCTTATCGGCAAGGACGTTTTCTTCCTTACGGGTACCGACGAGCACGGTCAGAAAATCGAGGAAATCGCCGCAAAGGAGGGCATAAGCCCCAAGGAATATGTGGATAAGGTGGCAGGCGAGATAAAAAACATCTGGGATCTTATGGGCGCAAGCTATGATAAATTTATAAGGACGACAGATGAGGAGCACGTTAAGACCGTGCAGAAGATATTTAAGAAATTCTACGACCGGGGCGACATCTATAAGGGTAAGTACGAGGGGCTTTACTGCGTGCCCTGCGAGTCGTTTTTTACCGACACTCAGGCGCCGGACGGAGTATGCCCCGACTGCGGACGCCCCTTAAAGCGCACTCACGAGGAAGCCTATTTCTTTAAGATGAGCAAATATCAGGATCGCCTGGAAAAGTATATAGAGGAGCATCCCGATTTCATTCAGCCCGAGGCGAGAAAAAGAGAGATGGTAAATAATTTCCTAAAGCCCGGACTTCAGGACCTTTGCGTTTCAAGAACTTCATTTAAATGGGGAATACCCGTTACCTTTGACGATAAGCATGTAATTTACGTGTGGATAGACGCACTTTCAAACTATATTACCGCCTTGGGCTATGACGATGAAAATCCGGGCGAAAACTACAAAAAATACTGGCCGGCAGACGTTCACATTATCGGCAAGGACATTTTGAGATTTCATACCATATACTGGCCCATCATGCTTATGGCTTTAGGTGAGCCTTTGCCCAAAAAGGTTTTCGGTCATCCGTGGCTTTTGTCCGGCGGCGATAAGATGAGTAAGTCAAAGGGCAACGTAATGTATGCAGACGACCTTGTGCGCCATTTCGGAGTAGACGCCGTAAGGTACTATGTATTAAGGGAAATGCCCTTTGCCGCCGACGGTACGATTACCTTAGAAACCTTAATTTCACGCTATAATTCAGACCTTGCAAATACCTTAGGTAACCTTGTAAACAGAACTGTCGCCATGATAAACAAATACTTCGGCGGAACGGTTGTAAATAAAGGAAACGAAAAGGACGTGGATTTATCCCTTATTGCAGAGTGCGAAAAGACCTTAAGGGACGTAACCTCCTATATGACGGAATTTAAGGTGGCAGACGCACTTGAAGCAATATTTTCTTTGGCAAGAAGAAGCAACAAGTACATTGACGAAACCATGCCCTGGGCTCTTGCCAAGGACGAGGATAAGACCGACAGGCTGTCGACGGTGCTTTACAATCTTTCCGAGGCTATAAGATATATAGGCGTTCTCATTTCGCCCTTTATGCCCGGCACATCAGAGGTCATCTTAAACGTTACGGGCGCAAAGGAAAGGGACTATGACTCCCTTAAAAGCTTTATGAAGGAAAGAGAAGTTACGGTGGGCGAGGCGAAGCCTTTATTTGCCCGTCTTGACGAGGATAAGACCTTAAAAGAGGTATCGGAGGATCTTTTCGGAAAAGAGGAGCCGGAAAAGGATGAAAGGGCAGAGGAAATTTCCATAGAGGACTTTGCCAAAATCAAGCTTAAGACGGCGAAGGTTGTGGCAGCCGAAAGAGTAGAAAAGGCAGATAAGCTCTTAAAGCTTACCGTGGAGCTGGGAAAAGAGAAGCGCACCGTGGTATCGGGAATCGCAAAAAGCTACTCGCCCGAGGAAATGGTGGGAAAGACCGTTATTTTAGTAACCAATTTAAAGAAGGCTAAGATAAGAGGAATCGAGTCTGAGGGTATGATACTCGCAACGAGCGAAAACGGCGAAATAAATATTTTAACCACCGATAAGGACGCAAATTCGGGAGCGGAGGTCGGATAATGATTTTCGATACTCACGCCCATTACGACGACGGAGCCTTTGACTCTGACAGGGATGAGGCTATAAAAACGCTCCCCCAAAAGGGCGTGGGCTACGTGATAAACTGCGGCTGCGACATTTTATCCTCACAAAAAGCTCTGGCTTTAGCGGAAAAATACCCTCACGTGTATGCGGCAACAGGCGTGCACCCCGAAAACCTAAATGGGGCAGAGGACGGATATTTGGAAAAAATAAAAAGCCTTGCAGAGCATAAAAAGTGCGTTGCAATCGGTGAAATCGGGCTTGATTATCACTACGGCAAGGAAAATAAGGAAAAGCAGAAGGAAATATTTATAGAGCAGATACGTCTGGCAAACTGTCTTTCACTTCCGGTTATTATTCACGAAAGGGACGCATACAAGGACTGCCTTGAAATATTAAAAAGCGAAAGACCTAAAAAAGGCGTAATGCATTGCTTTTCGGGAAACTCCGTCACCTTAAGAGAGGTTTTGGAGCTGGGACTTTATATAGGAGTCGGCGGCACGTTAACATTTAAAAACAACGTAAAAACCGTAGAAATGATAAGATACGTGCCGAAGGACAGGCTTCTTTTTGAAACCGACGCTCCTTATCTTTCACCCGTTCCCTTAAGGGGCAAGCGAAACAGCTCGGAAAACATAAAATACGTATCCGATAAGGCGGCGGAAATTTTGGGTGTTCCGGCAGAAGAGCTTTTGGATTTAACCTTGAAAAATGCAAAGCGGCTTTTTAATATTTTATAAACAGTAACAAAAAACCTCCCGGCGGCATAATATGAAATTGGCGCCGGGATTTTAAGGCGCCCGAGCAAAAAAAGGAGGTCGCCGTATGACTGAAAGAAATTCTGTCAATCCCGAAAAAAACAGCGGTTCTGATTTTCAAAACACAATGCCCTATATGTGTCCCATGGTCTACTTCGGTACATATCCCGTTCCCTTAAACAGTATGATGTTTCAGGGCGGATGTATGTGCCCCGGAGCTCCGTCGGGCTTTATGCCCCAATCGGGATATATGTACGGCTCTTTTCCCTACGGAATGTATAATAAAGGGGGAAGTCCCTTCGTTCCCTTCCCCGAATCACAGGAATAATGAAAAAGCGGTCGGACGACCGCTTTTTTGTATATTTTGCAGTTTAGAGGGTATATTTTTTTGTATTTTTATGCAATACTCTAATTGACGGATAGCTTGAAATTATGCTATAATCTATTTATTGAGTACATTTGTTTGTGAGAGGTGGACAGGGAAATGAACGGAAGCTCGCTTATGCTTATAGATTCTAAGGTACTGCCCGAGGTTTTTTCCAAGGTGCTTAAGGCTAAAAAGCTTATCGCCGACGGGGAGTGCAAGGACGTGAGCGAGGCGGTGAAAAAAGCCGGAATATCCAGAAGCGCTTTTTATAAATACCGTGACTATGTGTTTCCGTTCAATCAGATGCAGGGGATAATCACTCTTTTTTTCATCGTTTCAGATGTTACCGGCGTTTTATCCTCTATTTTATCCGTTCTTGCGGACGCAAAAACCAATGTGCTGACCATAAATCAGAATATCCCGATAAATTCCGTTGCGGACGTTACGGTTTCAATCCAAAACGATTTCTCCGCCATAGATTTACAGGAGCTGGTAGACCGGCTCTCGGCGCTTTCCGGCGTTAAGGATGTACGGGTTTTGGCAAGACAATAATCTTTAGGGAGTGACTTCATATGAAAAAAGTGGCGATACTGGGATTCGGCACCGTAGGAAGCGGAGTTTACGAAATGCTCCGTGTAAATAAGGAAAAAATCGAAAGCGTATGCGGAAGCGAAATACAGGTTTCGTATATTCTTGACATACGTGATTTTTCCGACAGGGAAGATAAGGATATTTTCGTAAAGGATTTCGATAAAATATTAAACGACCCCGAGGTGGGCATTATCGCCGAGGTTATCGGCGGAGTTCATCCGGCATACGATTATACCCTTGCGGCGCTCAAAAAAGGAAAGAGCGTAGTTACCTCCAATAAGGAGCTTGTGGCAAAAAAGGGAGCCGAGCTTTTAAGGGCCGCAAAGGAGCATGACGTAAACTATATGTTTGAGGCGTCGGTGGGCGGCGGTATTCCCGTTATAAGACCGCTTCACAACTGCCTTGCCGCCAATGAGATAAACGAGGTATGCGGAATATTAAACGGCACGACAAATTATATTTTAACCGAAATGCTTAAAAAAGGAAAAACCTTTTCCGAGGCTTTAGCCGAGGCGCAAAGACTCGGATATGCCGAGCGTAATCCCGACGCAGACGTTTTAGGTATAGATTCGGCGAGAAAAATTTCCATTTTAATGGCGCTTGTAACCGACTATATGATAGACGGGGCTTTAGTGCACACAGAGGGCATTTCGGAAATTGACAAAAACGACGTGGGCTATGCCGAGAAAATAGGCGCAGTTATAAAGCTTATCGGCTACGGCTATAAAAAGGAGGAGAAGCTTTTCGCGGCGGTAGCGCCGTCCCTGGTAAGCCTTGATTTTCCGATTTCTGCGGTAAACGGTGTGTTTAACGGTATTTCGGCAACCGGCAACGCCGTGGGCGAGGTAATGTTCTACGGTCAGGGCGCCGGAAAGCTTCCCACCGCCAGCGCCGTTGTTGCGGATATATGCGATATTGCAAAGGACCCCGGAAACAAAAACTATTTCTGGGAGGACGCTCCTGCCGATATGGTGCTTGACTTGTCCGAGGCAGAGGAGAGCTATCTTGTAAGAATTAAGGAAAAAGACAAAGAGAAGGCAAAGAAAGCCTTCGGAGTAAACGAGTTTATAACGCTTTTTGAGGCTCCCGATGAAGCGGCGTTCGTAAGCCCCGTAATGAAAAACAAGGACTTTGACGGTGCGGCTCAAAATTTAGACATTATAAAGAAAATAAGAATCCACAGAGGTATGGCGCAATGATAAAGGTGAGAGTGCCGGCGACAAGCGCAAATATGGGTCCCGGCTTCGATTCTTTAGGAGTCGCATTAGGCCTTTACAACGAAATTACGTTAGAGGAAAAGGAAAGCGGAGTCGAGATAATTCAGAAGGGCGTCTATAAAAAAAATATTCCCCTTAAGGATAACCTGGTATATAAGGCCATGCAGGAGGTTTTTAAGGAAACGGGACGGGAGCCTTGCGGAATGAAGGTGACAATAAACACCTCCGTTCCGCCCACAAGAGGACTTGGGTCAAGCGCCGCCTGCATTGTGGGCGGTTTGGTTGCGGCAAACGCCGTGTACGGACTTTTGGGCCCGGACGATATACTGTCCTTAGCCTGCAAAATGGAGGGTCACCCCGACAATGTGGTGCCCTGCTTTACAGGCGGTATGGCGGTATCCTATTACGACGGGGAACAGCTTACTTATATTAAGCATAAAATGCCATTGGATATTGCTCTTTTCGTGCTTTATCCGGATAAGGCTCTGGAAACGAAAAAATCAAGGGGAGTTATCCCTGATAAGGTGCCCCATAAGGACGCGGCGTTTAACGCCGCTCATTCGGCGCTTTTGGTTTCCGCAATTTTAAAGGGAAGGTATTCTTTATTAAGAAAGGCTATGGAGGACAGACTTCATCAGCCATACAGAAGCCCGATTGTGGAGCATATGGAGGATATATTTAAGCTTTACGAGGAAGTCGGCGCTTACGGCTGGTACTTAAGCGGAAGCGGTCCCTCCGTTGCGGCAATAATCCCTGAAAGGGACAAAGGAAAAATACAAAGTAAAATCCTCCCGTGGGCTGAAGAAAACGGTTTTAGTCATGAGATATTGGATTTTGAGAACACAGGCGCTTTTGTAAAAAAGTGGTGAAAATATTTTTGAAAGGTCAGGTAGTATTTATGTTAATCGTGCAGAAGTACGGCGGAAGCTCGGTCGCAAATAAAGAGCGTGTAATGAATGTGGCCGCAAGAATCGCCGAAACATACAGGAATAACAACAGCGTGGTTGTTGCGGTTTCGGCTCAGGGCGATACCACAGACGAGCTTATCGAAAAGGCGAAGGAGATAAATCCGAAGCCCTCGAAAAGGGAGATGGATATGCTTCTTTCAACAGGAGAGCAGATTTCAATAGCTCTTTTGGCAATGGCGCTTGAAAAGCTGTCTGTTCCGGTAGTCAGCATGACAGGCTGGCAGGCAGGCGTTCGCACCGACTCCAAATACGGCAGTGCAAAGATAAAAAGAATAAACGCAGAGCGTATCATGTCCGAGCTTGACTCGAACAAGGTGGTAATCGTCGCAGGCTTTCAGGGTATAAATAAGTATGACGATATCACGACCTTGGGACGGGGCGGAAGCGACACGTCGGCAGTTGCTCTTGCGGCGGCTTTAAAGGCGGATTTGTGCCAGATATATACCGACGTGGACGGCGTTTACACCACCGACCCGAGGATATGCCCCAACGCAAAGAAGCTTGAGGAGATTACATACGACGAAATGCTTGAGCTTGCGTCACTGGGCGCAAACGTGCTTATGAACAGAAGCGTTGAGCTTGCAAAGAAATACAATGTTAATTTAGAGGTATTGTCAAGCCTTCACAAGGCTCCGGGTACCATTGTCAAGGAGGTTACAAAAGTGGAAAAGTCAAATGTAAGAGGTATAGCAAGAGATAATGATGTAGCAATGATTTCGATTTTAGACGTTCCGGACGAACCCGGCATAGCGTTTAAGGTGTTTTCGCTTCTTTCAAAGCATAACATCAATGTGGACATGATTTTGCAGTCCATAGGACGTGAGGATAAAAAGGACATAAGCTTCTCCGTAAAGCAGGAGGACTGCGAGGAAACGGTAGCACTTCTTTCCGATAACAATATAATAAACGCAAGAAAGATTATATTCAAGGATAACGTATCAAAGGTTTCCATAGTGGGAGCCGGAATGGTAAGCAATCCGGGCGTAGCGTCGATGATGTTTGAGGCAATGTACGACGCACATATCAATATACATATGATATGCACCAGCGAGATAAAGGTATCCGTTTTGATTGACAGAGAATATGCAGACAAAGCGGTAAGAGCCCTTCACGACAAATACAATCTCGATAAATAATAAAAAGCCTCCCTTTTGCAGACAATGGAAAGGGGAGGCTTTTTTATGACCAAAAAAATTCTTTTAATCACTGCCGGAGCGTTTTTGACCGCCTTCGGTACAGTGTATTTTGCCGAGCCGGCAGGTCTTGTAACGGGCGGCGTCGCCGGTATAGCGGTAATAGTAAGGGCGGTAAGCGGAAAAATGGGCTTTCCGATACCTCTTTTTCTAACGGCGAGCTTAATAAATCTGCCGCTTTTGGTGGCGGCGGTAAAGATAAGGGGAATTAAGTTTACTGCCCTGTCCTTATACGCTTCTGTTTTGTACAGTATATTTTTAGGTGCACTGGAATATTTCCCGGCAATTAATTTTGACGATATATTGCTTTCGGCGCTTCTTTCGGGAGTCTTAATCGGCATAGGAGTGGGACTTACCGTAAAAAACGGCGCAACCACCGGCGGCACAGATATGTTTGCCGAGCTTTATAAGGAAAAAAGACCCCACGTTAAGACCGCAAGAGTGATAAATATTACCGACAACCTTATAATATTTTCAGGTATATTCGTTTTCGGAGCGGTAAAAAGCTTTTACGCAGTGCTCTCTGTTATGGCGGCGTCCTTTGTAATATCAAGGATTTTGGAGGGAGGAATAAAAGCAAAGGGCGTGCTGATTTTTTCAAATGACCCCTATAAGACCGCACATTTTATTACGGACTCCCTTAAAAGGGGAGCGACTTATCTTTCCGTGTCAGGCGCTTACTCGGGACTGGGCAAAACTGCGGTTTTTTCCGCAGTTTCCGAAAAGGAGCTTCCGACCCTCACGGCGAATATAAAAAGAAACGATCCCGAAGCCTTTGTGATAATTTCGGATATTAAAGAGATAATGGGCGAGTTTTAAATAAAAAAAGATAAATGGCAACGCCATGTATCTTTTTTTAAGATAAATCAGTCGTCCGTTTTGGGGTCTGTCGCAAGAGCGTAGATTTTTTCAACATCCTCACCGGGCTTTTTGTCGATTAAGGAAACTATAACCGCAAATACGGCGCAGGCGATAAACCCGGGAATAATTTCGTAAATGCCCGTAGAGGCAAAGCAGGTAAGCCAGATAATATCTACTGTGGCACCGGCTACAATACCGGCGATAGCACCCTTATATGTAAAGCGCTTCCAGAAGAGGGATAAAAGCACGACGGGACCGAACGCCGCCCCGAAAAGCGCCCATGCGTTAGACACAAGATCCATAATTCTGCTTGCGCCCTCAGTCTTGGAGGAGGCTATAAGGTAAGCGACAACGGCAACCGCCGCAACGACGATTCTGCCCACCCATAAAAGCTCCTTGTCCGAAGCGCTCTTGCGGATTATGGGCTTGTATATATCGCTTGTAAAGGAGGACGACGCAACAAGAAGCTGCGAATCCGCCGTGGACATGGACGCCGCAATAATTGCGGAGAGCAAAAGCCCGGCAATAAAGGGCGGAAACAGCATTCTCGTAAGGTTTACGAAGATAAGCTCCTGGGAGCCTTGACTTAAAAGAGCCTCGGCAAAAGAGGCGCCGTCAACTGTAAAAATTCTTCCCAAATACGCCATTACGATAGTGGCGGCAAGGGAGATTACAACCCAGATAATCGCCACGGTGGAGGACTTTTTAATCATGCTGGGCTTTTCAATGGACATAAATCTCACAAGGATGTGAGGCATACCGAAATAGCCTAAGCCCCAGCCGAGCCCTGAAATTATCTCCGAGGGCGAGGCGGATAAAAAGCTTTTGGTAAAGGCGTAGGCTTCGCCGCCCTGTCCTGAAACCACGTTGTCTACAAGGGATATGTCGGTATTTCCGGATACCACCATGATGATTGGCACCAAAAGAAGTGCGCCGAGCATTAAAAGTCCTTGGAAAAAGTCCGTCCAGCACACTGCCTTATAGCCGCCCAAGAAGGTATAGACAAGAATAATTGCGGCAAAAATCAGCATTGCAAGAGAGGGGTCAAGACCGGGGAAGAGCTGAACAAAAACCTTTGCGCCGGCAGAGAACGCCGAAGCGACGTATATTGTAAAGCTTATCAAAAACACGATAGCGCAGATGATTTTAAGCGCCGGACTTTGTGCCGCAAAGCGGTTGGTAAGATACTGAGGCAGAGTGATGGAGTCGCCCGCCGCCTTTGAAAATTTACGAAGACGCTTGGCGACGATAATCCAGTTAAGAGCCGTGCCGATAGCAAGACCTATTCCGATCCACGCCTGCCCTAAGCCGAAGGCGATAACGCTGCCGGGAAGTCCCATTAAAAGCCATGCGCTCATATCTGAGGCCTGGGCGCTCATAGCGGTCACCCAAGGGCCCATTTTACGTCCGCCCAAAAAATATTCGCCGTCGCCGGCTGATTTGGAGGTGACGAAGAAGTATATCCCCACCGCTAGCATAAGCACGAAGTAGAGAACGAATGCTGTAATTTCCCACATAAAAAACAATCCTTTCCTATATAAAAAGCTATATAGGAAGAAGTATACCATAAAATAACTCCCGTGGCAAGAAAAAATATCTTTAAAATAAAAATTTTATGAAAAATTTTTTTGATGACCACTACGGGTAGTGGAAAAATCGAATTTTAATAGGAAGTATCAACAAAAGCGTGAAAAAAGTAAAAAAATATACTTGTAAAAAGGAATATTTTTTGGTACAATGTATTTTGCAAAGGGCAAAAGGAGCCGGATCAGATACTTTTTGGGTATCGGGTTCGGCTTCGTGTTGCCTTACAAAGAAAGGCAGAGGTATTTGATGAGGGAGCTTAAAAAGTTTGAGGGCTGTCTTTTGGGCGGCGCCGCCGGCGACGCCTTAGGCTATGGCGTTGAATTTAAAAGCAGAGAGGAAATTAAAACTAAATACGGTGAAGGCGGAATCACACGCTATGAGCTTAAGGACGGCAAGGCGCTTATATCCGACGGCACTCAGATGACCATGTTTACCGCAAACGGTATACTATTCGGCGCTACGAGGGAACAGGTCAACGGCGTTATGGCTCCTGTGTGCCACTATATCCATAAGGCGTATAAGGACTGGTTAAGGACTCAGATGCCGGCGCTTTTTAAGGACGACGACGTGGTAAGCTGGATATATTACTTAAAGGATTTGCGTGCCAAAAGGGCACCGGGAAGCACCTGCCTTTACGCTCTGTCAAGCGGCTTTATGGGCACGCCGGAGCACCCGATAAATATGAGCAAGGGCTGCGGCGGCATGATAAGAGTGGCACCCATCGGGCTTTATTTTGATAAGGACGAGTACGGCACCGAGCGAATCGACCTTATGGCGGCTAAGGCGGCGGCGATAACCCACGGACACCCCTTGGGCTTTTTGTCGGCGGCGGCTTTTGTACATATAATAAATAATGCGGCATATACAGATGAAAATCTTTATAATATAGTGTACGACTGTATGGATATGTTAGACGGAACCGAGTCGACCTATCCCGAGGCGATGTCGCTTAAGATGCTTCTTGAAAAGGCTGTGCGCTTAGCCGGCAGGGAGTTAGACGATGCCGAGGCAGTGCGGCGGCTTTGCCCCAACGGCGGCTTGTGCGGCGACGAGGCGCTGGCGGTGGGCGTTTACGCAAGCTTAAAGTATCAGAATAGCTTTGAAAAGGCGATAGTTGCGGCAGTAAATCATAGCGGCGACAGTAATTCCACAGGCTTAGTTACGGGAAGCATTATGGGCGCATACCTGGGAATTGACGCAGTGCCGGACTATTACCTTGAGAATATGGAGCTTAAGAATGAAATCCGCACTCTGGCAGGTGATCTTTTTTTAGGATGTCCGGAAAACGCCGAAAAGGATGCGAACTGGCGGAAAAAATACATAGAATGTAAGGGAAATTAAGACGGAGCTTTAAGGCTCCGTTTTTTGTATGTGAAAGACACGTATTGACTTTTTTAAGTTTTGTAGTAAAATAAAGGTGACGGTAAAATGTATCATTATATAAGGAGGATTTTTTAGTGAAAAATCATAATAAACTTCTTGCGGTTTTCTTAGGTGTCTTGGCGGCAGTTTTTTCGGCTCTTATGTTTATATATATTGCGGATAGATACCCGGTGGGAGCGTTGTCCTTCGTTTTAGCCGCCGAGTGTGTGCTTTTATTTGCTTCGGCGGTGTTTCTTGCCTTCGGTGCTCTTGGCGCCGTAAGAAATGCGGTAATTGCGTCAGAGGCGTTTTTGACCGCCGGTGCGGCGATGCTTTTTACCGGGTGCTTTTCTGTGCGCTCTTTTGGATATTACGGACAGATGTCCTTAATTTGTGCCGTCCTTGCGGCGGCTTTATTATCGGCGGCGATTCTTACGCTTCTTTATACCCTGGGCAAAATAAAATGTAAATATGCTCCGGCGACGCTTCTTGCCGCATCCTTTCTGCTTTGCGTTTTAAATTCGGCGTTTTCCGGTACTTTCGGCATGCTTTACCTTTCCGCCGCACCTTTAATAAGTGCCTTTTTGCTGATAGTCCTTTACCCGGATATATTTAATGAAAAAAAGAAAGTCCCCATGGGGGAAATAATTGTGCTTACGGTGGCGACCTTCGGAATTTACTTCATTTTCTGGGCGTTTAGCGTTGTTAAAAAGACAAATGCCCTTACCGATAGAAAATGTACGGCAAAATATATGGCTCCCTTCGTGCTTTTGCCGCCTTACAGACCTTATTGGTACTATACCGTGTATGAGGAGCTTTCCGATAAAGCGGAATTAAAAAACCGAGGCACGGTGTGTGCGGCTCTGTCGGTTACAGGTATGTTTTTAACCGCCCTTTGCCTGGCAAACGGTCTTGGCGTATTTAATATAGCCTTGTCGGCTCTGGGGATGGGGATAGAGCTTTCGGCTTTGGCATTACTTCAGAGGGATTTAAACTCCCTTTGCCCTGATGAGTGCGCCGAAGAGGAAGCCGAGGCTGATTTAACTAACGAAGACGGTGAGGAAACGGAGCTTGACGGGGAGGAAGATGAGGACTCTGCTTCGTCCTTTACCGAGCCTTAAAAAGATTCATATAAAAAGGAACATAAAAATATGGAGAATATAAAAAAACAGGCGTTTTCGCCGCCGAATATATTAAGCTATATAAGGATACTTTTAATTCCGGCGTTTGTGTGCCTTTATTTGCAAAAAAGCTATATTGCGGCGGCGGCACTGGTGGCGCTGTCCGGTCTTACCGATACGGCGGACGGATATATCGCCAGGAAATATAATATGATAACCGAATGGGGGAAAATTTTAGACCCGGTTGCGGATAAGCTGACTCAGGGCGCACTTCTTTTGTGCCTCCTTTCACGGTATAGCCGTATGTGGATATTGGCTATGCTTTTCGTCGTAAAGGAGCTTACTATGGCGCTTTTAGGTCTTTTTTCGCTTTTGATAAAAAAGAAAAAGCTCTCCGGCGCTAAGTGGTTTGGCAAGGTATCCACCGTGGTGCAGTTTGTGGCAATGACGGTGCTTTTTGCCTTTTCACTTCCCGAAAAGGCGGTTGATATAATTATCTGGGTGTGTGGGGCGTTTATGCTTCTGGCGTTTTTCATGTATATGAGAGAATATAGAAAAATGCTTAAAGAAAAGCCTGAAATGCAAGATATATAAAAAAATTAAAAAAATATTGGAAAAACATTGACAAATTTTTTATTATGTAGTATAATCAGCTAAAAGGGATATATCCCTTGTTTTCTGCGCCCGCAGAAAACAAACATCTTTAGTTACATATTTTTTAGGAGAGGACTCCTTTGTTATTTCGTTTGAAGTTATACCGTGCAAGGTCGGTTTTTGCCGAAGACGGCGGTGTATTCTTTAATAAACGACATCATGGTAAGTCATAAATAAAAAAATACAATTATAAAAAGAGGAGGAACAAAAAGTGGAAGGAAAAATCAAAACAAAGGGGAGAAGGCTGCTTGTCATGTTTGCAGTTTTGCTTGCGGTTACGGCGCTCATGTGCGTTTCGGCTTTTGCCGAGGGCGAAGAAGCAAGCATAACTAGGGACGGAGAAGAAGTCCTTTACCAAACATTTGCAGAAGCTGTGAATGGTGCACAGAATGGTGAAACGATAAAGCTTCTCAAAGACGTATCTATCGGAGATCAGGTCTATATATGGAAAGAAGTTACGGTCGACGGTACAAACGGTGATAATAAATTTACCATAACATTATCAAGGTCGGCGAAAAATACTACTGGCATATATATTCAGTCAAGTGTCACATTTGAGAATGTAATTGTAACTATTACAGGCCAACAAATAGATTACGGAGCGTTTGAAGTATGTAAGGATTGCAGCCTCACTCTTGTAAATTCAGAGATTAAAGATGCAGCCGGTACGATAACGGGGGCAGTCAGAAGTTATAATACAGGCTCAACGTTTAAGATGATAAATAGCAAAATAACGGGCGCAAGTGCCACCTATGTGGCATTCAAAGGCGTTGCCGTTGCATTTTCTAAGGGCGGTACCTTTGAAATGGATGCAAAATCGTCAATTTCAAACTGTACCGGTACTCCTACTTCAGACGCAGGTGTTCCGAATCCATATGTAGTGGCTGTGTATGGCGGCACCGGCAGCGTTAAGATAGATGGCAGCATTACAAACGGCACAAAGGCAGTCGGCGTTTACGTTGGAACAGGTGTAACTTGTGATACTATAAGTGCGGTTTGCAGTATAGATGGTGCTGATTCCACCGTATATTACTGGGACCTTGGTGCAGAGATTAAAGCCTGCAAGAAAAACAATAGGACCATTAAACTTTTAAAAGACGTGGACTTGACATACACGGCAGTGGGCGAAGAAACGTATACACTTGACGGGCAGGGACATACTCTTTACTTGACAAAGGGCTATACTCTTGCAGGTGATGCTGCAAGGGTTACTCTTAGAAACGTTACCGTGGATTTAAGCAAGTATACGGATACCAATAGGGCACCGTTTATATCCTATGATGGATCATCCCTTACGCTTGATAATGGAGCGGTTATTCAAAACTATACCGCCAAAACGGATAACCCTGTTATACTGGTGCAAAATAAAGCAACAGTTACATTAAATACGGGAAGCAAGCTTACAGAACTTGATTCAAGCGAAGTTACCGCTGTTAGCGGCCTCGGAATAAAAACTCATAGCGATAACGCCGCAGGAGCTACAATAAATATCAACGGCGGCGAAATAAGTAATGCTACAACCGCTGGCGGAGGCGGTAACAAGGGTGCGGCAATTTATCTCCCAAAGGGTACTATAAATATGACCGGCGGTATGATTACAGGCTGTCAGTCACTTGAGGGTGGCGCCATTTATGTCGGTGGCAACGGAACCTTCAATATGACCGGCGGCGAGATTACCGGAAACTATTCATGGTCAGGCTCGGGTGTAAGAGCTGCTACAGGTGCTAGACTTAATATTTCGGGTAACGCTAAAGTATATAATAATATATATGGAAACAAGACTCTGTATAAAGGCATAGAAAACATCAGAGCTAATACGGCCGACACGTTATATATCAATGGGGCGTTTACCGGTAAAATCGGTTTCGTGTTTGACGGCTGTGACAGAGATAACAACAATGCCGGTAAGAACGTTTTGGACACTAAGATAGGCACCATTGCTAACGGCTTGACCTTAGCATCAGATTCTATCGTATGCGACTATGACAATACACTCTTCGCATATGTTTCAAACGGAGAGCTTATACTTAAAGCAAGACCTGTACTCACAGCTGTAACAGAAACGGGTAGATATACTAAATCAAATGATTCTGCTAAATACGGCGTTGTAAGAGTAAATACAACAGTAAACAAAGCCTCTAATGTGGTTGAAGAAATAGGAACATACTTCTATAAGACAACTAACAACGGATCTTCAGATGTAGCTACAACAGGATCTAACTACGTTAAGATTACAGACATGTCAAAGTTTGCTAATGGAAATGGCTATACCGCAGACGTTGTGGATATTACGGAAGACGCAACGGTATATGCCGTAAACTTCTACAAGCATAGTGAATTAGGATATCTTTTCGAAAGCCCTGTAAAAATTGATTTTGTAAGGACAGAAGCGAAGAATCTGGGCGAAGACCCGGAACAGCTTAGATAATAAGGAGGCGTTTTAGAAATGAAAAAAGAGAATATGAAAAAGTATGAAGCGCCTTTGGCAAAGGTAACATGCCTTAAGACAGAGGACGTAATAATGGTAAGTACAGTCTACTCACTTTCTGAATTTGGTCAGGATAACCTCATGGGCAAGGGAAAGGTTAAATATATAGACATACAGTAATTAAAAAAAGCGGACTTATTAGTCCGCTTTTTTTTGTGTACTTTATTTTGTATTGCTTTTCTTAAAAAACAGTTGAAAATAAATGCTTTATATAGTATAATGAACTTAAGAAAAAGCTTAAATTCGACTGAATTTTCATTAATGCTTAAAATTTAGTCAGCACTTTTTTGGGAAGGCTTTTTAGCCTACATGGAAGCATTTGGGTTTTCATGGAAGTATTTGGGTTTTCATGGAAGTATTCAGGACTTTTATGGAAGTATTAAAGCTTTTAAGGAGGGATTTTTTTGCAGGCATTCTGGCTTATTGCCGCCGTAATTTTTGCCGTTGCGGAGGCTGCCACCGTTCAGTTCGTTTCAATATGGTTTGCGTGCGGCGCAGTTTCTGCCATGGTTGCCGCTTTCATTACCGACAACCTTTTAATTCAGGTGTCCGTTTTCGTCTTATCCTCGGCTCTTTTCCTCTTATGCACAAGGAAAGTCGTTAAAAAGCTGGGGAAAAATAAAACAAATACAAACGCCGACTCTTTAATTGGAAAGACGGCAATCCTTTTAGAGAGAGCCGACAACGATTCAGCTACCGGTACCCTTAAGATTAACGGCGTTACCTGGAGCGTTAAAACCGCTGACGGCGAATGTATAGAAGCAGGTACAAAGGTAAAAATAGAAAAAATAGAGGGCGTAAAGCTTATAGTAAGAAAGGATGATTGATTGTATGTTTTTTGTAATTATTCTTGTGCTCTTAATTTTAGTACTTATCATCTCAAATGTCAGAGTCGTTTCCCAGGCTCATGCGTGCATCGTTGAACGCTTCGGCGCATACAGCGCAACCTGGGGCGTGGGTATTCACGTTAAAGTGCCCTTTATCGACCGTGTAAGCAAAATGATAAGCTTAAAGGAGCATGTTGCGGATTTTCCGCCTCAGCCCGTTATCACCAAGGATAACGTAACTATGCAGATAGATACCGTTGTATACTATCAGATTACCGACCCCAAGCTTTTCACCTACGGCGTTGAACGTCCGATGATGGCAATTGAAAATCTCACCGCCACCACACTGCGTAACATTATAGGCGATTTGGAGCTTGACGAAACACTTACCTCAAGAGATACCATAAACACCAAAATGCGTGCGATTTTGGACGAGGCAACTGACCCATGGGGCATAAAGGTTAACAGAGTTGAGCTTAAGAACATTATTCCGCCCAGAGAAATTCAGGACGCCATGGAGCGCCAGATGAAGGCAGAGCGTGAAAGAAGAGAGTCCATTTTAAGAGCCGAGGGCGATAAAAAATCCGCCGTCTTAATTGCAGAGGGTGAAAAGGAATCCGCAATTTTAAGAGCAGACGCCAAAAAAGAAGCGGCTATAAGAGAGGCGGAAGGTCAGGCTCAGGCGATAATCAAGGTACAGGAGGCTATCGCCGAGGGTATAAGAAAGATAAACGAGGCGGCGCCCGGAGAAGGATATATTAAGATAAAGGCTCTTGAGGCATTTGAAAAAGCCTCTGACGGGCAGGCGACAAAAATTATCATTCCCTCCGAAATCCAGTCCCTTGCAGGACTTGCCTCCGGCATAACCGAAGCCGTAAAAGACATAAAGTAATTTTTACACATAAAATGGATTGAAAAGATTTAAGGCTTTAACAATTTCTTAGTCTGTCTTAATTAAACTATATAAAAATACCGCTCCAGTTTCCGGAGCGGTATTTTTTGTTTGGAGCTTTTTAGCGAGGAAAAAAGCTTTAGCAAAAGAAAAACCTCTATGATATAATAGTAAATGGTTTGGCGATCGCATTACTAAAATATATCATGGAGGTTTTTTAAGCTTTTTAAGGTTAAGTTAATTTTTCTTTGCCTCGGCAATGACCTTCTGCGACACCGATTCGGGTGCCTGCTCGTAGGACATGAATTCATAGGTGAAGCTGCCCCGTCCCTGAGTCATAGAGCGAAGGTCGGTAGCGTAGGACGCCATCTCGCTCATGGGAACGTCCGCCTCTACAACGGATTTTCCGCTTCCCTCGGCCTGATTGCTTCCGATAACACGTCCGCGGCGCTTATTTATATCACCGAATACGTCGCCGACAAAGCTGTCGGGAACGGTTACATAAAGCTTTCCGATAGGCTCTAAAAGCACCGGCGAGGCCTGAGCCATACCCTCCTTATACGCAAGCGCCGCCGCCAATTTGAAAGACATTTCCGACGAGTCAACCGGATGATATGAGCCGTCAACCAGCGTCGCTTTAAGATTTACCACGGGATAGCCTGCCAAAGGTCCCTGGGCACTGCATTCTATAAGCCCCTTCTCCACGGCAGGGAAGAAGTTTTTGGGAACAACTCCGCCGAAAATCTTTTCCTCAAAGGTAAGAGCTTCTTTATCTCCGGGCTCGAACTCAATCCATACATCGCCGAACTGTCCGTGACCGCCCGACTGCTTTTTATGACGGCCTTGTACCTTGACCTTTTTCCTTATAGTTTCTCTGTAAGGGATTTTAGCCGGAGTTAAGGTAACCTCCACACCGAACTTTGCTTTTAGCTTACTTATTATAACGTCAAGATGCTGCTCGCCCATTCCGGAGATAACCATCTGGTGAGTTTCCGTGCGGTTTTCCACTCTAAAGGTCGGATCCTCCTCCATAAGGCGGCGAAGTCCCGAGCTGATTTTCTCCTCGTCCCCTTTTGTTTTGGGCACAATCGCCATGGAAAGCACGGGCTTATCGAATTTAATCGGCTCGTATAAAACCTGATTTTCTAAGGTGGATAAGGTATCTCCGGTAAGCGTCTGTGCAAGCTTATTTAAAACTCCTATATCTCCGGCTGAAAGAGTGGGAACCTCTGTCTGCTTCTTACCGGAGGGCACATAAATTTTACCGACCTTTTCAGAGCTTCCCCGTGAGGAATTATAAACGGTCATTTCAGGCTTTAATGTACCTGAGTATACCTTAATAAAGGACATTTTGCCCACATAGGGGTCGGCGACGGTTTTGAAAACTTGGGCGGAAAACGGTGCGTCGGGCGAAACGGCAACCTCTATATTATTGCCGTCCTTATCCTGCGCTTTAACAGAGCCTAAGGACGAAGGCGACGGGAAATAGTTTACGAAAGCGTTAGACAAAAAGCGTGCTCCCTTATTTGCAAGGGCACTTCCCGAATATACGGGTACCACTGTGCCGTCAAGCACGCCCTTTTTAAGAGCGGAGCGCATTTCATGCTCGGAAAATTCCTCGCCGGCAAAATACCGTTCCATAAATTCGTCGCTGGTTTCCGCCACGGCCTCGTTTAAAAAGCTTCTGCAGTCGGCAACCTCCTTTGCCATAAAGTCGGGAATCGGAATCTCGCCGTCGTCTGAGGTATCGGTATAAGCGTATGCCTTCATTGTTATGATATTTACATAGCCCGTTAAGGCGCCGCCCTCGGTTATGGGAACTCTGAACGGGGCGATACAACGGCCAAATTTTTCCTTAAGCTGTTCGAGTGTTTTTTTATAGGCGGCACGCTCGTCGTCCATTTTGTTTATAAATACGATTATGGGAAGACCTAAAGCCCGGGCTCGCTCGAACGCAAGCTCCGTTCCGGCGGAAACTCCGCTTTTGGCGCTGACTACGATTAATGCGCCGTCGGCGGCTCTTAACCCCTCTAAGGCCTCTCCGGCAAAGTCAAAATATCCGGGAGTGTCTATCAAATTGATTTTGTGATCCTTATATGTATAGGAAGCGACAGACGTATTTATGCTGATTTTGCGCTTTATCTCTTCGGAATCGAAATCAAGATAAGCCGTTCCGTCGGCAATTTTTCCGAGCTTTGATACTGCTCCGCCGCTGTATAACAAAGCCTCGGTAAGCGAGGTTTTGCCCGCGTGTGAGTGCGATAAAAGTACGACGTTTCTTAACATTTCCGTAGCTGTGCCCATGGTGAATTTCCTCCTTAAAATAAGATGTATATACTTTAATGCATATAATATATATATTCTGCACAAAAAATAAAAATCCTACTTCCTTTAAGAGGTTAAATTATACAAAAATATGTCAAACAAAAGGGCAAAATGCACAATAAATAATTGACAGAGGGCAATAGCCTTAAGTGCTTTATTTATAAGAAAAATAAACTTGACAAATTAGGGAAAATACTGTATAATAATATAGCTTTATGATTTAAAGTAAAATTCCTTGCGCTTAATTTATTTAAGCGCCTAAGACCGTGAGGAGGTGCAAAAATGGCTGAAGTAATTAATAAGTATGAAACCATATTTGTCCTTGACGTTAACATGGGTGACGAGGCTCTTGAAGCGACTACCGAAAAGTTCCGTGAACTTATCGCCGCTAACGGAGAGGTTGAAAGCGTTGACGTATGGGGCAAGAGAAGACTGGCTTATCCTATCAATTATAAGACAGAGGGTTACTATGTTCTCGTTAATTTCTCTTCTAAGCCCGAGTTCCCGAAGGAGCTTGAACGTGTATACGGTATAACCGAAGGCGTTCTTCGTGAAATCGTAGTAAAGAAAGAAGCATAAAGGAGTTGAAATTATGCTGAACAAGGTAATTTTGATGGGGCGTTTTACTAAAGACCCCGAGCTGAGGAGCACTCCTCAGAGCGTGTCGGTCTGCAACTTCAGACTTGCCGTAACGCGCAATTACAAGAACGGCGGAAACTATGAAAGCGATTTCATTGACTGCGTTGCCTGGAGAAATACTGCGGAATTCGTTTCAAAGTATTTTAAGAAGGGAAATCTTGTATGCGTTGAAGGGTCGCTCCAGTCCCGTAATTGGGAGCAGGACGGACAGAAGAGAACGGCTGTCGAGGTTATGGTGGACAACACCTATTTCGTGGAAAGCAAGAAGGGACAAGAAGAAAGCACGGCTTTCGCTAAGATCGAGCCTGCCACTTCAGATGTGCCTGCCGCTTCCGTGGGAGCGTTTGCGTCTGAGGATTTTTCCGCAATAGACGACGCAGATGACTTGCCGTTCTGATTATAATTTAAGGAGGTTTCATTATGGAAAGAGAAGACAGACCTCAGAGAAACAGAAAGCCCAGACGTAAAGTCTGCCAGTTCTGTGTCGATAAGGTTGAATTCATAGACTATAAGGATGTTGCAAAGCTCCGCCGCTTCGTTTCCGAGCGTGCGAAGATTCTTCCCAGAAGAATCACTGGAACATGCGCTAAGCATCAGAGAGAGCTTACCGTTGCAATAAAGAGAGCAAGACACATCGCTCTTATTCCTTATACAACAGAATAGTAAAAAAATCCGTCCTTTGTGACGGATTTTTTATTATGGCGCATTTATCTTAGAAAACCGCCGGATTGAATTTTTCCGGCTATTTTAAGTCATAGCGTATTTTCCTGTAATCTGACGGAGAGATGCCCTTAAACCGCTTAAATACCCGGTTAAAATAGGAAGCTGAGGCAAATCCCACGTTCATGGCTATCTCGGATATGCTTTCAGAATGATTGGTAAGCCTTTTTTCCGACTTTAACACTCTGACAAAGTTAAGGTATCCCGTAAAGGTGGAATTGGTGGATTTCTTAAAGACTCGGCAGAAGTACGACGGATTCATATTCACAGCCTCGCTTACGGATTCGAGGTTTATCGGCTCGGCATAGTGAATGTCTATATACGACAGCGCCGGCATAATTTTATCTATGTACTTGTTGTCGAAAAATTCGTCGACATCCTGAAGCAGCCTGTATCGGGAAAGGTATCCTATAATCGATTGAATACCTGAATTGACAAAATGCTCATACCCTGTTTTTTTATCCGAACATTCCTTTACCACAAGGTCGATACAACGGGAAATCATAAGATTTTCCTCGGTGTCTTTCTTGAAAACATAAATCGGTGTTTCGCCTGAATTGATAAACCGGTAAAGCGACTTACTTATTTGGGGATTAAAGGAAGCAAAATCCTGTATATTAAACTGCAAAAGAGTGGTATTGGTACCGTAGGCAAGAGTCGCCGTTTCGTGAGGCGTTTTCGGCGCCATATATATAATGTCGCCCACGTCGGTTTCTATATTTCTTCCGCCGGCAGTGCACTTAAATTTTCCGCTGTCTACCCTTAAAAGCTCTATTTCATCGTGAAAGTGCATTTTTGAAACAACGTGAGGGGGAAGCGGACGGCCAAGCGGATTCCAGCTTATTCTTACAGGAATATTCGGAACGCTTGAGCGAACTATTTCGTTATACAAGAGCTTCACCTCCCCAATAAATCAATATTGTTAAAATAATTATATCAATAATTACTTAAAAAGTCAATATATTTCATTGATACATCAAATTGAAAGTATTATTAAAGTCGTATACCGCTTTTGCGGCATACGACTTTTTAAGTGTATTTTTAAAGACCTTTTATCTGTTATCTCTGTGTTCTACCGAAGCCTTTATGAAGGCGGAGAATATGGGCTGAGGTCTGTTCGGTCTTGATTTAAACTCCGGATGGAACTGAACGCCCACGAAGAAGGGGTGCTCCTTAAGCTCGATTGTTTCCACAAGACGGTCGTCGGGTGAAACTCCGCTTATTACCATTCCGTTGTCTAAAATGTCCCTTCTGTATTCGTTATTTACCTCGTATCTGTGTCTGTGACGCTCGTAAATTAAATCCTCACCGTATATTTCGTGAAGCATGGAGGTGGGAGCAACCTTACAGGGGTAAAGTCCCAGCCTTAAGGTGCCGCCCATTTTATCAACGTCAACCTGGTCGGGCATAAGGTGAATTACCTGATGAGTCGAATCGGGAGCAATCTCCTCACTGTTTGCGTCCTCAAAGCCCAGTACGTTTCTGGCAAAGTCAATAATTGCAATCTGCATGCCCAGGCATATTCCGAAATAGGGCATATTATGCTCTCTTGCATATTTGGAGGTGGTAATCATTCCCTCGATGCCTCTGTCGCCGAAGCCGCCGGGAACGATTATACCGTCCACGTCGGCAAAATAGGTTTCTGCATTTTCCTCGGTTATTTCCTCAGAATCAACCCACTTTATTTTAACACTGCAGTCGTTTGCGATACCGCCGTGATAAAGAGCCTCCATTACGCTTAAGTAAGCGTCGTGAAGCGCCACGTATTTTCCGACCAAAGCAACGGTTACGGCGCTCTTATCTCGGAGCGCTTTTATTTTGTTTACCATGCTTGTCCATTCAGCAAGGTCAGGCTCTTTGTCGGGAATAGAAAGTCTTCTGCATACAACCTTGGCAAGTCCCTCACGCTCCAAATCAAGGGGAACCTCGTATATAGAGCTTGCGTCAAGATTGGGAATAACGCAGTCGCCGGGTACATTGCAAAATAGCCCCATTTTATCACGAGAGCTTTTCTCTATGGGATATGAGCTTCTGCAAACCAAAACGTCGGGCTGAATACCGATTGACAAAAGCTCCTTAACGCTGTGCTGAGTGGGCTTAGTCTTCTGCTCGCCGCTCATGGGAAGGTAGGGAAGGAGGGTAACGTGTATGTACATGCAGTTTTCCTTGCCGACCTCGGCGGAAACCTGTCTTATAGCCTCAAGGAAGGGCAGACTTTCCATATCGCCGACGGTGCCGCCGATTTCGGTGATAACTATATCTGTTTTTCCGTCCTTGCCTACACGGTATATTCGCTCCTTAATTTCGTTGGTAATGTGGGGGATGACCTGTACGGTACGTCCGAGATAGACGCCCTCACGCTCCTTGCTGATGACGGACCAGTATACCTTACCTGTTGTGACGTTGCTGTTTTTGCTTAAGTTTTCGTCCGTAAAACGCTCATAATGACCGAGGTCAAGGTCTGTTTCGGCGCCGTCGTCCGTAACGAATACCTCGCCGTGCTGGAAGGGACTCATCGTTCCGGGGTCAAAATTAATGTAGGGGTCGAATTTCTGGATAGTGATATTATAACCCCTTGCTTTTAAAAGACGTCCCAGGGACGCGGCGGTTATTCCCTTGCCGAGTCCCGACACAACGCCGCCTGTGATAAAGATATACTTTACTGACATTTTTTCATCCTCCGCTAACTATATATATTTTTCCGCAAATTTTTTAATTCTGTCAAGAGCCTTTACAATATTTTTTACCGAATACGCATAAGAGCACCTGATAAAGCCCTCGCCGCTTTCGCCGAAGGCGTTGCCCGATACAACCGCAACACGCTGGTCTTTAAGAAGAGCCTCGCAGAATTGGTCGCTTGTCATTTTTGTTTTCCTGATGTCGGGAAAAACGTAAAACGCACCCAAAGGCTCGAAGCAGTCAAAGCCCATGTCACGGAAGCCCGATACCATGAGGCGACGGCGCATATTATATTCATCTCTCATCCTGTTTACCGCTTCGTCGCAGTTTTTAAGCGCCTCCACCGCCGCATACTGACTGGTAGTGGGGGAGCACATTATAGCATACTGATGTACCTTAAGCATTGGCTTTATTATTTCCTGGGGAGCACAGACATAGCCTAAGCGCCAGCCCGTCATTGCGAAGGCCTTGGAAAAGCCGTTGATATATATTGTGCGCTCCTTCATGCCGTCAAAGGAAGCTATTGATACATGCCCCTCCTTGGTATAATTAAGCTCGGAATATATTTCGTCTGTAAGGCACAGGATGTTTGTTCCCCTAAGATAATCGGCGATTTTAGAAAGGTCGTCCCTTTCGAGTATCGCTCCCGTGGGATTGTTGGGATAGGGAAGCACCAGTGCCTTTGTTTTCGGCGTTACCGCCGCCTTTATTTCCTCGACTGTTATTCTGAAATTGTTTTCTGCCTTTGCAGCTATGGGAACGGGAACGCCCCCGGCAAGAACAGTAAGCGGTTTATAGCACACAAAGCTGGGCTCCGGAATTAAAATTTCGTCGCCGGGCGAAATTATCGTACGAAGAGCTGCGTCAATCGCCTCGCTTCCGCCCACGGTAACGAAAACCTCGTTTTCGTCATAGCTGAGAGCGTATTTGCGCTCAAGATAGCGGCAGATTTCCATTCTAAGCTCCAATAAACCGGCGTTTGCGGTATAATGGGTGTGTCCCGTTTCGAGGGAACGGATTCCCTCCTCCCGGACATTTACGGGCGTGTCAAAGTCCGGCTCGCCCACGCCTAAGGAAACCACATCCTCCATTTCGTTCACAACGTTAAAAAGCTTTCTTATCCCGGACGGCGGAAGATTTGTGACCGTCGGGGATAAAAGTTTACTGTAATCGAGCATAGGCGTCCTCCGTCAAACCATCATTTCCCGGGTATCGGTATCGTTATCCTCGAAAACAACGCCCTCACGCTTATAGGTTTTAAGCATAAAGTGAGTTGCAGTGGAAATAACCCGATCCATCTGCGCCAGATGGTCTGATACAAACATTGCAACGTCCTTTATATTCTTACCCTCGACAAATACCGCCAAATCGTAGGCGCCGCTCATAAGATAAAGATGATGCACCTGCTCGTAGCAGTATATCCTCGAAGCGATTGCGTCAAAGCCTTCGCCGGCGCTGGGAGTAACCTTAAGCTCAATTAAGGCGGATACCGTGTCGGTATTTAATTTATCCTTATTTATGAGAGGCTTGTAGCCCAGAATTATTTTTTCGTTTTCCAGCTTACTGATTTCCTTTTCAACCTCCGCCTCGCTCATGCCGGTCATAACGGCAATCCGGGCATTGGAAATACGTGCGTCCTTTTCAAGAATTTCAAGTATTCTGTTCATAAAAAGCCTCCTTACTTATTTATACATAAAACGCATTAAAACACTTATACACCATTATATAACAAATGAGGTCAAAAATCAATGCCTTTTTCAAAATTAAAGAGGCTTAAAGCTTAAGCCTCTTTAATTTAATCATTCGTCGTAGCCCTTAGGATTCATTGACTGCCAGCGCCAGGAGTCGCGGCACATATCCTCAAGATTTTTCTCAGCCTTCCAGCCTAAGTCTGAAAGAGCCTTTGAAGGGTCGGCATAACATTCGGCAACATCGCCGGGACGGCGGGGAGCTATTACATATGGCACCTTAACGCCGTTAGCGTTCTGAAAAGCGTTTACAATGTCAAGAACGCTGTAGCCTGTTCCCGTGCCTAAGTTTGTGATTTCAACGCCCTTATTCTTTACCGAATAGTCGATTGCTGCGGCGTGTCCCTTTGCCAGGTCAACCACATGAATGTAATCTCGCACGCCCGTACCGTCGTGGGTGGGATAGTCGTCGCCGAACACGCTTAATTTTTCAAGCTTTCCTATGGCAACCTGTGATATATAGGGCATAAGGTTATTGGGAATTCCGGCAGGGTCCTCTCCTATAAGTCCGCTTTCGTGTGCGCCGATGGGATTAAAATAGCGTAAAAGCACAACCGAAAGGTCGGGATTGGCGACGGAAGCGTCCTTTAATATCTGCTCGTTAAAAAGCTTTGTCCAGCCGTAGGGATTTGTGCAGCCTGTTTTCATATCCTCGGTCAGCGGCACTGTTTCGGGAACTCCGTAAACCGTTGCGGAGGATGAAAAAATTATTGAATTTACCTTATGCTCTGCCATGACCTCAAGCAGGGTGAGGGTGGTATTTATGTTATTTCTGTAATACATGATTGGCTTGGCGACGGATTCGCCAACCGCCTTAAAGCCGGCAAAATGCACAACGGAGTCGATTTTATTTTCAGAGAAAATCTTTTCCAATGCGTCTTTGTCTGCCACGTCGCATTTATAAAAGGGGATTTTTGCGCCGGTTATTTTTTCAACACGGCGGACGCATTCCTCCTTGCTGTTTGAAAGGTCGTCGGCAATGATAACACTGTCGCCTCGGTTTAAAAGCTCAACCGCCGTATGGCTTCCGATATATCCGGCGCCGCCTGTCAAGAGAATATTCATTTATGACTGCCTCCTTATTTTATTACTATTTTATATATGTTTTTCTTGCCTTTTTTGACAATTAATGCCCCGTCGGTAAAATCCGACTCTTCAATATTTAAGTTAATATCGGTTACTTTTTTGTCGGCAACGGTAAGTCCGCCCTGAGTGATAAGTCTTCTGCACTCGCTTCTTGAGGCGGCAATTTTTGCCGCTACCATTACGTCCATGACGTTGCCCAAATCGTTTTTGGTAATCTCCGAGGTTGGCATATCTCCTGAAAGACCGCCGGAGAAAACCGCCTTTGCCGCGTCTTTTGCCTTTTGGGCTTCCTCCTCGCCGTGTACGAGCTTTGTAACCTCGTATGCCAAAAGCTCCTTCGCCTCGTTGAGCTTGGAGCCCTCCCAGGTTTCTATTGTTCTTATGGTATCCATATCCACAAAGGTTACCATTTTAAGCATACGTGCAACGTCTGCGTCGTCAACGTTTCTCCAGTACTGATAGAAATTGTAGGGAGATACCTTTTCGGGGTCAAGCCACAACGCTCCGCCGGCGGTTTTGCCCATCTTGCGTCCGTCGCTGGTCAGAAGCAGGGTGAAGGTCATACCGTATACCTGTTCGCCCCTTACCTTTCTTACAAGGTTTATGCCGCCCAAAATATTGCTCCACTGGTCGTCGCCGCCCAGCTCGATTTTACAGCCGTATTTATCGTGAAGCATTAAAAAGTCATAGCTCTGCATAAGCATGTAGTTAAATTCGATAAAGGAAAGTCCCTTTTCAAGACGGGTCTTAAAGCACTCGGCGGTAAGCATTTTGTTTACGGAAAAATGCACGCCGATATCCCTTAAAAATTCAATATAGTTAAGGCTTCTCAGCCAGTCGGCGTTGTTTACCATAATCGCTTTATTATCAGAAAAATCAATAACCTTGGAAAGCTGTTTTTTAAAACATTCGCAGTTGTGATTTATATCCTCTACGGTAAGCATTTTACGCATATCCGTTCTGCCGGAGGGGTCGCCGACCATGCCGGTTCCGCCGCCCACAAGGGCTATGGGAGTGTGACCGTGGTTTTGCATATGGCGCATTACCACCATCTGGAGAAAGTGACCGACATGAAGAGAATCCGCCGTCGGGTCAAAGCCAATATAAAATTTAACCTTTTCCTTTCCCAAAAGCTCTCTTATTTCCTCCTCATGGGTGGTCTGGGCGATAAGCCCTCTTTCCTTAAGTACGTCAAAAACATTTTCCATATTCTAAGTAACATCCTTTCATTTGGGTGTAGCAGTATTATTATAAATAATCTTAAATTTTACCTAATACCATTATTATATCATATTCTTTTCGGAATGCAAGGGTAAAAAACGCCCAAATTATCTTTTGTTATCAGAATGTTTATTAAAATTTCGGCCAAGATAAAGAAAAGACCTGCCCGAAAAGGTATATTTACTGCTTTACGGGCAAGCCTTTAACTAAAGATATGAAATTTATCTTGCGGTTGTTGTGTTTGTAGTGTTATTGTAGTTGTTCGGGTTTACCAGGTCAACAGCGCCTCGGGTTAAATCCTCGGCGGCGTCGACCGTTCCTTCAACGGCGCCTTTAGCGCCGTTGCCTAAATCCTCGGCGCTTTCTTTAATGTCGTTCGCCGCATCGTCCATGCCGTTTGCAGTGTTATTGTTGTCAGTGCCTGTGTTTGTATTTGTGTCTGTGTCTGTGGTTGTGCCGCTCGTGCCGTTATTTGTCCCGTTATTGTTTTTTCCGGTACAGCCGGAAAAAGAAAAGACAAGGCATAAAAGGCAAAGTACAGCCAAAAATTTTCGCATAAAAACATCTCCTAACTTTTTTTCTTTATTATTGTCCTAAGCTAAAAAATTATTCATAATTTATTGACTAAAGCCTCATGACTTGGTATACTTATATATATTAAGCTACGGAAGGATTTTGAAAATGTTTGAAAAATTGGCGTTTATTGAGGAACGCTACGAAATTTTGACAAAAAATATAAGCGACCCTGATATAATGGCGGACAGGGAAAAATGGACGGCGCTTGTAAAGGAGCATTCCGAGATTACGCCGATTGTAGAAAAGTATGTGGAATACAAAAATTACAAAAAATCAATAGAAGAGGCGAAGGCATTATTATCTGACCCCGAAGCCTCAGAATTGCATGAGCTTGCAAAGGAGGAGCTTGCCGATTCCTCATCGGCGGCGGAAAAATGCGAGGATGAGCTTAAGGTGCTTCTGCTTCCTAAGGACCCCAACGACGACAAGAACGTAATAATGGAGATAAGAGGCGGCGCCGGCGGCGACGAGGCGGCTTTGTTTGCGGCAAGCTTATTTCGAATGTATACTATGTATGCGGAATCCCACCGATGGAAAATCGATATAATGAACTCCAGCGAAACAGGTATAGGCGGATATAAGGAAATATCCTTTATGATAATAGGTCAGGGCGCTTTCAGCCGCTTAAAGTACGAAAGCGGAGTGCACAGAGTGCAAAGGGTGCCCGACACAGAATCTCAGGGCAGAATCCATACCTCGACGGTCACCGTCGCCGTGCTCCCCGAGATAGACCAGGTTGAGGTGGATATTGACCCCAACGATTTGAGAATAGACGTGTTCAGAGCCGGAGGCCCCGGCGGACAGTGCGTTAACACTACCGACAGCGCTGTAAGAATAACTCACCTTCCGACAGGTCTTGTGGTAAGCTGTCAGGACGAGAAAAGCCAGCATAAAAACAAGGATAAGGCAATGAAGATTTTGCGTGCAAGGCTTTATGAGCTTATGGAATCAGAGCAGCACGAAAAGGTCGCCTCCGAAAGAAAAAGTCAGGTGGGCACCGGCGACAGAAGCGAGAGAATAAGAACATATAACTTCCCTCAGGGAAGAGTGTCCGACCACAGAATCGGACTTACGCTTCATAAAATCGACTCTATTATGAACGGCGATTTGGACGAGCTTATCGACGCTTTAACCCTTCACTACCAAAGCGAACGGCTTAAAGCCGAATAAGAAAATCACGGAACAGTTTGTTCCGTGATTTTTTTGTCGAAAACTTTTTTATTATCGACAAAATATTACAAAGGAAAAACTGGAAAAAAATAGAAATAATATATTGATACAAAAGAGAAAGGACGGTAATTTATGAAGGACAGTTTCGTAATGACAAAAAGCGCACTTGTGGTAAAGCTTGAAGGCGAGCTTGACCAGCACAGCGCCGTAAATTTAAGAAGCGTGCTGGATAAAAAAATATGCGAGGGCTGCGATAACTTAATATTTGACTTGGAAAAGCTTGAGTTTATGGATAGCTCCGGCATCGGCGTCATAATAGGAAGATATAAAAATCTGTCGGCGCTGGGAGGAAGAACTGCTATTGCGGCGCCGAAGCCTCATGTGGAGCGGATTATAAAGCTTTCCGCCATAGACAGGATAATTCCCTTATACAAAAGCGTGTCCGAGGCTCTTTCAGCTTTTGACGGGGACAGGCCATACAAAACAGAAAGGGTGGATTAAAATGGATAATTTTATGCGGACTGAATTTTTAAGCAAAACCGCAAACGAGGGATATGCCCGATTTGCGGTAGCTGCATTTGTATCGCAGCTTGACCCCACGGTAGAACAGCTTGCCGAAATAAAAACGGCGGTGTCCGAGGCGGTCACAAACGCAATAGTTCACGGCTATGAAAATACGTCGGGCTATGTTACCCTTACCTGCCAATGGACGGGACGGCTTGTTACCGTGACGGTGGAGGATAAGGGCTGCGGAATAAGCGACATTGCCATGGCGAGGACTCCGCTTTTCACTACAAAGCCCGAGCTTGAAAGAAGCGGCATGGGCTTTACCGTCATGGAAAACTTCATGGACTCCGTGGAGGTTTACTCCAAGGAGCATGCAGGTACGAAGGTGATTATGGTAAAAAAGCTATGACGGATACAGAAAGGCTTATTGCTCTGGCAAGGACGGGCGACGAGGACGCAAGAGGAAGGCTTATCGAGGAGAATATGGGGCTGGTATGTTCTATAGCCAGGCGTTTTGTCGGCAGAGGATACGATTATGAAGAGCTTTGCCAGATAGGCGCTATCGGACTTATAAAGGCGGTTGACAGATTCGATCAAGAGTTTAACGTTAAGCTGTCTACATATGCAGTTCCCGTTATAATGGGGGAAATAAAGAAATTTTTAAGGGACGACGGGCCGGTAAAGGTGGGAAGGTCCTTAAAGGAGCTTTCCGCAAAAGCCATGGGCGAAAAGGAGCGGCTGGAAAAAAAGCTTGGCAGGGAGGCTACCGTAAAAGAGCTTTCCGATTCTTTAGGAGTGGAAAAGGAAAAGCTTGTTATGGCGCTGGAGGCTAATGTCCGTCCGAAATCCTTATACGAGGGTCAGGATATGGAAAGCGGAGAGCTTTTAATAGATAAAATAGCGGCACAAGGCTCCTGCGAGGAGGAGGTGATAAATAAAATGGCGCTTTCCGAGTCCCTTTCTTATCTTGACAAAAAAGAAAAGGCGGTCATAATTATGCGCTATTTCAGAAATATGACTCAAAGCGCCGCAGCCTTATGTATGGGGGTTTCTCAAGTTCAGGTATCCAGGATTGAAAGCCGTGCGAAAAATAAAATTAAGAAAATGATGGAGTAAAAGGACGCTTTTTTAAGCGTTCTTTTCAGACTGTCGAAAAAGTCGGTCAACCGCAAGCAAGTTGTTATTAACTCCGATTCTAAAAAATTTTTACGCTTAACAAAACCAAAATAAAGTTAATGCCTGAAATGCGTGCATTTCAGGCATTTTGCTTGCTTTCGTCCAAAACGCTCTCTACCGTATCTATATACGCCGACGAGACCGTTTTGAACAAATTTACCGTCCTTTTTCGATGTCTGCCAGCGTGTCGATAGGTTTATCGACACGCTGAAAGGACGCTTTTTTAAGCGTCCTTTTTTAAATCCTGCTTGAAATTAGATTAAGTCTGTGCTATACTAAAATAAAAACGGATGGACAGATAAATGAAATTTATATCTGAAAGCGAAGAGCAGACCGAGCTTTTCGCTGAAAAAACGGCGGAAAAATATAATAACAGCCCGACCTTTTTACTTTTCGGCGATTTGGGAGCGGGAAAGACTGCGTTTACAAGAGGCTTGGCGAAGGGCTACGGTTGTGAGGCAAGGGTGTCAAGCCCTACCTTTACCCTCGTTCACGAATACCCGGGAAAAACTACGGTTTATCATTTTGATTTATACCGCTTAAATGATTCAGACGAGCTTTACGATATAGGGTTTTTCGATTATTTTAAGGAGGGGACTGTTCGTGTCATCGAGTGGCCCGACGCTTTTTTGGACGAAATGCCTCCCGACGCAGTTAAGGTGAAAATATCCCGTACGGATAAGGACGGGGAGCGGCTGATAGAAATTGAGGATAAATAGCTAAGAAATAACAAAAGGAACAGAAAATATAATGAAGATACTTTCAATAGAAGCCTCTGCTTTAGCGGCAAGTGCGGCGGTGACCGACGGCGGCGTTCTTTTGGCGGAGGAGTTTACACAAAGCGCTCTTACGCACTCCGAAACGCTTCTTCCTGCTGTGGCGGCGGTGCTTGGAAAATCCGGTCTTGACATAAAGGATATAGATATTATTGCGGTAACCGAGGGTCCCGGCTCGTTTTCCGGCCTTAGAATCGGAGTAACCACCGCAAAGACCTTAGCCTATGGGGCGAATAAGAAAACCGTGGGCGTTTCCACCTTGGCGGCGCTGGCGGCAAATCTGCCATATACGGACAAAGTTTTGTGCCCGATAATGGACGCACGCAGAAATCAGGTGTATAACGCCATGTATCGGTGGGATAATCTAAGTCTTTTAACCTTAAGGGAGCCGAGAGCGATTTCTGCCGAGGAGCTCGCTATGGACATAAAGGAAAATATAGACCGACGCGTTGTATTTGTGGGCGACGGCGTTTTGAGATTCAAGGACTTTTTTATAAGTCAGCTCGGGGATAAAGCAAGGTTTGCTCCCCTTCATCTTTGTGCGGCAAGGGCTTCCTCTGCGGCGTTTTTGGCAGAGAGCATGGCGGATAGGGCGAAGGATCCAAGGGAGCTTAATCCTGTATATTTAAGACTGTCACAGGCTGAAAGAGAATATATAGAAAAAAACGGAAAGGAATGATTTTTTATGCTGGCTATTGCAAGCGATCACGGAGGATATGCTCTTAAGGAGTACTTAAAGGCGCATCTTGACTGGAAAAACATAGAGTATAAGGATTTCGGATGCGATTCGGAGGAAAGCTGCGACTATCCCGTATATGCCGCAAAGGTATGCGAGGCAATACAAAAGGGCGAGTGCAGTGAGGGAATTTTGGTCTGCGGCACGGGAATAGGAATGTCAATGACCGCCAATAAGTTTAAGGGAATAAGGTGCGCTCTTTTGACGGACTCTCTTTCCGCTAAGCTTACAAAGGAGCATAACAACGCTAATGTTATTGCTCTCGGCGGAAGAATAACCGGACCGGCGCTTGCCGCGGATATAGTTGATTCCTGGCTTTCCGCCTCCTTCCTCGGAGGACGGCATCAGAAGAGAATCGATATGATTTCATCCTTAGAAAGGTAACGGAGGAAAAGGACATGATATGCCCGTTCTGCGGATATGAGGAAACAAAGGTATTAGACACGAGGGACACCGATGAAAATACCACGGTCAGAAGAAGGAGAGTCTGTCTTTCATGCGACAGGAGATTTACCACATACGAGAAGGTTGAACACGTTCCCGTTATGGTGGTAAAAAACGGCGGCAAGAGAGAGCTTTTCTCGAGGGAGAAGATACTTGCCGGGATACTCAGAGCCTGCGATAAAACCGATGTCAGCGTTAAGGAGGCTGAAAAAATCGCCGAAGAGGTGGAAATTGAAATATATAACTCCATGACCAAGGAGATTACTTCAAGGCAGATAGGCGAAATGGTCATGGAAAAGCTTAAGGGAATAAACGATATTGCATATGTGCGCTTCGCCTCGGTTTACAGGCGGTTTCAGGACGTAAGCTCGTTTATTGACGAGCTTGAGGAGCTTATAAAAAACAAGCATTCGGAATAAAATGTTGACACGGAAAAATAAATATAGTAAAATATCTAAGACGAATTTTTTGTTTATATGACTAATAAAGCGCTGGAGTGGATATATCGCAGCGTTTTTGGATTTACGGGAGGATAAGATGAATAACATACCGCAGATTTTTTCAAGCATGGTATTTAACGACAGCGTAATGAGGGAGAAGCTTCCTAAGGATACATATAAAAAATTAAGACATACCATAGAGGATGGAGAAGCACTTACGCTTGAAACGGCAAACGCAGTGGCAAATGCCATGAAGGATTGGGCGATTGAAAAGGGTGCAACCCATTATACCCACTGGTTTCAGCCCTTAACCGGAGTTACGGCGGAAAAACACGATAGCTTTATCACCCCCTCCGGTAAGTGCGAGGTTATCATGGAGTTTTCGGGGAAGGAGCTTATAAAGGGCGAGCCGGATGCGTCAAGCTTCCCGTCGGGAGGACTGAGGGCGACCTTTGAGGCGAGAGGCTATACCTCCTGGGATCCGACCTCCTATGCGTTTATAAAGGACGGAACGCTCTGTATTCCCTGCGCCTTTTATTCCTACGGGGGCGAGGCGCTCGATAAAAAAACTCCGCTTTTAAGGTCTGTTGAGGTTATAAACGAGCAGGCCATGAGAATCGTCCGTCTTTTCGGCGATACTACGACAAAAAGGGTGAATGTAACGGTAGGTCCCGAGCAGGAGTATTTCCTTGTGGATAAAAAGCTTTATGAAAAGCGTAAGGATTTAATATTTACGGGACGGACTCTTTTCGGAGCAAAGCCTCCTAAGGGACAGGAAATGGACGACCATTATTTCGGCGCCATAAAGCCCAGAGTCGCCGCATATATGAAGGAGCTTGATAAAGAGCTTTGGGAGCTTGGAGTATTTGCCAAAACCAAGCATAACGAGGCGGCTCCGGCTCAGCATGAGCTTGCTCCCGTATTTACCGATGTGAATATTGCCACAGATCACAATCAGCTTACCATGGAGGTTATGAAAAGAGTTGCTCTCAAGCATGACCTGGTATGTCTGCTTCATGAAAAGCCCTTCGCCGGCGTGAACGGCTCGGGCAAGCACAATAACTGGTCAATATCCACAGACAGCGGAAAAAATCTCTTAAATCCGGGAAAGTCGCCTCATGAAAACGCACAGTTTTTGCTGTTTTTGTGCGCCGTTATAAAGGCGGTGGACGAATATCAGGATCTTTTGAGGATGACGGTTGCAAGCGCCGGCAACGATCACCGTCTGGGAGCGGCGGAGGCGCCGCCGGCAATAGTGTCAATGTTTCTGGGCGATCAGCTCACTGAGATATTGGAGGCGATAGAAAAGGGCGAGGAGTACGACGAGAAGGACAAGATATTTATGAGAGTCGGCGTAAACGTGCTTCCCACCTTTGCAAAGGATACAACCGACAGAAACAGAACGTCGCCCTTTGCCTTTACGGGAAACAAGTTTGAATTCAGAATGCCAGGCTCCTCCTCCTCGATTGCAGGGCCCAATACCATATTAAATACCATTGTTGCTCAGGAGCTTGAGCAGTTTGCAGACGAGCTTGAGGGCTCGGAAAACTTAAGCGGTGCGGTTTACAAGCTTATACAGAGGGTATATAGGGAGCATAAGAGAATTGTTTTCAACGGAAACAACTATTCCGACGTATGGGTTAAGGAAGCGAAAAAGAGAGGTCTTTTAAATCTTTTAACCACGCCCGACGCAATAGTAAGATTCAAGGATAAAAAGAATGTCGGCTTATTTAAAAAGCACGGCATATATACGGAAACTGAGATAGAGTCGCGCTGTGAAATTCTTTTGGAGAACTACTGCAAAACCATAAATATCGAGGCGCTAACCATGATAGATATGATTAAAAAACAGATTGTTCCGGCGGCGGTAAGCTATGCCGAGGAGCTTGGAAATGCGGCGGCTGCGAAAATGAAGCTTAATTCGGAAATAAAGTGCCTGACGGAGAAAGAGACCGTTAAAAAACTTTCAGATTTGACGGACGAGCTTTATGAGGCGGTTTCTTCCATTGAAAATGAGCTTGATAATGCCGGAGCATATAAAAACGATATGGAAAAATGCGCAAAGCATTACCGTGACAGAGTGATTTCGGAAATGGCAAGGGCAAGAAGGGCGTCGGACGAGCTTGAGAAAATCGTCGCCGAGGATTTCTGGCCTTTCCCCACATACGAGGATTTGCTTTTCAGAATATAAAAAATACCGTAAGCTTTTAAGCTTACGGTATTTTAATGCTTGGTCGTCGGTTTAAAATATCATAATCTTCCTCTTTACAGGTAAGCTCTCTTACCGAAGCGTCATGGTATTTTTCCATAGCCTCTGAAACCTTATTTTTGTTTTCTCAGATAAGCTTTTGTGCTTTTATATTGTCTTGCTGTCGGAAACACAAATCCCCGATTATGAGTACGGCGGCACAAAGCACGATATAATGTTTTTTTCATAAAACACCATCCATAGATAATTTATTTCCCTATATTAAAATATATCATTTAGAAAGCGGCAAGTCAATGGACAAGGAGCGCCTGAAATATAAACGGAAATATATATTAAAAAATACTTTACAAATGCCTATTTTTATGTTATAATAAACATAGTATTATACATAATATAAAAATACAGTTAGGGTGGAAAAATACAAAATGAAAGAAATTGATTTAAGGCAGGTCTTTTTTATAATTATAAAAAAGCTTCCTGTGATTATATCCGTTGCACTTATATTGAGCGTGCTGGCTTTTGTGTACTCTGCATTTTTTATTACGCCGGTTTATACGTCCTCGGCGTCGCTGTGCGTTCAGGCAAATGAAAACAGAGAAGATTATCAGTCTGTTACGACAGCGGACTATACCGTATCGGTAGACCTGGTAAACTCGGTATCCGAGCTTGCTAAAAATGACGTGTGCATGAAGGCTGTGGCGGAGTCGACCGGTCTTGACATGTATTATTCCATTAGGCAGATCCGCTCAATGCTTTCGGTGGTTTCATACGGAACGGAGAATTTTGAGGTCAAGGCGACATGCCCGAATCCCGAGCACTCCTTAATACTGGTAAACGCCTTTGCCAACGTAATTTCGGATTCGAGCTTCTTGGACGGAAATATCGTAAGCGCCAATCCCAACGACCCTTACAGGGGATATATAAAAAAGATACTTAAGGCCGGAACAGTTACTTTAATAAGTGGCGCTAAATCGGTGCCGTTGTCCCCGTCTTCACCCAATATTACAAAGAATGTTTTTATGGCGTTTTTGGCAGGATTTTTAATTTTAAGCGCATTCTTTGTCTTCAAGGACGTATTTTCAATGAAAATTATAACCGAGGACGATATAGCGTCGTCTTATCCGGATATTCCTGCTTTGGGAGCGATTCCTGTTATAACATTGTCGGAAGGGAGTAATCCAGATGAAGCATAGAAATAAAGGAAAATTACGCACGGAAAGCTTACTTAAAGACCCTAAGCAGGCGCTTTTGTCCGAGAATACACCTTTTGTCGTGGTTGAATCCTATAAAGCTATAAGAACAAACATTCTTCATATGCTTAAGGGCAAGGAAAGAAAATGGTTTTCGGTCACCAGCCCGTGCCCGGGAACCGGAAAAACTACTGTATCGGTAAATCTCGGCATAAACTTTGCCGCTTTGGGAAAAAAGACCGTTGTGGTAGACGCGGATATGAGAAAACCCATGGTCGGAAAGCTTCTTTCTCTGCCTAAAGAGGACGGACTTTCTGAATACCTTTCCGGAAAGACAGAAGATGTTAACGCTTGTTTAACGAAATACCCCAATCTTTACGCAGTTTCATCGGGAGCGATTCCCCCTAATCCGTCGGAGCTTTTATCCTCTGACAGATTCAGTACCATGCTTTATAAGCTGTCTGAAAATTTTGACTATATAATCGTAGATACGCCGCCTGTTGACATGGTAACTGACGCGGCGGTTATAAGTAGCTATGTTTCAGGCACCGTTTTGGTACTTAAGCAGGGCTATACAGATAAGGAAAGATTTGAAGATACCGTTAAAACCCTTAAGAAGGTAGACACAAATATTTTAGGCTACATTTTAAATGCAGTGGACGAAAAGAAATACTCTTATAAATACGGTCATTATTCTTCATATTACGGACGCTATTATTCTAAATATTACGGTACAGAGGAAGAAAAAAAGATAGAAAAGGTAAAGTAAAAATACGGCTGCCAAATGCAGCCGTATTTTTTATGATAAAAGCTTATACGAAAGAAAAAATGCAAAAAAATCCCCCAGCATAAAGGCGAAAATGTCTAAAAACAACATATTTTTGCCCAAAACGGCTGTGTAGGCATAGAAAAATATTACTATTACCGCCATGCCGAAAAGCACTGAAAGCGTTTTTACAAAAATAAAGCGCTTTTCTTTTCGGGCATATTTTAGATATTCAAATACGGAAAAGAAAACAAAAGGCCAGAATAACAGCTTAAGATGCTGAGGCACACTTTCGCTTGTGGACGAAAAAATCCCGATAACAGGATTTTGCCCCGAAAGCTCATAGGTAAAGTGAAGTAGTGAGCCCAGCAGCAGCGTAAACAGAAATCCGATAAAATATAGTTTCTTTCTTGACAAAAAAATCAGCCCCTTCTTACATATATTTTATGAGAAGAGGCCTTTTTTAATTACATAAAAAGTGCTTTTAAAATTTTTTCGGTATATTCGGGACTGCATTCCCCCAGGCATTTTTCAAGGGATTTGTTGTTTTCAAGCCGCGGTCTTAAGGCTTTAAGATCGTTTTCGGTAAAGGTAATCTCGGGAGCCTCGTTAAGGTCGGAGGCGAGAGCTTTTATTTCATCCTCCGTACGGCAAAGCTCGTCGTAGAGCCGTGCGGATTTGTCCTTAGCCCATTTGGAATTGTGCATTAAAAACGCCGGGAGAAAAACTCCGCAGGCAAAGCCGTGGGGGACGGAAAAGTTTTCGGAAAGATAGTAAGAAAGACCGTGGCAAAGGGCTGTGCCTGTGGTCGCTATGGCATAGCCCGACAATATGGAGGCAAGATAAAGATTTTCAAAATCGAGGTCGTCAAGCCCGTCGGTGCCGTAAGCGCTTATGGTTTCAAATTCGGGAATGATAAGCTTAAGAGCTTCTATGGCAAAGGTGTCTGAAAAGCAATCGGCCTTTTTATTAAAATAACTTTCAAAGGCATGGCACATGGCGTCAATGGCGGTGGATTTTAATACATTGGCACTCATCTTTTTTATATATGTTATGTCGCCCAAGGAAAGAACGGGGAAAAGCTTTTCTGTCCCAATACTTCTTTTCTTTCCGTTTGTCTGGGTGATTACAGAATACTCTGTTACCTCGCTGCCCGTTCCTGCCGTGGTGCCGATGCATATTACCGGATATGGGTCACGGGATAGATTTATTAAAAAGGCGTCCTCCTCGCTTATTTCGGGATTGGCGCAAAGGAGCGATACAGCTTTTGCCGCATCCATTGCGCTTCCGCCGCCTATACCGATAAAAAAGTCGCAGCCGGCTTTTGCGGCCAAAGCCGCCGCCTTAGATACAGTATTATAGGAGGGATTCTGCTCAACCTCGGAAAAGATTTCGTAGGGAATATTCCCTTCTTTAAGGACGCTTTCAACGTCTTTAAGAGCGCCGGTTATCCTGGCGGCATTTTTCGTTGTTACAAGCATGGCTTTCTTTCCGAAGGAGCATATTTTTTTGCCGTATGCTTCTACTGCACCCTTTTGTATAACCATTTCGGTAGGCGAGAAAAATCTGTGTTTCATAATATACCTCGTTTCTAAAAAGCAGGGCGAAATTAACCATTTCTTACCCCTGAAAAATTTCTTAAATCAATTATACAGCAAAATAATGCATATTGCAATAAAACAGTTGCAATTTTTAAAAAAGAGTGGTATTATTCTAAATGTAATAATTTATTTTTTTGGGGGGGATAAAAAGATGAACATTGAGAATAAAACAGTAAACTTTTTGGGAGATTCTATAACTTTCGGCTCCGGCGCATCTTCAAATGAAAAATGCTTTGCTTCGGTATTCGGAAAAAAGACAGGCGCTATTGTCAGAAATTACGGAATAAGCGGCACGAGAATCAGCCGTCAGCAAACACCGGACGAATTTGAAAGATTAGGAAACTTCTGTGACCGCGCGAAGACCATGGAGGACGCAGATATTATTGGGGTGTTCGGAGGCACCAACGACTACGGTCACGGAGATGCGCCTTTAGGCACATTCGATGACAGGACTCCCGACACCTTTTACGGAGCATGCCACACGCTTTTATCTTATCTTCAGGAAAGATATGCCGGAAAAGCTCTGTTTTTGATAACGCCTATTCACAGAATGAGCGAAAATGAAAAAAATATGCACGGATGTGTACTTTTAGACTATGTAAAGGCGCTGAGGGAAACGGCGGAGTATTATTCCGTGCCCGTGCTCGACCTTTATAAAAATTACGGAATATATCCGGAAATTCAGTCTGTCAGAGAGAGCTTTATGCCCGACGGTCTTCATCCCTCTGATTTGGGACACGAGCTCTTAGCAGATAAAATAATTTCGTATATAAAAGCACTTTGATTTTTGGGGGAATTTATTATGATAGAAAAAACTCACTGCGGCAAAGTCGGAGAACAGGAGGTATATCTTTACAGGCTGGATAACGGACTCGGACTGTCTGCCGAAATTTTAACCTACGGAGGGATTTTAAGGACGCTTACCTTCAATGGCACCGACGTGGTTTTGGGACGGGACAGCTTGGAGGAATATATGAATAACTCAGGCTGTTACGGAGCGCTGATAGGAAGAAACTCCAACAGAATAGCCGGCGGAGAATTTACTCTTAACGGGAAAAAATACACTCTGGCGAAAAATAACGGCAGAAACAATCTTCACGGCGGAAACATCGGCTTCGGAAAGAGAGTGTGGGAGTCTAAGGCGATAGATAAGGAAGAGCCGTCACTCATCCTTTCCCTGGTAAGCGCCGACGGGGACGAGGGCTTTCCCGGAAAGGTCAAGGTAAAGGTAACCTATACCCTTACAAAGGATAATTCCTTAAGAATACATTACGAGGGCAAAGCTAACCGTGACACCTTGCTTAATATGACAAATCACTCTTATTTCAATCTTAACGGACATTCGTCGGGAACAGTGGACGGACATACGTTAAAATTAAATTCCTCTTTCTATACTCCGAATACCGAGGAATGTATGCCCTACGGCGTTGTTGAAAAAGTTGACGGCACCCCCTTCGATATGAGAGAGGGAATAAAGCTTTCCGACGCCTTTAATTCGGATAACGAGCAGATAAAGCTTTTCTCAGGGTTTGACCATAACTTTGCTATTGATGGCTTTGGAATGAGAAAATTTGCCGAATTAAAGGGCGATAATACGGGAATTTTAATGGAGTGCTTCACCGATCGCCCTGCCGTTCAGATTTATTCAGGTAACTTAATAGATGTAGAAAGAGTTTGCAAGGACGGAGCAAAGTACCCCGTTCACGGCGGAATATGCCTTGAAACTCAGTGCTTTCCCAACGCAATGGAATACAGTCACTTCCCCTCTCCGATACTTAAAAAAGGAGAAACCTACGACACCGTAACGGAATTTAAGCTTTCTAAGGAGAAGGAGCAATAAATGCTGATTAATATAAATGACATATCCGGAGAGCCGATTTATGCACAAGGCGGATATTATCGGTACGGCGATAGCAGTATGGAAGCGAATTTATGACAAGAGATAAAACCTGCTGTTTTACCGGTCACAGAGTGATTCCTTATAATGATGTGAAGGCGGTTGAAAGAAAGACGGCAGAATATATAAGGCGTCTTATAGACAAGGGTGTTAAGGAATTTATCGCCGGCGGAGCGATCGGCTTTGATATGCTGGCGGAAAGACTTGTTCTTTGTGAGAAAAAGAATAATCCGTCGGTTAAGCTGAAAATAGCGGTGCCCTGTCCCGGACAGGATAAATGGTATAGGCCTGAGGAAAAGGAGCTTTATAAAAGAATACTTTCCGAGGCTGACGAGGTTATTTATGTGTCGGATATGTATTATTCGGGATGCATGCAAAAGAGAAACCGCTATATGGCAGACCGCTCGGCATATCTTATTTCCTACTGTACAAAGGATAGCGGCGGCAGCTATTACACAAAAAGATACGCCTTAAGAAACGGTCTTTTTGTACTGGATGTAATTTAATTATCGCTTGCCGGGCTTAAAGCCCGGCTTTCGGTTATAAAACGGAGGTATAATGCATAAGGGATTTACTCATTACGAATATGACGGCTTTGAATATTTAAAAAGCCCGCTTTTGGAAAAAGAGGGCGTGCTTCACTGCTTTACCACAAGGCTCGGAGGGTTTTCAAAAGGGCATTTGTCAAGTCTTAATCTTGGCTTGGGGCGCGGCGACAGTGAGGAGGCTTTAAGAAAAAATTATGAAAAGGTATGTGCGGCTTTAGGATTTACCGGTAAAAATTTATCTATAACCGGGCAGATACACGAAATAAATTCCGCCTATATTGTAAAGCCGGTTTTAAGATCGCAAGGCTTTGACGCATTAATGACCGATAAGAAAAATATACCTTTGATGAGCTATTCGGCGGACTGCGTGCCCGTTTTGCTGTACGATAAAAGGAAAAAGGCGGCGGCAACAATTCATTCCGGATGGCGGGGCACGGCAAAAGGAATAGTTTATCATGCCATAAAAAGCATGGAGGAGCGGTTTTCAAGCTCACCTGAGGATATTTTGGCCGCAATAGGACCGTCAATCGGCCCCTGCTGTTTTGAAATTAAATCCGATGCAAAATATGAGTTTGAGAAGAATTTTACAACCTTGGACTTTATAAGACCCGAGCCTGACGGCGTGCATTACAAGGCGGATTTGTGGGAGGCAATACGCCGAACGCTTATATCCGCAAACGTTAAGGATTCAAATATCGACCTTGCAGCCGAATGTACATCGTGCAGTGAAAAATATTTTTCCTGCCGCAGACAAAAGGGAGCCTTCGGCGCTATGGGCGCATTTATAGAATTAAGATAAAGGAGTGAAAAGATGAAAAGATTTTTTTCACTTATAATTTCTGCGGCTTTAATTATTGCCTCAGGCTGCATGAAACCCGATGAAAAAGAAAATGAGATTAAGCCGGAAGAGGTAAAAGAAGCGGTTACCGTGGAGGGCGGAATTTTAAAGGCGACGGTAAGAAAGCCCGACACATATAATCCGATAGTGACTGTTTATGAAAGCTGCAGAGAGGTTTTTTACCTTTTTTACGACGGACTTTATACGATTTCCGATTCTATGGCGGCGGTGGAAAATCTGGCGGAGTCCTATACGCCGTCCGAGGATAATACGGGAGGAACGCTTAAGCTTAAAACGGGAATAACCTTTTCCGACGGCTCGCTCTTTACCGCGGACGACGTTTTATATACTATAAGCTTTATTAAGGAGCATCCTGAAAATTACGGGGGGTGTACCCAAAATATCGAGTCGGTTTCAAAAATAAGCGACAGCGAGGTATATATAAAGCTTTACGAGCCCGAACGGCATTTTGAAACAATGCTTACCTTCCCTGTTATAAAAAACGAATCTCCGGAATATATGAGCTGTCCGGTAGGAACGGGGCAGTTTGTTTGCACAGAAAGCGACATAGGCTATACCGGTCTTGAATGTAGGAGAAATTCGGGCTATCATCTTGGAAGAGCCTATATCGAAGGCTTTAGCTTAAGCTTTACAAATACTGACCTTAAGGCAAAGGCGGCGTTTTCGTCGGGGGAATCGGATATACTTATTAATTCCGACCCGAAGGCGGAAAACAAAAAGGACACGGTTACGGTGTATAAAGGAAAAACAAACAGGTTTGAATTTTTAGGCTTTAACTCTGCTTCGGGAATTTTCACTTTCGAGGAGGCAAGGCGCGCCGTATATGAGGCGGTAGGTAAAATGAAGCTTTCCGACGGGTCGGAGAAAATAAATAAAACCTCGCTGATACCGATAAATCCCGACGCATGGTTTTTAGAGCCGGAGCCGGCATACGAGGGAGAGGATCCCAAGGAAATTCTTTTGCGCAACTCATGGCAGATAGGAAGCGCCGGAGTATATGAGAAAAACGGTCAGCCCTTTGAATTTAAAATACTTGTAAACGAAGAGGATTCCGAGAGATTGGCTTTGGCAAAATTTTTAAGCGGCGCTTTAATAGAGTACGGAATATCCTGCGATGTTAAGGCTCTTTCCTACGAGCAGTACGCCTCAGCCGTTGCCTCGGGAGATTTTGATGCCTTTATAGGCGGAACGGCCATAGGAAACGCTTCAAATCCCGGATTTTTATTCAAAACCGGAGGCAGTGCCAACGTGTTCGGATATTCCGGGGGCGTTATGGATTTAAGGATAGCGTCTTTAGCGACTGCGGACGACGTAAATATTGCCTCGGAGGCGAAAAAATTCAGCAAGGCGTTTTCGGAGTGTGCGCCTGCCGCAGGACTCTATTTTAAGACTATGTACGTGTCGGCTAAAAAGGGAATTGTTATTCCGGCATTAAGCCCCACCTGCGTGTATGTCACAGCATATACCTGGTATATGACGAAATAACTCGGTTTTTGGAGTAAAAAAAATTTGCAAAATTGAAAAATGTGTGCTATAATGCTTTAAATCACAAGGAAAGGCGGCATAATAATGATAACTGATCCCATAATATTAAAGGAGGGCAAGGATGGCTCTCTTCAGAAAACAAATTGCTATTCAATGCTTTTGGAGGAAAGAAAAATTTTCCTTTTCAACGAAATAGACGACGATATTTCAGCTTCCTTGGTGTCCCAGCTTCTTTATCTCGATTCTAAGGACCCGGGTAAGGAGATATATCTTTATATAAATTCTCCCGGAGGAAGCGTCAGCGCAGGACTTGCCATATACGATACCATGCACATGATTAAAAGTCCCGTGGTAACCGTATGTATGGGACTTTGCGCCTCTATGGCGGCGGTGCTTTTATCAGGCGGCGAAAAAGGAAAAAGGCTATCTCAGAAAAACGGAAAAATACTTATTCATCAGGTTTTAGGCGGCGTGGGCGGTCAGGCGACCAATATGGATATTCATACGAAGGATATGCTTAAGACAAAACGCCTGCTTAACGGAATACTTGCCGAAAATACGGGCAAGACCTTAGAGGATATTACTAAGGATACCGAAAGAGATTATATTCTGACGTCGGAGGAGGCCGTCGCTTACGGTATAATTGACGGTATTATATAATGGATAAAAGCGCCCGGCTCATAAAGCGGGCGCTTTTTTATTGCCTTAATATTCATAAACTTAAAAAAACGCCGCATATTAACAATATAAAACAAAGACAAAAGCCCGGAAGAAAAAAATTTTAAAAAGGGCTTGACATTTGCTGTCAAAAGTGGTATAACGTTGTTAGCACTCGGAGAGGAAGAGTGCTAAAACACAAAAACACTTGTTTCTTATTACAGAAGGAAGGTGGGCAGGTGGAATTATCAGAGCGGAAAAGAAAAATATTAAAGGCGATTGTCGACGGGTATATAGAAACCGCAGAGCCGGTGGGCTCTTCTACAATTGTTAAGTACTTTTTAAAAGACTGCTCCAGCGCAACGGTAAGAAACGAAATGGCATATCTTGAGGAAATGGGATACCTTGAAAAAACCCATACCTCTTCGGGGCGAATACCGTCATATATGGGATACAGAATATATGTGGATATGCTTATGGAAAAGTACCGCCTTACGGTGAGTGAGATGAATGACTTGACTCACAGAATGGAAACAAAGGCAAGCGAGCTTTCCGGTATTGCGAAAAGAGTCGGGCGGACAATTTCTTCAATTACCAATTATCCGGCGTTTGTAATCACTCCGGCATCCTTAAGGTCAAGACTTAAAAGCGTCAGACTGATAATTGTGGGAGAAGGGCTTGCCCTTATGATTTTAGTGGCAACAGGCGATGCCATAAAGGACAGGAAAATTAAGGCTCCCAAGGAAATAAATCAGGACGTTGCAGACAGATTAAGCGGTATATTGACCGAGCTTTTGGCATTAAAAACCTACGAGGAAATGGACTTTAACGCTTCTGTTTTCAGGGAGATTTCAAGATTCTGGCCCGAGTTTACCGAGTCGTTTCGTGAGTTTGTAAAATCGTCCCTTGTGGGCAACGACGGTGAGGTATTCACGGACGGAGAGTCCAACATTTTTAAGTACAGAGAATACCGTGATATAGACAAGGCAAAGGCACTGCTTGATTTTGTCGGCGATGAAGAAAATCTTAAAAAGGTTGTCCAGGAGGCGGAGAGCGATAACGAATGCGCTACCGTTATCGGCGAAGAAACCGGATTAAGCGCACTGGCGGACTGCTCGCTCGTTGTTAAATCCTACAGCTCGCCGTCGCCACAGATAAAGGGCGCTATCGGAATTATCGGACCGTCGCGTATGGATTATTCAAAGGTAATGTCTACTTTGGAATATATTGCGGACGCAATGGATAATATATTAAGGCGAATGTCGGAATAGGAGTAATATTATGGCTGAACAAGAAAAAAAAGAAAAACAGGAAAATAAAGAAACAGTGACCGAGGAACAGGGCAAAGAAGAGAATACCGTAGAAGAAGCCGAAGATACCGTTAAGAGCGAGCCTGACGAAAAGGATAAGACAATCGAGGCGCTTAAGGATAAAATCTTAAGAATAAGCGCAGAGTACGACAACTTCAGAAAGAGGACAAAGAGAGAAAAGGAGGCTCTTTACGGGGACGCCAAGGCCGATACGGTTGCCGCATTTTTGCCGCTTTTAGATAATATCGAAAAGGCGGTAAAAGCAATGCCCGAGGCAAAGGAAAAGGAGTGGCAGGCAGTTTCGGAAGGTGTGGCACTTATAAAAAAGCAGTTTGAAGAAACGCTAAAAAAGCTGGGCGTAAATGAGATAAACGCCGTGGGAGAAGCCTTCGACCCCGAGCTTCACAATGCGGTAATGCATGTGGAGGATTCCGAAGCCGGCGAGGGAATAGTTGTCGAGGAGTTCCAAAGGGGCTTTAAGATGAACGATAAGGTGGTAAGACATTCCGTAGTGAAGGTCGCCAACTGATTTTAATTTAAGGTATTTAAGAACAGGAGGAATATATATGTCAAAGATTATAGGTATAGATTTAGGTACAACAAATTCATGCGTTGCGGTGCTTGAGGGAGGCTCTCCCGTTGTTATCGCCAACGCCGAGGGTATGAGAACAACTCCGTCCGTTGTGGGCTTTACCAAGACGGGAGAAAGACTTGTAGGTCAGGTCGCAAAGCGTCAGGCTGTTTCAAATCCCGACAGGACCATAATTTCCATAAAAAGAGAGATGGGCTCTTCATATAAGGTAAATATCGACGGCAAGCAGTATACACCCCAGGAAATTTCCGCAATGATACTTACAAAGCTTAAGCAGGACGCAGAAAGCTATTTAGGCGAAAAGGTAAGTCAGGCGGTTATCACCGTTCCCGCTTACTTTACGGACGCTCAAAGACAGGCGACCAAGGACGCCGGAAAGATTGCCGGTCTTGAGGTTTTGAGAATTATAAACGAGCCTACGGCGGCGGCTCTTGCTTTCGGCGCCGATAAGGATCCCAACGGCAAGATTATGGTATTTGACTTGGGCGGCGGTACATTCGACGTGTCAATACTTGATATTTCCGACGGAGTTTTCGAGGTTCTTGCCACAAGCGGTAACAACCGTCTGGGCGGCGACGACTTTGACAACAGAATAATAGATTATATCGCTTCTGAATTCAAGAAGGATCACGGTATTGATTTAAGAAACGATAAGATGGCGGCTCAGCGTCTTAAAGAGGCGGCTGAAAAGGCAAAGTGCGAGCTTTCAAGCGTAACTACTGCATCCATTAACCTGCCTTATATTTCCGCAGGAGCTGAAGGACCCCTTCATCTTGATATGACCCTTACAAGAGCTAAGTTTAACGAGCTTACGGCTGACCTTGTTGAGGCTACCATGGTACCCGTTAAAAAGGCATTGTCAGACGCAGGACTTTCCACAAGCGACATAAAGAAGGTGCTTATGGTCGGCGGCTCTACAAGAATCCCGGCGGTATGCGAGGCTGTTGAAAAGCTTGTGGGCTCTAAGATAAGCAAGGAAATTAACCCCGACGAGTGCGTTGCCATGGGCGCCGCAATCCAGGGCGGCGTGCTTTCCGGCGACGTTGACGAGCTTGTACTTTTAGACGTTACGCCTCTGTCACTGGGTATTGAAACAATGGGCGGCGTATTTACAAAGATTATAGACAGAAATACCACCATTCCCACAAAGAAGAGTCAGATATTCTCCACTGCGGCGGATAATCAGCCCTCTGTTGACGTTCATGTTCTTCAGGGCGAAAGAGAAATGGCGCAGTATAATAAGACTCTTGGTAACTTCCAGCTTACAGGCATTGCGCCCGCTCCGAGAGGAATCCCCCAGATTGAGGTAACCTTTGATATAGACGCAAACGGCATCGTTCACGTTTCCGCCAAGGATTTGGGAACAGGCAACGAGCAGAACATTACAATTACCGCATCCTCCAATCTTTCAGAGGACGAAATAAACAAGGCGGTTAAAGAGGCTGAGCAGTATGCCGCCGAGGATAAGAAGCGCAAAGAGGAAGTAGACGCAAGAAATTCTGCGGATCAGATGGTATATCAGGCTGAAAAGCTTATGACCGATATGGGCGATAAGATGTCCGAGGAGGAGAAAAACTCCATGAAGGCTGACTGCGACAAGGTAAAGGAAGCTCTTAAGGGTACCGATACCGAAGCGATTAAGAGCGCAAGCGAAGCTCTTATGCAGAAGATGAGCTCAGTTGGTCAGAGAGTATATGAGGAGGCCGCAAAGCAGAATGCGGCAAACGGAGCAAATCCCGGAGAAGGCGGAGCCGAAGGAGCAAATCCCGGAGCACAGGACGCAGATTTTAAGGACGTACAGTAATTAATTATTACGGATTGGACACTCGGGGGCATATCCTCGGGTGTTTATCCGTAATTTTAAGCACTCTACATAAAGAGAGGTTAATTTATGGCTGAAAAGAAAGATTATTACGAGGTTTTGGGTGTAAGCAAAAACGCTACGGACGAAGAAATAAAGAAAGCTTACAGGAGCCTTGCAAAAAAATATCACCCCGATCTTAATAAGGATGACCCCGAGGGAGCCGCGGCAAAGTTTAAGGAGGTCAGCGAGGCATACGAGGTATTAAAGGATAAGGACAAGCGGGCAAAGTATGACCAGTTCGGACATGCGGCATTTGACCAGACGGGCGGCTCTTATGGAGGAGCATATGGCTCCGGCGGCTTTTCCGGCTTTGATGTCGATTTGGGAGATATATTCGGAAATATATTCGGCGGCGGTTTTTCATCGGGAGCGCAGAGAAGAAGCGGTCCCGTGAGAGGTGCCGATATTAATAAACAGATAACAATAAGCTTTACCGAGGCGGCTTTCGGCTGCAAAAAGAAAATTGAGGTTTACCGCAGTGAAAGCTGTCCGTCCTGCTCCGGAAGCGGGGCTAAAAAGGGCACGTCGCCCGAAACCTGCTCGGTATGTCACGGAAGCGGACAGATAAGAAGCACCGTGGGCGGCTTTTTCTCCGCAGTAAGAACCTGTGATGCCTGTCAGGGAACGGGTAAAATTATAAAGACTCCCTGCGAAACCTGCCGGGGACGTGGTTTTGTGAGAAAGACAAAGACGGTGGAGGTCGATATTCCTGCCGGCATAGACTACGGACAGACTACCTTAGTTCCGGGCGAGGGCGAGGCAGGACAAAGAGGCGGGTCTACCGGAGATCTTTTGGTTACCGTAGCCATCGCTCCCGATAAGACCTTTAAGAGAAAGGGCTTTGACGTTTATATAGAAAAGCATATAAGCATGGCGGAGGCTGCCCTCGGTTCGGCATGTCAGGTACCCACGATACACGGCGACGTGGAGTTTAATGTTCCCGAGGGAACACAGTCAAATGCACTTTTTCGCCTTAAGGATAAGGGTATTAAGCGCCTTAACGGTGTCGGAAACGGCGACGAGTATGTAACGATTATCGTAGATACTCCGAAAAACCTCACTAAAGAGCAAAAGGCGAAGCTTTTGGAGTTTGCCGAGATGACAGGAGATAAAAATTTTGACGGCATAAAAAAAGATAAATGGCGCTGGAAAAAATAAAAAAATAAACGGCAGCTTAAAGCTGCCGTTTCAGCGTGTCGATAAACCTATCGACACGCTGGCAGACATCGAAAAAGGACGGTAAATTTGTTCAAAACGGTCTCGTCGGCGTATATAGATACGGTAGAGAGCGTTTTGGACGAAAGCAAGCAAAATGCCTGAAATGCACGCATTTCAGGCATTAAAATTTTTTTAGAATCTGAGTTAATAACAACTTGCTTGCGGTTGACCGACTTTTTCGACAGTCTGAAGCCGACAGGCTCTTTAAGAGCCTGTCGGCTTTCACTTAAAAACTCGGGGATTAATTACCTTTTGCAGGTTTTCTTTTTGCATTTTTTAGTTTCTTTTTCACAGGTCTTAGCTTCGGTCTTAGCCTCGGTCTTAGCTTCAGCCTTAACATCGGCTTTTGGTTCCTTCTTCTTCGCCGCACATTTTTTTGCCGGTGCTTTCTTGCAAAGCTTGATAAGCTCCTTAGCAGAATCAAGACTTCCGTCTATTATAATATTTCCGTCCTCATATGCCTTTTCAAATGTTAATGCGCCGGATAAAACCGACTCAAGCACCTTGGAATCTGCGGTTATCATAGCTGTATGGTCATGGTAGTCAAAGGGCTCAACCTGTAACTCGCCGTCCTTAAAGGCAATGTAAAACGTACCCTTGCAGTCCTCGTCCGTAATGTTTACCTGGATGGCAAAAAAGGTGTCAAATGCAGGCTTATTTGCTAAAATAACCTTTTTTAATTCTTCAAATCTTTCTTCAAATTTCATGAACACCGCTCCTTTTTAAAATATTTTCCTTTTTGATTATAGTATACAGTATTTTATAATTTTATGCTTATCATAAAATACTGAATATTATTTTAAGGTATCTGAAAAGGGCGCTACCGCGCGCTTTAATATACCGTGCATGTGCGCTATCGCCGTTCCGTAGTTTGTAATGGGAACTGATGTTGCCTCGGCGGCAATATAGCGTGCTTTCACCTCACGCTCGGTAATCATGCAGCCTCCGCACTGGATAATAAGGCTGTATTCCGAAAGGTTTTGCGGAAAGCTTTTACCGGACGAAAAATCAAATGAAAGCTCTTTTTTTGTATATTCGGAAAGCCATGCCGGCATTTTGACCGTTCCTATATCCTTGCACTGTCTTTTGTGGGTGCATGCCTCGGCGATTAAAACCTTATCGCCGTCCTTAAGAGAGTCTATTGCGTAGGCGCCTTTAAGAGCATAGTTTAATATGCCCTTATAGCGTGCCATTAAAACGGAAAATCCGGTAAGAGGAATATCCTCCGGCGTTTCTCTGTTGATTTTTTCAAACGCCTGACTGTCGGTAATTACGATTTTCGGCGGATTTTTAAGGGATGAAAGAGCGCTTTTGTATTCTCCCTCCTGCACTACGGTAGCAAAGGCGCCTGCGTCTAAAATATCCCTTAAGGTCTGAACCTGGGGAAGAATAAGGCGCCCCTTGGGAGCCGCAGAATCAATGGGCGTGACAAGTATTACCGAATCGCCGGGAGAAAGAAGATCACCTATTATACGCCTGTCTGTTTCGGCGCTTTCGCATATATAGGAAAGCCTGTCTAAAAGAAGCTTTATGCCCTCTCCGGTTACGGCGCTGACGGAAAGCCCGTCCCGGGGCTTTATATCAGACTTAGAGTAAACCGTAATATAAGGAGTATGATTTTCGTCAAAAAGCCGTATCAGCTCGTTTTCGGTATCTCCGATTCCTGTTTGCGGGTCAACCACCAAAAGTGCCGCATCGCACTCCGTAAGAGCTAAGCGTGTCCTTTCCACGCGCATATCTCCCAAAGTACCCTCGTCGTCAAAGCCGGGGGTATCAATTATTATAACAGGCCCCAAAGGAAGTATCTCCATGGATTTTCTTACCGCATCGGTCGTTGTGCCGGGAACATCTGAAACTACGGACACAGACTGACCGGTTATGGCATTTATAAGCGAGGATTTTCCGGCGTTTCTCCTGCCGAAAATTCCGATATGAACCCGCTCGCCGGCGGGTACGTCGTTAAGACTCATGACTTACGCCTCCGATAAAAAGTTAAATAGCGTCCCTTTCGGCACAGGGCGTAAAAACACCGTGCATTACCGCTCTTTATATAAATTATTATACTAAGAAAATCATGACTTGTCAATATTTTATTATAAAGGCTACGGTATAGCAAAAAAGTTTTGATTTTTTTAATATTTGTATTGAAAAAAACGGGGCATTATGCTATAATACGAAGCAAAAACAAAGAGGTTGTTTAAAGTAACCGCATTTTGTTTTTTGTTTGGAGAAAAACAATTAATTATAAAAACATTTTTGTCCATGGACGGTACAGAATAATATTTATATATTTACATTAATCAATATAATGAATTTATTGGGGTGAATTTATGGAACGTGCGGCAGGAGTTTTGATGCATATATCCTCTCTTTACGGAAAATACGGCTGCGGAAGCTTCGGAAAAGAGGCTAAAGAGTTTGTGGATTTTTTAAGCGACTCAGGCTTTACATACTGGCAGGTGCTGCCCTTCTCTATGATTGACGAATGTAATTCGCCTTATAAATCCTACTCGGCGTTTGCCGGAAATCCTTATTTTATAGATTTGCCTACCCTTAAGGAAAAAGGGCTTATTACAGAGGAGGAGCTCTTTTCAGCCGAGCAGAAAACCCCGTACAGCTGCGAATATGAAAGGCTTTATAAAGAAAGATATACGCTTTTAATGAAGGCATCTGAGCGAGTCGGAGATAAAAGTAAAATTGAAGAGTTTATCGGCAAAACCCCCAGAATTTCAGAATTTGCCGAATTTATGGCGTTAAAGACCTCCAACGGGGGAAAACAGTGGCGTGAATTTTACACCGATGAAAAAGACCCCGACGTTCTTTTTATGTGGCAGTTTATTCAGTATGAATTTTTCAGTCAGTGGGAAGAAATAAAAAAGTACGCTAACGGACGTGGAATTAAAATTATCGGCGATATTCCCATATATGTGTCCTACGACAGTGCAGACGTCTGGGCAAAGAGAGAGCTTTTTGACCTTGACGGGGACGGAAGAATGAAAAATGTAGCCGGTGTGCCGCCGGACTATTTTTCTAAGGACGGTCAGATGTGGGGAAATCCTCTTTATAACTGGGATAAAATGAAGGAGGACGGATACCTTTGGTGGCGCGAGCGGATAGGGCATATGACTGAAATGTTCGACGGAGTGAGGATAGACCATTTCAGAGGGCTTGAGTCCTATTACAGTATACCGGCAGAGGCGAAGGACGGAAGAAACGGAAAATGGATTAAAGGTCCGGGCAAGGATTTTATAGATGTAATAAAAAAATGCGCCAAAGATAAGCTTATTATCGCCGAGGATCTGGGAGATATAACAAAAGAGGTGGCAGAGCTGGTTTCCTACAGCGGCTTTCCGGGAATGAGAGTGCTTCAGTTCGGCTTTATGTCGGATTCGGACAATCCTCATATGCCTCATAACTATGAAAATAACACCGTTGCCTATACGGGCACTCATGATAATAACACTCTTTTAGGCTTTGTATGGGAGCTTGACGAAACAAACAGGAAAAGACTTATGAGCTACTCGGGCTATGAATCGGAGGACTGGGACAGAGGCTATGACAGTATAATAAGGACAATGTATCAAAGTCATGCCGGCACGGTGATATTTCCCATTCAGGACCTTTTGGGCTACGGAGCGGATACGAGAATGAACGTGCCGGGAAGGGCACAGGGCAACTGGAGCTACCGTGTGACAGAGGAGCAGCTTGGTAAAATAAACAGGGATAAATATAAAAAATTAGGAAGGCTTTATAAAAGGATGAGATGATGTACGGTGTAAACATATTTTTGCAAAGCCTTGAATGTGCTCCGCTGACATTTTTTATGAAGCTTTTATCAGATATTATAACGCCGGTTCCCCTTTGTATTATTGCGGTGATTATTTACTGGTCGGTAAATAAAAGAACGGGCATAATAACAGCTCTTACAATTATATTCTCGGTTGCGGTAAATACTCCCCTTAAGCTTTTATTTAAAATTCCAAGACCTCACGAGGTAAATCCCTTAATAAAAAAGCTTGATACAACGGGCGGATATTCCTTTCCGTCGGGACACTCACAGCAGGCTTCGGGGATGGGAACGGTAATTTTCCTTGCACGTGGCAAAAAAAGAGGAACGCTTTTAGCCACGGCGGTATTTACCGTATTAATAATGGTAAGCAGAATGTATCTTGGAATGCATTCGGTAGCAGACGTTTTAATCGGCGCCCTTTTGGGGATCTTGTCAGCTCTTTTCTGCACGGCTCTTTATGGGTACTCAGAAAGGACAAAAAAGACATATGTTCTTTTTTCGATTACCCTGTTCTCACTTATTTTTACGGTATTAACCGGCTTTGACAGGGATATGGCGGTTATGAGCGCAATAAGCCTCGGAGCCATAGGCGGACTTATAATTGATGAAAAATTTATAGGCTATAAAGTGCCTTGCGGTATTTTTAAAAAAATTGCCGCCTCGGTCACGGGACTTATGGTTATTTTACTTGTAAAGGTCTTATTCATGCCCTTTGATACAAAAAATTTATACGTCACATTTTTGGAATATTCACTCTTCGGATTAGCAATAACTGCCGGAGCGCCTTATCTAATAAAAAAAATAGTTTACAGGTGGGGTGTAAAATCATGAAATTAAGCGCACAGAAACGCTATAAAGAAGCACTAAAGAAAGCGGAGGAAATGCTTTCTGAAATGACGCTGACCGAAAAAATCGGACAGATTTCCCAGTTCGGAACGTCAATATATACTAATGACGAGCAGTATTTTGAGGACCACTTTGCCGAAGGCAAGGTCGGCTCTTATCTTACGATAAAGGGAGCGGAAAAGACAAATCATATTCAGAAAATGCTTTTGGACATAACAAGACTTAAAATTCCGGCACTTTTTGCCGAGGACGTTATTCACGGCTATAAAACAACGGCGCCGATTCCTCTGGCTCAGTCCTGCACATGGGAGCCGGCACTTACGGAAAAGTGCTGTTCCGACTCGGCAAAGGAGTGCTATGCGGCAGGTATAAAGTGGACATTTTCACCTATGGTTGATATTGCCAGAGATCCCAGATGGGGCAGAATTGCCGAGGGCTACGGCGAGGATACATATCTTTGCAGTGACTTTGCTAAAGCCGCAGTAAGGGGCTACCAGGGCGATGAGATAGGACAAAAGGGCAAGGTGTTAGCTTGCATGAAGCATTACGTTGCCTACGGAGCATGCCAGGGCGGACGTGACTACGACAGCGTTGACATGTCGCTCCAAACTCTTTTTGACGTTTATCTTCCGTCTTTTAAGGCGGGAATTGACGAAGGCGCCGCAACGGTTATGTCAGCCTTTAACGATGTAAACGGCGTTCCCTGCAGCGGAAATAAGTTCCTTTTAAGGGATGTATTGAGAGATAAGCTGGGATTTGAGGGCTTTGTGGTAAGCGACGCAATGGCTGTAAGCGAGCTTATAAATCACGGTTATGCCAAGGACGGAAAGGATGCGGCACGCCTTGCATTCGGCGGCGGAGTTGACATGCTTATGGCAGGAGATTTATATAACGATAATATCCCTGCTCTTATTGAAGAAGGAAAAATCGACGCAAAGCTTGTGGACGATTCTGTAAGAGTAATACTTACCCTTAAATATATGCTTGGACTCTTTGACGAGCCTTTTGTGGACGAAGAGGAGGAAAAGACGGCGTTTTATCACGAGGAAGCAATAGAAAATTCCAGAAAATGCGCTGAAAATTCCATAGTTCTTTTGGAAAACGACGGGGTTTTACCCTTGGCAGGAAATGAAAAAATTGCCTTGGTCGGACCTCTTTCAGACAATAAAAATGACCTTTTGGGAACATGGAGATGTAATCCCGAGGAGGACAGAACGGTCACCATAGCCGAAGGCATTAGAAAATATTTTAAGAATATAATTGTTAAAGAAGCCTGCGGATTTGAGCATGAGGAGGACTGCGAAAAGAAAATTGACGAAGCGGTTGCCGACGCATCAAAAGCGGACGTAATAATTGCCTGCGTGGGAGAAGCAGGAGATATGTCAGGCGAGGCTAGAAGCAGATCTGAGCTTGATATTCCCGGGGATCAGAAGCTTTTATTGGATAAGCTTTTTGCAACAGGCAAAAAGGTAGTTTTATTAATCGGAGCCGGACGTCCCTTAGTTCTTACCGAGTATAAGGATAAGGCCGCAGCAATGGTTTATATCTGGCACGGCGGCGTTGCCGCAGGCGAAGCCGTAGCAAACGTGCTTACGGGCAGACACAATCCTTCGGGACATTTAACGGTTTCTTTCCCGAGAAAGACAGGTCAGGTACCCGTATACTACAATCATTATTCAACAGGAAGACCTGCCTTGGGGAAGGGACCCTATGAGGCAAAGTATTATGACTGTGAGATAGGTGCGCTTTATCCCTTCGGATACGGACTTTCATATACGAATTTTGAGTATTCGGATTTACATTTATCCGACAGCAAAATGGGAAAGGACGGAATGATAACCGTAAGGGCAACTGTTAAAAACACCGGAGAATATGACGGATATGACGTAGTTCAGCTTTACGTAAGAGATCTTGTGGGAAGCAGAGTAAGACCGGTAGCCGAGCTTAAGGGTTATAAGAAGCTGTTCCTTAAAAAGGGAGAGAGCACCGAGGTTGAATTTTCACTTTATGCAAGGAATCTTGCGTTTACAAATGAAAATATGGAAAAGGTAACAGAGCCCGGAGAATTTAAGCTTTGGGTGGCACATGATTCTTCCGATAAGGCTCTTGAAGCTGATTTTGAGGTTACGGAGTAAAATAAGGGGGTAAAAACAATGTTTTTTTCCGGGTTTAGGGGCGGAATTCACCCTGACGACCATAAGGAACAGACGAAGGACAGACCCATTACGGATTTGGAGCCCTGCGACACCTTGACTTTTTTGATGAGTCAGGGCGGCAGAGGAACTGTTCCGATAGTTAAAAAGGGAGATTTTGTTAAAAAGGGGCAGATAATAGGAGAAAGCGGCGAGTTTATGTCATCGCCCATACATTCTTCGGTTTCGGGGATTGTGGAAAGCGTTACAAGAGTCATTACGCCGAAGGGAGATATGTCCGAAGCGGTAATTATTAAAAATGATTTTACCGAAGAGGAGGAACAGCCCTTTTCCCGGACAAAATCAGGATATGTTTCCTTAAAGGAGCTGATTGAGATAACCAAAAAGGCCGGAATCGTGGGAATGGGCGGAGCCGGCTTTCCAACTCACGTCAAGCTCTCGACCGATAAGAAAATTGACACGGTTATAATAAATGCGTCCGAGTGCGAGCCTTATCTTACCAGCGATTACCGAATTTTAAAAGAAGAGCCGGAGGATATGATAGACGGTCTTGACCTTCTAATTCACGCACTGGGAATTAGGAGCGGAATAATTGCTCTGGAGGATAATAAAAGGGACGCAGTTAAGAAGCTTTCGCAAAAGCTTAAATCAAGTATGAAGATAAAGCTTCTTAAGACAAAATATCCTCAAGGGAGCGAAAAACAGCTTATACGTTCGGTTACGGGAAGATACGTGCCTGAGGGAGGACTTCCGGCTGACGTGGGCGTTTTGGTGTTCAACGTGGATACCGCATCGGCAATAAGCCGAGCGGTAAGACGGGGTGTTCCCGTTACCTCAAGAATAGTCACCGTTGCCGGCTCGGCGGTTAAAAATCCCTCGAATTTCAGAGTGAAAATAGGAACTCCCTTTTCCTATGTCTTTGAAAAAGCCGGCGGATTTACAAAACAGCCCTTAAAAATAATTGCAGGCGGTCCCATGATGGGAGCAAGCCAGTACAGTATCGACATTCCCGTTACAAAAACCACTTCCGGGCTTTTGGCGCTTACCGAAAAGGAGCTGGGAGTAAAAAACGAGGATAAATGCATAAGGTGCGGCACCTGCGTTTCTGCCTGCCCCATGGGGCTTTTGCCTCTCCAAATCGTGAAATACGTAAACGATAAAGAATGGGAAGAAGCTAAAAAAATCGGACTTATGTCCTGCATAGAATGCGGCTGCTGTGCTTATTCCTGTCCGTCGGACAGAAATCCCGTTGCGGTCATAAGACGGGGAAAAGCCGCAATAAGAAGCGGAAGGTAGGGTGATAAATATGGAAAACTTTGATGAAAAACTCCTTGTCGTTTCCGAAACTCCGCATATAAGGTGCTTAAGAAAAACCTCTAAAATTATGCTTAAGGTTTTAATTGCCTTAACTCCCGCCGCTTTATGGGGCGTATATGTTTTCGGACTCAGGGCTCTTATAATGATAGTTATGTCGGTGGGCGTATGCGTTTTATCTGAAACGGTGTTTAATCTTATTATGCACAAAAAAAATACCGTCGGGGATTTAAGCGCCGCGGTTACGGGACTTTTGATTGCTATGAATGTGTCATCACTTATGCCTTATTGGCAGGTGGCGTTGGGCTGTGTCTTTGCCATTATAGTGGTAAAGCAGCTTTTCGGCGGACTTGGGTGTAATTTCATGAATCCCGCCCTCGGGGCAAGAGCGTTTTTAATGGCGTCCTTTGCCGGAAATATGACCTCATGGGCAAAGCCATTTGACAGAGCGCTTATGTTATCGGACGCAGTAACGGGAGCGACACCCCTTTCAGACCTTGCGAATACCGACGCCTCCGCTTTATCCATGTTTTTAGGAAAAACGGGAGGATGCATTGGAGAAACAAGCGCATTTTTGCTTATTCTGGGTGGAATTTACCTTATGGCAACAAAGGTTATAAAGCCCCATATTCCATTAAGCTTTATATTAACCGTTGCCGCAGGTACATACCTTTTGTCGGGCTTTGACGCTTATTTTTGCCTTGAAAGCCTTCTTTCGGGAGGTCTTATGCTGGGAGCGTTCTTCATGGCAACCGACTATGTTACTACTCCCGTTACGGGCAAGGGCATGATTGCGGCAGGAATTTTATGCGGCATCTTAACGGTCGCCATAAGAACCTGGGGCGGATACCCCGAGGGCGTGAGCTACTCAATACTTTTGATGAATGCGGCGACGCCCTTAATTGACAGAGTGTGCAGAAATAAAAGATTCGGGGAGGCGAGAAGATGGCAGAGAAGCAGGACGGCGTAATTTCCATAGCCTTAAGGCTTTTTATTATCTGTTTTGTGTCTACTCTTGTCCTTGCCGCAGTTAATATGATGACGAAGGACAAAATAGAGGAAAACAATAAAATTAAATTTGAAGAAAGCTGCAGGGCGGTAATGGGCGATGCCGAATTTGAAACGGTTGACCTTTCTTCTTACGGTGATAATGTAACAGGAGCTCTTGCAAGGGACGATGACGGAAGCGTTATCGGAATATGCATTAAGCAGAGCGTAAAGGGCTATAATTCCGGGCTGGTATTTATGACGGGTATTTTATCGGACGGCAAAACCGTTACGGGAATCAATATAATGGAGCATGAGGAAACTCCGGGACTTGGCGCAAACGCCGATACCGATGAATTTAAGAGCCGTCTTAAAAACAAAAAGGCGCCTCTTGAGCTGTCATCATCTGCCGGCGAAAATAAGGATAACACCTTTGACGCAATAACCGGAGCCACCAAAACATCTAACGGAATTAAAAACGGCGTTAACCGTGCCGCCGAAATAGCTTCGGACTATTTTGAAAAGGAGGGGATTTAAATGAATTCCTTGAAAGAAAGCCTTAAAAGGGGAATTATTACACAAAACCCCACCTTCGTTCAGGTGCTTGGAATGTGCCCGACTCTGGCGGTGACAACAAGCGTCGCCAACGGTATAGGTATGGGACTTTCCGCAACAATAGTGCTTATATTTTCAAACCTTTTTATCTCGATTTTGAGAAATTTTATTCCGAAAAGAGTGAGAATTGCCGCTTATATAGTGGTAATTGCAAGCTTTGTTACGGTGGTACAGCTCTTGCTTCAGGCTTATATTCCCGACCTTTATAAAAGCCTCGGAATATTTATACCGCTTATCGTGGTAAACTGTATAATACTTGCAAGAGCCGAAGCGTTCGCTTCAAAAAATAAGCCTCTGCCCTCCGTACTTGACGGACTGGGTATGGGACTGGGCTTTACCGTTTCGCTTACCTTAATTTCTGCGGTACGTCAGTTTCTGGGAAGCTTTTGCGGAATCGGCATTATAACTCAGCCGCCCGGAGGATTTTTGATACTTGGTATACTTCTTGCGGCGGTCGGTGCAATTTCCAAAAAGGTAGGTGCTTTAAAATGATAGCCCGGCTTTTTACAATATCTTTAACGGCGATTTTAATTGAAAATTTCGTTCTTGTTCAGTTCATGGGAATATGCCCGTTTTTGGGAGTTTCAAAGAAGGTAGACACGGCTTTCGGAATGGGTCTTGCGGTTACGTTTGTTATGTCGCTTTCAAACCTCATGACCTTCCTTGCGGAGAAATATATTCTTGAAAAGCTTCATCTTGAATACCTTCAGACCATAGTTTTTATTTTAATTATTGCGGCACTGGTACAGCTTGTGGAGATGTTTCTGCAAAAATCGGTACCGGCGCTTTATGCCTCACTGGGCATTTACCTTCCGCTTATTACCACAAACTGTGCGGTTTTGGGCGTTGCGATAACTGCGTCTGAGGAAACGACAAACGTTTTGTCCGCCGTGTGGTACGGCTTTTCTGCAGGAATAGGCTTTCTTTTGGCAATACTTCTCTTGGCAGGCGTGAGAGAGCGGATTAGTGACAACGACTATCCTAAGGCTCTTTCCGGATTTCCTATAGCGCTTATATCGGCGTCGCTTCTTGCCATGGCGTTTTTGGGATTTTCGGGATTTTCCGTAGGTTAAGGGGGACTTAAAATGAGTGAAATTTTAATACCGGCTTTAATTGTCGGGGGAGCCGGACTTTTGTTCGGAGCGCTTTTAGCAGTTGCCGGAATAATTTTTAAGGTTAAAAAAGACGACAGAATACCTCTTATTGAGGAGACCCTGCCCGGAGCAAACTGCGGCGGCTGCGGCTATGCCGGCTGCTCGGCATACGCCGAGGCGGTGGCCTCGGGAGCGGCGGAATGTGACCTTTGCGCCGTAGGCGGAGCCGAGGTTTCAGGATACATCGCAAAGATAATGGGACAAAAGTCAGAGTTTGTTAAAAAATACGCCTTTGTGGGATGTACAGGCGGAGCAAAGGAGCGCTATATTTATGAGGGCGCACCGGACTGCGCCTACGCCGCCATGTTAATGGGCGGAGTAAAAAGCTGTACCTACGGCTGTATAGGACTGGGAAACTGCACTAAAGTCTGTCCGTCTGACGCAATTAAAATGGTTGATTCTGTTCCCGTGGTGGACTATGACAAATGTACGGGCTGCGGAAACTGCAAGCGAGCCTGCCCGAGAGGACTTATAGACGTGATTCCGGACAGAGCAAAATATGCGGTGGTATGCAGCTCCCATGAAAAGGCGGCGTATATGAAAGCTGCCTGCCCCGACGGATGCATAGGCTGCGGAAAATGTACCCGTGTATGTGCGTCGGAGGCCATAAGCGTAAAGGATAATCTGGCGAAAATAGACTATGACAAATGCACCGGCTGCGGAAAATGCGCTGAGGTATGCGTAAAGCATATAATAAGATATGTGAATAATTAACTTAAAAAAAGAAATGCTAAATATAGCATTTCTTTTTTATTTTAGAAAAACGGAGGAAAAAATATGTATACGGGAAAAGCAGTAATAATTGGCGACGGCTTTGTCGGCTCGGCGGTTGCCTATACCCTTACAATGAGCAGTCTGTTTTCAAGAATTTCACTTATAGATATTGACAAAAACAAGGCGGAGGGCGACGCACTGGATATAAGCCACGGAATATCGTTTCTAAATCCCGTAAAGGTGGAGTCTGAGGACTATGACACCTGCAGGGACGCCGATATAATCATAATAACCGCCGGTGTAGCGCAAAAAACCGGAGAAACGAGAATAGACCTTTTAAAAAGAAATCACGAGGTATTCCGCACAATTGTAGACAATATTATGAAATACTGCTCGGAGGAGGCTGTGCTTTTAGTCGTTACTAATCCGGTGGATATTTTAACCTACGCCACGTGGAAGATGTCCGGACTTAACAAAAGCCGTGTTATAGGCTCAGGTACGGTGCTTGATTCTTCAAGGCTTAAATATCTTTTAAGCACAGAGCTGGGAGTGGATATAAGAAACGTCACTGCCTATATAATAGGGGAGCACGGGGACGGCGAGGTTGCCGCCTGGACCCTTACCAACGTTGCGGGCATGAGCGTTACCGAGGCGAGAAAAGCCCTTGGCAAGGAGAGCGAAACAGACCTTTCTGCCATTCACAAAAGGGTTGTTTCAGCGGCCTATGAGATAATTGAAAAAAAGGGCGCCACCTATTATGCTGTCGCATTGGCGGTAAGAAGAATTGTCGAAGCGATTGTAAGGGACGAACGTTCGGTGCTTACCGTTTCGTCCGTTACCGACGGGGATTACGGAATAAGAGATGTGGCAATGAGCCTTCCTGCGGTCGTGGGCAGGGGAGGAATTAAATCCACCATTGCACCGGTGCTTTCAAAGTCCGAGGAGGAGGGCATTAAAAAAAGCGCGGAAATGATGAGAGCACTTTTAAGCGAAATGGGAATGTAGCAAAATAAGGATAAATATTTACAAAAATACTTGACTATCGCCTCCTTTTGCGATAAAATTAAATTGAAGAAGAAGGAGGTATGTATATGGAGTTAAAAGACAGATACAGCTATGCTAAGGAAAGATATGCAAAAATAGGGGTAGATACCGATAAGGCGATAGAAACCTTAAAAAATATTCCGGTATCCCTTCACTGCTGGCAGGGTGACGACGTTGTTGGCTTTGATCACGACGGTCCTTTGACCGGCGGTATTCAGACGACGGGAAATTATCCCGGAAAGGCAAAGACTCCCGAGGAGCTTATGGCGGATATGGAGGAGGTTATCTCTCTTTGCCCCGGAAAAATTAAGCTCAATCTTCACGCATGCTATGCGATTTTTGAGGACGGAGAGTTTGCAGACAGGGACAAGCTCGAGCCTAAGCATTTTAAGAAATGGGTGGATTTTGCAAAGAAGCACGATATGGGAATAGACTTTAATCCCACGTTCTTCTCTCATCCCATGGTAAAGAACGGACTTACCCTTTCATCTCCCGATCCTGAGGTAAGAAAGTTCTGGATAAATCATGGTAAGGCGTGCATAAGAATTTCGGAATATTTCGCTAAGGAAACCGGCGTTCCCTGCGTAATGAACATCTGGACCGGCGACGGCTTTAAGGACATTCCGGCAGACCGCTTAGGTCCCAGAATGAGATATAAAGAATCAATTGAGGAGATTTTGTCCGAGCCCTTTGATAAAAATCTCGTTAAGCCCTGCCTTGAGTCCAAGGTATTCGGTATAGGCGTTGAGGCTTATACTACAGGCTCGGCTGAGTTCGCTCTTACCTTTGCGGCGACTCACGACGGATGCATTCCGCTTATGGACAACGGTCACTATCATCCCACTGAGGTTGTGTCCGATAAGATTCCGGCTCTTTTGACCTTCTTCCCTGAAATTGCGCTTCACATTACAAGGGGTATCCGCTGGGATTCCGACCACGTACTTCTTTATGAGGACGAGGTAAGAGAGATGGCAAAAGAAATTGTAAGAAACGATGCTCTTTCAAGAGTTTACATGGCGCTTGACTATTTTGACGCCTCCATAAATCGTATAAGTGCATGGGTAGTCGGCTTCAGAAGCTGGCAGAAGGCTCTTTTGAATGCTCTTTTAACTCCCTCGGAAAGCCTTAAGAAGCTTCAGGACGAGTCAAACTTTACCAAGCTTATGGTAGAGCAGGAGGAACTTAAGACCCTTCCCTTCGGCGACGTTTGGGAGTATTACTGCTCCGTATGCGGCAGGAAGGGCGATTCAAGTTGGTTTGATGAAATAGAAAGATATGAAAAGGACGTTCTTTCAAAAAGATAAAATAAATAATGCGAAGGCTTTATGGATGCCTTCGCATTAGTCAAAAATTCAGGTTTACTGTGATTTTTTACAGTATTTATATTGACTTAACGGCTTTTTTGTGGTAATATTTATATAGGTCAAAAATATATTATTAGGAGGATGTAAGTTATGAAAAAATTTTTATCAGTTATTTTGACACTGGCAATGGTTCTTACAATGGGTATTGCATGCCTTGCTGAAGGAGCGGCTGTTACCGAGCCCGGTAATGGTGCGGAGATGAACAGACCTAACGATACGGCATCGGTTGTAAAATATGGCGACATTGTAAAAAGACAATATGTATTATATGAGGCTGAAAGCGCAGAAACAGCAGATGGAGCAACCGTAAATTCGGATCATGAAGGCTATTCCGGCGAGGGAGCTGTTGCTCTTACCTGCTGGAGCAATAATCCGGATGCGACACCTTCTGTTACCTTCACTGTAGACGCAGTAGTTGAGGGCGCTCAGGAGATGTACATAGGCTACGATAACGGTCATGCATGGGCCCAGACGGCTACCATGACGGTTAACGGAAAAGATTCAAAAGTAGTAAACTTCCCCACTGTTGAAAAGGACGTTTGGGCTTCCTACGGTATGGTTAAGGTAAACGTTACACTTAATGCAGGCGAGAACAAAATTACCATTAAGCTTGGCAGAGGCGACTATCCCACAAGCTTCAACGTAGATTTTATCGCAATTTCCAAGGGCGATACATGGAAGGACGAGACTAAGGCCGTAAAGCTTACAATAGGCAATAAGACAATAACAAAAATCACTGAGAACGGTGATGTTCCCGTTGAGTGCGACGTTGCTCCCATGATAAAGGCTGACCTCGGTCTTACCTTCATTCCCGTAAGAGGCGTATTTGACGCTGCAGGTGCAAAGATTGAATGGGATGCCGATACAAGGACAGTAACAGTTAATACTGATGAGGATAAAGTTGTAGTAACAATCGACAGCAAGCAGGCAAAAGTTAACGGCAAGAGAGCCATGATGGACGGAGCTCCCTTCATCGAGGACGGAAGAACTTTCATACCGCTCCGCTTTATATCTGAAAATCTCGGCTACAAGGTTGACTGGGACGGCGACACACAGACAATAACAATTAACCTTTTTGACTGATTTAGTTAAATAAAAATATGCGGCCTGCCGGCCGCATATTTTTTTTACGGTTTTTAAGAAATAAAAAATTTTTTAGACAAAGAAAAATTTAAGACTCTTTATCCGAAAATGGCGAAACGCAAGTGTTTTGGACTATCTGTAAAGCGCAAAGCCGTTTTCCGATAAGACATCGCCGCCTGTACCTGAAAAAATTATTTCACCGTCTATCTTATAGCTCCCCTTTCGGCATACTGCGGCATAAAGTGCGGTATCCTTTAATGTTCTTTTTAATATGATAACATCCTCCGACGGACTTAAGACCTCTGTAAAGCCCTCTTTTAATGGTGCGAAGCTTTTTTTAAGAGAGGCAAGCTTTTTATATAATTTAAGAAGAAGAGTATTTTCATTGCCCCAGGGAAAAAACCGCCTGTTAAACGGATCTTCAAAGCCCTGAAGAGCCGCCTCGTCGCCGTAATATATGCAAGGGGAGCCGGGAAGCATAAACTGTAAAAACGCCGCCGCCGCTTCACGCTCTAAGGCAATCTTTTCCTCATCGGGAGAAAGAATGTAGTCCGCACGCTCCTTTTTAGACTCCGGAGCTTTTACGCCTGATAATAAATTAATTATTCTCGGCGTGTCGTGAGTTGAAAGGCTGTTCATAAGACAGTTTAATACTTCGGGCGGATAATTTTCGCAAATTGTCATTATGATTTGGGCAAATTCAAAGGAGGAGATTTTACCTATTACAAAATCAATTATTCCGTTTCTGAACGGATAGTTCATAACGGAATCAAGCTCACATTCGGTAAAATATGTACGTCTTACGCCGTAGCTTATTTTATTTGACGCATCCTCCCAAACTTCTCCTATTACAATGGCGTCGGGCTTAATTTCATGCACTCTTCTGTGAAGACGGGCTATAAATTCATCGGGCAGCTCGTCTGCAACGTCTAAGCGAAAGCCGTCTGCTCCGGCGCAGAGCCAGTGGGCAACAACAGAATTTTCACCCTCTATTATAAAATCAAGGTAGGAGGGGGAAAGCTCGTTTACACAGGGGAGCGTATCAATGCCCCACCAGGAGGTATAGCTTTTATCCGGCGCAAGAGTGTACCATGAGGAGTAGGGAGAGTCCTCGTTTGAATAAGCGCCGTTTCCGAAACGGGAGTATTTATCAAAATATACACTGTCAGCTCCGGTATGGGAAAAAACGCCGTCTAAAATTACCCTCATACCAAGACGGTGTGCCTCAAGGCAAAGAGAGGAGAAGTCCTCGTTGGTACCGAGAAGAGGGTCAACCTTAAAATAATCGGCTGTATCGTATCTGTGATTTGAATAGGCGAAAAAGATGGGATTTAAATATATCACGTCAACGCCTAAATCCTTAAGATAGGGCAGCTTTTTTTCTATGCCGCGAAGATTTCCTCCGAAGAAGTCGGAATTTAATATTTTTCCGTTTTCATCGGGTAGATAAAAGGGGGTGTCACTTTCTTCTGAGTGAATTTTATAAGGAGTTAATTTCCCGTCTGCGGAAAGAATTTCCTCCTTGTAAAACCTGTCGGGAAATATCTGATAATACAGTGCTCCGCTATAAAATTTATCGGTGTTATATCCCGGTTTTTTTATACAGCTAAGCTGCCAAGGGGAGCCGTCCTCAATATTGGTATCGTGATAGGAGTATTTATAAAGTGAAAATTCGCTTGTTTCTGTTTCAATTCTGAAATAATAAAAGTAAAGCCCGTTTTTATATAAAGAAAACGAGGCACTGTAATGCTCATAGGAATCCTTTGTGCATATTTTTTTCATGGGGATTTTCATTAAAAAGCCGTCGTCGCTTTTAATTACGGTAAAACAACGGCAGGTCATACAGGAGGCGGGAATAAAAACGGTTAACGTGCACTCCTCGTTTTCGCCTACACAGCCGAAGGGAACCTTGTGAAGGGTCGACTTACTGTCATAAAGTATTCTCATAAACTACCTCTTTTAATAACATCAGCCAAAGCGGATTACTCCGCTTCGGCTGAAAGCTTAAGTGACTTATTTTTTATAAATGCCAGATATTATCGCTGTACTCTTTTATCGCACGGTCGGAGGAGAATATTCCGGCCTTTGCAATATTGGTAAGGGACATATCGGTGAATTTATCCTTATCCTTATAAACCTCGGAAACAAGCGTTTGAGCTCTTACATAGTCCTTGAAGTCCGCTAAAATCATATAAGCGTCCGCCGTTCCGAAGCTGCCCGTAAGAAGTGACTTTGTTATATCGTCAAAGTTTGCGCCGAAGGCACCGGAATTAAGCATGCCTATAATATCCGAAAGCTCGGGATCACGGCGCATATAGCTTAACGGGTCATAGCCCTTCTTCCAAAGTGCTTCAACCTCAGGAGCGGTAAGACCGAAGAGGAACATGTTCTCATCGCCCACCTGCTCGTGAATTTCAACATTAGCGCCGTCAAGAGTTCCTATTGTAACGGCACCGTTTATCATAAGCTTCATATTTCCGGTACCGGAAGCTTCTTTTCCGGCGATGGAAATCTGCTCGGAAATTTCGGCGGCAGGAATGATTTTTTCTGCCAGAGAAACCTTATAGTCCTCTAAAAATACCACCTTAAGCTTTTCCCTTACAACGGGATCGGAGTTAACGGTATTTGCAATAGCGCATATAAGCCTTATAATCTGCTTTGCCATAAAGTATCCCGAGGAGGCCTTGGCGGCAAATATAAACGTTCTCGGCGGAATATCTATGGAAGGATTATCCTTTATCATACGGTACATATGAATTATCTGAAGCGCATTTAAGAGCTGTCTTTTATATTCGTGCAGACGCTTTATCTGAACATCGAAAATCGAATTGGGATCAACTATTATACCGTTAGCCTTTGCGATATAGTCTGCAAGCCGTTTTTTATTTTCAAGCTTTACCTTGCGAAGTGACGATAAAACCTCCTTGTCGCCCTTGTATTTTAAGAGCTTTTCAAGCTCGTTTGAGTCGTCTGTAAATCCGTCGCCGATAAGCTCTTTTAAAAGAGCGGTAAGAGCGGGGTTTGCCTGACACAGCCATCTTCTGTATGCAATTCCGTTGGTAACATTGGTAAACTTTTCGGGATTAATGGTGTAATAATCCTTAAATATACTTTCCTTTAATATTTCACTGTGAAGCTTTGATACGCCGTTAACCTTGTGGCATGCCGCAAGACACAAGTTTGCCATTTTAACCTCGCCGCCCGAAAGAGGCGCCATATAGTCCACCTTGGCAACGTCGCCCGGATAGCGCTCGTACAAAGAGATGGTAAGGCGACGGTTAATTTCAAATACTATCTGATAAACTCTCGGCAGAAGCTCCTTAAAGATATGCTCGGGCCAGCGCTCAAGCGCTTCGCTCATTACGGTGTGATTGGTGTAGGAAAGTGTTTTTTCCGTTATCTCCCAAGCCTTGTCCCAGCCGTAGCCGTATTCGTCTATTAAAAGACGCATAAGCTCCGGTACGCAAAGAGCCGGATGGGTATCGTTTATATGAACCGAAACCTTGTCCGGAAGAGTTTCAAGGCTTCCGTAATTTTTGATATGCTGTCTTAAAATACTCTGAAGAGAAGCCGAAACCAAAAGGTACTGCTGCTTTAAGCGGAGAATTTTACCCTCCACATGATTGTCGGCAGGGTATAAAACCTTGGAAATAACCTCCGCCATGGTGTTTTGCTCAAGAGCCTTAAGATGCTCGCCTCTTACGAAATAGTTTAAATCAATAGAGGATTTTGACGGAGATTTTGCGCTCCACAAAACAAGCTGATTTACAGCGTCGGTATTATAGCCGGATATAAACATGTCGTAGGGAACGGCCATTACACTGCTGTAATCCTTATGCTCAAAAAGGAGCTTTCCGTCCTCATATCGCTGATCGACCTTTCCGCCGAATTTTACCTCGAATTCCTCGTCCGGTCTTGGGCGAAGCCAAACGTCGCCTAAGGTCAGCCAGTCGTCGGGAAATTCCATCTGCCAGCCGTCAACAATTTTCTGGCGGAAGATACCGAATTCGTATCTTATGGAAAAGCCTGTTCCGGGAATGCCTAAGGTGGTCATGGAATCCATATAGCAGGAGGCAAGACGTCCGAGTCCGCCGTTTCCGAGCCCTGCGTCAGGCTCCATTTCATAAAGCTCCTCCAAGTCAAAGCCCTTTTCCTTAAGTATGCTCTTTACGGTATCTTCAAGCCCCATGTTAAATAAATTGTTGTGAAGAGAGGTACCTACCAAAAATTCCATGGACATATAGTAGACCTGTTTTTCCTCCTTCGCCGTATATTCGTCGGTGAAGCTTTTGCGTCCACGAGCCAAAATATCGCGGATTACGGCGCAAAGCGTTTTGTAAACCTGAAGCTTCGACGCCTCCTTTATAGAGCAACCGAAGCTGTCAAGACATTCGGTTTCAAGCTCCTTTTTTAATTCTTCTTTTTTCATTTACGACACCCTTTCCGAAGGTTATATAAGAGACTTGTAAATTTCGGCATATTCCTTTACGGGCTCTGCCCATCCGGAATCGTGCTTCATCAGCTTTTTAACAAGCTCGTTTCTCTTCTTTATATTATGCCAGAAATCTGCCGCTCTGTCAACTGCATTTAACATATCGTGAGCGTTGAAAAGCTTAAAAGTAAATCCAAGCCCCTCCATCGTATCCTGATTAAGAGCCGGAACCGTGTCAAAAAGTCCGCCGGTTTCCCTGACTACCGGAATTGTGCCGTAGCGCATGGCGATAAGCTGGGAAAGACCGCAGGGCTCGCTTTTAGACGGCATTAAGAATATGTCGCTGCCGGCATATATTTCCGACGCCAATGCGGAATTGAAGGTAATGCATGCCGCCATTTTGCCGCGGTAGTTATAATCATAGAACTTAAACATATCCTCAAAGTGGGCGTCGCCGGTGCCCAAAACCACAAGCTGAATATTTCTGCTTAAAAGGTCGGGAAGCACCCTCTCCACAAGCTCAAGCCCCTTATGGGCCACAAGACGGGTAACCATGGCGACTATCGGAACGTCGTTTCTTATTTCAAGACCGAGCTTATTCTGAAGAGCGCATTTACACTCCGCTTTGCCGGAAAGATTGGAAACGGAATAGTTTTTCGGAATTTTTTTGTCCGTTTTGGGATTAAACGCCGACATATTGATTCCGTTTACAATTCCCTTAAGCTTGTACTCGTTTGCCTTTAATATGGGGTCAAGCCCGTGAGAAAAATAAGCGTATAATATCTCGTGGGCATAGGTCTTGGAAACCGTGGTAAGCTTATCTGCCAGAACGATGGCACTCTTCATAAAGTTTACACAGCCGTCGTATTCCATAACGCCTGCATAATAGTTTGAAAGACCCAAAATGTTTTCACGAAATTCAAGAGGCATCTTTCCCTGATACTCAATATTGTGAATGGTAAATACTGTTTTGATTTTGCTGTACTCCGGTATATTCTGATAAAACGCCTTGTAAAATACCGGTACTAAAGCGGTCTGCCAGTCGTTTAGGTGAATTACGTCCGGCATAAAATCAATATGGGAAAGCGCCTCCAAAACCGCCTTTGAAAAATAAGCGAAGCGCTCGCCGTCGTCGTAATGGCCGTAATATCCGCCGTCACGGTTAAAGTAATATTCGTTGTCTATAAAAAAGTAGGTAACCTTTTTTATTTTTGCCTTAAATATGCCGACATAAAGCTTCCGCCAGGCTAAAGGCACGTTAAAGCTTGTGATGAATTCAGGCTTAAAGTCGGGATTTTGTTTAAGGCTTTTATAGTACGGTATTATAACTGCCGTTTGGAATTCATCGTTTTTGGAAAGCTCCTGGGGGAGGGCTTCCATAACGTCGCCAAGTCCCCCGGATTTTAAATATGGTGCGGCTTCGCTTGCCGCAAAAAGTATTTTCATACGGTTTCTCCTTTTTCAATGATGATGGGCGAGTGCAGCGCACCCTGAAGATGTGCGGACTCGCTTATTACAGCGTCCTTGTCGATAATTGCGTTTTCTATATAGCAGCCGTCCTCTATTACGCTGCCCTGCATTATTATTGAGTTTTTGCAAACTGCATTTTTTCCTATTTTAACGTCACGGAAAATTACGGAGTTTGAAAGCTTGCCTTCGATACGGCAGCCATCTGCTATAAGGCAGTCGTCAACGGAGGAATCCTTGCCGTAGTAGCTCGGTACCTCGTCCCTTACCTTGGTATAGATGGGACGTGCCGGGTTAAATATATCATGGCGAAGCTCAGAGTCGGTTATAAGCCTTAAATTATTGGCAAAATAAGAGGCGACACTGGTATTTCTTATCACGCTTCCCTTAAACTCAAATATTCCGACGGAAAGATTTCCGTTATTCCATTCGTGCTGGATAAAGTCACGCTCAAGACGTTTTCTTCCTCTGGAAACCGTTTCCCTTATTACGGAAATAAGCTTTTTCCTTTCCATTATAAACATTCCCATGGAGGCATAAGAGCCGTCGCTTACCGCCGGATAGTCTACGTACATATCAGTGATTTTATTCTTTTTTGTTTCCATTACCAAGGAATAGCTTTGCATCGGATCTGCGTTTACTTTATTTGCGATAACGGTTATGTCGTTTCCGGATTTTATATGCGCCTGAAGCGCATCTTCATAGTCGATATTGCATATTACGGTAGAGTCTGAAAGCACGACATAGTCCCTATCTATCCTTTCAAGATAGGAAAAAGCGGAATAGAGCGCCTCAAGCTTTCCCTGATATACCGTCGTCTGTCCTGCGGCAAAGGGCGGCAAAAGGAAAACGCCTCCGTTTTTTCTGTCAAGATCCCATGCGGCCGAGGAGCCTAAATGGTCCATAAGAGATTTATAGTTGGACTTTGTTATTATTCCGACTACCGTTATGTTGGAGTTTGACATATTTGAAAGTACAAAATCTATAAAACGGTATCTGCCGGCAAAGGGAAGCGAAGCTACGGTTCTGTTTTTTGTAAGAACGCCGAAGTTTTCATCAAAAAGATTGGAAAATATTATTCCTGCCATGTTCATGGAAAAATCCCCCTTATATTATATAATCTGATCGGGCTTGACTAAGTCGTTATCCGGTATAGTATTGCCTTTGCCGACAACTGCGATGCCCCATTCCGATTCCGGGTAATATTCTTTTTCGTCGCCTACGCGCGCATTTCTTGAAACGGTAACGTTTTCGCTTATTATTGAGTATTTTACAGCCGCACCCTTCTTAATAACGGTATTGGGCATTATAACGCTGTCCTTAACCACTGCCTTTTCTTCTACAATGCAGCCTGTTGAGATGATGGAATTTATAACAGTTCCCTTTATCTCACACCCCTCAGCCACAAAAGAATTTTCAATTTCGGCGTCTTTGTCTATATAGCTTGACGGCTGAGCGTAGTTTCTTGCATAAATTTTGAATTTTGAATCCTTAAGATTAAGTCCGCTGTCGGGATCCAAAAGGTCCATATTCGCCTGCCACAGGCTTTCGATTGTTCCCACGTCCTTCCAATAGCCTGAAAAGCTGTAAGCGAAAAGGCGCTTTCCGTCGGCGATAAGCTTAGGAATTATGTTCTTTCCGAAATCGTTTGAGGACTCGGGATCCTCCTCGTCGGCTATTAAGTATTCTTTAAGCATTTGCCAGTTGAAAATGTAAATTCCCATTGACGCCTTTGTGCTTTTGGGATTTTTCGGCTTTTCCTCAAATTCATATATACTGCCGTCGTCGTTTAAATTCATAATGCCGAAACGTGAGGCTTCGGAAAGGGGAACATCCAAAACGGCAATGGTGCACTCGGATTTTTTCTCCTTGTGGTAGGAAAGAAGCTTGGAATAATCCATTTTATATATATGGTCGCCTGAAAGCACAAGTACATATTCCGGATTATAGCGCTCTATAAACGGAATGTTCTGGTAAACTGCGTTTGCCGTACCCTTATACCACTCTGATTTTTTGCTTTTTGAATAGGGAGGAAGTATATGGGCGCCGCCGAAGTTTCTGTTAAGCCCCCAGGGTCTTCCTGTTCCGACATAATCGTTAAGCTCCAACGGCTGATACTGAGTCAGTATGCCGACGGTGTCAATGCCGGAATTTACGCAGTTGGAGAGCGGAAAATCTATAATCCTGTATTTGCCTCCGAAAGGCACGGCAGGCTTTGCGGTATCTTCAGTAAGCACCTTTAATCTGCTTCCCTGACCTCCCGCCAAAAGAATAGCTACACATTCCTTGCTTTTATTATTCATAAAAAGCCTCCTAACATTATAATTACTTTTTGTTTTTTGAAAGGGTTTTATAATTAATTCCTTAAATTATTTTACGAGCTTATAAAAGGTTGCCGACATGGGCGGAATCGTAAGGGATACCGAATGTGAAAGACCGTGCATCGGTACGGGTTTTATTTTTACCGAGCGAAGCGGAGTTCCGCCACCTCCGTATTTTTTATAGTCGCTGGAAAATACCGGCTTAAGACTCGTCCCTTCAGGTGAGCCGATTACATAGTGTGTTCGCTTTACCGGACAGAAGTTTAAGACGCATATAAGCTCGGAAGAATCCTTACCGATACGCCTGAAGGCGATAACACTGTTGTCCCTATCGTCACTGCTTATCCACTTAAAGCCGTCCCAGCCTGTTTCATTATCATAAAGGCAGGGATTATCAAGATAAAACTTGTTTAAGTCCCTTACATAGCTTTGCATCTTTTTGTGAGCCGGATAGTCCAAAAGAAACCAGTCAAGCTCCTTCTCGTAATCCCACTCGATAAACTGTGCGAATTCAGACCCCATAAAGAGAAGCTTTTTGCCCGGGTGGGCTGCCATATATCCGTAAAAAGCCCTTAAATTTGAAAACTTTTCTTCATATTCTCCCGGCATTTTGTTTATCATTGAGCATTTGCCGTGCACGACCTCGTCGTGGGATAAGGGAAGTATAAAATTTTCCGAAAAAGCGTAGGTTAAAGAAAAGGTAATATTATTATGCATACCCTTTCTGAAAAGAGGGTCCTTGGACATATAGGCTATCATATCGTTCATCCAGCCCATGTTCCATTTGAAGTTAAAGCCCAGTCCACCGTTAAAGCCCGGCTTTGTAACCATGGGAAAGGCGGTTGACTCCTCGGCAATCATAAGCGCCGAAGGCTTTTCGGAAAATGCCGCACTGTTCATTTGCCTTAAAAATTCTATTGCGTCTATATTTTCGTTGCCGCCGTATTTATTGGGGCGCCACTGTCCTCCCCTCCGTCCGTAGTCAAGATAAAGCATAGACGCCACGGCGTCTACCCTGATGCCGTCCACGTGATACATCTTAAGCCAGTAAACCACATTGGAGATTAAAAAGGACTTAACCTCATTTCTGGAATAGTCGAAAATCCTTGTGTTCCAGTCGGGATGCTCATTTCTTAAAGGATCGCTGGATTCATAGCAGCAGGTGCCGTCAAATTCGTAAAGCCCGTTTTCGTCCTTGGGAAAGTGCGCTCCGACCCAGTCGATAATTACGCCGATACCGTTTTCGTGGCATTTATTTATAAGATACATAAAGTCATGGGGAGTTCCGTACCTTGACGTGGGAGCGTAATAGCCTGTCACCTGATAGCCCCAGGAAGGGTCATACGGGTACTCGGAAACCGGGAGCAGCTCTATATGCGTATAATGCATATCCTTTACATAGTCCACTATCCGGTCGGCAAAATCACGGTAGGAAAGATAGTTTCCGTCGCCGTGCTTGCACCATGAGCCTATATGTACCTCGTAAATATTTACGGGGCTTTCAATGACGTTTTTCTTTGCAGTTTCATCAAGATATTTCTTATCAGTCCATTTGAAACCCGAAAGGTCGTAAACCTTAGACGCATTTTCCGGTCTTGTGCACATATGAAATCCGTAGGGATCGCTTTTAAATACTCCTTTTCCGTCCCTCCTTATAACATAGTATTTATAAGCGTCAAACTTTTCGGCATCCGGACAATGTACCTCATAAACTCCGCCGCCGATATTTTTCATCGGAAGACCTTCCTTGTCCCACGAGTTAAAATCTCCCGAAAGATATACTGCCCGGGCGTTGGGAGCCCATACCCTAAAGGTATATCCCTTCTTTTCTTTATGACATCCCATAAATTCGTATGCGTCATGTGATGTGCCCTTGCTGAAGTTCTCCAGCATTTTTGATATATCTTTTGCCATACTGTCACCTCTTTATGTTAAATGTAAATGTATTTGTTGTTAATTGTGCATATATTTTACTGTGAAAAATAATATTTATAAGCTAATTATAACATATTTTTTTATACATTACCAGTACTTTTGCAAAAAAAATTTAAAAATTCTTGAATTTTTTTGTAAAAAAAGGTATAATTTCATTGAGGTGAACTAAAAATGAGGAAAATCTTGGTTTTGACAGCAGTGTTTTTGTTAATCGGTGTATTTGCTGTATCGGCATATACGGGTGTGACCATTGACTCGTCCGACGTTGTATTTAACGATTCGACCGGCTATCCTTTTGTGGAAAACGGAAGAACGCTTGTACCCTTACGGGCTGCTATGGAGGCTTTCGGCGCTTCGGTATCTTGGGACGACGCTTTGAAAACCGCTTCAGTATCTTATGCAGATACCATAGTTAAATGTACGGTTGGAGAGAGCAAAATATACCGGAACGGAGTAAAAATTGATAACGACGCCGCAGCCTGCATTAAGGACGGCAGGACTTATCTTCCCATAAGAGCGGTGCTTGAAGCGTTCGGAGCAACTGTGGGCTGGAACGGATATAATGTAGATGTTGAAACCGAATACGGCAGGTTCGTTAAGAATATGGAGGAAGGCGGATATTCTGATAGCGGAATCTGGAACAAGTGGAACAGTGCAGTCGCACTTCAGGAGTCCGGGGATTTCGGCTCCGCCGCCGCACAGTTTATGGCCATTGCTCCTAACTTTATTAATATGGGTGATGTGAACAGCTCGGCAATGCTCTATTTAAGGCTGGGCACCTGTCTTAGCAACAAGGGAGATTATAAAAACGCTTCCTACGCTTACAGACGGGAGGCTTATTACTGGCAAAAGGCAGGTCTTAAGGAAGAAACAATAGACGCACAGAGAAGATCCAAGCTTGTAAAAAGCGACATTAAAATATATGCCGGAACAAAGGATCCCGATATGATTAAAATGTCGGCGCTTTCAAAAACCGTAAAAGGCATAATGCTGGGAGCTTATGCCGAAAACGACAGTGCCGTTTACAATCCGTATGATGAAGCTAAGTTTTATATGGACTCATTCCCGGCGCTTACGGGCAAGGACCACGGCGGATATTTACTTTACCTTCCCTACGGAACGGATATAAGCCATTATGCAAGCCATATCGAAAAGGCGAAGGAAAAGGGAAAGGTTATTCAGATAGCTTTAGAGCCCCATAACGGGATTGCGTCTGTGACAGACGAAGGTTATCTTATAAGGCTTGCTACCGATATGGAAAATTCCGGTTGCTCCCTTCTTTTAAGATTTGCCGGAGAAATGAACGATACCACCTGTAAATGGTACACGCCCGACCCGGAGCTTTATAAGGAAAAATTTAAGATGGTTGCAAATATCTTGCATACTTACGCTCCGAGCGTGCCCATAATCTGGTCGCCTAACTTTTATCCGGAAAGTACAATGGAGCTTTATTACCCGGGCGACGAATATGTAGATTATGTGGGAATTTCGGCATATAAGCTTCAGCAGACAGAAACCGATCCCTTCGGTCAGGGCGTGGACAGAAGCGTTTACAGCGATGTTATGGATCACATTGTAAAGCTTTACGGGGACAGAAAGCCCATAATCGTTTCCGAGAGCGCTCCGTCATATATGGATTACGATACCATGGCGGATATAACACCCTTTGCCGTAAGGCAGATGAGAGAATTTTACACATATCTTCCTATAAGATACCCTCAGGTGAAAATGGTATTTTACTTTGATTCCGACCGTGAGCGCTGGAAGTTTATGCTGTCGGGAAATCAGACGCTGCTTGACACTTATAAGGAAGTTATAAGCTCTGAAAGCTATACCTCCTCCTATGAGAGCGGTCCCTTTGAGGCTTATATTGAAACTGCGGACAATGTAACGGTTAATCCGGAAAAGACAAAGCTGGCATCCCACATAAGCTATCCCAATCCCGAAAATATAAAATATGTGGTTTACTTCATTAACGGCGAGGAAAAGGGAACAGCCTACGGGATTCCCTACGGTATAGATATGGATTTTGCGCCTTATTCCGGAAATAGCGTAAATCTTTCGGTAAAGGCGTTCGGAGATTCGGGACTTTTACTTGAAAAAACGGTACGTCTTACGGTTAAATAATGAGGATATAAGCTAAAGAAAGTGAAACCTTAAATTGTGCATCAGCCCTTCCGAAGGCATCAGCCTTCGGGAGGGCTGATATTTTCTGGCACAGTATTTTGCTATTTACAGAATACGTGCTTTCCTATGGTTGTGATAATCGGTCGGGAACGAATCCATTTATTTGTGGCAGTTATAGGATTATAGTAATAGATTGCGCCGCCGGTGGGATCCCAACCGTTTAATGCGTCCCTGGCGGCTCTTAAGCAGCTTGCCTCCACTGCGGAGTTTATCTGTCCGTCGTCAACTGCGGTAAACGCCTGAGGCTGGTAGATTACTCCGGAAATGGAATTGGGAAAGGACGGGTGACTGACTCTGTTTAATACCACGGCGCCCACCGCTACCTGTCCCTCGTAGGTTTCGCCCCGGGCTTCTCCGTTTATCAGACGGGCTAAAAGGTTTACGTTTGTGGAATTCCCACCGCTTGCGCCCGACGAGCCTGTGGGAAGTCCTATTGCGGCAAGGGTAGCCGCACCGGCAACTCCGTCGGCGGTAAGCTTGTTAGCCTTCTGAAATTTTATAACGGCGGCTTTTGTGGATGAGCCGTAGATACCGTCGACGCTGCCGTCGTAATAGCCCCATTCCTTAAGACGGCGCTGTATGGATTTTACCTCATCTCCCGACGAGCCCATTTTGGATAAAGCCGACAGAGAGCCGAAGCTGCTTTCCGTAAGAAGAGAAAAGACAATTACCAAAGCGGTCAGCGCAAAAAATATGCTGTTTCTGAATTTCATAGTATCCTCCTTAAAGCTTAAAAACATATTTATTATCTGCCCAAGTGAAAATGTTATTCGTTAAAATATACAAAATAGAAAAATAAATTTCGTGAATTTTTTACATTGAAAAAATGCGTAAAAATTCAAAAAAGCTTGACAAACAAGGCTCGGCATGGTAAAATATCAAGGTCGGTTCGCGAGAACCCATGCTTTGCCGTGCGTTTTGGGGCGCGGCACAAGCGACTACCGATGATACGGGAGGTTGCGGCACAAGCCGGTTTTCCCGTTGAGGAAGTCCGATTCAGAGAAACCGGGCGAAAGCGCAAAGGTATAAGGATACGCTGTGAAAAGCGGTGCCCTTTAAGAAATCTTAGTGTGGAGATGTAAAAGGGCGTATATCCCAGCCTGAGGCTGGGAATTAAAGTTGAGGGGTATGAAACACCCGGCACAGTGTATGCTTAAATTTTCTGAGTCTCCTAAATCCCAAAGCTAAATAATATAAGGAGGCGGTTTTACTCATGGCAAAACAGAAAATAAGAATCAGATTGAAAGCTTATGATCATGCTCTTCTTGACCAGTCCGCAGATAAGATTGTGGAAACAGCCAAAAGAACAGGCTCTGAAGTAAAGGGTCCGATTCCTCTTCCCACAGAAAAGGAAGTCGTTACCATCTTAAGAGCGGTGCATAAGTACAAGGATTCACGTGAGCAGTTTGAAATGAGAACACACAAGAGACTTATCGACATTCTTTCTCCCACACACAAGACTGTTGAAGCTCTCGGCAGACTTGATGTTCCTGCCGGCGTTCAGGTTGAAATCAAACTTGTACAGAACGCAAAATAAGGACATCTTTAAAACTCCGGTTTACCGGTCAATGTTGGCGTTTTAGTCAACCAATAACCAATTTAAGGAGGAAGTTATTCCATGGAAAAGGCAATCATAGGTAAGAAAATCGGCATGACTCAGGTTTTTAATGCGGACGGCAAGGTCGTTCCCGTAACTGTTGTCGAAGCCGGTCCGTGCACAGTCATTCAGAAGAAGACTGCGGACAAGGACGGATATGACGCTGTTCAGGTAGGATTTGCACCCTTAAAGGACAAGCACACAACAAAGCCCTTAAAGGGACATTTTGCCAAGGCCGGCGCAGAAGCGAAAAAGTATTTGAGAGAATTCAGACTCTCCGATACCTCGGCGCTTAATCCGAACGATGAAATTAAGTGCGACATTTTCGCCGAAGCAGACAAGGTTGACGTAATCGGTATTTCAAAAGGTAAAGGCTATGCCGGCGTTATCAAGCGTCACAACGCAAGCCGCCTTAAGGAAACTCACGGTACGGGTCCCGTACACAGACACCCCGGTTCAATGGGCGCATGCTCCACTCCCTCGAGAGTATTAAAGGGCAAAAAGCTTCCCGGACATATGGGCGTTGACAGAGTTACCGTATTAAACCTTGAAATCGTAAAAGTTGATGCCGAAAGAAATCTTCTTTTAATAAAAGGTGCGATTCCCGGCGCTAAGGGCGGAATCGTCACGGTAAGAAATGCCGTTAAGGCGTAAGAATTGAAGGAAGGAGGAATTTTACATGCCTAAAACAGATTTATTTGATATGACTGCCGCTAAGGTTGGAGAAATCGAATTAAGCGACGCAGTTTTCGGGCAGGAAGTAAACGGAGCCGTTCTTCATACGGTAGTAGTTAACTATCTTGCAAACCAAAGACAGGGCACGCAGTCAACAAAGACTCGTACGGAAGTTACAGGCGGCGGCGCAAAGCCTTACAGACAGAAGGGCACAGGCCGTGCAAGACAGGGCTCCATAAGAGCGCCTCAGCACGTAGGCGGCGGCGTTGCGTTGGGTCCGAAGCCCAGAGATTACAGATATTCCGTAAACAAGAAGGTAAAGGCTCTGGCTATGAGATCCGCTCTTTCGTCTAAGGTTTTGGAAAATAAAATATTCGTCATTGACGATCTTAAGATGGACGAAGTTAAAACAAAGACAATGGCGTCCTTCATCGCAAAGCTCGGCGAGGACAAAAAAGCCTTGGTAGTTACCTGCGATAAGGATACCAACGTATATCTTTCCACAAGAAATATAGAGGGAGCTAAGGCTTCCTTCGTAGGAATGCTTAACGTATACGACCTTATAAAGTACGACAAGCTTATTGTGGCTAAGAGTGCGGTAGAGAAACTCCAGGAGGTGTATGCGTAATGAAAAAGACAGCTTACGATATAATTAAAAAGCCCCTGATAACAGAGCAGGGTATGGAGCAGATAGCTGACAGAAAGTATACCTTTGCAGTCAGCCTTACCGCCAATAAAATCGAAATAAAGAAAGCCGTTGAAGAATTATTCCCCGGCACTGAGGTTGAAAAGGTTACGACCGCAAGATATCTGGGTAAAATCAAAAGAATGGGCGCTAACCAGGGCAAAAGACCCGACTGGAAAAAGGCTGTCGTAAAGCTTACGGAAAACAGTAAGACCATCGAAGCTTTTGAAGGCTTGATATAAGCCCCGGCAAGTTAAAGAAAGTTAGGAGTTGAAAAAAATGGCTATAAGAAAGTACAATCCTACTTCTCCTGCACGCAGACAGATGACGGTTTCCACCTTCGAGGAAATCACCACCAATAAGCCCGAACGTTCTCTTCTCGAGCCTTTGAAGAATCATGCCGGAAGAAACTCATACGGCAGAATCACAGTTCGTCACAGAGGCGGCGCTAACAGGAGAAAATACAGAGTTATAGATTTCAAAAGAAACAAGCTTGATATGACGGCGACTGTAATGACGATCGAATACGATCCCAACAGAAGCGCCAACATCGCTTTGGTACAGTATGAGGACGGCGAGAAGAGATATATCCTTGCTCCCTCCGAAATCAAAGTGGGCGATAAGGTAGTGTCCGGTCAGGGTGCCGACATTAAGCCCGGAAACAGCCTTCCTATAAGAGCTATTCCCGTAGGTACTCTTATCCACAATATCGAGGTTTCAAAGGGCAAGGGCGGTCAGCTTGTAAGAAGCGCCGGCGCAAGCGCACAGCTTATGGCTAAGGAAGGCAAGTACGCTCAGGTAAGAATGCCCTCCGGCGAAGTAAGAATGATTGACGTTGACTGCACTGCTACAATAGGCGTAATCGGAAACTTAGATCATGAGAATGTATCTATCGGTAAGGCCGGCAGAAAAAGACATATGGGCATACGTCCCACAGTCCGCGGTGTTGTAATGAACCCGAACGACCATCCCCACGGCGGTGGTGAAGGTAAGTCACCCATCGGTTTGCCCAGCCCCGTTACACCTTGGGGTAAACCCGCTCTCGGTCTTAAAACGCGTAAGCATAAGAGATACTCTAACAAGTATATCGTTAAGACTCGTAACGGTAAATAATATAAGGAGGATTTATAAATGGGACGCAGCATAAAGAAAGGCCCCTTCGTTGATGCAAAGCTTTACAGCCGTATAGTTAAAATGAACGAAGCAGGCGAAAAAAGAGTTCTTAAAACCTGGTCAAGATCTTCCACGATTTTCCCTGATTTTGTAGGTCATACAATAGCGGTACATGACGGAAGAAAGCATGTTCCGGTTTATGTAACAGAAGATATGGTTGGTCATAAGTTAGGTGAATTTGCTCCTACAAGAACCTTTAAGGGTCACAGCGGAGCAAAGACAACCGGCACAAAATAATATCTCGTGAGAGAGGAGGAATTGTCGATGGAGGCAAGAACAGAAGCGAAAGCGATTGCACGCTATATTCGCATATCACCCAGAAAGGTGAATATTGTCAACGACCTCATCAGAAACAAGCCCGTGGGCGTGGCAATGGGAATACTCAAAAACACACCTAAGGCTGCTTCTGAGGTTTTAATAAAACTTTTAGGCTCCGCTGTAGCAAATGCGGAAAACAATTTCGGCATGAATCCTGATGATTTGTACGTAGCTGAGGCTTACGCAACTGCGGGTCCGACACTTAAAAGAATCAGACCCAGAGCGCAGGGACGCGCATTCAGGATACTTAAGAGAACATGCCATATTACAATAGTTGTTAAAGAAAGGGAGGCAAAATAATGGGTCAGAAAGTTAATCCCCACGGCTTAAGAGTCGGTGTTATAAAAGACTGGGACTCTAAGTGGTACGCTGATAAAAAGACTTTCGGCGACAATCTTGTAGAAGATTATAAGATCAGAACCTTCCTTAAGAAAACATTGTTTGCCGCTAACGTTTCAAAGATAGAAATCGAGAGAGCAAACAACAAGGTTACAGTTTCTATCAACACGGCAAGACCCGGTGTTATAATCGGTAAGAACGGTTCTGAAATCGAAAAGCTGAAGGATCAGGTAGCGGCAATGACCGGCAAGGAAGTTGCAATCAATATAGTTGAGATTAAAAATCCCTCAACAAACGCACAGCTTGTAGCTGAAAATATAGCAGCTCAGCTTGAAAAGAGAATTTCTTTCAGAAAAGCTATGAAAAGCTCTATGCAGAGAGCGATGAAAATGGGAGCGAAGGGTATAAAGACCACCTGCTCCGGCCGTTTGGGCGGCGCCGAGATAGCGAGAACAGAGCACTATCACGACGGTACTATTCCGCTTCAGACATTGAGAGCTGACATAGATTACGGATTCTGGGAGGCTAACACAACCTATGGTAAGATCGGCGTTAAGGTTTGGATCTACAAGGGCGAGGTTCTTCCCGGAACAAAGGCGGCCGCTGAAATAGCTCCTCCGGCAAATGAAAGACCGAGGAGAGACAGAAGGGCTCCCCGAAGGACGGAAGGAGGCAAAAACAATGTTAATGCCTAAAAGAGTTAAGCATAGAAGAGTGTTCAGAGGCAGAATGAAGGGTACCGCTCAGAAGGGTAACACCGTTACCTACGGCGAATACGGTCTTCAGGCTTTACAGCCCGCCTGGATAACTTCTAACCAGATAGAGGCGGCCCGTATCGCGCTTACGCGTTACATCAAAAGAGGCGGCCAGGTATTTATTAAAATATTCCCCGATAAGCCTGTAACCGAAAAGCCGGCTGAAACCCGAATGGGTAGCGGTAAAGGCTCACCCGAGTACTGGGTAGCCGTAGTTAAGCCCGGCAGAGTTCTTTTCGAGGTTAAGGGCGTTGAAGAGGACGTTGCAAGAGAGGCAATGAGACTTGCAATGCACAAGCTCCCCATAAAATGCAAATTCGTTAAAAAGGAAACGGAGGGTGATTCGAGTGAAAATTAAAGAGGTTCGTGAATTATCCTTAGAGGAACTTAAGAGCAAGCTGACTGACCTTAAGAGCGAGCTTTTCAATCTCAGATTCCAGCATGCGACCAATCAGCTTGATAATCCCATGAAGATTGTTGAGGTAAAGAAGTCCATCGCTAAAGTTATGACGGTAATCAAAGAGAAAGAGATGAACGCGTAAAGCCGCTCGGAAGGAGGTAAAATAGATGTCTGAAACAAGAAATTTCCGTAAAGTCAGAATAGGCGTGGTTAAGAGCAACAAGATGGATAAGACAATTGTTGTTTCTATCGAAGAGCACGTTAAGCATCCTCTCTACGGCAAGGTTGTTAAGAGAACATACACTCTTAAAGCTCATGACGAAAACAATGAGTGCCAGATCGGCGATAAGGTAAAGGTTATGGAAACAAGACCCTTAAGCCGTGACAAGAGATGGAGACTTGTTGAAATTGTTGAAAAAGTAAAATAATTATAGTTCCAATTCAAATTATCGGAAGGAGTGAAAAATCGTGATACAGCAGCAGACTCTTTTGAAAGTAGCTGACAATACAGGTGCGAAAGAGCTTATGTGCATCCGCGTACTTGGCGGATCAGGCAGAAAGTATGCGTCCGTTGGCGACGTAATCATCTGCTCGGTAAAAAAAGCGGCGCCCGGCGGTATTGTTAAAAAAGGTGATGTTGTAAAGGCGGTTGTCGTTCGTACAGTTAACAATTTAAGACGTGCGGACGGTTCTTATATAAGATTTGACGAAAACGCTGCGGTTATAATCCAGGATGACAAGAACCCCAAGGGAACACGTATCTTCGGACCCGTGGCAAGAGAGCTCAGAGAAAAAGAATATATGAAGATTCTTTCTCTTGCTCCCGAAGTTCTTTAAGGAGGTACCAATATGTCGCTTCATATTAAAAAAGGTGACCAGGTAGTAGTATTATCCGGTGCACACAAAGGTAAGACAGGCAAGGTGCTTTCCGTAAATCCCAAGGCCGGCAGAGTTGTAGTTGAAAACGTCAACATGGTAACTAAGCATCAGAAGGCTAAAAGCCAGACTGAGCCCGGCGGTATATTAAAGCAGGAAGCACCCATAAATGCATGCAAAGTAATGCATATCTGCCCCAAGTGCAATAAGCCCACAAGAATAGCTTATAAGGTGCTTGAAGGCGGCAGCAAGGTTCGCGTTTGCAAAAAGTGCGGTGAAACCTTTAACGACTGATGAGAGGAGGTTGTGACCAATGGCAAGACTTAAAACATTATATGATGAACAGGTAACAAAGGCTTTAGTTGAAAAGTTCGGATATAAAAATCCGATGGAAATACCCAAGATTTCCAAGATAGTTATAAATATCGGTATCGGTGAAGCTAAGGATAATCCTAAGGAGCTTGAAGCCGCTATAAGCGACCTCGGCAAAATCACCGGTCAGAAGCCCATTACTACGAGAGCGAAAAAGTCAATCGCTAACTTCAAATTAAGAGAAGGCGCAGAGATCGGATGCAAGGTAACGCTCAGAAGAGATAAGATGTATGAGTTCCTTGACAGATTTATAAACGTTGCACTTCCTCGAGTAAGAGACTTTGGCGGTATTAATCCCGACAGCTTTGACGGAAGAGGAAACTACAACATCGGTATTAAGGAACAGATCATATTCCCTGAAATCGAATACGATAAGATCGACAAGATCAGAGGTATGGATATCGTAATCGTAACAACCGCGAAAACCGATGAAGAGGCACGTGAGCTCCTTAAGCTTATGGGCGCTCCGTTTGCTCGCTAAAGCAGGGAGGAAAGGATAAGTTATGGCTAAAAAATCTATGATTTTAAAGCAGCAGAAAGAGCAGAAGTATTCCACAAGAGAATATAACAGATGCAAAATCTGCGGCAGACCCCATGCATATCTGAGAAAGTACGGTATTTGCCGTATCTGCTTCAGAGAGTTGGCTTACAAGGGTGAAATTCCCGGTGTAACAAAGGCCAGCTGGTAATCCATTCTAACGGAAAAGGAGGCATAAATAATGCAGATAACAGATCCTATTGCTGATATGCTTACACGTATCAGAAACGCTAATTCGTCGAAGCATGAGTCTGTAACGGTTCCCGCTTCCAATATGAAAAAGGCAATCGCACAGATACTTCTCGAAGAAGGCTATATAAAGGGATACCAGGTTACCGAAGACGGTAAGCAGGGTATGATAGAGATCACTCTTAAGTACGGCGCCAACAAGGAAAAGGCTATAAGCGGTCTTAAGAGAGTATCAAAGCCCGGCCTCAGAGTATACGCTTCTAAGGAAGACCTTCCCAGAGTATACAGAGGACTCGGAATTGCAATAATTTCAACTTCAAAGGGCATTATGACTGATAAAAAGGCAAGACTTGCCAATGTAGGCGGAGAGGTTCTTGCATTTATCTGGTAGTATTAAATTAAAAATAGGTGGTGAGTTAAATGTCAAGAATAGGTAGAATGCCTATTACAATCCCCGCCGGGGTAGATGTAAAAATAGACGGCAATGTCGTTACCGTAAAGGGACCTAAGGGTACTCTTACTCAGCAGATACATCCCGATATGATTGTGGAAAAAGAAGGAACAGAGCTTTTGGTTAAGCGTCCCTCAGAGCAGAAGCAGCATAAGGCTCTTCACGGACTTACCAGATCCCTTCTTAATAACATGGTTGTCGGCGTTACCGATGGCTTTAAGAAAGAGCTTGAAATTAACGGCGTAGGTTACAGAGCGGCAAAGCAGGGCAAGAAGCTTGTTATGAACTTAGGCTACTCTCATCAGGTAGAGATGGAGGAAATCGAGGGCATTTCAATCGAGGTTCCCGACCAGAATAAAATCATAATAAGCGGCGCAGACAAACAGCTCGTCGGCGCATTTGCAGCTAACGTACGTGAAAAAAGACCTCCTGAGCCTTACAAGGGTAAGGGCATCAAGTATGTTGAAGAACATATAAGACGCAAGGAAGGTAAAGCCGGCAAGGCGAAGAAATAATTTTTAAGAAGGGAGTAAGTCTTCTATGATAACTAAGTCGAGCAGCAATAAAGCAAGACAGAAAAGACACTTAAGGGTCCGCAATAAGATTTCGGGCACGGCTGAAAGACCCAGAATGAGCGTTTACAGAAGTCTTAACAATATGTATGTTCAGCTTATCGACGACACAAAGGGCGTAACTCTCGCGGCAGCTTCCACACTGGAAATGAAGGACTCCTTCGGAGGCAATAAAAGCGCTGCAAGTGAAGTCGGCAAGCTTATAGCAAAAAAGGCTATTGAAAAAGGTATCAAGACCGTAGTATTTGATCGCAGCGGCTACATTTATCACGGCCGTATTAAAGAGGTCGCTGATGGTGCCAGAGAAGCCGGACTTGAGTTTTAAGTCCGAAAAGAAAGGAAGTGTAGCAAATGTCAGATCGTATTGAAAAAGCAAACGCCGATGAAATACAGGAAAAGGTTGTTAGCATTACACGTGTTGCCAAGGTTGTAAAAGGCGGTCGTACCTTCCGTTTCGCTACTTTGGTAGTAGTAGGCGACGGTAAGGGACGTGTCGGAGCAGGCACAGGCAAGGCTGCCGAAATTCCCGATGCTATAAGAAAGGGAATCGAGGACGCCAAGAAAAATATGATTACAGTTCCGGTTGAGAACGGAACAATTCCTCACGAGATAATCGGCGAGTTCGGAGCAGGCAGGGTTTTGCTTATGCCCGCTAAACCCGGTACCGGCGTTATCGCAGGAGGAAGCGTCAGAGCGGTTGTTGAGCTTTGCGGTATCAAGGATATAAGAACAAAGTCCTTAAGAAGCAACAACCCCAGAAATGTGGTAAAGGCAACGATCGAAGGTCTCTCAAAGCTTTTTGACGCTGAAAGCGTAGCTTCAAAAAGAGGAAAGACCGTTGAAGAACTCTAATACAAGGAGGGTTTTAAAATGGCAAAACTCAAAATAACACTTGAGAAGAGCTTGATCGGACGCAAGGATGACCACATTAAAACTGCTCAGGCTCTCGGTCTTAAGAAAATAAGAGACGTTGTTGAAAAAGACGACGTACCTACAATCAGAGGTATGGTTAACAAGATCTCTTATCTTGTTAAATGCGAAGAAATATAATTTAGGAAAAAGGAGGTGCAGCAAATGAAGTTGTACGAGCTTAGTCCTGTTCCCGGAAGCACGAAGGAAGCAAAGAGAAAGGGCAGAGGTCACGGAAGCGGAAACGGCAAAACCGCAGGCAGAGGACATAAGGGTCAGAATGCCAGAAGCGGCGGAGGCGTAAGACCCGGCTTTGAAGGCGGTCAGATGCCCCTTGTAAGACGTCTTCCCAAGCGCGGTTTCGTAAACGTTTATGCAAAGGAATATACGCAGATTAATGTCGAGGCATTAAATGCGTTTAATGACGGAGATACCGTTACGGTTGCAGAGCTCAAGGATAAGGGCATCATAAGTAAGGCTTGCGACGGACTTGTAGTTCTCGGCCGCGGTGAAATCAATAAAAAGGTTACCGTTAAGGCAGTAAGATTTTCAAAGTCGGCAGCTGAAAAGATTGCAGCTGCAGGCGGAAAGGCCGAGGTGATTTAAAGTGATAGATACTTTAAAGGCCGCTTGGAGACTTCCTGATTTAAGAAAGAAACTTTTATTTACAGTATTTATGCTTTTGGTATTCAGATTCGGTTCGGCTATTCCCGTTCCGGGTCTGCAGCCCGGCATACTCGAAAATTTAGCTACCCAGGACAGCTTCAATATGTTCTCCATAATGGACCTGTTCTCGGGCGGTGCGTTCTCGCAGGCTACTATTTTTGCCATGGGTATATCACCTTATATCAACAGCTCCATTATTATGCAGCTTTTGGCTGTGGCTATCCCTGCTCTTGAAAGACTTCAGAAAGAAGGAGAAGAGGGCAGAAAGAAGATACAGTCCATTACAAGAATAGTTACGATAGCTCTTGCACTTGTGCAGAGCATAGGAATCTATTTCCTTCTTAACAATTACGGACTTCTCCAGAAGAGCATAAACTTCATGGACGGATTCATAATTGTTACTACTCTTACAGCAGGTACCGCATTCGTAATGTGGCTTGGCGAGCAGATTACCGATAAGGGTATAGGAAACGGTATTTCCCTCATCATCTTCATCGGTATCGTAGCAAGAATACCCACCATCATCGAGAGAGTTATAAAAACCTATGACTTTGCATCTCAGTGGTGGATAGAGCTTCTTATCCTGGTATACGCACTTGCAATGATTACATTCGTTGTATACTTCGATTCGAGCGAAAGAAGAATTCCCGTGCAGTATTCCAAGAGAGTTGCCGGAAGAAAGATGTACGGCGGACAGTCCACATACATTCCGTTAAAGGTTGCTATGGCGGGCGTGCTTCCCATCATCTTTGCAATTTCAATTCTTTCATTCCCCACAACCATTATCCAGCTCTTTACCGGAAAGACTTCCGCAGCCGATATTGCTACGGCAGGCCATCCGATACTTTCGAATATAGTTAATATATTCTCAAGCGGAAGCTGGATATATGCGCTTCTTTATTTCCTGCTTATAATTGCGTTCACTTATTTCTATACTTCGATAAGCTTCAATCCTATTGAAATATCGAATAATATGAAAAAGAACGGCGGATTTATTCCCGGTATAAGACCGGGTAGACCCACCAGCGATTTTATAAGCAAGGTACTTGGCAAAATTAATTTTGCAGGGTCATTGTTCTTAAGCGTAGTTGCGGTTGTTCCCGTAATTATCGGAATAATTTATCCCACATTTTCCACAATAGGACTTATCGGCGGATCTTCTATTCTGATCTTGGTAGGCGTTGCCTTAGAAACAGTTAAGCAGATAGAGGCTCAGCTGATGATGAGACATTATAAAGGCTTTTTAGAGTAATCTTTTTTGAAAGGGCGGCTTAAAATGAGAATTATAATGTTAGGCCCTCCGGGTGCCGGAAAAGGTACGCAGGCAGAATATATTTCAGAGAAATATAATATTCCGCAAATATCAACAGGCGCCATTATAAGAGGTGTTATTGCTTCGGGCGGCGAAGAAGGCAAAAAAATAAAAGAGCTTATCGACAAGGGCATGCTCCTTCCGGATGAAACGGTGGTTTCTATGGTTAAAAACCGCTTAGCGGAGCCGGACTGCAAAAACGGCTTCATATTAGACGGTTTTCCCAGAACCATCGAACAGGCGAAGGCTCTTAAGGAAATGGGTGTGAAGATAGACGGTGTGCTTTCTATTGAACTCTCAGATGAGGAAATCTTAAAACGGCTTTCCGGCAGAAGAGAGTGCGGTAAGTGCAGAGCGACCTATCATATCGAGGATAATCCTCCTAAAAAGGAGGGTATCTGCGACCGCTGCGGCGGAACGCTTGTTTGCCGTGACGACGATAAACCCGAAACGATAAAAAACAGACTTAAGGTTTACCATGAGTCCACAGAGCCCCTTAAAAAATATTACGAAGAAGAACATCTTCTTGTAACAGCTCACAGTCAAAAGGCTCTTGAAGATACAAGACGTGAAGTGGAAAAAGCATTAGGTGAGATGAAGTGATTTTAATTAAATCAGACTCTGAAATAGAGATTATGTACGAAAGCGGTCAGATAACCGGAGGTGCGCTTGCGCTTGCGGAAAAAAGCGTAGCTCCGGGCATGACCACAGGTGAGCTTGATGCGCTGATTGAGAAATATATCAAAAGTCACGGCGCACGCCCCTCTTTTAAGAACTATAACGGCTTTCCGGCGGCGGCATGCATTTCGGTAAACGAGGTTGTTGTGCACGGTATTCCGGGAAACAGAGTCCTTAAGGAAGGGGATATAGTAAGCGTTGACGTCGGTTCTTATTTTAAGGGGTACCACAGCGACGCTGCGAGAACCTTTGGGGTAGGAAAAATTTCCGACGAAGCCGAAAAGCTTATTGAAGTTACTAAGCAGAGCTTTTTTGAAGGCATAAAATTCGCTCTCCCCGGCATGAGGATAGGCGATATAGGCAGTCATATTCAGGCATATGCGGAATCCTTCGGATTCGGCGTTGTGCGTGAAATGGTAGGTCACGGAGTCGGCAGAGCTCTGCACGAGGCTCCCGATGTTCCCAATTACGGACGTGAGGGGCACGGAATAAGGCTTATTGAAGGCATGTGTATTGCCGTCGAGCCTATGATAACGGAGGGAAGCTATAAAATAAAAACGCTACCCGACGGCTGGACTACGGTAACCGCAGACGGAAAGTTGGCGGCTCATTATGAAAATACCTTGGCGATTACCAAGGACGGGCCGAAATTACTTACCTTGGTTTAAGGAGGAAGCAAATGGAACCCGGAGATTTGGTGCTGTCCGTTGCCGGACGTGATAAGGACCGCTATTACATTGTTATGGAGGCGGGCGTGCATTTCTGCATGATAAGTGACGGCGATATAAGAAAATGCGACAGACCGAAGAAAAAGAAAATCAAACACGTGGTGCAGACAGGATTTAGCAGCGAATTTATAAAAAAGCGTTTCGCCGAAGGACAGAAGGTAACAAATACCATGCTCCGCAACGAAATCAAAAAATTTGTAGAATCGCTTAATCCATCGGCATTCCCGGTGGAGTAAAGGAGGTAGGAAGCCTTGGCTAAAGATGATGTAATTGAGTTTGAAGGCACAGTCTTAGAGGCGCTTCCCAACGCAATGTTTAAGGTCGAGCTGCCGAACGGACACGTAGTGCTTGCCCATATTTCAGGAAAACTCAGGATGAATTTTATAAAAATATTCCCGGGTGATAAGGTCAAGATAGAAATATCTCCTTACGACCTTACGCAGGGGCGTATAACATGGAGAGATAAATAAGCTCTCCGGCAAGAAAGGAATGATTTTAAATGAAGGTCAGACCTTCTGTAAAACCCATTTGTGAAAAGTGCAAGATCATTAAGAGAAAAGGCAAAATAATGGTCATCTGCGAGAATCCCAAGCATAAACAGAAACAGGGCTGATGCCCATAAATTATTAATTGCGAAAGCAGGAGGTGTAAGTTAAATGGCTAGAATTGCCGGTGTAGATTTACCGAGAGAAAAGCGTGTGGAAATTGGTCTTACAGCTATTTACGGTATAGGTCGTTCAACTTCTATGGAGATTCTTGAAAAGGCGGGCGTTAACCCCGACATAAGAGTAAAGGATCTTTCGGACGACGATGTAGCAAAGATCAGAGAAATAATCGCCGGAGACGAATACAAGGTTGAAGGTGATTTAAGACGCGATATGGCTCTCGACATTAAGAGACTCGTTGAGATCGGCTGCTACAGAGGAACAAGACACAGAAAAGGTCTTCCCGTAAGAGGTCAGCGTACCAAAACGAATGCTCGTACCAGAAAAGGTCCCAGAAAGACCATGGCGAACAAGAAGAAATAATAAGTAAGGGAGGATATTTTTTATGGCTAAGACTGTTGTAGCTAAGAAGGCTGTAAGAAGACGCAAAGAGCGCAAGAATATCGAGCGCGGCGCCGTTCATATCAGCTCAACATTTAATAACACAATCGTTACAATAACCGACACTGCCGGAAATGCGATTTCCTGGGCAAGTGCCGGCGGATTAGGATTCCGCGGTTCTAAGAAGAGCACTCCTTTCGCAGCTCAGACAGCTGCAGAAACAGCGGCAAAGGCTGCTATGGAGCATGGTCTTAAGACTGTAGAAGTATATGTTAAAGGACCCGGCGCAGGCAGAGAAGCTGCAATTCGAGCTCTTCAGGCGGCTGGTCTTGAAATCAGCATGATAAAGGACGTAACACCCATTCCTCACAATGGATGCCGTCCGCCCAAGCGCAGAAGAGTTTGATTTGGAGGTGAAGATAAATGGCAAGATATGTTGGTGCGGCGTGCAAGCTTTGCCGTCGTGAAGGTCAGAAATTGTTTTTAAAGGGTGACAGATGCTATTCGGGCAAGTGCGCTATTGACAGAAGAAACTTCGCTCCCGGTCAGCACGGTCAGAACAGAAAGAAAATGTCCGAGTACGGTATGCAGCTTCGTGAAAAGCAGAAAGCTAAAAGATTTTACGGCGTATTGGAAAAGCAGTTCAGAGAGTACTTTGAAAAGGCTAACCATATGGCGGGAATCACCGGTGAAAACCTTCTTAAGGTTTTGGAAAGCAGACTTGACAACGTTGTTTACAGACTCGGCTTCGGAACATCAAGAGCCGAAGCACGTCAGCTTGTGCTTCACGCACACTTTACTCTTAACGGCAAGAAGGTAAACATTCCTTCCCTTCTTGTTAAGCCCGGCGACGTTATAGCGGTAACGGACAAGTGCAAGTCAAACGAGCATTTTAAGTCTATCGTTGAGTCGACTGAAAGCAGAATAGTTCCCAAGTGGCTTGATTTAGATAAAAACACGCTTACAGGTAAGGTATTGAGCCTTGCCGACCGTGAGGATATCGATCTTCCCATCGAGGAAACTCTTATTGTCGAGTTGTACTCCAAGTAAGATTTGCTCCCTCATTGTAAAATTAGTAAAATTAAAGGGAGGTAGTGCTTATCATGATAGAAATAGAAAAGCCCAAAATAAGCTGTGTAGAGCTTAACGATGAAAAGACCTACGGAAAGTTTGTTGTCGAGCCGTTAGAGCGTGGCTACGGCACTACGTTAGGTAATTCTTTAAGAAGAATTCTTTTATCATCGCTTCCCGGTGTTGCCGCAACATCTGTTAAAATCGACGGAGTTTTACACGAATTTTCGACGATTAACGGTGTTAAGGAGGACGTAACCGATATAATTATCAACATCAAGCAGCTTATAGTAAAGCTCCACGGGGAAGGTCCTAAAACTATTTATATAGACGCTAAGGGAGAGCAGGAGATAACCGCCGCCGACATTAAGCACGACAGCGACGTTGAGATAATCAACGGAGATCTTCACATTGCTACTCTTAACGAGGACGCTAAACTGTATATGGAAATCACCATCGGAAAGGGTCGCGGCTATGTAAGCGCTGAGCGCAACAAGTTAAATCAGCAGCCCATAATCGGACTTATAAGCGTTGATTCCATTTACACTCCGGTGCCTAAGGTAAACTATTATGTTGAGAATACTCGTGTGGGACAGATAACCGACTACGACAAGCTGACTCTTGAAGTATGGACTAACGGTACTCTCACTCCCAACGAAGCAATATCTTTAGGTGCAAAGATATTAAACGAACATCTGAATCTGTTTATTGATCTTTCTGACGACGCTAAAAATACCGAAATCATGGTAGAAAAAACAGCGACAAGTCAGAGCAAGCTTCTTGAAATGACAATTGAAGAGCTGGATCTTTCAGTTCGCTCCTACAATTGCTTAAAGAGAGCCGGCATAAATACTGTCGAGGATCTTATTGCAAAAACAGACGAAGATATGATGAAGGTTAGAAACTTAGGACGCAAGTCCCTTGAAGAGGTTATAAATAAGCTTCACGGACTGGGACTTTCTTTAGCGTCCGAGGAAGAATAGGAGGTGCGTTAGATGCCCGGAACAAGAAAATTAGGTCGTAAGACCGATGTTAGAATGGCTATGCTCAGAAACCTTGTTACAGCTCTTTTAGACAACGGAAAGATAGTAACAACTGAGGCGCGTGCAAAGGAAGTACGCAGTCTTACCGAAAAGATGATAACCTTAGGTAAGAAAAACACTCTTCATACAAGAAGACAGGCGCTCAGCTTCATTGAGAGCGAGGATGTTGTTAAAAAGCTTTTTGATACAATCGCTCCGAAATATGCAGAACGCAACGGCGGTTATACCAGAATATATAAGGGCGCAGTAAGGCGCGGAGACGCGGCTCCTACTGCTGTTATCGAGTTGGTAGACTGATAAAAGACGGATTTTAATCCTAAAAAAGGGTGCAGCTTAAGCTGCACCCTTTTTTATAACCTTTATAAAGCGTTTTATTCATTTTGATCATAAGCTTTATTCCCTGGGAGAAAATAGCGAACATATTGCTTTGTACAAAATCACGGTAGAAGAATATTTTCAAAGCAAAAGCGAGCCATCAAACAAAAAGTTTCATAATCTGAAATACATATAAAAAGTAGCTGAATTACCGGCTGACGCACTTGCGGTCAAAAACCGTAGCGGCGGCTCAGCAATTGATAATCTAGCTACCAAGTATAGTATATTTGATTTATATTCTTTTGTCAAGAAATAGGACAAAGATTTTATAGCCATAGGAGAAGTAAGCTCGAATTATTAAAAGCGCATTATCCCGTTTTCCGTTATAACCATATCCATTTTTATATCATGGGGCTCTGACGGTATTTTATCGGCAAGCTGAAAAAAATAGCAAAGTCCTGCTTTTTTGCCCGATGACTGCGATAAAAAGCGGTCGTAATAGCCTTTTCCGAAGCCAAGACGGTTGCCGCTTTTGTCAAAGGCAAGACCGGGGATGACAATAAGGTCGGGAAAAGAAAAATCCACAAAAACCGGGACTTCGGGCTCGGGTATTCCGTAAAGTCCCTTTTTAAATTTCCCGTCATAAAGGGATAGCCTTAAGGTACCGTCCGCCTGACTTACGGGAACGCAAAGTTTTTTTCCGTCCTTTAATGAATGAGAAATTATAAAGGAGGTTTCCGCCTCTCCGAAAGAGGACATATAAACGCACATTGCCTTTGCTTTTTTGTATTCCGGACAGGACAGAAAAAGAGAGGCTATTTTTTCGGAGGCGGAGGTCTTTTTGTCAAAATTTTTCCTCTGTAATTTCATTTTTTCTCTGAGTTTATTTTTGTCATCCACAGCTTTTCACCCCAATGGTAGTATAAAGCATAATTTCTGCCCTGTCAAGGAAGAAAGCTGTGCTCTTTTTTATTGACTTTACGCCGTTTGGGTGGTATAATTATCTAATAAAGCTTTACAAATGAAAGGTTTTGATATAACATGGAAAAATTGGGACTCAACGAAATAAGAGAAAAATATCTTTCGTTTTTTGAATCCAAGGGTCACCTTCGCCTGCCCAGCTTTCCGCTGGTTCCGAAGGACGATCCCTCCGTACTTTTAATAAATGCCGGAATGACTCCGCTGAAGCCTTACTTTACCGGAAAAGAAACGCCTCCGAGAAAGAGGGTTACCACCTGCCAGAAGTGCATAAGGACGCCGGATATTGAGCTGGTTGGACATACTGCACGTCACGGCACGTTTTTTGAGATGCTGGGAAATTTTTCGTTCGGAGATTATTTTAAGACCGAGGCGATTACCTGGGCGTGGGAATTTATAACCGAAGTGCTTCATATGCCTGTTGACAGACTTTGGGTGACCGTGTATGAGGACGACGACGAGGCCTACGATATATGGAATAAAAAGATAGGCTTCCCTGCCGAAAGAATTGTCAGAATGGGCAAGGAGGATAACTTTTGGGAGCACGGCACCGGTCCCTGCGGTCCCTGCTCTGAAATTCACTTTGACAGAGGGGAAGAGTATAGCTGCGGCCCCGACTGTAAGTTAGGCTGCGACTGCGACAGATTTGTTGAGTTCTGGAATCTTGTATTCACTCAGTTTGACAAGGATGAAAACGGTGTTTATAACCGTCTTCCCAATCCTAATATTGATACAGGTATGGGACTTGAAAGACTTGCGACAATTATGCAGGGTGTAAATAACCTTTTCGAGGTTGATACAATAAGAAATATTATGCTTGCCATTTCAGACCTTACGGGTGTTAAATACGGGGATTCTGAAAAAACCGACGTTTCTCTCCGTGCGATTACCGACCATATCAGAAGCACTTGCTTTATGATTTCCGACGGAATATTGCCGTCTAACGAAGGCAGAGGCTATGTTTTAAGAAGACTGCTTCGCCGTGCGGCAAGACACGGAAAGCTTTTGGGAGTAAACGGCGCATTCCTTTATAAGATTGCGGATACAGTATTTAGGGAGTGTAATTCCGGCTATCCCGAGCTTACGGAGCATGCGGACTATATTAAAAAGATAATAAAGACCGAGGAGGATCGTTTTGCCGAAACCATTGACCAGGGACTTTCCATACTTTCCGGTTATATGGACGATATGAAAAAAAGCGGCAAAAAGCTTCTTTCGGGAGAAGACGCATTTAAGCTTTACGACACCTACGGCTTCCCCCTTGACCTTACCGTTGATATAGCATTGGAAAACGGCTTCGAGGTGGATAGAGAGGGCTTTGATAAGTGTATGCAGAATCAGAGAATTACCGCAAAATCTGCCCGTGCAAAAAATGCTGACAATGCATGGAGCAGCGAGGCAGCTATTCCCGATGATGTAAATCCTGAATTTTTGGGATATGAGTCGCTTTCCTGCGACGCTGAAATTAAGGCTCTTATAAAGGACGGCGAGCTTGTATCTTCGTTAGAGGAGGGCGAAACCGCCGTTGCCGCCTTCGATAAAACCGTATTTTATTCAGAATGTGGCGGACAGATAGGGGATATTGGAACGGCAGAGTCCGACAGTGCTGTAATAAAGGTTATAGCAAGCAAAAAGGTGTCCGGCAAGGACGCAAGCGAAATCACCGTTGAAAGCGGCTCGTGCAAGGTTGGAGATAAGGTAAGGCTTTTAGTAGATAAAAAGAGAAGACTTGCAATCTCGAGAAATCACAGCGTTACGCATCTGCTTCAGAAAGCGCTGGTTGAAACGCTGGGAAGTCACGTTGCACAGGCAGGCTCGTATGTGGGCGAGGACAGAATGAGATTTGACTTCTCTCATTTTGAGGCAATGACCAAGGAGGAGCTTTCTTTAGTTGAAAAGAAGGTAAACGAAAAAATCCTTGAAGGTCTTTCTGTTACAAAGAGAGAAATGCCCATAGAGGAGGCAAAAAAGCTTGGCGCAACGGCTCTGTTCGGCGAAAAGTACGGCGAAACGGTAAGAGTTGTGTCAATGGGCGATTATTCGATGGAATTTTGTGCCGGTACACATCTTGACAATACTTCTCAGATAGGGCTTTTCAAGATTGTGTCCGAAAGCGGAGTTGCTGCCGGCGTCAGAAGAATAGAGGGCGTAACGGGTCAGGGCGTTATGGACTATATTTATTCTAAGGAAGAAACCTTAAATGAAATAGCGGAAATAATGAAGTCCTCTCAGAGTGCGCTTGTGGAAAGAACTAAGGCGTTTGTTGAAAAAGCTGCCGAAACTAAGAAGGATTACGAACAGCTCAGCGCTAAAATGTCAAAGGATATGGCAGGAAAGCTTACCGAAGAGGCAAAGGACGTAAAGGGCATCTCGGTGGTAACCGCCAAAGTTGACGGTTTAAGTGTTGACCAGATGCGTGAAATGATAGATACAATAAAGGCAAAGCTTTCAGTTTCTGCCGCAGTTATCGCCTCTGTAGACGGGGATAAGGTTACCTTTGTGGGCGGAGCGACCAAAGAAGCCGTATCCAAGGGCATTCATATAGGAAATGTTATAAAGGAAACGGCTAAAATCGCCGGCGGCGGAGGCGGAGGAAAGCCCGACAGTGCTCAGGCAGGAGGCAAAAAGCCTGAAAAGACCGTAGATGCACTGTCCGCCGTATATGAAATAATAGAAGCACAGCTTTAAGGAGAATTTATATGGAAGACTGCATTTTTTGTAAAATCGCAAATAAAGAAATTCCGTCTGATTATGTCTATGAGGACGATTATGTTGTGTGCGTAAAGGATATAAATCCCATGGCGCCCGTCCATCTTTTGGTAATTCCCAAAAAGCATATAGCCTCGGCTAATGATTTTAACGGCGAAAATTCTATTTACGCCGCAAAGGTTTTTGAGGCGGTAAGCAAGATAACCAAGAAAATCGGCATAGATAAGGATGGCTACCGTGTCATCAATAACTGCGGCGAAAACGGCGGACAGACCGTTATGCATGTTCATTTTCATATTTTAGGAGGCAAAAAGCTTCCGATTGACATGGCTTGATAATCATAAAAAAATCACTTCAAAATTGAAGTGATTTTTTTATGGTCTATTTAATAAGATTTCTTTTTATTTTTCCTGTTGAGGTCTTGGGCAAAGGCTCGGAGGAGATTTCGCACTTTTTGATTTTTTTGTAATCGGAAAGATTTAGGTTTATTTTATCAATTTCCGCCTGCACCGCACAAGGAGAGGTAAGCTCGGGGTCATAAACTATTTTAGCATATACGTTCTTAGAGTCGTCGGAAAGAAATACTATAGATTCCGTTACACCGGGTATTTCGCCGATAAGAGCTTCCGTTTCTTCGGGATAAACGTTCTTGCCATTGTTTAATACCAGCACGTTTTTTGACCTGCCCCGTATAAATAAAAATCCGTCCCTGTCAATATAGCCTAAGTCGCCGGTTTTAAGATAGCCGTTTTTAAACGGCTGATTTTCTTCATCCAAATAGCCCAGCATAATATTTTCGCCCTTGGCAAGAATTTCTCCTATTCCATCCTCATTGGGCTCATCAATGATGACGTCGATACCGGGAAGAGCCTTTCCCACAGAGCCGATACGCCTGTTTTTATAGTTTTCAGCAGATATTACCGGAGAAGCCTCGGTAAGACCGTAGCCCTGTACAAGCATTATTCCGATGTCGTCGAAAAATTTTACCGTGCTTTCGGAAAGGGGAGCAGCTCCGCTTATTACAAGGCGCAGTGCGCCGATATTTTTTCTCACCTCGGAAAAAAGAACGCTTCTTATATCAATATTAAGCTTTAGAAGTAAACGGCCAAGCTTTACTGCAAAAGAAAAAATATGTTTTTTGCCGCTTTTTTCAATTAAGCTTAAGGCAGTTTTTTTCATGCGGTCAAGGATAAGCGGAACACCGACAAACACGGTAACGCCGTATTCTGTAAGAGCTTTTTTTATTCTTAGCCCCTCTGCGTAAACCGAGTGTATTCCGCAGCTTAAAAATAACAAAAGAGCTGTTAAACCGAAGGTATGATAATAGGGCAAAAGGGCGAGATTAACGTCGCTTTCCCTAAAGTCCTCCCATTTTTTCATTGACTCTATGTTTGAAATTATATTCCTGTCGGACAGCATAACTGCCTTAGACGCCGACGTGGTACCTGAAGTAAACATCAAAAGCCCCATATCATCGGGAGAGCGATCGGCAATTTCAGCTTCTTCATCGGACATATAATCTGTGATTTTTTTCATGGGTATTTTTATCTCAACACCGGAGGCTTCGGCTTTAGATGCCGCTTCGTCGGAATAGATAATAGCTGCGGCGCCGCTTCTTTGGGCAATGCGAATAAATTCAGGCTCCGGTAAAGCCTGATCCACGGGAACTAAAATACAGCCTGCGTAAAATGCCGAGAGTGCGCAAAGCGCCCAATTATATGAATTTTTCCCGGTTACAATTACCGCTTTTTTATTAAGAGAAAGGTTATAAAGTCCGCTTGAAAGCCCGGTAACGTCACTTAAAAGCTGACTGTAGCTTATGTCCTTTTTCTCTCCCTTTTCCTTTACCGTAAATGCCGCCTTATTGCCGTAGCGGTGGCAGGCGTCGTCTATCAAGGACCTGATTGTAGTCATATTTTTATCTCCTTAATAAAGAATATTACTTAATATAGTATCTAAAACTATATTATACCATAAATGAAATTTTGTCAAGAAAATTATAATTGACAACAAGAAGTTTTTTATATATAATTAAAAAAAGGGGAGAATATTATGGAATTTGATAAAGCTACAATTGAAAATTCTATCAAAAGGTGGAACAGAAGCCTTGATGAGAGCGTTCTGCCTGCCTGGGACGAGCTGCCGGAGCTGGAGCTCTATATGGACCAGGTTATAACGCTTTTGGGGCGATATCTCAAGGTGCTTGGCGACAGTAAGATTATAACCAAGTCGATGATAAATAATTATGTTAAGCTTAAGATTATGCCGGCTCCGGAAAAAAAGCGATATTGCCGCCGTCATTTGGCGTATCTTATAATAATATGTATGCTTAAGCAAACGCTTAATATGGAAACCATTAAAAAGGTTATTCCCGTAGACATATCGGAAAACGAGGTTAAGGATATTTACAACTCCTTTGCGGAAAATCAGCGCAAGGCTTTCGCCTATGTAACGGAAAATGTAAAAAGCGTTGCCGGACCGATTTTGGGAACAGATTCTAAAAAAAGAATTACTGATTTTGTTATACAGGTAAGTGTTGCGTCAAATATCTGCAAGGTGCTTACCGAAAGTATGATTGATAACGGTGGAGAAGCAGGCGAAAGCGAATCAAAAAACTGAGGTTTAAAAAAAAGCACATCAAGTAGATGTGCTTTTTTAATTAATAAAAGGAAATTTCACTTAAAGCTCGGGCACTAAAAGCTTCTGCCCCACATAAATATCGCCTGAGGTTATGCCGCTGCATTCCATGATGGCGTAAACGCCCTTTCTTAAATCAACGCTTGTGCCGTAATTTTCGGCCGCTATCTCCCAAAGTGTATCGCCCGGCTTAACATAAACCTCGGTATAATAGGCATACTTGCCCCGATCGCCGTTAGAAAGGCATGTAACGCTTACAAGCGCCGTAACTATAATAAGCACAGCCGCAGTTATTTTTATAAAATTTATTTTTTTTCTTCTTCTGATCATATATATACCCCCAAAATAAGAACTTTTGTTCCCTTTTCACCTATATAATACACGAACATTTGTTCTTTGTCAAGTATTTTTTTAAAAAAATACAAACAAATGTTTGCATTTTTTATTTTTATGTGTTATAATGTATTTAAGGCATATAAGGGTAAACACAGATCTTAAAAAATCTTAAGGGAATATATTTTAATTTGTGAAAAGGGGTAAACGCTATGTCAAAGGACAGACAGCAGCTCATACTTGATTTTATTACCGAATATACTAAAGAAAACGGATACTCGCCGACGATAAGAGAAATATGCGACGGAGTGGGCTTAAAATCGCCGTCGACAGTACACGGACATATAGAAAGACTGCGCCGTGCCGGCAAGCTTGAAAAAGCCGACTCAAAGACCAGGACTATTAAGGTGCAGGAGGATACGCCCTTCGGAGAGTCGGAGTTTTTACAGGTGCCGGTTTTGGGCACCGTAGCGGCAGGCGTTCCCATACGTGCGCAGGAGGACATCGAAAGGACATTTCCGCTTCCCATGGACTTTGCCAAAAAGGGCGAGGTGTTCATGCTTAAGGTACGGGGCGATTCTATGATAAACGCAGGTATCCTGTCCGGCGACTATATAATAGTAGAGCAGACAAATGTCGCCTTAAACGGTCAGATGGTAGTTGCCATGATAGAAGACGAGGTAACAGTTAAAACGTTTTATAAGGAAAACGGACATATAAGGCTTCAGCCTGAAAATGACTTTATGGAGCCGATAATCGTGCCGGACGTTTATATTCTCGGAAAGGTTGTCGGGGTGTACAGAAAGCTCTGATTTAATATTAAAAAGGTCCTTAAAATTAGGACCTTTTTTTCTTTCGGGCATATTTTATAAAAGGGAGATTATGCTTTATAATTATCCTGTTAAATGAAACTGAAAGAAGGGAGAATATGCTTATTACTGCGCCGTACGACAGAATAAAGGCGGTTGAATATGCAAATAAATGGGCATATTTCAGAAATCCGCGCTTTTATGACTTTAATAACATAGGCGGCGACTGTACAAATTTTGCCTCGCAGTGTCTTTATGCCGGCAGCGGAACAATGAATTATCCGGCATGGTATTATTACGACATAAACGACCGCTCGCCGGCATGGACCGGGGTGGAGTTTTTATATGATTTTCTTATAAAAAATAACGGGGCAGGACCCAGAGGTGAGGATACCGGAATAGAAAACGTACGTGCGGGCGACCTTGTACAGCTTAGCTTTTCGGGGGAACGCTTTGAACACACTCCGGTAATTGTAAGCGTTGAGTATCCGGTAACGCCGTCGAAAATTCTTGTAGCCGCACATTCCAACGACGCGGCATGCAGACCGCTTGATAGCTATGCTTTTACGAAAATCAGATTTATAAAAATTAAAGACGTGGGACGGGAGATATAAAACCGCAGGGCTTAGAAAGCCCTGCGGTTTTATAAGCAACGTATAGACAGGCTACGCCATGTTATTATTGCTCGCTTAAATAGTTTACTGCGGCTTCAAGCTGGGCGTCACGGCCTTCTTCGTCTTCAACGGTTATATCCGGATTTATTCCCACGCCGTTGATATACGAGCCGTCTAATGTATAATATTTAGCACAGGTGATTTTTGCGGCGCTCCCGTCGGGGAAGATAACTGCGGTCTGCACCAGACCTTTTCCGTAGGTTGTTTTCCCGATAAGGATTCCTCTGCCGGATTCTTGAATCGCCGACGAGAGTATTTCGGAAGCGCTTGCGGTATTTTCATTTACCAAAACCGCAATGGGAAGAGAGTTATAGTCGTTGTCCTTTATTTTGTACTCTCTTTTTTTACCGGAAGCGTCCTCTGACGAGAATAAAAGACCCTTGGGCATAATTTCGCCGGCTACCTCCATAAGGGACTCCACAAGCCCTCCGCCATTGTTTCTTAAATCAAGGATTATTGCCTTGGCATCTTTTGTGCCCTTTAGCGCTTTGGAAAATTCATCTTTGGCGGTTGTTGAAAATTCGGAAAGCTTTATATAATAAATGCCGTTATCAAGCATTTCTGATTCCACGCAGGGCATAGTGATAGAGGAGCGCTTTATTTCGGTTTCGTAAATAACTCCGCCCCGGTCGAAGGTAAAGCGCATGGGCGTATCGTCGGGAACACTGTCTTTAGAAGCGCCTTTTATATAATATATAACTTCGTCATAATTTTCATGTGTCAGAGTATAGTCATCTACTTTCATTAGAATATCGCCGACGGCTACGCCTGCCTCATCTGCCGGAGAGAGCTTTGTAACTTCTGAAATTACGGCTCTGTCAGAGGTAAAATCTATGGTAACGCCTATTCCCTTGTAGGAGTAGTTTAATATGTCTGTAAAGGTGTCGTATTCTGCCTTGGTGAAATATTCGCTGTATGGGTCGTTAAGGCTTTCTGTATAGGCTTTGGCGGCGGCAGTTTCGGCAGCTTCTTTATCATAGTCCAAAGCGAAGTTTTTTTCTATCGCTTTCTCTAAGCTTAAAAGCTTTGATGAACGTAAGGCTGAAAATTTCCCGCATCCATAGGATAAAAGAGCGATTAAAACCAATAGGGCTACTGTGATATTATACTTTTTTCTGCTAATCAAAAAAGTCACTCCTTAAATTGATTAAATAATAAAAGCCGAAACAAAATTCGCCTTATGAAACTCATTATGCCTTTGTTTTTGTATAAAATTAAAAGATTTTAAGGCATTTCATTAGAATTTCAAAATTTTGTCCCGGCTTTTTATATTTTTTGTCAGCCTACATAATTTAAAGGATTTTGTCTTGCTCCGTTTACGGAAACTTCAAAATGAAGGTGAGGGCCTGTTGACCGACCGGTAGAACCGACTTTTGCGATAACCTGCCCTTTGTTTACCGAGGAGCCGGCGCTTACAAGAAGCTGACTGCAGTGAGCGTAAAGGGTAGTGGTTCCGTTTCCGTGAGAAATAACTATATACTTTCCGTAGGAGGAGCTGTTGCCCGAAAAAAGAACAGTGCCCGAATCTGCCGCTACGATATCGACGCCGTATGCGCCGGCAATGTCAATACCGTTGTGCATTTTAGTCACGCCCTGAATAGGGTGTTCTCTTGTTCCGAACTGACTGGTAATTGTTTTCGTGGAAGGACAGGGCCATTGCATTGAGCCGGTGCCTGATGCTGTAATCGTGCTTAGAGTAGAGGATTTAGTGCTTTTGGAGGTTGCGCTTTGACTGGCAACCGCCTGACTTATGAGGCGCTGTATTCTTGCCTCTTCGGCCTCCTGTTGTTCTACCTGCTTGCGAATTACCTCTTCCTGACTGGCAAGATTGGCGATTATAGTACTTTGAGCCGCCTGCTTGGTCTTAAGTGTAGACTGCATTTCGCTTAAGGTCTGACGTCTTGTTTCCTGCTCGGCCTTTATGCTTTCAATTTCGGCCTTCTGAACGGCAATCTCTTCTCTTACGGCTTTGCGCTCCTCTAAAACCTGATTGTCATAATCCAAAAGATTTCTTATAATTTCTACATTGGATAAAAATTCGGAAAAGCTTCCCGAAGAGAAAAGTATCTCCATATAGGTGGAGGGTCCGTTTTCGTACATTATTCTTGCACGTGTTTTGAAGGACTCAAACTGCTGTTCGCATGCTTCTTCTGCGGCGACAAGCTCACCCTCCTTTACGGCAAGCTTAGAGTTTGTTTCGTTAAGCTCTGCCTGCACGGAATTTATCTGGGAATTTAACGAGGCAATTTCGGAATCGATTTTATCCTTATCCGCCTGAGCGGTTTTCTTCTGCGACTGAATACTGGAAAGCTGCTGCTGAGCAGCTTTTTTCTGATTTTGTGCATCCCTAAGCTGCTGATTTAAATTAGCGGCGCCTGAGGGAAAAACGGCGGCGATAAACGTAACTATAAATACAATCGCAACAAGCAGTGAAATTATGGAAAGAATAATTTTATTTTTTTTCAAAATTCAGTCCTCCTTATACTTTAAGATGACGGGTGGTGGAAATTGTGCTTGCAAATCCGCCCATCAGGCAACCGAAAAGTATCACAAGACCAATTAAAGCTGATGAAACGGAAGAGGGCGTGCAAAGCTTAAGCAGTGAAAACGCTTCGGTAACCGAATTGTAAAGGGGCACATAGCCCAGGTAAGTCACCGCAAGGGCTAAAAGCGACCCAAGGAAGCCTATAAATATACCCTCTATAATGAAGGGCCATCTGATAAACCAGTTCGTTGCGCCGACAAATTTCATGATGTGAATTTCGTTTGCCCTTGACGCAACAGAAAGCTTTATGGTGTTTGATATAATGAAAAGCGAAACCACCATAAGTATCAGCATGATTATAAAGCTTGCCGTCTGAACATAGCTTGTTACCTTTATAACACGGTCTACCGTATCCTGGTGATTTTTAACCTCGGCAACGCCCGAAACCTGGGAAACCTTTTTTGCTGTTTCCTTTGACAGAGTAAGGTCCTTAAGGCTGATTTTAACGCTGTTTCTTAAAAAGTCCTCGCCCTTTAAGCCCTCAAGAGCCACGGAATCGCCGCCCAGACGCTGGGCATAATTTTCAAACGCCTCAGACTTGCTTTCAAATTTTGTGGAGGCGACATTGTCTATTTTTCCAATTTCGTCAGCTATTCTTTCGGCTGTTTCGTCGTCTAAAGATGAATCTATATAAGCCTGAATTTCACACTGGGACTTTACCTGATCGCTTATGTAATTTATATTCATGGTAAAGAGCAAAAATACGCTGAACAGAAACAGACAACAGCCTATTGTAAGAACGGAGGACACCGTCATCAGACGGTTGTTCGCCATACTTAAAAGTGCGGTTTTGGTATAATATCTGGAATTAGTCATCAAGGTTATACAAGCCTCCCTCTTCGTCACGGATAAGTTTGCCCTTGTGAATTGTCAAAAGGCGCTTAGGACGTGCGTTGACAATTTCAGAGGCGTGAGTCGCCATCATTACTGTGGTACCGCTTTTATTAATTGCCTCAAGGGTATCCATGATATCCATGGCGACAACCTTGTCAAGATTTCCTGTGGGCTCGTCCGCAAGAATTACGGTAGGTCTGTTTACAAGCGCACGGGCGATGGACACTCTCTGCTGCTCGCCGCCGGAAAGCTCGGAAATGTCGCATCTTGCCTTGTTTGAAAGCCTTACCTGATCCAAAACCTCGGGAACACGCTTCCTTATAACACGACTGCTTGCGCCGACTACCTGCATGGCAAAAGCAACATTGTTATAAACGCTGGTCTTTGGCAGAAGCTTAAAATCCTGATATACCATGCCAAGACTTCTTCTCAAATACGGTATTTCTTTTCTGGAAAGACCGGATATTTCAACGCTGTCTACATAAATCTGACCGGAGGTTAAGTTTTCCTCACGCATTAAAAGCTTCATTATAGAAGATTTTCCGGCGCCGCTTTTTCCGGTAAGGTAGACAAACTCACCCTTTTCTATTTTAAAAGACAGATTGTCAAGCGCTTTGGTACCGTTGGGGTACACAAGCGAAACATTTACGAATTCTATCAAAATAAGCACCTCATATTTTATTCGGATTGGATTCTAAGTATTTTTTAACCATCATAGCTACCTTAAATACGATAGCGTCGTCAAATACCCTTAGGTCAAGACCGGTAAGCTTCTGCACCTTGTCAAGACGGTAAACAAGGGTATTTCTGTGGACGTAAAGCTGACGGCTGGTTTCGGATACGTTAAGATTCTTCTCAAAGAACTTCTGAATTGTAAGTATCGTTTCGTTATCTAAGGAGTCAATGGATTCTTTTTTGAACACCTCGTCTAAGAACAGCTTGCATAAAGTGGTCGGAAGCTGATATATAAGACGGCCGATGCCAAGCTTGTTATAGCTTATTATCGGCTTGTCGGTATCCATAACCTTGCCCACCTCAAGAGCGACATGGGATTCTCTGTAGCTTTTCGCAAGCTCCTTAATATCGGAAATAATCGTTCCGATACCGATGGAGGCATTAAGCATCAGCTCGGAATTTATGGTGTCTAAAAGGGATTTTGCAATCTTATTTATATCCTTATCGGTAAGACCGGGCTTTACCTCCTTGACAACGGCAATATCCTTTTCGTCTATTCTTATAACAAAGTCCTTTTCCTTGTCGGGGAAGATGTTTGATATCATATCGGAGGCGGTTTGCTCATAGTCGTTGGAAATTCTTATTGTCATGACTACTCTTGAAACGTCGGTGGGAATGTGCAGCTCCTTTGCCTTGCCGGATATATCTCCCGGCAGGATGTTATCCAAAAGTACGTTTTTTATAAAGTTTATCTTGTCGTATTTTTCATCGTAAAACTGCTTTATGCTCAAAATGGTAACGGAAAGTATGCTGACAAATTTTTTTGCCTCGTCGTCCTCGCCATCAACAAAAGCGATAAATTCGGTTTTTCCACGAACGCCGCTTCCCATAAACGTAAAGCCTGCGGCGGTATATACCTTTCCGGGCTCTCCGCACTGACGGGTAACCTCGGCCAAAACTCCTTCTATGGCGCTCATATCATTGAACGAACGAATGGTATCGTTGTCAAATATTACACCCACAGGACGACCGAACGCTTCTCTTAACTGGTATATGACATTCTGAAAAAATTTATTGGACATTAATAAATCTCTCCTTTATAAACACTCTCATATATTATAATAATATCTTTTTGTTAATTTTGCAAGAAAAATCTTTAATATTTTTGTAAAAATTTTTTGAATAGGGTTTATTTTTTGTGACAGGTCACATATTCGGGCATAAAATGTCTAATGGCAGGTGATTTCTCCTGCGAAAGGAGTGGAAGAATGCTTATAGTTTTATCCTCTGCCACATCGGCGGAAAGAATGAAGAAACTGCTTGCCGAAAAGAAAATATCCGCAGAAGTGGTTCAGACGCCGAAAAGTATTTCCGAGGGCGGATGCGGATATTCGGTGCGTGTAAATGATCGGTATAAGGATGAAGCACTCACTGCGGCAAAAAGCCTTAAGATAGCCGTAAAGGGCGTGTATGACGAGCTCGGCGGCAAAAAAGATTTGTCTTACAGGAGAAAGGAGTGACGTTATGATTTATCTTGATAATGCGGCGACCTCCTTTTTTAAGCCAAAAAGCGTCAGGGAGGCCGTTATGCGTGCGATGAGCTCGGCGGCAAGTCCCGGACGCGGAGGATACCGTGCGGCGGTTAGAGCCTCTGAGATTGTATTTGATGCAAGAGAGTCGCTGGCAGAGCTTTTTAATATTCATACTCCGGAAAGCATTATATTTACAAATAATGCGACTGCGGCGATAAATACGGCTCTTAAGGGAGCGGTCGGAAAATACGATAGTTTTGCAATATCGTCTATGGAGCACAACGCAGTTGCAAGACCGGCAAAAACTCTTTCAGACGGGGGAGCGGAGCTTATTTTAATTAAAGCCGACCAAGACGGTTATGTGACTGCCGAGGCGGTGGACAGGGCTCTTTCGGGAAGTAAGGCCGGCTTGGTATGCCTTATTCATGCATCAAACGTGTCGGGCAGCTTAAACGATATTGAAAGAATAGGCCAAACAGTAAAAAAGCATAATGCGCTGTTTATGGTTGACGCATCTCAGTCTGCCGGAGCGGTCGGTATAGATACGGAAAAGTGTAAAATCGACCTTCTTGCCTTTCCCGGTCACAAGGGACTTTTGGGACCACAGGGAACGGGAGGGCTTTATATAAGAGAAGGACTTAAGCTTCAAACCTTAATCGAGGGCGGAACGGGGAGCATGTCGGAATCCTTAAAGCAGCCTGATATTCTGCCCGACAGATTTGAAGCAGGAACTGCCAATGTTCCCGGAATAGCCGGACTCTGTGCCGGAGTCCGGTATATATTAAAGGCAGGGGCGGAAAATATCGGAAGAAAGGAAAGAGAGCTTGCTAAAATCCTTGCCGAGGATTTGTCCGTTATTAAAGGAGTACGGGTGTACGGCAGACCCGGAAGCGAAGAAAGCGTCGGAGTAGTTTCGATTACGGCACCGATAGGCAGTGTAGAGCTTTCGGATATGCTGTCAAAGGAATATAATATTGCCGTCCGGTCGGGACTTCACTGTGCTCCTTTGGCACATAAAACCTTAGGTACGATAGAAACAGGGACCGTCCGCTTTTCCCCGGGGATATTTACCACAAAGGAACAGATTAAATTTACTGTGAGAGCCGTTGAGCGCTGTCTTAAATAAGAAAGCCCGGGAAAGCCTTTTATGCTTTCCCGGGACGGAGAATATTTTTAGCTGATGTCAAGCATTTCCATATATTCCGAGCCGTTGGCTGCGATATATTCTTTTCTGCCTGAGAGATTGTCGCCTAAAAATAAGTCGAACATGGCGGCGGTTTCCTTTGCGTCCGCCGGCATTACCTTAATAAGCCTTCTTGTTTCGGGGCACATTGTGGTAAGCCACATCATATCCGCCTCGTTTTCGCCAAGACCCTTGGAGCGCTGAATTGTATATTTTATGCCCGAGGCGTCAAGGGGCGCTAAAATCTCCGCCTTTTCCCGTTCGTCGTAGGCAAAAAACGTGCGGCTTTTCTTTTCCTTGGTATTGATTTCAAAAAGCGGAGTTTCCGCAATGAAAACTCTTCCGTTTTCGATAAGGGACGGGGTCAGAGTGTAAAGCATGGTGAGGACAAGAGTTCTTATCTGAAAACCGTCGTAGTCCGCATCTGTACATATTATTATCTTACTGTAGTTTAACGCTGTAATGTCAAAGTCGGAAAATTCCTTGTTAAGCTTAGTTTTTGCTTCGATACCGCAGCCCATTATTCTTATCAGGTCTAAAATAATTTCGCTTTTAAATATTTTTGAAAAGTCGGCCTTAAGGCAGTTTAATATTTTGCCCCTTATGGGCATTATAGCCTGAAATTCGGCGTCACGGCTCATTTTACAGGAGCCTGCGGCAGAGTCGCCCTCAACTATAAAAAGCTCTCTCTTTGAAACGTCCTTGGTGCGGCAGTCAATAAATTTTTTAACCTTATTCGTAACGTCTAAGGTGGAGGAAACCTTTTTGCTGACAAGATTTACCCTTGTCCGCTCGGCGGTTTCACGACTTCTTTTGTTTATAAGCACTCGGTCGGCTATCATGTCGGCCTCTTTTTTATTTTCGATGAAATAGACCTCGAGGTTGTGCTTTAAAAAGTCTGTCAAAGCCTCCTTTATAAAGGGGTTGTTTACCGCCTTTTTGGTTTGATGCTCGTAGCTTACAAGGGTGGAAAAGGAGCTTATGACCAAAATAAGGCAGTCGGAAATATCGTTAAAGGTTATTTTGGATTCGTTTTTCTGATATTTTCCGCATTGCTTTATATATTTGTCAATTGCGTAGACAAAGGCGGTTTTTGTTGCTGCGTCATGCACGCCGCCGTATTCCAAAAAGCTTGAATTGTGATAAAATTCTATCATGGGGTCGGAGGGGGAAAAGCAGAATGCCGCCTGCATCTTTACCTTGTAGTCCTCCTTGTCAGCCCTGTCGCGGCCTGTACGCTCCGCCTCGATATAGCGGATTGAGGTTTCGTTTTTTCCTGAGGCGGTCTCCTCGACGTAGCCCTTTATGCCCTCGGGATAGCAGAATTCATACTTTTTTGTACCCTCGGCTGTTTCGTCAAAAAGAATAAAGGTAAGACCCGAATTGACTATCGCCTGCCGCTTTAAGGTTTCTGTAAAAAATTCAAGTGGAATATTTATATCCGTAAAAACGTCAAGGTCGGGACGCCATTTTTGTACGGAGTAAGTCTTTTTTGAGGCAGAATCAAGCTTTAAAAGTCCGCCTATATTCTCTCCCTTTTCAAAATGAAGAGAATATATTTTGCCGTCACGGCAGACCTCCACGTCCATATATTCGGACGTGCACTGGGCGGCGCAGGCGCCCAGACCGTTTAAGCCCAGACTGTATTTATAGGTGTCCGTTTCGTTGCCGTGGTATTTTCCGCCGGCGTAAAGCTCGCAGAATACAAGCTCCCAGTTATAGCGCCCCTCGTTTTCGTTAAAGTCTAAGGGGATACCTCTGCCGTAGTCCTTAACCTGAATGGAGCGGTCGGAAAACCTTGTTACTTCAATTACTTTTCCGAAGCCGGCACGGGCTTCGTCAATGGAGTTTGAGAGGATTTCAAAAAATGCGTGCTCGCAGCCCTCCAGTCCGTTCGAGCCTAAAATGGTGCTGGGATTGTATCTTATCCTTTCGGCGCCCTTTAAAGACTGTATGGAACGGTTATCGTATGAATCCTTCGGACACATGGTAATTCATCCTTTCTTTAAATTCTTAAAATGCAGGGCGTCGGTTTTTGCCCTGCATTTTAAGGGGTTGATTAAATTTCTTCGACAAGAGCGGAGGAATTGGCTTCTGCATTTTGCTCGGGCGTATCGGAAAAATCCTCCGCCGGAGGCTCGATAGCTTCGGAAACCGCCGGCTCGGTTTTCTTTGTACCCACGGTAACCACCTGATTGTGGGGCATATAGTAGCTTGAGGCTTCAAAGGTTTTTGAAACCACCTCTCCGTCTATGGATACTATCCTGTAAAGTGAGCATTTTGCCCCGTCAGAGCCGCGCTCGGTTATTTTCTCGGTACCCTCGGGAAGATTGGGATCCTCCACGGTTTTCGTGGTAAAGGGAACAGTCACCACATCCGTTGTTTCCAGCGTCACGGTAAAGTCTTGAGTTTTTGTTCCTATTATCTCGCATATTACCTGTTTTGATGAGGTTGTGTAGCTTGAAATTTTTATGGGGTAATCGGTATTGTTTGAAAATACGAAATCGACGGTGCCGTAATCCGCCGTGGCGTCACGTCCCAAGGGAACATAGCCTACCTTAAACATGTGACAGGTACGCTGATCTACTTTAAGATTGGCAAGCAGAACGGCGTTATATAAGGTGGAGGACACCTGGCATATTCCGCCTCCGTACTGCTGGACGGACTGACCGTTTGCGTAAGCCCCTGCCATTTTATAGCCGGCCTCCGGCGTTCTTTTACCCAAAGTGCCGTTATACGAGAAGGATTCGCCGGGGAGAAGCACCTTGTTGTCTATACTTTTTGACGCAAGCGTAACGTTAGTGCTCCTGTTGCTGTTGCTGGTGGAAAAGCTTGAACTGAAGCTTGAAAGCTTGTCGCGGAAAAGTGCGTCGGCAAGCTCATCTTCGGTTGCACCCACCGACTCAACAGAGGCAGGAATACTGTAGGATTCCCCGGGCTTCTTATGGTTTTTTATTATTTCCCGAGCCTCTTTTGCATCTACGGTTACCCGTTCATGACCGGGAGTTATATATATTTCGCCCAGAGAATCTCTGGCATATGAAGCCGCAGTCGGCTCCTCGGAATAGTTTTCGGTTATTATATCTATGTCAAAGGCTATGGGCTCGATATTTTCCTTTTTAAAGGTGAGGGTGGAAAAATCGAGATTTTTCATCATTTCCACGAGGGATTTTTTTGCTGTCACCGGGTTTATGGTATAAGCACCGGTGCCGTTTGTTACCTCAATAGAGCTGTCCGTAAGATAAAAGGAAGCCTCTACGGATTTGTCATAATCGGTATTTTCCGCCATGGTTTTGTCAAACACACGGTCGTTTATTATAACCGAAAGCTCGATTTTTGTTTCTCCGCCGAAAACCGATTTAAGCGCAGGAATTATCGAGGAGAAAAATCCACCGTGTCCGTAGGCAAAAGCGTCCTCGGCAGTTTTCTTAAGGTCATAAGAGGCGCCGAAATCCTTATAGGTTGCCGAAAACTCGTCGTTTCCGGCTTTTATTTTTATTTTTTCTTCAGAGGTTGCAATGATTTTTTCCGTAAGGGCGCTTTCCGCCTGCTCTAAGGTCATATTGGACAAATCCGCTCCTCCGGCAGTTACACCGGATAAAATCACATTGCTTTTTGACTTAATAACGGTTACTAAAGAAACGGTGAGGGCAAGCACAAGTACCGCCGCTGCTATAATTACGGGCACGTTTATCTTTATCCCGGAGCCTTTTTTTACTGATACCATTTTTAACCACCTTTACATATTAAATATGCATAATACTTTCATTTCAATTATTATATCAAACACAAGCAGAATTGTAAACAGTAAATTTAAAATAAAAAATGGGAAGATTTGAATAAATGTTGGTGATTTTTCTTTTTCTTAAGCGTATAATTTAATTATTTATGAATAAATATCACTTTGAATTGACGGCATTTTGAACGCTGAATATAAAAAATGCATAAAAATATAAAAAAAGATAGAATAAAATAGTTCAAAAACACAACAAAAGCGGCGGAGCTAAAATTATTTTTAAAAAATATCTTGCATAATTATAAGACGCTTGCTATAATATATGCATTATTTAAGAATACGGAGGATTTGAAAGGAAAATGAAAAAGACATTTGCTAAAATTTTTGCGGCCGTATCTTCTGCCGCACTGCTTTGCACAATGCTTTCCGGCTGCGGAAGCAAAAAGGTTACTCTTAAGATATTAGATACCGAGTATACTGACGAGGATTACGCAATATGCGTAGCAAAGGAAAACACCGAGCTTTTAGACGAGATAAACAAGGCTCTTGCCGAGCTTACCGAGGAAGGAACAGCACAGGCGATAGTTGACAAGTACATTTCCGGAACAGAGCATGATTTAAGCTTCCAGACTGACGCAGAGGGCAAGGAAGAGCTTCACATGGCTACAAATGCCCAGTTCCCTCCCTATGAATATTACGAGGGAGACAAGGTTGTGGGCATAGACGCTGAAATGGCGGCCGCAATCGCCGACAAGCTTGACAGAAAGCTTGTTATAGACGATATGGATTTTGACGCTATCATCACTGCCGTACAGACAGGAAAGTCCGATATGGGTATGGCGGGCATGACCGTTACGGAAGATAGACTTCAGAGCATTAACTTCTCCGATACCTACGCTAAGGGTATCCAGGTTGTTATCGTTCCCGAGGACAGCGCTATTACATCTGTTGACGACCTTTTTGCTGAGGGCGCAACATATCTTGTAGGTACTCAGAAGGGTACTACAGGCGACATATATGCCGAGGGCGATTTCGGAGCAGACCGAGTTATGAAGTATGCGTCCGGAAACGAGGCTGTTCAGGCTCTTGTTACAGGCAAGGTTGACTGCGTAATAATTGATAACGAGCCGGCTAAGGCTTATGTTGAGGCAAATAACAATAAATAAGTTTTTAGGATAGCCAAGGGGCGGATAAATCCGCCCCTGCTTTTTGTTAAAGAGGTGATATAAACGGACGCTTTTAAAGAATGGTTCGCCTCGGTCAAGGCGGATTTTATACTGAACTTTATAGACGGCGCTCGCTGGAAATTCATTACCAGCGGTCTTAAAAATACTCTCATAATAACATTTTGTGCGGTAATTATCGGCATAGCCTTGGGAGCCTTGGTTGCGATAGTGCGCTCAAGCTATGACAAAACCCATGAAGATATGAGGTCTGGTGCAGGAAAGACTCTTTTGGGCATTGCAAACTGGATATGCCAGGTGTATCTTACCGTGATAAGGGGAACTCCCGTTGTAGTACAGCTTATGATAATGTACTACATAATATTTGCAAGCTCAAGAAACAGCCTTTTGGTTGCCGTTTTAGCTTTCGGAATCAACTCCGGCGCTTACGTTGCCGAAATAGTGCGCTCGGGCATTATGTCGGTGGATCAGGGACAGTTTGAAGCCGGACGAAGCATAGGCTTTGATTATAAACGCACAATGATGTATATAATAATTCCGCAGGCATTTAAAAATGTGCTTCCGGCACTTGCAAACGAGTTTATCGTGCTTCTTAAGGAAACCTCAGTTGCCGGCTATGTTACAATAAGGGACCTTACCATGGGCGGAAATATAATCCGCGCGGCGACCTATTCGGCATTTATGCCCTTAATTGCCGTAGCGCTTATATACCTTGTAATGGTTATATTCTTTACAAAACTGGTGGGCGTCCTTGAAAGGAGGCTGCGTAAGAGTGAACGGTGAGTATTTAATCGAGGTCAAGAACCTTTGCAAATATTATAACGGCGGCAAAATCAAAGCCTTGGACGGCATTTCTACCGGGATAAAAAAGGGCGAGGTTGTGGTAGTTATCGGCCCCTCGGGCTCGGGAAAATCCACATTTTTGCGTTCGTTAAACCTCCTGGAGCATCCCACCTCGGGAACGATTACCTTTGAGGGCAATGAAATTACCGACCCTAAGACGAATATAAACGAGCACAGACAGAAAATGGGCATGGTATTTCAGCACTTTAACCTTTTTCCTCATATGACGGTACTGAAAAATATGACCTTGGGACCTATAAAGCTTAAAAAAATGCCTAAAGCTGAGGCGGAAAAGAAGGCGCTGGAGCTACTTGACAAGGTTGGATTAAAGGACAGGGCAAGCTCCTATCCGTCGGAGCTTTCAGGCGGTCAGAAGCAGAGAGTCGCCATAGTGAGGGCTCTTTGCATGGATCCGGACGTTATGCTGTTTGACGAGCCTACAAGCGCACTTGACCCGGAGATGGTCGGCGAGGTACTGCAGGTTATGAAGGATTTGGCAAAGGACGGCATGACCATGGTTGTAGTTACCCATGAAATGGGCTTTGCGAAAGAGGTTGCCGATAAAGTGATATTCGTAGACGGAGGCGTTATCTGCGAAGAGGGCAGTCCCGAGGACATATTTACAAACGCTAAAAATGAAAGGACACGGTCGTTTTTAAGCAAGGTTTTATAAGACCTTTGATTTTATTATGATAAGCGGTGCCTAAATAAAAAGTCCGCTTTTATTAAAGCCTAATTATAAAAACAGCACGGCACCCGTATGTGGCAGCCCGTGCTGTTTTCACCTGTTGACTTTTAAAATAAATCGGTATATAATTACCTTCATGAAAGGAGACTGTCTTATGACAAAGGTAGATATTTTCTCCGGCTTTCTCGGCGCCGGCAAAACGACGCTTATAAAAAAGCTTATTAAGGAAGCCTACGGAGAAGAAAAAATTGTTCTTATTGAAAACGAATTCGGTGAAATCGGAATTGACGGAGGATTTTTAAAAGACGCCGGAATTGAAATAACCGAAATGAACTCCGGCTGTATCTGCTGCAGTCTTGTGGGAGATTTTGCCGAGGCGCTTAAAAAGGTGGCGGAAAAGTATTCTCCCGACAGGATTGTGATAGAGCCCTCCGGAGTCGGAAAATTAAGCGACGTTATAAGGGCTGTGGAGCGTGCCGGGGTGGATTCTCTTAAGCTTAACGCTTTTGTAACCGTAGCAGATGTTAAAAAGTGCAAAATGTATATGAAAAATTTCGGAGAATTTTTCAACGACCAAATAGAGCACGCCGGATGCATTGTGTTAAGTCACACTCAGGACGCAACAGAGGAGAAGATTAAGGAATGTACCGAGCTTTTAAGAGAGCACAACTTAAAGGCGGTGCTTGTTACAACTCCGTGGGATTCTCTTTCCGGTAAGACCATTCTTTCGGCTATGGAGAAAACCAATACCCTTGAGGCGGCGTTAAAGCACCTTGAGGAAGAAGAGCACGAGCACGAGCACGACCACGAGCATGAGCACGACCACGACCACGAGCACGAGCACGACCACGAGCACGAGCACGAGCATGACCATGAGCACGAGCATGGGCACTGCTGTTGCGGACACGAGCACGAGCATGAGCACGAGCATGACCACGACCACGAGCATGGGCACTGCTGTTGCGGACACGACCATGACCATGAACATCACCATGACCACCACCATGCCGACGAGGTGTTTGAAAGCTGGGGAAAAGAAACCTCGAGAAAGTATACCGAAGAGGAAATAAAACATGCGTTGTCCCGGCTTTCCGACGAGGAGAAATACGGAACAGTTCTTCGTGCCAAGGGTATAGTTGACGGAGAGGACGGCTTCATTCATTACGACTACGTTCCGGGCTTTATTGACGTAAGAAAAGGCGCCCCCGATGTGACCGGAAGAATTTGCGTTATCGGCTCTAAAATAAAAAAAGACGCACTTGCCAAGCTCTTTATGACCGAATAGCGGAGGTGCTTTTATGGATCGTGAGATACCCGTATACCTTTTTACCGGCTTTCTTGAAGCCGGTAAAACGAAATTTATTCAGGAAACGCTGGAGGATGAAAAGTTTAATCCCGATGACCGCACGCTTTTAATCGTGTGCGAGGAGGGCGAGGAGGAATACTTAAAGGAAAAATTCAAGGTCAAAAACGTATTTATAGAATACGTTAATTCGCCCGATGAGCTTGAAGCCTCTGTTTTATATAAAACCGCAAGAAAGTACAAGGCGGACCGTGTGCTTATCGAATATAACGGCATGTGGCTTTTGCCCGATTTATACAAGGCTCTGCCCGATAACTGGATTTTATATCAGCAGATTTTTTTTGCCGACAGCAGTACCTTTACAGCCTATAACCAGAATATGCGTCAGCTAATGGTGGACAAGCTTACCGACTGCGAGCTTGTGGCGGTAAACCGTGCTACCGATAAAACCGACAAGGAGGCAATACACAAAATAATCCGAGGTATAAACAGGCGGTGCCAGATAATATACGAATACGTTGACGGCGAGCTTTATTATGATGATATAAAGGATCCTCTGCCCTTTGACGTAAACGCTCCCGTAATAGAAATCGGGGACAAAGATTACGCCATATGGTACCGTGACCTTATGGAGGAGCCCGATAAATACGAAGGTCGGTGCGTCCGCTTTAAGGGTATGGTAGCAAGGCCGAAGGAAGCCGGAGGAGATACCCTCCTAATTGGAAGAAAGGTCATGACCTGCTGCGAGGCGGATATAGAATACAGACCCATCGCATGTGAATTTGAGGGAGAGGCAGATGCAAAGAACGGCACCTGGAACACGCTAACCGCGCGTATTACAATGAAAAAGCACAGGCTGTACAGCGAAAAAGCGCCGGTTTTAAAGCTTATTAAAATTGAAAAGGCAGAGCCTCCCGAAGAGGAAGTCACAACTATTTACTGATTTTTTATCCGTCCCTTTAAGGGACGGATATTTTTTTGTATTAAGGGTAAAATCAATCTTAAGAAAGGATTGATTTTTACGGACGGGAAAATATTCATATTAGCGGTAAATGCAGGAAGCACAAGCTTTAAGTTCAAGCTTTTTGAGATGACGGAAACGGTATGTGTGGCAAGAGGAAAATTTGAAAGAATAGGCTCTGAAAATTCACCCTATGAATATAAGGGCAAATTTGATAAAATCACCGGTGAAGCAGATACAAAAGAAGGGTATCTTCCGTGTATTGAAACCGCCATGGGCTTTTTACTTCACGAGGGGATAATAGAGCATCTTTCGGACATTGACGCTGTAGTATTTAAAACGGTTATGGCAGGTGCGGACGGAAAAATTTCATATATCACCGATTCTGTTATAGAAAAGCTTTTAGAATACTCAAAATATGCGCCGGCGCACAATCCGGCATATATTTCCGTTATAAAGGCCTTCCGCAAAATGAAGGAGGACTTTTGTCTTATTGCGGCCTTTGATTCGGAATTTCATAAAAGCATTCCCGACTATGCAAGAATGTATCCCATTGACAGATGTCTTGCGGAGAAATACGGAATTGTTAAATACGGCTATCACGGCGCAGCCCACGAGTATACTGCCAATGTATCGCAGAAATTGGGCTTTAATAAGGTTATATCCTGTCACCTGGGCGGAAGCTCGTCGGTCACGGCGATTAAAGACGGCATGAGCATAGATACCAGCATGGGCTTTTCGCCCCAGAGCGGTCTTGCCATGGCAGAGCGGTGCGGCGATATAGACCCATTTGCCTTATTTTATCTTATGGAAAAGGAAAAGCTTTCGGTAAGCGCCGCAATGAATTTTTTAACATCGAAAAGCGGTCTTTACGGAATGAGCGGTATAAGCGGCGATTTAAGAGATATTACCGCTTCGGGCGAGAAAAGTGCGACTCTTACCATTAAAAGCTTTGCTTACGGGATAAAAAAATATATAGGTGCATATTTTGCAGTGCTGTCAGGCTGCGACGCCATATTTTTTTCCGGCGGAATTGGGGAAAACAGTCCGCTTGTAAGACAGCTTGCATTAGATTCGTTAGAGCCCCTGGGCATAAAGCTTTCAAGAGAAAAAAATAACTTAAAAACCGAAGAGCTTAATGAAATATCAGAGGACGACTCAAAGGTAAAGGTTTTTGTGTCGCCTGCCAATGAAGAGCTTATTATTGCAAAAAGAGCGTACGATTTTATCGGGAGAAATTTTGCTGCAGAAATGTAAAGCTAAGCCCATAAAGCTGTAAGCCACCTTAAAAGGCGGCTTATAGCTTTATGGGAGAGGTTGTAAAATCATCCTTTAACATATTGCCTAAGGCAATGCTTCTTATGTCCGTTGCCTTAATGTCGGCTCTTAAGGAGGGATTTTCCTTTACATATTCTTTGTCAAGCTTGGTAATTATCTTTATTCTGCCGGACTTTTTTATATCCCTTAAAATTTCTCTCCCGGTATCGTTTAGAGCAAGCACTCTTGAGTACGGCTCAAAATCCGGTATTTTTTCTCCGGAATTTACTAAAATATGCAATAAAGTTCTTTTTACTCTTGACATTGTGTACCTTTTTGATTTAATATTATATAGATAGGATGTTATATCGGGCGTGGGGACAGCTTTGCATATTGTGTTTATAAGCTCCGTATCCGACAGGCTTCTTACGGTAAAACGCTCCCTGTCAAGATTTAATACGCTAAGATAAATCAGCTTTGAAAGGTCTTCAAAAAATAAAGGGGCTTCGTCTAAAGACTCCGGAATAAAGGAAGAGATGTCTTCGCCTTTTTTTATTAAGTCCCTTATGGCAGAGGCTGAGAGAAAGCGCCCGACGCTTTGGGAGGAATCGTGCTTTGCGGTACGCTTTACCAAAAGAGGTGTAATGCCGCTTTTTAAGGCGGTAAGCGCCTTTATATATTCCGACGCCAAAAGGTCGTTCGGAGTATCCGGGTAATAAATTCCGCATTTTTTTGCGGCCTTTGCTTCGGCGGCAGGATAGGACAGGCCATCCTTCTGGTATCTTTTTATAAGGTCAGAATAAAGGGAAGGCTTATCCTCGCTTAAGCCTTCTGAAAGAATGTCCGCATCAGCTGATTCGCTTCCGAAGGAGAGCAAATCAACCGTACCTAAAGCGTCGATGATTTTTACGGCGCCGAAAGCAAAATCACGGCTGCTTGAAACGGCGTAATAAAAGGGAAGCTCTAAAACTAAATCAGCTCCGTTTCTTACTGCGGCGGCGGCGCGGCTCCACTTTGAGTATATTGAAGGCTCGCCTCGCTGAACAAAGCTTCCGCTCATTAAGATTATTATGCGGTCTGCGTGTTTTTTGGTTTCCTCTATATGATATTTGTGTCCGTTGTGAAACGGATTGTATTCTGCTATTATAGCCGCAGTTTTCAAAGTATATCACGTCCTTTATTACCATTTTAATATAATGGCTATAAAAAATCAAGTATATACATCAAGGTTATCCTTGATTTAATATCCTGAAAGGAAGTAATAAAAATGAGTAAGTTTCTGGAAAAAACCATTGCAAGGGCAAAGGCCGACAAAAAGACGATAGTTCTTCCCGAGTCCATGGACAGAAGAACCTTTGAGGCCGCCGAAAAGGTGCTTAAGGAGGACATTGCAAACCTTATTATAATAGGTACGCCCGAAGAAATCGAAGAAAACAGCCGCGGTCTTGATATATCCAAGGCAAAAATCGTAAATCCCTATACATACGAAAAAACCGACGAATATTTAAAGCTTTTTGTTGAATTAAGAAAGGCTAAAGGTCTTACATATGAGGAGGCAAAAAAGACAGCGCTTTCAGATTATATGTATTATGCATGTCTTATGGTAAAGGCCGGCGACGCTGACGGAGTTGTGTCAGGCGCATGCCACTCTACGGCAAATACCCTTCGCCCCTCGCTTCAGATAATAAAGACAAAGCCCGGCGTAAAGCTTGTTTCGGCGTTCTTTTTAATGGTAGTGCCCGACTGCGAATACGGTGCCGACGGAACATTTATATTTGCAGACTCCGGTCTTGAGCAGAATCCCGACCCGGAAAAGCTTGCGGCAATTGCGGCATGCTCTGCCGAATCCTTCGAGCTTTTGGTGGAAAAGGAAGCTTATGTTGCAATGCTTTCTCACTCAACAAAGGGAAGCGCAAAGCACGCTGATGTTGATAAGGTAGTGGAAGCTACTAAAATAGTTAAAGAGCTCTATCCCAATCTTAAGGTTGACGGCGAGCTTCAGGCTGATGCGGCGATGGTTCCCTCGGTGGGCGCTTCAAAGGCTCCGGGCTCTGAGGTTGCCGGAAAGGCCAACGTTTTGGTATTCCCCGACCTTGACGCCGGAAACATAGGGTACAAGCTTGTACAGCGCCTTGCAAAGGCTGAGGCGTACGGTCCCGTAACCCAGGGAATAGCAAAGCCCATAAACGATTTGTCACGGGGCTGCAGTGCTGACGATATCGTAGGCGTTATTGCGATAACCTGCGTTCAGGCACAGAACAAAAATTAAGAAAGAGAGGAAAAAAGATGAAAATTTTAGTAATCAATGCAGGAAGCTCGACGGTTAAATATCAGCTTATAAACATGGATAACGACGAGGTAATGGCAAAGGGCAACTGCGACAGAATAGGAAGAGAAGGCTCTAACATTGAGTACAGAGTCGGCGGCGAGAAAAAGAAGTTTGATAAACAAATGCCCACCCATGCGGCGGCGGTAAAAATCATACTTTCGTACCTTACCGATCCCGAAATAGGCGTTATAAAGGATATAAGCGAGATTGACGCCGTAGGACACAGAGTTGTTCACGGCGGAGAAAGCTTTTCCGGAAGCGTAATAATTACAGATGAGGTTAAAAATGCCGTAAAGGAATGTTATCCTCTTGCACCCATTCACAATCCGGCAAATATTACCGGTATTGAAGCCTGCGAGGAGGCAATGCCCGGCGTTCCCATGGTCGGAGTATTTGATACGGCGTTCCATCAGACAATGCCCAAGACCTCTTATCTTTACGCTCTTCCCATGAGCCTTTACAGAGAGAAGAAAATAAGAAAGTACGGCTTCCACGGCACAAGCCATAAGTATGTGGCAGAGCGCTGTGCCGCTTTAATGGGAAAGCCCATAGAGGAGCTTAAGATAATAACCTGCCATTTGGGGAGCGGCTCGTCCATCTGCGCCGTTAAAAACGGAAAGAGCGTTGACACCACCATGGGCTTCACACCTCTTGACGGCTGCATAATGGGAACAAGATGCGGAAGCATTGATCCGGCGGTTGTTACCTTTATCATGGATCAGTACAATATGACTACCGCCGAGGTAAACGACCTTATGAATCAGAAGTCCGGTATCTACGGAATTACCGACGGCTTAAGCAACGATTTCAGAGATCTTGAGCTTTTGTACTATGAAAAGAACGAAAAGGCAATGCTTGCTCTTGACATGGCGCATTATGTTACAAAGAAGTATATCGGCTCTTATATGGCGGCAATGGGCGGCTGCGACGCAATCGTGTTTACCGCCGGCGTAGGAGAAAACAATGCGTTTATGCGTAAGGACGTTTTAAGTGCCTTTGAGTTTATGGGCGTTAAGGTAGACGACGAGAGAAATAATGTCAGAGGAAAGGAAGCTTTAATCACCACGGACGATTCCACTGTAAAGGCGTTCCTTATCCCCACAAACGAAGAGCTTGCCATTGCGCTTGAAACAAAGAAGCTTATAGAAAAATAAGGATAGCTTAGGGGATGTACCGGTAAGAAAATTAAACGGAGCAGTGAATTTCACTGCTCCGTTTCAGACTGTCGAAAAAGCCCAGACTTTTCTGGGCTTTTTCGACAGTCTTAAGCCTCTTGATTTTATATCAAAAGGCTTTTATTTCAACATAAAATCGGCTGCAGCTGTCTTCCGGATACTGCGGAGGTAAGGGTAGGCAGGATAAGATTCATATCGGCTACCAAGGAACGGGGCTTTTTTTCCGGATCGTCCTGACGGTAGGGCACGAAGTATATCCCTCTGGTATTTAATAAAAGTCCTATGTTCTTTGCTCCTGATGCAAGACCGTCGTTTGTGGAGATTGCGATTACAACGGGAAAGCTGTTGCGGAGTGTGGACTTTGCTGCCAGGGATACTACGCTGTCACTTATTCCGTTTGCTATTTTTGCGGCTGTTGTGCCCGTGCAGGGTGCTATAACCAAAGCGTCAATCATCTTTTTAGGTCCTATCGGCTCTACCTGTGTCTGAAGATGAAGCACCTCACGACCTGTCATCTGTTCAAGTCTTGAAATAAACTGCGCCGAGGTTCCGAACCTTGTATCGGTACAGTAGGCTTTTTCGCTCATAATGGGAACAACATCTATCCCTGCCGCCGTGATTTTATCAATCTGCGGAAGCACTGCGCCAAAGGTGCAGAAGGAGCCCGTTAAAGCAAAGCCTATTTTGAGTCTGTCGCTGTTTTCCGTAAAATCACCTCCCGTTTATAAGATTTAATACCGTTCCGGCAATAATACGCCCGGCTGTGACGGGAGCGCATTTCCCCGGCAGTCCCAGCGCCCATATAACCTTAAGACCCAAAAGGGAGGCCTTTTTAAGGTCAACGCCTCCCGGACGGGACGATAGGTCGATTATAACGGCGTCGGGGGATATATTATACAAAAGCTCTCCCTCCAAAACCCTTGCCGGAGCGGTATTGAAGATTAAATTAAACTCCCCTATCCGCTCTTTAAGCTCGCTTAAGGGAAAGGCGTCGATGCCCGAAACGGAGCACCAGGCTAAGGATTCGGAGCTTCTTGTGCTTACCGAGGTATCTGCTCCCAAGGCTTTAAGCATGGGAACGAGAGCCTTGGCAATCCTTCCGTAGCCTATTACCAGCGCTTTCGACTCAGAAAGCGTTATGGGCATTTCACGCATTGCAATTTCCAATGCGCCCTCGGCAGTCGGGACGGAATTTCTTATCTGGAGCTCTTCCGATAAATAGTAGTCTTTGACAATTACGTTCTTTTCACGGGCGAGAGCGTAAAAGTCTTCGGACAACAGTCCGCCCAAAACTATACTTTTTTCAGGTATCAGCGAGAAAAAGTCACGGACGGAAAGACTGCGTCCGCTTAAAGGACTGTTTATCAACACAGAGTCTGAAGAGGCAGGAAGAGCGAGTATGTAGCAGTCGGATACGGGAAAAGCGTCACGTTTTAATGAGTCGGGAAGAAAAGGCGCGTCGTCTAATAAAAATGCGTCGGCACGGTAGCCTTTTTCGTTTAAGTAAACGCATGCGCTGGCGCTTCTTAAATCTCCTCCCAGCAAGGTGAATTTTAAGTTTTTCAATTACAAGCACCTCCAGGTTAGGCACTTTTATGCCTATATTATATATTATGTAAAACCGTTATTTTCGTGAAAAATGACGGTGTATTTTTTATTGACTTTTTATGTCGGAAAGTATATAATCAAAGAAATACAGAATTTTAACGGGAGGATAATTATGGCCTTTTATTTTGAAGAACCGTCAAGAACGTTCAGCGAATATCTGCTCGTGCCGGGATATTCGTCAAAGGAGTGTCTGCCGGCAAACGTTTCGCTGAAAACACCGCTTGTAAAATTTAAAAAGGGAGAAGAGCCTAAAATCAGCTTAAACATTCCCATGGTTTCGGCGATAATGCAGTCCGTATCCAACGATACTCTCGCCGTAGCTTTAGCAAAAGAGGGCGGAATATCTTTTATTTACGGCTCTCAGTCGGTTGAGTCTGAGGCGGAAATGGTAAGAAAGGTAAAAAACCATAAAGCCGGCTTTGTTGTAAGCGATTCCAATGTTAAACCCGATGCGACAATGGCGGACGTTATTGCGCTTAAGGAAAAAACCGGACATTCCACAGTTGCGGTTACCGATGACGGAACGGCGACCGGCAAGCTTTTGGGCATTGTTACAAGCAGAGATTACAGAGTCAGCAGAATGGCACCCGATACCAAGGTTTCCACCTTCATGACACCCTTTGACCATCTTGTATACGCCAAAAACGGTATAAGCTTAAAGGAAGCCAACGATATTATATGGGATAACAAGGTAAATTCCCTGCCCATAATAGACGACGACGGAAGGCTTGTATGCATGGTATTCAGAAAGGACTATGATTTTCATAAAAGCAATCCTACCGAGCTTTTGGACGAGCATAAAAGATTAAGGGTAGGAGCCGGAATAAATACCAGAGATTATAAGGAGAGAGTTCCTGCGCTTGTTGAGGCCGGAGCCGACGTTTTGTGTATAGATTCGTCCGAGGGGTATTCTGAGTGGCAGAAGGACACAATTGATTTTATAAGAGAAAAGTACGGCGATTCTGTTATGGTGGGCGCCGGAAACGTAATTGACCGTGACGGCTTTATGTATCTTGCCGAGTGCGGAGCAGACTTTATAAAGGTCGGAATCGGCGGCGGCTCCATCTGCATTACGAGAGAGCAGAAGGGTATAGGACGCGGACAGGCTTCAGCCGTTATTGAGGTTGCTGCGGCACGTGACGAGTATTTTGAAAAAACCGGTGTATATATTCCCATATGCTCTGACGGCGGAATAGTTCACGATTACCATATCACTCTTGCTCTTGCCATGGGAGCGGATTTCGTAATGATGGGACGGTATTTCTCAGGCTTTGATGAGAGCCCGACCAATAAGATTTCCATTAACGGAAACTTTGTTAAGGAATACTGGGGCGAGGGCTCTAACCGTGCGAGAAACTGGCAGAGATACGACCTCGGCGGTGATAAAAAGCTTTCCTTTGAAGAGGGAGTGGATTCTTATGTTCCCTACGCCGGACCTTTAAAGGACAATGTTACAAAGACTCTTTCAAAGGTGCGCTCCACAATGTGCAACTGCGGTGCGCTTGATATTCCCACCTTGCAGAAAACCGCAAAGCTCACCCTTGTTTCGGCAACCAGCATAATCGAGGGCGGCGCTCACGATGTAATGCTTAAGGATTCGTCCCGGGCGCAGAGATAAGCTTTATTTAAATAATAACCAAAAAGCCGTAAGCTTAAAGCTTGCGGCTTTTTGCTTCTTATACTTGACAAAACGCCTAAAAAAGAATAAAATTAATAGAATGAATATGTATGCGTAATTTTACTTAAGACTTGAAATTATTTTTGAAAGAAGGGGTACCGAGTGATAAAAAGGCCTAAGGGTACTTTAGATATTCTTCCCGAAGATATATCAAAGTGGAAATTTATAAGAGGCAAATTTGACGATGTGTGCAAAAGATTCGGTTACAAGGAAATCTGCACGCCCGTTTTTGAATATACCGAGCTTTTCAGCCGGGGCGTGGGCGATACCACCGACGTTGTGCAAAAGGAGATGTATACCTTCAGCGACAAGGGCGACAGAAGCATAACCTTAAGACCGGAAGGGACTGCGGGAGCGGCAAGGGCGTATCTGGAAAACGGCATATATGCAAAAAGCCCCATAACTAAGCTTTATTACGATATTTCCTGCTACCGCCACGAAAAGCCCCAGGCAGGAAGATTGAGAGAATTTCATCAGCTTGGTATAGAGTCCTACGGGGCGAAGGGTCCTTTGATTGACGCTGAAATCATTTCCCTTGCGTCCGGTTTTTTGTCCGAGCTTTCGATTAAAAACATAAGCATAAACATAAATTCAATAGGCTGTCCCACATGCAGAAAAAGGTATAACGAAATTTTAAGGGACTATCTTAAAAAATATGAGGACGAGCTTTGCGATACCTGCAAGGGCAGGCTCGAAAAAAATCCCTTAAGAGTGCTTGACTGCAAAAGCCCGGTATGCTCGAAAATTGCCGAGGGCGCTCCGAAGCTTTTAGACTATATATGCGACGAGTGCAGAGAGCATTTTGAGGGCGTAAAGAAGGCTCTTGACAGTCTTTCGATAGAATATAATATTGATCCTTCCATAGTGAGAGGACTTGATTACTACACCAAAACGGTATTTGAGATAAAGACTAATTTAGATATAGGAGCGCAGAGGACTATCTGCGGCGGCGGCCGCTATGACGGGCTTATCGAAACAATAGGAGGAAATCCGACTCCGGGCATAGGCTTTGCCATGGGCGTGGAAAGACTCCTGATAGTTATGGAGGCGGAAAACGCCTATCTTCCCGAACAGGAGTGCCCGGAGCTTTTCTTAGGCCATATCGGAGATAAGGCGGAGATTTTTGCTCTAAAGCTGGCGGACGGCTTGAGAAAGCAAGGAAAGCGTGTTGAAACCGAGCTTTTGGGCAGAAGCGTAAAGGCGCAGATGAAGTACGCCGATAAAATAAACGCAAAATACTCGGCTATTTTGGGCGATAACGAAATAGAGCAGGGTCGGGTACAGATAAAAAATATGAGAAACGGCGAAACTAAGGATACCTCTTTTGAAGATATTTGTAAGGAGATTTTGTAATATGGAATTAATGGGAAATATGAAAAGAACCTGCTACTGTGCAGAGTTAACCTCAGAGGATATCGGAAGAGAGGTTACCGTAATGGGCTGGGCAGGCAAAATAAGAAATTTAGGCTCTTTGGTATTTATAGATTTAAGGGACAGAAGCGGAATAATACAGCTTTTCGCCGATGAAAACGATAAGGATATAGCTAAAAAGGCGGCGTCTGTAAAGCTTGAATATGTGCTTGGGGTAAAGGGAATCGTTCAGAAAAGGGGCGGAGCGGTAAATAAGAATATTCCCACCGGCGAAATCGAGGTAAAAATTACCGAGCTTAGGATTTTGGCGAAGGCGGACACCACACCCTTTGTTGTGGAGGAGGACGTAAAGGCGAAGGACGAATTAAGGCTTAAGTACCGCTATCTTGATTTAAGAAGACCGTCTATGCAAAAGCAGCTTACAGACCGCCACAAAATAACAAAGCTTGCAAGAGAATATTTTGACGAGAACGGTTTTATAGAAATCGAAACTCCTTATCTTATAAAGAGCACGCCTGAGGGAGCGAGGGACTATCTTGTGCCGAGCAGAATACACAAGGGCAGCTTTTATGCGCTTCCGCAGTCGCCTCAGCTTTATAAGCAGCTTTTAATGCTTTCGGGTATGGACAGATATATGCAGGTCGCCCGATGCTTCAGAGATGAGGATTTGAGAGCGGACAGACAGCCTGAGTTTACTCAGCTTGACCTTGAAATGTCCTTTGTTTCGGAGGAGGACGTTATGACGGTTAACGAGGGCTTTTTAAAGCGCCTTATGAAGGAGCATAAGGGTATAGACGTAGAAACGCCTTTCCCGAGGCTTACCTGGAAAGAGGCCATGGAGCGCTTCGGCTCCGATAAGCCGGATACCAGATTTTCTATGGAGCTTAAAGATATTTCAGACTGCGTCGCCGATTTGGACTTTGTCGTATTTAAAAACGCTCTTGAATCAGGCGGAAGCGTAAGAGCCATAAAATGCGAGGAGCACCTTTTCAGCAGAAAGGAAATCGACGCACTGACGGAGTTTGTAAAGACCTATAAGGCAAAGGGGCTTGTATATATTGCCTTTACGGAGGACGGAATAAAGTCGTCTGCGGCAAAATTTTTAACAGACGAGGTTACAGCAAAAATAAAGGATAAGACTAAGGCAAAGACAGGCGATACGCTCTTTATCGTTGCGGATAAAAATAAGGTCGTATTTGACGCTCTGGGCGCATTAAGATGCGAAATAGCAAAACGTACCGGAATTATAGATAAGGATAAATTCAACTTCCTTTGGGTAACCGAGTTTCCTCTGCTTGAGTGGAGCGAAGAGGATAACCGCTTCTACGCAATGCACCACCCCTTTACCGCTCCTATGGACGAGGATATAGAATATCTTGAGAGCGACCCCGGAAGAGTGAGAGCGAGAGCCTACGACATCGTGTTAAACGGCGTTGAGCTTGGCGGCGGAAGCATAAGAATAAATAATACCGAGCTTCAGGACAGAATGTTTGCCTGCTTAGGCTTTACCGAAGAGGAGGCACAATCACGCTTCGGCTTCCTTATCGAGGCGTTTCGTTACGGCGCACCCCCTCACGGCGGAATGGCGTACGGTCTTGACAGGCTGTGCATGCTGATTCAGGGGCTTGACAACATAAGGGACGTAATAGCCTTCCCGAAGGTTCAGAATGCATCCGAGCTTATGACAAACGCTCCCGACACGGTTGACCCGGTTCAGCTTGATGAGCTTCACATAAAAATTACAGATTAAATAAGGCGGAGGTACTCAAAGAAAAAATGATAGAGATTACGAATCTGACCAAATGCTTTGGCAAAACGAAGGTTTTAGACAACATAACCTTCAGAGTCGAAAAGGGAGAGGTAATGGGATTTTTGGGCGCAAACGGCGCCGGAAAAAGCACAACAATGAATATTATTACGGGCTATCTGTCGTCAAACGAGGGGAAGGTTTTGATAGACGGAACGGATATTTTGGAAAATCCTAAGGAAGCGAAAAGGCATATCGGATATTTGCCTGAAAAGCCTCCGCTTTATCCCAATATGACCGTTTGTGAGTATTTGGATTTTGTCTTTGAGTTAAAGGGAGTAAAGCTTAAAAGCAAGGCGAAGAAGGGCGAAAAAAGCGAAAAAGAGCTTCATATTGAAAAAATAGCCCAGCGCTGCGGAATAGATTCGGTTTATAAAAGGCTTATAAGAAATCTGTCAAAGGGCTATAAGCAGAGAGTGGGCTTGGCGCAGGCGCTTATCGGAAATCCCGAGGTGCTTATTTTAGACGAGCCCACCGTTGGACTTGACCCGGTGCAGATAATCGAAATCAGAGAATTGATTAAGGATCTGGGCAAGGATCATACCGTAATTTTAAGCTCCCACATTTTATCGGAGGTCAGCGCCGTATGCGAAAAGGTAATTATTATCCAAAAGGGTAAGATTGCCGCCGCGGCGTTTACAGATAAGCTTATATCGGAATTTGAGGACGAAAAGAGATTAAGACTTAAGGCAGACTGCGCTCCAGAAAGATTATCCGGTCTGATTTTGGGTATCGACAAGGTAGAGAGCGCCGAGCTTTTGGATAAAGACGAAAAAACAGCGGATATGGTTATCCGTACCTCGGGCGATATAAGAAGCGATATAATGAAGCTTCTTGCCGAGGAGAATATTCCGGTAAGGCAGTTCGGACTCGATACCATTTCGTTAGAGGATATTTTCTTAAAATATGTGGGAGGTGAGCCAAATGCGGGCAATATATAAAAGAGAGCTTAAAAATTATCTCAATAACCCAATGGGCTATGTGTTTTTGGGCATTTTCACGCTTATGTTCTCGGGAATTTTTTGCTATACAAACCTTTATTTATACACAAGCTCCGACATTTCCCACACCTTTAGCATAATGATATACCTTATGATGGTTTTAATGCCTCTTCTGACAATGAGGCTTATCTCCGAGGAAAAGGCGGAAAAGACCGACCAGCTTCTTTTGTGCGCTCCGGTCAGCGCCTTGGATATTGTGTACGGAAAATTTCTTGCGGCAATGACTCTTATCGGTGTTGCACTGATCTTCACAGTTCCTCACCTTGTGATTTTATCTATACAGGGTAATCCTCAAATAGGAACGACGCTTCTTTCATATTTTGGATTTTTCATATATTCCGCAGTTTATGCGGCGATAGGAATATTTATATCCTCTCTGACGGAAAATCAGGTTATTAGCGCGGTTTTCAGCTTTGCGGTATTTATCGGAATGATTGCGGTTGAAATTTTTGTGGTGCCGACAATACAAAATCCGGCTCTTTACGCAGTTTTGGGAAGCATTTCCTTTGCGACACGCTATTTGGATTTTTCTTTGGGAATACTAAATATTTCGTCTTTGGTTTATTACATAAGCATAGCGGCGCTTTTTAACTATTTTACCGTAAGGGTAATAGAAAAGCGCAGATGGTAGGAGGTGCCCTTTATGAAACAGAATAAAAATAAGCTTAAATTTAAAATTGAGGGTGTGGCGCTTACCGCCTTAGCTATCGCTTTGGTAATACTTGTAAACATGCTTTTTTCCGTTTTGGGGAATAAGACAAACCTTAAAATCGACTTGACCGGCGACGGAGTTTTTACACTTGCCAATGAGAGCAAGGACGTTGTTGAAACGGTAGACCGGGATATTAACATTTATTATGCGACGAACGCACAAAACAGAAATACCAGATATTCCGAAATATTGGATACCTTTGACAAGGCCTCGGAGCATATAAATGTTAAAGAGGTAAATATTGATACAGATCCGGGCTTTTCAAGGAAATATAAGCTTAAAAGCTATAACAGCGTTGTTGTGGAGTGTGAGGAAACGGGCAAGGTAAGAATTGTCGACAGTTCACTTATAGAATACGGCGAAAAAAATGAAAACGGAGTAATAAATACCAAGGTAAACTATCTTGAAAGCTATGTTTCGGCGGCTTTAAGATATGTAATAAGCGACGATCCTTTGATGGTTTATATTTCAGTCGGACACGGAGAAGTCACGGAAAACACAAGCTATCTTGATTATATAATGAATATGCTCTATACAGAAGCGATGAGCGTTAAGATAATAGACTTTACAACCGACGAAATTCCTTCTGATGCGGATATGCTTCTTTTTGCAGGTCCCACTCAGGATTTTACGGATTCGGATATTAAAAAGCTTGACGATTACTTGGAGGCAGGCGGACGGGTGCAGTTTTATTCAAATCCCTCATATTCACTCCCCAACATAAATTCATATTTTAAGTCAAACTGGGGAGCATGGATAAATAACGACTGCGTTTCCGATTCAAATACCGCATATATTGCTTCAAGCGCAGCCGGCAGTTATCTTCTGCCCGATATGAAGGACCATGCTATTACAAGCTATCTTAAATCTACCGGCGCAAAGATAAGAGCTTTTGAGGGCGAGGTCAACAGTATCGAGCTTTCGGACAAGGACAGCAGCATAGAGGCGAATGTTTTGGTTTCCACATCAGATACGGGCGTTACAATGGACAGGGAAAACTGGGTAAAGAAAAACTCAAGACAAAATTATACCGCCTCTGAAAAGGGCGAGAAAAATTTAATGGTTTATTTGAGGAAGAATCCTCTTTATAATGCCGAAACGACATCGAGGCTCCTTATTTGCGGAACGTATTATATGCTTTTTGACCGCTATATTGACACATCCTCATCCTATGCGGATAAGGATTTGGTGGTAAAGACCATAAACTATATGTCGGGAATAGAGGACGCACCGGTTTCGGTTGCTTCAAAGAATATAATCCATGAAAAAATGGAGGTGCTTGAAAAGAGCAAGCTTACCTCCTGCACGGTATTTTTAATGGGAGTTATCCCGGGAATACTTTTCGGATACGGAATTTATGTATATTTAAGGAGGCGCCGTCTGTGAAAAAGTATTCTAAAATAGCGGTGCTTGCCGTTATAGTAGCGGCACTTACAGTATGCATCTATTTTGTAAATAAATCGCCTGTAACAGGCGACGAAGATAAAAATACCGAGCAAGAAGAAATCATAGTAAGGAACGTAGCCGACGAGGTCGTTTCCATGAAGCTTTCAAACGGCACGGGTGAATACGAATTTTTTAAAAATAACGGCGAATGGCAAAGCGTATTCAGGCAGAACGAAAAAACCTACGGAAATACCGTTGTATCGTTGGAAAGCATACTTAAGGTAACCTTGGCTCAGGAGCTTATTGAGGAGAATGTTTCTTCTCTTTCAAAATACGGACTCGACGCCCCTTCGGCAAAGCTTACCTGCACAACCGATAAGGGAGATAATTATTATATTCTGATAGGAAACAACATAGTAGGGGCTAAATATTATTTTACAACGGACAATAAAAATGTGTATACCATGACGGCCGATGAAGCCGGACTTTTATTGGTGGGTATGAGCGCATTTGTGGATTTAAGCCTTACAAGCTTAAGCATTGACAGTATAACAAAGGCTGTTATTTGCAGCGGCGAGCCGATTACCGTAGAGAAAAAGCAGCTTAATAAAAATTCCCAAAGCGCCGACGACCTGTTTAGCTATGCGATTACAACACCCGTTAAGGCAAATGCGTCGCCCAATGCCATTCAGTCGCTTTTTGAAAGCATGTCCTCGGTAGGCGCTTCGGATTTTATTTACGATATGGACCAATCTTTAGCGCAGATTGATGATAACAGATATTTTGAAATCGTAACCGACAGCGAAAGGATGAAATACTTTTTGGGTGCCGAGGACGGCAAAAGCGTATACGTAAAAAAAGACGGCGCCGGAGGAATATACAAGGTTTCAAAGGATAAGCTCTCGTTTATGGACTCTGCGGTTTTCGATTTGGTTGACAAGCATATATGCCTTCACTATATATCCGAGGTGTCCTCTGTGGTTATTAATTCCGAGGAGGGCGAGTATAAAATCACCTTCGGAGAAAAACCTTCGGTAAACGGAAAGAGCATTGACGGGGAGAAGGCAACAGATTTTTATCAGAGCCTCATATCCTTGTCCTATGACGGAAGCCTCGAAAATACGTCATCGGGTGACGCTTTGGTTACCGTTACCTTTTATCTTGAAGATAGGGCGGAAAAAATTGAATTTTTAGATGCCGGCGCTATGGATTACGAAGTCAGAAAGGACAAAATGTTCGGACTTAAAATTCAGAAAAAATACGTTCAAAAAATATTAAGCCTTGCCAAGGAGCTTTAAAACATGAATTATCCTTTAGTTATCTCGGTTAAAGAAGAAAGCCTTGCCCGGTCGGCGGGTATCAAAAAAGGCGACAGAATAGTTTCCGTAAACGGTGAAGAGATTAAGGATGTGCTCGATTACCGCTTTTTTACGGCAGATCTTAAGCTTTATATAAAAATATTAGATAATGACGGCGCCGAACGGGAGATTTATATAAATAACCCGGAAAGCTTAGATATAGGTCTTGAGCTTTGCTACGGCGAGGAGGGTAAGACGAAAAGATGTAAAAATAAGTGCATCTTCTGCTTTATCGACCAGATGCCCGGCGGTATGAGAGAAAGCCTTTATGTCAAGGACGACGACGTAAGGCTGTCATTTCTTACGGGAAGCTATATCACCCTTACCAATCTTACCGAGCGTGACATAGAAAGGATAATTTATCAGAAGATAAGCCCCGTGAATGTGTCGGTGCACACGGTAAATCCCAAGCTGAGAGTAGAGATGCTTAAAAACAAGCACGCCGGAGAAGTGTATAAGATAATGAAGCGTCTTGCACGGCATAAAATTACAATGAACTGCCAGGTAGTGCTTGTTAAGGGCGTAAACGATAAAAAAGAGCTTGAGAAAACCATAAAAAAGCTTTTTCGTCTGTACCCTTACGTAGGGAGCTTAAGCGTTGTCCCCGTGGGACTTACCAAATACAGAGAAAATCTTCCCGACCTTGAGCCGTTTTTAAAAGAGGACTCCCAAGAGGTAATTGACTTAATCGAGTCCTTTCAGAAGAAAGCAAAAAAAAGACGAGGCGTAAGCTTCGTATATGCGTCGGACGAGTTTTACCTTAAGGCCGAAAGATCGCTCCCGGATGAGGAAAGCTATGACGGCTATCCCCAGATTGAAAACGGTGTGGGAATGATTACCTCCTTCAGGGAGGAGGCTAAGGAAGCCCTTTCGGAGATTAAAGATTACAGCAAGGATAGGGAGGTAGGCATTATCACGGGCTTTGCCGCATGTGAAGTTATGGAGGAAACGGCAAATGAGATTATGTCAAAATTTAAGTCTGTAAAATGCAGCATATTTCCCATAAAAAATAACTTTTTCGGCGGCGGCGTGACGGTTGCCGGCTTGGTGTGCGGAAAGGACGTAAAGGAGCAGCTTAAAGGAAAAAAACTGCCGGAGGAGCTTTTAATGCCTGAGGTAATGTTTCGTGCAGAAACCGACGTTATGTTAGACGACGTTACAATAGGAGAGCTTGAAAAGGAGCTTGGAGTAAAAATAACCAAAATAAAAACCGACGGATTTTCCACCGTCGGAGCGATACTCGGAATAAAGATTTAAAAGGAGGCGGAAAGATGTCCAAACCTAAGGTTGCGATAGTCGGAAGACCGAATGTGGGTAAATCCACTCTGTTTAACAGACTGACGGGCGGAAGAACTGCGATAGTAGAGGATACTCCCGGAATAACAAGGGACAGAATTTATAAAGACGCAGAGTGGTGCGGAAAAACGTTTACGTTGATTGATACCGGCGGAATTGAGCCGAAAAGCGACGACGTTATTTTAAGACAGATGAAAAGACAGGCGGAGCTTGCAATCGAGCAGGCGGACGTTATCATTTTTATGGTGGACGTTAAATCCGCTCTTACAGCCGCCGATATAGACGTGGCAGCAATGCTTCAAAAGTCAGGCAAGCCCTTGATCCTTGCCTGCAACAAGACCGATACGCCGGGAGAGCCGCCCATGGAATTTTACGAATTTTATAATTTGGGTATAGGTGAGCCTTTTGCGATAAGCTCGACTCACGGTATGGGTCTGGGCGAGCTTTTAGACGAGGTCTGCTCGTATTTTCCTGAAAAGGGCATAGACCAAGAGGAGGAGGGCGCAATTAAAATCGCCGTTGCCGGAAAGCCGAATGCCGGAAAGTCCAGCCTTGTAAACCATATTTTAGGAGAGGACAGGGTAATTGTAAGCGATATTCCGGGAACGACAAGGGACGCTGTGGACTCCAAATTTGAAAAGGACGGACAAAAGTACGTTATAATAGATACGGCCGGCATGAGAAAGCGTGGGAAAATAGACGATAATGTGGAGCGTTACAGCGTGGTGCGCTCTCTTAACGCAATTGAGAAAAGCGACGTATGCGTTATAATGATAGACGCCGCAGAGGGCATAAGCGAGCAGGACAGCAAAATTGCAGGATATGCCCACGACAACGGAAGGGCAAGCATAATTGCCGTAAACAAATGGGATTTAATAGAGAAAAACGATAAAACCATGGAGGAATTTAAAAAGAAAATCTCAGATACTCTTCCCTTTATGAGCTATGCTCCGCAGGTTTTTATAAGCGCAAAAACCGGACAGAGAACGGACAAGCTTATAGATACGGTAAAATATGTGTATGAAAAGCATAATACCCATATTCCCACCGGCGCATTAAACGATATACTCTCTGAAGCGATAAATAAAAATCAGGCGCCCTCGGACAAAGGAAAAAGGCTTAAAATTTACTATGCTACTCAGGCGTCGTCGGCGCCTCCGACCTTTGTTTTCTTTGTAAACGATAAGGAGCTTATGCATTTTTCCTATCTGCGATATCTGGAAAATCAGATAAGAAAAGCATTTGACTTGACAGGAACTCCTTTAAAGTTTATTATAAGAGAGAGAAATGAAGATAAAAAGGACTGATTGATTAGTGAAAATTTTATTGCTTTTTCTGTCTTTGCTTTTAGGGTATCTTTTGGGAAGCATAAACCCTGCCATAATTTTATCGAAAATTAAGGGAAAAGATATAAGGTCTATGGGCAGCGGAAACGCCGGTGCGACAAATACCTTAAGAAATTACGGAAAAAAAGCCGCATTATACGTAACCGCAGGGGATATATTAAAGTGCGTAATAAGCGTTTTGGCGGCTTGGGCTATTGCAAATATTTTTAAGACAGATGTGCTTTCGGCAAAGCTTTTAGCAGCTGCCGGCTGCGTTTTGGGGCATAACTTTCCTCTTTATTTCGGATTTAAGGGCGGAAAGGGCGTTTTAGTTTCCGTTACTGCCCTTTTCATGGCGGATTGGCGTATCGGAGCGGCGGCGCTTATAGTATTTATTATAGCTTTTGCCCTTACCCGTTATGTTTCTTTAGGCTCCCTTTTGGGTGCGGCGGCGGCAATCATTGCCTCTTTTTTTGTAAATAATATATATATTACGGTGTTTACGCTTTTTGCAGGAATACTTACGATATTTAGGCATAGGACAAATATAGAAAGACTTTTAAAGGGAACAGAATCAAAAACGACATTTTCAAAACGTAAGGAGTAATTTTATGAAAATATCAGTTATAGGTTCCGGCGGCTGGGGCACTGCTCTTGCCATACTATTAAAAAGCAAGGGCAACAGTGTCACATTATGGTCGTGGCAGGAGGAGGAAAGCCTAACTTTAAAGCGTGATATGGAAAACAAGGCCTTTCTTCCCGGCGTTAAAATACCCGAGGGTATTGAATTTACTTCGGAGCTTAAGACCGCATTAGAGTGGGGAGAGGTTATAGTAACTGTTCTTCCCAGTCACAGAATGCGTGCTTATGCAAGGGAAATGGCACCTTTTGTAAAAGGCAAGCTTATAGTTAACTGCACAAAAGGGCTTGAACCGGAAACGCAAAAAACCATGTCCTTATGCATTAAAGAGGAAATTCCGGACTGTGAGGTTGCGGTTTTATCCGGCCCCTCTCATGCTGAGGAGGTGGCACGCTTTATTCCCACGGCGGTTGTGGCGGCTTCTGAGGATATAAAAACCGCAGAAAAGGTTCAGGACATCTTTATGTGCGAAACCTTCAGGGTCTATACAAGCACCGATACTCTCGGTGTTGAAATAGGCGGAGCGTTAAAGAATGTAATAGCGCTGTGTTCCGGAATGGTGGACGGTATAGGCTACGGCGATAATACGAAAGCGGCGCTTATGACCAGGGGTCTTTTTGAGATAACCCGGTTAGGATGTGCACTCGGCGCAAAAAAAGAAACCTTCATGGGATTATCCGGCAACGGAGATTTGATTGTTACATGTACAAGTATGCACAGCAGAAACCGCAGGGCAGGTATACTTTTGGGACAGGGTAAAAGCCTTTCCGAAACTCTTGATGAGATACATATGGTGACGGAGGGAGTTACAAGCTGCTCCGCCGCATATGAATTGTCTAAAGCGACAGGAGTTGAAATGCCCATAGTAAACGAGGCCTATGCCGTGCTTTATGAGGGTAAAAGTCCGAAAGAGGCTGTACTTGATTTAATGAACAGAGATAAAAGGGAAGAAAAATTTTAAGGAGTGATCCGTATGAAAAAGACTTCACTTTTAGTTCTTGCTGCAGGTATGGGAAGCCGCTACGGCGGACTTAAGCAGATGGAGCCTTTTGGAATTAAAGGCGAAACAATACTGGATTTTTCAGTACACGACGCATTGGAGGCAGGATTTTCCGAGGTTATTTTTATAATAAAAAAGGAAATTGAAGAGGACTTTAAGAAAATAGTCGGAAACAGGATAGAAAAAAAGATAAGCGTAAAATACGCTTATCAGGAGCTTTCTAAGCTGCCGGAGGGAGCTATAGTCCCCGAGGGCAGAGTGAAGCCCTGGGGAACGGCTCATGCTCTTTTATGTGCTAAAGATGTTATTGATTCACCTTTTGTAATAATTAACTCCGACGATTATTACGGAAAGAATGGCTTTAAGCTCTTAAAAAAGCATATTGACGAAAGCGATGAATTCGCCATGGCGGCGTACAGGGTAGAAAACACTCTCTCGGACAAGGGTAGCGTTACAAGGGGAGTGTGTAGGCTTGAAGACGGATACCTTTTGGATATTAAGGAAGACCACGATGTTAAAAACGGAAGCTACCCGGACGGTACACCGGTTTCGATGAATATGTGGGCGCTTGACAATAAAATTTTTGACCATCTTTCGGAATATTTTGATAGGTTCTTAAAAGAAAACCAAAACAGCCTTAAAAGCGAATTTATTTTGCCGGAGGTAATAGGTCAGGGAATAAAGGACGGCAAGTGGCGTGTAAAGGCTTATGAAACGGACGATAAGTGGCACGGAGTTACATATAAGGAGGACGCAGAAGGGGTAAGAGAGGCGCTCAGGGAGCTTCAGAAGCAGGGACTTTACTAATAAAAAACCGTATGCATTTTGCAGTCTGACCGTATGCATTTTGCATACGGTTTTTTAGGTAAAGGTGAATAAAATACGCCGGATGAATAAAATCTCATCAATCTAAAAATAATCTAAAATTATTTTAGGGGGACAATTATCCACTCCGGAAAGGCTTAAACGGTACTTATCAACAGATTTATACACTTTATCCACATCTAAAACGGGATAAATCATAAGAGCTGTGGAAAACTTATGCCGACGCCGATAAACTCGGCACTTTTAAGCTTGAATAGGTCATGCAGACAAAAACTTACAATTTAGAAGAGGACTTGACAGCTTTATTCATAAGAACGGCTTTTATGCATATAGATATAAGAAGCGATATAAAAATTGACATTTAAAAAAAATTATGCTATACTTAAATATAAAAGTTTTACGAAAAAGGAGAGGGCAGGATGTCTGAAACAAAGTTTAAGGTAGCTCTTTCGGAGCTCTCAGACTATTTTAAGCTTGAGAGTATTTTTGAGCCCGAGGATGTTTACAAGGTCAAGATAAAAAATTCAGATGTATACAGACCCGGAATACAGCTTGCCGTAGACTATTTTGAATTTTTTGATAATACAAGAATACAGCTTTTCGGCAAAATGGAGCATGCATACCTTGCATCTATTTCCGAGGCAAAGCGATATGAAATATTAGACACTCTTTTTTCACATAATCCGCCGGCGGTCATTGTCACCAGAGGTCTTGAAATATTTAAGGAAATGGAAGAGGCGGCAAAAAAATATCAGATTCCTTTATACCGCACCGAAACCGGGACATCTTATTTTATGAGTGCGCTTATCGCATGGCTTAACGTGGAGCTTGCGCCGAGAATAACCCGTCACGGCGTTCTTATGGAGGTTTACGGAGAGGGAGTTTTGATGCTTGGCGAAAGCGGAGTCGGAAAAAGCGAAGCGGCGGTTGAGCTTTTAAAAAGAGGTCACCGTCTTGTGGCGGACGATGCGGTGGAAATCAAAAGAGTGTCATCAATATCTTTAATCGGAAGCTCTCCCGAAATAATAAGACACTTTATTGAGATAAGGGGTATAGGCATCGTTGACGTCTGCAAGATATTCGGTATGGGCGCTGTAAAAAACTCAGAGAAAATAGACCTTATCATTAATTTAGAGCAGTGGAATAAGGAAAAATCCTATGACAGGCTGGGGCTTGAGGATCAGACCACTGAAATACTCGGCATAAGGGTGCCGTCTATAACGGTTCCTATAAGACCGGGCAGAAACCTTGCTGTTATAGTCGAGGTGGCGGCCATGAATAACAGACAGAAAAAAATGGGCTTTAACGCCGCTATGGAGCTTTCGGAAAGGCTTACAAAGCAAATGGAGATAACAATGCAGCAGGAAGCTGAAGACGAAGAATAAAGGAGATATGGATTATGTATTTGGCAATTGATTTGGGCGGAACAAATATTAAGGCAGGTCTTATAGACGATAACGGAAATATATTAAACAAGTCACAGCGTCCTACAGGCGCATCGAGAGGCTATGAGGAAATAGTTAAGGATATGAGCCTCTGCGCCATCGAAGCGGCAGAGAGCGCCGGCGTTTCCATGGATAAAATAGAGTCCGTCGGAATAGGAAGCCCCGGAACAGTGGATAACAAAAGGGGAATTATCGTTTACGCAAACAATATAAACTTCAGAAATACTCCCGTAAGAAGCGAAATGCAAAAGTATATAAATAAGCCCATATATATGGGTAACGACGCAAACTGTGCGGCATTGGGCGAGTACGTTATGATGAAACAGGATTTGGAGTGCTTCGTTTTCGTTACCCTGGGCACAGGAGTAGGCGGCGGCGTAATAATTGACGGTAAGCTTTTCACCGGCTTTAACGGTGCCGGAGCAGAGCTTGGACATATGACCCTTGTAAAGGACGGAGAGCCGTGCACCTGCGGAAGACGGGGCTGCTATGAAAGATATGCCTCGACGACGGCTGTAATTGAAATGACAAAGAAGGCCGTAAAAGAAAATCCCGGCTCATATCTTGCATCCCTTTGCGATAACGATCCGGAAAAGGTAAGCGGAAAAACTGCGTTTACCGCCAAGGAAAACGGCGATGAGCTGGGAACAAAAATAGTTGACGAGTGGATTGAAAACGTTGCGGCTGGACTTACCGATATAGTGAATATATTCCAGCCTGAAATTTTGTCAATAGGCGGAGCTATAAGCCGTGAGGGCGACGCTATCTTAAAGCCGATAATCGCCTATGTTGAAAAGAACAGATATTCAAGAGATGTTAAGCAGACCGAGATTCAGATAGCAAAGTGCGGAAACGACGCAGGTCTTATCGGCGCGGCGTTTTTGGGCAAGCACTGATAATTGGAGGATGGCATGGGGCAGTTTTTTTCCGAGCTTGAAAAAATCACAAAAGCTAAAGAAAACGAGCCGATGAAAAATCATACCACGTTTAAGATAGGCGGTCCTGCGAAATATTTTGCCTCACCCGGCAGTAAGGATGAGCTTAAGGAAGTTCTTAAGCTGGCTAAAAAATACGGCGTTAAGACCTTCGTTTTCGGGAAAGGATCAAACCTTTTGGTATCAGATAAGGGTATTGACGGTCTTGCGGTACATCTGGGTGACAGATTTTCAAAGATAAGAGTATGCGGCGATGAAATAAGGGCGCTTTCCGGAGCGTCCCTGGCTATGATTGCCAAAAGGGCGCTGAAGGAAGGCTTGAAAGGCTTCGCCTTCGCCGCCGGGATTCCCGGAAGCCTCGGGGGAGCGGTGTATATGAACGCCGGGGCTTACGGCGGAGAAATGAAGGATGTCGTTAAGGAAAGCTTTTTTTTGGACGGAGATTTTAACGAAAATAAAGTGACCGAGCATTTTTTCGGTAAAAGGAGAAGCATTTATACCGATACCGAAAATATTATTACCGAGGCGGTAATAAAGCTTCGCCCGGGAAGCAGAGAAGATATTAAAAAAGAGATGGCGGATTATGCCGAAAGACGGCGGGAAAAGCAGCCCTTGGATATGCCCAGCGCCGGAAGCGTTTTTAAAAGACCCGAAGGCTATTTTGCCGGGGCGCTGATTGAGGGGGCAAACCTTAAGGGCGTATCCTTTGGCGGAGCTAAGGTGTCGGAAAAGCATGCGGGATTTATCGTAAATACAGGTTCTGCTACGGCAAGCGACGTACTTAAGCTAATCGGATTTATAAAAGATAAGGTATATGAAAAGTACAAGGTAGAGCTTGAAACGGAGATAAAGTTTATTTAGGAGGAAGAGAATGCGGTTTGTAATTGTGACGGGAATGAGCGGAGCCGGAAGAACACAGGCTTCCCACTGTATGGAGGATATGGGCTATTACTGTATAGATAACCTGCCTCCCGTGCTGATAGACAAGTTTGCCGATATTTGCCGACATTCTCAAGGGAAGCTTGAAAAGGTGGCTCTTGTAATGGATCTGCGAGGCGGATATCTTTTCGAGCAGCTTACAGATGAGCTTGATAACTTAAGGAAAAACGGATACGAATACGAAATACTGTTTTTGGACGCAGGGGACGAAACCTTAATAAAAAGGTACAAGGAAACCAGAAGAAAGCACCCTCTTGCGGCTGAGGGCTCTATCTTGGAGGGCATAAAAAGAGAACGTGAAATATTAAGCGGAATTAGGGCATCTGCGGACTATATAATAGACACGTCGGGCATGACTATCGGAAATTTGAAAAGGAAAATAACCGAGCTTTTTTCCTTCGGCGAGGATGCGGAGAATTTTAACATAGATGTTGAATCCTTCGGCTTTAAATTCGGAATGGCCCTTGACGCCGATCTTGTTTTTGATGTGAGATTTCTGCCGAATCCCTTTTATGTACCTGAGCTTAAGCATAAAACCGGCATGGATAAGGATGTTGCCGATTACGTATTCTCCGAGGAGGTAACCCACGAGTTTGTGACTAAGCTTTACGATATGATGGATTTTTTGGTGCCCCAGTATACGGAAGAGGGGAAAAATAATCTCGTTGTCGCCATAGGCTGTACGGGAGGAAAGCACAGAAGCGTTGCCATTGCGGAAAGCCTGGCTTGCCATCTTAGAGAAAAAAACGGACATGTTACGATTTCCCACAGGGATATCGACAAAAAATAGTCCCTTTTTGAGAGGTAAAAATGTCGTTTTCGGATAATATAAAGAAGGAAATACTTAAGGCGGACTGCAGAAATTCAAGCTGCAGCCTTGCTTTTATATCGGGTATTGCCGCTTTTACCATGAGCATAAAAAACGAAGCGGTTTCGTTTCTGACAGACGGCGAGGAAACAGCAAAGAGATTGTCCTATATGCTTAAAAAAACTCTTAGCCTAAATGACGGAACACTTAGCCGCGCTAAAGTGGGGCGAGGAGGAAAGTGCTTTCTTTTAAGCTACAAGAAGGACGAGTCTTTTAAAATCTTAAAGGCACTGTCAGAAGAGAACAGCCCGGATAAGGAGTCTTTTAAGGTGGATACGGAAAGGTTTTCAGACACTGAAAGCCTAAGACGGTTTGCTATGGGCGCATACCTCGGCGGAGGCTTTACTGCCCAGCCGGAAAAGATTTACCATCTTGAATTTGCTTCAAAAAGGCAAGAGGCATTAGACGAGCTCGGACAGGTGTTTACCCGGTTCGGAGAGGTTCAAAAGCGAGTCGTACGCAAAAGCTTTCATGTAATGTATTTTAAAAACTATGATAGTATAGAAAATATCTTAAATATTTTAGGCGCACATAAAAGCATGATGGCGCTTGCCAATATAAAAATAGAAAAAGAAGAAAAAAATCTTATAAACAGGCAGATTAATTTCGAGGTTGCCAATATGCAGAAAACCAACAACGCCGCAACCGAGGAAATAATGGAAATTGAAAATATCATGTATACCGTAGGACTTGACGCACTGCCCGAGCCCCTTCAGGAAATGGCGCTTTTGAGGCTTGCCAATCCGGAGGAAAGCTTATCCGGTCTGAGCCGTCTTTCGGGTTTGAGCCGCTCGGGAGTTAACCACAGACTAAAGAAACTGTCAGAGATTGCGAGGAATCTTGAATGAGCTTTGTACATCTTCATTTACATACCGAATACAGCCTGCTTGACGGAGAATGTAATATAGAAAGGCTCCTTGACAGAGCAAAGGAGCTTGGCATGAAGCATATCGCCGTCACCGACCACGGGGCAATGTACGGCGTTATTGACTTTTATCAGGCGGCTAAGGACAGGGGAATTCACCCCGTTATAGGCTGCGAGCTTTATACCGCGCCCAGAAGCCGTTTCGACAAGGTAAGCGGTATTGACAATAAATACTCTCATCTTGTGCTTCTGGCAAAAAATCAGACGGGATATAAAAATCTTATGTATCTTTCCTCTGTCGGCTTTACCGAGGGCTTTTATTATAAGCCGAGAGTGGACATGGAGGTTTTAAGAAGCCACGGCGAGGGAATTATCGCTCTTACGGCGTGCTTGAGAGGGGAGATTCCCACACTGCTTTTGGCAGGAGAAGAGGAAAAGGCCCGGGAGCGCTTAAATGAGTTTAAGGAAATTTTCGGCGTCGAGAATGTATATATCGAGCTTCAGGATCACGGTATTCCCGAGGAAAGGGAGGTAGTGTCAAAGCTAATCTCCCTTGCGAAAAAAACAGGTACAAAAATGGTGTGCACCAACGACGTGCACTATATAAATAAAAGCGACGCAAAATATCAGGACGTACTTTTATGCATACAGACCGGGCGCACGGTGGACGAAGAAAACCGAATGAAGATGTACTCCGATGAATTTTACTTAAAATCCGACTCGGAAATGAGAGAGCTTTTTTCGTATATAGAAGAGGCTGTGGATAACACCGAGCGTGTGGCAGAGCAGTGCTCTGTTGAGTTTGACTTTTCAAAATCGCACCTTCCGAAATTTAACGTTCCGGACGGGAAAACGTCGGAGCAGTATTTAAGGGAGCTTTGCGAGCAGGGGCTTTATGAGCATTACGGAGAAAATTGCGATAAAATATATAAGGAAAGGCTTGACTATGAGCTTTCGGTTATTACCTCCATGGGCTATACCGATTATTTTCTTATTGTATGGGATTTTATCCGATTTGCAAGAAGCGAAAATATTATGGTCGGTCCGGGACGAGGAAGCGCCGCAGGAAGTATAGTCGCCTATACCCTTTATATTACAAAGGTTGACCCGATAAAATACAATCTCCTTTTTGAACGGTTTCTAAATTCGGAAAGAATAAGCATGCCGGATATAGATATTGACTTTTGCTATGAGCGCAGAGGCGAGGTAATAGATTACGTTAACAGAAAGTACGGCAACGACCATGTGTGCCAGATAATAGCCTTCGGAACAATGGCCGCCCGAGGCGCAGTAAGGGACGTGGGCAGGGCTCTCGGTATGGAATATGCCGAGGTGGACGCCGTCGCAAAGATGATTCCGATGGAGCTTAAAATGACTATCCGTAAGGCTCTTGATGAAAACGGCGGAAACAACAAGCTTAATATGGCGTATAATGCAGACGGCAAGGTTAAAAAGCTTTTGGACACTGCCATGGCGCTTGAAGGGACGCCCCGTCATACCTCAACTCATGCGGCTGGCGTGGTAATCACCGACGAGCCTGTGTACGAGAGAGTTCCGCTCCAGCTTAACGACGACGTTATAACCACACAGTTTGCCATGGGCAATTTGGAAAAGCTCGGCGTCTTAAAGATGGACTTTTTGGGCTTAAGAACTCTTACGGTTATAAGGGACGCATTGGAAAATATCAAAAAGACAAAAAATATATGCCTCGATATAGACAAAATCGACTATAATCTTCCCGAGGTTTATTCCATGATAGCCGGGGGTGACACGGTGGGAGTGTTCCAGCTTGAAAGCCGGGGAATGACCTCCTTCATGAAGGAGCTTTGTCCCGAGGGGATGGAGGATATAATCGCAGGAATCGCCCTTTACCGTCCCGGTCCTATGGATTTTATTCCCAGATATATTAAAAATAAAAAGAACGAGGGAGCGGTTACCTATAAAACTGAGCTTTTAAGACCTATTTTGTCCATGACCTACGGATGTATAGTGTATCAGGAGCAGGTTATGCAGATAGTGCAGGAGCTTGGCGGCTACAGCTTAGGACGTGCCGATCTTGTAAGGCGAGCTATGAGCAAAAAGAAAATGGACGTCATGGAAAAGGAACGCAGAAACTTTATATACGGCTCCGAGGAGGAAAACGTGCCGGGCGCTTTAAAAAGAGGCGTGGATGAAAAAGCGGCCAGCGAGGTTTTTGACGAAATGATTGACTTTGCCAAATATGCGTTTAACAAATCTCACGCTACCGTCTATGCGCTTGTCGCTTATCAGACGGCATATCTTAAGCATTTTTACCCGGTGGAATTCATGGCGGCAATGCTTACGAGCGAGCAGGGGAACAGCGACAAGGTGACGTTTTACATAAGCTACTGTACGGAAATGGGGATAAAGGTGCTTCCGCCCGACATAAATAAAAGCAGTGATGTTTTTGAGGTTGAGGACGGGGGTATAAGGTTTTCTCTTGCGGCGATAAAAAATGTCGGACGGGGAATTGTAAAAAGCTCTGTCATGGAAAGAACGGAGGGCGGAGATTTTAAATCTCTTACCGATTTTTGCGTAAGAATGAAAAGCCGGGATCTTAATAAAAGAACGCTTGAGGGTCTTATAAAGTGCGGCGCCTTCGATTTTACCGGTGGGAACAGGATGCAGCTGCTTGCGTCCTACGAGGGAATTTTAAGCGGTGCGTCGAAGGATCAAAAAAATAATCTTGAGGGGCAGATGGATCTTTTTGCAAGCTCGGGGGAGGATGACAGAGAGGACGTATTTTTGGATATAGCCGACTGCCCGGCAAAATTAAGGCTTGCAATGGAAAAGGAGTCTGCCGGAGTTTATATTACAGGACATCCGTTAGCCGAATATGCAGACATAATTAAGAAAATGCAAGCGGTTCCGGCAGGCGTATTAAAAGACTGTGCCGAGCGGTTTTCCGAAGGGAACACGGGTGAAATTCAAGTTGGCGACGGAAAAGAGGTACTTGTCTGCGGTATAATTACCGAAAAGAAAGAAAAAATGACAAAGTCAGGTCAGATGATGGCGTTCTTGACCTTAGAGGACATGACCGGCAGTGTGAGGGCAATAGTATTTCCCAAAGTCCTAAAGGAATGTGAAAACTTTATTTCGGAGGACGGTGTAGTCGCTTTAAGAGGAAGAGTAAACTATAAAGACGACGGCACGGCGGAAATTATGGCAGAAAAAATAAAGGAGCTTTCGGATTTTTCCTCTCGGCAGGTCGTTGCCGAGGTATCGGATCTTTCCGTTTTGGATAAAATAAATCCCATAATAAAAAAACATGGCGGCGACTGTGATTTTTGGATAAAAACGGGCGATAGAATCGTTAAAACAGTATATAAAGTGGACGGCGGCGATAAATTAAAAAGAAGTCTTGAAGAATTTGGCATAGTTTTTCTTAAAAAAGCTTGATTTTTTCAGAAGTTTATTGTATAATATAAAACTGCAATAGTAGTTATACAGTAAATCTGTATTGCGGAGGTGTAAGCTATGTGGACCGTAATTTATATGGCTCAAAGCCCGGAAGCTGCCGAAAACATAAGAAAGCTTCTCCAGGAGGCTAAAATATTGGTCAGAATAAGACCGGTAACCAAGGCGGCCGAGGGTGAGGCTAATGCTTTTGAAATTTTAATTCCTCAGACAGAAAAGGACGAGGCGCATAAGGTTATAATAGGAAGCGGATATTAAGATACGGTGAAACAGCATTGCCTGTTTCACCGTTTATTTTTTAACAATCTAAATAAAAGAGGTAAAAATATGAAGATAAGAAAGACAAAAATTATATGCACCATAGGACCTTCAACAGATAATCCGGCTGTTCTTGAAGAAATGATAAAAAGCGGTATGGACGTGGCGAGATTCAACTTTTCCCACGGAAGCTACGAAGACCATAAAATGCGTATGGACGAGGTTAAGGCGGTAAGGAAAAAGCTTAACAGATTTATCCCCATAATGCTTGACACCAAGGGTCCTGAAATAAGAATAGGAAAATTTAAAAACGGAACAGTCAGTATAAAGGAAGGGCAGAAATTTATCCTTACTACCGAAGAAATCGAGGGCGATGAAACGAAGGTGTCGGTCAGCTATAAAAACCTTCCGGCTGAGGTTAAAAAGGGCGGCACGATTTTAATTGACGACGGACTTTTAAAGCTTGAAGCGGTAGAGCTTTTGCCGGACTCGATAGTTTGTATTGCCGACAACGACGCAGAGCTCGGAAGCAGAAAGGGAGTCAATCTGCCCGATTCGACAATTAAAATGCCTTACGTCAGCGAAAAGGATAAAAACGACCTTATTTTCGGCATAGAACAGGGAGTAGACTTTATTGCCGCATCCTTTGTGAGAAGCGCTTACGATGTGTTTGAAATAAGGAAAATTCTTGAGGACAACGGCGGAAAGAATATAAAAATAATTGCCAAAATAGAAAACCGTGACGGCGTTAGAAATATGGACGACATATTAAAGGCAAGCGACGGCATCATGGTAGCCAGGGGCGATATGGGCGTGGAAATCCCCATGGAGGAGCTTCCCAGCATACAGAAAACCCTTATAAGAAAATGCTTCCTTATGGGTAAAATTGCAATCACAGCAACTCAGATGCTTGAGTCCATGATTGAAAAGCCCCGTCCCACAAGAGCGGAAATATCAGACGTTGCCAACGCCGTATACGACGGAACAAGCGCTACAATGCTAAGCGGAGAAAGCGCTGTGGGTGCATATCCTATCGAGGCGGTACGGGCTATGGCGAGAATTGCGCTGAAAACCGAAAGCTCCATAGACTACGGAAAAATATTAAAGGATGCGGATACGTCAAGAAGCGTCACGGGAGCGGTAAGCCATGCGGCGTGCACTATGGCAGAGGACATGCAGGCGTCGGCAATAGTTACCGTAACAAAAAGCGGCTATACCGCAAGGATGATTTCAAAATACAGACCCGAATGTCCGATAATAGCGGCAGCGACAGACGAAAGGGTTGCACGTCAGCTTTCCATGAGCTGGGGAGTTATACCCGTAAAGGCGGAAAGCAAGGAAACAAGCGACGAGCTTTTCGACCACGCCTTAGAGCTTTCGAGGGATACCGGAATAGTTTCAAGCGGCGACGTGGTAGTAATCACAGGCGGCGTGCCCTTGGGAATAAGCGGCACTACAAACGTGGTTAAGGTTGAAATTGTGGGACATGTGCTCTGCCAGGGCAACGGAGTAAATCATGCTTCGGCAAGCGGAACGCTGTGCGTTGCCGAAACTGCCGAGGAGGCAAAGGCCGCATTTAAGGAGGGGGATATTTTAGTTACAAAAGAAACCTCCAACGAAATGATGGATATATTAAAAAAATGCAGAGGCATAATTACAGAAGCGGACGGAAGCGCCTCCCATGCGGCGATAGTGGGAATGACTTTAGATATACCTGTTGTAACGGGAGTGAAGAACGCATCGCATATCTTAAAGACGGGAACGGTAGTTACGGTAGACGGATACAGAGGAATAGTTTACAACGGAATAACCAAGGTTATATGATCCTTTTTAATAATTTGTTAAAAATTCGGCAAATGTATAAAAAATACTTGATAAATCGACGCTTTAGTGCTAAAATATAAGAGGATTTTTTTGAAAGGAGAAAAAAAGATGAACTATTCACAGGAAGTTGAAAACATGTGCGTCGTTAAAAAGGACGCATGCCATAAGCCCGCTCCCATTCCTCAGGAAGGACAGTGGACTAAGGCAAAGGAAATAAAGGATATTAACGGTCTTACTCACGGAATAGGCTGGTGCGCTCCTCAGCAGGGTATGTGCAAGCTTACGTTAAACGTTAAAGAGGGCGTTATCCAGGAAGCTTTAATCGAAACCTGCGGATGCTCCGGTATGACTCATTCTGCCGCTATGGCAGGCGAGATACTTCCCGGAAAAACAATTTTGGAGGCGCTTAATTCAGACCTTGTGTGCGACGCAATTAACACAGCTATGAGAGAGCTCTTCCTTCAGATTGTATACGGAAGAACACAGACCGCATTCTCCGAGGGCGGACTTCCCATCGGCGCCGGACTTGAGGACTTAGGAAAGGGTCTTCGCAGTCAGGTAGGAACAATTTTCAGCACAAAGGCAAAGGGCGTAAGATACTTAGAGCTTGCAGAAGGATATATAACTAAGGTTGCCTTAGACAAGGACGACTGCGTTATCGGATATAAGTTTGTTCACTTAGGCAAGATGATGGATATGATCAAAAAGGGCATGAGCGCCGACGAGGCTTTGACCAAGGCTTCCGGTCAGTACGGACGTTTTGACGACGCCGCTAAGGTCATAGATCCCAGAGAAGAATAAGGAGGATACTTAAAATGGCTTTATTTGAAGGTTACGAAAGAAGAATTAAACAGATTAACGAAGCTTTGAATAAGTATTCTATAGCTTCGATTGAAGAGGCAAAGGCTGTATGCGACGAAAAGGGAATAGACGTTGCGGCAATCGTTAAAGGAATTCAGCCCATATGCTTTGAAAACGCCTGCTGGGCCTACACCGTAGGTGCGGCTATCGCAATAAAGAAGGGCGTTAAAACTGCCGCTGATGCGGCGAGAGCAATAGGAGAGGGACTTCAGTCATTCTGTATTCCCGGCTCTGTTGCTGACGACAGAAAGGTTGGCTTAGGACACGGAAATCTGGGCGCAATGCTTCTTTCAGAAGAAACAAAGTGCTTTGCTTTCCTTGCCGGACACGAGTCCTTTGCGGCGGCAGAGGGTGCAATCGGTATTGCAAGATCCGCAAACAAGGTAAGAAAAGACCCCTTAAGAGTTATACTTAACGGTCTTGGTAAGGACGCCGCTCAGATAATCTCCAGAATCAACGGCTTTACCTTCGTTGAAACTGAGTTCGATTATTACACAGGCGAGCTTAAGATAGTAAGCGAAAAGGCATATTCCGACGGTGAGAGAGCTAAGGTACGCTGCTACGGCGCCGACGATGTAAGAGAGGGCGTTGCAATCATGCATAAGGAGGGCGTAGACGTTTCTATCACAGGTAACTCTACCAACCCCACAAGATTCCAGCATCCCGTTGCCGGAACCTATAAAAAAGAGTGCAACGAGCTTGGCAAGAAGTATTTCTCCGTTGCCTCCGGCGGCGGTACGGGAAGAACGCTTCATCCCGATAACATGGCGGCAGGTCCCGCTTCCTACGGTATGACCGATACTATGGGAAGAATGCACTCCGACGCACAGTTTGCAGGCTCCTCCTCCGTTCCGGCTCACGTTGAAATGATGGGCTTGATCGGTATGGGTAATAACCCCATGGTAGGCGCTACCGTTGCTGTTGCTGTTGCTGTTGACCAGGCTATGAATAAATAAGGAATTACAAGGGTTTTGGAACTTTTGAAATTTTCTTGAATTTAAAAATGTAAAACTTTTTAGTTGGACACATCATTTTGGGATTTTTACCCATGATGTGTCCAACTTTTTTTGTTAATTTGAAAGGGATTTTACTATGAAGAAATTGCAAATGTCTGAAACCAGAACAATCACATTTGAACAAGGTTGTAATATGTACCTTGACAACTGCCGACAACGTAATTTGCGTGAGGGAACTATTAACCATTATAAACAGAGTTATACTCAATTTTATAAATACTTCAATCCGTCTTTGAAGTCTGGAAAACTGAATGTTTCAGAACTTGCCAGAGTGTGCGATTTGAGTCGTACAACCGTCTATAAATATGTTTCTCTTTTGGAAAAATATATAAAATTTAAGTCAGACAATTAACATTGATATTTTATAATAATTGGTGTTAATTGTCTGACTTTATTTTTGTACTTTAATTTTATATTTGTTGAGGCTAGTCTATTGCAATAACAAAAAGAATAGAACGGGTTTTGTATCCTATGCTTGAAGAGTTACTCTATAACTTCCGCATCGTAATAATGTATACCATTTTTATCTACACATTTTGCGATAAATTTAATTTTTTGACCGTATTCTAATGAATTAATGTCTACGTTATCAGAAAAAGAAATTAAACGAAAAACATTGCTGTCTCCAATTTTGATGTTATATGCTGGTGAAAAACTTTTGTTTATTCCCTTAAGTATTCCTGTTTCTTCAAATTTGTCTTGTACAAGATATGCTTTGGGCATTTGATAATGAGAATAATCAAATGTATATCCACCTATGTTGCTAGAAGTTTCAACTATTTCGTCTGTAGTTTCACCGACAACTGAAATATATTGACCTACTTCTAACATCACTATTTCATCCGTTGAAAGATAAACATCTATACCATAATTTCCGCCAGTACCTAATACCACATAGTTTTCTTCTATTGATTTTATTGCACCTTTTACAGTTATTATTTTGTTACAATAGGCTTGTTTTGCCTTTGCAAGATTTTCAATGGAAGCATTGTTAATTTCAGTTGCAGTAACATTTTCTGCTTGTGCAAGCATCTCTTCTTTTGATTTTTTACCACAAGCACCAAGGCTTAAAATCATTGTAACAACTAATAATAAAGAAAATATTTTTTTCATTTTTAAATTCCTTTCTGTATGTATTATTTTATATAATTTATAAGTTATTGTTTTTCTCCTTTCTAAATTCTCACGTAATAAAAAATGCGTGGCAACAGAAATCTGCACCACGCACAAAAAACGAGGCTTGATTTCATGTCACCACAACAATAATCTCAAAATATGAATATTATACAACCATACCATATTGAAGCCTGCGTTTTTTACAAAACACAAAAGGTTGTATAATACCTTAATGGTAACACAAAAAGAGATATTCGTAAAAATATCCAGATTTCTATTCTTGAAATTATCATTGTGGTAACTATATTATACCACTGTTGGATTTTTAAATCAATATGTCTTTTCAAAATTCGTCAAATGTGATATAATATTTTGCGTGAGGTGTGCGTTATGGAAGATATACAATATAAGAAATTTTATAGAAAAGCCGACAAACATTTGAACGGTAAAATAGAGGCAAAACACGGCAAACGGAATAACCATAAAATGAAACCGTATTTTGTTTTGCAATATTTACTGAAAAACACAGACGAGAATCATCAAAAATCGGCTTATGATATTATGGGGTATCTGGAAGAGAACGGAATTGTTGCGGAACGCCGCTCCGTCTACCGAGACATAGAGGAGATTAACAAGGCAAACTTGATAATTCAAGAAGATTATACAGTTGATGAGGCGGAAGAGAAACTTTTCGAGGATGAGCATGACGAAGAAAAACTAATCGTCTATGACAAGAGCAAAAAAGGCTTTTATGTCAAACAACGGCATTTTGATATGAATGATATACATAAAACAAAGCCTTATTTAATCAAGGTTTCCGCATTACTGCACCACCCAATCAAGACCAGGTCGTGGGCTTGATATGTGGAAATGATGGGCTTGATCGGTATGGGTAATAACCCAATGGTTGGCGCTACCGTTGCTGTTGCGGTTGACCAGGCATTAAGCTGATTTAATAAAGAAGGCTCCGGTTTTTCGGAGTCTTCTTTTTTGACCTTTGTATTGACATAAAATTTAAATAGTGTATAATATTGTTTTAGAAAAACGAAAACCTGCCGAAATGAAAGGATGTTATTTATGAAGGGCAACATTACCGTTCATACAGAAAATATTTTTCCCGTAATAAAAAAGTGGCTCTATTCCGATAAGGATATTTTTTTAAGAGAAATAGTCGCCAACGCCTGCGACGCCGTAACAAAGCTTAAAAAGGTCAAGGACACCGGCGCCGCCGTCCCTTTAGATGAGGGGTATGAGATTAAAATAATTGTGGATAAACCGAACGGCACCTTAACCGTGTCCGACAACGGAATCGGAATGACGGCGCACGAGATAGAAAAATACATAACTCAGGTGGCTTTTTCCGGCGCTGAGGAGTTTTTGACCAAATACAAGGATAAATCTCCCGAAAATCAGATAATAGGGCATTTCGGGCTTGGATTTTTTTCCTCATTTATGGTGTCGGACAAGGTGGAAATTGAAACTCTGTCCTTTGCCGAGGGAGCCTCTGCCGCACATTGGAGCTGTGACGGAGGCATCGAGTATGAGCTCTCCGAAGGAGAAAGAAAGGAACGGGGCACGGATATAATTATGCATATTTCGGGGGAGGATAAGGAGTATCTTTCGATTTCACGCATAAGAGAAATAATAGACAAATACTGCGCCTTTCTTCCTGTGCCAATATATTGTTATCAGGCAGGCGAGGATAAGGGCACTCCCGTAAACGAAACGCACCCTCTTTGGCTTAAAGCTCCGTCAGAGTGCACAGAGGACGAATATATAACCTTCTACAAAAATCTTTTCCGCAGAAACGACGAGCCTCTTTTCTGGATTCATTTAAATACCGACTATCCCTTTAATCTAAAAGGCATTTTGTATTTTCCGAAAACCGAGGAAGGCTTGACCGTTTCCGCAGGCGGACCTGTCAAGCTGTATAACAATCAGGTTTTCGTTGCCGACAATATTAAGGAAATAATTCCCGAATTTCTTTTGATGCTAAAAGGCGTAATAGACTGCCCCGATATGCCTCTTAACGTTTCGAGAAGCTTTCTGCAAAACGACGGCACCGTTACAAGAATATCGAATCATATTGTAAAAAAAGTGGCGGACAAGCTTACCTTAATGTTTAAAAACGACAGAGAAAATTACGAAAGGTACTGGGAGGATATATCCGGCTTTATTAAGTTCGGCTGTATGAGCGATCCGAGGTTTTATGAAAGCGTAAAGGATTGTCTTATTTATAAAACCACCTTCGGAAAGTACGTTACAATAAAAGAGTATCTTGCCGACGGGAAAAAGGAGGTTTATTATGCCTCAAGCGGAGAATATCTTAAAAGCTATGTAAATATTTTCAGCGACCAGGGTATAGTGGTGCTTATGATGCCGGGTCTTATAGATGCGGCGTTCGTTCAGTTTTTAGAGAGTAAATACGAGGGCGTAAGCTTTAAGAGCATAGATTCGGTCACTCCGGAAAGCCTTACAACCGACGAGGAGGGAGCGGATTCTGAAGCGGTCAAAAAAATATTTATAAAATATCTTCCGAAGGATACTGAGATAGAAACTAAAAGCCTTAAAAATGAAGACGTTCCTGCGCTTATTATGATAGACGAATACGCACGCAGAATGAAAATGATTTCAGCCGCAATGGGGGGAGTTAATTTCCCTGATAAGAAGCGTCTTTTGATTAATTTAAGAAATCCCTTAGTAAGAAAATTAGAATCCCTGGATGAAGAGAGGGCAGAAACGGCGGTAAAACAAATTTACGACTTAGCGCGCCTTGAATATGAGCCCTTGTCAGCCGAAGATCTGGAAAAATTTATTAAGAGAAGCATAAAGCTTTTGAATTTGCTTTAAAAAATATCCGCCTCCATTTTTTGGAGGCGGATATTTTGCCTTTTATATAAGGCGCACTGAATATGCAGCCGTATTTTTTAAGTTGAGGCTTTCGGCGGCTTTATCTGCGTCCTTTTTAGATTCGTAAAGTCCGAAAAGGCATGAGCCGGAGCCGCTCATAGAGGCGCCCAGAGCACCGCTTTTTAATATACGGTCAAGATGATATGCGATTTGGGGCTTTAGACTTAATGCCGGAGGCAGGAATGCGTTGTAAAGCGTTTTGCCCAGAGCCGGAATATTTTTCTCACATAAAGCGGCTTGGATTTTTGAAAAATCCGGGGGCAAGTCTTTTTCACTTAAGTCATAAAGAGAGTACATCTCTTTTGTGTTTAATGAAAAATCAGGCTTTAATATAACCGCAAAAGCACTTTGAAGAGGGGGAAGGAAGGTCATAACGTCGCCGATGCCCTCGCACAGCGCCGCACCCTTTTTAAGGCAGAAGGGAACGTCTGCGCCAAGTGATGAGGCTTTTACTAAAAGCTCGCTTTCGCTATAAGGCTTTCCGAAAAGGTAGTTAAGTCCCCATAATACTGCGGCGCCGTCGGTGCTGGAGCCGCCTAAGCCTCCTCCTACGGGAATACACTTTTTTATTTTTATTATGACTCCGGCTTTTTCGTTTATAGCCGAAAAAAATTCTTTGGCCGCTCTGTATGCGATATTCCGCTCGTCCGTAGGCAAAAACGGCTTGTCGCATATAATTTTTATGCCGGGCTTTGAGGTAAGCATAATTTTTACGCTGTCCCTTAAGTCCACAGTGTGCATAAGCGTTTTTATATTGTGATAGCCGTCCGGACGCTTGCCGGTAATATCAAGGTAAAGATTTATTTTGGCGTTGGCAGATACCGTTATATCCAAAAAAACACCCCCATTACATTTAATGATAGCATAAAGGGGGTGCTTTTGTCAATTCAAAGTATTATGCAAATAAGACCGCCGGAGCCTTCGTTTATAATGCGCTCCAAGGTAGTTCTTATTTTATCCCTTGCGTCGTCGGGCATTCTTGAAAGCTTGTTGTTAAGCTCCTCGTTTACAAGCTCGTGGAGAGATTTGCCGAAAAGATTGGACTCCCAAAGCTTCTGAGGGTCGGACTCAAACTCCTCTAAAAGATAGTGAACAAGCTCTTCCGATTCACGCTCGGTGCCGACTATTGGCGCCACCTGGGTTTCAATATCCGCTCTCATCATATGTATTGTCCGCTACAAACTGAGGTTCTTAATCGGTATTCATTGTATGATGTGTATTTTACCGTATTTTTCAACAAATTGCAAGGCTTTTCTTCATTCGATAAAATTGTGGCAATACACAGAATGATGGAAAGCAAAAAAATAAAGCGGTATAGAGAATGTGTAAATCAGCATTCTCTATACCATTAATAATTATTCCAAGCGATAACATAATTCATAATTGAAAGTCAAATCATATGTTTTCAACGACCTTGTATTACCACCTCTGGTTTGTACTATCTGTCCAGAACCAAAAGTTAAAATGTGAGAGTCCTCGGTAAAGTTCTGTGGAGTGTTAGGGAGAAGTTTCAAAAAGATTTTTAAGTCAATCTGATTTTCTGCTTCACTTTTATATACCACAATCTTATCAATAAAACTGTCAACAACATTTTTGCCAAGTTCTTCTGTGAAATTAAGTTCATTTGCAATAGATGAGCGAAGACCTTCAATAGATTCCTTTAAATCAAGGCTTTTTTGCTCCTCTTCGTCAAGTTCAGATAGTCTTGCTCTTAGGTCACTAATCTGAGCATTAAAACCATTATTTCTCTGCTCAAACTCTTCATTGGATAGTCTGCCATCCATAGCCAAATCAAGCAACTTGTCCTTCTTGTCAAGAAGCGTATTTATATCTGTTTGGATTTTGCACTTTGACTTAGCAATCGCCTTAGTGCTCCCACTTTCTTTGTAAAGCTCTATAAGTTCGTTTATAATAGTATTTTTTTCGCAGATAATCTGATTATAGACCTCTTTCATAACGGCATCAATCTCAGTTGTATATACAAGCGGATTTCTGCATTTGTTCCCATTGCCGTACTCCTTGCAAGTCCATAGCTCTTTATCACCCGATTTGTATTTGTATATAGTGTGATGATAACAAGTGCCATGCTCTCCACAGACAATCTTTCCCGAATATAAGTATTTGTTCTGATAACTTGTCTTATCGCTACTCGACATCTTTTCACTTCGCTCTTTTAGTTTGCGATTAGCCTTGTCCCAAAGCTCAGCAGATACAATTGGCGGGACTTTTTCGTGGTCTTTATACACAACCCATTCATCTTTCGGTACATACGCTATTTCATTACTTAAAAAATGGACCTTGTGTGTCTTGTTTCCGCAGTAGAACCCTTTATATTTAGGATTAACTAAAATTCCTTTAATAGTAGAAAAGGAAAACGGATTACCATTAGTGTTACGAAGACCGGATTCACTTAATATCTTAGCGATTGCCCTGACTCCTAAATTCTCATTGGCATACAAATCAAAGATTTTTCTGACCATTTCAGCCTCTTCTTCAACAATAACCAGTTTGCCTTTTTCCTTTCTGTATCCCCAGATGCTGTCATTACCAAGGACAGTACCTTTTTCAACAGATTGCCTGAAACCAAATTTCAATCTTTCTGATGTTTTTCGTGATTCTTCCTGCGCTAAGCTCGCCATAGTAGTAAGTCTGAAATCACAATCTTCATCAATGGTGTTAAGATTATCATTTTCAAACAGAACTGCAACGCCGTATGTTAAGAGTTCTCTTGTACAGCTTAAACTATCAAGAGTATTTCTTGCAAATCTTGAAACCTCTTTTGTACATATCATATCAAACTTGCCGCGCTTTGCATCTCGCATCATCTCAATAAAGCTGTCTCTTTTATCAATCTTTGTTCCAGTTAAGCCCTCATCCACATATCCCTTTACAAATGTCCAGTTCGGGTTTCTTGCTAAAAGGTTTTCAAAGTATGTTTTTTGCGCCTCAAGAGAATGTAATTGGTCGTACTTGTCCGTTGATACTCTGGCATAATATACAACCCGTAAATTATAGTCGGATATTCTTGTGTGTCGTGCCCTCATATCTTGTCGTATTTCGTAAATATTCACTTTGCTTACCTCCTGTCTTATGTTAAAAATTTCTATCTATATGAAGGAAGTGTGCCGCAATAAAGCAGCACACTTCCGATTGCATTATCAGCTTGCCTGCTTGAGCAAAAGTTCTTTTGCAGACCAGTACATATCCTCTGAAATTATATGCTTGTCAAATAACTTCTGGTTTATGAACATCTTTAATTCGTTGTTGAATTGTTCCCTGTTCTTCTTTAATGTATCGTTTGCTTTAACTGTTTTTGTCATAAGCATCCCGTCCTTTCTAAATTAAATTTATTTGTAATTATGTATTTGTACATAAATATGTAATTACCTTGATGAATATGCTTGTACAAATCCATTTTTAAGATTATTTATTTTTCTTATAGCGGATTCCTAATTTTGTTTTTTCGCTAATGATTTTTCTTTTTAGCCCATCAATATATTCAATTGCTACCTTAGCCTGTTCGTTGCTAAGTGTAGGCATTCCAAAAGCACATGTGCATTTTAAGTCATCTTCAATAAGCAGACCGCACATATCGCTTTCAACGATGTTATTTGTCTGCAAATCATTCATTGCCTTTGAATATACTAAAAAAGCGGTAAGCATTTGCAACTCATAGTCGCTGTATTTATCTTTAACGACTAACTTTTTTGTAGGATATATTTCCTTTGAAATACGGAAATTATCAAATTCGCTTATACCTGGAAACTCACCGACTGGCGAAATTGCAGTATATTTAACATTAATTACCGTTCCTGTACCTGTACTGTTTAAAACTACCTCAAAATCTTTTACTTTTATATTTTTTATCATTATATCTGTGTGAATGTGCGCTCAAATGGCACATTCTACTCCTTTCATTCTAAATTTAATTTTGGCGGCATTTACAGCTGCCGCCAAACTGTTTAATTTGCTGTGGATATAAAGGTGGTCCGCGAAGGAAGGTACAAACTGAATCCGCAACTTCTTCTATTTCTGCATCATCTTCTTCTGCTGCAACATCTTCATGCATACGGCTGGGAATATAATGCTTCCCAGCGTTGTTATGGGCAAGATGACAATACATATTGTCTCTCGGCAAGAAGTTCCAGCAGAAATATGCTGTATTAAAACTGGAAGTCCTTCCATTGAAACTAACTTTTTTGTCCGGTGTCAGCTTCTGAATATGAATACCCTTTTGGCTGAGTTCCCAGAAATAGTTTCCTATTATCTGATACTGCTCACAAGTGCTGTTCATAAGTATTGCAAAGGGTTTATGTAGACTTACCAGCCTTTTGAATACATCAAGTTTTAATGAAAAAGGCGGATTTGTTATGATGCAGTCGTAATGTTCATCCGGTTCATAGGTAAAAAAATCTTTTCCTTCCCAGATATGCGAATGAATCACATTTATATCGTGCTCTCTTAAAGTGAGAACAAATTCGCTTGATTTGGTATCACAAGGACACCACACAGTGCTTCCTTTCGGAATATACTGAACAATTGGCTCTACAAGGATTTTGGGAGTGTACATCTCATCATTGCCGGAGCTGTACATTCCTTTAAGATTATTATTCATGCACAAGCACCTCTTTCTTCAAAGGCGTTGGCTTTATCAATAACCTTTTTTATGGCGCGTTCAAATGCTCCGATTCCTGTAAAAGTTGAGAGCAAGCGCACTTTTTCAAACAGATATGGCATACTAATAAACAATTCAACGATTATAGCATAGAGAACATCAACTACAATTGAGTTTCCAGCCTGTTTGTAAATCTGAGAATCGCTCACAACCGCAGAAGCAGCCTTATAATCTTCTTCTGTAAATCCGGTCATTCTTAATGCCTCAGAAGCGCTTAACTTCTTAATAAGATAACGCTCCTGATCGTCTATCTGTGTTTTTTGCAAAACTATTGTTGAATGATTACTCGCTGTTAATGTCGGTGTACATTTAATACCAACAACATTATCCTGAAATGCCGAAGGACATTCCATACGAAAGATGTTTTTATCGCTATTTACAATAAGCTCTTTGTCGCGAATTATGTTTCTCTTTACAGAATTCATAATCTTATCATGAATAACAATTCTTTCGTCTGTCCCTTCAAAAAAAGGCTTAGGATCGTCGAGTATATCATTAAATGTTTTCCCGCCCTCAATTGGTTCGGGAAACTTAAAGCGAAGGTTGTCAAGGTCTTTCCTGATAGCGAGCACATATACACGCTCGCGATTTTGTGGTATGCCGTAGTTCTTGGCATTAAGCACCTTGTAATATACGTTATAACCGTATTCTTCAATCTCCGCGATAAACAAGTCAAATACTTCTTTAAAACGATTACTTGTAAGGTTTTTAACATTCTCATACAACGCCACTTTTGGTCTTGTGGCATATAGAATTTTTAGCCAGTGAACCAATAGTGAAGAACGAGTCTTTTCAAGATTTCTTGAACTACAATTCGGACAGCGGTCTCGTCTTGTATGATGCACTGTCAAAGGATTATATTCAGCCCCACATGACAGACATTTGAACATACTGCCACGCTTGTTTCCGCTGATTGAGAAATCCTGACAGGGGCTTCCCCCTACGAGGAAGTTGATGTATGGTAATGTTAATAGGTCTATTTTTGTAATATCCCACAGATTTTTTAGTGGGCTTATGCTATGTATCGCACAAAATGCCGCTGCTGCGAACTTATCTATTTCGCAAAAACGGACTAATTCATATAAAAATTTCATGTTTTTACCTCCTAAAATTAAATTAGAAGGTAAGGCCTTACCATCAAGAGGGTGATCAAATCCTCTTGCTCTGTATTTATATATAAAAATCAACCGAGGTAGCTAATCCCGATTGATTCATCATGATGGGTTAAAATACTGCTATTGAGAGGTTGTCCCATCGAACTTCAATAACATCTTACTTATGCAGCAACGACTTCAAGTTCATTATCGCTATCAATTTCAATGTCTTCAACATTTATAGTCGTACTTTCGAATGGTTCTTCGCCTTCAAATACAACAACTTCAGATTGTTCTTTCTGTTCGCGAAGACAAATAGCATCAATAACATCTGAACAACAAGCATATTTACCCTCGTCCGGTTCATATGCGACAAAATGACGACCTTCCTTTGCACAGACATCAATAGCTGTACCATAACCGCCATAAACAAATACGGTATCACCAGGAAGAGAGGAATTAACAATCAAGTGTCTCATAAATTCCGGAGACATCTTATCCTGATATAGAAGCGTCAAATCACGCTCATCCTCAAAATACTTAATCTTCGTATGACTATCGCCATATATTTTAACTCCGCCCTTACGTAAGAAAAGCACAAATTGTGTTTTTTCGCCTTGATAAAGGGCAAGGATGTCAAATTTATAGTCCTGTTTTTTAAAATACATTAGCACCTCTGGAAACTGAATCATATCAAGCATTATATAAAGGTTAGGTTTTGGCTGTTTTGCGATAATTGCTTCCATAAAATCATAGTCGATATCAAGCCCTTGACCTGTAATATCAAAGTAGGACATCTTGATGCTGCCATTTTCCGTAGAGTTCAATAACTGAGCTTCATCTTGATACAAAGTATCCGCTGTATCTTCAAGAATTGTGGATGTTAAGTTGTAATCAGGACATTCAAGCAATGCAAGTTCGATTCTTCTGTTACTTACCTCGTAATACTTTTCCAACAATTCAAATCCGATAAACTTTCTGTTAGACCTTATTGCCGCCTCAAAAGTTGTTCCGGAGCCTGCGAAAGGATCGCAGATAATTTGTCCCTCATCCGTAATTGCTTCAATAAGTGCTTGTAATTGAGGAACAAACTTTGTTGTAGGATGATATAATTCATCATTTTTACTTACTTTCACTACCGGAGTAGTAAAGTGGTCAGTTTCGAGATGAATTTCATCCGTAACCTCTTTTGCATAAGCCAATACAATGTACTCCATACTATTGACGACATATGTATTGGAACAGAATTTAGGACAGCAATTGCTTTTACTCCAGGTTAGAAGCTGAAACTCCATACCTTTTTCTGTGAAATATTCAATATACATTGGAATCTGTTCCTTATTACAATAGAAGATGCCCTTGAATCTGTCTTTGCCCATAACCCTTATGCATTCGTCTAAAATGCAAATGTCAAATCCATGACTTATAAATTTGATTTCAGACACATAGGCTGTATCTGTTGCTGCACCGGCAGGTTTATCTGTTATCTTCTGGACATATGGTGGGTCAGAAATGATAGCACCATCTACGGAACCGTCTTTCATTCTTCTAAGACCGATTAAGCAATCCATGTTATATACTCTGCCGGTCGCTATAACCTCCATCAAGTCCTGTGCTTCTCTCCAAAGTCTGTACGCCTCAATTACATTTAAATTTTTAGTTTCATTTACATTTTTCATTTTAATCAATCCTTTCATATTTAATATAGTAAATTTGGTTTCATAAACAAAGGCTGCGGTTTTACCTTTCCGCACATAGGACTTTCACCTTCCCGTGGTTCTCACCGGACTGCCCCCATTATGTGAGTTGTGGCTAGACAGAAGTATCATTATATTCAATATAAGGTCATCGCTCACAGTTGGTTTCTGTTTTACTGCTAAATCTTATCGCTCGCTTACATATATAATAAGGTTATGGCGGATTTGCAGTTTCGCTTTCTTATATCGTAAAGTACCTTTGCTTTTGTATTCAATTGTCAAAGTTCAAATAGAATCTTGAGATGTTGTTGTTCTCTCAAGCTCTATAAACATTTTATCAAATTTAACATCTAAAATCAGTCCCGTTTGTTCTGTAAAAAATTATTTGTTAGAGCAAAATTAGAATTTTATAGAAAAGATAATAAAATATTAAACATTTCCAATTTTTTATTGAAAAATAATCTAAAATGTGATATAATAGACCAAAATAAAGTACATAAAAAATGAAGTTTTTTTCAAAAAAGGGGTTGATTCCATGCAGGCGAGATATTCTCCAACCATAAAACTAAGAAATATAGCAAAAGATGTTGAAAAACAACGTTTAAAGTGCGGTGTTCAATTCTTTTCAGAGCTGATGGGTCGCTCAAAATCATGGTGCTGTAATTTTTTTAATGCAGCTGCCGAGGTAAAAGGCGTTTATCCGGAAGATTTAAAAAGATTATTTACTATTGAATATAACTGTGTATTGTTTGAAAACAAAAAAGAACAGATGGAAGATTTGTTAAAGAATGCTATAAATTCAAACATCTGTGCTACAGATGCATCTCTTGACAAGATTTTCAAAACCATAGAATTCAGAGATGAACACGGTTCATATCATAAACGTTATAGAGTTCCACAAGAAATTTTTAGTGGAGAAGAAATTCCAATTGCCGGAGATATATATGCTGGTACGAGCAAACGAGGCACATATATTTTTAAAGAAGAAGCGTTTATCCAGTATGATAAGTTGTTGTTTTCTGAGCTTAAAGAAAAATTTTCAACTGAAGAAATTGTAAGATTGCAAAGCAAGGAAATCAGCAATTATATTAAAATGGTTGATTTTGACGAAGACGGCAGAGCAATACCGCAATTTACTGATGATAACGAAGAGGTTGAGCGAGTTGAAAATTATATCTCACAACGGATGAGTAGGATTCTTCATAAAGAGCCATTAAGCTGCTTATCGGATTATTGGTTGTTTGCAACTTATTACAAATATTGTAGAGTAACCATTCCTCCGACAATTCAGAATATATTAAGAAAATGGTATGGTACGGGCAAAGACAAAGAAATTAATCTGGATAATCTGTTTAACATTTTGCAGATGGAAAAAGATGAAATGAAAAAATATGATAGTGGTGAGATATATTTTTTGAATGACGTCGGAAAACCTATATCAAAAAATAATTTGCCTATTATGTATATGAAGTACGACTGGAAGAGTGATCGTGCTTTAAAGGAAAGAAAAATAGCGGATGCGAAAAAAAATAAGTTTAGTTTGATTGATCTATATATGCTTATCTATAATAAAATGTTAAATAATGAATATACCAAACAGGAATCGTTTGTAAAAACCTGTTCGCGGCTTTTCTATAATGGTTTTGAAATTTTATTTGATAGATTAGATATTCTGTACTTACCAGAAGATAAATCTAACAGCATAGATAAAAAGTATATGAAATTTTTAGATGATTTTCGTAAATTATTTGCACAATATGAGGACTCAGAAAGCAATCCTGAACTTGCACTTTTTTATAAAAACTTTAATCCTAATCAATTTATGTTTTTGAGAACCATCGCCGTAGATTTTTCATTTATAGAAAAACTAAGTATGTATAATGTATTAGAGCTTAACGAACAGATATCGCAACTAGCCGATATGTATAAGAAAGAAAATCTTTTATAAAAAGGATTCCCCCTCTTTTCTGACAATATGAAAAATATCATATTGTTGAAAGGAGGGGCTTTTACGTGGCAACAGAAGTGCAATTCTCTGTGATTTATGCCGGAGAAGAAACAAATGATATCAACGAGTTTGATTTCTTTATCAGGATGATACCGAAGGAAGATGTGGGTTGTATAACCGTTACTGCAGTTCCGAGGTATTCTCTTGATGAGAAAAAAGTCAAGCATATAAATTTTGCTTTAACATCCGAAAAACAAATTGCCGCTTATGAGGTTATGGCTTTGTTAGCTGAACTCAAAGAGCTTGAGCATATAGTCCAGGATGTTAATCTTTCAGCCAAAGACGCTGAATTAAGATTAAAAAACAGTATGCTTGAAAAGTTTAAGGGCTTCTATGAAGATAGAAGATGTTAAAAAGTTAAAGGAGCTGAACCCTGACGGGTCAGCTCCAATTTTTATGCCGCGAATAGCGGGAGTATATTAAAATCTATAAAGTCAACAATTGGCTTAATATACATATAGTAGAAAAAATCCAAATTATTGACCGACTGTACTGTGAAATATATTGCCGTAGCAAATATCAGCAAATCGCCGATGAACCATAAGTCTTTTTTAATTTGCCTAAATGCGAACCTTATTTCTCCCATATAGCTCTCCTTTCATTTTTTCTTTATTATATCGCAAACATTTATAAAAGTCAGCGCTTTTCATACGATTCATCATGTTGCTTTACGGTATGCTGAAATGACAATATAAAAAGCAAGTGAAAATCGCCATATTTTTGTTTCTTATAAGTTGATTTCTCTATTTTGCAGCGTTGCGAAATCAAGGACATCCTAAAGCAACGGATAACATGACAAATAATATAAATGAAAGGATGATGAACAAATGACAACAAAAACTTTTGGATATTGCCGTGTATCAAGTTCAGACCAATGCTTGGACAGACAATTAGCTCAGCTACGAGACTTCGGAATTGATGAAAGGGACATCTATGTAGATAAAAAATCCGGTAAGGATTTTGACCGTGAGCAATACCAATTAATGAAGGCTCAAATCAGGCAGATGGATACCTGCGTATTTACAAGCCTCGACAGAATGGGCAGAAGTTATCAGGACATCTTGGCGGAATGGTCTGATTTGCGTTCTAAGGGCTGCAACATCGTAGTTTTGGATATGCCGATTTTGGATACACGAAATACCGAAGGAGGTTTAACCGGACAATTTATCTCGGATTTGTTTTTGCAAATACTTTCTTATGTTGCAGAAATAGAAAGACAAAATATTCGTGCAAGGCAACGGCAAGGAATTGAGCTTGCAAAAGCGGCTGGTAAATATAAAGGTAGAAAACAAATTCCAACTGATAATTTTCCGGAAGTCTATGAAAAAGTGAAGACAAAAGAAATCACTGCTCGCAAAGGAATGGAAATGCTCGGAGTAAGAGCAAATACATGGTACAGGCGTGTAAAAGCATATGAGGGGCGATAACTTCCCCTCATTTTTCATCATGATGATCCTCTGATGATGTGAACCGGCAAAAAATTTTAAAAACAACATCTGAAACAAAATCCGGAAGAAAACCAGTTCTGATACTTATAGTATGCGGTAAATAACAATCGAAGATCGTCTACCTGCACAGCGGTGGTACTATTAAAGTGCCATCACATTTTATTTTCCTGTCAAAAATCAAATTTGTTGATATTTCTGCATATTATACTGATTTACAATGGTTTTCTCAGTGTTTTGATTTTAAGACAAATTTATTCTATTTGATTCTCCTCCGTATATTTTATATCAATTATTTCAATATTTTTATACTATTATAGGCGATTTTTTTATCGGGGTAAAAAGACCACACATTATAGATATACTACGGAGCATATTACCCCATAGGTGGTTTTAATAATTTGACGAATCACCACATCCGATGTATCATGCAAATACAATAGTAAAAAGACCCCCACATCAAAGATATATTTTTTATCTATAATAAGGGGGAACTTTTACCAAAAATAAATGAGAGGAGTTGAGAATGGAATACAAAGAGTTATTCAAAAAGTTAGGCAATCCCAATCCTATATGCTTTGCTGATTACAAAATCAGAATATCAGTCGAGGACATACCTGAATATAACAACAAATATGATATTACATTTGTTCCAAACATAGGCGGAACTACTGATGCTGATATAACAGAATTTAAAGCATTCTGGGTTGATATTGATGCAGGCAAAGATGAAAATAATAATTACTTTTCAGGTAAAATAGTTAAAGAATTTAAGTCAAAGCAATGGGAGAAAATTTACGGGTTCGCTATACAGCCCAATATTATTACTGAAACCAGAAATGGATTTCATTTGATGTGGTTTTTGAAAGAGAAGATAAGTGTAGAGCTTTGGAGAAAAATCGAAACTGCATTAACCGAATATTTTGATGGAGACAAATCCGTTTGTTGTCCATCTAATCAGCTTAGAGTACCAGGAACTATGTGGAGAAAAGACCCTCAGCATCCATACCCTTGCAAAATCCTGAAACATAATGATAATTATACTTATATCGCATCATACTGTGATGTGCTAAATATTTCAGAATCTACAGTAACTGAAAAGAAGAACTTCAGATTCAGATACACAAAACCAACCACACCCAAAAGCAAGCCATTAGCGCCAATGGTGATAACAAACTATAAGCAAATGTTTGACTTTTTGACAAAAGGGGTTGATATGTTTTCATATTTGCAAGAGTTCTACGGTTTGGAGGGCAGTAATCCTCGTTCGTTTAAATGTCTTGTACATAATGATAAGCATCCGAGCGCGAGTATATTTAAGGTTGATAGCGGAGTGGAGTTGTATTGCTGCAATGCCACAAGCTGTAATTTTAAAGGCAATATCATTCAGGTTGTTGCTATGTTAGAAGGATGTTCAAGGTCGGAAGCGATTACTAAAATTTGCAGAAATCTTAATATTGAATATACAGTAGATTCCAAATTGGAAGCACTGCTCAGAGATAATATAAATACAATAAAAGATGATATAAAAAATTCACATACAGAATTGCATAGCACCGTCTATCGCTACCTGCCGACACTAAGAGAACTGCACGAGATTGCAATAGACAATCTTGAGTATGCAAAAAATGAAAATAAGTTTTTATTCACAGCATCAATCCAGTATATTGCTCAGCAATTAGGAAGAAGAGACAAGAAGAACACAACGGCAGACATCGGATTTTTGTGTTTGCTCAAGATGATTGAGAAGGTTGATTTAGACACGGATGCAGATGTACCGAAGGAGTATGAAAGATATATCAGAAAATTTCAGGGAGCGAAAGAGAATTATATAACAGTTTTTTCTATCCCATACTACTCACATACAGTATTAAATGAGTGTGAAGATGTTGCAAGGCAGATTAAAGCAAAAGGGCTCAGAAAGGCACATTTTTCTTATGAAACTGTCGCCAATGCCTTTGACAAAGAAACTGCAAATAGGGTATTTCCACAGATAAAAGGCAAATTAGTTAAATCAATAGATGATTTTTTGGTTCATGCTATGGAGTCCTTGCTTGAAAAAGACGGTTATTTTACTCTTAACACCATCAAGAGCTATTATGCAGATAATGGCGTATTCTTCAAAGAAAAAACATATATAAGACAGTTGCCTGCAATAATACAGATGCTTAATCTTGAAAAGATAAAGGCATCAAAGAAAATCAAGGAACAGTACGGAATACTTTCAGCAGGCTTCCCTTATCTTTTTAGGAAAAAATCCTGACATCTGACCAGGCCACATTCTGAATTATTTTATTATTTCACGAATTTTATGAGAAAATTATGATTTTACAGAATTTTTGTGAATAAAGGAGATTATAAAATTCCGTTCAAAATCATCATTATAAAATATTTTCACTAATGAAAGGATGTTGATTTATATGATGACAGGAATGAATACTTACATAAGAAAATATGATATTTTCTATGTCTATTTGGGTTCAGAGAGGAACGGAAATGTGCAAAATGGAGGCTCAACAGGGATTCGCCCCTGCATTGTTATAAATAACAAAGTTGCCTGTGCTGTAAGCCCCGTACTGTTGGTAGTTCCAATTACTTCAAGTGATGTCAAACACGCAAAAGAGCTTCCAACACATTTGGATTTGAGAGATACTTTAAAAAAGCATTCTGTTGCTATGTTTGAACAAATCCTGACTGTGAATCGGTATCAGTTAAGGAGCAAGATTGCAAATCTTTCTGAGGACTTAATTGAAGCTGCAGATGAAAAACTGAAAATATCACTTGGGCTAATTCCAGAGTATGCATGAAATCAAAAAATAGAGCTCATTCGACTTTGAGCTCTATTTTTCTTTGTTGCGTGTTGCCACATCAAGATATTATACAAAAGACATTTTCTACGAAAGAAAGAGGGTCATTATACTACAACTAATGCTATGCTTTTTTAACCACCACCTTTGACGAAATATATCTATATATTAACTGCTGATGCAGATTGTTTTCACTACCCGAAATGTCTTGTGTCGAGTGATTTATGAAACATCTATATTATTACTGATATAAATATAAACTCCTTTTTCTGATGATGAAAAAAGCAACGAAATTGGTAGCGGATTTGGTTGAAAAATCGAAATCCGACATCCGAACCTGCTCTGCGGTAATTTTTGCGACAAATAAAAAGCAGTCCGTTTCCAGACTGCTTAAATTTACGTTATGGCTTGATAGGAATATCAAATTTGAGGAATAAAGTTCTCGGTTAGTTATCAAATAGTATATTCCATACACTGCAATGCTCGAAAAATTACATAAAATAAAGCACTATTCATTTTTTTATTGTCTCTTATAATTATTTTGTAAGAATAACCTTTTGCATAGTGCCGTCCCAATCAACCTTAACGCCAAAGCAATCAGAAACAAATCTTACAGGCACCAAGGTTCTTCCGTTTATTATCTTTGCCGGAACATCGAGAGTGATTGCCTCGCCGTTTTTATATGCTGTTGTATTGTTAATTGTAAGTGACACGGTTATATCATCTTTTGTTGCGGTAACAGTCTGTGTATCGCCGTTCCACTCAACATCCGCACCGATTTTTTCAAATATAGCTCGGAGCGGAACAAGAGTTCTTCCGTTTTCGATTATCGGCTTTTGATCAAAGGCTATAAATTCACCATTATAAGAAACCGTTACATAGGGAACTTTCTTAAACCTTGCTGTCATTGCGGTGATTTTATATATGGTGGGATTTCCAAAAGATGTTGGTTCAAACTTAATTATTGTCATGATTCCATTATCCTTAAAATCAGCTACAACATAGCCTGAAGTAATCCAACTGATGCCGCGGCCATCTGACAAATAATATAAGACATTATTTACCTCATCGTATATGGCATTTGACTGTCCATAAAATGCAGAAGTTCGCTTGGTTACAAACCCCTGAATATTACGGGATGAGATAAACCATAAGTTATTATTGTCGCTCCAGTAAGCATATGCCTCTCCCAGCATATACATTTTTTGATTAACCGCGCCCGATGTAAATCCAAAAAGATTATCCATTAAATAACCGGCATTTGCTCCTAATCTATCTGCATTTTCTTCATATTCATATATGATTTTAACATCTTCAAAGTAATCATTAAAGTTGTCCTCATTGATTTCTATTGTAGTTGCATTATGCGGTATCATCAAAGCAGAATCTTTATAATCATATTCATACGGTTCAAATTTAATATTTCCTAAATCTGTAATATCACCGGATGCCTTAACCGTTAATCGCCTTTCTGACTCACCATATATGATTAATAAATCATATTCACCTTGTTTATATGTAAGCTCGAACATTCCGTTAAGATCGGTGGTGGCCTTAGCCAAAGGGTGGGTATTTCCAATACCATCTCTTTTATATAAAGAGATACTCGCAGTTTGAAGCGGCTTTTCTTCTCCGCAGTTCGTTGGTGAGTATCTGTTATAATAGGCAAGCTGTCCCTTTATAACAGACTTGGGAGAATTATCCTCTTGTTCCGAAGCCTGAGGCTTGTCCGCATCAGGTTTTGTATTGCTTTGCGTACTTGAAGGAGTCGTATCGGGAACCTCGGTTGTATTGACTGTATTGTTTTCAACCGAAGTATTGTTTTCAACTGAAGCATTATCTTCGCTTACGGACGGTTTGATTTCGATGGAGTGAGAATAGGAATCCACTACATAATCACTGCTGAAAGCTGTGGCATTAACTAAAACATCTGTATCGAAATCCCTCTCAAAGCCGATTTTATACTTATATGTTCCATTGCCAAGCTCTTTAATTTTATTTACAAAAATTTCAGTTTCAAACTTTCCGCTTGCATCAAAATATACTCCGAAATCGCCGCTAACCTTGTTTCCGTCTTTGTATAAATCAAGAAGATATTCAATTTCTTCTCCCTCAAATTCAGGAACATCAATGGTTATATACCCCGCATTTTCTGCACTCCAACCGAATTTAGTGGGAAGTGTTTGTGCCGCAAATGTAGCGGTTGTCATTAGTCCCATAAGCATAGCAACTGTCAGTAATATGCTTATGATTTTGCTTGTCTTTTTCATTATAATAAGCCCTTTCTATGTTTATTTTGTTGTTCTTCTTGCAATCGGAACTCCCTGTGAAATAAATGCTGTTTTCAACTTTGTTTTTACATCATTTGATACTAAATCACAATCATTCACAATCTCGAATCCTTGCGCTTGTCTTAATTGATTATTTCTGTGATGAACACCTTGCTTTGAATTAATCAGTTGTGCGAATTTTGTGTTTGTTTTTTCATACGCTGCCAAATAAGAAATAACTGTTGCATCACTCGGATTATTAACCATAACAGAATATGCTTTCTTTTCCGCACTGAATGCTATCATTGTTTTTACCTCTTTATATGCAACAAAGATAAAAAGAACAGCAAAAGCCACCCAAATAGTCGGACCAATTACGTCCATAACATTAAAAATCATATTATTTGTTATCATAATCATTTCTCTCCTTTAAATTCTTTAATTTACTTTGTAAGTATAACCTTTTGCATAATGCCGTCCCAATCTACATTTACGCCAAAGCAGTCGGAAATAAATCTTACAGGAACAAGCGTTCTGCCATTGATTATTTTTGCAGGAACATCAAGAGTGATTGCCTCACCGTTCTTGGTCGCCGTGGTGTTGTTGATTGTAAGCGATACTGTTATATCATCTTTTGTTGCGGTAACCGTCTGTGTATCACCATTCCAATTAACATCTGCACCTATTTTTTCAAATATAGCTCGGAGCGGAACAAGAGTTCTGCCTTCTTCGATTACGGGTATCTGGTCAAACTTGATTTTTTCACCATTATAGAAAACAGTAGGAATGATACCCTTTTTCAGCTTTACAATATAGAATTTATCGTCCTTTTCCATTATAGCATAACCATTATCACTGAAATCTGTGAAATCTGCCTCAAAGGTGTATTCCGATTTATCTGACATAACCTTTTTAAATGTTGTTGTAATGCTATCATATTCGCCTGTGAAGTCATTCATTGCACCGTAAGAATCTCTTGCAAGACCAATATTATAGCCAAAGTCAAAGCCTTGTCCTCTTTCACCCCAGCATATTTCATTATTATCTGCATCATTATAACTGAATCTCATTCCGTCATCACCGAGAACTTCTTTTAATCCGTCGTTATATGAAGCACCGCTGACAATTTCATCATATTTTTTATCAAATTCTTCACCCGATAAAAAGTCTGTCAGCTCGGTTATAACCTTTTCACCATTTTCGTTGTATGCTTCTTTCACAATTTTTGCCGCAGAATAATCTTCATTCGGCAGAGTATTGTAGCTTTCCATACTGCGCGGTAAATAACCGTCCTCAAAAGTAATTTCCTTTTCGACCGTGAATAAGTCGTTGTTAAACGGGTCATGTGCAAATGCCACACTTGTCATTGCTCCTGTAAGCATAATCGCCGCAAGCAACGCGCTTAAAGTTTTGTTTGTTTTTCTCATCGTTTAAGTCCTTTCATAAGTAAATTTTAATTTATTATATTAACTGCCGTTTGGCAGATAACATCATTCCTCAATTGTTATGTCCTGAACAAACAGATTATTTTTTATTTCTGTGTTAAGCAAGATGTTAGGATGTTGCTCAATCAGTTTTTTCACAATCGAAAGTCCCTGACCTCTGTTTTTACCCTTTGATGAATACCCCTTACGCCAAACCTTTGACATATCAATATCTCCGTCAAAGCTGTTGCAGAGTGTGATAGAAAATTGGTTCTCATTTTTCAGCATTATAAGCGAAATAATCTTTTCTTCGCTTTCAATCGCCGCATCATAAGCATTATCAAGCAGATTTCCTACAATTCTGCAAAGGTCAAGAATCATAACAGATTTAATATCAATTTCTTCAAAAATCGTTATCTCAACTTTAATGCCATTGGAAATGGCTTCATTCAATTTAGCATTTACCAGACTTTTAAGAGGAAGGTTTTTTATCTGTTTGGTCGCCATATAAATATTTTTTGATGCTCTTTCTAAATTTTCACTTTTTAGAATTTCATCTTCAAAATATTTTTCCAATTCATCAAAACGCTTTTCTATAACAAAATCCTGAATTGATAAAATCATATTTTTGTAGTCATGCCTTGATTTCTGCATTTCGTCAAGCAGGTTTTCTATTGTCTCGGTATAATTTTTAAGAGTTTCAACCTCGTCCGTCTTTGTAGTCAAATCCATTTCGCTGCGAAGCAGACCCTGTAGCATTGCCATATTGAGTATCATAAGGAATGAGTACATCCCTACCACAAACATTGCTCCGGTGTATAGCTCGTAATTACCTGTTCTCATTGCTGATAACGGAACAAAACTGCAAAAAATTGTATCAATTATACTAACTGTCGCATATAGCACTCCGAACATCTTAGGCGGTAATACAAAGATGCTCAGCTCCTTAATAGTGTTGATTGATTTCTCCGAGATGTTTTTTATGTTTCTGTATTTGTTGTAAAACCATATAATTACAACCGTAGAAATGTTTATAAAAACCATTGCATACATCAGCGAAAAACAACCCTCAGTTGTTGCTGCAAAATGCTTTCTTGCAAATGCAAATGTTCCAGCTATGAACAACACTAAAAATACTCGGTGTAAAAACGCAGTAAGTAAAGAGATAGCAACAGATGTTGTTATATTTGCCTTAAAAATGAATTTATGTGTTATTGCTAAAATTACTATAAATCCCAAAATAGATATAGGCTCAGGCAGAAGAAAATCTGCCGCCAAATCTATAATTCCGCTTAAAGCAATAAAGAGTGATGTTTTAATATTTTTTGATTTGGCATTTGCATTTGCTCCTATGCTCACCAAAAAGGCGGCTATCATTGCAAAAACAACACTAAACGATTTTACCAACAAACGCCATCAACTCCTTTGCCTTTCTTGATGAATAAGGACAGGTATTTCCTCCGGCAAGCTCCAAAATACTGTTTTTTCGGTCTCCCGATATTTTCTGAATTTTATCAGCATTGACTATTATCGCTCGGTGGCATCTGAAAAATCTATCATCAAGCATATTTTGAATTTCTTTTAAAGGAATATGACTTTCTATCGTCCTTTTGTAAGTGTGAATGATTGTTTTTCTCCCGATACTATCTGTTTCTATGTAGATTATATCGTTTAAAATCACAGGAAAATAATCTAATCCCGATTTCACCATAATATGTGTGTCCTCATTCTTAATTACTGCACTTTCTGTTACAATAGTTTCAAAACATTCCAAAAGTCGTGACTTGTAATTGGCACTTGCTTTATCTATAAAATCAAGTATTTTGAGTTTATAAGAAAGTGCTTTCATTCCAAGCTCAGTATGTGAGGTTATGAAAACAATGTAGCCCAGATAATCATATTCCCTTATCTTCTGAGCAAGTGTTAAACCGTTTATACGGTCTTTAAGATCGATGTCCAATAAATATATATTCCGAGTTCCGTCTGTGTTTTTGGCAAATGTTATTGCTTTTTCAAAGTCACTCTGCAATTGATAACAGTCGATTTCAATTTCAGATTCAGCAAAATATTCAAAAACAACAGATGAGATTCTGTTTATTGCATTTTTAACATCTTCGCATATAATTACATTGAATTTCAATTTTCTCACCTCCCAAACTGCGATTGACTACATTATATAAACAATTTTTTTATTTTTAAATAGATTGTGCGTGAATGATACAAATTGACGGGTGAATGCAACAAAAAATGATGTTTTTCTTCAAAAAACAAAAAGATGCTATCCTCATTATGTAAAAGAAGATAGCATCTTATGTTTTATGTATGCGAAGGGCAAATACCCTCCGCTATGCCACGGTCAAAGTGTTCTTGTCAAAGAATCGCCTACCGCAGTCATCTTATATATACTAACGAAAGAAAGGAGTGTCTACTAACGACACAATTACAAAAGAAAGATGTCAATTTCCTACTGACATCCTTATTATACCGTACACTTTTTCGTTTGTCAGCGCTTTTTCCGAAATTTTTTAAAATTTTTTCACAGAAAAAGACAACCCAGATTTACTGAATTGTCCCTTCTTAAAAGTTTAGCATTTCATCGTCATAGATTCTTACCCATATCTTTTGTAAGAAGTTGTAAGAGAACCATAACTGCATATTTTTATATTATCATCATTAAAACTATCCGTCAATTTTTAAGATGTCAAAAGACAGCCGAATTCTGGCTGCCTCTTGGTATATTTATTCATTCTTAGATAGGAGTAGTTTAAGAGAGTGGCTTGAGCAATCTCAAACTATCGCATTAACAATATACATCGTATAGAATCTGTTGTCAAATTTAAAAATACGCTACCGAACCCGATAGCGTATTCCCGACTGCATATGTCAGTCGGTTGAAATATTTTTGAAAGTAAAAGTGATTACATTGATAGATTTATACAATTTGAAGAAGATTCCTTTTTGTAAATGCGTATTAAATAATTATAAGCATTTTGCACAATTTTGAATCAATATTTTCTGTGTGGATATTTCTACAAAAATATTGATTTCTCTATATTTTTCTGATACAATCTATAATGTAGTTTTATAAATTTATATTACTATTGAAGGAGATTAATTTTATGTCAGTTACTTACAAAAAGTTAAGACTTATGCTAGTTGAAAAAAATATGAAAAAGAAAGACTTGCAAGCACAGGCAGGTCTTACCCATCATGAGATGTTGAAGCTAAGAAATGATATGAGTATTACTACTGATACAATTGGTAAGATATGCAAGGCTCTTGATTGTCAAGCAGATGATATTATGGAGTTTGTTGAAGAATAATTGATTGGAGATAACATATATGTTTTTTAAATTAGGCGAATTGTTTTGCGGTCCAGGCGGTATTGCTTGCGGTGCAATGAAATCAAAGAGTTCTGATGGCAAATATGGTGTAACTCATGCATGGGCAAATGATTATGATGAAGATTCATGCGAAACATACAAAAAGAACATTTGCCCCGATTCACCAGAAAGCGTTTATTGTGGTGATGTAAAAAATTTGGATATAAAATCTTTGGCACCGATTGATGCATTTTGCTATGGATTTCCATGTAATAGCTTTTCCAATGTAGGAAAGCATCAAGGCTTTGAAAATGAAAAATTCGGACAGTTATATTGGTATGGCATTGAAGTCTTAAAACATCATAAACCACAGTGGTTTGTGGCAGAAAATGTATCCGGAATACGTTCTGCGGGGTCTGGTGATTTCAAAACCATTTTGAATGATATGCGTGAAGCTGGATACAAATTGAATATTAATCTTTATAAATCCGAACAATATGGTATTCCCCAAACAAGACATAGGGTAATTATTGTTGGAATCAGAAATGATATACCGGTTGAATATAAAGTGCCTGATCCTGCTATGTATGTAGACTGTGATATAACTTCAGGCAAGGCTCTTGAAAAGATTCCAGAAAATGCACCCAATAATGAATCTAGAAAACTTTCAAAAGATGTAGTGCGAAGATTATCACTTATTAAACCAGGAGAAAATGTATGGCAGGCGGAAGAACGCTTGGGAGATAAATTCCCAGATGAATTAAAAATACACACCAAAACAAAAATAAGTCAGATATATCGTAAACTCGACCCGAAAAAACCGGCTTACACAGTTACGGCAGCTGGTGGTGGTGGCACTTTTATGTATCATTGGACGGATCGTGAACTTACAAATCGTGAAAGAGCAAGGATTCAAACTTTTCCTGATGATTATGAATTTATAGGAAATTACAGTAGTGTAAGAAAACAAATTGGCATGGCTGTACCATGCAAATTATCCGAAGTGGTAATTACTGCAATTCTTAATTGTTTTGCGGGAATAGACTATCCTTCAATAAAACCGAATATGGAGGAATAAATAATGATTCAAAAAGTAGATACCATAACAGGATTGCCAACATTTATAGTTTCCGATTTTGATGAACCTGTTTTATATACACCCGCAAGAACCGAATTCGCTCGCCCTTGTTTTTCTTTAAAGATAATCACTGCCTTTACTGATTGTGAAAGAATTTCTACTCATATGATTAAACTTGCAGAAGGTATGAAAAACAATAGATTACTTAAAGGTTTATCGGTTGAGATAATTCTCGGAATGACAAAATCAAGCCTTTCACAGAAAAAGCATGAGGATATATGTCGTTTGGTCAGGTTTTTAAATGATGCAAAAGATATGCCTAAAATATCTTGCAGATATATCTGTCAAGGACCGGAAGTTCATTCTAAAGTATATATTTGGTCAAGTCATGATGAGGTAACAAATGAACTTCCTTGTATAGCATTTTGTGGTTCACTAAACTATACAATGAATGCTTTCTATAAACGAAGAGAATCGGTGAGTATGTGTAATTCACTTGAAGCATACATGTACTATAAAAATCTTCTACCTGATACAATAGATTGTTTTGACCCAGATGTTTCTGAAAAACTCAAAAATGTAATGAATAACACTTCGGATACATTTGTGGAACCAGATAATTCTGAAAAGGATTATCTTACATATGACGCAGAAACACCAGTTGATACTTTAACTGTTTCTCTTTTAAGAGCTGACGGCAGTGATACTGGATATGGCTCGGGAATAAACTGGGGAATTCGCAAAAATGGTACAAAAAGAAATCAAAACCAGGCGTATATTCCTTACAATCGTAAAGATAAGAAAGCAGGTTTCTTCCCTGACAGAGAAAATCCGGATGACGAAAATTGTCCTATGTTCAAGGTTATTACAAAAGACTTTGGTTCTTTCCATATGCGAATGGCACAACAAGGAAACAAAGCACTTCATAGCGTTGAAAGTAATGCAATTTTAGGCGAATGGATAAGAAAACGAATTAACGCTCCTTCAGGAGGTTATGTTACAAAACAAATGTTGGAATTATATGGCAAGACTGCCGTTACATTCCGCAAATACGAAGACGGTACATATTTATTAGATTTTTAGTATATACAAGGTTGGTGAGATGTTATGCCTAATATATGTAGCTTGTTTGCCGGTATAGGAGGCATTGACCTTGGTTTTATACAAGCAGGGTTTGATGTTGCATGGGCTAACGAAATGGATGATGCCGCTTGTAAAACATATAGACATAATTTTAAAGATACAAATCTGGTTCAAGATAATATTAAGAATATTTCTGCGGATAGTATTCCTGATTTTGATGTTTTGACAGCTGGATTTCCATGCCAACCATTTTCAATAGCAGGTCTCCAAAAGGGGTTTAAAGACAGAGATGGTAATTTGTTTTTTGAAATAACCCGTATTATTGATGCTAAAAGACCTAAAATCGTTTTCTTGGAGAATGTCCCGAATCTCATTGAACATGACAATGGAAAAACATTTTTGGTTATTTTCAATTCACTTGCCCAATTCGGTTATACAGTTTACTATCGTGTTTTGGCATCAAATGATTATGGAAATCTACCACAGATAAGAAAACGTATTTACATAGTGGCAGTAAGAGAAGATTTGACTGATAAAATATATAGGTATCCCGACCCAATAGAACTTACAAAGATGTCGAGTGACATTATCAAGCGGGATACAAAGCAACATGAGATTTATTATTATACGGAAGATAGAATGTATAAGTATTTACGATCGCACATGAATGATAAAATGGCAATATATCGTATTACTGATAATGAAGTACGATGGACGAAAAATAGAATGTGTCCAACACTGACAGCTAATATGGGGACTCGCAAAGATCGCGTCCACGTAGTATGGGATGATTTTGGAATTCGTAAATTAACACTCAGGGAATGTCTTGATTTTCAAGGATTCCCTCAGGATTATTATTTTCCGAATACCATTACGATAGATGATGCATATAAGCAAATAGGAAACACTGTTTCTGTTCCTGTAATTAAAAGATTGGCAGAGACGATAAAAACATTAGTTGAATAACGATAGTGAACTTGTGAGTATTATTTGATGGATAAATAAAAAATAAGAGGATTTAATATGTATTTAAAAGAATTTGTAATAAAAAATTTTAGAGTTTTTGGAGAAGACGGAATACATTTGATGTTTAATGGAGGAGTAAATGCCATTATTGGTGAGAATAATTCTGGTAAATCTGCTATAATTGATGCAATAAGAATAGCATATTCAACGATGAATTATAAAAAGGATATATTTTTTTCAAAATCAGATTTTCATATGAATGATAATGGAAAAGTTGCTGATTTTTCACAATTCGATATATATTTAGATGATGTACCCAAAAGACTTATTGAAATCTGGAATCCTGAAAGTGAAGGGGCAACAGGTGGAGAATTTCATGTGCGCTTTGAAAAAGCTATTAACCCTAATGGAATTGAGAAGATTAAAGTTATATCTTGGGGATTCGGAAATGAAGGTAATCAATTAACTTCAAATACATTTGAGGCAGTAGAACTTGTTTTTTTGGGAGCATTAAGAGATTCGGAAAATGAAATGAAACCTGCAAAAAATAGCAGACTAGCACAGTTGTTGAAGAATTTAGTTCCAGAAGAAAGCGGAAGAAATGAACTTGTTAATGTGTTAAGTGAAGCAAATAACGAATTATTAAAGAAAGAACAGCTTAAAAAAACTCGTGATACAATTAACCAAAACCTAACCCAGATTGAACAGGAGTTTTTAAACCAACAAATCGATATAGGGCTAGTTGAACCTCGTTTTGAGTCTATTGCATCATCCTTAAGAGCTTGGGTTAAACCTAAATGGGTTTTAATCGAAAAAGATGATGAACTTTATGACAAAGCACAACAATTTTCGCAAGACAATCCGAAAGCAAAAAAAGTTCATGATACAGAAACCGGTATCTTTTTTGAAAGTTCCATAATAAATGATGATTTAGATATAGATCAAGATATTATAGAAAGACTTATTATGGTTTCTAATCGTTCTTTTGAGTTATATCAAAATGGATTGGGGTATAATAATTTACTCTTTATGTCAGCTGTGCTTGGAGATATGTCCATAAGAAAAGATGGTATTTTTCACAACTTACTTCTGATAGAAGAACCAGAGGCTCATTTGCATCCGCAATTGCAACAATTGGTACACAAATTCTTATCTGTAACGAATAAAAAAGATTCTCAGATACAAGTTATTTACACATCGCATTCTCCAACATTAGCATCAAAAGTTAAATTGACGAATGTAAATCTTATTTATGAATATAACCACAAAAAATATTGTTTGCCCTTCTCTAGAACAAACCTTACCCAATCAGACATATTTTATATGCAAAAATATTTGGATGTTACAAAATCTCAAATGTTTTTTGCAAGAGGGATTGTGTTTGTAGAAGGAATCAGTGAGGCTATTTTACTACCTGAAGTTGCCAAATATATGCAACGACCTTTTGAAAAATATGCTGTTGAACTCGTGAACGTAGATAGCGTAGCGTTTACTCCATTTGTAAATTTACTATCTTCTGATAGTGCAAAAACATGTTTTTCTAAAGTTGCTATTATTACAGATGATGACAGATGTTCAAAAAAAGGTGCTGTTGATTATATTGACAAAAATCTCGATTATGATGATGTGTGCGAGGAGATATCTCAGAAAATAGTTAATGGAAAGCCATCAGAACGTTGCGAAGAATTAAAAAAAGAATGTATGAATATTGGGATGAACGTCTATGTTGCACCAAAAACATTAGAATTTGCATTATGCTGTACGGATGATAATATTTGTTTTATGATTGAAGCAATAAAAACGGTTTATAAAGATTTAGGAAAAAATCTAGAAAATAAAATTAAAGACTTGAACGATATTAATCAAAAGGCAACATGTATATGGCTATTCATCAGAACAAGAGATAAGTGTAAAGGAGCAGTTGCACAATACATAAGTCAGGTAATTAAAGAACAGCGTATAAAAGAAGAAAATGGCGAAGAGCTTGATAAAAAATTTACTATACCAGACTATTTGAAAAATGCAATTTATAGTGTGACCGAAAAATAATATGATAAATAAATTAACCGATGAACAAGTTAAATTTCTACAGGCTGAAGGGAAAGTTGTAGTAAAAGCATGTCCTGGAAGTGGAAAAACTTTCTCTGTTGCGAATAAACTATTATCTTATCTTCAAGATTGGCATAGTCCTCATCAAGGTATAGCCGTTCTTTCGTTTACCAATGTTGCTAGTGATGAAATTTTTAGAAAAGCAAATTCTATAAATGGTAGCATCGCTGGGGTGGTTTATCCTCATTTTGTAGGAACTGTAGACAGTTTTATAAATGAATATATCGTTTTAAGATATGGTCATTTATATACTGCAAATAAGAACAGACCACAAATAGCATTAAAAGATATATGGAAATTTCCTTATAAGTACTGGCGAACCGAATGCCATAGAAACGGGTGCGTAGAGAATATTGAAAAATTTCATTATAGCATTGACGGAAAACTTTATAAAGAAAAAAATACTGTTGATTGTGAATTAGGTAGAGCGACAGCATTACCATGCGCTCAATACAAAAGAATTTTAGCAAAAAAAGACATCGTTTTCCAAAATGAAACAGCAACTTTTGCATATAAACTTATGAAAAAATTTCCGATAATTGTAAATGCTATTACAGAAAGATTTCCAATTATAATTATTGATGAGGTGCAAGATACATCTGTTGAGCAAATGGCTGTATTTGATTTGTTGAGCGCAAATGGTATAAAATCAATTTTTTTGGTAGGCGATCCCGATCAGGCAATATATGAATGGCGAAATGCAAATCCACAATGCTTTATTGATAAACTTAATAATGATAAATGGGATCATATTGAATTAACTGGAAATTTCAGAAGCTCTCAAAACATTTGTAATGCTACATCATTATTTTCTGAAAGTTTAAGTGGGCATAAAAGTAATACAGCAATTGGGAATTTTAAAGATGAGCCTGAAAAACCAATACTATTATTATATAATAATAAATGTACTGAAGAACAAGTAATTTCTTATTTTTTAGAAAAATGCAAGGCTATGAAAATCGAGATTTGTCCTGAAAATGTTGCTGTGTTAACGAGAGGTAGAATACATGGAGAAACTGACATATCAAATCTTTGGAAGAGTAATGAACTTGAAAGTTATGCACTATCAGCATATGAATGGAAAAAGGGCTCAAGAAAAGAGGCATATAAAGAAGCGTATCATGCCTCTTATTCAATGATATATAACGAACAAGCGGAACCTATAGATATGGAAAATAAGATACAGAGAGATATAGGAAAAGAAGTGTGGGAAAACTTTATAATAGATATTTTATCTGAATTCCCAGATGTTGAATTAGGTATTGCAGAATGGGTAACACAATTTACAATAAAATATAAGGAAATATTAAAAGTCTTTGGATTGGAGATTTCAAAGCAGAAAAACATAGAGAATTGTTTTAAAATAAAAACTAGAGACACTAAAAATCCTACATTTAGAGAGATTCCGCTAAGAAAGTTTTTTGAAAAAAGAGTTGAAAGTTGCTATACAAGGTCATCTATCCACGGAATAAAAGGAGAAACATATGACGCAACTTTATTGTATATCAAATCTCGCACAGGAAATACCATTACACCGAAGTTTTTAACTGAGGGTGCACTTTCTGATGAACAAATGCGTATTGCATATGTTGCAATGACACGTCCAAGGAGATTGCTCATGGTTGCGATGCCAGAAATTAAAGGCATAGACGAATATCCACGGTTTCCGACGTCTTATTGGAATTATATTAGGTTATAGAATCATAGTTTTATTTAAGAGCAATGGTTTTATATAATTTTTGTTTAAATATATGTTTATTGTAATGAATGAAGTAATAGGAGGAATAACCATGATAAAATTTATTTGTTACCCCAAATGTACAACTTGTCAAAAAGCGAAGAGATGGCTTAATGACAACAAAATTGAATATAATTTTCGTGATATAAAAGAAAATAATCCGAGTATTGAAGAATTAACAGCTTGGTACAAAATGAGTGGTTTGCCATTAAAGAAATTCTTTAACACATCGGGACTTTTATACAAGTCGATGGAACTCAAAACAAAGATTCCAACAATGTCGGAAGACGAACAGTTAGAGCTTCTTGCAACAGATGGCATGCTTGTGAAACGACCTCTTATGATTGGTGATGGTTTTGTCTTAGTAGGATTTAAGGAAAGTGAATGGAGCGAGAAATTATAATTTAGAGGTGATTCTATGCCATTACAAATCATAAGACAAGATATAACCAAAATGAAGGTCGATGCCATTGTTAACACAACCAACGAAGAAATGATTGGTTATAGTGGTGTTGATCTTGCTGTGCATGAAGGTGCAGGGGCGGAACTAGACAAAGAATGTGCTAAAATCGCACCTCTTGGACTTGGAACGGCAAAAATAACAAGTGGATATAATCTTGATGCGAAATATATTATACATACGTCAGGGCCTATTTGGCGTGGCGGATTAGTTGGTGAAAGCATAATTCTGAAATCTTGTTATTTAGAATCTTTGAAACTCGCTGTTGAATATGGTTGTGCTTCGGTCGCTTTTCCTCTTATTTCGTCGGGCGTATATGGTTATCCCAAAGACCAGGTGCTTAAATTTGCTGTTCAGGTTATAACAGAATTCTTGTTTGAACATGAATTGATGGTTTATCTGTGCGTTTTTGACAGAACATCTTATGAATTCAGTCAAAAACTTTTTGCGGAAATAAATGAATTTATTAATGATGAATATGTTGATAGCGACTGTGATGGAAGTATCGACGAAATTCAGACGATAAAAAATTTCTGTGTAATTGAAGACTGCATGGAAGCACCAAAGAAGTCTGCTCCAATTCCATCAGCCTATGGAAGTGCAAAAAATAAATCTTTGCATGAGTATATGAAATCAATGGACAAGTCTTTTGCTTATAAACTTTTTGACTTAATTGATGAGCGTGGTATGACAGATGTTGAATGTTATAAAAAGGCGAATGTTGACAAAAAGACTTTTTCAAAGATTAAGTGTAATCCTGATACATACAGACCGTCAAAGCAGACTGCAGTTGCGTTCGCAATAGCGTTGAAATTAAATCTTGACGAAACACAAGAACTCCTTGCATCTGCCGGATTAACGTTATCAAGAAGCTTTACATTTGATAAAATCATCAGATACTTTATTCAAAAAGAGATTTATGATATTTTCGAAATAAACGAGGCACTTTTTGAATTTGACCAAGTGCTTTTGGGCTGTTAATTTAAAAGTCCCCCGTCAAGCGACCAATTGAATATCAAAACAAAGTATAATGTGATTGTAAGGTTGAAAAACCTACGCAATCACATTATTTTTTGGAGGTATTTAAGATGAGTGAAAAGATTAAAAACGGAATTACAGAATTGGTATTTATTTTGGACAGAAGTGGTTCAATGTCAGGGCTTGAAAGTGATACTATCGGCGGATTTAATGCAATGATTGAAAAACAGAAAAAGCAAGATGGTGAATGTTATGTATCTACCGTGTTGTTTGACAATGTATCTGAGGTATTACACGACAGAGTCAAGCTCTCAGACATAAAACCTATGACTGACAGAGATTATACGGTCAGAGGCTGCACGGCGTTGATTGATGCTCTTGGTGGAGCAATTCATCACATTGGAAACATTCATAAGTATGCTCGCAATGAAGATGTTCCAGAACACACAGTATTTGTAATCACAACTGACGGGATGGAAAATGCAAGTCGTAAATACAGCAGTGATAGAGTAAAAGCGATGATTGAGAGACAGAAAGAAAAATACGGATGGGAATTCTTGTTCATTGGTGCAAATATTGATGCAGTAGAAACTGCTGCACAATATGGAATAAGCAAAGATAGAGCTGTGAATTATGTTCCCGACCCAACGGGTACGCACATCTTATATGAATCTGTGTCAGCGGTTGTTGGTAATGTTCGTGCAAATAAGTGCGTTGATAAGGATTGGAGCGAGGAACTCAACAAAGATTATATACGCAGAGTTAAGAATAGCAGATAATTGAGGATACACGAGCCATTTATTTGCCTTTTGTGGCCATCATCAGTCTTCGGAAGGTAATTTGACCTTGAATAAAATAAAATGCTATACGGCTCGCTTCAGGTGCATTTGGGACCGTTTTATAGTTGTGTATCGCTTCGCTATGTCGTAAATAAGCTAAATAACCGTATAAAACCAAAAAGGATCATGGATTAAATTGCTCCATGGTCCTTTGTTTAAGAGTGCTATTTTTCTATTAAATCATATCCGTTCATAATGAACTTTGTAATTTCGTTTGTTTTTACACGCATACCGACAGATTTAATTACATTCTTAATTAAATCTTCCGAAAGAGTAGGAATGTATTTTTTAAGACTTTCATCATTCTCCATCAATTCATTAAAGAGTTTTATGAGCAAGTCATTTTTGCGTGTTATATTTTTCGGATAACCTCTTGATATAAGTGCCATATTGTTATCGAAATTCGGTGCTAAACCTAAAATTTCACCGGTATCGGCATCTCTTAAAACACCGAAGTTGAAGGTGTGTCTGTCAGGGTTTGCACAGATTGTATCTAAGAACAACATCTTTACATAGTCGCCAGCTGCATCCGGACAAATCATTTTAAGCATTTCAACGGATTTGATGTAGTATTCATCATCGCCCAGGATGTTAAAAGCAGGTTCAAAATTTACAAGGGCATTATCGGTGAAATCTTTTGTTTTAATAACACCGTTGCCACGTTCATATTCTGCCATTTTGAAACCAAGTTCAACACCAAGTCTGTATATAAACAATTCAGAAAACATTTCATCATGGTTAGCCTTTTTATATAGCCACCACTGACCTTTTTTCAGTTTCCAACATTTTTCAAAACTACCGATAGTGGTAAGTTCGGGAGTTTTTGAAATTTTGCTGTTGGCAACCCTGTTAAAGCTGTCATAGTTTCCTGTAAGAGCGAGATTTGAGCAATAGTCATTATCGAATCTGACATCTGCATAAGTTAAATCTGCATTTATGGGTTTTATCCAATAATTGTCCGTAATTGTTGAGGCGTTGACCGACAATACGGTTGAAATATCATCTTTTGCTGTCATGCGAAGTGCCTTTTTGAGTAGCCGTGAGTTTGGTCTTTTACTATCTATTGCTCTGTTTTTTATCCACTTGAAAACATCATGCGAATATCGGAAATACAATGGCAATAAATCTTCGTTTATAATTTCAAGATTGTTGTCCTGCCACTTTACAACTGCAACATCTTTTGACATTATATAAAAATTCATAGCAGTTCACCACCTTGTGTATGAGTTTGGATTTATTATATCGCATTTCTTTTGATATTTCAACGATTCTGAAAAAATATAATGAAATTTTCGTAAATAATGTTTATTATAATTGACAAAATCAAAATTTTAGTATATAATAATAAACATTAGGAGGCGTTTTCATGGCTAAAAAGACCGTTGATATATTACCTGCTACGCAGGACATACTAAGTAGCATGGGTGAGCAGATAAAACTTGCAAGACTCAGAAGAAATCTTTCTGTGGACCTTGTGGCTGAAAGAGCAGATATAAGTCGTGCAACCTTATGGAAAGTGGAAAAAGGCGATAAAACCGTTGCTATTGGAATATATGCCGCAGTGCTTCATGCATTGAATGGTATGGATAAAGATTTATTGCTTGTTGCAAAAGATGACACATTAGGAAGAACCATTCAGGATTTGAATTTGACAGTACGCAAACGTGCGCCCCGAAAGGAGGACTAATATGGCACTCAATCAAAAAACAATTTATGTTTATGAAAGCTTTAATTCGGATGAATCAAATTTGATGGGCAGATTGTATGTCGGCGAAGGAAAAGGTTCTGATAACTTTTCTTTCGAGTTTGATGAAGCGTGGCTTGTTCAACACGATAGAAGTCACATAATAGACCCTGAGTTGCAGTTATATCCTGGCAGACAATACCCTGTGAATAAAAGTATTTTTGGAATATTTGCAGATTCATCCCCTGACCGTTGGGGACGTGTTTTGATGCAACGCCGTGAGAGAATTCATGCAGATAAAGAAGGTCGAAAACCAAGAAAATTAACTGATGGAGATTATCTGCTTGGTGTATATGATGAGACACGAATGGGTGCAATCCGCTTTAAGGAAGACGAGAACGGACCGTTCTTGTCTGATGATAAAGAAACCGCAGCTCCCCCTTGGGCAACACTCAGAACACTTGAAGAAGCATCAAGAAATTTTGAAAATGAAGAAAATCTGCTTAATGAAAAATGGTTGAATCAATTGTTGAAGCCAGGTTCTTCGCTTGGTGGTGCAAGACCAAAAGCAACAATTCAAGACACTAATGATGAACTTTGGATTGCAAAGTTCCCATCAAAGAATGATGAGTTCAATACAGGTGCTTGGGAAAAGGTTGCTCACGATTTGGCAAAGTTATGTTCTCTTAATGTTCCTGAATCAAAACTTGAAACTTTCTCTAAATTGGGTAGCACATTTATAGTAAAACGCTTTGATCGTAATGGAGATAAACGAATACATTTTGCATCTGCTATGACGATGCTCGGCAAAACAGACGGTGCTTCATCGTCGGACGGTTCAAGCTATCTTGATATTGCCGGATTTATCAAAGCAAGCTGTGTATCACCTAAGAAAAGTTTAAAGGAACTTTGGATGCGTATTGTGTTCAGTATGGCTATTTCTAACACTGATGACCATTTGAGAAACCACGGATTTATTTTAACAAAAAGTGGTTGGGAGCTTTCACCTTTATACGATGTTAACCCGACACCATACGGTGATGAATTGGCATTGAATGTAAATACCGAGGATAATTCTATTTCAATTGACCTTGCAATAGAATCGGCACATCATTTTGGGCTGTCAGTTGATGAAGCGGCTGAACTTGCAAACAACATAACAACAACAGTCAGAGACAATTGGGAAAAACTTGCAACAAAGTATGGTCTCAGCCGTGGTGCTATTGAATATATGAGACCTGCATTTAGTGCGTGTTATTGATTTTTAGGAGGTAGTTATTATGCGAAAAAACTTTGGAGCGAAAGCGATTTTATATCCGATGCCGGTGTTGATTATCGGCACATATGACGAGGATGGGAAACCTAATGCGATGAATGCCGCTTGGGGTGGGATAAGTGAGGAAACACAGATTTCTATTTGTGTAGATGACGGACACAAGACTGCAAAGAATATGGTTAAAACAGGTGCATTCACAGTAAGCATAGCAGATGCGGAAAATGTTGTTGCCTGTGATTATGTGGGCATTGCTTCAGGGAATAAAGAGCCTGATAAAATAGAAAAAGCAGGTTGGCATGCTACAAAGAGTGAATTTGTAGATGCTCCCCTCTTTGATGAACTGCCTATGGCACTTGAATGTAAACTAATCAGCTATGACGAAGAAACTTGCAGACTTGTGGGCGAAATCGTAAATGTATGTGCTGATGAAAGAATTCTTGATGACAATGGTAAAATTGATTTGAATAAATTCAGTCCTATTACCTACGATCCGGTACATCATACTTATCGTAAACTTGGTGATATTGTTGGTAAGGCATTTAGTGATGGGAAATTGCTTAAGAAATGTGTAAATTAACATAAAATTCGAGAATAATGATGAACATATAGTGTTTTAAAGTAAATAACATTCTTATATCCGAATATATATTTATTAAAATGGTAAAAACTATAAAAAATATATTCGGGAGATGATACAATGTTTTATATTGGAGGTACAAATATGAAATTAACAAAAATTTCTGTAGACAATCTACATAACGTATTTGATTATACGGTAAATTTTAATGAAGATATTACCTTTGTTTATGGTGAAAATGGTTGTGGAAAAACAACTTTATTAAATATTATTACATCAATAATATCGGGCGAAATATATCATTTATTTGAACTTGAATTCAAATCAATAGTTTTAGAATTCGTAGAGGAATTACAAGTTGATAAAATTATAATAAAGTATATTGATAATGTTATTCATATCAACTTTGAAGAAGAAGAATATATATTAGAACGTATTTCGATAGATGAATCAAGAAGAGAAAGAATATTTGATTATTATTGTGATAAATATGAATTTCTTCGCAATATACAAAAAAGATTTGTGTCTGTGTATTTACCACTAAATAGAAAGAATAGTACCAATGAATTGAATTATAGGTATGATCGTTTTTACCGTAGAAGTTATATTGAGGATAATAGTTTTTTTGTTGACAATCAGTATGATCGTTTTTTGGACGACGTGTTAGAAATTATCAGAAATAAGTATACTGAAATATCGGGAAGAATAAATAGAATTGATGAAAACTTCAAGACTAAAGTTATTAATTCTGTATTCAAACTGACAAAAAATAACGATGAAGATAAAGATGAAATCCTAAAATGGATAACTAATCCCAAATATATAAGTAGTTTGGATAAAATAAAAGAAGATTATCTTTATGCGTGTGATAATTATTCTAATATTGGTTTAGATGATAAGTCAAAAATTGACACTTTTTTTGATTCGTTTAAAGAAGATTTGGAGAAATTTTCTAATAGTGAAGGCGAAAATCGTTCAATGTCATTAGATTTGGTTTTTAAATTTAAAGACCTATCTAAAATCAACAAAATTATAGAATTTGTTCAAGAACGAGAAGAGAATATTTCTAAAACAAAAGAACCGATAAATAAGTATCTTAACATAGTAAATAGTTTTATCAGTACGAAAGAAAATGGTAAAAAGATAAAAATTAATCCACGTGGTGAAATTTATCTTGAACAAAAAAAGAAGTCAATCAATGTTAAGAATTTGTCATCGGGTGAAAAGCAAATTATAACATTTTTCGCTTACATTATATTTTCACTATACGGAAAATCAGGTATTTTCGTTGCTGATGAACCTGAATTATCATTGCATTTGAATTGGCAAAGAAAATTTGTTGAATCAATCACAACTGCGAACCCTAATTTGCAGATAATATTTGCAACTCATGCACCTGAAATAATTGGCAGGTTTAGAAATAAGGCAGTAAAGTTAGAACCAAATGCAAGATAGGAGCAAATAACGATGACCATAGTACAAGATGAAATACCCGCATTTGGCGGTGATGGAAATTTAGCAAAAAGTTTGCTTTGTAGTTCATCAAATGGAGTAAATTTCTTTGTTGAAGATACAAATAGAGAATTTGAATATGAAATCATATTTGAAAGACTTTTAGGGAAAGACATAAAAATAAATAGCGTTGTAGCTTGTGATGGTAAAGAAGGTGTTAAAAATAGTATAGCAGAATTTAGTACAGAAGAATACCAAACAACAAACGGAATATGCATTTTTGTTGTAGATGGAGATTTTGACAATTTTTTTGAAACAAAACAGTCCTTAGACAATTTATTATATTTAAAATACTACAATATTGAATGTTACTTTATTGAGGAAGAATCCACAAAATATTATTTAAGAAAAAAACTTAAAAAAACTATGTCTGAAATTGATCCAATGATTGATTTTGATAAATGGTATAATAATTTTGTGATAGATTTTAAAAAACTTTTTGCATTATATCTATTAGTAAAAGAAAATGCTCCTGATATCCCTAATGTGGGTACGGGACCACATCGGTATTTAAATTCGGACGGACGTATTATAACTACTGAATACAATATGTATTACAACACCGTTAAGCATTTAGATACTGGAAATTCCTTAAATAATATGATTACTAGGATTGATGATTTTTGTAATAGTGATTATAAGAAAGTCATATGTGGCAAATACATGCTAGAAAGCTTACGAAGATACTTGGTTACAAAAACTAATGTGCAAATTGGCTATGATAAATTTAGAGAATGTTTGTTGGAAGTTTTTGATATTCAAAAGCTGAATTACATAAAAGAAGAGATATTTCACTATAGGAATAAGTTCTACTCGATAACTTGATAGATGTACCACAAAAAGCACAGACCAAAACAGTCTGTGCTTTAACTTTGCCCATTTTATGCGGCTTCCAAAGACTTGGGTTTGTTACACATTATATGTATTGACGGAGCGCTGGCACGCAGGCGCACTCCGTAGCGTCCGCCCTGGCGTATTATTTCCGGCTCCTCAAGGCGAAGCTCGTCAATTCCGGGATTTACTATTCCGTAGCCGGTTTCCCGTACCTGATGAAGAGCGTATTTTATGCGGCTGTATTCCTTTTCCATGGCGGAGAGCTTTATCAAAAGCCGCATAAGCTTTTCCTCGCTGTCGACCTCAAAACCGGTGGTTTCCTTTATAATGGAGTAAAAAAGTCCGTCTGCAACAGTGATACCGGCAGTAACCGAGCCTTTGCCAAGATCTACCTTTTCCACTGCGGCTCCGGATACATAATCCTCTTTTGCAAAAGCGTCCGTAAGATAATGTATCTGACTTATGCGGTTGATTTTATAAACGGTTTCACGGATTTTTGAGTATACCTTGCTTTTAAGATAGTGGTCGGGAGAGAGCGCTTCAATCCAGCCGGGAATGTTTATGCCGATTTCAGTAACGGGGAACTCGTAAAGCACAGACTCTAAAACAGAGGCTATGTCCGACTCGTTAAGCTCGGCGCAGTTTATGCGCTTTACGGACACGTCGTATTTCGACGAAATTTCCTCCGCCGCCGCTTTGGCAGCAGGTGATTCGGGCGCACTGGAATTTAAAAGCACGATAAACGGCTTTCCGATTGCCTTAAGCTCGTTTATGACTCTGCCCTCTGCGTCCCTGTAATCCTCCCTTGCTATATCCGTGATACTGCCGTCGGTGGTAATAACAAGACCTATGGTAGAGTGCTCGTTTATAACCTTTTTGGTGCCTGCCTCTGCCGCATCCTCAAAGGGCATGGCTTCGTCCGACCACGGAGTTTTGACCATTCTGGGAGCGTCGTCCTCAAACTGACCGATGGCACCGGGCACTATGTAGCCTACGCAGTCGATAAGTCTTACATTTAAAAAGGACTTGTTTTGGTCAAAAGAAATTTTTACGGCTTCATTAGGTATAAACTTGGGCTCAGTAGTCATGATGGTACGTCCCGAGGCGCTTTGGGGCATTTCGTCCGCCGCACGTTCTCTTTTATAGGGATTGTCAATTTTGGGTAGCACGAAATACTCCATAAATTTTTTTATAAACGTAGACTTTCCCGTTCTTACGGGACCGACTACGCCGATGTAGATGTCGCCCTGTGTTCTTAAGGCAATATCCGAATAAATGTTATCCATAAAAATTCCTCCATCAAAGTGTAGTTTGTACATATGTATGAACGATTTTTAGAAAATATGATAATATTATAAAAAAGGAATATAGGTGTAAATAAGTTTTCGGTATTGTTAATTTATTATTGACAAATATTAAACAACATGCTATTATAACTGTATGTAAAAACGCTACATTAGTCCGCCGTAGACGGGCAGGTACTGGTTTAGTTAAGTAAGCTTATAAAGCTTATAAATTATTTATTTTAATGGAGGTTATAGGAATGAAAAAGACAATTGCAGTGCTTCTGGCGTGTCTTATGGTATGCATGGCGTTTACGGCGTGCGGAGGAAATAAGACCGCCGGCGAAGCGACAGGAGGAAGCGACAAGACAATATATATTGGAGTATACGAGCCCCAGTCAGGCGACAACGGAGCTGGCGGAAAGCAGGAAATATTGGGTATGCAGTACGCAAATTCCCTTTATCCTACTGTTGAGGTCGGCGGAGAAACATATAATGTAGAGCTTGTTTATGCTGATAACGAGTCATCCACCGATAAGGCGGTATCTGCGGCGTCCACCTTGGTTTCAAAGGGCGTTTCGGTTGTTTTAGGCTCTTACGGCTCAAGCGTGGCAATTGCTGCCGGAGATACCTTTAAGGCGGCGAATATCCCGGCTATCGGCGTAACCTGCACAAATCCCCAGGTAACCGAGGGCAACGACTGCTATTTCAGAATATGCTTCCTTGATCCTTTCCAGGGAACGGTGCTTGCAAACTATGCAAAGGAAGCCTTGAATGTAAAGACGGCTTATTGCTTAGGTCAGCTCGGAAACGACTATGACCAGGGTCTTATAAATTACTTTAAGCAGGCGGCTGAAGGACTTGGCATAAAGGTTATCACAGAGCAGTTCCCCGAGAACAACTCTGACTTTAACTCATATCTTACAAACGCAGTTAATCAGAATGCGGACGTAATATTTGCACCCTGCTCTTTAAGCTATGCTCAGCTTATCGTTGAACAGGCTGCGGCTAAGGGAGTTACCTGTCCCTTGCTTGCAAGCGATACATGGGATTCTAACGTAATCTTAGAGGCGGCAAAGGGTAAGAACCTTGAAATCAATGTTACGACTTTCTATGCAGAGGGCGGAAACGTAGAGTTCGAGGACGGTATAAAGGCATGGATAAACGCTGACTCAACAAACCTTTCCAACAACGGCGGAAACGATACAATATCTGCGGTAACCGTAATGGGCTATGACGCTTATATGGTGGCGTTGGAAGCTATTAAGGCGGCAGGCTCAAAGGATTCCTCTGCTGTAAAGGACGTTCTTCCCGGCATCGTTTATACCGGCGTATCCGGCGAAATTAAGTTTGACGAAAACGGCGACGCCGTAAGAAGCGAAGCTTTCATTAAGAGAGCTAACACCGAAACGGCTTCATGGGATTTCGTTAAGATACAGGGAATAGAATAATTTATTTATCGGTTGTTTTTTCGTGGCGGGGGCAAATTTAAGGCTCCCGCCATAAGTACAAATAGGAACGTATAAATGCGTTCCGTGCATTTGTCCGTTCGGAACAGATTTATATGTTTTATTTTAAGGAGAGGATTTTTTATGTCGGCATTTATAAGTGCAAATCTGCCTTATCTTTTAGCCGGTATTTCCGTAGGCGGTCAGTATGCTCTGATTGCGATAGGCTATACTATGGTTTACGGCATACTGAGGCTGATAAATTTCGCCCACGGCGACGTGTTTATGGTCGCCGGACTTATTATGGTGTATGCAACCGCTTCCATGCCCATGTATTTTTCCATACCGCTTGTGATTATCGCAACGGTGCTTTTGGGCATTTTAATTGAAAAAGCGGCGTATAAGCCCCTTAGAAGCGCACCGAGAATGTCGGTTATGATTTCGGCTATCGGCGTGTCTTATCTTTTACAGAACTGCGCCCTTTATTTTACCGGAGGACTTCCGCAGGTATATCCGGCAATTCCTTTTCTTTCAATGCCCGTTAAGATTTACGGAACATCTGTTAAGATGGTAACCTTAATTACGCCTGTTCTGACCGTATTGCTTGTCATCGCACTGGTTATTTTAATAAAGCATACGAAAATCGGAATGGCAATGCGTGCCGTTTCAAAGGATTTTGAAACAAGCCAGCTTATGGGAATTAAGATAAATTCGGTTATCAGCATGACCTTTGTAATAGGCTGTTTTTTAGCCGCAGTAGGCTCGCTTTTATATTTTACAAACTATACCTCGGTAATACCCACCTCGGGAGCCATGCCGGGACTTAAGGCGTTTGTTGCCGCAGTATTCGGCGGTATCGGCTCTATTCCGGGAGCGGTAATCGGTGCTTTTATAATAGGAATTTGCGAAAATATTATAAAAGGACTGGGATGGACCACATTTTCCGACGCTTTTACGTTCGTGCTTTTAATAGTAATTCTTTTGGTAAAGCCCACCGGTATTTTCGGTGAAAAGGCAACGGATAAGGTATGAGGTGACGGTTATGAAGAAATTAAATACTTTGGAAAAAAAGAATCATACCGGAGGCTTTGTTGCCGCCCTGTTAATACTTTTGCTTTTCGTTTTCCTTTATATGGCGGATAACGTGCTTCCGTTAAATTCATTTACTCTTATGCTTATTCCTGTGCTTAAGAAGGCAGCGATATATTCGCTTTTATGCGTTTCATTAAATCTGTTAAACGGCTTTACGGGACTTTTTTCTTTAGGTCAGGCGGGATTTATGCTGATAGGAGCTTATACCTATGCCGCAATAATGATACCTGAGGGTCAGCACGATGCGGTATATCAGTATTTTGACGGCGGAATAATAAAGTTTTCGATTGCTGAGGAGCTTTCAAAGGTAATCGGACAGAACGCAGGAAGCTTTTTCGGCGCGGTAATAGCAATTATTATCGCAGGACTTGTGGTTGCGCTTTTTGCGGCTCTTATAGGCATACCGGTCTTAAGATTAAAGAGCGATTATCTTGCAATAGCGACTTTAGGCTTTGCCGAAATTATACGTGCGGTTTTCCAGTGGGATAAGCTGGGCAGGATAACCAACGGGTCAAACCTTTTAAGAAAATATACGAATTTCAACGATATGCAGATAAATATCGGCGATAAGGTTATAAAATTCGGAACGGCTTTTCCCTTCCTCATTGCCATTATATCCATAGGGATAATTCTCCTTTTGATAAATTCCTCCTACGGAAGAGCATATAAGGCAATCAGGGACGACGAGGTATCTGCCGAGGCTATGGGAATAAATCTGTTTCGCCATAAGATGCAGGCGTTTGTTATTTCAAGCTTTTTCGCCGGCGTCGGCGGCGCTCTTTTAGCTATGTTTCAGACCACAATTCAGGCGTCGGCGTTTAAGACCGCTATGACCTATGAAATACTTTTAATGGTCGTAATCGGCGGTATCGGCTCAATATCAGGAAGTTGTATTGCATCGTTTTTATACATCGCCTGCTCGGAATGGTGGTTAAGATTTTTAGACAGCGGATCGTTTTTCGGTATTTCTGTTCCGTTTTTCAGGGACGGCTTCAGAAAGGTAGTATTTTCGGTTATTATAATGGTAATTGTGCTCTTTTTCTCCAAGGGAATTATGGGCGATAAGGAGCTGTCGTTTAAGCGAAAGAAAAAACAGACTGCAGGGGGTGAGGATAAATGAGCGAAGCTATGCTTAATGTTGAAAATGTGACCATGCAGTTCGGCGGTGTTGTCGCCGTAAACAATTTATCCCTTCATGTAAATAAGGGAGAGATAGTTGCCCTTATAGGACCTAACGGAGCGGGAAAAACTACCGCCTTTAACTGTATTACCGGAGTTTACGAGCCCTCAAACGGAAAAATTGAATTTGAGGGGAAAGAGATGGTGCAAAATCATCCTCGAGGCAAGATGAAGAAAATCTACCGAGGCGAAAACGGGGATAAGTATAAGCACAGCAAAACCTTAAATCCTACTCCCGACAAAATAACGAAGCTGGGAATCGCAAGAACCTTCCAGAATATAAGACTCTGGAAGAGCATGACGGTATTTGAAAATGTTCTGACGGCATATCACTTAAGAGCGCATCAGAACGTATTTTCCGCAACCTTCCGCTTAGCGAGAAAAGAAGAAGCGAGAATGAGAAGCCGGGCTGAGGCGCTATTAAAAGAGCAGAATCTTTGGCAGTATAAGGACGAATTGGCAACAAGCCTTCCCTACGGACTGCAAAGAAGACTGGAGATTGCCCGGGCCATTGCCACCGATCCGAAGCTTTTATTGTTAGACGAGCCGGCGGCAGGAATGAATCCGCAGGAAACGATTGAGCTTTCAGAGTTTATTTCCCGGATCAGGGATAAATACGGTCTTACGGTTTTAATGATAGAGCATCACATGGATCTGGTAATGAATATTTCAGACAGGATTTATGTCCTGGATTTCGGCAGTCTTATTGCTGAGGGAACTCCTTTACAGGTTCAGAAAAATAAGCGTGTAATAGACGCTTATCTGGGGGTCAGCGAAAATGAGTAATTCTTTTTTAAGGATAGAAAATCTTAAGGTCAATTACGGCGGAATAGAAGCCGTAAAGGGAATTGACATTGATGTTCCCAAGGGGAAAATAGTCACCCTTATCGGAGCTAACGGAGCCGGAAAAAGCTCTACCTTAAGGACAATATCGGGACTTATAAAGCCCAAAAGCGGCAAAATTATATTCGAGGGCGAGGATATTACGGCAAAGGATCCCACGAGTATAGTTACAAGGGGTATAACGCTTGTCCCTGAGGGAAGAAGGATATTTCCCGATCTTACGGTTAAGGAAAATCTTAAAATAGGAGCATATTTGAGAAAAGACGACATATCAAAGGATTTAAAGTGGGTATATGAGCTTTTCCCCAGACTTGCCGAGCGTGAATGGCAGGAGGGCGGCACGCTTTCCGGCGGCGAACAACAGATGCTTGCCGTGGGAAGAGCGCTGATGAGCAGACCGAAGCTTATAATGATGGACGAACCCTCATTAGGACTTGCTCCTTTGGTTGTGCAGAGCATTTTTGAAATAATAAAAACAATAAACGAACAGGGTATAACGGTGCTTTTGATTGAGCAGAACGCCAATATGGCGCTTAAAACCGCAGACCTTGCTTATGTCCTTGAAACCGGCAGAATAACTAAGTCCGGCACGGGAGAGGAGCTTCTTTCAGACGAGAGCATTAAGGAGGCATACCTGGGAAAAAGCAAATAATCCTTTGATTTTTAATTTTACACTTTTAGCATTTTTAGAAAGGAAGAAAGACTATAATGAAAAGAGATTTTGTCAAAGACATTTATTCGTCGCCTGAAGCGTACAGTCAAAAGACGGTTATTTTGGGGGGCTGGATTAAAAATTTAAGGGACAGCAAGGAGTTTGGATTTATTGATTTAAATGACGGAAGCTGTTTTAAAAATATTCAGGTAATTATTGAAAGACAAAAGCTTGATAATTACGCAGAGATTGCCGCATTAAATATCGGAGCGGCAATAGTGGTAAAGGGAACGGTCGCTCTTACTCCGGGAAGAAAACAGCCCTTTGAGGTTAAGGCAGACTCTGTTGAGATTGAAGGACTTTCGACGCCGGATTATCCCATACAGAATAAAAGACATTCTCCGGAATTTTTAAGAGAGCAGGCTTATCTGCGCCCAAGGACAAATCTTTTTTCGGCGGTTTTCAGGGTAAGAAGCGAGGCGGCTTATGCAATTCACTCGTTTTTCCATGAGAGAGGCTTTGTGTATGTGCATACACCCATTGTAACAGGCTCTGACTGCGAGGGAGCAGGGGAAATGTTCAGAATAACGACTATGGACATGGATAATCCTCCCAGAAAAGAGGACGGGTCAATAGACTGGTCTAAAGACTTTTTCGGGAAAAGCACAAATCTTACCGTGTCCGGTCAGCTTGAGGCGGAAACCTTCGCTATGGCATACGGAAAGGTTTATACCTTCGGTCCGACCTTCCGGGCTGAAAATTCAAACACCGCACGCCATGCGGCAGAGTTCTGGATGATAGAGCCGGAAATCGCTTTTGCCGACCTTAACGATAACATGCAGCTTGCATGGGATATGATACAGTATATTATAAAATACGTTATGGAAAACTGCGCCCAGGAGCTTGAGTTTTTCAATAGCTTTGTAGATAAGACCCTGCTTGAAAGACTTACCAATCTTGCAAACAGCAGCTACACAAAGGTTACCTATACCGAGGCGGTCGAGCTACTGAAAAAGAGCGGCGAGAAGTTTAATTATCCCGTGGAGTGGGGCTGCGATCTTCAGACCGAGCATGAAAGATACCTGACGGAAAAAATATTTAAAGGACCGGTTTTTGTTATTGACTATCCCAAGGAAATTAAGTCGTTTTATATGCGCCAAAATGACGACGGAAAGACTGTTGCCGCCATGGATATGCTTGTGCCGGGCGTAGGCGAAATAATAGGCGGAAGCCAGAGAGAGGAAAGAATCGACGTGCTTCTTTCTCGTATGAAGGAGCTTAATCTTGCTGAAGAGGACTACTGGTGGTATGTTAATTTAAGACGCTACGGCGGAACAAGGCATTCGGGCTATGGGCTGGGATTTGAAAGAATCATCATGTATTTAACCGGTGTTTCAAATATAAGAGATGTACTGCCGTATCCGAGAACTGTCGGAAACGCAGAGTATTAAGATAAAATACCGTCTGCCCTAAGCCGGCAGGCGGTATTTGAAGATTGAAAGAATTTTAACATTCGGAGGACATTTAACGTGAAACTGGGTCTTGTGATTGAAGGCGGCGCAAGCCGTGCATACTTTTCAACCGGTGTTATGGATTTTTTGCTGGAGAAAAAAATTTACGCAGATTATGTGATTGGGGTAAGCGCCGGAATTGCCAACGGGGTATCCTATGTTTCCAGGCAGATTGGGCGAAATATTGATATAGGTGAAAATTACGTTCACGATAAGCGGTACATGGGTCTTAAATATCTGATGGACCCTAAAAACCGAAGCTTTTATAATCTTAAATTTGTATTTGGCGGCGGGGTTGAGGAGTTTGTGCCTTTTGACTATGACGCATATTACAGCTCCGGCGGAAAAACCGTTGCGGTTGTAACAAATATAGAAACAGGCAAGCCGGAATATCTTGATATATCCCATTATAAGGGCGATTGGAAGCCTCTTATTGCAAGCTGTTCACTGCCGATTTTATTTAAGCCCGAGGATATAGACGGAAGACTTTATATGGACGGCGGAATTTCAGATCCCATTCCGATTGACCGGGCAATTGAGGAGGGCTGCGACAGGATAATAGTTATTACCACAAGAGAGCGAAGCTACAAAAAAACCAAGGAAACCGGAGTGGGTGTTTCGTCCTTAGCTTATAGGCACTACCCTAAGTTTGTCGGACTTTTAAAGTCGAGAGTAGATACATACAATAAAGCGCACCAAAAGGCGCTGGAGTATGAAAAGCAGGGCAGAATATTTTTAATAGCGCCCGAGGATACAAAAGGCTGGGGCAGAACCGAATCGGACCCTTATAAGATACGGGCTATGCATAATACAGGGCACAGCACGGCGGAAAAATTATATGAAAGCCTTGAGAAATATTTAAATGAATAATAAAAAACCTATAAGGATTTCCTTATAGGTTTTTTTGCGTTTTGGTATATCGCCTGACTTTTTAGTATTACCCTTAATCGAAAAATATAGATAGTTATAAATATAATGCGTTGCTTTTATAAGATGAACTTATTTCAAACTCTCTCGATGGCAACCGCGTGGCATATTCCCGGTATACTTTCACCCTGCTTGGAGCGCTCGGCGCTCATTAAGGCTCCCGTTGCCGCAAAAAGCACACGCTTATATTTGCCTTTTTGCATTTGAGGAAGGATATATCCGCAAAGAATACTTGCGCTGCAGCCGCATCCGCTTCCGCCGGAGTGAACATCCTGTTTTTCACGGTCGTACATTTCCTTGCCGCAGTCAAAATGCCTTTTTTTAATGTCAATTCCGTTTTGCTGTAAAAGCTCGTCTGCAAGGTCGCTTCCCAAAAAGCCCAGGTCGCCGGAGATTATAAGGTCATAGTCCTCGGGTCGTGTATTTGTGTTTTTTAAATGATTATATATGGTATCGGCAAAGGCAGGGGAAGATGTCAAGGGTACACCATAAATTTCTTTAATTTTGTGCATTTTGTATAGTTTTTGCTCAAATTATATACACTTTGCACAAGTAGCAGTTTTTTACACTAAAAAATGAGGCCAAAAAGCTCATTTATATCCCATTTTCATCAATTATGGTGTATCCTTAACATCTACCTGTCATTTTTTGTCTGAAAAGGTCTATTTTAGCAGGTTTTCAAAGTGATAATGAAAATTAGTGAAAAAATAGTGTAAAAATAGTGGAATTTTTCACTCACTTGTGGTATACTATTATTATCAAAACAAAGGACTGATTTTATGATAAAGGTTACAATAACAAATGATATTTTAAAAAAAATATCTGCTATTGACGAAAACCGATTTTCCCTTAAAACCATTGAATTGCCTCAAGTGACCAAAAACAGACTCAGGAAAAACTCCAAGAAGAAAAGCTCATACGCTTCAAATAAAATTGAAGGTAATCCTTTAACCGAGGCACAAGCGAATGAGGCAATGGAAAGAGATGCACACAAACATTTTTTGAAGCCTGAGCAAGAGGTGAGAAATTATTTTCTTGCCCTTAACCTTCTTGAAGAAAAACTAAAAGCAAAGACGCCATTTTCAAAGGAGCTCTTGCTTGAAGTTCAGGCGATGGTAGAAAAAGGCGCCTCGACAGAAAAGATTGGTTTACGAGGGGCAATGCCTCCCGGAACGTTATTCGCTGTATATGATTCGGAAAGTGGAGCACCTGAATATATTCCTCCCGAATATACTGAAATTCCTGCTCTTCTTGATGAACTTGTAGAATATGTAAACACAACTGATGACCATCCGCTTATTATTGCGGCAATTGTGCATTATCAATTAGTTACAATCCATCCGTTTGAAGACGGCAACGGCCGTACTGCAAGATTGATGTCGGGATATATTCTTGATTTTTACGGCTATGGATTTAACGGAATTGGTTCACTCGAAGAATATTTTGCATACGATCCCGATGAATACTACGCATCACTTCAGATGGGATTGCCTGCCCTTTATTATTCCGGCAGAGAAAATCCTCCGCATCCCGAAATCTGGGTTAACTATTTTCTTCGTATGATGGAGCTATATTCAAATAAAGTCTGTGAACTTTCAAAGTCATCTACCGATGATGAACTTGATGGCAGCCTGTCATATCTTAACAACAAGGAAAAAGATTTACTGGTGTACCTTCTGAACAATCGTAAGTTTGAATTTACTCCCATAGAAGTAAGCAAAGAGCTTGGTGTCACAAATAAAACTATTATAAACCGCTGTGTAAAACTTACGTCGAATGGTTTCATTGTTCCTAATATTGTAAAAGAAAGAATACGCTCTTATTCACTAAGTAGCTTTGCAAGGAATAATGAAAAACAGATTATTTCAAAAATTATGAGATAAAGCAATAACTCCTGCAGTTTTTTAGAATGCAGGAGTTTTTAACTTATGCGGTTTTTATGATATCCTTATTCATTTCGATATATTCCATAGCTTCCTTATACGGATCCTCAAATTTGAATACAATTGTTATCCTCTTGTCCTTATGCACCAAAATTTCTTCCACTAATTCCATCAAAACATCTCTTGTAAGTTTTTTTAAAGTGCCATACTTTTTAAAGTGAGCTATAAACTCATTTTCCTCACCAACGCCTTCTTCGTAGCTTCTGGCCGTTTCAGTCAGGTTTGCTATCATTTTATCAAGATTTTCTATTTTGTCAGTGAGATTCTGCTTTAAGATTAAATATTGCTCCTGATTGATTATTCCATTCTTAAGGTCAGGATATAAGTCAACCATCATCCTCATGCATTTTTCCCGTTCGGCAGTTTGTGCTTCTATGGTTTTTATTAAATGAGTTGATTCTTTTTTTCGTGAACTGCATGCATTGATTTCCTCAAGCAGCTTATTCATATCAACTGCAGTGTAAATCATTTGCTGAATTGTAGCAAGAACTATTTCTTCGAGCTTGTCAATTCTTATTGTATGATTTCCACAAGAGCTCTTTTTCATTTTTCTTTCAGTTGCACAACGATAGTAATGGTAAGTGCCATAAGAATGTGCATTTGTCTTTTTGTTCATCGCCCTATGGCAATCAGCACATTTGACAAATCCCGAAAACAAATCCACCTCTCTTTTCTGCGGTGCTACACGGATATTTTTGTTAAACAAAGATTGTGCCTTCTCGAAAATTTCTTTACTAACAATAGGCTCGTGTGTGCCCTCAACAATAATCCAGTCCTCTTTGGGGATAGCACGACATTGCTTTATTTTATAACTCATAGTAGTATTTTTCCCCTGAACCATATTGCCAATATACATTTCGTTTTTCAGTATTCTTCTGACAGAACTATCAGGCCATAATCCATCATTACTTTTTCCAACAGGATGCTTATAGTTAAAACCCTTGAGTTGTTTATACATTGATGGGTTTGGAATTCCTTCTTCATTTAAATCCTTCGCTATTCCAATAATACTTCTGCCCGAAATGAATTTTTTGAAAATCATACGGATAATAGGTGCAACGTCTTCATCAATAATTAATTTATGGTGATCGTTCGGATCCTTTAAATATCCGTATGTTGCAAAAGAACCAATAAATTTACCCTGAGCACGATTTACATTAAGTGTCCCGCGTACATTTACCGAAGTTGTTGCGGCAATGCTTTCATTGATAACATTTGTAACACCAACCGAAATACACTGAGTGGCAGCATTCATATTGTTAGACGCTGTATCCACACCATTATTAAGGGCTATAAAACGAACTCGAAGTCTTACAAAAACATTGTCAAGATAGTTACCGCTATCCGTGTAGTTTCTGCCAAATCTTGATAAATCTTTTACAATAACGCAGTTCACATTACCTGCATAAACGTCTTCCATCATTCTGGTAAAATCAGGTCTGTCAAAATTCGTTCCTGACCAGCCATCATCTACATAAATATCATATAGCTCAATGTCTGGATGCAGTTTGAGATATTCCTTCAGTATCTCACGCTGTGAAGTTACTGAATTACTTTCGCCTTTGTCTCCATCTTCTTTTGAAAGTCTTATATAAAGAGCAGCTTTCCATAATGGTTTAATTACGGGAGGCTGCTCTAAGTATGCCATATATTTTGAATTTATCATACTAACGTACCTCCGTCTTATTTTATTGACGGCGATATGCTAATCTCTACAATGAGAATTGTAGCATATCACTATCATAATTTCAAGAGGAAATATTTTGAAATAACCTCTTTACATATGGATAGCTGCCGATAGAGCATCCGAAAAGCTCTTTTGACCGGTAAATTCAATTTGTACGAGAATATCGCCAACACGTACCATATGTGGATTTTTTACATCCATAACATACTGTTTAAGCCTCTTATCTAATGGTTTGCTTACATCAACCGTTAAATCTTTTAAATCTCTGTAATCATTGATATTGAAAGTGGTTTCCATATAAAACTCCCTTCTGTATATCTAATGATTTCCAGAAATTCAAAAATTTATTCTGAAAAATCTGATGACCGTAGCAAACGGTTCCACAGAGTCGTTCCCTCTCGTCCCATGCTGATGGGTGCGCCGCACAATGCCGATAAGCGTTCAATGCGGGAGTATCATTATCAAATATTAACGTCTTCGCATATGGTAAGCCAAACCATATTATCAGTCAAATATTTTTCGCTCGTCAATATGTATGATGTCATGGCGTATTTGCTGAAAAGCTCAGTTAAGATTGTATGTATCAGATTTCACTATGCAGCCCACAGGGCGTTGTCAAGGAGCAAATTTTAATACCTTTATAAACAAACGGTATGTAATTTATAATTATATTTCTGAATTAAATACACAATCATAACACAAAGACTTGACATTTGTCAATAGTTTGTATATAATATTTTTTAGAGAATGTAAATTGTGTACAAGGAGGTATGAATATGAAACCTTTTTATGCTATATATAATAAAGGAATATATATGCAATTTGCTTTTAACAATTTCAACCTTCATCCCGACTATATTGGTGCTGAATTCCCATTAGGACAATCTCTTACTGCAGCTATTAATATTTCGCCTGATGAAGCATATAAAGCATTTGATGAACTAACCAGATCGTATATGAGTTATTTAGATAATAAAACAATAGAAACTTATAATGCTTTTTTAATAGCGATATACAATATGGATGAGTATTGTATTTATCTCCGTGAAATTGTCCATAAGATACTGGAAATGGTAGATAAGCTCCATCCTCGATATGCGCCTAGCTATCTAACACACTTTATTAGCTTTTTTCGTAAAAAAGAGTGTCCAGACCTTTTAGATGCAATTTCAAAAATAAATGCCGAACCTAATCAACGGGAAAATAAATCATATTTCTGGAACCTTTGTGTTAAATTTATGCTTGATGCTTTCTTAGAAGATATTAATCATTTAAAAGAAGATATTTATGAACTATGTAATATTTCTGATGGCTATTCCGGCAAATCAAGACTGAACTCTTTAAATAACATACGAAAGTTATTTTATTTTGGTTTAGAATTTCCTATACATCCCGGCACAAGCATCGGTGAAGCAGAAAATTCAAAAATACTGTCCTCAAGTCCCGTTGGAAGCGATGAAATAATAGATTGCTTGTTTTCAGACGAAGTTATTACTGCAATGTATTATGAATTCTATACCGTGTTAGAAAAAAATTTACCAATAAGATTATGTAAAAACTGTAACAAACCATTTGTTGCTCAAAAAAGAGCGGATTCCATTTATTGCGACAGAGTTATTCCCGGTAGCAAGGATAAATGTTCTGTTGTTGGTCCTCTTAAAACATACAGAAGTAAATTGCCGGATATCGAATCGGATTTTTATGCTGCACGCAGACGCTATAACACCAGAGTTAGTCGTAACCCACTTCTTAAAACAGAATTCGAAGTCTGGAAAATTAAATCAAGAGAAAAACTCATCGCATACAGAGAAGGCAATCTCTCCGCCGATGAGTTCAGAAAATGGTTTATGGATGATGAATGGATGAAACTTAATTAGTACCAAAATAGCGATAGCCTACCACTACAATTACGGGGATATTATACCAAAATACTTTTGAAAGTCAAGAAAAAAATATGGTGATCAGGCGAGGGATTTCAAATATTCTTCAACGTTAAGATATCTGATACCGTCAGTTTCGGTAGTTACGCCGCAATAGATAACATATTTTCCTTTGATATCGCCAAAGCGGAAGGCGGTATCTTTGCATTTCTGTTCATCCTTAAGATGTTGGTATTGCTTTGGAACAATTTCTTTGCTATATTTGATTTCATATATTTCGCAGGAGAGAGATTTTTCATCTGCAATGACCATATCAAATTCGCCCGTGCTGAACTGCAGCTTGAACACTTGCTTTTGAGGACATGCCATCTTTGTTTCCAGAAGGACGATTTCTTCCAGCATACGGCCTTTTACCTCGCTTAATATTCTCTCAAGAATATATGCTCGTTCTCTGGCTGAGAAATCGCTGAATTTTTCATCCTGCAGAATAGAATTAACAAGTTCTGTAGCCTGCGAATATCTCATACCGGGCTGTGTGATTGTTGTTTTTTTATTGCCGGGGCTTACGACCGGTAAATATTCTTCGTTAATTTCCATTGTCAGATCAAGCAGAGAAAGGTACTCTTTGATTTCTGCTGCACAAGCTTCGTCGATATCTACTGTTTGGTTTTCAATGTTCAAAATCTTAAGAGTTTGCATAAGACGCTCTTCAACTGCATCTCTATCGATATTGCTTAATAAATCAACGCTGTTTTGTTTGTCTTTTAACAAATTGTTGGCGGAGATTGATAAGTCGGTAGACTTGAAGGTTTTTGTGAGTACGTCCACAGTAAAACGATGGTTAATATCTTCTACTACACGGTTAATAGCGTTTGTAAGCTCGCCTTGTTCGTATAAGGCAATCAGGTGTCTGAAGTGAGTACCATGCTCATAATATTTAAGTGAGTGTTGAATATTTCTTGCTATTGCAGTGTCGATATATTCATCAGTCTTCTTTGGATCGGCAAACGGTGAATCTACGTTGTAATTTACACCACTAAGACTCATCGTACCACCAAAGCGGATATACTCATCAATCCCTTTAATTCCAAGAACATTTTCAAATTCGCGATAAGGAATGAAGGTTGTGTGAAGTATGATGCATCTGTCATATAATTCTTCGCTTTCGGTGAATAAAAATCCAAGAGAGTCTGTGCCGGAAAGAACTATTTTCATTCCGCAGGAGGCATATATGTCAGAGAATAAAGCGGCACCTTCGATAAAGTCTTCCATCAGGGTTACTTCATCGATGAAAACATATTTATACCCTTGTTTTTCAAGATATTTAAGGTCTTGGTTTAATTGTGAAAGATTGTCCTGAGTTTTCACCTGTATAAATGCAGACTGTTGTAATTCGCTTTCTGTCATGTTTGCGATAATCTGACGGATGAGAGTTGTTTTACCGGTACGGCGCAGACCATAAAGGACAAAAACTTTATCCTGATGACCGCCGTAAATATATTCGTGGAGTTTGCTATAGCATTCTCTCTTTTTGTAACTTTTAACTGAAGAGGCGTATTTTTTAAGTTGCTCACCAATACGAATATATGTGTTGAATTCGTGAGAGTCAGTTTTTCTCGGAGTAGAAGGAACTAATCTTTTTAATTCCTTTAACTCTTTTTCTAATTCTCTGCGTTTTTTAATTTGTGCTTTTAGTTCTTCAACATCATCGAATGCAACATATGTTTCTTTAGATTTTCCATCTCTGGTTACACGATGGTAATAATAAACTCTATCTTTAATATTTTTTTTGGATACACTTCCCGGTGGGAGAGCAGCAATTTCACGTTCGAGGTCAATAATACGTTCCATAACATTATCGTTAGCCATAAAAACACCTCCGTTTATTAGTTATACCCAATTATACCCTAAATATACACCTTTGTCAAGGGTATAACCTTTGGTTTTAATATATACAACAAACTTTCGAACATGCGGCGTATGGATAACTATTATACTGCGGTCGTAAAGCGTTATTTGTATGGTGCGAAATAAGAATTTACAATCTTAATTCGAATGGATAATCTCTATTTTCACCCCAACATTTTGTGTGAAAATAATGTCGCAAAAAATATGGCCCTAAAACGACATCAAGAATATAGTACTGATGCGGGTTTGAAGGCGATTTTTTGCGTTTTTTACTCCAAATAAAGTAAAGATGGGGTAAAGAACAAAATAGGCAACAATAAAATCGTGATAAAAATGAGACATATAAAAAAAGACCTGGGCAGATGAATAAACCCAAAAGCAAAGATTGAATAAAACCGAGATTGCAAAATAACAACGAGCAGACCGAACAGACAAAAAAGACTATATTGCAATTACTTTTACAATATGTTATACTTTGATTAAGCACTGTACTGTTTTTGACACACTGAAATTTGGTATAATGTTATCAGGGCAAGCAATTAAAACAAATTTTAGAGGTGAAAGTTATGGCATTTTTTGATTGGAATAAAGATGGTAAAATAGACGAACAGGATATGTTTTTGGAATACAACATTTTTAAGGCGTGTACGGAAGATGATGACGACCACGATGATATGTTTGATTCAGATGGCGATTTTTAGGAATGTGATGACTTCTTTGATGATATGGATGAAGAATAGTAAGGCGGTGATATTATGCCATACATACCAAAAGAACACGAAAAATATGATTTGTTGCCATATTGCAGGGAAAATGGTGGTGAAGTTTTTCAATATCCTTCAATGCTAGTTGATGAACTTAGCAAGTATCTGGAATCTTTAGATGGAATATTTCCGTATGGATATGATAGTTATGAAGAGTATTATGGAACAATTAACAATCTCATTTCTAATAATTCGGACAACTTGGAATTGGTTGAAAAGTTAAATGAACTTCTAAATAAGATGTATGAAATGAATCGAAAAGAAGAATGGTCAGTATTAAAATATATCGGACCTACTGATAAAGCTTGTTTTGGGTTGACTTATGGCAAAAACTATTATTGGCCTACAAGAAAGTCTAAGCCTGTCTACGATGGTGTAGTTGACGATGAAGAGTTTACATCGTACCGATATGCAACAGAGCCAGATATGTGGGAAATACTTGAAGATCCAACAGGAATGGCATACAGAACCATATATAAAAAGGACAAAGGATATATGTCTAAAGCGGAACATGAGAGTATTATGGCACAACTTGAAAACGCCGTTATAGAGGAGAAACAAAAATGAAACTATCACATCAAAAGCTTAGGCAAAGATACTTATGGAGCAAACTGACGAGGAGCACACAATAACTGTGCCTGAAATGGTTGCCGAGCTTTCTAAGCTTGGCATTTCTGCCGAGCGCAAAAGTATTTATGATGACCTTGAATATTTGCAGCTATTCGGCCTTGACATCTGCTCAAATAAGACAAAAACAACTAACTATTATATAGCGAGTCGTGATTTTGAACTTCCCGAGCTTAAACTCCTGGTTGACAGCGTGTAGTCATCAAAATTTATTACCCGTAAAAAGAGTATGGAGCTTATCTCAAAAATTGAAAAGCTCACCAGCCACGAGAATGCGAAAAAGCTACAGAGGCAGGTGTTTATCACTAATCGAGTAAAGACAGTCAACGAGCAGATTTATTATAATGTCGATAAAATCCACGAGGCTATTGCGGCGAACAAACAGATTACTTTTAAGTATTTTAATCTTGATGTGAATAAGAAAAAAGTATATCGTAAAGATGGTGGTTTATACACTGAATCGCCTGTTGCACTTACCTGGGATGATGAAAACTATTATCTCATTACATACAAAGAAAAGTACGATAACTATACCCACTACCGTGTTGACAAAATGGAGATGATTGAGCTTACCGAAGAAGACAGAATTCTTTCAGACAAGCCTTTTGATTTATCAACCTATTCAAAATCAATGTTCCAGATGTTCAGTGGTGAAGAAGCCGATGTTTCTATTGAATTTGATAACGAACTTGTTGGTGTTGTGTTTGACAGATTCGGCACAGACATCCCAATAGTCAAAAAGGACGAAGAACATTTTATCTGCCATGTCAAAGTTGCGGTAAGTCCACACTTTTTGTCTTGGATTATGAGCTTTGGCAAACAGGCGAAAATTATATATCCTGATTATGTAGTTGAAGAAATGTATCAGCTAGCAAGAGATATAACAGAAATTTATGAAAATTGTTAAGGATTCTGCTAAGACGAGGTGAATGACACATGTGTGAAAAAACGATGGTAATAATGATTGGAATACAAGGAAGCGGTAAAAGCACTTTCTGTCAAGAACATTTGTCGTCCTTTTGTAGAATTAATCTTGATACTTTGAAAACAAGACATCAGGAACAATTAGCAATCGACGAATGTTTTAAATACGAAAAAAACTTTGTTATAGATAACACAAATCCAACAATAGAGGAACGAAAAAAATATATTCTTCAGGCAAAAAAAGAAGGATATAAAATTATCGGATATTTTTTAGAATCTAAAATCAAAGACTGCATAGAAAGAAATAATAGAAGAGCTGGAAAAGCTTGTATTCCGGCAAAGGCGATAGCAGCAACGTCTAACAAACTTCAATTACCGAGCTACGATGAAGGCTTTGATAAACTTTACTTTGTAAAAAATAATGGATTGGATATGGTTATCGAAGATTGGAGAGAAAAATGAAATTTGATGAAAAGTTCAGAGATATGATGATTAATACTGTTAAACAACTAATGAACTGTGGATTCAGAGTTATATATGGTTATACCGAAAGTGACGAGATTTCACTTTTGTTTCATAAAGATGAGAATATCTTTGGCAGAAAAGTGCGTAAATACAATTCAATTCTTGCAGGAATGGCAAGTGCGGCTTTTTCTTTGGAGTTAGGACAGCCGGTTGCCTTTGATTGCAGAATTGTTCCGTTGCCCAACATTGAATTGGTAAAAGATTATTTTTTGTGGCGTCAAGAAGATGCAAATAGAAATGCCCTTAATGCACACTGCTATTGGATGCTAAGAAAAGAAGGAGAAAGTATAGATGAAGCTACATCGCTTTTGGAAGGAAAGTCGGTATCTTACAAAAACGAATTACTTTTCTCAAGAGGTATTAATTTTGACAAATTACCCTTATGGCAAAAAAGAGGCGTAGGCATATATTGGGACGAGATTGAAAAAACAGGATATAATCCTGTTAAAAACGTTGAAGAGAAGACAGTAAGAAGAGAACTTAAGGTGGACATGAATTTGGAAATTGGCGAGAAATATGGACTATTGATTGAAAATCTTTTAGGTTGAAGATAACTAATAAGGTATTAATTAATGTTTTGGGAGGTGACAAAATGTCATCGTACAGCGAACTTATAAAGAACTTTGAGAGAGTACGTAGTTATATGCGTGAGTTCTATGTTTATGGCTTTAAAAGTCGTGAAGAGTATGACAAGAAAAGTGCTCGTTCCTATGACGATGAGCGTCGTAGAATGGAAAGCTGGCTTGGAGACCATATGAGTTTTGTCCGTACTCCTGAAGGCAAGAATGTGTTCATTTCTATTGACAGCCGTGTATCACAGCATAATCCTTTTTATAAAGCACTTAAAGCAAAGAGTTTCACTGATGGTGATATAACTCTTCACTTTATTTTGTTTGATATTCTTCACTCACCGGAGGTTGTTCTTTCGCTGCCGGAAATACTTGATGAAATGGATGAATATTTATCAGGATTTGAAAATCCGATGATGTTTGATGAATCTACCATTAGAAAGAAACTTAAGGAATATACTCAGCAAGGAATTATTATTTCTGAAAAAGATGGCAGAAAAATGATGTATCGTAGAGTTGATGACATTGTTCTTCCCAATATTACAGATGTGCTTAATTTCTACTCCGAGGTTGCACCTTGCGGTGTTATAGGTTCATTTTTGCTTGATAAGCAAGACTCCAAACGAGATAGCTTTAACTTTAAGCACCATTACATTATTTCTGCTATGGATAGCGATGTGCTTTCTATGTTATTTAAAGCTATGTGTGAAAAAAGTTCTGTTACTGTGAAGAATCTAAGCAGAAGGTCAAATGAAGCGAGAGAAAACAGAATTATCCCTCTTCGCATTTTTATAAGCGTTCAAAATGGCAGACAACATCTTCTTGCATATCAACCGGATTTTAATGCAATTAAATCATTTAGGGTTGATTATTTATCTGATGTTAAAATCGAAGAGCCAACACCAAGATTTGATGAACTGCGTGCCGAACTTGATGAAATGCAATCAAAGATGTGGGGTGTCACAGCAAAAAGAAATCGCTATGGTGAGGAAAAGCTTGAACATGTCGACTTCACGGTAAAAGCAACAAGCGAGGAAGGCCATATCTACAGACGACTGCTACGTGAAAAAAGATGCGGACAAGTTGAGAAGATTGATGATAATACATATCGCTTTGTTGCAGATGTTTATGATACAAGTGAGATGATTCCCTGGATACGCACATTTATCTGTAGAATCACAGAACTTAATTTCTCAAATAAGGCTCTTGAAAAGCAATTTAAAGACGATATAAAGAAAATGTATCGTATGTATGGCATCGAGGAGGTGGGAGTATGATTTTTAACGAAATATATTCTGCTTACTATAATGCCGTAGCAAAAATTATTTCTGCTATAATAAATGGTGAGACAGACGAAAAAAGACTCAATAAAATTGTGGAAGAAAATGCATTTGGTGAAAGTATGTTTTCTATTCTCCCATCGTTAAAAAGCGAAAAGTGGCAGCTTGTTAATTCAGATTTCACTACACCGCTAAATCATATACCCACAATGCCACTAACACTTATGCAAAAACAATGGCTTAAGGCAATATCCCTTGACCCGAGAATAAAACTTTTTGATGTGGAATTTGAAGGTCTTGACGATATAGAACCATTATTTACTCCCGATGATTATTATATCTATGATAAATATGGTGATGGGGACCCTTATGAAGATGAGAAATACATAGAACGATTCAGAACAATTCTCCTGGCAATGAAAACCAAGCAGAATATTAAAATTGAAATGGTAAACCGCAAAGGTAATACGGTTTATTCAAGATGTGTTCCAGAAAGAATTGAATATTCCGAAAAGGATGATAAGTTCAGACTTGTTACAAGTGGTTGTCGTTTTATAAAAACAGTAAATTTAGCAAGAATTACAAAATGTAAAATATATAGCGGAGATACTACTTTGGTATCAACTCCTGATGAGGCAAAATATGAGACCATAACACTAAAAGTAAGTGAAGAAAGAAATACTCTTGAACGCAGCCTAATGCACTTTGCTCACTTTGAAAAAAGAGCTGAAAAAATTGATGACCATTACCTGTTACATATTAAGTTTAATCGTGATGATGAGTCGGAAATGGTAATTCGTGTCCTATCATTCGGGCCAACTGTTGAAGTTCTTGGCTCAGAAAACTTCAAACAACTTATAATAAATAAACTAAAAAGTCAAAAAAGCTGCGAATCTTTGTAAGCTCGCAGCTTTTTTTCCGTGATAAAGGAAATTTTTGGTGCTAAAATGAAATCAAGAAAGGCGCAGACAGCAACGTTCAAGTGACAGGTCTTGAAAACCACGATGAAGCTTATGCAGCTTGAGATAGTCGTTATTATATGACTGACAAAGGCACACACATCAATACTCAAGCACAAGACTTTTAATCATGTTATAGCTAAACAAATGTACCTTGAAAGATGGTCACCGTTATGTCGTGTTCGTGTTTGCGTTGGCTGAAAAAGACGCTCACAGCAAAACAATTCTACAGCATTAGCTTCACCGGGAAGCACCTGCCTTATAAGCAGTGGGATTGCAAGGTTCAAATCCTTGTATGCAGTAATACAGCGTCTTGAATAAGGTGCTTACAGCAGTCTTTCTGCTCCGAGGCGAAATCCTCTCAAACAAAAATATGTTCGGGCGCATCCCGACAAAGCACCTTGAAAAGGCGCAGACAGCAATTGTAAGATGACTGAATGAGCTAGGAAACATTCTGAACTCTATCAATGTTTTTGCGCCTTGTTATATCACCCGTAGCTAAAGCGGACAGAGTGGGGACTAAAAATTCCCGTGACGGTGGGTTCGACTCCCATCCGGGTGCAAACCTTACAAAAGGCACGAACAGCAAATTTTTAAAATTAGCTTAACAGCGTGGTACTTACAATACCATCTATCGGGATTTTTCCCGGTGTCAATTGTGCCTTGAAATTTTATTTATTTTGAAAAGGAGTGAGTTTCATGTTACAATATTTGAAACAGGAATCAAACAAAACTTTTACCGAAAATGGTGCGGTAACTTATAGCTCAACACTATCTGACTGTCTTGATTTATTTGCGACAGTTGGTGCACTTCGTCGGGAAAGTGAAGAAGAAATTGTATCGCGTTTTGTGCGTGCATATACTGAAAACAAGGATATTGCCATGAAGCTCCTGTTTTTCGCACGTGATATAAGAGGCGGTCTTGGTGAGCGCAGAGTATTCAGGACAATCCTGAGATGGCTCTCATGTAACGAAACTGAAAGTCTTCGTAAAAATCTTCATTACATAGCTGAATACGGACGATTTGACGATCTTATGGTTTTGTTTGGAACGCCACTTGAAAAGGATATGCTAAAGTACATAAAATCACAGCTTTACAGAGACCTTGAAGGAATGGAAAGCGGCGGAGATGTATCGTTGCTTGCCAAATGGCTCCCGTCTGTAAATGCATCTAATGGTGAAACGAAAAGGCTTGCAAAAAAGGTGGCGCGTTTCTTACAACTTGATGACGCAGCATATAGAAAATTGCTTGTAAGACTTCGTGCGCATATTCGTATAATTGAGAATAACCTTCGTGAAAGAGATTATACCTTTGATTATGAAAAACAGCCTTCTAAGGCAATGTTTAAGTATCGTAACGCTTTTATCAGAAATGATGGTGAAAGATATAACGAGTTCTTGAATAAAGCAAGATGCGGCGAAGTAAAACTCAATACCAATGTGCTTACACCTTATGAAATAATTACCCCATTTTTCAAAAGGAATGTAAGTGATGAGGAAAGGAATTCCATCAACGCTACATGGAATGCCTTGGAAGACTTCGCCAATGATGAAAATGCACTGGCAGTAATTGATGGTTCAGGCTCTATGTACGGAGGAGCCGATCCGATTCCGGCAACGGTTGCACTGTCTCTCGGGATTTACTTTGCAGAGAGAAACAAAGGCGCATTTAAAAATCACTTTATTACTTTTTCAGAGAATCCGCAGCTTGTTGAAATTAAAGGTGACGATATTTTAGACAAAGTGAGATATTGCCAAGATTATAATGAAGTTGCAAATACAAATATTCAAAAGGTTTTTGAACTTGTTTTAAATGCGGCTAAAAAGAATAATGTTCCTCAGGCAGAACTTCCAAAGAGATTGTATATTATATCTGATATGGAATTTGATTATTGTGCAGATGGTGCTAATCTTACAAATTTTGAATATGCGAAGAAATTGTTTGAGGATGCTGGCTACAAACTTCCTGAGGTTGTTTTCTGGAATGTTTCAAGCCGAAACAAAGGGCAGCCTGTAACCAAAAATGAGCAAGGTGTACTTTTGGTGTCCGGATGCACACCGAGACTCTTCTCAATGATGGCTGATGGAAGTCTGTCAGACAGGGCTCCATATGAGTTCATGATGGAAGTTCTGATGAGTGAAAGATATGAGAAAATAGTAGCTTAATTTTATGGGGGTAAGGCATAGCTTTACTCCCTATATTTTTTAGAGAGGATTGATTAAAAATGATAGAGATAGTTGGCAAGTTTAATACTGCCATTTGTTATACAGATACCCTTGAAGATACTGCGTACACGCAGATTGAAGCGGTGTGTAATGAGCCGGCATTTAAAGAGTCGAAAATTCGCATTATGCCCGATGTCCACGCGGGTAAGGGTTGTACAATAGGAACCACAATGACAATCATAGATAAGGTTGTACCTAATATGGTTGGTGTAGATATTGGTTGCGGTATGTACACAGTCGCTTTAGGTAAGGTTGATATCGACTTTGAGAAGTTTGATGAGGCGGCACACTTCATTCCCTGTGGCAGAAATGTCTGGGAAGGCAGACAGGAAAGATTTGATTTAACTGCTTTAAAGTGCTACCGTAACCTTAAGGATACAAAGAGACTTGAAAGAAGCCTTGGAACACTTGGCGGAGGAAATCACTTTATAGAAATAGATAGTGATGAGGATGGCAATAAGTATATTGTTATCCATTCCGGTAGCCGTAACCTTGGAACTCAAGTGGCTGAGTTTTATCAGAAGATTGCGGTTGACTTGAATCTTGGTAAAGAGGACTATTACAAGCAGAGAGATGAAATAATTCGCACATATAAGGAGCAAGGACGCAGAAGTGAAATTCAGACAACTCTTAAGGCATTAGAAAAGGAATTTGAGGCAAAAGCACCTTCTATGCCTCGTGAGCTTTGTTTCCTCTATGGAACTTTTATGGAAGACTATCTTCACGACATAAATATCTGCCAGCAATTCGCAAAGAGAAACCGCGAAAAGATGGCAGAAGTTTTACTCGAAAGAACAGGTCTTGTTGGCTTAGAATCTTTCCAGACAATACACAATTACATTGATGTTGATGAGAAGATTCTTCGTAAGGGTTCTGTTTCTGCAAAACAGGGCGAGAAACTGCTTATCCCTATTAATATGCGTGACGGTAGCTTAATCTGTATTGGTAGGGGAAATCCCGATTGGAACTATTCTGCTCCCCACGGTGCAGGCAGAATTATGTCTCGTTCAGCGGCATTTGAAAGGCTCACCATGGAAAAATATCAAAAAGAGATGTCGGGTATCTACACGACTTGTGTAAATACTTCTACACTCGATGAATCGCCTATGGCATACAAGAATATGGATGAGATTGTTGCAAATATCGAGCCTACAGCAGAAATTATTGCACGTATCAAGCCTATATATAATTTTAAAGCAGCAGAGTAAGGTTTTAGAAGAAGGTGAGGAATTTGAATCAGGTAATTGATACTATTAAAGAGAAATTAATCGAAATTGAAAAAAGAGAAAATATAAAGATTCTTCATTGTGTCGAATCAGGAAGTCGTGCATGGGGATTTTCTTCGCCTGATAGTGATTATGATGTAAGATTTATCTATGTCAGACCAAAGGAATATTACCTGCGTCTTGATAAAACAAGAGATGTAATAGAATGGCAGCTTGATGAAACCTTAGATATCAATGGCTGGGATTTGCAAAAGATGTTAAGATTACTTCATAGCTCCAATCCAACAGTTTTTGAATGGAAAAACTCGCCCATAGTATATAAAACGAGTGATGAGTGGGAGAGTATTTCGGAAGTCATTGACGATTACTTCAGCGCTAAATCGGGTATATATCATTATTTGAGTATGGCAAAGACAAACTATCGTGAATATCTTAAAGGTGATGTGGTAAGACTGAAAAAATACTTTTATGTCTTAAGGCCTTTGCTTGCGTGCGAATACATAAGAGATAATCAGAAATCTCCACCTATGCTTTTTGAAGATCTGCTTTACTATCTTGATGCTGAGATTGAAAACGAGGTTTTAAAACTCATTGAATTAAAGATGAAAACATCAGAACCGGGAGAAGGAAAAGCTATGGAATGTATCAACAGATACATCGAGAGTAAGATTTTAGAATTTGATGAATACGCTAAAGGTATACTTGCTTTCCCAAAACCAGAATGGGATACTTTGAATAATCTTTTCTTGGAAATTATTTAATTTTACAATTAAGGTGACAGCCGGCTATCGCGCTGTCCGTTTTAACACTCACTAACTCATGTTATAATATTGTAAAATAGTCCTAAATTGACAAAGTGAAGTTCGGATTTTTGAATGATTTTTTTGGATTTACCCGAAGTTCACCTTGACAAAATGAGGTTTCAATCTGTCTATTTTGCCATGTCAAAAAGACAGTGAAATATATTAAATTCAGGCTTTTTTGGAACTGTGCACACTCTAAAAAGCCAAAAAATACCGCTTATTTGATTTTTTGAAGTGCAACAGGAGTATTTACCCTAACTTCACTTTTTCATTTAAGCGCTGAAGTAACCTAAATTATCAAGGTAAAGGTGTTGTTGAAAATCGCCGAAAACAAAGGTGTAGAAGATACTTCATATAAAGATAAATAACAATAAATTCACCCCTGTAAGCGAGTTGCCTTACAGGGGTGTTCGCCGTTTTTCGCAAACAAAAAACCGGTATTGTAAATACACCAAAAATATTGACGATTCGACATTTTTCTGCTATAATATATTTTGTATTATTGTAAATATTTTTCGTTCGAAAGGATGAGGAAAAATGTCAGTTACTTATAATAAATTGTGGCACCTCCTGCTGGATAGAGGCATGAAGAAAAAAGACCTAAAGGAGGCTGCAGGCCTTACTGGCCATACCATGCTCAAACTCCGCAAGGACCAGGATATTACAACCGAAACCATCGGTAAGATATGTAAAGCCCTTGGGTGCGAAATGACAGATATTATGGAATTTGTGGAGAAATAATCATACTGGAGATGTGCACATGGAAATCATTGATAATATAAATAAAACGCTAAGGGATGACTTAAAAGTTGAAATAAAAGATGGAAGTAAGCTGTCAATTGCCGCCGCTTGCTTTTCGATTTATGCCTTTCAGGAATTAAAGGAAGAATTGAAAGGTATTGATGAGTTGCGTTTTATATTTACCTCGCCAACATTCACCACAGAAAAAGCAAAAAAAGAAAAACGCGAATTTTATATACCAAGACTCAATCGTGAAAGAAGTCTGTATGGTACAGAATTTGAGGTTAAGCTTCGTAATGAGCTTAGCCAAAAAGCCATTGCCAAAGAATGTGCTGAGTGGATAATACAGAAGGCTACTTTTAAGTCTAATGTAACTAATGAAAATATGATGGGGTTTGTAAACGCTGATGACAAGAGTTATATGCCTGTTAATGGTTTCACTACTGTAGATTTGGGTTGCGAACGTGGAAACAATGCTTATAATATGGTGCAGAAAACAGAAGCACCGATGTCAAATGCGTATATAGATTTATTTAATACCCTTTGGAATGATAAGGTTAAACTTCAGGAAGTAACTGACGAAGTTGTTGAAAATATAACAACTGCCTACAGTGAAAATTCTCCAGACTTTATATATTTTGTTACTTTATACAACATATTTAACGAGTTTCTTGAAGATATAAGCGAGGATTTCCTTCCGAATGAGGCTGTAGGATATAAAGATAGTAAAATTTGGGGAATGCTCTATAATTTCCAAAAGGATGCAGCAAACGCCATAATTAATAAGCTTGAAAAATACAATGGTTGTATATTAGCTGATAGTGTTGGTCTTGGTAAAACATTTACAGCTCTGGCAGTAATCAAATATTACGAAAATAGAAATAAGAATGTTTTAGTCCTTTGACGTGATTCATAAGAGTAAGGTAAATAGTGAAAAAAGCATTTGTTTTGTAACAGGAGTTCCTGGTGCTGGAAAAACTCTTGTTGGGCTTGATGTTGCTGTTCGTCAGACTTATCAAGGAAATGATGAACCTGTCGAAGACGAAGGCGCGGTTTATCTTTCAGGTAATGGGCCTTTGGTAGCGGTATTAAATGAAGCTCTTGCACAGGACAATTATCAGAAAAGCAAAGGAAAGAAACTCACAGATTCTCGCCGTGAAGTAGGAAAATTTATTCAGATAATTCACCGTTATCGCGATAATATGCTTGCAAAAATAAAGAACCCCGTTGAAAATGGGGTATTAGAGATTGATCCTGAAAAAGCAATTAAGCAAGCGGAATCTGGATATGGTGAAGTTGAACATGTTGCAATATTTGACGAAGCACAACGCGCGTGGACGCACAAAAGAATAGCTGATTATCTTAAAAGAGGTGGAACTTATGGTAATAAATTAAAAGTTCCTAATTTCCCTATGTCTGAGGCGGCTTTCTTAATTTGGTCACTTGACCAACGCGAAGACTGGGCAACCATCGTATGTCTTGTTGGTGGTGGACAAGAAATAAATACAGGAGAAGCTGGCATTTCAGAGTGGATTAATGCATTGAATGATAAGTTTCCTCATTGGAAAGTTTATATTTCGCCGAAATTAACCGAAGCAGAATATGCTGAAGGTAAGGTGAACGAACTGCTTGAGAAAAATAGAAACGTTACATATTCTGACAGCTTACACCTTGGAGTTTCATTGCGTTCTTTTAGAGCAGAAAAGCTTTCTGCGTTTGTCCATGCTTTATTAGCAATTGAGCCTGATAAGGCTGCAGAATTATATAAAGAAATTAAGGACAAGTATCCTATTCTATTAACGAGGTATATAGAAAAAGCCAGAAGGTGGCTGCATAGCAAAGTAAGAGGTACAGAACGCACGGGAGTCCTTATAACTAAAGAGTCTGCAAGATTTAAACCTTTGGGAATACATGTCCTCCCATCTGGTGATGAAAATGAAGTACATTGGTTCCTGGAGGATAAGATTGATACAAGATCATCGAATTATCTTGAAGACGCTGCAACAGAAATACAGGTACAAGGATTAGAACTAGATTATACTTGTTTGCTGTGGTATGCGGATGTGCGTTTTGATAATAATGACTGGCATTTCTATAAATTTAACGGAAGGACAAGTTGGAACGAACAGTTGCCTGTTAGCGAAAGTAAGCAGGAGTTTCGAAAATATATGTTAAATGCATATCGAGTGCTTTTGACACGTGCAAGATCTGGAATGGTAATATGCGTACCTAAAGGTAATTCTAATAAGACGCCTAGTGGATTTTGGGAAGATGGTACACGTCTGCCAGAATACTATGATGGTACGTATAAGTATTTGATGGGTTTAGGAATTGAGGAAATATGATAGAAGTAGTTGCAGCCCTAATATGGGATAAAGATAAATTCATGATATGTCAACGTCCTGCTAATAAAGCAAGGGCTTTGCTATGGGAGTTTGTTGGTGGCAAGGTTGAACCGGGTGAAACAGAAGAACAAGCGCTTATCCGTGAGTGCCAGGAAGAACTTGCTGTTACTGTGTCGGTAGGCGATGTATTTATGGATGTTGTGCATGAGTATCCGGATATTACCGTGCATTTAACTTTGTTTAATGCAACTATTGCTAAAGGTGTTCCGCGAAAACTTGAACATAATGATATAAAATGGATAGCTGTATCAGAAATTGATAACTATGATTTTTGTCCTGCAGATACAGAAATATTAGAAATGATTAAAAAGACTTACAAATAAGGAGTTGTTCCTATGCAAATACAAGAATTAAAGCAACTATATAGCGCGCTGGTTAATGATATAAACCAGTATATCGGAGAAAGTCATGTTGTTGAAATTAAGACATGGCTTATGTCTGCTACGTTCAAAATCTGGGCTGGAAATAAACTTTGCTCTGAAGATTATGTTGGTGCTCTTTCTGTGTTCGAAGAAAAGGCGTATTCCATTGCTCAGGTAACAACTGCTCTTGAGTGCGCAGGAGAAGAAAACAGAAAACTCCTTATTCCCGATTTTTTCAGGGCTATAATTGATAAAGATCACGACTCGGGAAGAACCTTCAGCCGTGTAATCGCTGATTCTATGTGTCGCTTTTTATCCGAAATGGCTCTCGCAAATGGAGATTTTACTATCGAAGAAGCTCGTGAACTTAAAGCTATCAGTAATGATTTGATAAAGTATTGTGACGACAGCAACATACCTAAAGGTATCTCTCCTGAAAATCATCCTGAAATGATAACTCCTCTTAAAAGCACGGGATACTATCAAAAGACGGAAGAAGAAAAGCCTGAGCCAAAGAAGGAAAACAAAGAGGTTGAATCAATACTTAAAAATCCTTCATTCTTTGGCGGTCTGTATGGAGGAACCTCCGATGATGAGGAAAGTGAGGATGAAGAAAGCATTGATTTAAGTAATGCAGATGGCGAAAAACCGGTTATAAACTTAAATATTAATCTTACACCGGATTTATCATCACAAACACAGGAGGAAAACAAAGGCGTGTCAGTACATAAACCATCAAATGAAGAGAATAAAGATACATTGGAAAGTGTTCTTTCTGAACTTAACAGCCTTGTTGGACTTGACAAGGTTAAGGAAGATGTAAACAGTCTTATGAACTTCATAAAGATTTCTAAGCTTCGCCGGCAGAGAGGTATGAAATCTCCAACTATATCGTATCATCTTGTATTTACAGGCAATCCCGGTACAGGTAAAACTACTGTTGCAAGAATGGTTGCAAAACTTTATTATCTTATGGGAATACTTCCTGAAGGTCAGCTTGTGGAAACCGACAGAAGCGGACTTGTGGCAGGTTACCTTGGTCAGACAGCTATAAAAACTCAGAAGGTTATTCAGGAAGCGCTTGGCGGTGTTCTCTTTATCGATGAAGCATACGCACTGGCTAACGATAAAGAAGACAGCTATGGCAAAGAGGCTATTGAAACAATACTTAAGGCTATGGAAGATCATAGAGATGAGCTTGTTGTAATTGTTGCAGGTTACGATGATCTGATGCATAAATTCATTGATTCAAACCCGGGACTTCGTTCAAGATTCAATAAGTATTTTAACTTTCCTGACTATAACGGCGAAGAACTTTTGAGAATTCTTAAAAGATTCTGCGACAGCAACGGTTACAAGCTCTCTGATGAAGCAATTCCGTTGCTTACTGAAAAACTTAACGGGATGTTCGAAACAAGAGAAGAACATTTCGGTAATGCCCGTGCAATCAGAAACCTTTTTGAACATGCAATTAATAATCAGGCAAATCATCTGGTTCTTGACAATAACATAACAGACGATGAACTTATGGAATTGTCGCTTGAAGATATCACAGCTGCATTGGAGGAAATATAAATGGGAAAAACTACTTTTGTTACATGGCTTAATAATGAAGTGGCATCCAGCAGTTGTGCGCTTTTGAAACTATATGAAGAATTTGATAAATTAAAATATATAGAAGGTCCGAGACTTGAAAAGGAGTATATGGATAAAATCGGAACCTTTGAAGAAACAGTTATCAAAGAAGAAATCGAATGTGAACTTTTAAAGAAAAAGCAGGAGATGATTCAGGCTGCGATTAATCGTCGTGAGCCTGTTGATGAAGCAGCTATAGACGAGGAGATAAGCAAACTCCGTGAAGAAATGATAAAAGAAGCAGGCGGTGACGAACCACCAAAAGAATTTGCGGATTTATCGGAAGAACAGGCGACTGAGCTTCAGGAGATTTACAGCGAAATTGTGAAGAATTATCATCCTGAAACGCATCCGAATTTGACAGATGCGCATAAAGAACTTTTCAAAAAAGCACAGGAAGCGTACCGTCGCAAGGATGTTTCCGCTTTGAAACTAATATATGATATGCTTACAAGTGCTGATGGTGAAGGAATCGATATTGAATTTTTAATGAGTATGCTTGATGTTTCTGTCAGTGTTGAAGAAAATAATTCTGCTAACGAACGTTTTACAACCGATTTCACCTTGGTCGCAGAATTGTATAAAAGCTTTATTCCTACATCAAAAGAAGCTGCAATACAGGAAGAATGGCTGCGTTATAAACAGAACATTGATAAAGTGATGAATGAAATGACGGCTTTAAAAACCCAGTTTCCTTATACTGCTGCTGAAACACTATCTGATCCAGACAAGCTTGCAGAGTACAAAGCTGGTCTTGAACACAGATTGTTTGAGGCAACTAAGGAACGTGCAAGACTTACAAATGAAATTGAAAAAATGAAAGAAGGCGTAGCACAGCATGGATAAGCTAATGCAGGAAGCACCGGCATCTTTAAGAGGTAGAATGTTCAGGCAAGATACATCCAGACCAAAAGAAAAGCAAATTCTTGTTTTGAAGACCGGAATTGCAGGTGCTCAGTTTAATATAGAAAGCGAAGAAGAACAGGCAGCACTTGATTCACTTGCACCCGGAACAGAACTTTTATTGTATCGGGAACCTGAAAACGAATATGATGAATGGGCAATCGCTGTCTATCTTACTGAAGACGATAAAATAGGTTTTATTTCAAGATTTAAAAATGAAACTATTGCAAGACTGATGGATGCGGGTAAAAAATTTGTTGCCATAACCGACGATCCGTCAGAGGTGGAAGATATAGACGAACATGGACGAAGAAAAGTCGCACCTACAGAAAACATGGGAATTCCGGTGTCGATATATCTTGTAGAGCAGGAGTGATTTAATGACAAGACCATATATAATCTGTCACATGGTGATGTCGATAGATGGAAAAGTTACTGGAGATTTTTTATCTCGGTCGGAATGCGAAAAAGCTACGGAAATATATTATGAAATCAACCGCAACTATAAAGCAGATGGATTTATATGTGGCCGCGAAACCATGCAGGAAAGCTTTGCAGGTAAAGAGGATGCACCTCGCTATAAATACAAAAATGTAGATGTGCCGAGTGGAGATTTTATAGGTGACAAGAATGCAAAGTTTTTTGCGGTATCTTTTGATAAACATGGTCATATTGGTTGGAAAAGTAATTATATTAAAGATGAAGATCCTGGATATGGTAATGCTCATATAATTGAAATTGTTGAAGGTGATGCGGTTAGTACTCTTTCTTTAGCGTATTTCAGAGATATTGGTATTTCTTATATTGGTGCTGATACAATGGGACCCAATATACCCTTAGCACTTCAGAAACTAAAAGAAAACTTCGGAATTAATAAACTTTTGCTTGAAGGTGGTAGTGCCATAAACTCCTCCTTTTTGGGAGCAGGGATAATAGATGAACTAAGTCTTGTTGTTGCACCTGTTACAGCGAACTATGCAGACAAGTCTTTGTTTGAATATAGTAAAATCACTGATTTTGAGTTAAAAGAGGTCAAGCAATACGATGGTGGTGTTGTTTGGATGAACTATAAAAAGGCGGAGAAATAGAATGTTAAATAAATTACTAAAAAGCGTACTTGACCAAGACACAGCGCCTGTGGTTGTCTGCGATATGGAGGATATCATTGTATATATGAATCCGTCAGCAATAAAGCGATATCACAAGGATTTGACGGGCAGTAGCATTAAAGATTGCCATCCGCCAAAGGCTAATGAGCAGATTAACAAAGTGGTTGCCTGGTTCAAAGAAAGCAAGGGCAACAACATCATATACACCTATCGCAATGACGATGAAAACAAGGATGTGTATATGGTTGCTCTTCGTGATGATGATGACACTTTAATCGGTTATTACGAAAAGCACGAATACAGAAATAGAGAAACAGTAGGGCTTTATCAACCTAAACGATAATATAATATGGTGACATAAAAATGAATGAAGAATGTTTAATTTGCAAAGCACCGCTTGAATATTTAGAAGCCGACACAATGATGGAATGTGTAATTTGCCATAAGAAAGAAAACAGTAAAACAAGATGCGTAAACGGGCATTATGTTTGTTGTGAGTGTCACACAAGCGGAATGGATGAAATTATAGCGTTAGCGTTAAATGAAAAGTCTAAAAATCCCACCCGCATTTTAGAAAAAATGATGTCAATGGACTTTTGCCATATGCACGGTCCCGAGCATCATGTTATGGTAGGAGTATCACTTCTTACTGCGTATAAAAACGCAGGCGGTGATATTGATTTGCCGACTGCACTTTCTGAAATGTACGCAAGGGGAAAGCAAGTTCCGGGCGGAGCATGCGGATTTTGGGGCGCATGCGGTGCAGGTATCAGCACAGGAATGTATATGTCGATTGTAACAAAGTCAACACCGCTTGCAAGCAAAGCTTGGGGGCTTTCCAATCAAATGACAGGACTTTCTCTATCTGCGATCGGCAAAAACGGCGGTCCTCGTTGTTGTAAAAGAGATTCGTATCTTGCAATTCGTGAGGCGGTCGGATTTACAAAGGAAAAGCTTAACGTCGAAATGGAACTTGACGAAATCAAGTGTTCACGCTCTAAACTTAATAATCAATGTATTGAAGAAAGGTGTCCTTTCCATGTCAAAAACTAAAATAGCATTTATTTGCGTACATAATTCCTGCCGAAGTCAAATGGCAGAAGCATTTGGGAAAGTGTACCTTTCGGAAAAATATGACTGCTATTCTGCAGGAACAGAAACAAAGCCCGAGATAAATCAAGATGCCGTGCGGATTATGAAAGAGCATTTCGGTATTGATATTAAGAATCAGTATTCAAAACTAATTTCGGATATTCCTGCTCCTGATATTGTTATTACAATGGGATGCAATGTTCATTGCCCCAATATACCATGCAAAGAGCGTTATGATTGGGGTCTTGACGATCCCACGGGAAAAAGCGATGAAGAATTTATCAAAACTGCGAATAAGATAAAAGAGAAATTATTGGAACTCATATAGTTCTATTGAGTTTAAAACTGTATAATAAATAGACAATAATTAGGAGAAAGTTATATGAATGAGATATTAGATTATGATTTTTTTTACAAGCAGCTTTCTGCAGGAATAATGATAGATGAAACCTGCTTCTATTTTAATGACGATCCCGAGGAAGAGGAACATTATTTGGGATACTTACCTCAATATGATAAACCATATTGGGTTGGATATTGTGATATTCCTGATGGAACAGAATTTTCTACAGCGGAAGAACTGGTTAATGCAAAGATTTTTAATGGCAGATCTCTCAAAGAGAGATGGAACAATGTAAGAATTATTAGCATTGAGGGAATATGTCTTGAAAGTTGGTTAGAGGGTTGCAGACATGAGTAAAATTAAACGGAGATAGAAAATGACCAAATATGGGCATTGCTCTTTGCCACTTTGACCTGACTGCAAAAGAAAATAATTTGAATATTGTTTTTGAACAAAATGATCCAAAACTCGAAACAGATGCTGAGTATATTGCATCATATAGATTAGTGTAAAAATGGAGGAATAAAAATGTTACACGATTTTACTTATTATAACCCTACAAAAATTTATTTTGGCAAGGACTCGATGCAGAATCTCTCTGCAGAACTTGCGAATTACGGCAAAAATATTCTGCTTTTATACGGCAAAAACTCAATCAAGAAAATTGGCCTTTATGACGAAGTTGTTAAGATATTAAATGCTTGCGGAAAGAAGATAACAGAGCTTTCGGGAATTAAACCTAATCCTGCATATAGTCAGGTGCTTGAGGGCGGAAAATTAGTTCGCGAAAATAAGATTGATTTAATTTTGGCGGTTGGCGGTGGCTCGGTTATCGACTGTGCAAAGGCAATCTCTGTTTCCGCTTATGCAAAAGGAGACCCTTGGCAAAGATACTGGATTGATTTTGAAGAAGTTGACAACGAAATTGTTCCTGTCGGCACAATTTTAACAATGACAGGCACAGCATCCGAAATGAATGGCGGCTCGGTTATCACCAACGAAGAAGTAACTATAAAAACAGGCAGAGTGTATGGTCCTGAGGTGTATCCTAAATTCTCAATTTTAAATCCTGAGTTTACCTATACTGTCCCACAAAAGCAGATGGTAAGCGGTGTGTTTGATGTTATGAGCCATCTTATGGAACAGTATTTTTCAGGCGAGGATGATAACACAACCGATTATATCATTGAGGCTGTTATGACATCACTCATTAAAAGTAGCAGAAAGGCCGTTAAGAACCCCGAGGACTACGAGGCACGCAGTAATATTATGTGGTGTGCAACCCTTGGACTTAATACGGTTACCGGACTTTCAAAAACCCAGGACTGGGAAGTGCATAACATCGAGCATCAGCTTGGTGCATACACCGACTGCCCTCACGGTCTTGGACTTGCTGTTATTTCAATGCCGTATTACAGATATATCTATAAAGACGGAATTGATAAATTTGTTCGTTTTGCCGAAAATGTGTGGAATGTAAATACAGATGGCAAAACCAAAGACGAAATTGCACTTGAAGGCATTGCCTCACTTGAAAACTTTGCAAAAGAGCTTGGTATTCCACTTACTCTCCGTGAGCTTGGCGCAACAGAAGATATGCTTCCTAAAATCGCTGAAACTTCATACGAGGGTGGCGGATATAAGTATATGACACACGAAGATATTTTGAATGTTCTGAAAGAGTGCTTTTAAAATTTAAAGGTGAGTTTATGAACACATTTGAAAAGATATATGAAGTTGTTAAAAGCATCCCCAAAGGCAAAGTTGCAACCTACGGTCAGGTGGCACTGCTTGCAGGAAATCCCCGTTGGGCAAGGGTTGTGGGGTATGCCTTGCATGTAAACCCTGAGCCGGGGATAATCCCTTGCCACAGAGTGGTGAATCGCGATGGCAAGGTTGCACCGTCGTTTGCATTTGGCGGTGAGAGTGTTCAAAGACAACTGCTCGAATCAGAGGGCATTGTTTTTGAATCAGATGGCAGGATAGATTTAGGGAAATATAGTATATAATTTTCGTCAGGAGGGATAACATGAGAACAAGACAAGAAGTGATAGATTTTTGCTTGTCGCTTGACGACACATACGAAGATTATCCCTTCCATGACTTTAACTGGACAGTAATGCGGCATAAGGATAATCAAAAGATGTTTGCGGCTATCTACGAGCATATGGGCAATATCTGGGTCAATGTAAAATGCGACCCGAATCTTACATATATGTGGCGGTCTACCTATGAATCAGTTGTTCCGGCGTACCATATGAACAAATGGCATTGGAATTCCATTATCCTTGACGGGAGTATACCTACAGATGAAATCAAGAATATGATTGACGACAGTTTTGAGCTGACCAAACCAAAAAAGCGAGGGAAAAGTGATGATAGAAAAGATAGCAGAAATGATAAAGGAGTGTAACAGCATTGTTTTCTTTGGTGGTGCAGGCGTTTCTACAGAAAGCGGTGTGAAGGACTATCGCAGCCAAGACGGACTGTATAACACCGTAAAAGAATACGGCGTGCCACCCGAAGAAATATTAAGCCATGACTTCTTTTTTCAGGATACAGAAACTTTTTATGATTTTTATAGAAAATATTTTATCATTGAAGTTGAGCCGAACAACGCTCACAAAGCGCTGGCAAAGCTTGAAATCATGGGTAAGCTCAAAGCGGTTATAACGCAAAATATAGACGAACTGCACCAAAGGGCAGGAAGTAAAAATGTAATTGAACTTCACGGAACTGCAGGAAAATTTACTTGTGCCTCCTGTGGTAAAAAAGGTGACACAGGCAAGGTCTTGTCAGAAATCAAAGACAAGAATGTACCGAGGTGCGAATGCGGCGGCATTATGAAACCAAAGGTTGTCCTCTATGGCGAAAATCTATATGACGGTGTTGCAGAATCGGCGGTACACTATATCGAAAACGCCGATATGCTGATTGTTGGCGGAACTTCTCTTGCAGTGTATCCTGCCGCATCTTTTGTGAGGTATTTCAGAGGCAAATATATCGTTATGATAAATAAGTCTGAAACGGAATACGATGGTAGTGCTAACTTGGTTATCAGGGAAAATATCGGCGAAGTATTCAGACAAGTAATGGATAAGATTGAGGGTTAATGTGATGAAGAAAGTTCTATGTATTATATCAATTTTACTTTGCATACTGCTAACCGCCTGCGGAAATGATAGCAGTATCGGAATTATCGGTGGTGCAGACGGACCGACATCTATAATAGTATCAGAAAAAGGAGAAAAAGCAATGTACGAACAAATTACGGCAGAGGAAGCCAAAAAGATAATGGACTCAGGCGAGGAACATATCATTTTAGATACAAGAGAACAGGACGAGTTTGACGAGGGACACATCCCAGGAGCAATCCTGATTCCATATACTGAAATTGAAAACAAGGCAGAAGCAATGCTCCCTGATAAGGACAAACTCATTTTAGTATACTGCAGGTCTGGTAGACGTAGCAAAATCGCAGCAGAAAGTCTTTCCAAACTCGGCTACACCAATGTAAAAGAGTTCGGCGGTATTATCGACTGGACGTATGAGATAGAGAAATAAAAGGAGAATTGCCATGATTAAATTTATTTGTTACCCCAAATGTACAACTTGTCAGGAGGCAAAAAAGTGGCTTGATGACAACAAAATACAATATGAACTTCGTGATATAAAAGAAGATAACCCAAGCTTTGAGGAATTGTCTGCCTGGTACGAAATAAGTGGACTTTCATTAAAGAAATTCTTTAACACATCAGGGCTTTTGTATAAGTCAATGAATTTGAAGGACAAGCTTCCTACAATGTCTGAAGAGGAACAGTTAAACTTACTTTCAACAGATGGAATGCTTGTTAAACGTCCGTTAGTAATTGGCGAAGACTTTGTTTTGGTAGGATTTAAAGAAAGCGAATGGAGTGAAGAGTTATGAGAAAAAATTTTGGAGCGAAAGCTATTTTGTATCCAATGCCGGTATTGATTATCGGTACATATGATGAGAACGGAAAGCCTAATGCAATGAATGCTGCATGGGGTGGTATCAGCGAGGAAACACAGATTTCAATTTGTGTGGATGACGGACACATGACTGCAAAGAATGTGGTTAAAGCAGGTGCATTTACAGTAAGTGTTGCAGATGCAGAAAATGTCGTTGCTTGCGACTATGTTGGTATTGTTTCCGGTAACAAAGAGCCTGATAAAATAGAAAAAGCAGGCTGGCATGTAACCAAAAGCGAATTTGTAAATGCTCCGCTTTTTGATGAACTACCTATGGCACTTGAGTGCAAACTCATCAACTATGATGAAGAAACCTGCAGACTTGTTGGGGAAATCGTAAATGTCTGTGCAGATGAAAGAATACTTGATGAAAACGGAAAAATTGATTTGAACAAATTCAGTCCTATCACCTATGATCCGGTACATCATACCTATCGTAAGATTGGAAATATTGTTGGTAAGGCGTTTAGTGATGGGCTAAAATTAAAATAAAGTATCAGGAGAAGAATTATACGGAGCTACCGAATGGTAGCTCCGTGTTTTACTATCTGCGAGGGCAGTGTGAGAAATTTTCTGTAAATTCAATTTTTCTATGATAAAATATTCAAAT
>CAYXRC010000002.1:0-13732 GCA_964466295.1 uncultured Ruminococcus sp.
TTCGGAAACGCATTGACTTGCCGGGTAATTATCAAGATGTTATTATAGATTACGGTGTGACAGTTTGGAAGGACGGGGAAATTGATATAGCTCCGGAATATCTTTACGAACACGGCATTCCGGCATAAAACAGTGTATTTTTTATCCGCTTTGGATTACATATCTAAAGCGGATATTTTTTTATTTTAAAACTTTCCCCTAAGCTCTACGACCTTGCCGAGGATTGTGATAGGCATTTGCTCCACTTCCTTAGCCGTAAAATACATGGGCTCGAACGCCGGATTAAAAGAAATTAATGACAGTCCGTCAGAATGTTTTTTTACCTGCTTGCATGTGGCTTCATCACCGTTTACACACACTATGGCGATTTCGCCGCTTTCAACGTTCGGTTGTTTTCTTACTATTACCACATCGCCGTCAGCAATACGAGGCTGCATACTGTCACCCTTAATTTTAAGTCCGAAATATTCATACGCCGGATTAAAGCTTTCCGGGTCTAATTCTTCATAATCTAAAATATCTTCTATCTGCTCTATCGGAACTCCTGCGGCTACATAGCCTAAAACAGGAGCTTTTATTATGCCCTTTTTTTCTGTTGGACTCTGGGAGCGGCCGAGAAGATAATCGACGGACACACCGAAAATATTTGCGATTTTATTTAATGTTTCAGAGCCGGGAATGGCTTTTCCTGTTTCCCATTTTGTTACTGTAGAACAGTCTACGAACAGCTCATTGGCAAGATGCCTCTGAGTAATATGGTTAGCTTTCCTCAAATTTCGAAGCGTTAAAGAGAACATCGTATCACCTCTATAACAAAGAGAGAGGTGAAAATATGAAAATTAAGCAACTTAGAAAAGCTGCAGAAATAAAACAGTCAGAGCTTGCAGCCGAATTAGGCGTAGATAATAGTACTATTGCAAAGTGGGAAACGGGAGCGGCTAAGCCGAGAGCGGACAAGCTTCCGGCTCTGGCAAAGATATTAAACTGCACGGTAGATCAGTTACTAAGAGAAGATTAAGAAAGGAGCAAAAATTATGGAATCAGAACAATTCAAAACAAAGCTTGTTAAAGTGGAAGAAGTAGCAAAGCTATTCCACACAACACAGCCTAAAATCAAGGCGGCAATATTAAACGGGACTCTCCCTATTGGATTTGTGGCGGATGGAGATGTGGACAGGATATTCATTATTGATAAGCGACTTAAGGCTTATCTTAATGCTGATGACTTGATTTTGTCCGAGAGGGGTAAATGAAATCTTATAAGGAAAAGAAAAAGGAGGCTGTTAAAGATGAAAAAGCAAGCATGGAAACGGTATGAATTTTCGGACGGATATGTTGTATGCGTTAAAGGACTTGACAAGGTGGAGCTTGCCGCCGAAGAGCGAAAGCACGGTCCTTTAAGAAAAATCGGCAGTAAATTTGTGTTTAAGGGGAGTATAGAAAAATGAAAAGATTTACTAAAAAGAGCACAATAGGCGGTTATGAGCTTGAGGCGTGCTTTTCGTGTTATCCCGGCGATAACAACGAAAAATGCGGACTTTGCAAAGTAATGTATGAAGCTATAAACCGTTTAGGAGAGTATGAGGAGGCTAAAGAAAATGAAAGCGATAGTTAAGGGGCTTTTGCCGTGGGCAGGGGTGATTTTACTTGCGGCGGTTTCGTACATAGAGTGCCGGGAGCTTGCAGTCATCCAGAGAGGAAACAGCTTCGCTTTCGGCGGTGAGGTGCTTGTGCCGGCAGCCGTAATTTTCTTTGCGTTTTTATTAAAGCATTGGAATGATGAGGGGGGAAATTAACCTATGGGATATGCGAAGCTTATAAAATTTTGCGAGAGGATTGAAAAGCAGGGAAAGCCCGAGCAGCAATACGTTGCCGAGGGAATCAGAGCGCTTTTGGGCGACCGGATAAATTCATTTTTAACCAATGCCGGGTACGATCACATGAAAAGCGAAGAGGAAAAAATAATATACGAGGCTCAACGGGGCTTATTTCCCGGTGACTTTCCGGAGAAGGGCTTTATTGTTGAGCTTGCCGACGGGAGCCGGTGGAAGGTTGACGACCTTATTTATCGTGCATCAGAATATCAGAAAGCGCCGGATTACGAAGAGGATGAGGCGAAATTCACCCTTGAGCACATTTGCCTTAACTTTACCGCCGAGGATGTAAAGGACGGGACTGTGAAGGTGATAAGGTAAAGAAAAACAACAAAGTTTTTCGAGTTGCCTCGGCGCAAAAGCGCCCTCGGGCAACCTCCGCTAATGGAAATGCCATAAGGCATTTCTCCGCTCTGACCGACAACGTCACGGAGCGTTCAAGGCGAAAAAATGCAACAAAGCATTTTGAGCCGAAAACGTCAAAACCGTTTATAGGTTTTGACGTTACAAAAGGAAAGCGAATAGCTTTTCATGGCGTAGTGACGTTACAACGGCAAACGCAAAGTCAGCGTTTGCTCGGCAAGCGCTTAACGGTGAAAGCTTGAACAATTGTTTATAGAAAGAGGCGGTTTAATTGTACAGTATAAAAGTGCCCTACAGGGTGGGGCAAAAGGTATGGCAGGCGGTAACAAAAATCGGATTACCCCCGAACATAAATTACATTACACCCGAATGGCAGATTGAAGGCTACAAGCTTTCGGAAACGGACGAGCTATACGCCATGTGCGTGAGAACGCAGGGCGAAATAAAAAGGCATGAGTATTTACTTGTATCGAGCCTCTTTCCCACCAAAGAGGCGGCAATCGAGCATTTGAAAGGTTAGGGATTTATGGAATACAGTAATGAATTTGACAAGTTAAGGAAAAACAGAGTCGAGCTATCAAGCATAAAATACGGACCTGCGAGAAAGAATTTCGGCGAGGGCAGAGTGGACGCTCTTGCCACGGCGGAGCTATGCATAGAAGCATTTAAGAGGGACAAAAACACAGAGCATTTAGTGGACGCCGCCAATTATTTAATGTTCCGCTTTATGTTTCCCATGCCAGGAGAATACTTTAAGGCAACGGATTCCTCCAGCAGTGTTGGCACCGTGGGGACACCGATTAATGAAGAGAGGTAATAAGTAATGAGGAGGCACAATTTCGGCGATATATTTATGATACTGCCCGAAGAGCCCTTAAAAGGCTCCTTCGGGGCGTACAACAAAGGCCGTGAGGCGGTATGCATTTCAGACGGCGAGGAAACAACCTATTCCTCCTTAATTATGACGGCGCCGCTATACGGAAAGATATACATTAAGGATTACAATAATCTTACCGTATGCATTAGAACAGGGAGCGGAAAAAGGTATATAAAGCTTTTATCCGCCTCGCCCATACCGAAATACCGAATCGGGAAAAAGACGGGCGAAATATCAGAGGACGAAAAGAAAATATTAAAGGACGCACTAAGGCTTCTTTTCGACATATAAGGAGGGGTAAGATGACGGAGAAAGTACTTATGAGAGCTGAGCTTGAGCCGGCAAAAGATAGGATAAAAGCTAACTGTCCCCACGGGCTTTTATATTTCTGCGACGGGTCGGTTAACCGCACGCAGATGAAAAAAGGGCCTATCGCAAGAAAAGAGCCCTGCATATGGCTTAAAGACGGAAAATGCACGAATGAAGCGTGCAAACTGTAAGGAAGCGAATACAAAGGAGCAAGATATGAAAAGGGTCAAGAAAAGAACGTTTGCCGGCGAGGTTTTAGAGCAGGAAATATATTCGATACAAGACGGCGCACCCATTAAAAGGGCTGCGATGCGGCTTCGTTTTAAAACGGAAGAGGAAAGAAAGGCGCACAGGGACGGGATAAGCCGCCGCCATCACGCCAGAATAATAAACGAAAATTATTCCCCCTCTTCAATATACGGCACCCTTACTTTCCGAGATGAAGAGGAAATACACTCTTTTAGCGAGGCACGCATCATAAGGAAGGCTTTTTTGAGGCGGCTTCGCTACAAGTACCCTGAGGCTAAAATAAACCTTTATATGGGGCGTGGAAAGCATACAGACAGAATACACTTTCATTTTTTATCGGACGGCATACCGGAGGAGTACATAAAAAAACAATGGATATACGGCGATATAGTGCACATGGTGCATTTAAGAGAGCATAACTTTTACAACGGCATAGACTGCGGAAGAGATTACACAGGGCTTGCAAATTATCTTTTCGACCACTGGACCTGTGAGCAAGGCAAAAGGCGCTGGACGCAGACAAGGACTGTAAAGCCCCCGAAAAACACCGATATAAAGGAAGCAAAAAGAAATTACAGCGCATCCAAGCCGCCGAGAGCCCCGGAAGGCTACATATTAACGGACGTTAAAGAAACAGGATTCGGTTATTTATACTTTAAGTTTGTGTTCATGGGAAGCTCTAAAGAACATTCACGAAGGTGAGTTATATAAGGAAAGAATTTAATATTTTTTTACCGAAGCTGTAGGCAGCTTTGATTTTCCTTGTAAATGTGTAAAGTAATAAGACGAAAGTGGGTGAAAAAATGGGAATCAACATTTCAGAGCTTCCGGAAAAAATAAGACGGCAGGCAGAGAAGAAATATTTATCCGAAATAAAAAAAGGCAAAAGCGCTTTAGGTGAAAAAGATGATTTTAAGGTTAAGGTCTTGGGGAGCGGAAGAAGAACTCTTTCAGAGGCAGAGGAACAGGAGGCTTTATTTTCCTGGGCAGAGATAAACGCATATAAATGGCCGTGCCTTAATTACATGTTTCATGTTCCCAACGGTGGGAGCAGGAATCCTTTAGAGGCGGCGCATCTTAAAAGGCAGGGAGTAAAGTCCGGAGTGTCGGACATTTTTCTGCCCTTTGCCTCGTCGGGCTTTCACGGCTTATTTATCGAGCTTAAAGCCAAGGGAGGAAAAATATCTTCCGACCAGGAGGAATATATACTTTACTTAAGAAAATCCGGTTATATGGCCGAGGTATGCGTGGGAGCGGCAGAGGCGGAGGATTTGATTTTAAAATATTTAACCGAGGGGAAAGTATGTCAAAAAGTTTAATGTGTCCTTTTTACGGGCGAGAGAGAAGAGCTTCGGACGGCTCGCAGGTACTATACTGCGAAAACTTAAGAATCAAGTTTAAGTCAAAGAAAAGCCGCAGGCGGTATGTCAGGGGCTTTTGCGCCAGCGGCGGATATTCAAACGGGAAGGAGTGCACATGGCACGCAGAGCTTATGCGTTGTTATGACGAATCAGAGGGGAAATAAGGGGCTTTACAAGGTTGAAAAAGGCGGTAAAAACCGTCTTTTTATTTTTTACAAAAAATATATTAATTTTTTTAAAAAAAGCCGTATACGGAGTTTCCTTAATGGTACGAGGGTGTTAAAATGAGGCAAAAATAGTGGTAAAACGCACTCCATAAAACGGAGAAAAAAAGGAGAAGGGCTAAAAATGGGAAAGTATGACGATATATTCAAAGACTTGCCGGACAAGGTTTCGCTAAAGCCTGAGTATGCCGTTTCATCCAATACCAAGAAAAAGGACAAAGAAAAGGCAAATACGGTTAATTTAAACGACCCGAAATATAAGTCTTACAAGGACAAATACTCCGGCACAACATACAAGAAAAAAACCGACGCTTACGGCAAGATGATGGGCGACTGGCTCACCGGGGCAAATCCTGACCCTGATTTTACCGAGATGGAATATCTTAAGGCGGCATCGGCAGAGGAAGCCCCCAGAGCGGTACAGGAATACAAGAAAGCCTCAGTCAAAGATAAACCGTTAGTAAAAGAAATAGCTCAGGACGTTGCAAAAAAAGAGCGCATTGCCCAGCAACATGCCGAAATAAGAGCAAATATCGGGAAAAGCGCAGATTATATACCCTTAAACATTTCACCGGAAAAGTATAAGGAATTTTCAAACAAGTACCAAGGCTTAAGTCAGGCTGAGCTTAATGCGGCATACGGCTCTCTTAATGCAAAAATGCTTACCGGAGAGGCCGAGCCGGACGCAGAGGAGATTGCATTTTTAAAAAGGCAGGTGGAGGAGGGAAGCTCCCAGGCCGCAAAGGCATACCGTGCGGCATCACCGGGGCGGAAGAAGGAGCTTATAGACAGAGGCAAGGAAAAGGCAGAAGAGCAAAAAAAGTATGATTTATATGTGGCTCCGGCAATACGGGCGAACAGAAATTATTATTTTCCAAAGGACGCAGAGCTTTCCGACTATGTAAAAGCCGCAGGCGGCATTGTCGCTTTAATAAAAGCCGGAGAGAGAGTTTCCGATGAGACGGCTTCGCAGCTTTATTCAATAGTGCAGCAGTACAAAAACGAGGTTAACAGGCGCTTTCCCGTTATGAACAAAGAGGGAGAGAACGCCCTTTGGAACATGTATGAAACCTTGACCGGAACGCCCGGAGATGTGGACACATCAAAAGCGGATCCGGGGCGGCTATATTTCTTAAACACCATTGCTAAAGGTATGTACAACGAAAGCCGCTTCGCAGAGGCGGAAAACAAGATTACAAAAGCCGAGGACAAATATATAATCGGAGAAACCTATAAAAACGGCGAAAAAACAACCGCATACAAGAATTATGAAGACGGTATTATAAACTTTATAGCCGCAAACTACAACACCGCAGACCTAAGTCTTACGGCAAATAAAATGGGGAATTTATACGCCCAGACCGGAGATGAGCGCTTTTATAAAATTGCAAAGAGATTTGAAGGCTTATCAGAGGGCGTGGCAAAAGCAAACCGTGACAAGATAAATCCCGAAGGGAAGATAAAAAGCTTTTTTGCCAACGGAATACAGCAATTACCCCAGTTTGAAAAAACTGCCGAAATAATGGTACCTCTCGCGAGCGTTGCCGTTCTTACCGAAGGTCTTACCCTGGGAGCGGCGCTTAAAGTTTCATACGTTGTCGGCTCGGGCATAAGCGGCTTTGAGCTTATGCGAGGGGAGGCAATGAACGCCCTTACCGACGCCGGACTTTCCTATGAGGACGCTATAATTTTAGCGAACAACGAGGGCTTTATGAACGCTTTTATAGAGTCGGGCGACGCCGTAATAGACGTTTTAAGCTTTGGAGCGACAAAAGCGCTTACAAAGGGAGCGGTAAAATACTTTGCAGGGAAAGCGGGAAAAGGTGCCGCAAGCACCCTTTTAAAGATTGGAATGTCCGAAAAAGGAGTAAAGACGCTTTTTAAGATAGCTTCGGGAGTTGGCGCATACATCTACAATGCTAATGGCGAGGGCGTAGAAGAGGTAAATCAGGGCTTAGTTTCGATTGTAAACAGGCACTATGCCGAGGATATACTTTCCGGCAACAGAGCGGCAAGAGGGCAAAATATATTAAATCTTGCAGTCGACGCCATGAAAAATAATATGATGACGGGGAATTTAAGTCCGAGCGAAGAAGAGGAGCTTACAGAGGCCTATAAGGTCGGCGTTATGGGCGGACTGTTTTTCGCCGGCATGGGCGCAGTGTCGGGCATAACCGTAGGAAAGCTGTCTAAGATGGCCGAAAGCTCTGTAATAAACACCGAAACGGGAGAAAGGATAAGAAAAGAAAACGGACTTAGCGACCTTTTAGCAAGGACAGAAGACAGCAAGGACAAAAAGGTCATAAAGCAAAGAAACGAGATATTAAAAAAGCAGGCTAAAGGAGAAGCGGTATCGGACGAGACTATCGGTAAGCTTTCTAACCTTTACGACGCTGCAGAGCCGTACCAGGCCGCACTTTTAGAATACAGAGAGGCAGGGAGAATAGGGCTTAGCTTCGAGGAGGCAAAGGAGGTAACAAGCCGCTTTTCCGGAGTAGTGGCAGAGGATGACGCCTTTTTGGCATATGCTAAAGGAAAAGCGGAAAAGCGCAGCAAGGCAGCGTCAAAGCAGAAGGACGTTAATGGGGAAAATAAAGCCTCTGCCAATGAAAAGGCAAGCGGTGATTTTTCGGAAAGCAATTCGGTGAGGGGAGAGGAAAACAAGAGAGCAGAAAACAACCCCTTACAGGGAAGTGCATCCGACAGTTCGGAAAAATTCAGAGGCGTTAATGAGAGCGGCGTTACGGGCGTTAAGACCGATGAAGCAAAAGATGTCGGGAGCGGCAAGAACGAAAACGGCGAGGCGTTAAAAGAGCTTAGAGATACAAGAAACAAATCAAAGACATTAAAGCAAAAGGTTAAAGGCATTTTTAATTCTGATGAAAAGGAGGCTTATGTCCCTCTTTTACATGAAAAAAGCGCCGGAAAAAGGAACAGGGAAAGCCTTCTTAAAAGCGTTTCTCCGGAAAAAAGGACTGAAACGGAGTATTTTTACTATGCCGGGAGAAACGGAGAGAGTATAGAGAGCATAAAAAAACACTATGCCGGAAGCGTACTTTCATTAGAGGAAAAGGCAAAAGCCTGGGCGGCAGGGAAAAAAGACCGTACAGAATACCTTACATACACCGATTTTCTTTCCAAAGAGGCAGAAAGCAGAAAAAGCGGCGTTATCGGAAAGCAGGGCGCCGGAATATCGGAGGACGGCCAAACAAAGACTTTAATAAATGAGTTTTTAAAAAATTCGAGCCCTGCCGAAAGAAACAGGCTTAACGCAACGATAAAAGCTATTGACGCCATATATAAAAGATTAGGCTTTACATTAAAGCTTACACCGGAGGTTTTAACAAAGAGCGGGAAAAAAGCCTCAGGAGTGACGATAAGGGATGGAAGCATAGTATATGTGGGAGTTGATACGGCAAGTCACAAAGCCCTTACGGGAGCGGATTTATTAAGGTACGCCGTAGGACATGAGGCAATTCACGCCATAAGAATGAACTCGGAAGAGGTATACGGCGAGATATTAGACAGAGTTAAAAACCTTGGGCTTGCTCTCTCCGATGAGGCGATTAATGAAAAGATAGATGAATATAAGAAAAACGGCATTGAGCTTTCAAAAACCGGAGCCGGAGAGGAGCTTTTAGCCGAATTTATAGGAGAGGCACTTTCCAAGGCTGACAGAAAGACGCTTCATGATATAATAGGCGACAGGCGAAACATAGCCGAAGCACTTCTTGACGCCATAGACAAGATAACAAATATCATTCGTGCCGCCGCCGGGCATATTGATTCAAAGCTTTTGGAGCAGTATAAAAAGGCAAGGAGCATAATTAAAGACGCCATAAAGAGCATTGACGAGAAGGAAAAGCTTTCCGGTAGGTCGGAGGATATGAAAAAATCCCCGGACAATACCGAGGATGGAGTAAAGTATGCGGTTAGTGATAAAACAAACGATATAAACGAAAGGCTAAAAAATATTGCTGACAGTTTTGGAATAAAAAAGATAGGCGATTATATAGATGTGCAAAAAAATGTATATGACACCTTACAAAAAGAAGGCTTTTTCAGCGATGATAGCAAAATAAGCAGAACTGTTATAAATAAAGATATTGGAATAAAAATAGAAATAAACAAAAGCAGTATAAAAGAAACCTTTTCGAAAGGAAACCGATATGAGTACCTTGGTAAAGAGAGAAAGTATTACAAGCTGGTAACCATAAGAGATATTGCCAACCTTATAGAAAATGCAAAGCTTGTAAGCGATGATGAAAAAAATAAGCATAAAAAAACAAGCTCTGTAAAATTTTCATATTTGGTTGCAAAAACCGCTATTGACGGTGTTCCGGTAGAAGTGTATATCGATATACGAAAATCTCCGCAAAAGAATAAAATGTGGTTGCATCAGGTGCATACACAAAAAAGCACTGAGGTCGTTCCCACTGGAGCAAGCTCTAAAATGGGTATAATGAACCTCAGCACTAATGATATTATAATTGATTCCGACGAAGATGTCAATAGTAATTATATGCAAAATGGAGAAAAAAATTCATCCGTGGCGGAAAATGATCCTAAAGAGATGTATGCCGTAAGCGACTCTGAGGGCGAAGAGGGCGGAAAAAAGCTTTTTCCGAAAGGACGGGACAGGGCAAGGGACATAGACATAGTATCGGAAACCGACAAAGGAAAGACCATGCGCTTTATTAAAACGGCGGCAGAGTCCACATATATCTCCCAGGAGCTTGCCGAAAGGCTTTCTGACATTGCCAAGAATGGACTTGCTTCATACGAGGTATCGTCAAACGCCCAAGACGTAAAAGCCGCTAAAGCATGGTATGACGGACTTGGCGACCTTGACGAAGCGACAGACTATATAGAAAAACTAATACAGGACGGAGAATTTAATAGTAACCGTGACGTTGCAAGGGCAATACTTTTAGAGGTAAAGCTTTCAAAAGCGGCGACAGAAACGGCAAACGACTTAGAAAGGGAGCGGCTTTTTGACAAAGCCCAGTCCTTAGCTGTAGAAGCTGCCGCCGAGGCAACCAAAGCCGGAAAATTTATTCAGGCATTTTCTCTGATAAAGCGCCTTACTCCGGAGGGAACTCTTATGTCAATTACAAAGGAGATTGACTCTATCAACAAGGAGCGAGGCAAAAAGGTAAAGGAGGATATAAAAAGAGCCGCCGAGGAAAAGGAAGAGGCATATAAAAGAGCCGCGGACAAGAGGAGAAAAGCCGAAAAAAAGGTCGAGAATGCCGAAAACAAGGTAAAAGAGGCTGAAAAGGGATTAAAATCCGAGGGTAATATAAAAAAGGGCTTTTTAGACATTGAGAGAGAATATTCGCCCATCCGAAACGAAACAGACCCGACAAAAGAAGCGGAGAAAATGGCGGAGCAGTTTGAAAGGGAGCGGCTTGATATTGAAAAAGCAAAAAAGTCCGAAGAAAAAGTTCTTTATGAAAAGGAGATATTAAACGAGGAAAACGAAAAGCTTTTAGAGGAGCTTAAAGAATCGGCAAAAAGGCTTGCCGAGGCAAAGGAGGCAAAGCAAGCCGCAAAAAAAGAAGCCGACCGCCTTAAAAACGCCATAGAGGCGGCAAAGAGAGGCGAAAGGGGAGCTGATATAAGGACAGCCTTTTTAGGCGAGGACATAAAGAAGCTTAACGGTGAGTATGAAGAGGCGGCAAAAAGCCTTGCCGAGGCAAACATAGAGCTAAAAAGGGCGAGGGACGAATACTTAGTCGTATCTAAAAGGGCTAACGCATTAAAGGCGACAATGCGCCGACGAAAAAAGAGCACCCTCTTATTAAGAGAAAAGAAGATCCCGGAGGCATTTTTAGAGTATGAGGCGGCGCTTTCAGATCTTGAAGCGGCCGAAAAGGAGCTTACCATAGCACAGCAGGCGGAAAAAATTGCAAAAGAGATAGCGAACACCATGAAAAACTATAAGGGAAAGAGCACTATTACCCTTGATCCTGAATTAAAAAAGGCAATAATGGAGGCAAAGGACGAGGCGGCGCTTGATAAAGCAAGAGAACGAGCAATCGCCCACCTTGCCGCACAAATGCCGAGAAGCTTTTTTGAGCAGCTTAACAGCTGGCGTTATCTTTGCATGCTTGGAAACCTAAGGACACACATTAAAAACATTAAGGGCAATATAACCATGTTTTACATGGTAATGAAAAAGAATATTATAGCCGGTGCGATAAGCGACATTTTCTTGAGAAATTCGGAGGTTGAAAAATACAACACTCTGCGATTTGCTGACAAGGAAACGAGAAAATATGTGGACGAGGTTTACAAGGAGGAAAAGGAAGCTCTTTCAAGTGGCGGCGCTCCAAAATACGGATGGAATGTATCAAGCGAAATTGAAGGAGCCCGTCCTGCCTTTAATCCGGGTATAGTCGGCAATATGCTAAATCCGGTAAACGATCGTGTAAGCGGAGCTCTTGAGGCGGAAGACTCGGTAGCATTAAGAGTTAATTTTAAGTCAGCAATGAAGCAGTACATGGTCGCAAATCGTCTTACTCCAAAAAACATAACAGAGGAGCAAAAGCAAAAAGCGGTCGCCCATGCAACAAAGGAGGCTAAAGAGGCGACCTTCAGGGACGCAAACAAGATAGCGAGCCTTGTCGGCGAATTAAGGCGCAAGCATCCAAAAACATACTTTATCGTAAACTCAAACGTACCTTTTACGGCAACGCCCACCAACATGTTAAGACGGGCGATAGAATATTCACCCCTCGAATCTATTCAAATTGCAAAAAAAGCGGCGGACAAAAGAAACGGCAAAATAACATATACCGCCCCGGACGTAATAAACGACGTGGCAAAGGTGAGCAGCGGAATAGTAACGGCGGCATTGGGAGCGGCGCTTTTTTTGCTCGGACGTTTAGTTATAGGCGGAACGAGCGACGAGGACAAATACAAAGAGGAGAAAGGACAGCAGAAATTTTCCATAAAGCTTTTCGGTCATACACATACATTAGACTGGCTTGGGCCTTATGCCGTGGAGCTTTTCTTGGGAGCGCAGATAGCAAAATCCTTTACGGAGGACGAGGAAACCGAGGATGTTCCTCTTTCGGACAAAATATCCTATATCTTTGACGCTGTGGAGCGGTTTTTCGCTCCGATAGTTGAAATGTCGCTTTTAAGCTCCCTTTCAGACAACTTAGAGAAGGTTGTAAGGGCAGGGAGCGGCAAAAACGGTCTTACATTAACTACCGAGGTTCTTTTAGCTTTTATGGAGAATACGCTGACAAATTACTTAGGACAGACTGTGCCGACCTTGTCCGGTCAGCTTGCAAGGGCGACGGATTCTTCCACTCGCAGAACGACGTTTGTCGAAGAAGGTGCGGCTTTTTCGGATTTACGGTATTTCCTAAATAGGAATAAAAACAAAATTCCCGTTTTAATAAAAAGCAGTCCCGAATACGTTAATCAGTTTGGCGAAACGGCGAAAAGAAAGGAAACAAAAGGCGATTGGGCGATGGGAGCTCTTGAAAATTTAATTCTTCCGTGGTACAGCGCAGAGGATAAGTTTGACAAGGAAACGGACGGGGAAATATTAAGGCTTAAAAATACACCGGAGGCGGTAGACTTTCAGATTTTAGCGCCGAAAGCGGAAAAGACCGTAAAAGTAACTATCGGCGGCAAGGAAAAGGAAAAGGTACTTAACGCCGAAGAATACACCGAATACAAAAAGGTACTGGGACAGACCGGATACAACGCCATTTACGAGCTTATAAAAAGTGACGTATATAAGGAGATGGACGACGCAGAAAGAGTGAGGGCGGTAGGCTATATATGGGAATACGCCAAGGAAAAAGCCCGGACGACGGTTTATCCGGAGTATAAAATGAGCTCTGACTCTTTTAAGGCGGAGGCGATAAGCGGCGGAGATAAAAAAGAGCTTGCCGCATGGGCGGCAGTATTCGGAATCTCCGAGGCTAAAGCGGATAAGGAAAATCCGGACTACACCGAAAATCAGGCAAGGATTTACAACGAGGTTTACGACTCATCATATAAAGCCTTAGCAAAGGAGCTTACCGAGTCGGACTATTTTAAGAGCTCGGACTATGACGTAAAAGCAGAAGCCGCGGATCTGTTATTAAGCTATGCAAAGAGCAAGGCAAAAGCCGCCGCAGAGCCCGGCTATGAATTAAAGGGTGACGATAAAAAGCTTTACTGCATTGAGGAAAACACTTCCCTTACTCCGTCAGACTATCTTGAATTTAGGGAATATAAAAAGGCGGCGGACTCGGACGGCAACGGAAGCTATAAGCAGGAGGAAATAAATGCGGCGCTTTACGCTTTCGGAAGAGCGAACGGAGCGAGCGAAAAGGATCTTTCTTACCTTTGGCAGGTGGAAACGGACGGCGTTTCAAGCAAAAATCCTTACGGAGCGTACTTAGACAGTAAATTTTACAAGTATTCCGGCAAGGAAAAGAGGACGTGGGAAAAGTAGCAAAAAACCAA
>CAYXRC010000002.1:13832-207020 GCA_964466295.1 uncultured Ruminococcus sp.
CAAAGGTTTTTTGCTACGACAACGTCACGAAGCGTTCAAGCGTAGGGACGTTACTCTTGGCAAACGCAAAGTCAGCGTTTGCTCGGCAAGTAATTATGATAAATGAATAGCAATAGTGTGCAAAAAACCAACAAAGGTTTTTTGCTACGACAACGTCACGAAGCGTTCAAGCGTAGGGACGTTACTTTTGAAAGCCGCAAAGTAAGCGGCTTTTCGGCAAAGTACGTAATAAATTGACATCAAAAAAGACTCCCTAAAAAGGGAGCCTATCAAAAATATTATTTACGGATATTAAGTTTTTCCACCAAGGCGTCCTGAAGCACACGGGAAACATTTATTCCGGAGGCGTTAACTTCGTTATTTAACCAGCGCGGAAGAGAAACGTTTCTTCTTACAGGCTTTGTGTCGATTTTTCGCCTGTATTCATCAGTATTGACATCAACCATTGAGATGAAGCTTTCTCCGTCTTTTGAAAATGTTCCCTTTGATACGTCGATATCAGGGAAAAAAGAGGGCGCAGGAACCGCTTGACCGATGTCTTCCATTGAAATTACTTTAATTGAAATAGCATCTCTTGCCATGTAAATGGCGTTTTCCAAATCCTTACCCTCGGAGAGAATTTCTAAGTCGGGTACTTCAATTAAGTAACAGTCATCTGTTTTTGTAAAAATAACCGGATATACTCTTTTCATAATTTAATCCCCCATTTTTTCAGTATTGCTTTTGCCAATATTTCATTTATTTCCTTATGTCTTGGCACTTGCTCTATATCTTTGCCTCTTCGGTAAACGTCATGATTTCCGCCGTGCCTTTCAAAGGAAAAGCCTGCCGATTCAAGCTTTTTTATCAAATCTTTTTGTTTCATTATAACACCCCTATATCAATATTATACACAAAAAATACACACCTGTCAATAACTTATAAACCAAGAAAGGAAATGACTGCCGCTTACAACTCCGGCGGTGAAGACGGTCTTGAAGAATATCTAAAAACGATCGGTCTTTCAGAGGAAAAGAAAAAAGCACTTGTGAATAACTGGAAAAAAACATTAACGTGAGGTGACATATATGATAGATGAAAAAGCTGTAGCTGAGGCTGAAACCGTAAGGAAAAAATACGCCGCAAGTAAAAAGAACTTTGAGGCGAGAATAGTGGAGGAAGAGCAGGCGTGGCGGCTTTTAAGATGGCAGGGATACGAGGGAACAGAGCCTAAAATGCCCTCTTCCGCCCCATATATGTGGAATGCCATTGTAAACCGTCACGCCGACATGATGGACAGCTTTCCGAAAGCTACATTTCTTCCCAGAGAAAAGTCAGACGAAGAGGCGGCAAGGACGCTTTCCGAGATAGTACCCGTAATATTGGAGCGGCAGGGCTTTGAAAAGGTGTATTCGGATGCGGCCTGGTACAAGCTTAAGCACGGAGTGAGCATGCTGGGCGTATTCTGGGACCCGTTATCCGACGACGGCGCCGGGGACATCAGGATAAAAAACATTGACCTTTTAAATGTTTTCTGGCAGCCTGGAATAACGGACATACAGGATTCTAAAAATCTTTTCATTTGTGCGCCGGCTGAAATTTCAGACCTTAAGGAGGCTTATCCCGATATTGACTTTACGGGCGGCGGCGCTTCGGAGCTTTCCGAATACATACATTCGGACAGTATTGACAGATCCGGACAGGCTCTTTTGGTAGACTGGTATTATAAGAAGAGAATCGGAGGGAAAAGGACGGTGCATTTTTGCCGCTACTGTCAGGGCAAGGTGCTTTACTCCTCGGAAAACGACAAAAATTATAAAGACCGGGGCTTTTACGACCACGGGCTTTATCCTGTTGTTACCGACACGCTTTATCCTGAGGCGGACAGCTTTTTGGGCTACGGCATTATTGCCGTGACCTTAGACACTCAGACCTATATAGATAAGTTTGACGCACTTACCATGGAATACGCAAAAAAGATATTAAATCCTCGTTGGTTTGCAAAAAAGAGCGCCGGAATAAACAGAAAGGAATTTTTAGACGAATCAGAGCCCTTTATAACCGTTGAGGGCGACATCACAGAGGAAAAATTTTCACAGCTTAAATACGAGCCTATTTCATCAGTCTGTTATTCACTTTTGGACAGAAAGGTGACGGAGCTTAAAGAAACCATAGGAAACAGAGACGTAAACTCCGGAGGAACGGGTGCAGGCGTTACCTCAGGCGCAGCGATTGCAACCTTACAGGAAGCCGGAAACAAGCTTGCCAGAGATACGGTGCGAGGCGACTTTAGAGCCTTTACCAAGGTGACGGAGCTTATCTTAGAGCTTATCAGGCAGTTTTACACCGAGGAAAAGACCTACAGAATAACGGGAGATTCAGGAAATACAGAGTATATAAGCTTTTCAAACGAGAGCATACAGGGCGTACCCTTAAAGGACGCAGACGGAAACGTAATGACAAGCTTCGGCGAGGTAATAAAAAGAAAGCCGATATTTGACATTTCCATAAAGGCGGAAAAGGAAAATCCTTATTCCACCCTTTCCCAGAACGAAACCGCCTCAAATCTCTACACTATGGGAGCCTTAGAGCCCCAAAATGCCGAAAAGGCTTTGATTATGCTTTCTATGATGAGCTTTCCCGGAAAGACCGAAATAGAAGAGAAAATAAAAAACAACGCTTCAATGTATAAGGAGCTAAACGAGATGACAGAGCGAGTTTCATATCTTGAAAATATGCTCTACGGAACAACAAGCGTACAGGAAAGACCGGAAAGCGCATTAAATACTGCGGCGCCCAAAAATACGCCGGGAGCGGAATATTCCGGGTCGCTTCCTGCCGGTGACTATGCCGCAGAGCTTGTAAAAAGAGCAAACGATTCTGTAAGGGAGGGACCTAATATATGAAAATCCCCGATTTTCCGAGAATTGAAATAACGTCAAAGGAGCTTGAAAGCCTTTATAACTGGTGCTACGCCCTTTATTTAGAGCTTAAAGAGGAGGAGAAGCATGGGAAAGAATCTTCCGTATCTTAAATATGACCCGGGGCTTTATGAAACGACCTCGGCCGCATTTTACGGAATAGACCGAGCCGAGGGAATAAACGACGGAGCAATTTCGGACACCCTTAATATGACGTCGGATTTTTTCCCGGCGATAGGGACAAGAAGAGCTCGTCCCTCTTATGATTTAGCCGACGGAAAAACGCTTTTGGGCGCCGGATTTTCCGGCGGCAAAAGCTTTTACTGCGCCAAGGAGCAAGACTCTCTTACCGCATACTTTTACTATAACGGGGAGAGAAAGTTTGAGGTTACTCCGGATGAGAAAACCTTCGTCAAAATAAATAGCTTTGTATGTGTATTTCCCGATAAAAAATACTACAACGAAAAAGAGTCGGAGTCAAAGGGAAGCTATGAGTCCATAACCGCCCTACACGAGGCCTTTATGACCTCGTCTACCGTTAAGGACGGTGACATATACAAGGTAGGCGACTCGCTTTTTTCGTACAACTCTTCGGGATTATGGCATGATATGGCGGAAAACCAAGATAACAACGAGTACTATAACGTCCAAAATGAGTGGATTTACATATCGGAAATATCGGGAAGCCTTGAAACGTATTCCTCCTTCGGATATAAGGAGAGCGGAGAGTTTCAAATTTCAAAATCATGCTCGGAATCGGGCTATGACACTGTAGAAAGCTGGTCGGATAAAATAAACAGCGTAAAGGAAGGGGACGCAGTAAAGCTTACAGCAACATATAAAAAGCCCGACAGTGCTAAAACCTTCACAAGAAAGAGCTTTTACGCAAAGGTAACCTCAATTAAGGCAACGTCTTTCGGCGCAAAATATTATTTTTCCGGGCTTGATATTCCTATATATGTTGACGCAGACGGAAATGCCATATCCACGGCTTCTATAGCAAAGGGTATTTTATCCTCAATGAAAATTAAAAAAGAAGTCCCGGACTTTGATGTGGTATTTTGCCATAAAAACCGCATTTGGGGAAGCGAGAACGGGAAAATATACGCCTCGGCCTTGGGAGACCCCACAAGCTTTTCGGACTTTTCCGCCTCCGCCTCCGGTGCGTGGGTGTGGGACAGCGGATATTCCGACGGCTTTACGGGAGGCTGCTCCTTCTCGGGCTATCCCACGTTTTTCGGGGAAAACAGAATAATAAAAATCGGAGGCGACTACCCTGCCGAGTATGCAACCTATGAAACGGAGAATGTGTCCGGAGTTAAAGGAGGGTGCCAAAAGAGCCTTGCGGTTTTGGGAAACTATTTATACTATGTAAGCCCGGAGGGAGTGTGCCGCTATTCAGGCTCATTCCCTATAGTTATAAGCTTGAAGCTGGGAGAAGAGGCAAAGAATTTTTCCTCAGCTTCAGCCGGCGCCGGGGGAGGGAAATATTATCTTTCATCGGGAGGGAAAACCTTTGTTTACGACCCGGTCAGGGACATTTGGCTTATCGAGGACAGGGACAAGAGCTTTTGCGCCTTTATAACCGATGAAAGTCGGCTTATGGGAGTTTCGGAAAACAAGCTTTACCACATAAACGGCGAGGATAAAACAGATTTTGCACAAAAAGTTCCGTCCTATGTTGAGTTTAGCCCGTTTTTCGACTCCAGCACGGCGAAAAAGGGGCTTTCCAAGGTTTATATAAATTTAGAGGCAAAGGGGACTGTAAGATGTACATTTTTTCAAACTGCAAGGAGTTTATAAGGACTATTCCAACTTTATTATTTTCAAGCACGAAGCCTGAGGATTTGGACACAGAGGGCGAGGATCATATAGCCGACGAAACAAGATATATGTGTATGGCAGATCCTATAAAGCCCCAGCTTGAGGAAAAGAGCAAAAAAGGTCTCTCTTTGGAGGATCCTTTATCCGACGGCAGTAAAATAGGGCGGTACGATTATTTTTTAAGGTGAGGAATATATTTATTGACAAAACATATAATAATATGGTACAATATATTGTACCATATTATTAAGGGGGCATATTAATGTTAGCTGTAAATTATTCTACAATAAGAGAAAACCTAAAAGCATATTGCGATAAGGTTACCGATGGAAACGAAACCGTTATTGTTACGAGAAAGGGCGAAAAAAACGTCGTTATAATAAGCCTTGACGAATGGAATGAGCTAAAGAGAGCGGCACACAACAACGAATATTTAAGCAAAATTGACAGAGCCCAGACCGATATAAAAGAGGGCAGAGTGGTAAAAAAGACCTTGGAAGAGTTAGAAGCGATGGAAAATGAATAATTTAATATTTTCGCCTATTGCATGGGATGAGTATCTTTACTGGCAGGCACAGGATAAAAAGACTCTAAAGAAAATAAATCAGCTTTTAAGGGATATTTCAAGGGACACCTTCGCCGGTTTGGGAAAGCCCGAGCCCTTAAAGCAAAGGGAAGGCTTGTGGAGCAGACGTATAGACAGTAAAAACAGAATAGTTTACTCTGTTAATTCGGATAAAGATATTACGATTCAATCGTGCAAAGGTCATTACGAGGATTAGAAAAAGCACTTGTCATCATTTGACAAGTGTTTTTTAATTTTTTTATAAAAAAAGCCGTATAGGGAGTTTTTTATAAAAAATCAGTGTGTTAAAATGACCTTGCAAGCCGGAAAGACGGCGAATGACAACCCGGAAAGACGGGGAATAAAAAGGGGGATAACCATGCATAAATTTAATTTACAGCTTTTTTCAGAGGGCGAAGCTTCCTCGGCCGGAGAGTCCGTCGCCGCACCGGAGGCGAGCGAAGCTTCCGGCGAGGGAGCAGATGAAAACATCTCTAAAGAGGATAAGTCCACACATATAGAAAATGAGAAAAAGTCTTTTTCCGAGCTTATCAAGGGAGAATACAAAAACGACTTTACAGAGGAAGTCAATAAAATATTCTCAAAAAGGTACAAGGGCGAAAAGGGCTTTGAGGAAAAGTACAACGAGCTCAAAGACTCTTTAATTCCGCTTATGGAGCGCTACGGAGCGGAAAGCCCGGAGGAAGTGATAAGTAAAATTTCAAACGACGAACGCCGCCTTACGGAGGAAGCTATGGCGCACGGAATGGACGCAGAGGATTATAAGCAGTATTTATCGCTCCGTGCGGACAACAGAAGAAAGTCAGAATACATAGAGAAAATCGAAAATGAGCGAGCCCTAAGCGAGCAGAGAAAGGCTCAGGAGGCGCAGCTTGAAAAGTGGAACTCCGAAGCTTTAAGCTTAAAAGAAGAATACCCCGACTTTGAGCTTGGAGCCGAAGTGGGAAACAAAACCTTTATGACGGCCTTAAGGATGGGGCTTAGCGTAAAAGACGCTTACAGAATAGCCCATCCGGACGTTTACACAAAACAGATTGCGGAATCTGAAAGAAAGGCCGCATATGAAAGCATTAAAAACAAAAACGACCGTCCGACGGAAATCGGAGCTAAAGGCGCTACGGCGGCAAAGGAGCAGACAAAGGTCAGCGAGCTTACCGACAAAGAGCTTGAGGAAATCCGCCGGAGGGTAATAATGGGAGAGCGTGTGACGTTCTCTTAAACCGAAAGGAGCATAAGTAAATGAAAAAACACATTTTAACATTGGATATTCAGCGTTTTGCCGATGTGACGAACAAAACGACATCGGCAAGCAGCGGAAACAATCTTTCTGCAGAAAACAAAACCTTTTACGACAAAGAGCTTATAAGAATGGCAGGTCCTAATCTTGTATATTCTCAGTTCGCCCAGAAAAGAAATATTCCGAAAAACGGCGGAAAAACAATTGAGTTCAGAAAGTTTAATCCGCTGTCAAAAGCGACCAAGCCTCTTACCGAGGGCGTAACTCCGGACGGACAGGCTCTTGATGTAACAAACCTTACCGCCACGGTTTCCCAGTACGGCGGATACGTAAGAATCACAGACCTTTTGGATCTTACGGCAATAGACCCCATTTTGACCGAAAGCGTGGACCTTATAGGCGATCAGGCAGGAAGAACGCTTGACACGGTGGTAAGGGACGCTATTATGGCAGGTACAAACGTTCAGTACGCAGACGGGAGCGTTTCGTCAAGGAGCGCCCTTACAGGCGGCGCCGCAAGCGGAAACCATTATCTTACCATAGACTGCATTAAAAAGGCGGTACGCACCTTAAGAGCCCAGAACGCAAGACCAATTGACGGCTATTTTGTTGCGATAGTTCATCCCGACACCGCCTACGACCTTATGAACGACCCTCAGTGGGCGGAGTATAACAAATACACCCAGGGCAATGCCGAGAAGCTTTACAAGGGCGAAATCGGATGTATAGCCGGCGTGCGCTTTGTGGAAAGCACGGAAGCAAAAATCTGGAAAGGCTCATCCGACGGAGGCTCCGGCGGAAGGGTGGTTTACGGTACATTGGTTTTGGGCAAGGACGCCTACGGAGTGACCGAGGTTGAGGGCAATAACCTAAAGACCATCATAAAGCAGTTAGGCTCTGCCGGCACAAGCGACCCCTTAGACCAGCGCTCAACCGTGGGCTGGAAGGCGCTTCAGACTGCAAAAATATTGGTAAACGAATATATGGTCAGAATCGAAACCTGCTCAAGCTTCAATTCTGACGCAAATTAAGGAGGATTTATCATGGCAAATGCAAAAATAAAAGAAGCCGAGGAAATAAAAGACGTACCGGAGGCAAAGGACGAAGAAACGGTAGAAATAAAGCTTATGGCAGATGCACAGAATTTGTCACAGCCTGTTTTTTGCTGTGTTAACGGCGTGGCAATAAAGGTACCCAGAGGCGAAACCGTTAAAATAAAGAAAAAATACGCCGAGGTTTTAGAGCGAGCCGAAAAAGCCGAGATTGAGGCTGTAAGGCGTTCCGCCCGTCTTTCCGCCGAGGCTGAAAGCATGTAATAAAGGCGGTCGCAAAAAGCGGCCGCCTTTTATAAGGTGAATTATGAAAAGAAATGTTAAAGAAATAATTGATTTTGCGGACGAGCTTAGAGAGAACACTTATTCCTGTGAAATGAAAGCCTCATGGCTTAACGAGGCGGAAACATTGATTTTAACCGAAATTCACAATATAGCGCCTTATGACATTACGCCGGTTATACCTTACGAAGAGCACAAAAATGACAAATTGACCTTAGACGTGACACGGGACAAAATTTATATTTTATACCTTACGGCAATGATAGACTTTGCGGACAAGGAGTATGCAGGCTACAACAACTCCATCGCACTTTTTAACGAGCAGCTTGACACCTACGCCAAGTGGTATGTAAGAACGCACAAGGCTGGCGAGCCCTTAATATCGGGAATGTATTTATCCGCCTACGGTATAGCCGTTTCTCACGGCTATACCGGAACAGAAGAGGAGTGGCTTTTATCCTTAAAGGGCGAGAAGGGCGACACGGGCGACACGGGCGAGAAAGGCGACACGGGAGAAGCCGGAAAAACACCTGTAAAGGGTGTTGACTATTTCACCGATTCCGAAGTGGAGGAAATATTAAAAAGCGCCGCCGCTTCGGTCAAAGTAGATTCCGATCTTTCGGATGAAAGCGAAAACGCAATTCAAAATAAGGCGGTCGCCGCAGCATTGAAATTAAAGCAGGAAGAAATAGATGAGCTAAAGAGCGATATTAACGTATTGAAAGAGTTAGGCTTGTCGGTTGATTCAGAGGGATATATTGTGCAGGAGGTTTGATATTATGGCAACGAAAAGATTAGCAACAGACGAAGGGCTTGACCGAATTGTATCGGCAATTAGCAATCAGGACACAGTAAAAGCAAGAAATGCAGAGATTGACTCTCACGCTAAAGAGGTTATGGATAGTCTGCCGAGTGATTATACAACATTGGTTAATAATGTTAATGAGCTAAAAAATGATTTAAGTGTCAAGGTATTTTGATAACCAGAATTCTATATTTTGTAGGTTTATCTCACATATCGCAACAATATAATTGTAGCAAAATCCGGTGAAAGGACTTTTGACGCTCTAATCAAAAATAAAAAAAGAATATGGTTAATTAACTAAATAGGACTTTATCTTAACATTTAAGAAATATGCGGAAAAATATAAATGTTGATAAGCCGTTTAAGGAGATGAAACTAATGGATATAGACCATTACAAAGGAGTCCGCCGCTCTGTTGGGAGCGGCAAGATATACAAGTATTCCTCGGTTATGAGGGAGGCGGAGGCAGTCCCGAAGTCCTTTATTCTGCCCTATTTACCGCCCATCCTCGACCAGGAATCCGTCCAGTCTTGCGTCGCCCACTCCTTAGCCGAAGCTTTTCAGGCACAGGACAAGGACTGAAAAAGAGAGGGATAATGTCTTTTACATACAAAACTCATGGGGAAACATCCCGTTCCCACGTCGAAGAGAAAAGATAACTAACTTAGAGGAGGCGTACATAGTACTTATGGAAGAGGCAAAAATGCCCTTTACCGACACAAAGGGTCACTGGGCTGAAAAGTACATAAAGCAGGCGTATTTTGCCAGCTACTTAAACGGAAAAACCGAGGACAAGTTCTGCCCCGAGGACTACATAAAAAGGGGCGAGGCTGCAAAGCTTATAAGCACGCTTTTGACAAACTATGATGAAAAAATATTAAAGCTTGAAGAGAGGGTGGCAGAGCTTGAACGGTAATATTACGGCAGAGAAAATCATATCCGCCGCCGCAGGCGAAATAGGAGTAAAAGAAAGCCCGGCAGGGTCAGAATCGGCGGACAATATGCTTTTAGACGGAATAATCACAAAGGAAAACTTAGAGAATTGGGAAAAGTTTTTGTCGGGAGATTATCCCTGCCCGATAGAGTATGTTCGGACAGTGCTTGACCGCTATCACGAGAAGCTAAAGGGGTGATAAAATGAGCAGAAAAGAAGCAAAGGAAATATTGTACCGGCTTATTAACAGTAATGTGCTATCCGATGAGATAAACGACCGGCTTTCAGAGCTTGCAAATGTCATATGCGAAAATAGCTTTACCGCCTGTGAGGAGGATATAGAGTGCTCTTACGGAGCTCCGAACTACTGCGAGGACTGCGAGTTTTTGGCGGAGTAAATTTGGCATGAATTTGGCACGAATTTTTATTACACAAAAGTTTTCCGCCGGCTCTGTTTTTAACAGAACAGATTTGACAAAATTTTAGGTTTTTAGTATAATCATCATTGCAGTATAAAAATATCCATCTATGCACTTATATGCCGGGGTAAGAAAATGACAGCTATATATTACAGCGAAATAAATTTAATATGCATTGTTATTCTGCATCTTTTTATAAAACAGATGCATTACAAGAGCGACCGGTTTTCATCCGAAAACAGGACGTTTAGCCTTTTGCTACTTGCAACAATTATAATGTGTGTTGCCGACATGGCGGCAGGAATTTTCCGCGGACAAGTTTTCAGAGGCGCACGGTCAGTAATTGAATTCAGCAATCTTTTATATTACGAGGCGCTGTCGGTTATCAGTTTTTTATGGTTTTTATATGTTTTTATTAAGCTTAAAATTATAAACAATTACGGAAAGCCTCTGTTGCTATGGGCAATTCCTCTTATTTGTATCTCAATTGTGACGGTAATAAACCCCTTTACAAATTTTTTGTTTACAATAGATGAGAATAATCTGTATATCAGGAATGTCGGAGTGTATTTCCACTGGGCGGTGACGTGGCTTTATTTTCTTACGGCAACAGGAGGAATTATTTATAAGGTTTCAAAAGAACATATAAAGCATAAGCGCAAACAGATTACTCCTTTACTGTATTTTATTATAGCGCCGGCGGTTACTGCGGTGATTCAAATGCTTTTATACGGAGTCAGCTGCTCTCAGGCAGGTATTACCGTTTCCATAGTTGCTATTTTTTTGACGGAACAAAAAAATCAGATTCATAAGGATCCCCTGACAGGTCTTAACAACAGATACGGATTTAATCAATATTGGGAGCGTTATCTGCAGCGCAAGGAAAAAACAGAGTTTTTTCTTATAATGATAGATATTAACAGCTTTAAGCGTGTCAACGACAAATTCGGACATTTGGAGGGAGATCGCGCTTTGGCTGATGTGGCGGACGTGCTTAAGCAAATCTGCGATGAAGCAAATGCTAAGCTTTTCGCATGCAGATACGGCGGCGACGAATTTCTGATTGCCGGCGACGGGCTTAAGCAGGAGGAAATTAAGGCGCTGAAATTGCAAATCGAAGGCAAACTGAAAGAAAAAAACAGAACGGAGCATTATCCTTATGTACTTTCCGTCAGCATTGGTACGGCCGGCGGAGCATGCTCATCTCAGGAGGATGTTGAACAATTGCTTCTTACGGTTGATGAGGAAATGTATGGGGAAAAAAGCAAAATCAGCGTAAAAGACGTTTGAAAAGCAGATCTGTCCGCCTTGTGCAAATAGATAATAATTATAAAAATCGGAGCAAGCTTTAGCTTACTCCGATTTGATGCTTTTTTAAACATACAACTGGCTCGTGGGCTTAAAATGTTTTTATTTGTAAAGCGAAGCTTTTCCGATGTCGTTAAACAGTTCCATCTTATATTCAATTACTTCTTTCATTGCCTTGATGCAGGGAGGATAGATTGCATTAGGCTCAATCCAGCCGGGATTTTCTGCAAGAACCTCACGGCATTTTTTGTAGAACGCAAACTTAATATCGCTTGAAATATTGATTTTGGAAATACCTATCTTAACCGACTCGGCAATTTCCTTATCGGGATTGCTGGAGCCTCCGTGAAGTACCAATGGAATATCAACGGTATCACGGATAGTCTTTAAAAGGTCAAGCTTAAGCTCCGGTTTTTTGTCCTTGGGATATATTCCGTGTGCCGTACCTATTGCAACGGCAAGAGAGTCGATTCCTGTCTTTTGGATGAAATCCTTTGCCTGCTCGGGATTTGTGTATATAATGTCATCAGAGCCGCCCTCGTAGGATTCGCCGGTGGTGCCTATTGTTCCAAGCTCAGCTTCAACGGAAACGTTTGAAACCTTTGCAACCTCAACAACCTTTTTAGTTATAGCGATGTTCTCCTCATAAGACATGTGAGAGGCGTCTATCATAACGGAGGTGAAGCCGCAGCGGATAGCACGGAGAATCTGCTCAAAGGTTCCGCCGTGATCAAGATGAATAACCATGGGAACTCTTGACTTATTAGCTTCTTCAATGCAGGTTAATATAAAGCTGTCGCCAAGGAATTCAAGCTCTGTGGGATGGATTGCAAGTATTACCGGAGCATTTTTCTCGTTAGCACTTTCAACAACTCCCTTTAAGATAGCTTCACTTCCGATGTTAAAAGCAGGTACGGCAAATCCGTTTTTATCTGCTACCGCAAGCAGTTCTTTCATGTTCATTAGCATATTAAATCACTCCTATTATAAATTTTTGTTCTTTCCTTTGGAGCCCGAAAGACCTATATAGTATCTTACAAGCTCGATACTTTCTTTTTCTGTACTGTGAATTAAATCAAAATAATTTATATCGGGATTTTCTTTAAGCAGGTTTAACGCCGCATTACGGTTTGCATTCATAAAGTCGCAGCCGACATTTATTTTATTAATACCGTTTTTTACGGAATTTATAATATTATCCTCACCCGAGCCGGAGCCTCCGTGAAGAACGAGAGGCGCTTTTGTAAGGCGTTTAATTTCTTTAAGCCTTTCAATATCAAATTCCGGAACCATTCCGTCGGGATAATTTCCGTGCGATGTACCTATGGAAATCGCAAGGGCGTCGATATTTGTCTGCTCAAAAAATGCTTTGGCCTGCTCCGGGTCGGTATACATGGCGTTTTGTGTAAACGCTCCGCCCTCGCTTGCCCCCAGACAACCGATTTCGCCTTCAACGCTTGCACCGTGCCGGTGTGCGTAATCTGCAATTTCTTTTGTCATTTTAATGTTGTTTTCAAGATCAAATCTTGAAGCATCAACCATTACGGAAGAAAACCCGTCGTCAATTGCTTTGATAAGATATTCCTTTTCCTGACCGTGGTCGAAATTCAGCGCCACATTTATATGGCTTCTGCCGGCAAGCGTTTTTACTACCGGAGTAATCAGCTCGCTGTCACAGTGGGAGAGAAGATGATCCTGAAAAATATTTACTATAATCGGTGCATCCTCAAGCTCGGCAGCATTAATAACCGCACGGGCAGTTTCAATATTAAAACAGTTGATTGCCATTACTGCATAGTTGTTGGCGTTGGCATCCAGGAGCATATTTTTCATTGATACATACATGTTAACACAGCTTTCGTTTAAATTAGCTTATTTTTATTTCATAAAGGTCTACATCGCTTTCTTCTTCGTCAAGTACGACAGCGTCTTCTTTTTTAGCGTCCCTTTTAAGAACCACAAGAAGCAGAGCTGTAACTAAAGTACCTGCTAAGAGCGCTATCATAAAGCCCCAGGGATTTATCATTGCGGGAACTATAAACATACCGCCGGAGGGTACCATAGAGCCTACGTCAAGCATCATTATTAAGGAGCCGCCTACCGCTGCGCCGATAGAGCAGGAAGCAATTACTCTTATGGGGTCAACTGCCGCAATGGGAATAACGCCCTCGGTAATCATGCAAATACCCATCGGGAAAGCAATCTTGATATTGTCGGTTTCACTCTTTGTATATCTGGATCTTTTAATAAGCCATGAAAGTGCAACGCCGAAGGGAGGAATCATGGACGCGCATATTTTTACAGCTTCGGGACCGTAAACACCGTCCATAAGCAAGCCGTCTGCGAAAAGTGAAGCAACCTTATTTACGGGACCGCCGAAGTCAAACGCTGCCATAGCGCCCATAACTGCACCGAATACTGCTTTTGAGCCGGTCTGCATATTAAGCAATACGTTTTTGAGTGCTTCTGATGCCCATGCGATAGGTGAGCCTACTACGAAGAACATTATAAGACCGACAACAACTGAGGATAAAAGAGGAATAATCATCATCGGCATAAGACCCTGAGCCCATTTGGGAACCTTTAAGTACTTTTTAAGAATTTCTACAAAGTAACCTGCAAGATAACCGCCGAGCATACCGCCGAGGAAGCCGGCGCCCATATACTGAGCAATCATACCCATTAACAAACCGGGTGCAATACCGGGTCTGTCAGCTATTGAATAGGCTATTGCCGCACCCATAACTCCGGGTAAAAGCTGCATTCCGTAAACGCCGAGGGAAACTGCGGCTTCCCAGATTGAATAACCTGCTTTATAATCGGAAATCACAGAGGGATTTCCTCCGAAAATGTTACCTATTGCAATTAAAAGACCGGAAGCCACTACGAGAGGAAGCATAAAGGATATACCCGTTAGGGCATGCTTTTTTAATTGTAACTTTTTTAACATATTTTTACCTCCAATAACTATTTATTTAATTCGGACTCGATTTTATTAAGCAAAGCCTTGGGAGATTTAATTGCTATATGAGTCGGAACCTCCACAATGCGTTTGCCCTGAAAGCGTTCCTTTCCGCCGACCTTGATGTCTGCGGCAATGATTACGACGTCGGCATCCTTGATTTGCTGGGCAGTAAGCTCATCCTCTGTGCCGATTGTTCCCTGAGTTTCGATAAAAGCAACATGTCCCAGCTCTTTTGCCGCAGTGACAAGCTTTTCCTTTGCAATGTACGTATGGGCTATACCTGACGTACACGCAGCGATACCTACAATTTTCATATACGTTCTCCTTTCTTTTTTATTCCGAGAAAATACCTGTTATTTCCTCAACGGTCTTTGCCTCTAAAAGACGCTTGCACGTTTCCTCCGATGCTAATTTTCTTGCCATTTGCGAAAGCAGCTTTACATGGACGCCGGTCTTATCCTTTTCGTTAACTGCCAAAAGTACGATGAAGCTTACCGGTTTGTCGTCAAGGCTTTCCCATTCGAGAGGCTTGTCGGCTCTGCCTATGGCAGCGGTCGTTTCGAGTACATTTGCAGACTTGCCGTGGGGAATGGCAATTTTGTTGCCTATGCCTGTGGTTGATACGCTTTCTCTGTCTAAAACGTCTTTTAGAAATCCTTCCTTGTCGGTGAGTGCTCCGCTCTTATAGAGAAGCTCGGTAAGCTCCTTAAGAGCGCCCTCCTTGGTATCGGATTTTAAATGAAGCTCTATCCGGTCTTTTCTTAACACCTCTGATACATTCATTATTTTCACCCCCTTCTGATTATTCTTTTTACTTCATTTTCATCCTCTGCTTTAAGGACTTTATTTACAAGCTCCCTGGCAGAAGACAAATTTATGTCTGATATTTTTTTCTTTATCCTGCACAGCATGGGTAAAGGGACGCTGAATTTATTTAAGCCCATGCCCAAAAGCAGCTCGGTAAAATCGGTGTTTGCCGCCAAATCTCCGCACACGCTTACTTCGATGCCTGCGTCTTTACCGTCGTTTATAACCTTGTTAAGCATTTTTAGAACAGCCGGATTAAAGGGACTGTATACGTCCTCGACGGCAGAATTTCCTCTGTCGGCAGACATTATATACTGGACAAGGTCGTTTGTTCCGATGCTGAAAAAGTCGCAGTGCTTTGCAAAAACTTCTGACATAATCGCACTTGCCGGAGTTTCTATCATAATGCCGAGAGCTATATTTTTAGAATAGGGTGTGCCTTCTGAGTCAAGCTCCTTTCCGGCCTTATCAAGCAGCTCTTTTGTTTTTGTTATTTCTTCAATACGAGTAACCATGGGAAGCATAATTTTAAGGTTTTTCCCCGCTCCTGCCATAAGCAGTGCTTTAAGCTGCTCTGAAAATATTTCCTCATTGCTGAGACACAGCCTTATGCCTCGGTTTCCCAAAAACGGGTTATCCTCTTTCGGCATATGGAAATATTCGATTTGCTTGTCGCCTCCAACGTCTAATGTTCTTATAGTAACGCTTTCGGGATATACACAATCAAGGGCTTTTTTATATGCCTCGTATTGCTGATTAACCGACGGCCTTTCCTTTGATGAGGAGTAGAGAAATTCCGAACGGAATAAGCCGACTCCGTCAAATTTTTTGTCATTGCTGCCGTTTAAATCAGACGGCTTTCCGATATTTACGGAAACCTTAATTCTTTGACCGTCTTTGGTATAGGTGTCGTTGAGCTTGATTTCATCAAGAGATTTTAATAGCTCTTCCTCCTCCGATACCTTTTTGTCGTACACTGTTTTTGTTTCCTCATCCGGGTTTACAACAAAATCTCCGCTGTAACCGTCCAGATACGCAGGCTCTGAATCAAAGGAGCTAAAAAGCTCGCTTACGCCGACCACGGCAGGAACTCCGATGGATTTTGCAAGTATAACAGTGTGAGAGGTGGCGCCGCCTTCTTTGGTAACAAAGCCCAAAAGCCTTGAATGGTCGAAAAGCATTGTATCAACAGGGGTAAGCTCCCGGGCGGCGATTATATATTTGTCATTTCCGTCGGGGAAAGAAAAATCATCATCTGCTCCGCAAAGAGTTTCCTTAAGCATATTGCCGATATTTTTTATATCGTCGGCGCGCTGTCTTAAGTATTCGTTATTCTTTTTCATAAGTATTGCGGACATGCTTTCGGACACTTCCGTAACGGCTTGTTCCGGTGAATTTCCGGATTCTATGGATTCCCTTATGGGACCGATAAACATTTCGTCTTGAAGCAGCATTTCGTATGCAAAAAAGATTTTTGCATGCTCCTCTCCGAAGTCGGAGCGTGCCTTGTCATACATTTTTCTGACCTTTTCCAGACATTTTTTTACGGCTGTATCAAGGTCTGTTTCGGACAAAGAACCGACTTTCTTTTCAAAATATAAAACTTTTCCGGAAACAACGCCGGGAGAGCCGGCTATGCCATGTAAAATTTTCATATTTTATAAACATTCCTTTCTGTAACGGGAGTGCAAATTATAGCTCCCAAAAGAAATTTTTCATTTTTTCGACCGAAGGAGTGCCTTAAATTTACAAATTTAAGGCTATTTTTGAAGCGGATAAAAATTCATTCGGGTGTATTACGCCATATTAAGAGTTTCTATCAATGCGTCGATAGCTTCCTGTTCGTCCTCGCCCTCTGCGGTCAATTCAATTTCATCGCCCTGGACTGCGCCTACGCACAAAACCATAAGGGTGCTTTTTGCTTCAAATTCCTCGCCGTCTTTAATAACTCTGATTTTGCTTTTAAAGCGTGTTGCGGTTTTGCAAAAATCCGCAGCCGGTCTTGCATGTAGACCTTCTTCGTTTTTGATTACATATTTTACCCGTACCATAAAATAACCTCCTACCATTGTTTGAATATTTTTAATATCTGTTCCTTATCGTCAGTGCTTCTCAGCATTTCGCAAACACTGTCATCCTCGGTAAAAACAACAATTGATTTGTAAAATTTTATAATTGTGTTTTTTATCTCCTTCGATTCTCCCATATCGAACGCCAAAAGAAAAATCAAATCAACATATTCGCCGTTATCGGTCCACTTAATCGGCTTGTCAAGTCTTATAAACGAAACCGCCGAATGATTTACGTAGTCGGAATGTCCGTGGGGAATTGCAATGCCTTTGCCTATATCGGTGGACGTGCATTTTTCCCTGTCAAGCACGGATTTTTCAAAGCCTTCCGTAACATAACCGAGGCACTCAAGCTTTTGGCATACGTCCTTTAAGATTTCGGTTTTGTTATAGTTATTGCATCGGATAAAGATTAAATCCTTTTTAAATAACGAAGCGGTAGGCTGTATATTATTTACCTTTACATTTTTTTGCTTTTTTAACTTCATCAAAAGATTTTCAATCGCAAGAAGATCCGAGCGATCCAACAGATATTTTACTGTCAACACCTCTTTGTTAAGACGATAGCCGTAAAGCGGAGTGGTTGATATAATGAAATCGCAGTCGTCATTTTTAACCTGATTTATATCACGTATTGAATAAACGGAGGTGATTTTAAGCTCCGGAATCGACCTTATAATTTTTTCTTTAAGAATCTGCGATGTTCCGATACCGTAATCGCATACTATGCATGCCTTTATTCCGGAAAGCTTTCTTTCAATTGCTCCTCCGATGTATAGCGCCAAAAATCCCACATCGTGTTCGTTAATCTGCAGCTTAAGCTCTTTTTCAAGCATATTTTCCAAAGACCAGGCTATTGCCATTGTGTTGGGATATTTTTGCTTGATTTGCGAAAGCAGACTGTTTTTAGTTATAATACCGTATTTTAATCTGGAAATCATGGATCTTAAAAGCAGAAACATTTCTCTGACAAAAAGACTGTCATCCCTTAAGTTAAGGTCGGTTATTTCGCTGACCAGATTTATAACCCGGACTGTGAGGCGGCAAAGCTCAAAATTCATCATTTCAAACTCCTGCCGGTATTTGTCGCTTACAAAATTTTGTATTTCAGATACGGAAACGGCAAATTTTATAAATTCCTTTTCCTCACGGGGGAAAATTAAATTAAGTTCACGGGACAACCTTTTAAGTATATCCTCTGCGATATATTCGTCGGAGAGTCCGTCTGTAATACATTCGGCAGCCTTCGGCATCTGAATTTTAAATTTAGCGTTTAATCTCAAAATGCTCAGTGAAATTAAAAATATAAGATTTTTGTTTGCCGTGTAGCTGAGCTTTAATCCGAAATGCTCTTCGGTTTCAAGAAGAAGCTTGGCAATACGATCCGCCTCAAAGCCGTTGAGAGCGGCGCACATACCGGTGTATTCGTCATCGCGCATTGATGCGTAAATAGGTTTACGAGGTGCAATTTTTAAGGAATAAAGCTCCCAAAAATCAGAGAACAGCTTAAGCATTGCCAATCTGTAATTAAACTCACTGTAACTGATTGAAAGACCCTTGCCGCGGCGAACCTCGAGAAGAATGTGATTTTCGGAAAACCATTCGGCAACCTTATCTAAAATTTTGTTAAGCTCAGCTCTGCCTATATAGTATTGCTCGGCAAGCCTTTGGGCGGTTAAAATGCTTTTTTTCATAAGACTGCGAATTATGAAAAACATTATTTCTCTGTCTAAGGAGTCATCGTGATTGTTTTCGGAAAGCTTTACCCATTCCTCGTCGGTTATTATGGCTCTTACGCCGATATGAGGCTTCGTTTCAAGAGTACCTGCATTATTTTCCGAAAGGTAATCCTTAATTGCCGCTATATCGTTTCTTACGGTTTTTGGGGAAACGTCGAAATCCTCTGCAATTTCGGATAATGTCAAAAAACCACGGTTGTTATACAGAGTTCTGAGTAAATCGGATTGTCTTTTATTCATAAGACCAATATCTCCTTTCACAGCCGTGCTTCTCTGTACGCCTTTATTATAAACGAGAAAAACAACTGAGTATTAATTGTTTTTTGACACATTTGGGAATTTTTTTGCAAAAGCGCTTTTTATCAGGTGTTTGAGCCCGAAAAATTTTTATTTTACGCTTTAAATGTATTTTTTATAGTAACCTTAATACAATTAAAATATCCCTGCAAAAAACCTCTATGTCTTGTAAATATTATACTAAATTATATATATTGTGTCAATTTTTTTGTGCAAGATTATAATCGGTCTCTGCTTATTCTGGAAAGAAAAGCGTTGATGAAATGTTTATGAAAGCCGACCAAATGCTGTTTGAGGATAAAAAAATAAAAAGGGAAAAACTACGGTAAAGGCTTTAGGCGCTGCAGTTTTTTCGTGTATTGACATACGGGATAAAAAAATGTATAATCAATGTGTTTTTGAGTAGATAAGGAGAGCCTGACTCTTTTATGAATCTTAAAGATACGGGGAGCGGCTTTCGGGGACTTTTAATAAAACAAGGATTTTAAGGTGTAAAAATGAAAAAGCGTGGTCTTATATATGTAATCCTGGCAGGAATTTTATGGGGGACATCGGGGGTGTTTTTTAACCTCTTAAAGCCCTACGGCTTTTCGCCCCTTCATATGACGGCAATGAGAGGTGTCGTTGCGGCAGTTTTTATGGCGTTTTACGTGCTCTTTCGTGACAGGGAGCTTTACAGGATAACTTTTAAGGAGTTTATTATATTCGCTTTGGGCGGACTTTCGGTATTCGGCGTTGCGGTATGCTATTATGCCGCAATAGATTTGTCCTCGGTATCCACGGCGGTGATTTTGATGTATACTGCGCCGGTGTTTGTGACGGTTTATTCGGTTTTGTTTATGGGCGAGAAGCTAAGCGTTAAAAAATCCGCCGCCATAGTTATTATAATAGCGGGGTGCGCGCTGGTATCCGGCGTAATAGGGGGAATGAAATTCAGCCCCATGGGTATTTTGATGGGGCTTTTAGCCGGCATATGCTACAGCGCATATAACATATTTACGAAAATAGGCATGATGCAAAAGTCGAATCCCTTGTCCTCGGCGCTTTATTGCTTTATTGTTATGGGGATAGCGTCACTTTTGTTTTGCCACGTTCCCGAGGCGCTGCCATTGATTGCGGTAAGTCCGGTTAAGATTATTCTGCTCATATTGGGTATAGGAATCATGACCTGCTTTCTTCCGTATATACTCTATACCGCCGCACTTAAAGATATACCTGCCGGCACGGCGTCGTCCTTAAGCATAATCGAGCCCATGGCGGCAACAGTTTTAAGCGTCGCATTTTTCGACGAAAAAATTACCCTTGCAAGCTTTTTGGGCATAGTCTTAATACTTACGGCGGTGTTTATGCTAAGCCGAAATGGGGAGTAAAAAATATATAATATAAAAGGGGAAGGCTTACTTTTATCCGTCGCCCGTTTTTCGTAAAAATAAGGACTTGCCTTTGGCAAGTCCTTATTTTATACTCTTTTTTGAATATTTTCCATTCGTGCGTCGAGATTAGCGGCGATTTCTGCACATTCTAAAAGCTCTTTTTCCAGCTCTTTAGTATTTTCTATATCCTTTTTATAGCGGATTTTATGCTCAAGGCTTGCCCACCAGTCCATGGAAATTGTGCGGAACTGTACCTCGACCGGCATATTTTTCGTTTCGTCGTGCAAAAATATGGGAATCTCTACAATAAGGTGCAGACTGCGGTAGCCGTTTTCCTTAGGGTGTGTGATATAGTCCTTCTTCTTTATAAGCGTTATATCATCCTGCCTTAAAAATGCGTCCGAAAGAGTGTATATATCGGACGGAAAGGAGCATATAACACGCACGCCGGCAATGTCCGAAATATTTTCCCTGATGTTTGTAAGGGTGAGAGCAAGCCCCTTGTCCTGCATTTTCTTAAAAAGGCTTTCGGGAGATTTTAACCGGCTTTTTACACTTTCTATGGGATTGCGGTCATACTGCAGTGAAAGCTCCTCATTTAATACGTTAAACTTAGTCGTTACCTCCATAATGGCGCAGCGGTAATATGCCATAAGCTCCTTATACGAGGTTGCATATTTGTTAAACCACGCCTGAGCCTCAACCTTGGATAAAATAGTTGCAACCTGATTTTGAAACCGTTCTTCCGGCGATAAAATATTCATGCTAAATACGTCCTTTTTTAGTATTTTGTTAAATTATACACCAATTTTTTATAAAAATCAACATTTTATTCGGCTCTGCTCTCAGTTGACCAAGTTAATGAAGCTTACGACAGCAGCTTAATAAATTTAATCATAAAGAAACATTTGAAAAAACTTTATAAACATGTTGAAAAAAACTTGACACTAAAGTTTACAGTTGCTATAATGACCCTGTAAGCGGCATTTTAAGCCAAATTTAAGTAAAAATTAAGAATAGGAGAATATCATGAGACATTATGAAAACCCAAGACTGACCGGCGAGGGAAGAGAAGAGCAGAGAAGCTACTATATCCCTTATGAAAGCCTTGAAAAGGCCTTGGCATTTAAAAAAGAGGACTCCGGACTTTACAAAAAGCTTTGCGGCACATGGAATTTTAAGTATTTTGAGTCTGAGGCGGATGCGGTGACCGAGGGCATAGAGTGGGACGAGGTTAAGGTTCCCTCCTGCTGGCAGACAACCGGCTATGAAAAGCCCTACTATACCAACGTAAACTATCCTTATCCCGTAGATCCCCCTTATGTTCCCGACATAAATCCCTGCGGAGTATACAAAAGGGAATTTGAGATTGACGAAAAGTGGGACAAACGCGAAACCTATATTATATTTGAGGGAGTATCATCATTTCTTTATCTTTATATAAACGGAAGCTATGTAGGGTGTTCTCAGGGAAGCCACCTTCAGGCTGAATTTAACATTACTCCTTATGTGAAAAAAGGGAAAAACACCGTTATTGCAAAGGTGTTAAAATGGTGTGCGGCAAGCTATCTGGAGGATCAGGATTTCTTCAGAATGAACGGTATTTTCCGTGATGTATATCTCCTGTCCAGATCAGAAGGTCACGTAAAGGATGTTGAGATAAAGGCCGATACCAAAAAAATTGAGGTGTCCGAGCCCGACTATGAAATTTTCACACCCGAGGGAGAAAGCCTTGGCAAAAAGGTTAAAAGCCCCGTGCTGTGGAACGCCGAGAAGCCCTATGTATATACGGTAGTGGTAAAAAAGGCAGGAGAGTTTATCCCCTTTAAGGTTGGTATGAGGGATATTAAGGTCGATAAAACCGGTCTTTACATAAACGGCGTGTCCGTTAAGCTTAAGGGAGTCAACCATCATGATACTCATTATACGGACGGATACTGCGAAAGCGAAGAGTTTTTAAGAGATGAGCTTCTTAAAATGAAGAGCTTAAACATAAACTGCATAAGAACAAGCCACTATCCGCCTACGCCCGAATTTTTGAATATGACCGATGAAATCGGCTTTTACGTTGTGGACGAAACCGACAACGAGGCTCACGGCTTTGCGGAAAGAAAAGTTCCCGGATACGGATATGACGACAACGGAATCTGGCCCTGCTATAAGCCCGAATATAAGGATATGCATTTAGACAGAATGCGCCGCATGGTAGAGCGTGACAAAAATCACGCATCCGTAATTATGTGGTCTGTGGGCAACGAAGCGTCTTACGGTAAAAATACCGAGGCCATGCTTTTGTGGACAGGTGAAAGAGACAGCACAAGACCTCGTCATTATGAGCGTGCGGCAGGAGTGGCAGACCTTGCTCCGGTAGACGTAAGAAGCAGAATGTATCCGCCTCTTTGGGAAATGGACCGTATCGCTTCCCTCGGAGATGACAGACCCTTGTTCCTTTGCGAGTATTCTCACGCTATGGGAAACGGTCCCGGCGACGTTTATGATTATGTTGAACATTTCTATACAAATCCCCTCTTTATCGGCGGATGTATCTGGGAGTGGACCGACCACACAATACTTGAGGACGGCGTCCCCAAGTACGGCGGCGATTTCGGCGAGGAAACTCATGATTCAAATTTCTGTTGTGACGGACTTACCTTCTATGACAGAAGCTTTAAGGCAGGAAGCCTGGAGGCAAAGTATGCTTATCAGGGCTTTACGGCTAAGCTTTCCGACGGCAAAATAGAAATTGAAAACAGGTACGATTTTACGGACCTTTCTGAATTTACATTAAAGCTTTCCCATGTGGTTGACGGAGAAGCTTTCGAAGAAAAGGAAATGACCTTAAGCCTTGCGCCCCACAAAAAGACCTTAATTGACATTCCCTTTAAGAAACATTCGTCAACGAATCTTGGCGAGTATGTAAACCTTTATCTTATAAAGGACGGCGAAGAGAAGGGATTTAAATCCATTGATATTTCCGGGAAAATTGCGAAAATAAAGACCGCCGGAAAGCTTAAGGTAACCTCCGACGATAAATACGTAAGTGCAAAGGCCGGCACAAAGGAATATAAGATAAGCCTTCTTACCGGCGAGCTTTTTAGCATAAAGGAAAAGGGCAGGGAGCTTTTGGCGTCACCCATGAAGATAGGAGTATGGCGTGCACCCACAGATAACGAGAGAAATCTTACCACTCCGAGAATGGAGGATCGTGTGGACAGGGCTCATACAAAATGCTACGGCTTTAAGGTATCGGGCAGCAAGGTTACCTTCGAGGGCTCTATGGCAGGCGTGTCGAGAATGCCCTTTATGAAATATACCTTAAGCTATGAATTTTTTGAAGACGGCAAGGTAAAGGTAGGATTAAAGGGCTCATTGGGAGGGCCGAGCATAAGAATATTCCTGCCCCGTCTTGGTTTTGAAATGAAGATAGCAAACGAAAATGAGGGCTTCTCCTATTACGGATACGGTCCTTACGAGAATTATAAGGACCTTTGCCATCACGTTTCCTTTGGACGTTTTGAGAGCACGGCGGCAGACGAATATGTAAATTATGTTGTGCCTCAGGAGCACGGAAATCATATCGGAACGAGAAAGCTTACATTAAACAGCGGACTTGAGTTTACCGCAGACGTTCCCTTTGAGTTTGCCGTTTCCGAGTATGACAGTAAAGTACTTACAAAGGCACGTCACATAGATGAGCTCATAAAGGATAAGGCGACAAACGTAAGAATCGACTATAAGGTATCGGGTATCGGCTCAAATAGCTGCGGCCCCGGACTTGATAATAAGTATCAGGTACCCTTCGGAGATTTTGAATTTGAATTTTATATAGGATGACTATAAGATAAGGGCGTAATGTGAATGGCAGACTTCAGACTATGCAATACCTTGTCCGAAAACGTATGCGACACAACCGAGCGGTCAATTGCTTTAAACTCCGAAAACATGGTAAGAGATAAAAGCTCAAAGGCATTGTCCTTGGTTAATAACTGTTACCGCACCTGAAAATCCGTCGCCTAAAAGTGTGATTTACGCATATGTTAAGGCACAGGGCAGAATAACCTCCGGAGTTTTGCCGATAACTTTTTGGAGAAAATAGTAAAAAAAGTTTTTCTAATCATTTACAATTATTAGAAATTATGGTATAATATTTCCAAAAGACGGAAATGTCTTTTGGAAATATTATTTTTTTATACACGGGGATATGGAAAAAAGGGGAGAAATATATGAATATTGCCATTTGCGATGATGACAGATACTACAAAAAAGAAGGCTGAATTTAGTAAGTTTTTATTGACAAATTAATGAGGTTGTGATAAAATATAAGAAAAGGTAAATAAACCTTTTCCTATATTTTATACGGGAGTTTAGCTCAGCTGGGAGAGCATCTGCCTTACAAGCAGAGGGTCATAGGTTCGAGCCCTATAACTCCCACCAAAACAAAAATCTCATCGTAAGATGGGATTTTTGTTTTGTATTATTCATTATTAATTATTCATTAAGAAAGGATTTTTGTAATGAATAATAGAGGCGGTTTTTCTTGCGAAAAAATTTAATTTATGATATACTAAAACCGAAATCTAATAAATAAGTCGGAAATCTAAATTGTTCGGATTTTCCAAAAAAGAAAAGTCAAATTTGACTTTTCTTTTTCTTTATTATGTGCTATACTGTATTTTGTATAATTCTATTTTGGAGGGTTTGTTTTGAGAGCGGATAACAGAAGAAACGATGAAATAAGAAAAATCAAAATCACGAGAGATTTTACAAAATACGCTTTGGGGAGCGTTTTAATTGAAACGGGAGATACCAAGGTCATAGTGTCGGCAACGGTGGACGAAAAGGTGCCTCCTTTTAAAAAGGACACAGGCTCGGGCTTTATTACGGCGGAATACGCAATGATACCGTCCGCAACGGCTCAGAGGGTGAGCAGAGACATATCCAAGCTTAAGCTTAACGGGAGAAGCGCCGAAATACAGCGCCTTATAGGAAGGTGCCTTCGTGCCGGTTTTGACTTAGATAAGCTCGGCGAGCGCACGATCCAGGTCGACTGCGATGTAATCCAGGCAGACGGCGGAACGAGAACGGCTTCGGTAACAGGCGCCTTTGTCGCCTGCACTATCGCCGTAGCAAAGCTTTTAAAAGATGGGGTTATAACCGAAAATCCCATAAAAAGCCGTATCGGGGCAGTAAGCCTCGGCATAGTGGACGGCGAGATTATGACAGACCTTTGCTACAGCGAGGACTGCCGTGCCGCAGTGGACATGAATCTTATCCTTGATTCGGACTTTAACATTGTGGAGATACAGGGAGCCTCCGAGCACGGGACATATACGAAAAAGGAATTGGATGAGCTTTACGCTCTGGGCGAAAAGTCGATAAAGACTATTTTTAAAGCGCAGGACAGTGTGCTTACCGAAGAGGAAAGGAGCCTTTTAAAATGAATATTTTAATGGCGACCAACAATAAGGGTAAGGTAAGAGAGCTTTCGGCCCTTCTTGACGAGCCGGGGCTTCACTTTATGACCTTATCTGAGGCAGGCTTTGAGGTCAGCGTTAATGAGGACGGCAAAACCTTTGAGGAAAATGCGCTCATAAAAGCCTTGGAAACCTACCGCATTACGGGTATGCCCTCATTAGGCGACGATTCGGGGCTTTGCGTTGACTTACTTGGCGGAGCGCCCGGAATATATTCCGCCAGGTGGGCGGGAGAGGGTGCGCCGGGAGAGGCGCTTATAAAAAAGCTTTTATCCGAGCTTAAAGATAACGATAACCGAGGCGCAGAATTTGTATGCAGTATCGCTTTGGTTTTTTCCGAAAACGACATTATAACAGCGTCGGGAAAGTGCCGGGGACTGATAGGCAGAGAGCCTCACGGCGAGGGCGGCTTCGGATATGACCCCGTATTTTATGTACCGGAGGTCGGACGAACCTTTGCCGAAATGACAAAAGAGGAAAAAAATCTTATAAGCCACCGGGCAATGGCGGCAGTCGAGCTTAAGAAAAAGCTTAAAATGCGTAAGGCATAAAAGCGTGAAGCGCTAAAAGGCGCTTCACGCTAAAGAGGGGTTTTTAAGCCGCTTTAATCAGCAGCAGCCTCCGTTGCCGCAACCGCAGCCGCCGTCGCAGCCGTTATTCCAACCGTTGCCGCAGCAGCAGAAGAGAATAAGTATGAGAACGATTATCCAGATACATCCACAGTTATTACCAAACATAGTAATATCTCCTTTCAAAATATAAAGATTATAATGTTTTCGGAAATTTTCTTCCGGGGGCTAAAAGCCCCCGAAAGAAAGCCTTAGGCGGCGTTAATTGCAACCGCAGCCGCCGTCGCAGCCGTTATTCTGACCGCCGCAGACGAGCAATAAAAAGATAATTATAATTATTATCCAAAAGCCGTTAGTGCCGTTACCGAAAAACATCAGTCAATCCTCCTTGATTTATCGGAAAGCCTTTATTGGGCTTCCCATGACATAATATGTCAATATCGCTATTTTTGTTACAAAGAGGTGTAAAAATATGAAATTTTTGATTCTCTCCGTTACAGCCGGTCAGGGACATCACAGATGCGCCAAGGCCTTATCCGAAGGCTTTAAGAAAAAAGGACATGAATGTGAAATTTTAGACGCATATAAGCATATCATGCCGGCGCTTGGAGAAACTATAGATAAGGGCTATCTTCTTTCAACAAAATATCTGCCTGACGTTTACGGGAAAATATATAAAATTGCGGACGGCCGAGGGGTGGGAACCGCAATAACCAAGGAAACCCAAAGGCTTGTATATAAAAAGCTGGTGGAATATATAGATGAATTTGCACCGGACTTAATTTTATGCACTCATGTTTTTCCGGCGATATGCATTTCCTACGCCGAAAAAAAGGGAAAGCTTTCCCATATTCCGTCCATAGGAATAGTAACGGATTTTACCGTACATCCTTATTGGCAGGAAACCGCCCTTGACGCTTACGTTGTGCCCAGCTCGCTTTTGGGCTTTCAGTGCATGGAAAAGGGAATACCCGAGGAAAAGGTTTATCCCTTAGGTATTCCCATATCGGCCGAGTTTGCGCAAAAAATGCCGAAGGAGGAAGCCTTAAAGGCGCTGGGACTTCCGATAAAGGACACCGTGCTTGTCATGACCGGAAGCATGGGCTACGGAAACGTACCCAAAATTATCAGAAGGATTGACAGGCTTGAAAACGATTTTCAGATAATCTGCGTATGCGGAAGCAATAAAAAAAATTACGAGGAAATCTCCGGCGGTATTTACAGTCACAGAGTCTATACCTACGGATTTACCGATAAGGTAAGCGTTATGATGGACGCGGCGGACTTTATAATAACAAAGCCGGGCGGACTTTCGGTATCTGAAAGTCTGGCGAAAAACCTGCCTATGATATTGGTAAATCCCATACCGGGACAGGAAACGAGAAATATGGAATTTTTATTAAATTCAGGGCTGGCGCTGGCAGTCAGCGATACATTTAAGGTTGAGGAGGCCGTGTATCAGCTTTATAAAAGCCGTTACAGATTTGAAGGAGAGGATACGATTACGGATAAATTCAGGCGTCCCAACTCATCCTACGACACTGTAGAGCTTGCCGAACGCCTTGCCGCAAAGCGAATTAAAGAAACGGAAAAGGAAGGTAGTTTAATATGAGAAAAGAGGAAATAAAAGAAGGGATAAACCTTTGGCTTCTCCCCGATGATAAATTTAAATCATACTATGCGGCAGTATTTTTGCATACACCGCTTAAAAAAGAAACGGCGACGGAAAATGCGCTCATTCCCCTTTTATTAAAAAGAGGAAGCAAGAATTATCCGACTAAAAAGGAAATATCCGAAAAGCTTGATATGCTCCTCGGAGCTTCTCTTAACGCTTACGTATCAAAGAGAGGCGAGGAGCAGATGATAGCCTTTTCGGTAAGCGGACCGTCGGATAAGTATTCACCCTTCGGAGGATGCTTTTCAGAGGCCTTAAATCTTATGTTCGACATTGCGTTTAATCATAAGGATAATATAAGCGAGGAATATTTAAATGGCGAGAAGATACACCTTTCTGAAATCATAGAAAGCGAAAAGAACGATAAAAGAGCTTACGCTTCCGTAAGATGCCGTGAGGAAATGTGTAAGGGACAAAGCTATGCGGTGCCTGAAAACGGTTACGTCTCCGAAATTCAAAAAATAACCCCCGAAAGCATTGAAAAACGCATAAAAGAGGTATTATCATCTTCGGTAATAGATATTATAATCGCCGGAAGCTTTGACGAAAAGGAGGCTATATCCTCTGTTCGGGAGCTTACAAAAAATCTCGCTCCGAGAAGCGAAGACCGCCCCGGCACAACGGCGGCAGAGAATAAAGGGCTTACTTTAGTTACGGAGGAAATGAAAATTTCCCAGGGCAAGCTTTGCATAGGCTTTACCTGCCCTGTGTATGACGCCAAGGAGGACGAATATGCCGCAATGCTTTTATATAACGCCGTTTTCGGCGGCGGAGCCTCCTCCAAGCTTTTCTTAAACGTAAGGGAGAAGCTTAGCCTTGCCTATTACGCAGGCTCTTTGTACAACCGTGAAAAGGGGATTATATTGGTTTCCTCGGGCATCGAGTGCAAAAATTTTGAAAAGACGAAAGAGGAAATCATGCTTCAGCATAAAGCCATGACCGAAGGCAATATTTCAAATGAGGAGCTTGACACAGCTAAAAAGAGCCTTGTAAATTCCTATATGAGCGTTTCGGATTCCCTTAAAAGCACGGTATCCTTTAACCTTTTGGGGATAATGAATAAAAGTCTTTGCTCGCCTTACGAAATGGTACAAAGGATAAACAGGGTGTCCCTTGAGGATATTTCTAAAATTGCGCCGAAGGTGGAGGGCTCGCTTATATATTTTCTTAAAGGGGAGGAGCAGAAATGAATTTTCAAAAAATAAATTATCCGGATATAAAGGAAAATGTCTATTTTTCAGAGCATAAAAGCGGACTTAAGGTTTATGTCATGCCCAAGGAGGGCTTTACCAAAAGCTATGGTATTTTAGCTGCAAGATACGGCTCTGTAAACAATAATTTCACTGCGCCGAAAGATACCGAGGCGACTTTAATTCCTGACGGAATAGCCCATTATCTTGAGCATAAAATGTTCGACCAGGAGGACGGAAGCTCGGTTTTTGAAAAGTTTGCTCTTCACGGAGCCGACGCAAACGCATTTACCGGCTTTACGATGACGGCTTATTTATTCTCCGCGGCGTCTGACGTTTACGAAAATCTCGATATACTGCTTGAATATACAATGCATCCTTACTATACGGACGAAACGGTTTTAAAAGAGCAGGGTATAATCGGACAGGAAATAAAAATGTACGAGGACGACCCGGGCTGGAATGTTTATTTCAACGCGCTTCGGGCGATGTATCAGGTAAATCCCGTTAATATCGACATTGCGGGCACGGTGGAGTCAATAAGTCATATAACCAAGGAAAAGCTTTATAAATGCTATAACACATTTTACCACCCCTCAAATATGGTGCTTTTCGTTACCGGAAACGTGGCTCCGGAGGAGGTTGCAAAATGCGTTGAAAAAAACATCGGGGACAAGGAAAATCCCGGAGAAATCATAAACCACTTCCCGGAGGAGCCCGAGGCGGTAAAAACTCATGTAATAAAGGAGGAGTTCGATATAGGAACGCCTCAGTTCGTGATTGCGTTTAAGGATAATGACCTTCCCCAAAAGGGTGAAAATTACGTGCGCCGTGACGCCGAGATGTCGGTGCTTTGCGAAATGCTTTTCGGCAAAAGCAGTGTCCTTTACAATGAGCTTTACGAAGAAAACCTTATAAACGACAGCTTTTCGTCAGGCTATGAGGGCGAGCTTACCTATGCGTTTTTAAGCGTTTCGGGAGAAAGCAAAGACCCCGACGGGGTTTATAATAAAATCAAAAAGAGGGTAGACGATATAAAGCAAAAGGGGTTTTCAAAGGAAGCGTTTGAACGGGCGAAAAGAGTTTGCTACGGCAGAGCCCTTAAGCTTTTGGACAGCCAGGAAAGCTTTGCAAATGAGTTTGTTCGCTTCGCCTTAAAGGACGCAGACCTTTTAAGCTATCCTAAAACAGTGGCAAAAATTTCCGAGGACGAGATAAAAGAGCGGCTTTCTAAATTGGATACAAAAAAGTGCGTGCTTTCTGCGGTATACCCGAAGGGCGGAATTAAAAAATGAAAACTCACGTAGAATTTAAAAACCTCGGCATTGACCTTTTGATGAACAGAAGGCTTATAGAATTTGACGCATTCGGCGGCGGCATATATTATTATGCCGTCATCATCTGCGTCGGGTTTTTGCTTGCGTATCTTTACATAAATCACGAAGAAAAAAAGTTTACCAAAAGCGACGACCTTACAAATATACTGATAATCGGAATACCCGTTGGCGTAATCTCTGCCCGTATATATTATGTTATTTTTTCTTTTGCCGATTATAAGGACAGCTTATCCGATATTTTTAAAATATGGGAGGGCGGGCTTGCCGTTTACGGCGGAGTCATCGGAGCGGTTTTGACGGTTTTAATATACTGCCGTATAAAAAAGCTTTCGGCGCTTCACTATCTTGATCTTGCCGCAATGGGCTTTCTAATCGGTCAGTGCGTGGGCAGATGGGGCAATTTCGTAAACGGAGAGGCTCACGGCTCATTTTGCGGCGAATCCTTTATTTTAGGTATGTATGTAAACGGAGAAGGGCCTTATCACCCTACCTTTTTATACGAATCGGTTTTAAACCTTTTGGGATTTTTGCTTATTTTATTTTTAAGCAGGAAAATAAATTATGTGGGCTTTCGGGCAAACTGTTATCTTATCTGGTACGGATTGGTGCGTTTTTTTATAGAGGGCTTAAGAACGGACAGTCTTTATATCCCGGGTACACTTATAAGGGTATCGCAGGCTCTTTCCGCACTTATGTTCTTATCGGGAATTATAATAATGGCATTTACGGTCAAAAAACAGCGGAAAAAGAAAAAATTACATTTGACTTAGAAGCCGTTTAATGGTATAGTATATGTGTGAAACTATATGCTTTTCAAGGAGGTAAAAATATGAAAGCAATTAAAAGATGTCTGTGTCTTTTGCTTGTTATGTGTATGGCATTGACAATTGTATGCCTGGCCGATGATACGACCGCACAAACATCTTCCGGTACGCAGACAACTACGGGCACTCAGGCAACCACAGGAACGCAGACAACCACGGGCACTCAGGCAACCACAGGAACGCAGACAACTACGGGCACTCAGGCAACTACAGGAACGCAGACAACCACGGGCACTCAGGCAACTACAGGCACAGTAACCGCCGGAGTGGCAGAATCGGGTGAGCCGGTTATATTTTCAGATATTGATTACTCAGAAACACTGGGACAGGCAGTGGAAAAGCTTACCGATAATAAGATAATTTCCGGCTTTCCGGACGGCACCTTTAAGCCGGATCAGACTTTAACCCGTGCGGAATTTTCTAAAATTATTGTAAGCTTCACAGCGGGAGCGGATACTGCGGTAAACCTTGATTCCGGTTTTCCGGATGTAGACAATGTGGGCGGCTCCGCTCATTGGGCAAAGCCCTATATAAAGGCGGCGAAGGATTTAAAAATAATTTCCGGCTTTCCGGACGGTACCTTTCAGCCTGACAGCCCCGTAACCTACGAGCAGGCGGTCAAGATGATTATGTGCGCCTTAAATTATACCGAATATACATATCCTGAGGGATTTTTGCAGATTGCCATGCAGAAACGTCTTTTGGTAAATTCAACTCATAAGGGAGAAAATTCTGCGCCCATAAAACGCGGAAGCGCGGCAATATTGGTGTATAACGGTCTTTCGATAACGCCCAAAAAAAATAGCGAAGCGACATTTACGGGCGTGACAGGGATTACCGGCGGCGGCAGCTCCTCCTCAGGCGGCGGAGGCGGCGGAGGTGGAGGCTCGTCTTCCGGTACGTGGTCAAGGACTGTAAGCGGAGTTGTATGGGGAAACACATATACAATGCTCGATACCGCTGTTACAACGGTTGATACCGATGAAATTGCCATAAGATATACACAAAAGGATAAGGACGGCACAGAAAAGGTAAAGACAGAAACCTTGCGCCTTGCGGATAAATACGCAAAAAATGCCGCAAATTATCTTGGCAAAAACGTTAAGGCAACCGTTAAGGAGGACGAGGACGGTAAGGAATATATAGACTCATTAACCGTCCTTGAGAACAGAAATTATTCTTTAAGCGTTAGCATTAACGATTTTGTAAGCTTTACATATAATGAGAGCGAAAAATGCTATGTTATGGAGTACATAACAAGCGACGACAAGATAGCAAAGCATAATTTTAACCCCGACAATATTTACCTTATTTATAATAAAAAGTCCATAAATCTTGATGAGGACGCAGAAAAGTATGAATTTAAGCCTGAGTATGTAAATGAGGCTAAGCTGGGAAGCTTTACGATTCTTTCAAACGATACGGACAAAAAAGGCGACGTTATTCTTGTTACAGACTATAAAACCGGCGTGGTTAATACGAAAAATACCAGCACCGGTATAATAAAATTTAAGTACGGATTAGGTGATCTTGACGCCGGAACAAAGGGCAGAGAGGTTTCCATTGTAAGCTCAAACGGCGGTTATGACGTAGCCGTTAGCGACCTTAGGGCATTCGATGTACTTGATTACAGTATGTCCGAGGATCAAAAGGTACTTTCCGTAAGAGTAAGTGCGGCGGCTGAAAAGTCAAATGTTATATCCGGCACAGTGACAAAAATTACAGAGGACAAAATTTATATTAAGGCTTCCGGAGCGGCTACCGCTAAGGAATATGAGCTTAATTACAGCTATCTGGATTATCTTAATAATTATGAAGAGGATAATAAATACTATCCCGTCCGTGAGGATAATGTTAAAATTCATTTGAATAGCTTCGGCAAGGTTGCGGCAATCGAGCAGATAACAAGCACTACCGTCGACAAGTACGGTTACATTGCAAATCTTGGCTTTGCAAGCGGTAAAGGCGAGCCTGAGGAGGATGACGCCGTACAGCTAAAGATGCATGAAATAAATAAATCCGGTACAACCACAACGGGACTTAATATACTAAAAGTTGCAAAGAATGTACGGGTAGACGGCGTCCTTTATAAAAACGATCCGTCGGCGGTTGAGGAAGTAATTATAGAAGCCGCAAGGGTGGCAAACGAGGGCAAGATAACAGGCAATTCCAATACGAAATACGCCTCCTTCATACGCTATGAGATAAGCGGAGGAGAGATAAGCGTTATAGACACTATCTTAGACGGTCAGGGCAAGCTTTCTACTGAAAGCGACGAGCGTTATAACACTTTGGTGAGAAGCACCTATGTTTATAATGAAAACGAGGATAGAAACGGAAGATTCGCATATTACTCAGGCTCTCCCATCGGCTTTTACAAGGAAAAAGCGGCGGACAGATTTAGGGTAAGGGCAAACAGTACATCAACCCTCTGGATGTTTGTGCCGGGAAACAGACTGTCAAGCAATTATAAGTCGGGCAAGTTTGTATCGTCTGACTTTTACAACGGAATGGAGTATTATGTGGAAGCGTATAATGTAGACTCTTCCAAATACGCCCAGTTTGTGCTCCAGTATATTACTAACGGAAAAGAGGACGTAAGCGCATATTCTTCTACCGTTGCGGCGGTCGTATCCGTTGAAACCGAGGATGAAACCGGAACAGACAAGATAACATACAGAGCTTATTCGTCAAATACGGCCTCGTCAAAGAAGATAAGCGAAGGCTCTCCTGCATCAAAGAAATTTGACAGTCTTAATACCGGTGATATAATTTTATTCTCACAGGATATATCCGGAGAGATATACGATTATTATCTGGCATTAGATATTAATAATCTGCCCATTAGGCGAATTGATAATGAGGAGCTTTTGTACTGTACGTCCGACACAAGCGACAGGCGTATAAAGGGATTTAACGTCTATCCCGACGGAACACAGAGCACAGGCGTCAATAATACTCGTTTCAGAACCCTTTACGGAACGGCGGTTGAATATAAGGACTATTGTTTAAGCGTAAATCCCGTTCTTTCGACGGATTATATGGAGCCTTCCGACGCTTTGACGGAGGAGTTTGATATTATACAATCTAAGACCAAGCTTTTTGTATATGATGAAAGCGTTCCGGCATCCTCTGATAAGCGGTTTAAGGCGTACAGCACGAGGCCGGACATAGATAAATTCTTTAAGGGTGAAGACGAGGAGGGCTTCGGATTTGTTTCTGCGGCGGACAACGGCGGAAACTATGACGGAGCAGACCATGTGTTTATATACACATATTCAGCCTCAAGCAGCAATTTTGAAACAAGATTTATTTATGTTATAAGAACTGCAAAGCAGAGCAACCCGGATAACTACGAGGGCGTTGAAACGCCTGTTCCCGACCCTCTTAAGGCGGAAAAGGAAGCCGCTATGGCAGAGCTTTCGGCGTATGCTCAGCCGTCGGAATATCCGTCAATACAAGATAGGCTTGAGGAAGCCGTAATAAGTGCAAAAGCGGCAGTGGATTCGGCACAGACTAACACGGCGATACAAGAGGCAGTATCGCAGGGAAAAGCGGCGATAGACGAAATAATATTAAACCTTAAAAAGACCGAGGCTAAAGATGAGCTTTTAACCTACGCTGAAAGCGTATACTCATCTTACGCCTCCGACGAGGGATTTTTATCGTACTTAAACTCACTTAATGACTCTCTTGACGGTGCAGAGAATACGACCGATTTAGAATCAAGGCTTACAGAAGCAAAGAACGGTATAGATACCTATTATGCCGAGAATGTGACATTAAGCTCTGACGGGGAAGCGCCGGCAGATGAAAAATAGCGAAGCTTAAAGAAAAAGCTGATTTCTTTTATAAGAAATCAGCTTTTTTAATTGGTATCGTCAGGCTAAATATCATGGAGCTTTTTAGCTTAAAATAATTTTTTGCTGTCCAAAAGGATGGTAACAGGACCGTCGTTTACCGAAGAAACCTTCATATCAGCTCCGAATACACCGTATTCGGCTTTTATGTTATCCTCTTTGAATTTTGATTTAAAAGCCTCGTAGAGGAGCTCTGCCTCATCGGGAGGGGCAGAGGTGGAAAAAGACGGGCGAGTCCCCTTTCTTACGTCCCCGTAAAGGGTGAACTGGGACACGATAAGCACACCTTTACCCATATCCTTAAGGGATTTATTCATTTTTCCGTCCTCGTCAGAAAATATGCGCAGGTTTACCGTCTTTCTGTAAATATATTCTAGATCCTCTAAGGTGTCGCCGAAGCCGACACCTAAGTATATTAAAAGTCCGCCGTCTGTCTTTCCGGTTATTTCGCCGTTTACACTGACAGAGGCACTTTGAACACGCTGAATTACAGCTCTCATTTTCATCAGTCCTTAAAAAATTTTAGATAATTATTATAAACCAATTTTTGTTTTTTTTCAAGCATATCTTTACATTCCGGTATGAAGTGTAGTATAATATAAGAAAGTGCCGGGATAAAAACGGATTATTTTTAGATTTACATCATAGGATTAAGGGAAAGGATGATACAATGAAAAAGATATTTGCTTTGGTTTTGGCGTCGGTTATGGGACTTGCTCTTATAAGCGGCTGTGGGGAGGAGAAAAAAACAGAAACAACTACTGTAACCGTAGAAGAAAATGAAAAAGAGCCCAAGGTTATCGAAAACGAATTTTATGTAAAAATGAAAAATTCAAAGTCCAGACCTATCGCAGTTATGATTGACAACGACGCTGACTATACGGGACCTCATTCCGGACTTGAAAACGCTTATCTCATATACGAGATATATGTTGAGGGCGGAAGCACGAGAATGATGGCGCTTTTTAAAGAGGATGTTATGTCAGATGAGGCGAAGGCTGAAAGAATAGGACCTGTGCGCTCCTCAAGACATTATTTTCTTGATTTCGCATTAGAAAACGACGCAGTATACGCTCATTGCGGATGGAGCCCCAAGGCGCAGAGCGAAATCTCTTCGCGGGGTGTAAACAACATTAACGGCCTTTATGAAAGCGCTCCCTTTGAAAGATATTCTGCGTACAACAGCTCATGGCATAACCTTTATACCTCTGTTGATAAGCTTAAAAAGTCAGCAGACGGACACGGCTACAGAGATGAAAGCGACGTTTTATTAAATTATTCTCCCGAAATAAAAGAGCCGGAGGGCGGCGTTTCGGCGCTTAAGGTAACTATACCGTATTTGGCTTATACAATGTCTTATGAATATGACGCTGATAACGGAGTTTATATGCGCTATAAGAAGGGCGCACCGCATACTATGCAGTCGGGCGTTCAGCTTTCGGCACAAAATATACTTATTTTAAGAATGGAAAACCTTAATCTTAACGATGGAGAGGGCAAGGGCAGACAGGATTTAAAAGATACGGGTACAGGCTCGGGCACCTTTATTTCAGGGGGGAAAGCCGTAAATATTACTTGGGAAAAGTCAGACCGAAGCGCTCGGACAAAATATTATCTTGAGGATAAGAGCGAGCTTTTATTAAACCCCGGTGTAACAATAGTCCAGATAGTCCCCGGCTCAATGAACGTAACGATAGAATAATTTTAGCCGTAACGGAGTAAAAAAGACGGGAAAGAGGGCGGAAAAACAGGTCATGAGTAAAAAGCCTTCAAAAACAATGGTATTAATGCTTGTCCTTGATGCTTTACTTATTTTCATAACGGCAGTTTTTGTTACGACCTCGGTTATTGCCTGCTTTATTGATTTGGTATTTGTGATTATTCAGCGGTATAACCGCCCGAGATTAATAAAGCTTATGGAGAAGAAGGGAAAAGGCATTGCTTTATGCTAAGCGCCTACCTTTTATAAGAGCAGGAATAAAAAGTCCATGGCACGGCTTTTGCCGTGCCATGGACTTTTTTCTTTAATTAGTCGATTTCGATAAGACCGTAGTTTTTATCGTTTCTTTTATATACAATATTGGTTTCCTCTGTGTCGGCGTTTTTGAATACGAAAAAGCTGTGACCCAAAAGATTCATCTGAAGTATCGCTTCCTCCGCACTCATCGGCTTAAGAATTAAGTGCTTATTTTTAAGAATATTAAATTCCGCCTCTTCCTCCGTATCTGAAGCCCCGGATGCCTCCGGCTCGAAATTAGACGCATCAAAGGCGCCTGAGCGCAGACGTTTTTCCAGCCTGGTTTTATTTCTCCTGATTTGACGTTCGATTACGGCAACAATTTTATCTATGGCAGAGAATGCATCGGAGGTATGCTCCTCCGCTCTGTAAATCATTCCGTCAAAGAAGACGGTAACCTCCATAACTACCCGGTCGCCTTTTTCACCGGTAAGCGTCACCTTGGCTTCTGCACCCTCGCCGAAAAATTTGTCAAGCTTGGCAAGTTTTTTTTCAATAAGCTCTTTGAGCCGCTTTTCAACCTCTGTTCTTCTGCCGCTGATAATAACCTTCATGTAAACAGCCCCTTTCTATTTATACGCCTCTGATTTTATCAGGGCGCAGTAAGCATATTTAATTTTGTAATTATATTATACTTTATTTGCACAAAAAAATCAATAGAAAATTGTTAAATTAATGTAAAATATACAAAAATCAAAGATAAAGCTCTCCGTAATTGACCGGAGAGCTTTATCTTTTAAGGAAAAAACAAAAAGCTTTTATTTAAGCATGCTTTTAAATTCCTCCTCGGTAATGACCGGAACGCCGAGAGCCTTTGCCTTTTCAAGCTTGCTTCCTGCTTCTTCGCCCGATAGCACATAGGAGGTTTTTTTGGAAACGGAGCCTGACACCTTTCCGCCCCTCTTTTCAATTTCCGCTGTCGCTTCGCTTCGGGTATAGTCTGAAAGGGTGCCTGTTAAAACGAAGGTAAGGCCGCTGAAGCTATCTGTTAAAGCCTCTTCTGAATACATCATGTTTACGCCGCAGCTTTTAAGCTTTTCTATATTTTCAAGGTTTTGCGGCTCGGCAAAGTAGTCTTTAATGCTTTGAGCAGTAACGGGACCTATATCCTCTATTTCTGAAAGCGTGGTCATGTCGGCGCTAATTAAAGCGTCCAAGGTCTTAAAATGAGCCGCAAGAGTTTTTGCCGCACCCAGACCCACCTGTCTTATGCCCAGAGCGTAAATAAGATTGGCAAGATGTCTGTTTTTGGAGCTTTCTATGGCGGAAATTAAATTTGAGGCGGATTTTTCGCCAAGCTTATCAAGACAAGAAAGCTCCTCTTTTTTAAGTGTATAAAGATCGGCGGTTGCGGCTATAAGCTTTTTTTCAAGAAGCTTTTCTATTATCGCCGGGCCCAAGCCGTCTATATCCATGGCGTCCCGAGAAACGAAATGCTCGATATTACGCTGAAGCTGAGCCGGACATTCGTTTCCGCTGCACCTCATTGCCGCCTCGTCATTTTCACGTACAACTCTTGCGCCGCAGATGGGACACCTTTCCGGCATTTTATAAGGTACCTCGCTTCCCGTACGCTCTTCCTTTACAACGCCGGTAATTTCGGGAATTATCTCCCCTGCCTTTTGAAGAAGAACCGTATCTCCCACACGTATATCCTTTTTGGTAATGAAGTCAATATTGTGAAGCGTTGCCCTCGAAACGGTTGTGCCGCCTATAAAAACCGGCTCCAATACGGCGTTAGGCGTAAGCACGCCAGTTCTTCCCACCTGTATTTCAATGGATAAAAGACGGGTTTTTTTTCTCTCGGGCGGATACTTGTAGGCAACGGCCCAGCGAGGCGCCTTTGCCGTATAGCCTAATTTTTCCCTTAAAGCAAGGCTGTTTACCTTTACCACGGCTCCGTCTATATCAAACTGAAGGTTGTATTCTCCTCTGCCGATTTTGTCTATTTCTTTTATGGCGTCCTCTATGGTTTTGCAGTACCTTCTTACGGGAACGACCTTAAAGCCCAGACCTTCTAAGTAATCTAAGGCTTCAGTGTGAGTTTTGAAGGTTTTCTCCTCGCATTTTTGGAGGTTGAAAATTAAAATATCAAGTCTGCGCTTGGCGGTTATTTTCGGGTCAAGCTGTCTTAAGGAGCCGGCGGCGGCGTTTCTCGGATTTTTAAAAAGGGGCTCGCCCTCCTCCCGGCGCTTTTCGTTAAGAGCAATAAAGCTTTTCCTCGGCATATATACCTCGCCTCGGACGGTTAAGGAAACAGGCTCGTTAAGCTTTAACGGAATAGAGCCTATGGTTTTTAAATTTTCCGTCACGTCCTCGCCGATTAAACCGTCGCCCCTTGTTGCGCCGCGGAAAAAATAGCCGTCACGGTACTCTAAGGATACGGAAAGACCGTCGATTTTAAGCTCCACATCATAATCTATGTCGGGACACTCTGACCTTACCCTTTGGTCAAACTCTGAAAGCTCGTCGTATGAAAATACGTCGTTAAGGCTTAAAAGCGGTACCTCGTGAGTGACCTTTGAAAAGCCCGATAGAGCCTCACCCCCAACCCTGACCGACGGAGAATCCGGCGGCACGGGAAGAGGAGAATTTTTTTCCATGTCGATAAGCTTTTGCATAAGCATATCGTATTCGTAATCTGAAATTTCCGGGTCGTCCTTAACGTAGTACATATAGCTGTGATGGTTAAGAAGCTTTCTTAATTCGTTTATATCCATAAAATACCTCTTTTAAATTAAATATAGGCTTTGTTTTTATCAAGTATGCCCGTTCTTACAGAGTCGTAATCCTCCGGATTAAATCCGGGGATAAAGCGCTTCATTGCCTCAATTACGGTTTCCGGCTTAAGATTTTTCTCATTTCCGGCGGAAAGCACCATTAAAAGGGCGCCGTCTTTGATTTTTATCGAGTCAATTTCCGGTCTTATGTTCGTGTCTTTTACGCCGCTTTTCGTTTTTTTGGGGACGACAATTTCAGCCATATTGAGAAAATCGTCAAGCTCTTTTTCGGAAACTGTTTTATCCGTTCTTACGCTGTACTTTGCATAGGCTATGCTTTTGAATTTATTTTTATCCGGAGAAATTCCTGCCTCAATGAAGCGGATTCCCATAAGCGAGGAGCTGTTCATCCGGTCTAAAAGCTCGGAAGGCTCCATAGGCGAGTCAAGCTCAAGCTCCATAAGCTCGGTAATACTGGTAGTGCCCAAGGGAAGAGCCAGAGCAAAGCTAAGCTTCGGATGGGGATTAAAGCCTTGGGAAAAGCTTACCGGAATTTCGGCACGCCTTAAGGTACGGTTTACGGCACGAAGAAAATCAAGATGTGAAATATACTTGGCGTCCTCGCCCTTTTCATACCTCAGCCACATTCTCATAGCATACACCTCCTTTGAAGCAATTCGCTCCGCAGCCCGAGCATTTTTGGCGGCAGTTGGGAGTAACTATGCCCTTTTTCGCATTTTCGTTTTCCTTAATCAAAAATTCCTTTGTAACGCCTATGTCGATTTTATCCCAGGGAAGAATTTCGTCATAGCGGCGCTCTCTTCTGTAAAATGCCGGGTCAAGACCGGCCTCCGAAAAGGCTTCGTCCCACTTGTCCGGCTTAAAATATTCGTCCCAGCCGTCGAATTTACAGCCCTTTTTAACGGCAAGCTCAATAACCTTGGAAAGCCGCCTGTCACCTCGGGCGAACACGCCCTCTAAAATACTTACCTTAGATTCGTGCCAGTTGTATTTGATAAATTTAGAATTAATGGCGCTGCCGATTGCCGCCTGCTTTTCCAAAAGAAGCTCCCTCTCGTCTTGCCTTGCCCACTGAAACGGCGTGAACGCCTTAGGAACAAAGGAGGATACGCTTACCGTGACAGACGGGCGCTTTCCCTTTATGCCAAGGGTGAAAAATTCGTCCGTTACCTTTTTCGCAAGGTCGGCAATTCCGACGCAGTCGGATATTTCCTCATAGGGAAGTCCTATCATAAAGTAAAGCTTAATGCTTGTCCAGCCGCCGGAAAATGCGATTTTGGCGCTTTTTAATAGATCCTCCTCGGTCACGCCCTTATTTATTATATCTCTCATTCTCTGAGTGCCGGCCTCGGGAGCAAAGGTAAGTCCGCTCCGCCTTACCTTCTGCACTTTTTTCATAAGGTCGATGGAGAAATTGTCGACTCTTAAGGAGGGCAGAGAAAGCCCAACCTTTTTATCCTCGGTTAAGGATAAAAGCTTTTCGGTAAAGCAAGGAAGATTCCTGTAGTCGCTGGTGGAAAGTGACATTAATGAAAGCTCTTCATAGCCGGTAGAGGCGATTAAGCCTCGAGCCTGGCGAAGGAGCGTGTCCGGACTTTTTTCCCTTACGGGTCTGTATATCATACCCGCCTGACAGAAACGGCAGCCCCTTATACAGCCACGGAACATCTCAAGCATCATCCTATCGTGCACAATGTCAATATAAGGCACGATGACGTCTTCGGGATAGGGCGATGAGTCAAGGTCGGTTACCACGCATTTTCTAACCTTGTCCTTTGCGTCGGGGGTGTTGGGAGTAAAGCTTTTTATTGTCCCGTCCTCGTTGTAGGATACATCATAAAAGGAGGGAACGTAAAAGCCGTCAAGACGGGCGACCCTATGAAGAAAGCCCTCTCTGTTCTCGCCGGACTCTTTCCATTTTAAATATTCGTCCATCAGGGCGTCTGTGGAGTACTCTCCCTCGCCGATGGTGTAAAAATCGAAAAAGTCCGCCATAGGCTCGCCGTTATAGGTGCAGGAGCCGCCGGCGTATATAAAGGGGCAGTCCTCGCCTCGATCCTTTGAATATATGGGAATGTCTGAAAGCATGAGCATATTGACCACATTGGTGTAAGACATTTCGTAGGAAAGAGAAAAGCCGACGAAATCAAATTCCTTTACGGGAGTTTTCGTTTCAAGCGAAAAAAGAGGGATTCCCTCCTTTTTCATTTCCTCCTCCATGTCCGGCCAGGGAGCAAACACCCTTTCGCAGTAGGTGTCCGGTCTTAAATTAAGAACGTGGTATAAAATTTTCATGCCGAGATTGCTCATGCCGATTTCATAAGAATCGGGAAAGCAGAAGGCATAGCGTATTTTTACGCTTGAGGGCTCCTTTACGACGCTGTTTAATTCTCCGCCCGTGTAGCGTCCGGGCTTTTGCACATGTTTTAGTATTTTATTTAATTTCTTAAGCATATTAAAGCTCCAATCGGTTAAATTAGCATATTTATTTTACCATAATTAAAGCATACTTTCAACCGTTTTTGCCGATTTCGGAAAGATTTATTGCCGCGCCCTCGCCCCGTACCGCTTCAATAAGCTCGCTTTCCGATATTCTTTTATAAAGGGTGCCGTCGGAATTTAATACATTTATAAAGGAGTAGCGAAACGGCGGGAGCTTTGATAAAAGTGTTCTGGCAGGAACGGTTTTATAGGCGGCAAGCTCTGATACCGCCACGGGCTCCGAAAGCTTTTTTAAGGGGCTTTGAGTACAGTCTATGTAAAGCCTCGACAGGTCTTTTTTATCGAGAGCCGACACAAAAAGGAATGCGCCGATTATAAAAATAGAAAAGTTAAAGCCGGTAACGGCTGCCTGATAAGCGCCTAATAGCAAAAGAAAAATTCCGCATACTGCGGACAGTCTTTTCATAAAGGAGAGGGCGAAAAACGGATTTTTTACCGATAAAATTAAATACAGCATGCGTCCCCCGTCCAAGGGCAGAATGGGTAGAAGATTTACTGACAGCATGGAAAGATTCATTTCATAAAAGGGGCCGCTTTTGAATATAATAAGCATTAAAGCGTTAAATAACGGGCCTGCCGCCGTGATTAAAAGCTCGTTTTTAAGTAAAGAGGAGGGCTTTATCAAAAGCTTGGCACCGTAGGGCATTACGGCGGCCGAAATGCATTTTTCTTTTAAAAAAAGCGCCGTCAAAAGGTGAGAAAGCTCGTGACAGAGGGCGGTTACAAAGGCCATGGCAAGCATGTCAAAGAAGCCGAAAAAAAAGGAGAGCAAAAAAAGGGGTATCACCGAAAAGTGAATATAAAAATTTTTGCATATTTTAATTATCGCTATCCGCCCCTTTTAAAAATTCGTTTGCCTTGGCTTCCTCAGTAACCTCTAAAATCGCTTCGGAAATGGCATCGGCGGTGCTCTTTAAGCCGTCGGCTATTTTTTTATTAAATAAAGACGAGGCGAAAACACATAAAGACGCCACGCCCAAAAGCATAAGCATGCAGGATAAAAAATAGACAAATTTCCGCATGTAAAAATCACCTCTTTTTCACTTCTTTTAAATTATATTTGCTGTTAGAAAAAATAATGAATATTAATTATTGACTAAATAGTAATTTTATGTTAGAATGTTTTAAGGAGACAGAAAGGAGATGCTTATCATGAAAACCTTTAATATCACGTTGAATTCTATCATGGACGTTAAGGAGTTTGTTAATACCGTAAACAGATTTCCTTATGAAATCGACCTTACATCTTCAAGATATGTGGTTGATGCAAAGTCTATAATGGGTATCTTCAGCCTGGATTTAAGTAAGCCGATTAAGGTTGACGTTCACTCTGACGAGTGTGACGACCTTTTATCAGAGCTTAAAAAGTACATGACGGAATAAGAACGGAAAGTAAAAGCAGTGACTTAAATTTAAGTCACTGCTTTTTTTCGTTACAAATAAAGAATACTGACGGAAGCTTTTATTTTGCGATATATGCGTTTACCTCTTTTATCTTTGCGCTTCCCTTTTCATCTTTTTCCCTTGAGCAGATTATAATGTTTTTTATGCTCATGGGCGCACTGAAAGAATAAATCGAGGACCCCGAGGTAATATCGTAATCGCTTACACCCACAGAAAGACGGCGGTTTTTATCGTCGGTTACATATACCGAAAAGCCGGAATTTTCGTCCGATAAAACGGCAGAAACGCTTATTCCGTCTATGGTAATTCCGGTTTCTGTGCCGAAGGAAATTACAAGTTTACTGTCCCTTTCAAAGTCGAAAAGCTCGTAGGTGTCCTTGCCGTCTATACAATGGGCGGCAGGAATATAGTCGCCGTCGTTTTTCATTTTGTAAGCCGACCAGCCAAGACGGTCTGTGGCAAGAATCTCGGAATCGGCGTAATTTTTAGTGGTTAAAACTCCGTTTCCAAACCTTGAAGCAACGGCGCCTCCTATGGCAAGCCCTCCGAAAATAAGCAAAAGGCAGGATAATAAAAAGGCGGCGAACTTAAAATTCTTTGCCGATATTATGCGCGTGAAAATGCGCCTTGCATGAGAATAATTTTCCCGCACAATAGAGTTTAGAGTTTTTCTGAAGCTTAAGGTAAGAGCTCGGTAATCCGGGTGAAGGGCAGAAACACGGTCAAGAGCTTTTTTAAGCTTTTTTGTGCCCCTGTCCGTGGCAAGACATTTCCCGTGAGCGGAAAAATATTTTTCCGCCGCAGTGTAAAACGCCGAAAGCTCGGAGGTATCCGGCTTTTTCTGACTTACCGTGCGGACGATGTGGCCGTTTTCCAATATGGGAGTCATGAAAAGGTCGCCGGAAAGATACCATTCGATAAACTCAAAGGGCGGACAGTCCAAAATTCTTGCTATAAAGCTGAAAATACTGTCAAAATCCACCCTACCGGGAAGAGATAAATTGGTATTGGCATAATACGCAATAATATATAACATTCTTTTCGGAGAGGATTTTTTTTCGGGCAGAGCACGCTTTAATACGGCTTTTAAATTGTCCTCGGCTAATTTAGAGTCCGAAGGATTATCGGAAAGCTTTGAGCCTATGTTTTCAAATCCGAAAGCGTCATAGCTTACAAAGGAAAGAGCTATATCGTCTGCAAGCGCCATAATCTCCTTGGCGGCAAGCACGGTGCGGTGCTTTAACGCACATTCCGGGCTGATTTTTTCCGCGTCGGCAAGAGGAAACCTTTCAAGCTGGGAAAGCGTTACAAGAGCCGGATTTAAAGAGGTCATATAACATTCTAAGGCATAGCCGTAAACCGACGAGAAAAGTGCGGCGTTTTTGGGATATTTCTCTTTAAGCTCATTGCACTTGCCCTCAAGATATTTTACCGCCTCAAGCCGATCTCCGGAGCTGTCGTAAAGCTCTACCGCCTTGTCCTTTATCATCGAGGCTAAAAGCTCGTTATCCGAAAGCTGAGGCATGTCCGAATAAACGCTGTCGGCGTACTCCATAAGGGCGTGGACTGTACGCTTCTGCCCCAACATATAGGTAAAATACCGCTTAATAAGACGGCTGCCGGGCATCATCTTATATTCTATTATTTTATTGTAAAGCTCGGCTGAGGAACGCATGGCGTTTATGTGTGAAAATACGTTTTCGTCACCTGGTTCCTTCATGCAAAGCTCAATATCCAATGTTAAAAGGTCGTAAAGCTCGTCCTTTTGCTTGTCCGGGCAGAAATCGTAGTTTAATATAAACCTTCTTAATATATCAAGGGGAATCGGAGTCTGTCTGCCTTTTATAAGCCGCCGATAAATTCTTACAAATTCCGAATAAAGGGAAAAAACCGTTTCTCCGGCACCGGATTTTAAAAGCTCGGTAAATATTACCGTAGTTCTGCCAAGCTTTGACGGCAAAGAGGCGGCATTTCCACGGATATTATATATGTAGGAAAGATCGTCGTAAAATCTTAAAGAAAGTCTGCGCTCGTGAGAAAGATTTTGCCCGGCCTCTTCTGCAAAGGCAAAAAAGGCATCCGGAGAAGTGCCTGAATTTAAGCAGGAGTGAATATACGACAAATATTCGCCGGACAAGTCCTCGGAAAGATCTTCGGCGTGCATAAATCTTTTGTTTTCGGTATCAAATATATAATCTCTGGACGCATTATATGAGTCTACATAGCAGACGCCCCGTGAAATATTAAGTCTTCCCGGCGAAAGAAAATATATGTTTATTTCCGGGCGGATATTTACCTCGCCGAACAGGGTAAGGTACCCGGTATTTTTTCTTAAATAAAAGGGAAGGTCTGAATAAAGCCTTAAAGCAAGCCGTGAAATATCCTCCATTTTGCTTTTTGTGTCTATGGCAATAAACACGCTGCGTTTTTGCTCAATGGATTCAAAGGCGGCGGCAAGCATAGACATATATTCCCCCTCGGTTATCTTAAGGCGGCTTAAAAGCGAGCGGAAATCGGACGCTTTCTTAGGCGGAGATACAGCCTCAAGGGACGGGAGGAGGGGATTTTTTGAAATATTTTCAGGGGGCGAGGAAATAAAAAACGACGCATCGGAGATAAAGGCATCAATATCCTTGGGACTTACAATAAGGCTGTGAATAAAAGAACCGGGCTTTGAGGAGCTTTTCACGCCGTTGCCTATTAAAAGTCCGCCGTCCGACAGGGGTGATACGCACTTTAAACCGGGAAAATCCTTTTCGTCAAGATAATATATATCAACGGGTGAGTAAAAGGGTCTTATTGTGCTTTCAATATAGCTCTCGCTTAAGCCCTTGGATTTTGCATAGGTTTCAAGACCGAGCTCGGTTTTTATATATATGTGCTGTTCTATCATATTTCCGCCTCCTTTCCTTAGTGTTTTACAATATTTTATCAAAATTTAAAAGAATTTTCAAGTTATTATTGACAAATGTCCGATTTTTTTTTATAATAGTATTTGTTGTGAATAAATTCGTTTTTCTTGAAAAAAATATTTCCTTAAAATAAACGTCTCCTAAAGGGAAACGGAAAAACGTATTTATGTGCACACATGCTACTGTGGCTCAATGGCAGAGCAGCTCATTCGTAATGAGCAGGTTGTCAGTTCGATTCTGACCAGTAGCTCCAAGGGGCGGCGAGCTTTTAGCTTGCCGCATTTTTTTATATGAAAAAGCCGCTTCAGCGCAAAGCCGAGCGGCTTTTTAAATTTCTTAAAGTACGGATAAGCGGCGAGAAAAGACGGCGGAGAATATTGTAACCATGCTTTTTAAGTAAAAGATGCCGCACATAGGAGCGGTATTTTTTATTTTCGCTTAAAATGATTTTTTCCTCATCATTTATTATTTCGGTCACGACGGCAAGCATATTTTCACGGGTGACGTTATATTCAAACACATTCTGGTGGTCGCCGCAGAGCACATAGGAAGCCTTTTTTTTCTTAACAATCCGATGAAGCACAAACTGACCGGAGGCTCTTTTATATAAAACGATGTCGCCGGTTTTAAGCTTGTCGGGAAGTGGGGAAACGGTAACCCGATCCGTGCCGCCTTTAATAAGCGGCAGCATGCTGATGCCGTTCGGGATAAATGTAAACGATGCGCCCTTTTTAAGCACCTCGGTCATTACAGGGACGATTTCTGAAAAGGGAAGAGCCTTAATCAAGAAAATTCCTCCCCTATTCGAGTGCGCCGAAGGAATTTAGGCAAGCTAAAAATTTGTCAACGTCGCAAGAAGCCGTTTCTTCGTCAATCTCGTATTCCGACAAGAGAGAGTTTATCAAAAACTCCCTGTCCCTATCCTCGGAAAGAAGTGAAAAAAGATACGCCCCCGTAGAATTTAAGGTGACAATCTTATCCTGAAATTCCGGATTTAGGAAAACCACTACGTTTTCGCCGGCAATCTGTCTTAATATAAATTCCGATTTAATTTTCATTTTTTTCCTCGCTTTCAGACATTGTTTTATGCGCCAGAACGGCGGCGTCTTTTGTTATATTGCAGCCGAGGCTGTAAAAGGGTACTTGCGATATGAATTTATCCAGAAGCGACAGCACGGCCTCTTTTTCGGATTTATCCTGAGGAAGATACACCTGCTCGAAAACTTGAGAAAGTATTTCCGGAACGGTCATTTTTCTTATGCTGTTTTCCGGGCTTTGGTGTAAGAATGCCACCGCAAGGATTTTGACACGAGTGTTTACGTTAAAGCCCTCCTTGCCGCAAAAGGGAGTGCCGTAGGCGTAAAAAGCCCCGTCTTCATATTTGAATATGGGTTTGTCGCCGTTTATTATTTCGGCGCCGGGAAAAGCCTCCTTCCACAAAAGGGAGTGGGTAGTTTTTCCTGTTCCGCTTTGGGCGGTAAAGCAATAGCCCCTGCCGTTTAACCGCACGACGGAGGAGTGCATTAAAAAGCAGTCCGATTTCGATAACAGAGAGCAGATATGCCTTAAAATGCAAAGGCTTTCGTGATAGCCCGGCCCCGACGATGGTTCCTTTTTTAAGGATATATCTATTTCGCTTTCGGGAATTTCAACGCTAAAGTCGGACGGTAAATCACAAGAGCATTTATAGTCCGCCATAAGACGGGCACTGTAGGAGTATTTGTTTTTTATATCAAAAATAAAATCTGCGATTTTGTAAAGGGACATTTTTTGCCTCCGATTTGATTTATCAATTCAAAGTATAACATAAAAGATAAATATTTTCAAGCGGTTAAGTGCAGATTGACAAAAAAATTATGCGGAGTTATAATAAACTCGGGAGGAAACAGTATAAAAATACCTCTGCTTTTAGGCATTAACTTATTTTTTATTACATATAGTGCATAGTGAAAGGGGAGAAAAATATGAAGAAGCTTATTTTTGAGGGAGCGGCAACTGCGCTGGTAACGCCCTTTAACGAAAAGGGAGTTGATTTTGACGCCATAAGGCGGCTGGTGGATTTTCAGGCAGAAGCCGGCATACCGGCCTTAGTAATCTGCGGAACTACGGGCGAGGCTCCGACATTAGAGGATAAAGAGCATCTTGACGCAATAGAATATGCGAAAATCTGTGCAAAAGACAGGCTTAAAATAATCGCCGGAACGGGCAGTAATAATACCGACCACGCCGTTATGATGAATAAGGAGGCTCAAAGGAGGGGAGCCGACGGACTTTTATGGGTGTCGCCTTATTATAATAAGACTACGCAAAGGGGACTTCTGCACCATTATGAAGCCTTGGCCGCATCTACCGATTTGCCGGCGATTTTATATAATGTCCCCTCACGCACGGGGGTAGACATTAAGCCCGAAACCGTGGAGGAGCTTTCGAAAATTGAGAATATCGTTGCCATTAAGGAGGCGACGGGCAACGTCGCCCGTACGGTGGAAATTATATCCCGGTGCGGCGATAATTTGGCGGTATATTCGGGAAACGACGACGTTATCGTTCCTATGATGAGCGTCGGCGCAAAGGGTGTAATATCCGTGCTTTCCAACGTCATGCCGAGGGAAACCCAAGACATGTGCCGCCTTTGCCTTAAAGGGGAATATGAAAAAGCAGGTAATCTTCAGGTAAAATATTACCCCTTAATAAAGGCTCTGTTTTCGGAGGTTAATCCGATTCCCGTTAAAACGGCTCTTTGTCTTATGGGCAAGGACAGCGGTATTTTAAGACTGCCTCTTTATGAAATGGAAGAAAAAAACCTTGAAGTGCTAAAGAAAGAAATGAAAAAGCTTTCGCTTATATAAGCTTTTTTACACTGTATGCTGAAAACGCAGAATTATAAATAAGGAAAAAAAGCCGCTTTTCATAAGCGGCTTTTTTCCAAAAAGGAAGAAACAAGTTATTTGAAATAATCTTAAGTTAATAAAAATCCTTTGCGAAAAACGCAAAGGATTTTTTGTCAGTTAAGTATAGCAAGCTCAGTTTCTTTATCGAAAAGGTGCAGTCTGTTGGTATCAAACGCAACCTCAACCTTTTCGCCTGCCTTTGCCTGTGTTCTGGGATTAACTCTTGCAACAACGTGAGTACCCTGGATGTCAAGGTGAAGAAGGGTGTCAGAGCCCAAGGATTCGGTAAGGTCAACGTCAACCGTGGCTTTACTGTTATCCATGGTGGAAAGATATACTTCTTCATCATGTATATTTTCGGGACGGATACCCATAATAACCTCCTTGCCGATGTACTGGGGACAGGTGTCAAGGAGCTGTTTTGCCTTGCTTTCAACCAAGAATATCTTATGACCGTCACCGAAGGAAAGGGAAACCTTGTCGCCCTCCTTGTCAAGCTTGGCGTTTATAAAGTTCATTTCGGGGCTTCCGATAAAGCCTGCAACGAAAAGATTTACGGGATGATCGTAAAGCTCCTGAGGAGAATCAACCTGCTGAATATAACCGTCCTTCATAACAACGATTTTTGTACCCATGGTAAGAGCCTCGGTCTGGTCGTGAGTAACGTATATAAAGGTGGTCTGAAGACGCTGATGAAGCTTTGAAATCTCAGCTCTCATCTGAACACGAAGCTTTGCGTCAAGGTTTGACAAGGGTTCGTCCATCAAGAATACCTTAGGCTCACGCACTATGGCACGTCCCAAAGCAACACGCTGTCTTTGACCGCCGGACAAAGCCTTGGGCTTTCTGTCAAGAAGATGTCCTATATCAAGAATCTTTGCGGCCTCTTCAACACGTCTTTTTATTTCGTCCTTGGGAGTCTTTCTGAGCTTAAGTCCAAACGCCATATTATCGAAAACCGTCATATGAGGATAAAGGGCATAGTTCTGGAAAACCATGGCTATATCTCTGTCCTTGGGAGCAACGTCGTTCATCAGCTTTCCGTCTATGTAAAGCTGACCGCTTGAAATATCCTCAAGACCGGCTATCATACGAAGTGTAGTTGACTTTCCGCAGCCTGAAGGACCTACAAGGATAACGAACTCCTTATCTTCTATTTCAAGGCAAATATCGTTTGCGGCAATAACTCCGCCGGAATATTTCTTGTAGATGTTTTTTAAACTTAAACCTGCCATCGTGAATAATTTCCTCCTAAAAATTAATACATATTTATCTGCCAATATTAGATACTAATAGAATAACATAAATTTTATTAAAATAATAGTGTGTTTTTCAACAAAATAAAAAAATTATATTTAGCACAATTGCATAAAATTATCTAAAACACGCTTTCAGAGGGCAAAAACGGGCGGTATTCTCCCGGTAAAAGCTTAGGATCAAGGCAGAGATTGCCTATTTTTATGCGCTTTAAGTATGTTACCTTTGTGCCCACCGCCTCAAGCATCTGCTTGACCTGATGGAATTTTCCCTCGTGTATTGTAAGGTAAGCCTCGTTGGGAGCGGTCGCCTTAAAAGCTGCCGGAAGAGTTTTATAGCCGCCCTGAATATAAACTCCCTCTGAAAAAAGCGATGCCGCCTCTTTGGGAATATGCCTGTCGGTCCTTAAAAAATAGGTCTTGTCCACCAGGTGAGAGGGGGAGGTTATCCTGTGGGCAAAATCGCCGTCGTTGGTAATAATTAAAAGTCCCTCGGTATCAATGTCCAGTCTGCCGACGGGAAAGGGCGAACGGTTATTATATTCGGGCGAAAGAAGGTCTGTAACCGTCTTATGTTTTTTGTCGAAAACGGCCGAGATTACTCCCGAGGGCTTGTTCATCATAAGATAAAAAAACTCTGAATAGGAAAGTATCTTTCCGTCAAGGCATACCTTGGTATCCTTCTCTACCTTAAAGGACGGGTCCTTTAGAGTTTCTCCGTCTGCGGATACCCTGCCTTTTTTTATCATTTCCCTTATCTGACTGCGTGTTCCCATGCCGCAGTCGGCAATGAATTTGTCAAGACGCATAAAAGCTCCTTACTGTTTCGGATTAAGCGGAAGCATAAAGCCCGACAGAGCCGGATTGCATATATCTCCTCCGCATATTTTGTTTTCATAGATAAGAATATTTGCATAAAGCGAATCCTCGCCCTTTAAGCGGAAGCTGTACCTTTTTACGGTAAGTCCCCTTAAATGAGTAAGGTCAAAGCCGGCCTCTTTGTTTAACTCGTTGTAGTTTTCGTAAACCTTGCCGAAGCCCTCCGGAATTTCTATATCCGCCGCGTCAAAGGGGGCTTCCTCCGGAGTGTAGCCTAAATTTTTTATAAATTTAACGCATAACGAAACATCGTTATCAACTCCGTATACCGAAAGCGTTACGGCGGTAACAACGAGAAAAATTAAAGCCAGAAATAAAATTACCTGATTTTTTTTGAAAACGTAAAACATAGGGACGCTCCTTTCGTATTTATTATAATTTTATTTGGGCGTCCCTTTAATTATTACCCGTTATTTTTCGTTTCTCGCCTCATAAAGGGCACGGGCAAGCTGATCCGGGCATGAGGTGCCCTTTATTCCGCACTGTATGCCCGAAAGAATTTTTATTAAATTTTCTGCACTTTGTCCCTCGCAGAGTGCGGCAATGCCCTTGGTGTTTCCGTTGCAGCCGCCCTCGAATTTTACCCCTGTTACCGTTCCGGCATCGTCCATGTCAAAGGATACTCCCCTTGAGCAGGTACCTTTATTTACGTGTGTGTATCTCATAAAATCTCCTCCTTATAATTATGACAGAAAGACAAAACTTTCTGATTTTTATAAAAGCTCTCTCGGTGTATGGTTTGGCTCCTCGGTCAAAAGCCCCTCTTTTTTAAGGCTTGAAAAGCCGGTCTGGCGAAGCGCCTCGTAAATTATTACGGCGACGGAGTTTGAGAGGTTTAAGCTTCTCGCCTCGTCTATCATGGGAATTCTTACGGCGCTTTCGGGATTATCCCATATAAGGGTTTCGGGAAGTCCTCGTGTTTCCTTGCCGAAAATAAGAAAATCCCCGTCCTTATATTCTGCCTCAGAATAATTTTTGCCGCCCTTTGTGGTGGCAAGGAAAAATCTTGCGCCCTTATTTTCAAGAAAAAATGCGTCCAGATTATCATAATATGTAATATCGAGCAGGTGCCAATAGTCAAGTCCGGCACGCTTTAGCTTTTTGTCGTCGATTTCAAAGCCCAACGGGCGCACGAGATGAAGACGGCTGCCGGTTGCGGCGCAGGTACGGGCGATATTTCCCGTATTCTGGGGAATTTCCGGCTCTACCAATACTATGTTAAACATTTATTTTATCTCCCTTCAGCGTAAAACGTGGGAATATCGCCGACTATCACCGTTTCGGACACGGGGATTTTAACCTCGCTTGTAGTCTTTGAGGAAAAAGGAAACAGCGCACGGACGGATATTTTTGCGTTTATATATAAGGTATGCTTTGTCTGATTTATTCCTGCGTCTGAAAATTCGCTTTTAATATCCGCCTCGACAGAGCCTGTGGGAACCATGATAAGCTTTATTGAAGGACCTCTGCCCGACAAAAATATACTTCCGGTAAGGTTTCCCAAGGGAATGGAAATAGTCGCTTTTTTATTGTCGGAAAGGGCGGACAAAATATTTTTTATGTAAAGGCTCTGCAGGCGGTTTATTTTATCGGAATTTGAAGAAATGCCCGTAATACGGCCGGAAGATTCCCGGCTTACTACGGTAATATCCGAGTAAAGCTCGGACGGAAGGGCTAAAGCTGCATCATAGAGCAGTCGGCTTGCCAAATGGCCGCATTCGCTGTCAGCCGCCTCAAGCATTTTTCTTGCGCTCCGTGTAAATACAACCAAAGAGAACAGGATAAATAAGGACAAAAGGACGGCAAAAAAGCGAAGCCCTTTTCTTTTCCTTAACTTAAGCGGGGAAGAAATAACTACCACCTCCACTTAAGCAGTTTATGCATTTTTAAATTTACCGTTACATATTATTATATACCAAAATTATTCACAGCGCAAGCAAAATCTTGACTTGCGCCCTCGGGTGGTATATAATTAGAAGGAAAGTATAGAGGATGATAATTTATGGATATAAATATAAAGGGACTTAATATATGCTATGACGAGGCAGGGGAGGGTAAAACCGTTCTTCTTCTGCACGGCTGGGGAGCAAACAAGGAAAGCCTTGCCCCCATATTTAATATGTTAAAGGGAAATTTTCACGTGGTGGCGCCGGATTTGCCCGGCTGCGGCGCATCCGGCGAGCCGGATACGCCCTGGGGCGTTTGGGACTATTCCGAATTTATAAAGGAGTTTATAAAGAAAAAAGACCTTGCTCCCTTTGCCGCAATCGGACATTCTAACGGGGGGCGGGTGCTTATACGCTCGTGCTCCGACTGGTTTTTCCCCGAAAAGCTTATTTTAATTGACAGCGCCGGGATAAAGGCTAAGCATAAGCCGTCTTACTATATTAAGGTATATTCTTATAAAATAGGGAAGAAAATATTAAAAAGCCCCCTTTTTGAAAAAAGCGGACTTTACGAAAGGCTTCTTGATAAAACCGGAAGCGAGGACTATAAAAATTCGTCGCCGGTTATGCGTGCGACTATGAGCCGCCTTCTTAATGAAGATCTTAAAGACCGCCTTCCGCTTATTAAGGCGGAAACCCTTCTTATATGGGGAAGCGAGGATACCGCTACGCCCATAGAGGACGGAAGGACCATGGAAAGGCTTATACCCGGCTCGGGACTTGCCGAGATTAAGGGCGCCGGTCATTTTTCCTATCTTGACAATCCGGGTGCGGCGATAGGCGCAATAAAGTATTTCTTGGAAAACTAAGGAGGCGGACGTATGACTTATTCTGAGTTTTTCGCCATGGCGGCAGGATATATTGTATTTTCGTTTTTTGCATCAAGGCTAAGCGTGCACATGCTTCAGCTTAATTCCTACCGTCCGGAAAGATATTTAAAATGGCTTTCTGAAAATAAAAATAAGGCGGTGTGCCTGCGCGCCCTTTTTGTTATTCCGGGCGTTATCGGCGCATTTTTCGGGAGCGGTGCATTTTTATTATCGGCGGCGTTGTTTTTCATATTTGCGCCCTATAAAATGAAAAAGGCAAAAAAACCCCTGGTTTATACGGGACGTGTTAAAAGAATATTCTTTTTCTTAACCCTTTTGGAGCTTTTGGCGTCAATGTGCGCCCTCCTTTTCATAGAAAAAGCGGCGGCGGCCTCGGCGATACTTTTCCTGGCGGCGTTTATTACTCCGTTTTTGGTTTTGGCGGCGGACATATTGGATATGCCGGTCGAAAAGCTTATAGCCAAAAGGTACATAAACGACGCAAAAAAAATCCTTGCCGATATGCCGAAGCTTAAGGTAATAGGCGTTACCGGAAGCTACGGCAAGACCAGTATGAAATACGCTGTTACAAGGCTTCTTTCGGAAAAATACAGCGTGCTTATGACTCCCGGCTCCTTTAATACGCCCATGGGCGTGGTAAGGACAATAAGGGAACAGCTTAAAAGCACCCATCAGATATTCGTTGTGGAGATGGGAGCCAAAAACAAGGGCGATATAAAGGAAATTTGCGACATTGTAGCCCCCGATTACGGAATTATCACCTCGGTCGGGCCTCAGCATCTTGAAACCTTTAAGACAATCGAAAACGTATGCGATACAAAGTTTGAGCTTGCCGAGGCGGTGGCAAAAAAGGGCGGCACGATGTTCTTAAATTACGATAACGAATATATAAGGAAGAAAAATTTCACGGGCAGAAAAATCACCTACGGCACCGATAAAAGTGCGGATTTTTGCGTGTCGGAGCTTAAATATTCCTCTAACGGCTCAAAGTTTATGCTAAACGGAACGGAGCTTTCCACCTCTCTTTTGGGAAATTACAGCGCAGTGAATATTGCCGGCGCCTTTGGGGTGTCAGCCTTTCTGGGCGTTCCCGAGGAGGACTTAAAGGCGGCGGTAAGACAGCTTAAGGCGCCGGAGCACCGGCTTAAGCTTATAAAAAATCCAAGATATACGGTTATCGACGACGCATATAATTCAAACCCGTCGGGAGCGGCGGCGGCTCTCGACGCTCTTTCGGGCTTTTCGGAAAGAAAAATATTGGTGACGCCCGGCATGGTCGAGCTGGGAGATGAGCAGGATAGATTAAACAGAGAGCTTGGAAAAAAGGCGGCCGCCTCGGCAGATTATATCGTGCTCGTGGGTAAAAAGCAGGCAAGACCCATAAAGGAGGGCGTCTTGGAGGCAGGCTTTGATTCGGCAAGGCTTTATGTGGCAAAGGACATAAACGACGCACTTTCTTATGTATATAAGATAACCGATGTACCGTCGGTAGTTCTTTTGGAAAACGATCTGCCGGACAATTTCCTTTAAATTAAAGCTTAAAGTCAATTATAGAAAGGAAGAGAAAAATGAAAATAAATCTTTTGGTACTTTTCGGCGGAAAAAGCGTCGAGCACGAGGTGTCGGTCATTTCGGCGGTACAGGCAATGGCTTCCTTAAACCGTGAAAGATACAATGTTATCCCCATGTATATCACAAAATCCAACCTCTTCTATTCGGGCGAGGCGCTTTTCGATATAGATAAATACAAGGATTTGAAGGCACTTCTTTCGGAGTGTAAGAGGGTTATGCCCGTAAGGCATGAGAATGAAACGGTTTTGGAGTATTATCCGCCGAAAAAATTCGGAAATAACATAGCTGCGAAAATAGATGCGGCGCTTCCCGTAGTTCACGGCACAAATGTGGAGGACGGCGCTCTTCAGGGCTTTTTGCAGACTCTTTGTCTGCCCTATGCCGGCTGCGACGTTGTTTCAAGTGCGGTGGGCATGGATAAGTACGTTATGAAAACCGTGCTTAAGGCGTCAGGCATACCGGTTTTGGACGGCGTTTGCTTCCATACCAAGGACTATTTTAAGGACCCGGGCGAGGCATTAGATAAAATCGAGCTGGAAATCGGCTATCCCGTTATTATAAAGCCCGTTAATTTGGGCTCCAGCGTGGGAATTACCGTAGCCGGCGACAGAGTGACGCTTTCGGATGCAATCGAAACGGCGGCTATGTACTCTCAGAGAATACTTGCGGAACACGCAATTGGAAATTTAAGGGAAATAAACTGCTCTGTGCTGGGCGATTACGCTACCGCACGTGCGTCGCTTCTTGAAGAGCCCTTAGGCTCCGGAGAAATATTAAGCTACGACGATAAATATAAGGGCGGAACAAAAAGTGCAAAGGGCATGAGCGGCGCATCGAGAAAAATCCCCGCCGACCTTCCTAAGGATAAGACCGAGTATATAAGAGAGCTTGCGGTAAAAACCTTTAAGGCGTTAAACTGCTCCGGCGTTGCCAGAATAGACTTTATGATAGATAAGGACGAGGATAAAATTTACGTCAACGAGATTAACACCATTCCCGGCTCCTTGTCGTTCTACCTTTGGGAGGGCGCCGGAATAAGCTACAGAGAGCTTTTGGATGAGCTTGTTGACCTTGCCTTAAAACGGGAGAGGGAAAGAGAAAACTTAAGCTTCACCTACGATACAAATCTTTTGTCTGAAAACAGCCTTAAGGGGCTAAAGGGTGCAAAAGGCGCAAAAAATTAAATCGAAAATAAAAAAAGCTTGACATAAGGAGAAGCTTGTGGTATAGTAATAATTGCTTCTCCTTAGGATGAAGCTTTTTTGAAGTGCAAAAAAGACTTAAAAACAGGTCTTTCAGATAACAGGAGGTATCTTATAATGAGAGTAAAGATTACATTAGCGTGCAGCGAGTGCAAGCAGAGAAACTATGACACCGTGAAAAATAAAAAGAATACGCCCGACAGACTTGAGCTTAACAAGTATTGTCCTTTCTGCCGCAAGCACACAATGCATAAAGAGGCGAAATAATTAAGGAAGGAAGTGTACCTGTTATGGCAGAAGAGGCTAAAAAGAAGGGCAACATTTTCAAAAAAATCGGAAAGTTTTGCAAGGACGTTAAAATAGAGCTTAAAAAGGTAACCTGGCCCACGAAGAATCAGACGGTTAAAAACACCGTTATCGTTCTCGTTTTCCTGGCGGTTACCGGACTTTTGGTTTTCGCATTTGACCTTTTATTCCAGGCATTGTTCCAGAAGTTATTCTAAAAGGTCTTAATTACGCGGAAAACAGAAAGGAGGCTTTTCGCGCCGTAGGAAAAAAGGCGGTGCGGTCTTGTTATGGCTGATAGTTCCCAGGCAAAATGGTACGTGGCTCATACATATTCGGGCTACGAAAACAAGGTTAAGGATAATATAGAAAAATCCGTTGAAAATTTAGGTATGCAGGACCTTATATTTGAGGTCAAGGTGCCCGTGGAAGAAATCGTCGAGGAAAAGGAAAACGGCGAAAAGAAGGTCACCCAGCATAAAATTTTCCCGTCATACGTTTTTATTAAAATGATAATAACAAACGATAGCTGGTATGTTGTAAGAAATATAAGAGGCGTTACCGGCTTTGTCGGTCCCGGGTCTGACCCGGTGCCTTTAACCGACGATGAAATCGTCCGCATGAACATTGAAAAGAAAGAGATTTCTTTAGACTTTGGGGTGGGCGACAGCGTAAGAATTACCGACGGTCCTTTCAGCGACTATGTATGTACTGTCGAGAAAATCGATACGGACAAGCATATCGTTACCGTTTTGGTACCCATGTTTAACGGAGATACTCCCGTTGAACTCCAGTTCGGGCAGATCGAGGTACTTTAATTTTTGTTAATAAACCGAAAGGTTTGTTATATGTAAGTGGGAGGATGTTTATCCGCTCTTTGGCACCGGAAAAGCAAGAAGCGTCTTACTTTCAAGGCGATGAAGGTTTTCGGTGTTTACCACAATTTTGTTAAGGAGGTGCACTTGTACATGGCTCAGAAAATAATAGGTTACGTAAAACTCCAGATTCCGGCAGGAAAGGCGACTCCGGCTCCGCCCGTTGGTCCCGCACTCGGTCCCTACGGCGTAAGCGCTCCTCAGTTTGCAAAGGAATTCAATGAGAAAACATCTAAGGATGCAGGTCTTATTATTCCCGTTGTAATTACTGTGTACGCTGACAGAAGCTATTCATTCGTTTTAAAGACTCCGCCGGCAGCAGTTCTTTTGAAAAAGGCCTGCGGCATTGAATCAGGAAGCGGCGTGCCGAACAAAACAAAGGTTGCTACTGTTAAAAAGGAAGACGTAAGAAAGATAGCAGAGCAGAAGATGCCTGACCTGAATGCGGCATCAGTAGAAGCTGCAATGAGCATGATTGCCGGAACGGCAAGAAGCATGGGAATTGTAGTAGAGGACTAAGTAATTTGATTATATTGTGGGAGAAAGCTAAGGCTTTCGTATGACCACAGGGAGGTTTTGAATTTGGGTAAAAAATATATAGATAGCGCAAAGACTATCAACTCCGCCGAATTATATGATCCTGCTGCTGCGGTTGCTCTCGCAAAAAGCACAGCGAAGGCTAAATTCGACGAAACAATAGAATGTCACATAAGGCTCGGCGTTGACTCAAGACACGCAGACCAGCAGGTAAGAGGCGCAATCGTTCTTCCTCACGGAACAGGCAAAAAGGTAAGAGTTTTGGTTTTTGCCAAGGGCGATAAGGTTAACGAGGCTCTCGAAGCCGGCGCCGATTTTGCAGGAAGCGAAGAGCTTGTTACTAAAATCCAGAGCGAAAACTGGTTTGATTTCGACGTTGTTATAGCTACTCCCGACATGATGGGCGTGGTAGGACGTATAGGTAGAGTGCTCGGTCCTAAGGGACTTATGCCCAACCCGAAGTCCGGAACTGTAACAATGGACGTTGCCAAGGCTGTAGCCGAGGTTAAGGCAGGTAAGATTGAGTACCGTCTTGATAAGACAAACATCATTCACTGCCCCATCGGAAAGGCTTCTTTCGAGGCTTCTCAGCTTAAGGAAAACTTTGATGCGCTTTTAGGTGCAATTATAAAGGCAAAGCCTGCGGCGGCAAAGGGACAGTATTTAAGAAGCGTTGCCGTTGCCAGCACCATGGGCCCCGGCATTAAAATCAACCCCTCAAAATTAGGCTGATTTAATGCTTGACAAAACTATAATTATATGTTAATATAATTAAGCAATTGTTCCGTAGACAGCAGGCAAAAAGGTAAGTCCTGCCGAGGAAGGTGCAAAATCTTTAAGGATTTATGCGGCTTTTGTCTATCGGACGAAGCCGCTTTTTTGCGGCATAACAAAAAAGAAGGAGGTGCCGATTATGCCCAGTGCACAGATATTGGAACAGAAGAAGCAGCTTGTAGTTGATATGGCTGAAAAGCTTAAAAATTCACAGGCAGGCGTATTTGTAAATTACTGCGGTCTTACCGTTGAGGAAGATACGGAGCTTCGTAAGAAATTCCGTGAAGCAGGCGTTGAGTATAAGGTTATTAAAAACACTCTTACATCAAGAGCGATAAAAGAGGTTGGATTTGAAGCCTTAGAGCCTATTCTTAACGGCCCCACAGCCTTGGCTGTCAGCGCGGATAATCCCGTTGCTCCGGCAAAGGTTATCGGAGAATTTGCAAAAAAGCATGAAGCTTTACAGGTGAAAGCCGGCTTCATGGACGGAGCTGTTATCTCTATCGAAGAAATAAAGCAGCTTGCCGAAACACCTTCGAGAGAAGAGCTTCTGGCAAAGATGATGGGCAGCTTAAAGTCACCCGTATCCGGTCTTGTAAGATTGCTTAACACGATCGTTGAAGGCGGAGTGGAAATGGCTGACCTTGCTGCAAAGAAAGCCTCTGAAACAGCAGAGCCCGAAGCAGCAGAAGAGCCCCAGGCGTAATTAATTAAAGAAAAAGATATAAAACGGAGGTAAAAATCATGGCAGATCTTAACAAGATCCTTGACGATATCAAGGAATTAAAATTATTGGAAGTAGCAGAGCTCGTTAAAATGATGGAAGAGGAGTTCGGCGTAAGCGCAGCAGCAGCCGTAGTTGCAGCAGCTCCCGGCGCAGCAGCTGCCGCAGCTGAAGAGAAGACCGATTTCGACGTTGTACTTACAGAAGCAGGCGCTCAGAAGCTTCAGGTTATCAAGGTTGTTCGTGAAATCACCGGTCTTGGTCTTAAGGAAGCTAAGGACGCTGTTGAAGGCGCTCCCACAACTCTTAAGGAAGCAATCGGCAAAGAGGACGCAGAGGGCTACAAGGCTAAGCTTGAAGCTGTCGGCGCAAAGGTTGAACTTAAGTAATTTTATTACTGTCACCAATAAAATACGGATAGCTTTGGCTGTCCGTATTTTTCATATGGCACAATTTCATTTTAATGTGATACCGGTTATGATTTGGTAAGGTATTTCAATACGAAAGGAAACAAAATGTATAACGAACTCACAAAAAATGATATAGAGAAAATGAAAGAGGAAATTGAATACCGCACGGTTACCTTAAGACATGAGCTTCTTGAGGAGGTTAAGCGTACCAGAGCTTACGGGGACTTAAGCGAAAACGCAGAATATAAGGAGGCTAAGCGCCTTAAAAACAAGAACGAAAGCCGCATACGCTACCTTACAAATATGATAAAGACCGCAAAGGTTATCGAGGATAACTCCGCTCCCGACGCCGTGGGGCTTTACGATATTGTCAGGGCAAATATTCCGTCAATGAACATGGAAATGACCTTCAGAATAGTTACAACGGTCAGAAATGACTTTGAAAATCAGCTTATAAGCAAGGAATCGCCCTTCGGAAAGGCAGTGCTGGGTAAAAAGGTCGGTCAGACGGCAGAGGTCGACGCACCGAACGGGAAATATACGGTTGAAATTATGGAAATAACAAAGGCACAGGACGATAATACCGCTCCTCTTAATTCCTATTAAAAATGGCAGTACAGCGAAACGGGAAGGGTAGACGGCATCCCCCAAAACGTCGATTTGAACATAGCCTGACACTACCAATTTTGAGCACCGATTTTGAAAGGCAAATTTTTACGGCTTAAGCTTCGATTAAGATTAAAATTTTCGGTTTTCCTTAAAGCTTTGACAAAAGAATGTTTTTTTCGTAAAATCAATATGCATAACAACAAAAAAATAATCAACCCGATTATGTGATTTTGTGCATTTTTCATCTTTACAAGAGGGCTTTTGGGTGCTAAAATAAGTGACGTTCCATAAAGGAAATATAAAAACATATTAATGGAGGAAGAAACAATGAAAAAGTTTATAGCACTTTCTGCTGCAGCATTAATGATCCTTTCTTTTGCGGCATGCACATCTGAAAAGACTGAGGAAGAAGCTCCCGTTGAGGAAGAAGTTGTTGTAGAGGACGAAGCACCCGTTGAGGAAGAAGCTCCCGTTGAAGAAGAGGAAGCTCCCGTTGAGGAAGAAGCTCCCGCTGAAGAAGAAGCTCCTGCTGACGAAGCTGAAGCTGAGTAATTTAAGTCATAAAAAAATACGCCCTTTTAGGGCGTATTTTTTATGCATAAAACGCTGAAACGGCAACAAAAGAGGGACTCGGAATTTAAGGATAGGCGATAAAGCCTTTAAGGGGCGTTTACGGCGAGGGAAAAGGACTTGGACTATAAAAAATATGTGATAGGAAAAGGGCGGCTTATTTTGCCTTAAAAAGATAAAAAACTAAAAGACAGCATTTTGCTGTCTTTTAGTTTTCATAAGTTCTTATTATACCTTCCGCTATCTCACGCTTAGATTTTCTCTGATCCATGGACTGCTTTTCAATCAATCGGTGTGCTTCGTCCTCAGACAGGTTGACATTTTTTATAAGTATCCATTTTGCCCGGTTGACAAGCCTTATTTCCTCCATTTTTTCCTCTAAGCTGACTGTCTTTTTCCCAAGCAGCTTAAAGCGCTCCTGCATTGCGTACATAATATTTAAGACCTGACTGACGGTAGATGACGCCGCAGGCTTTGACAGGGTAAATACGCCCGAATCAATCACCTTGGCGGTTACCTCCTCGTAAATGTCGTTTTTTACAAACATTAAAACTCCGCTTTTTGAATCCGCCGCAATGTCGGAGGCAAGCTTAGAGCCGAAATCGTCGGTAAGGGGTGCGTTAATCAGCACAATATCAAAGCCGCGGTCTGATAAAAGCCTCCTTGCTTCGTCGGAATTTTGGACGAAAACCTTGGGCTCGAACTCGTTTTCCGGGAGCATGGGCAATATCTGACGGTAAAATTTCTCCGATGAGGAAACGATAAGGACGCTGTATGTGTATTCCTTAAATACCATATGCAAAATCTCCTCATGAAAATTATTTACAATAGGCTGAAATGACCGAGTCCGGAAGAAGCTCTTTTATAAAGCTGCTTTCTTTGGCAATGGATGCCGCTTTAATAAGAGAGTCGGGAAGACGCTGATATTTTGACTTTATTTCCTCGGGGGCATGGAAAAGATTTAGGTTTGCCGCCTCCGGAGGCATAATTTTATCCTGTATCCCTTCAAGAGAAGCGTAAATTAAAAGCGCATAGGCAATGTAGGGATTCGCCTCGGGGTCGGGACTTCTAAGCTCCAGACGCTTGTATTCGCCTTTTGCCGCCGGAATTCTTATAAGCGGAGAACGGTTCTCCGCCGACCAGGATATATAAACGGGAGCCTTGTCCTTGCCCAATCTTTCGTATGAATTTTCGGTGGGATTGAAAAATACCGTCATTTCGGGAATCCTTTTAATAATTCCCGAGATTACATAGGGATAAAGGTCATGTTCCTCCCTTATGCTTTTCACGGACATATTTATATGAAAGCTGTTTCCCGGCTCGCCTGCAAGAGGCTTCGGTGAAAAGTCGGCATCAAGTCCGTTTCTTGCCGCCACCGTCTTTACAACCCACATAAAGGTCTGAGCGTTATCGGCGGCGGAAAGTGGGTCGGAAAAGCGGAAATCTATTTCGTTTTGTCCCGGTCCTTCTTTATGGTGACTGCTTTCGGGCTTAATTCCCATACGCTCCAAGGTAAGGCAAATTTCTCTTCGCACATTCTCGCCCTTGTCCATTGGTGCAATATCCATATACCTTGCCATGTCAAAGGGCGTTTTGGTCGGACGGCCTTCGCTGTCGGTTTTGAAAAGATAAAACTCAAGCTCGGAGCTGAAGGTAAAAATATAGCCTGCGTTCATAGCGGCTTTAACCGCATTTTTAAGAATTGTCCTGCTGTCGGATTCAAAGGGACGTCCGTCCGGATAGGAAAGGGAGCAGAACATTTTCACTACTCCGCCGTGCTCCGGCCGCCAGGGAAGGACGGACAATGTAGCGGGATCTGGATGAAGAAACAGGTCGGAATAGACCTCGCCTCCAAAGCCGGGGACTGCCGAAGCGTCAATCCCTATACCGGTGTCAAAGGCTCTCTCAAGCTCGCCGGGCATTATGGAGATGTTTCGCATATTGCCCAAGGCGTCGGTAAAGGCAAGACGGATAAATTTAATATCCTCCTCCTTTACGTACTGTATAACCTCGCTTTTTGAATAGATCATAAACCACACCTGCTCTTTCTTTAGTTGGTAACGTACATCTGCTTGAACGGATTTTTACTGTCCGGAAGCACAAGAGTAAAATCAGAATTTATTATTTCTTCAAAGGTGAGGGAAAAAAGCTCACAAAATTCCTTAAGGGGCGACAAAATTTCCTCTTTTTCTTCAAGGGAGGCAATATGAGCCGTAACCTGATGAGGGAATTTAATCTTTGTCGCATCGCCCATTAAAAACATTTTGCCGCCGTGCATACCGGTGCAGGGAAACGCTCCCACTATATCCTTATCGCCCCGGTCAAGCCCCAGCACTATAATGGTGCCGCCTGCCTGATATTCGCCTAAAAAGCTTCCGGCTCTTCCGCCGATTACAAGGGTGGGATGCTTTTCCTTATAAGCCTTCATGTGTATGCCGGCACGGTAGCCTGCATTGCCCCGTACGAAAATTTTTCCGCCACGCATTGCATAGCCTGCCGCGTCGCCTATATTGCCCTCTACTATAATACTGCCCGAATTCATGGTATCTCCCACGGCGTCCTGAGCGTTGCCGTGTACCCTAATTTCGGCACCGTTAAGGTAAGCGCCCAAGGCGTTTCCGGGCACGCCGTCAATGCTGATTTTACGGTCGGAAAGTCCGGCTGCTATAAACCTTTGCCCCAAACAGCCTTTAATTTCTATATTGTTATCTGAATTTCTGATTTTTTCGTTAAGCTCGCCGAATTCAAGCTTTGATGCATCTATAAGCATTATAACACACCTCCGAGATTTTTTCTACGGTAATTTTGAGAAAATGCCAAAAGTGAAGGATTTTTTTTGATATTCTCAAAATCTATGGTATCCAGCGGGGTTTTATTACGTATAAGCGAAGTATAAATTCCGACCTTATCTACAGAGCCTAAAAAGATAAAGCCTACAAGGCGGTTATCCTTTATATAAAGCTTTTTTAAAGAGTCTTCGCTTCGTTCCTCGTAAAGCTCGCCCTCATAGCTTCCGGCGGTCATAATATGATAGCCGAAAAAGCCTATGGAGTTCATGGGTATCTGGTTGTCAAGCACGCTTTCCTCGCCTGCCATATTTTTGCCGGCAGAGAGCCCCTGCATATATGCATTGGGCAGTATCGCCATAATTTTTTTACTGCCGCTTGTAATGTCAAAGCTTTCGGTCAAATCTCCGGCGGCGTAAACGCCGGGAATTGAGGTTTCCATTTTATCGTTTACTATAACGCCCCTGTTTATTTCGGCGCCTTTGTCTTTAAGAAGCGAAAGATTTGGCCTTACGCCCACCGCCATAACGAGAACGTCAAATTCAACTGTTTCGCCGCTTTTCATTAATGCCTTATTTGAGTGAAATTCGCTTACGCTGTCTGAGAGCATAAACCTTACGCCGTGCTCCTCGATTTTTTTCTTGACAATGTCGGCTGAGTCTTTGTCAAGTATGCTGGATAAAACCTTGTCCGCCAAATCGCAGACCGTAATGGAGCCGACTTTGCCGAAGATTCCCTCGGCGCACTTTAAGCCTATAAGACCGGCGCCGACGATTAATACCTTAGAGTCCTTGTCGATAGCTTTTTCCAAGGAAAGAGCATCCTCTTCGGTCATAAAGGTGAATTTTTTCTCTACGGTGTCAAGACCTGAAATGGGCGGCACGAAGGGGCTTGACCCTGTCGCCACTAAAAGCCTGTCAAAGGGAACAGACTCTCCTGTATCCAAAATAACCGTGCCGTCCTCTATTTTCTCGGCATGAACAAAAGTCCTTACGTCTATATTATTGCTTTTAAAAAACTCCTCGCTGCGGTAGCACATTTTCTCCAAGGTGGTCTTTCCCTCAAGATAATAGGAAATTAAAGGTCTGGCATAGGGAAGTGCGTCCTCGCCTGCGATAAGCGTTATTTTGCCTTCTTTATCGGTCTGTAAAATACCGTCTATACATCCTAAAGAGGCGATTCCTCCGCCGATAATAACATAATTTTTCATTATCATCTCTCCTCAAAGCATATGGCGTTATTCGGACAGCCCTTAACGCATGCCGGCTCGCCGCATTTATTGTCGGTGCAAAGCTCGCATTTTGTGACAGGCTTGCCTTCGTTTTGCGTGAGCGCACCGTAGGGGCATACCAAAATACAGGTAAGACAGCCGATGCATTTATTTTTATCTACCTTTACAACTCCGTCGACCTTGGAAAGAGCGCCGGATATGCAAGATTTTACGCAGATTGCGTCGTCGCAGTGTCTGCACGAAACGGCGTACATAACCCTTCCGTTGTCCTCGACTCTGATTTTCGGACGAATTTTTTTGTCCTTTAAGGCAAGGGACATAAATTTATCGCCCGTTGCCGCAAAGGCGCAGTTATACTCGCAGAGGTGACATCCGAGACACCATTCTTCGTTTACATATACTCTTTTCATTCTCCTGCATGTGAGATACCTAATATCTCAAGCTCCTTTCCGTTTAATCCTACGCCACGGAGCATTAAACGGTTGCCCTTTAACGCTTCGATGGAGTTTATTCCCATTCCGCCCATAAGCTCCTTAATTTCGTGCTTCCATGCGGTCATAAGATTTATAAGGCGCTGTGAGCCGATATCGGGGTTAAGTCTTTTTGTAAGCTCGGGTCTTTGAGTCGCTATGCCCCAGTTGCATTTGCCGCTCTGGCAGCTTCGGCAAAGGTGACAGCCCAAGGCAATTAATGCGCCTGTGGCAATATAGCAGGCGTCGGCGCCTAAGGCGATTGCCTTTACCACGTCTGAGGCAGAGCGTATGCTTCCGCCTACCACAAGGGACACGCCGTTTCTTATTCCCTCGTCCCTAAGCCGCTGGTCAACGCTTGCCAGGGCAAGCTCTATGGGGATTCCCACGTTATCCCTTATTCTTGTGGGAGCGGCACCCGTGCCGCCTCTGAAGCCGTCGATAGCGATAATATCCGCTCCGCTTCGGGCAATTCCGCTGGCGATTGCCGCAATATTGTGCACCGCCGCAACCTTTACGATAACGGGCTTTTTATATTCCGTCGCTTCCTTTAAGGAGTAAACAAGCTGACGCAAATCCTCGATTGAATAAATATCGTGATGGGGAGCCGGAGAGATGGCGTCGGAGCCCTCGGGTATCATTCTCGTTCTCGATACGTCGCCGACAATTTTGGCGCCGGGAAGATGTCCGCCGATACCGGGCTTTGCGCCCTGTCCCATTTTAATTTCAATCGCCGCTCCGGCCTCTAAGTAGTCCTTGTGTACGCCAAACCGCCCGGAGGCAACCTGTACTATGGTATTGGGGCCGTACTTATAAAAGTCCTCGTGAAGTCCGCCCTCACCGGTATTGTAGTAAATGCCAAGCTCTGTCGCCGCTCTCGCCAAGGAGGCGTGGGCGTTATAGCTTATAGAGCCGTAGCTCATGGCCGAAAACATAACGGGCATTGAAAGCTCAAGCTGGGGCGTGGTTTTGCAGATTATATTTCCGTTTTCGTCCCTTTTTACTTTATCCGGCTTCTTGCCTAAAAAAACCTTGGTTTCCATCGGCTCTCTCAACGGGTCGATGGACGGGTTTGTAACCTGGGAGGCGTTTATTAAAATTTTATCCCAGTAAACCGGAAGGGGCTTCGGATTTCCCATGGAGGAAAGAAGCACGCCGCCGCTTTCTGCCTGCTTGTATATCTCTCTTATGGTGTCGTCCGTCCAGTTTGCGTTTTCCTTAAAGCGGCAGTCGCTTTTTACTATTTTTAATGCGTGCGTGGGGCAGAGGGTAACGCATCTTTTACAGTTTACGCACTTTGCCTCGTCGCTTATTAAAAGATTTCTCTCCTCGTTGAAGCTGTGTACCTCGTTTGCACACTGACGCTCGCATACCCGGCATCTTATGCAACGGGAGTCGTTTCTTACGACCTCGTATTCGGGATAAAGATAATTTATACTCATAATTCAATGCCCTCCTTAACCTTTACAATGACAGGCTCGCCGCCGGCAGGCGAATAAATATTGCAAGCGTCAGGCTCCATCGTTCTTATAGCCGCCTCTTCGCTGGCGATAAATACCTTGTCATCCTTTTCTCCCACAACCATGCTGCGAAGCTTAAGCCTGTCGTTAAGCGCCATAAGTCCGCCTGTAAAGCCTAATATAATGGAGAAAGGCCCTGTGATTAAAAGACTTCCGTAGGTGCACCTTAAATAATTCAAAAGCTCCTTATCCTCTCTGTCCTCTATGGTGCTCCAGAAGGGAGCGGCGATAACCGACGCCGCCTCAGAAAGAGTAAGTCCCTGCTTTCTTATAAGATAGTCGGCTATGTAGGTTATTACCTCGGTATCTGTTTGTAGGGTACACTTATAGCCGAACATTTCTATAAAGCGCCTGTTGGCGTCATAGGAGGAAATCTCGCCGTTGTGTACTATTGTATAGTCCAAAAGCCCGAAGGGGTGCGCTCCGCCCCACCAGCCGGGGGTGTTTGTGGGATACCGTCCGTGAGCGGTCCACATATAGCCCTTGTATTCCTCAAGCTTATAAAATTCGCCGACGTCCTCAGGGAATCCGACCGCCTTGAATGCGCCCATGTTTTTGCCGCTTGAAAAGACGTATGCGCCCTCTATTTCCGAATTTATCTTCATTACTATTCTTGCGGTATATTCCTTTTCGTCAAGCTGCATTCTTGACAAAACCGACGCTAAGGGAGCGACAAAATATCTCCAAATCAAAGGCTCGTCGGTTATTCTTTTATGCTTTCTTGTGGGAATGTTTTCAGACCTTACTATTTCAAAGCTGTCCTTTAAGAAATGCTCGCAGGCATTTCTTGACGCCGTATCGTTATAAAAGATATGAAGCGCATAAAAGTCCTTGTATTCGGGATATATCCCGTAGCCGGCAAAGCCGCCGCCCAGACCGTTTGAGCGGTCGTGCATTGGACGCATACTTTCTATTATTTTTTCGCCGGTCATTTTTTTCCCTTCCTTAGAGATAACCGCAGATATCGCACAGCCTGACGGTATCCTTATCTGACCTTCCAAAAGCTTCATTATACCTCCGCCTTTCAAAATTAAGTAAAAAAATAAGACGCATATTCCGGACATGACAAACCGGAATAAACGCCTTTGTTTATTCAGATAGTGATTATAGCACATCACACAAATTTTGTCAATAGATAATTTAAATCTTCGAAAAAAATAAAAAAAGTACTTGACAAATACATAATTTGGGTGTACAATGCAGACATCGACAGGCAAAGACGCCGTGTTGTAAGGTGAAATTATCCTTATAAACGTGCGGTCTTTGTCTTTTTTATTTTGTAAAAAGAGAGGTAGATGCACATGGTTACGGTACAGGATTATTTCGGAACAAACGTATTTAACGACAGAGAAATGAAGGCACGTCTTTCGGCAAAGGTATATAATTCCCTCAAGCAGACAATAGAAGAGGGTCACGAGCTTGACATTAATCTTGCCAACGCCGTTGCCGGAGCTATGAAGGAATGGGCGACCGAAAAGGGCGCAACGCATTATACCCACTGGTTCCAGCCTATGACGGGCATAACGGCTGAAAAGCACGACAGCTTTATATCTCCCGCTCCCGACGGCGGAGTTATAATGGAATTTTCCGGTAAGGAGCTTATTAAGGGCGAGCCCGACGCGTCAAGCTTCCCCTCCGGCGGCTTGAGAGCCACCTTTGAGGCGAGAGGCTACACGGCGTGGGATCCCACCTCGTACGCTTTTATAAAGGATAAAACTCTTTGTATTCCCACGGCGTTCTGCTCATATACCGGCGAGGCGCTGGATAAAAAGACTCCCCTTTTAAGGTCAATGGAGGCTTTAAATAAGCAGGCATTAAGGATTCTTAAGCTCTTCGGAAACGACAACGTACATATGGTAAGAACATCAGTCGGTCCCGAGCAGGAATACTTCCTTGTGGACAAGGAAATGTACAATAAGAGAAAGGACTTAATTTTCACCGGAAGAACTCTTTTCGGAGCAAAGCCTCCCAAGGGACAGGAGATGGAGGATCACTACTTCGGAATTATAAAGCCTAAGGTTGCCGAGTTTATGAAGGATCTTAACGAGGAGCTCTGGAAGCTTGGAATATTGGCAAAGACCGAGCATAACGAGGTTGCGCCGGCTCAGCACGAGCTTGCTCCCATATATTCGACTACAAACATCGCTACCGACCACAACCAGCTTACCATGGAAATTATGCAGAAGGTTGCAAGCCGTCACGGTCTTGTGTGCCTGCTTCATGAAAAGCCCTTTGCCGGCGTAAACGGCTCCGGTAAGCACAACAACTGGTCCATTGCGACGGATACGGGCGTAAACCTTTTAACTCCCGGAGAAACTCCCTATGAAAACGCACAGTTTTTGCTGTTCTTAGTGGCGGTTATTAAGTCAGTAGACGACTATCAGGATCTTTTGAGAGTTTCGGTTGCGACAGCCGGAAACGACCACAGACTCGGCGCCAACGAGGCTCCTCCTGCGGTTATCTCAATTTTCTTAGGCGACGAGCTTACAGAGGTTTTGTCCGCTATTGAAACTGACACCGAGTATGCCGGCGGCAAGAAGGATAAAATGAAGCTGGGCGTAGACGTGCTTCCCGTATTCGGCAAGGACACTACCGACAGAAACAGAACATCTCCCTTCGCTTTCACCGGCAATAAGTTCGAGTTCAGAATGTTAGGCTCTTCAAACAGCATTGCCTGCACGAACATTATGTTAAACTCCGCTGTCGCCGAAACCTTAGAGCTTTTCGCCGACAAGCTTGAAAATGCCGAGGATTTCGACAAGGAGCTTCACCAGCTTATCAAGGACACAATAAAGGAGCATAAGAGAATAATCTTCAACGGCAACGGCTACGGCGACGAGTGGATGGCGGAAGCCGAGAGAAGAGGACTTTCCAACCTTAAGACCACTGCCGACTGCATGCCGAAGCTTCTTGACCAAAAGAACGAGGATATGCTTATAAAGCAGAAGGTATTTACCAAGGCGGAGATTTTATCAAGATATGAAATTATGCTTGAAAACTATGTAAAGACCGTAAATATCGAGGCTCTTACCATGGTTGATATGGCGAAGAAGGAAATACTTCCGGCAATCGAGGGCTATCTTTCCGTCCTCTTAAAGACCTTGAAGAACAAAAAAGAAGCCGGACTTAGCGTATCAACTTCTTACGAGAGCGACATCATTTCCAAGCTTTCATCACTTACCGATATAATTTACGACAGAACGAACTGCTTGGACGAGGCTACCGTTAAGTTAAAGGATATAGAGGATATTCAGGAGCGGGCAAACTTTGTACGTGACGAGCTTTTAGTTAAGATGGCGGCGCTCAGAGTTGCGGCAGACGAGGCTGAAACCTTGACAAGTGAAAAATACTGGCCGTTCCCGACCTACGGAGATTTGCTCTTCGGCGTAAGATAAAAAATATAAGATAAGCTTAAAAGGGCGCTTAAAAACGCCCTTTTCGGCGCATATAGATTAGAAGGGGAAGATTCAACATGTGTTCAATAATGGGTTACTGCGGAGTATCAGCGGATCTTCAAAAGTTCAAAAAAGGCTTTGACAAAACAATTTCACGGGGTCCGGACGATTCAAGGATTATAAATACCGGAAACGGACTTTTGGGCTTCCACCGTCTGGCGATTATGGGTCTTACCCCCGAGGGTATGCAGCCCTTTGAGCTTGACGGCTCATATACCGTATGCAACGGCGAGATATACGGATTTGATAAGCTGAAAAAAACGCTTTCCGCAAAATACAGCTTTAAAAGCGACTCCGACTGTGAAATAATTCTGCCTATGTATTTTGAGTACGGAACGGATATGTTCGCCATGCTTGACGCAGAATTTGCCATGATAATTTACGACGGCAGAAAGAAAGAATATATTGCCGCACGTGATCCCATCGGCATAAGACCGCTTTATTACGGCTATGACGAAACGGGAGTTATAGTTTTTGCCAGCGAGCCGAAAAATCTTACCGGTCTTTGCAAAAAAATAATGCCCTTCCCTCCGGGACACTATTATAAGGACGGCGAATTTATCTGCTACCGTGATATGACAAAGGTGGATAAGGTGATTAAAGACGGCGTTGAAACCGTATGCAAAAACTTAAATACGCTCCTTACCGCCGGAATAGAAAAAAGACTTGTAGCCGACGCCAAGGTGGGATTTTTGCTTTCGGGCGGACTTGATTCCTCCCTTGTCTGTGCAGTTGCGGCTAAAAAGAGCAAGGCTCCCATAAAAACCTTCGCCATCGGTATGACCGGCGACGCAATAGATTTAAAATACGCAAAACAGGTTGCCGACTATATTGGAAGCGACCACACCGAGGTAATAATGACCAAGGAGGACGTGCTTTCAAGCCTTGATAAGGTTATAGAGCTTTTAGGCACCTTTGACATAACCACAATAAGGGCGAGCATGGGCATGTATTTGCTTTGCAAGTGGATTCATGAAAACACCGATATAAGGGTGCTTCTTACCGGCGAAATTTCCGACGAGCTTTTCGGCTATAAATATACCGATTTTGCTCCCTCGGCATCCGAATTTCAGAAAGAGTCCGAAAAGAGGATAAGGGAGCTTCACATGTACGACGTATTAAGGGCAGACAGGTGCATTTCCGTAAACTCCTTAGAGGCGAGAGTGCCCTTCGGCGACCTTGATTTTGTAAGCTATGTGATGGCGGTGGATCCCGAAAAGAAAATGAACGTATATAATAAAGGAAAATACCTTCTGCGCCATGCTTTTGAGGGAGATTATCTGCCCCATGATATTTTATACCGTGAGAAGGCGGCGTTTTCCGACGCTGTGGGTCATTCCATGGTGGACTATCTTAAGGATTATGCGAATAAATATTATACCGATTTGGAATTTTCAGAAAAAGCAAAAAAATACGATTACGCAAGACCTTTTACCAAGGAATCCTTATTATACCGTGAGATATTTGAAAAATACTATCCTGAAAATGCCCAGATGATAAAGGATTTCTGGATGCCCAATAAGTCCTGGAGGGGCTGCGACGTAAACGACCCCTCGGCGAGAGTTTTGTCAAACTACGGAGCAAGCGGAATTTAATAAGGAGGCAGAAAATGGAGCTGGAATTTACGAAAATGCACGGCTGCGGCAACGATTATATATATGTTGACGGATTTAAATACGATATATTGGATAAGGGAGAGCTCTCAAAAAGGCTTTCCGACCGTCATTTTTCCGTGGGCGGCGACGGAGTTATCTACGTTTGTCCCTCCGATAAGGCGGACGCCTTTATGAGGATGTTCAATGCGGACGGAAGCGAGGGCAAAATGTGCGGAAACGGCGTAAGATGCGTAGCCAAGTTCGTGTACGATAATAAAATATCCGAAAAGGACAAGGTTAAAATCGAAACGCTTTCCGGCATAAAAACGATTGAATTAAAAATCGAGGACGGAAAGGTCACAGGCGGCACGGTGGATATGGGAAAGGCGGAGTTTGACCCTAAAAAAATTCCTGTAAACTTACCGGGTGAAGCCGTAATAGCTAAAGAAGTAAATATAGGCGGCAGGGAGTATAAGATTACGTGCGTAAGCATGGGCAATCCCCACTGCGTAATATTTGTGCCCGAGGACTTTGATTTAGAGGGCTTTGACATTGAGAAAGAGGGAAGAATAATCGAAAAGGCTCCGCTTTTCCCCGAGGGCGTGAACACCGAGTTTGTAAAGGTAATAGGTCCCGACACCCTTTTGATGAGAGTATGGGAGAGAGGAAGCGGAGAAACCCTTGCCTGCGGTACGGGAGCCTGCGCCTCGGTCGCCGCGGCGGTGAAAAATTCCTTGGTATGCGAGGGAAAGCCCGTTACGGTAAAGCTTTTGGGCGGCGAGCTTTCAATAGTATATACGGAGGATAAAATTTTAATGACCGGAAACGCCGTTACGGCGTTTCACGGCACGGTTTTAATATAAATACCTTAAACGGAGGATAATTTATGAAGATAAACAAGCACTATCTCGAGCTTAAAAATTCCTATCTTTTCAAGACCATTGCCAAAAAGAGCGAGGAGTATAAAATGGCTCATCCCGATGCGGATATAATTAAAATGGGAATAGGCGACGTTACGCTTCCCCTTTGCCTTTCGGCGGTACAGGCAATGGAGGTGGCCGCACGGGAAATGGGAAAAAAGGAAACCTTTCACGGCTATCCCTCAAGCTACGGAGAGGATTTTCTGCTTTCTGCCATAAAAAATCACTATGAAAAAATGGGCGTCGGTGTGGACGAGTCGGAAATCGTGGTAACCTCGGGAGCAAAGGAGGACGTGGCAAATATTCTCGATATTTTTTCCTCCGACGTGTCGGTTTTGATTCCCGATCCCGTTTACCCGGTTTACTTTGATACAAACGTTATGGCAGGGCACAGAATAAAATTTATGTCGGCAAACGTGTCGAACGGCTTTCTGCCTCTGCCCGAAGAGGGAATGGAGGCGGATATTATCTATCTTTGCTCGCCAAACAATCCCACGGGAGCGGCTTATAATAAAGAGCAGCTTAAAAAATGGGTGGACTTTGCTCTCTGCCATAATGCGGTTATACTTTACGATGCGGCTTATGAAATATTCGTGACGGAAAAGGACTGTCCACGAAGCATATTTTCCATAGAGGGAGCGGGAAAGTGCGCCATAGAATTCTGCTCCTTTTCAAAGACCGCCGGCTTTACCGGAGTGCGCTGCGGATATACCGTAATAAAAAACGAGCTTGTGTCAGACGGCGTAAAGCTTCTTGACCTCTGGAAAAGGCGCCAGTCCACTAAGTTTAACGGGGTAGCCTATGTGGTACAGAGTGCGGCGGCGGCTGTATTTTCAGACAAGGGCGAAGAGGAAATAAGAGAAAATATCAATTATTACAGGGAAAATACCAAAATGATGATGGATACCTTCGACCGCCTGGGATTTACCTATTACGGCGGCGTTAACAGCCCTTATGTATGGCTTTCCTGCCCGTTCGGAATGAAGAGCTGGGAGTTTTTCGATTTTCTTTTGGAAAAATGTAACGTAATCGGTACTCCGGGCGAGGGCTTCGGCGAAAACGGCGAGGGCTATTTCAGACTTTCCGGCTTCGGTGACCACGAAAGAACTAAAGAAGCGATGGCACGAATAGAAAAAGAGTGCACAGCCTATACATTAAAATAAAAAAGGAAGGAGCTTTTCTCCTTCCTTTTTTCTGCGTGTCGATAAAACTATCGACACGCTGGCAGACATCGAAAAAGGACGGTAAATTTGTTCAAAACGGTCTCGTCGGCGTATATAGATAGCCTGACGCTACCAATTTGAACCCGCCTCAAATGGCGAAATTTCGGTATCTTTTGGCTTGTCGTCTTTGAAAGGCACAAAGCCTTCCTGCATCCTTTGCACCAAAATCTACTAAGAAATTTCATCCATTTAAGGTCGAAGAATTTTGAAAGAGAAAATTTTGGGTATATCAAGGCAAAAGCGGAGCAAATACTTTTTTGTATTTGCGAGCATTTTAACAAAGATAGAGCAAAAATTTGCCTTTCAAAATCGGTGTTCAAATTGGTTGCGTCAGGCTACGGTAGAGAGCGTTTTGGACGAAAGCAAGCAAAATGCCTGAAATGCACGCATTTCAGGCATTAACTTTATTTTAGTTTTGTTAAGCGTAAAATTTTTTTAAAATCTGAGTTAATAACAACTTGCTTGCGGTTGACCGACTTTTTCGACAGTCTGAAAAAAGGAAGGAGCTTTTCTCCTTCCTTTTTTGTCTTATAAAATGCTTTTGATACTTCCGTTCGAGGGCATATATAAGCCGGTATTTCTATATTAAAATCTGAAATCTCTTTTATTTGATGTTTCAATATCCCTTATATGCTCCTCTGCTATGGCACGTACCTTTTCGTTGGGAATATTGGCAAGCTCCTTTTCAATAAGCTCAAAGCCGATTTTCTTGGTATTCTCAGAGGCGTAGTCGGTAAGATACTCCGAAAGAGTCATTAAAGCGTTGGGATGACAGCAGTTTTGTATCTGTCCGTTTTTGCAAAGGCTCATAAATCTGTCGCCGGTACGCCCCTCACGGTAGCACGCCGTACAGAAGGAGGGAATATACCCAAGCTCCATAAGCCATGCGACAACCTCGTCTAAGGTACGCTGGTCGGATACGTCAAACTGCTCCGAATCGTGGGGGCGTTCCTCCTCACAGTAGCCGCCCACCGAGGTTCTCGACGCTCCGCTTATCTGAGAAACGCCCAGCTTAAGCATTTTTTCACGCACTTCCTGACTCTCTCTGGTTGAAATTATCATGCCGGTATAAGGCACGGCGATACGAATTAATGCCGCAATTTTTTCAAACATCTCGTCGGGAATGCCGTTGTCAAACTCGTCCGGGTCGATGCCGTCCGCCCTCTTTACCCTTGGCACGCTTATGGTATGGGGTCCTACGCCGTGTACCGCCTCAAGATGCTCGGCATGCATCAAAAGTCCGGCAAATTCATAGCGGTATCCCTCAAGTCCGAAAAGAACTCCCAGTCCCACGTCGTCAATTCCGCCCTCCATGGCACGATCCATCGCTTCGGTATGATAGTCGTAATCGTGCTTGGGACCTGTCGGATGAAGCTTTAAATAGCTTTCCTTATTATAGGTTTCCTGAAAGAGGATATATGTGCCTATTCCGGCGTCCTTAAGCTTTTTATAGTTTTCCACCGTAGTCGCCGCAATATTTACGTTTACACGTCTTATATCGCCGTTTTTATGGTGAATTGAATAAATTGTCTTAATTGAGTCAAGTATATATTCTATGGGATTGTTTACAGGATCCTCGCCGGCTTCAATCGCTATGCGCTTATGTCCCATATCCTGAAGAGCGATTACCTCTCGTTTTATCTCCTCCTGGGACAGCTTAACTCGCTTTATATGCTTGTTTTTCATGTGGTAAGGACAGTATAAACAGCCGTTTACACAGTAATTGGAAAGATATAAGGGAGCGAACATTACTATTCTGTTTCCGTAAAATGCAAGCTTGATTTCCCGGGCAAGACTGTACATTTTTTCGATTTTTTCGGGAATTTCGCAGGCAAGAAGCACCGACGCCTCTCTGTGATTAAGTCCACGGCAATGGGTGGTTTTCCCATCGGCAGATTTTACGGGACGAGCTTTTTCCAATATCTCGTCAATAAGTGCCTCGTTATTTTTGTTCTCATCTGCGTACTTAATTGTTTTAAGTATTTCCTCGTGATTGATAAATTCCTCGGCTTTAAGGGATTTGGGATTGTAGCAAGCCATTTTAAGGTCATCCTTTCTGTGCCGTCGGTAATTATAAAAAGCGGCTTCATATATTATAGCACATTTTATTTTATTTTTCCATATATTTTTACATTTTTTTAAGAAAATCCAACTAATATTTTAATTACCTATTGACAAAGTAGGTAAGTAGGTTTATACTACTATATGGTAATAAGTTTTATTATCCGGAAAGGAATGACATTTATGAGAGTATACGCTGACAATGCGGCAACAACCAAGACAAGCCGCACGGCGATAGAGGCGATGACGCCTTACTTTGATAAAATATATGCAAACCCGTCAAGCCTTCACAGTGCCGGTCAGGAGGCGGCGGAGGCTCTTTATGCCGCAAGATGCGATATTGCACAAACTTTAGGATGTACGCCTAAGGAGATATATTTTACCTCCGGCGGAAGCGAGGCGGACAATCAGGCGATTATATCCGCCGCAGAAATCGGAAAAAAGAAGGGGAAAATGCACATAATTTCCACCGCATTTGAGCATCACGCGGTGCTTCATACCTTAAAAAAGCTTGAAAAGCAGGGCTTTACGGTGGAGCTTTTGGACGTGCACGAGTACGGCAATATTCTGCCCGAGCAGGTAAAAAACGCTATCCGTGAGGATACCTGCCTTGTAACTGTGATGTACGCCAATAACGAAATCGGCTCGGTGCTCCCCATTGCCGAAATCGGCAAGGTGTGCCGTGAAAAGGGTGTACTTTTCCATACAGACGCGGTACAGGCCTACGGTCATGTAAAAATCAATGTTAAGGACGAAAATATAGATATGCTTTCCCTGTCCGCCCATAAATTTCACGGCCCTAAGGGCGTGGGCGTGCTTTACGCAAAAAGCGGTATACCTCTTACGGTATTAATCGAGGGCGGCGCACAGGAGAGGGGAAAGCGTGCCGGCACAGAAAATCTCCCGGCCATTATGGGAATGGCGGCGGCGGCAAAGGAAGCCGTAGCCCACATTGACGAAAATGCTAAAAAGGTTTCCGCTTTAAGGGACAGGCTTATAAAAGGACTGTCGGAGATTCCACACTCTGCGGTAAACGGCGACTTAAATAACCGTTTGCCCGGAAACGTAAGCTTTTGCTTTGAGGGGATAGAGGGCGAAAGTCTCCTTTTGCTCCTTGACGAGGCAGGGATTTGCGCCTCGTCGGGCTCTGCCTGCACGTCGGGCTCTCTTGACCCCAGTCACGTGCTTTTGGCAATCGGCAGAGTGCATGAGGTAGCTCACGGCTCCTTAAGGCTTTCGCTCTGCGAGGAAAACACAGACGAAGAGGTTACTTATATGCTTGAAAAGATACCCGAGGTCGTTTCCTATTTAAGAAATATGTCGCCCTTATGGCGTGATAAAGTAAACGGCGTTAAGAAATTTATTTTGTGAGGTGTAAAAAATGGCTTTATACAGCGAAAAGGTAATGGATCATTTCAAAAATCCCAGAAATGTGGGCGTAATCGAGGACGCAGACGGCGTGGGTGAGGTCGGCAACGCAAAATGCGGCGATATAATGAAAATATATCTTAAAATAGATAACGACATTATTACAGACGTTAAGTTTGAAACCTTCGGCTGCGGAAGCGCAATCGCTTCAAGCTCCATGGCGACGGAAATGATAAAAAATAAGCCTGTATCTGAGGCGCTCCGTCTTTCAAATAAGGCGGTCGCCGAAGCGTTAGACGGGCTTCCGGCTCATAAAATGCACTGCTCGGTGCTTGCGGAGGAGGCTATAAAAAACGCAGTTGAGGATTATTATAAAAAGAATAACATTCCCTATGATGAGGAAGAATTTAAAAAGGGACCCTCCTGCGCTCATGAGGCGGAGTAAAAAAGGCATTTAATTTCCACTTTTTCACCTTGCTGAAAAATGAAAAAGAAAGGACGGGACATTAAGTATGATGATTTCAAGCAGAGGCAGATACGCTCTTCATGTGCTTTTAGATCTTGCCGAGCATGCGGACGAGGGCTATATTCCCATGAAGGACGTTGCCGAGCGGCAGGGTCTTTCCTTAAAATATATCGAGCAAATTATTCCCGTCCTTACAAAAAACGGATTTTTAAGCGGCATAAGGGGCAAGGGCGGAGGATATAAGCTTATGCGCCGACCCGAGGATTACCGGGTGGGCGAGGTTTTAAGGCTTACCGAGGGCGACCTGGCTCCGGTGTCCTGCGTGTCCTCAAAAGCAGAGCCGTGCAAGGAAACGGCGTCCTGCCGCATATATTCCATGTGGCGTAAATTTGACGAAATAACCAACGAATATTTTGATTCAATAAGGCTTTCGGACCTTATGTAAGTAATTTTCTGCCGAAAAATGACATAAAAAGAGTTCGTCTTTCGGCAGGAAATTTTTTTATACTTGACTTTTTTAATATAATGCATATAATAGAAATAATAATTTTTATCGGGAGTGATTTTGATTGAATTCTCATTTTGACCCTGCCGAAGATATTGTAAGGGAGCTTTCAAGCTCAAAAGAAGCCGGGCTAACAGAAGATGCGGCCGTAAGGCTTAAGGAAAAATACGGTTCCAACGTGCTTGCGGAAAAGAAGAAAAAAAGCATGTTCATGCGCTTTTTGGATCAGTTTAAGGACGTAATGATAATTATTCTTCTTGCCGCCGCCGCAGTTTCCTTCGCAATCGCCTTAAAAGAGGGGGACGCAATGGAATTTTTCGAGCCGGCGCTGATTTTATTAATCGTCGTGTTAAATGCCGTAATCGGCGTGCTTCAGGAAAGCCGTGCGGAAAAGGCGTTAGACGCCCTTAAAAATATGTCTGCGCCTAAGGCAAGGGTTATAAGAGGCGGCAAGGAAAGAATGATTGATTCAAAAGAGCTTGTGCCCGGCGACATCATTCGCTTAGAGGCCGGCGATATGATTCCGGCAGACGCACGCCTTTTGGAAAGTGCGTCGTTAAAATGCGAGGAGTCTGCGCTGACGGGGGAATCCGTCCCGGCAGAGAAGGACTTTGCCGCCGCCCCCGAAAAGGACGCTCCCTTAGGCGACCGTGTAAATATGGTGTATTCCGGTTGCTCGGTTACGAACGGCACCGCCAAGGCAATCGTTACCGCTACGGGGATGAATACAGAAATGGGCAAAATAGCAGGCATGCTTGAAAGCGAGGGTGATGAAGCGACGCCCTTGCAGAAAAAGCTTTCCGATTTGGGTAAATACTTGGGAATCATGGCGCTTTTAGCCTGCGGAGTAATTTTTGCGGTGGGATATTTAAATAATATCGCTCCCCTTGAAATATTTATGACCTCGGTGTCCCTTGCCGTTTCGGCAATCCCTGAGGGACTTCCGGCGATAGTCACCATTGTGCTTGCAATCGGAGTGCAGAGAATGGTCAAGAAAAACGCGTTAATCCGCCGACTGCCGGCGGTGGAAACCTTGGGCAGTGCCTCGGTTATATGCTCGGATAAAACGGGCACCTTAACTCAAAACAAAATGACTCTTAAAAAGCTTTGGGTAGACGGAGAAAGGGATACGGAAAATACCATAGGCAATAACTCCGAACGGGCAAGACTTATGCTTTTATACGCTTCTCTTTGCTGTGACGCTAAGGCTGAATTTACCAAGGAGGGCGAGAGGTTTATCGGAGATCCCACCGAAACCGCAATCCTTTCGGTGGCACATGAAAACGGTATAGACGGCGCTGAAATCGAAAAGAACTGTCCCAGACTTTTCGAGCTTCCCTTTGACTCGGACAGGAAGCTTATGACCACGGTGAATAAAATCGACGGCAAAAATATCGTTATTGTAAAGGGCGCCTTTGATATGCTTGCGCCTAAGTGCATAAAGGGCGATTTGGATACCGCATCGCTGATGAACGAGAAAATGAGCTCAGACGCACTGCGTGTTCTTGCCGTTGCCTACAAGGAAATAGAGCTTTTGCCCAAAAATCCCACAAGCGACAGCCTTGAAACAGAGCTTATGCTTTTGGGACTTGTAGGTATGATTGATCCGCCAAGACCCGAGGCGAAGGAGGCGGTAACACTTTGCCGAAAAGCCGGGATAAGACCGGTTATGATTACCGGCGATCACGTTATAACCGCCTCAGCAATCGCAAGGGAGCTGGGTATATTAAATGATGGGGACATAGCGGTGACCGGTACCGAGGTAGACGCAATGACAGATGAAGTCCTTAAAGACTCGGTAGATAAAATATCCGTCTATGCAAGAGTTTCGCCGGAAAATAAAATCAGAATCGTCAAGGCGTGGCAGTCAAAGGGCGAGGTTGTGGCAATGACCGGCGACGGCGTGAACGACGCTCCGGCTCTTAAGGCGGCAGATATAGGCTGCGCCATGGGCGTTACCGGTACGGACGTTGCAAAGGGTGCGGCGGATATGACTTTAACCGACGATAATTTTGCCACAATAGTGGACGCAGTAAAAGAGGGCAGAGGCATTTATTCAAACATAAAAAAGGTAGTGAGCTTTCTTTTGGGTACGAATATCGGCGAAGTGCTGACGGTATTTTCCGCCATGCTTTTATGGCACACGTCGCCTCTTGTGTCCATGCAGCTTTTGTGGATTAACCTTGTAACCGACAGTCTGCCGGCAATTGCCCTCGGCACCGAAAGCGTGGAAAGCGACGTTATGAGTCATAAGCCGAAGCCTAAGTCGGAGGGGATTTTCGCCCACGGTATGGGATTAAGAACTGTTTTGCAGGGCGCTATGTTCGCAGTCTTGTCCTTAATAGCCTTCATATTGGGAGGAAGCGCAACCGGAACCTTAGAGGGCGGACAGACCTTGACCTTTTTAGTGCTTTCCTTATCTCAGATTGTTCAGGCGTATAATATGCGTTCGGAGCATTCGCTTTTCAAGATAGGACCCTTTACCAATCACGGACTTAACAAGGCCGCATTAATCTCGGTCATCTTGGTGGCGCTTGTGCTTTTCACTCCCTTAAGGATAGCGTTTTCCCTTGTAATACTTCCGGCAAAATACTATCTTTACGGACTGGGACTTATCTTTGTTCCGCTTGTAGTGATGGAGCTTTCAAAAGCCGCAGGACTTATAAAGCATCAAAAATAAAAGTATAAAAAAAGTCTGAACGATTAATCGCTCAGACTTTTTTAGTAAGGGCTGATTTTTGTAATTTTTTTAGCTCTATTAGCATAAAATATACTTGAAAAAATTTTGAAAGGGTGATTTTTTTGATTATAAAATATTTTTCACGGGCAAACACCTCCTCGGGATGCGTGAATTTAACGTCATTTAACGTAAATACAGATAAAATTTACATAGCAAAGGGAAGCTCAAAGGCATTGAAAACCAGACTTATGAAGGCCGTCGCCGCATACTTTGATTTAAAGGGTCTTAATGTGGAGTGTATGCTGTCGCCTTTCGGAAACGATTATATTGACGCCGTGGCAATAAGGGAGAAAAATTTCTCAATTGCGGATTTTGATTGCTTTAACGGCAAAGGCGAAATTTACGATACCGATTCGGCAATTGACTTTTCGCTCCTTGACAAGGACGCTGTAAGCACTCTTAAATTAAAAGCGGAGAGCGCCCTCGACGCTCTTTATTCCGAATACGGGGAAGCGAAAAAAATTCACGACGAATGGGAAAAAATCTATATAAAAAATATGGATTTTAAAAGCCTCGACCGCTTTACAAAGGAAACCTTAGACTGTCTTTTGCGCACTCCAAACAAAGATGGGCGAGGTATTAAATACGAGCGCTTTTTCGGTGCGTCTACGCCCGAGGGCTCGGTAAACTATATCGAAAATCTGACCCGGGGGCTTGATAAAAGATATTTTATAAAGGGAAGACCGGGCACGGGCAAATCCACCTTCTTAAAAAAGCTTGCCGAAAAGGCTCTTTCCTTTGGATATGATACCGAGGTTTACTATTGCAGCTTTGATAAAAACAGTCTTGACATGGTAAAAATCCCACGTCTTTCCTTTGCCGTGTTCGATTCCACCGCTCCCCACGAGCTTTTCCCCTCCGAAGATCGTGACAGTATTTTGGACTTTTACAAGGAGGCTCACCTTTCCGGCATAGACGAACGGTACGAGGACGCTTTAACCCCGATAAAAGAGCGCTTTTCCTTAAAAAGTGCACAGGGAAGAGCTGCTCTCGGGCTTTCGGAAGCCTATGATGCGGAGCTTGAATACCTATACGCCAAGGCGGCGGACAACGCCGCAGTCTTAAGGCTTTCCGAAAAAATCATAAATGAAATATCTCGCTGACTTAAAAAGAGCCTTTAAGCTTAAAGCTTAAAGGCTCTTTTATACCCCTTAAGGGGGCTTTTTTATTTTATTTGGCAGAATTAAAATATTTATGCTCCGCAAAATACAAAATTCAAGGAGGTGATAAAATGAAATCCAAAGGAGTCCGCCGCTCTGTTGGGAGCGGCAAGGTATACAAGTCCTCGGTTATGAGGGAGGCAAAAATGCCATTTACCGACACAAAAGGTCACTGGGCTGAAAAGTACATAAAGCAGGCGTACTTTGCCGGCTACTTAAACGGAAAAACAGAGGACAAGTTCTGCCCCGAGGACTACATAAAAAGGGGCGAAGCTGCAAAGCTTATAAGCTTACTTTTGACAAACTATGACGAAAAAATATTAAAGCTTGAAGAGAGGGTGGCAGAGCTTGAACGGTAATATTACGGCAGAGATGATAATTAAGGCGGCGGCGTTGCTTACCGCCGCCGGAGGAATAGGAACGGCTATTTACAAGCTCGTGCACTGGATTGATGAGCAAAAGAAGCAGACAAAGGAAATCAGCAGCCTTAAGGAAGAGCAAACGCTTTTAACCTATGGCGTTTTAGCCTGCCTTAAAGGACTAAAGGAGCAGGGCTGTAACGGCCCTGTCACAGAGGCAATCGGAAAAATAGAAAAGCACCTGAATCTTCAGGCGCATAAGTAAGGAGGGTGATTTTATGAAAATTAACTTAAAGGTAAGAATGAAAAATCCGGTCTTTTGGGCTTCGGTTTTAATTGCGGTTATAGCGCCGATACTTGCCGCCCTGGGCATATCCTGGGAGAGCGTGACAAGCTGGGCGAAGCTTTGGGAGATAATCTTAGCGGCGGCGAAAAGCCCGGTAATAGTGGTATCTGTCATAGTAAGCGTATATAACGCTTTAATCGACCCGACCACAAAGGGAATATCGGATTCTGAGAGAGCGCTTTCGTATGAAAAGCCGGGAGGCGAAGCATGACGGCGGAGAGAATCATATCCGCCGCCGCAGGCGAAATAGGAGTAAAAGAAAGCCCGGCAGGGTCAAACTCCGTAAAGTACAATACCGCTTACTATGGGCGTAAGGTGTCGGGAGCGTCTTACCCTTGGTGTTGTGTTTTCGTATGGTGGGTGTTTAATTCCTCCGGCGCAAAGGAGCTTTTCTACGGCGGCGGCAAAACGGCGTACTGTCCCGAGGCGGAAAGGTACTATAAATCAAATGGGCAGTGGGAAACATGCGGCAAGAAGGGCGACATTGTGTTCTTCGACTTTTCAAAAAAGGGCTTATCTGAGCATGTAGGAATCGTAGAGAGTGTAAACGGTGACGGGACGATTACCACGATTGAGGGAAATACGTCCGTAACAAGTGACGACAACGGCGGCAAAGTCATGAGGCGGATAAGAAGTCTTTCTTTAGTCCGGGGCTTTGCAAGACCGAAATACAGTGAAATTCCAGGGAAAGAAACGGCGGAAAATATGCTTTTAGACGGTATAATCACAAAGGAAAACCTCTCTAACTGGGAAAAGTTTTTGTCCGGTGATTATCCTTGCCCGATAGAGTATGTGCGGACAGTCCTTGACCGATACCACGATAAGCTAAAGGAGTGATAAAATGAGCAGAAAAGAAGCAAAGGAAATATTTAAAAGATAATGTTTACAAATAAAACGAAGGCACCGGGGCATTAATGCCCCGGTGTTTTTTTAGAAAATATTTGAGTGTAATTAAACCGATAAATGGTTGACAAAGACGTTTTTTTGCGTTATAATATATGAGTATAATTGTATTTGTTACATATATGTAAAAGATAGTGTAGGGTTATAATAAATGGAAAAAATATGCGGTGAAAATGCAAGAGAAAAATTCCCATATTTTCTTACGGGATTGGCACTTTGCGGCTCGGTATGCTTTTCGGGCGGATTAAATTGGCAAAATTGCATATGTTCTTCGCTTCTTTTACTGATAAGCTTATTTTTATGCAAGGTTAAAAAAATCCGATACGGAATCCCCTTATTGTTGCTTTCCTGTCTTTGCTTTACATCCTGTTTTATCAGCATGGGAAATCCGCAGACGGGGATATATGAAGCGTATAAATTTATATGCTTTATAATGGCAGTAACGGTTGGATTCTTGCTTAAAAATGATAAGAAAATCCTTAGAATAATTTTCCTTAATGCATTAATTGTTGCGGTATTCGGAATTCTCGCTTGCTCTGCAATCATGAATTTTGAAGAATTTACATTTAAGGACGGTAATATCTTAAGACTGCAATCCTTTATCAAATATGCAAATGTGACAGCATGCTTTTTGGGGTGCGGATATATTTCGTTTTTAGAGCTTTTTATATCCGAAAAAAAACGTGCATATTTGTACGGCGGCGGCTGTATTTTGACGGCAATGTATTTTACCTTTTCAAAAGCCTGTCTGCCTATATTTCTGATAGTATGTACAATTTATATATATAAGAAGAAAGAATTAAGCAAGGTCTTTTTGGTACAGAATATAATTGCGATAATTCTTTTGCCGATAATGTTAATTACCGTGCCAAGTCAGATGTATTTTATCTTTTTTATACTGACAGCTATCGGTATTATAATATCGGGCAGAATAAGGATAAATGAAAAATACGATAAATGCTTTTCGGCATGGCTTATTATACTGGCGCTGGCGGCCGCAGGCGCAATAGGAATTGTTTTATTAAAGCCCTCCTTGGCAGGAACATTTTTTAGGCGGCTTGAATATATGAAGGACGCTTTAAGGCTTATAAAAAATAATCCGCTCTTAGGATGCGGCTTCGGAAGCTGGCGTGTGCTTCAGTACAGTGTTCAGACCGAGCAATACGGCGTCACTTATTTACATAACGGAATACTACAGATGATTGTTGAAAACGGAATATTGTTTACGGCGATTTTTCTGGGCATTAATGTTTATGGGATAATAAACGGAATAAAAAGAAAAAAATATCATTTTGCGGCAATGGCTTTGACTATCCTGATACACTCGCTTATGGACTGTGATTTATCCTTTGGCGCGATTTTGATAACATTGGGATTAACCTTAGGCAGTATGCTGCCCGTGAAAAATAATGTTAAGACCTATAATAATATAGTAAATTACTTGCTTATAATAGTTTTGTGTATTTCTAATCTATATATGCTTACCGAATACGCCGTTCGTTTTTCCTTTGAAAACGCATACATACAAAATGATTACGATAAGGCGGCGGACAGGTTGGATAAACTGGCTTTAATTTGTCCTCTTGACGCCGAGGTAAAGGTTTTCGAGGCAAATGTCGAAGAAAAAACTAAAAAAGATGAAGAAAAAATCCGAAATAAATTAAAGGAAGCAATTGCCCTGTCCCCGTATGATACGGGAATATATGAAAATTATATGAATTACGCTTCTTGGGACGACAATCTCGAGGATATGTGTATTAAATATATAAAGCTGGCCCCCAAACAGGAGAGGACGTATGCTTTCCTAAAACGATATTTATTAAATGCTAAAGAAAGCGGCATGGTTTCTGACGAAGCTTATTCGGCACTTTATTCAAAGGTGGAGAATAGACGAAGGCTGGAAAATGTTATAGACAGAAATGAATTGCTGACTCAGATTGTAGAAAATGAAAAGTGATATAAAGCCTATTTAAGTAACAAGGAAAGGGAAATAAAAATGCATTTTAAATTAAACACAAAAAAACTGATGATCTGGCTTGTCGTACTTTGTATGGTAATATCCATGCTCGTTCCGGTGCTTTCCTATGCACAGACTGATGGTGGAAAAATTACAGTAAACGGAAACAGTTATCCTTTGTCGGTTATGCCGGAAAAAACAGAGCTTGGACTTATGGTCAGCGCAAAGGATATGTCGAACGCTTTTTCTTTGGAATATGCGTTTGACTCTGAAAATAAGGTCTTTGAGATTTATGACAATGACCGTGGTAAAATTGTACTTATGCATAACGCTACAATTTATTACATCGGCGAAAATGCTTATGAGTGCAGTCCGTATTTCTATATAAGAAACGGTGAACCGTTAATCGAGGCAGGCTTTTTCTGCGATTTATTCGGCGTAGCTTATGAATATGATGAAAATACAAAGGAGTTAACGGTTATTAATTATGCTGCGGTGCAAAATGCCGTTTCGCTTATGAGTGTCGGATCTGTGCTTTCGGGTAAAATTACATGCCCAAAGGGCGCTCCGAGCGGCGGACTTAGTGTTGACGTTGTTCTTAAGCAAATCGGCTCCAACAGTGGGGGAACGGCGTATTGTGTAGGCGAAAGCTACTTGTTAGGAACAGTGACCCTTGTGGCAGGGGAAACATCAAAAGCATACTCATACGATGTTTCGACTTATTATTCCAATAGCTACCCGTATTTTTCTTTATACTATATAGAATCGAATAATGGGGAATACGGTTACTATAATAATTCGGGTGCGACAACTAAAATATCATACTCACCGTTAAATAATTCTCAGTATAATTCCGAAGCTAAAAGGTTTGGGTATACATTAAATAGCGGTGTAAATATACTTGTGGGCTGTAATTATATTAAAGGCATTGTAAAACTGCCTGATAGCGTAAAGGCTCCCAATGGTGGAGTAAAAGTAAATTTGGTGTTGCAGACCAGGTCAACAAATTATAATAGCATGTACAGTACCTCTCTCTATTATAATATCGGTGATACCCATACAGTGGGAACAGTAACTATTCCCGGCGGAAGTAACAGCGAGCAATATAAATTTAATATATCGGATTATGTTAATAACAGCTCATACAGCGATTACAGTATGTATTATTCAGTGGAGAACAGCGACTCTGTAAAACCCTATGGTTTTTACGACAATGGCGGCAATGTTGTTAATATAGAATACATACCGACATACGGTTATAGCTATAACGCTTCGGCAAAGCTTTTTGGGGCAGGTAATGAAGGCGATATTAATTTTACCGTACCGAAAAAAGACGGCTATGTATATAATGGTGTTACAGCGCCTAAAGCTGATAGGGCAAGCGGCCAAGTTACAAGCGGAACAACGATTAAGCTTTCGTCCGATACAAGCGGAGCTTCCATATATTATACAACTGACGGCAGTACGCCGACGGCTTTGAGCACACCGTATACGGGCGGAATAACAATTGACAAGGATACAATGATAAAAGCTATTGCCGTTAAACAGGGTATGTCTAACAGCGATGTTGCAACCTTTACTTATGTGGTGAATGTGGATAAAATTTTGCATAAGTTTGTTGTCGGACAAAAAGACGCTGTTATAAACGGAGTAGCTGTTACGCTGGAGGCGGCTCCTTATCTGGATAACGGAAAAATTTATGTTTCGGCAGGAGATGTGGCAAAAGCTATCGGGGCAATAGCTTACTGGAACGGCAATTCGATTACATTTTCAAAAAATAGCAGAAGCTTGACGCTTACGGTAGGTGACGGAAATTGCTTTAATGCAAATGATTTGACTATGGTTAACGTTATGAGCGTTTTAGAGGGTCTTTCCGTTTCCAATGAGGTCGAAAAGCTGAATGTAAGCGTTACCGTTAAAAAGAATAGCCACGGCGATGTAAACGGCGACGGGAAAATTGATATTAAGGACTTATTAATACTTGAGAAATATTTTTCAAAATGGAACGTAGATATTGATGAAGCGGGAGCAGATGTAAACGGCGACGGGAAAATTGATATTAAGGACTTATTAATACTTGAGAAATATTTTGCAAAATGGGATGTGACGTTAGGTGGATGATAGAAAAAATATTAGCAAAGTAAAGTATATTAAGGAGGAAATAAAATGTTAAGAAAAAGAATCATGATTGCAGTTATGGCGTTAGCAATGCTGATTTTGGTTATGTCAAACGCTGTGTTTGCAGAATCACAGCTTACGGTAACTGCAGGAAAAACAAAAATTAATAAGGGAACAACCACCGCAAGTGTTACACTTTCCGTCAGCAACAATCCCGGTGCTGCTATATTGGCGTTTCAGATTGGATATAATGCAGAAGTTATGACGCTTGAATCAGTCAGCTTGTCAGAGGAAGTATTTTCCTCCAGTGCAGTAATAGCCGGCGAATTGAGTAGAAATCCCTATGCATATTTAGCAAGAGATTTGTCTGCTAAAGCTACAGATGGACTTTTGGCAACATTAAATTTCACGGTAAACGCTGATTGCCCGGCAGGAGAATATCCCATTATTTTAACTGCTGATGAGCAGAGTGGTGCCATTGATATAAATGGAATTGATATACCGGTAACACTTGTAAACGGTAGTATAACCGTTAATGATCCCTTTGCAGGTATGGCTGCAAAAGTAGTTAAAGACGGTACTGAAACAGGATATGCGACTCTTCCGGAGGCATTAAGTGCGGCGGCAGACGGCGACACGGTAAAGCTTTTGTCAGATGTAACCATTTCGGGAGAAATCGGTGTAAACGGAAAGGCTATTACCGTTGACGGAGGTAATTATACGATATACCTTGCGGCTGATCCGGGAAACGGACAATATACGTGCTTGTTTGCGGCAGGAACCGGCGGAGGTATTACGTTTAAAAACGTAACTATCACCAGCGCAGCCGGCGTAGCGAGCCACACGTATGCGGCAGCAAGAGTGTACGGCGGCGGAAATATCATTCTTGATACCGGCGCGGTGATAAAGGATTACGTCGGCGGTAACGGAGGAGCGCTTTTCTGTGACGGTAGTGAATCTACCATAGTAATGAAAAACGGCAGTGAAATAAGAAACTGCAAAGATAGATGGAGAGCGCCCGTTGGCATTGACAAAGGTACCTTTACCATGGAGGGAGGTACGATTACCGGCTGCACCGCTAATACAGATAATAATACGTCGGCAATCTTTTGTAATTCTAATGCGACAGTTAACTTAAACGGCGGTGTGATTACAGGTAATACCGGCGGAAACTGCGCAGTAGGCGTAAAAGGAAAAGTAAATGTTACATCCGGTGCTAACGTTACCAATAACGGTGGAGTAAATATTAAGAAAATGGCGGTAACGGCAAAGATTAATGTGGATGGCGGCAAAATGACCGGAAACCTTTCGGCGGCCGGTACCCTTTGGGTTGATGACAAATACGTTGCAGTAGCAGGCACTTCGCTTTATAACGAGGTTTGGAAAGCGGTATATAGCGTCAAGGATGGCAGAACCGTATACCTCTTAAAGGACGCTGAATTTAAAACTCCTTCGGCTGCTGAGGTAACTGCAGAAGAAACAGCTACTGGAGTAGATATTTCAACCAGCACCGCTCTTGACAGGAGTCAGAATCTTGTATTTGACGGACAGGGACATACTCTTTACATGAAAGGTGCAAAGACCAGTGATGCAACTCTTACGTTTAAGAATGTAACTATGGATATTACAGGCTCTACATCTGCTGATAACGGCGCATTCAGATGGTTTGGCGGAACGCTTACCTTCGGCAATGGATGTGATGTATATGGAAAAGAGTATACAGAAGAAGGAAATCCCGGCGGATATCTTCTTTATTTAGGCGGAGGTACAGCTAATATAGAAGAAGGCTGTGTCATTCACGATAATAAAAGATATGCAAAAAGCGGTGTTTACGGCGGAGCTATTCGTATGGAAGGCGGAACCTTAAATATGAAGGGCGGTAAGATTACCGGCTGCCGTGCACACGAAGGCGGAGCCATCTTTGTAAATAAGGGAACCTTCAATATGACCGGCGGTGAAATTTCCGGAAACTATTCATGGTCAGGCTCGGGAATAAGAGCTTATTATGAAGGCCCTGTACTTAATATTTCGGGTAACGCTAAAGTATACGATAATTTTGAAGGAACTAGTTCTGCTGCTACAAAGCCCGATAATATCAGAGCTAATACGGACACAGCGTTAAATATAGATAAGGCATTTACCGGTAAGCTCGGTTTCAAGTTTGACAAACCCGGCAGTAACGTTTTGGGCGCTAAAATCGGTACCATTGCTAACGGCTTGACCTTAGCATCTGTTGATTCTGTTGTATGCGACACGGATCCCACACTCTTCGCATATGTTTCAAACGGCGAGCTTAAACTTACCAAAAAGCTTACACTTACACCTGATAAAGACCAGGGTAAATATACCAAGACAGGCGATACTGCTACATACGGCGTTGTAAGAGTAAATACCACCGTAACAGAAGTACCTCTTGCAGATTCGGTTGAAGAAATGGGAACATACTTCTATAAGACAACTAACAACGGACCTTTAGATTTAGTTACATCAGGACCTAACTACTTTAAGCTTAAAGATGCAGATATGACAGATCTTGCGTCAGAAAAAGGTTATACCGCAGACCTTGTGGATATTACGGGAGAAACCGCAACGGTATGTGCCGTAAACTTCTACAAGTTAAAGGGCATTGACGGATATGTATTTGAAGCTCTCGCACCGGTAGAATATGCACAGGCAACAGCTAAGAATCTGGGAAATAACCCCGGCCAGCTTAATAATAAATAAGGAGGCGTTTTAGAAATGAAAAAAGAGAATATGAAAAAGTATGAAGCGCCTTTGGCAAAGGTAACCTGCCTTAAGACAGAGGACGTAATAATGACAAGTGAAATCCAAAGACTTTCTGAATTTGTTCCGGATAACCTCATGGGATCCGGCAAGGTTAAATATATAGACATAGAATAGTAATGTTAAAAAAAAGCGGACTCATAGTCCGCTTTTTTTTTGCGCATGGGATAATTTAACTGACAGAAAGACGCTTCATGATATAATAGGCGACAGGCGAAACATAGCCGAGGCACTTCTTGACGCCATAGACAAGATAACGAATATCATTCGTGCCGCCGCAGGGCATATTGATTCAGAGCTTTTGGAGCAGTACAAAAAGGCAAGGAGCATAATTAAAGACGCCATAAGGAGCATTGACGAGAAGGAAAAGCTTTCCGGTAGGTCGGAGGATATGAAAAAATCCCCGGACAATACCGGGGACGGTGTAAAATATGCGGCAAGCGATAAGGGAGCGGATGAGCAATTCCAAAAGGACTTTGAAAATGATGTTGACGCAGTTCTTTCAAGGCAATATACAAAACAAAAAGGTATGCTGATTATTGGCAGAACACCTAAAGTATATACGGATATAGGATTAAATCAACTGCCTTTAACTATTGCACCTATTGAAATAGATGCAGAGGTGAGAGGCAGTAATGGAACTATCGACTCAAATAATGTTGCTTCATATTTTGATAGAGGAAATTTAAATGCGCTTATACAAGAGGCAGTTGCCAAGGAATACAATGGAGAAACAGGCTTTTACTTTATAGATAAAAAAAGAGCTACCGCCATTTTAAAGAAGTCAGGGCAACAATTGCCCAGCGTTCTTATGACTGATAACTCTAATGTTATTATACGCAATATTTCTGAAAACGTCAATAGAAAAATTTCACATTTTACACAAACGTTACAATTCAAGCGCTGGTTTGGAGATTGGCAAGCTGTATGTAGAAGAGCTTAACGATGTAAATTCTGACGGGACAATAAAGCGTGCATATCAGCTGCAGAACATAGAAAATCAGCAGTTGAACGCTAGAGTTCAGGATAAATCCTTAGCTCCCTCTACTTCAACTGCTGATGTAGATATTGTATCAGACTTATTCAGCGTTGTCAAGCAAAAAGATAAAGATTTTAATCCGAAAGAGGTAAATCCGGCTTTCTTGAACGAGGACGGCACACCGAGAATAGTATATCACGGGACAAGCGAGAAGTTCACGATATTCGATCGCACAAAAGGCAGGAGCAGCATGGATATACAAGGAATGTTCTTCAGCCCCTGGGAACATGATGCAAAAGGTTACGGAGGAAATGAGGACATACGATATGCCGTAAGCGACTCTGAGAGCGAAACGGGCGGAAAAGAATATTTCGTTCCGGTAAGATTCGGAACGAAAGAAATGACTGACGGGAAATTTATGCTTTATGTAATACTTTCGGACAAAAAAATAAGAGCCGGGATCGCAAATGAACGGTTCCAAGCAAAAGCTCAGACTGCGGACATCTCCCCCAACTCTGAATACAGTATAGCACAAATTATAAAAGATGTCAACAGTAAAGACATATTAAAATACATGCCAGAGCGCCCACAGTGCCCAGGAAAAAAATGTGGGAGCCTTAGACAGGGAAACGGGCGGAAAAAGCACCTACACACCTTTATCAGGGTCGTGGAGCTTGTCTGACGGCAGAGTAAGCGACGCAAACGGAATAAGGGGCAACTCGTATCTTTCCCCGTATTTTGACCGGAAAAAGACGGAGGGCTATAAAATAAGCGAAGAGGCACGAGAAAAAAGGCAAAACAATGTTTTTTCCTACGACCCCGACAAGGACGATTTATATAACATGTATAAAAAGAAGTACAAGGAAGCCGGTAGGTTTGATTCGGACGACGCTATCGCAAAAAGCGCCGCAAGAACGGGAGGCTTAGCCTCAAGCTATGCTACGACAGCCGGAGCGCTGGCATATCAGGACTATGCCTCTGCGCTATCGGACAAAATCCCCGAGCTATCCCAGCTTGCTTATCAAAAGTGGCAGGACGAACAGGCACGCCTTTTAGAGGAGGAGGAATACGGCAGGGAGAAAACCGAGGAGGAATATTCCGACTGGTATTTGGGAAGAAGCACATATCTTGACTTAAAGGAGAAAGAAAACGCCCAAAATTAGGCGACAATAGCAGAAATAACTGCGGCAGAGGATGAATATTTAAGCTATCTTATCGCCATGAACAAGGCGCAATCAGAAGGATATGAGTCTTTGAGCGACGAGGAGCGCTATATGTGCATGGCACAGCCGATTGCGCCGGAAAGGATTAAGGAAAAGACGGTCATACCCTACAATCCCTTGGATTAAAAATAAATTTTTCCCCATGGGGACTATATAAAAATAAAAAACTTATGTAAAATGATTCTGCAAGCCGGAAAGACGGCGTATGACAACCCGGAAAGACGGGGAAGGAAAGGAGCATATATGCAAAATTTTGATTTACAGCGCTTTTCAGAAGGCGCAGAGGTCTTGTCAAACGAGGCCTCGGAGAACACCTTATCCCTTGATGAAGCGGCCGCGGCAGGGGATAAGGTAAGCTTTGACGAGCTTATTAAGGGAGAATACCGCAAGGATTTTACGGACAGGGTAAACGATATAGTGTCCAAAAGGTTTAAGTCCCTTAAAAGGTCGGAGGAAAGGCTTAATTTTCTAAGCGAGTCCTTCGCCCCCGAAATGGAAAAAAGAGGAGCGAAAACCTTGGAGGAGCTTATAGAAAAGCTTAAGGGTAATGAAAAAAGGGTTTCCGAGTCGGAAATAAAAAAGGACATGCTTTTGGAAAATTACAAAAGAAGAACCGTGGAGCGTCAGTATTCTGACTGGCTAAAGGAATCCGACGAGGTTAAAAAAATGTATCCCGACTTTGACATAAGAAGAGAGCTTAAAAATCCCGTGTTCAAAAACGGTCTTAAGCTGGGAATGGACATTAAAGCCCTTTACAGGGCAATCCACTTTGACGAAATTTCAAAGGAAATTGAGGACAGGGCTTCCTCCCTCGCCGCTCATAAGGCGGCGGCTTTAAGAGGTCGCCCGTCGGAAATCGGCTCGTCGTCGCCTAAGGCGGTAAAAAGCGCATTTAACGTAAACGCTCTTACCGACGAGGAAATGGAGAGCATAGTTAAAAGAATAGCAAAGGGCGACAAAATTTCATTTTCAAGATAGCCTGACGCTGCCAATTCAAGCCCGCCTCAAATGGCGAAATTTCGGTATCTTTTGGCTTGTCGTCTTTGAAAGGCACAAAGCCTTCCTGCATCCTTTGCACCAAAATCTACTAAGAAATTTCATCCATTTAAGGTCGAAGAATTTTGAAAGAGAAAATTTTGGGTATATCAAGGCAAAAGCGGAGCAAATACTTTTTTGTATTTGCGAGCATTTTAACAAAGATAGAGCAAAAATTTGCCTTTCAAAATCGGTGTTCAAATTGGTATCGTCAGGCTAACCCAAAAAAGGAGAAATGCTTTATGAAACTTGATATTCAGCGTTTTGCGGAGGATACCTCCGTTATAAACAAAACAACCTCGGCGGTTACGGGAAACGACCTTTCCGCCGAAAACAAAACCTTTTACGACAAGCAGCTTATAAGGCTTGCCGGAGCAAAGCTTGTATACTCAAAGTTCGGTCAGAAAAGGGACATTCCCCAAAACGGCGGCAAAACCATCGAATTCAGACAGTTTTCCCCCCTTCCCAAGGCGATGACTCCCCTTACCGAGGGCGTAACACCCGACGGGCAGGCTCTTAACGTAACGGCAAAAACAGCCCAGGTTCGCCAGTACGGCGGCTACGTTACCGTGACCGACATGTTAGACCTTACCGCTATCGACAAGGTCGTGCTTGAAACCGTTGAAATAATCGGAGCTCAGGCAGGAAAAACTCTTGACAGCGTGGTAAGAAACACCCTTATGGCAGGTACCAACGTTCAGTACGCAGACGGAAGCGTTTCGTCAAGAAGCGCCCTTGTAGGCGGTGCGGAAAGCGGCAATCACTATCTTACGGTAGACTGTCTTGAAAAGGCGGTTACAGCCTTAAAGAAGCAGAACGCCGAGCCCATGGACGACGGCTATTATGTGGCGATAGTTCATCCTTCAGTTGCCTTCGACCTTATGCGTGACCCCAAGTGGGCGGAGTACAATAAATACACTCAGGGCAATTCCGAAAAGCTCTTGAAGGGCGAAATCGGATGTATCGCCGGCGTGAGAATCGTTGAAACCACCGAGGCGAAAATCTTTAAGGGCACATCCGACGGCGGAAAAGACGGAAGAGCCGTTTACGCTACCTTAGTTTTAGGCAAGAACGCCTACGGCGTGACAGAGCTTTCCGGCGGCGGACTTCGCACTATTATAAAGCAGTTAGGCTCCGCCGGCACGGGCGATCCCTTAGATCAGCGCTCAACCGTGGGCTGGAAGGCCATTCAGACAGCGGAAATTTTGGTAGACCAGTACATGGTAAGAGTGGAAACCTGCTCAAGCTACAACGACGACGCCAACTGATTAAAGCGCACTTAGGATTTTAAGGAGGAATTTTCATGGAAAAAACAAAAAAGACTACTGACCCGGCAGAGGAATTGGTCGAGGTATTTTTGATGAAGGACTCGGGAAGATACAAAAACGACGTGTTCTGCTCGGTCAACGGCGTGGGCATTATGGTGCCCAGAGGCGAAAAGGTTATGATTAAAAGAAAGTACGCAGAGGTGCTTAAGCGTTCCTTAGAACAGGCGAACGAGGCGGCTTCCTTTGCGGAAAGCCTTGAAAGGTCAAGCGCCGAATAACAAAAGGGCGGATTCTTCCGCCCTTTTTTAAGGAGGTAAAAAATGAAAAGAACATTAAAGGAAATAATTGCTCTTGCCGACTCTATAAGGCCTAACGCATTCTGTGAGGAGGTAAAGGCGTCGTGGGTTAACGAGGCGGAGCACATAATCCAGACGGAAATACTTTTAATCGCTCCGCCGGACTTGACCGAATACGTGCCCTATGAGGAAAAAAAGGACATTCCTCTTACCCTCGAAACGGGAAACGACGGGATATATTTATCCTACCTTACGGCCATGATAGACTTTGCGGACAAGGAGTATGCAGGCTATAACAACTCTATCGCACTTTTTAACGAGCAGCTTGACACCTACGCCAAGTGGTATGTAAGAACGCACAAGGCTGGCGAGCCCTTAATATCGGGAATGTATTTATCCGCCTACGGTATAGCCGTTTCTCACGGCTATACCGGAACAGAAGAGGAGTGGCTTTTATCCTTAAAGGGCGAGAAGGGCGACACCGGCGACACGGGCGAGAAAGGCGACACGGGAGAGGCCGGGAAAACACCTGTAAAGGGTGTTGACTATTTCACCGATTCCGAAGTGGAAGAAATATTAAAAAGAGCCGCCGCTTCGGTCAAAGTAGATTCCGAGCTTTCAGAGGAAAGCGAAAACGCCATACAAAACAAGGCGGTCGCCGCAGCATTGAAATTAAAGCAGGATGAAATAGATGAGCTAAAGGGCGATTTAAACGAAATAACCATTGATGGAAAAAATCTGTTCGATAGTTCTAAGATAACCGAGGGATATTTTGTTAACCAGAATACAGGAATTCTCACAGCAAATGCAAGTCATAAAGTCAGCGATTATATCAGTATCATTACTTCTACTTCATACACAATAAGCGTCAAATCATTATCAGTCGGTACAACCGCGCAAATCAGGTATTTTCAGTACGATGAAAACAAAACCCCCATTGCATCAAGCGGTGGCATCAATGCCGTCGGAAAAGAAATAACGTTTGTTTCGGCTGCTGGTGCCAAATATGTGAGGTTCAGTTATGTTGCTTACTCGTCAGAAGTGATGCTGGAAAAAGGCGAAAGCGCAACAGAGTATGAAGAATACAGGGGTAAGTATATTAATCCGAAAAAGATTGATTCGTACACGAAAGAACAGAGCGACATGAGATATTGTGCGGTCCCGGAAATGTTCAAAATCAACCTTCCGGATAAGATATATGCAACCGTAGGAATCGAATTGAACATTTATTTCGATAATATAGTAGATACCCACGATACAGATTATTTATTTGATGTCACCTGTGATAAAGGGATGCATCTACAGCGTTGTTTTCGTTATACACCAAATTCAGAAGATGTTGGAAGCTATCCGATTACGCTGTCCGTTACGAATAATCATGGACAAACGGTTGAAAAAACATCCACAATAATTGTAACCGCCGAAACGATATTCCCTGAAAAAACTGTAAAAATACTGATTCTTGGAGATAGTACGACAGCAGGTGGAACGACTGTTGAAAAAATTCATAAAAACTTTGAGAATACAGGAATTACCATTCAAACCATTGGCACACGTGGGACTGCTCCATATAACCATGAAGGGCGCAGCGGATGGAGCGCAGGCACCTATTTGGGATATGAAGAAGTAGGAAGCGTTCCGAATGCGTTTTACAATAATGGTTTTGATGCGCCATATTATTTCAGCAAAAATAATATTGATTTTCCCGATTGGTTTATCATCAACCTTGGCATAAATGATATGTTTCCTTATACGAAAGATGCGCAGATGAATGCTGCCATCAATAACTTCATCAAGAATATAAATACTATGATTGCAAGCATCAAATCCGCATCATCTTCCATTAAGATTGGAATTGCGCTTCCTATCCCGCCGAACTATTCACAAGATGCTTTTGGGAAAGCATATAAATGCGGTCAAACACGAATGAGGTACAAGAGAAATAATTTCTATTTGGTGAACAAATTAATAGAAACTTATTCAGGCAAAGAGAATACAGAGAATATATATCTTATTCCAATTTTCACAAACCTTGACACAGTAAATAATATGGGATTTGAAGAAATTAAAGTAAATGCGAGAAACACAACAACTTATAAATCACCCATAGGTAACGGTGGCGTTCATCCTGTTGAAAGTGGCTATTGGCAAACAGCAGATGTTTACACGGGATTTATCAAAGCAACTATCTGAAGTACGATAATCAGCTAAAGCAGACTTTATCTTAACAATTAAGAAATATGCAGAAAAATATAAATGTTGATAAGCCGTTTAAGGAGATGAAACTAATGGATATAGACCATTCAAAAGGAGTATGCCGCTCTGTTGGGAGCGGCAAGGTATACAAGTATTCCTCGGTTATGAGGGAGGAAAAGGCAGTCCCTAAATCCTTTATTCTTTCCTATTTACCGCCCATCCTCGACCAGGAATCCGTCGGTTCCTGCGTCGCCCACTCTTTAGCCGAAGCTTTTCAGGCACAGGACAAGGACAAAACCGACATTTCCGTTTTGGGTATTTACGGGCTCTGGCGAAGCCATGAGGGCGAGGGCATGTACCCCGAAACAGCCTTTGACTTGGGACGAACGGTGGGCACTCCCTGCCGTGAAATAGCTCCCGAAAACATAGAAGTGCCCGAGGCAATAAAAAAGGCAAAGGAATACAAGGCAAAATACCCGTCTGAATTTATCTATAAGGTGGGAAGCTTTTACAAAATCGACAGGGAAGCCGGAGCTCCGTCTGCAAGGCTTATAAAAAACGCTCTTTTACAGTTTAACTGTCCGCTTTTAGTGCTTACCGAAAACGGAACGCACTGCGAAATATTAATAGGCTGGGCTGACAAGGGCGAAAAGTCACCGATTGACGGTGAAAAAGAGCGTGAGGACGTATTTTACATACAAAACTCATGGGGAAACATCCCGTTCCCACGTCGAAGAGAAAAGATAACTAACTTAGAGGAGGCGTACATAGTGCTTATGGAAGAGGCAAAAATGCCCTTTACCGACACAAAAGGTCACTGGGCTGAAGAGTACATAAAGCAGGCGTATTTTGCCGGCTACTTAAACGGAAAAACAGAGGACAAGTTCTGCCCCGAGGACTACATAAAAAGGGGCGAAGCTGCAAAGCTTATAAGCTTACTTTTGACAAACTATGACGAAAAAATATTAAAGCTTGAAGAGAGGGTGGCAGAGCTTGAACGGTAATATTACGGCAGAGAAAATCATATCCGCCGCTGCAGGCGAAATAGGAGTAAAAGAAAGCCCGGCAGGGTCAGAATCGGCGGAAAATATGCTTTTAGACGGTATAATCACAAAGGAAAACTTAGAGAATTGGGAAAAGTTTTTGTCCGGAGATTATCCCTGCCCGATAGAGTATGTTCGGACAGTTCTTGACCGATACCACGAGAAGCTAAAGGGGTGATAAAATGAGCAGAAAAGAAGCAAAGGAAATATTGTACCGGCTTATTAACAGTAATGTGCTATCCGATGAGATAAACGACCGGCTTTCAGAGCTTGCAAATGTCATATGCGAAAATAGCTTTACCGCCTGTGAGGAGGATATAGAGTGCTCTTACGGAGCTCCGAACTACTGCGAGGACTGCGAGTTTTTGGCGGAGTGAATTTGTCATGAATAAGATAAAAGCATCGGAATATGGGTTTTTACGAAAATAGGAGTAGTAATAGAAGTAGTAATAGAAATAAAAATCATAAAAAGCAGCTAAAAAAGTTTTATAAAAGCAAAAAAATAAAACCGCCCAAACATCAGTGTTTGAGCGGTTTTTGGCGGAGAAGGAGCACTGCCACCCTTATGCACAATGCCCCTTAAATCCGCAAAAATACTTGGTTTTTCGGAAATTAACTTTCTGTATAAGGAACTTTAAAATACTCCAGATACTGCTTGAATTTATCCTGCGCAGAAAGGCAAGTATCAAGTAAATAGCCTTTTTCGTTATCCCATTCGGACAGACCTCTGTAATAGAACATTTTAAGGCTGTCATCAATGATAAACGGAACAATATTGTTTTTTAAGCACTCCTTAAACATTATAAGTCTGCCGACTCTGCCGTTTCCATCTTGGAAAGGATGTATTATTTCAAATTTGTAATGAAATTCAAGAATTTCGTCGAGTGTATGCCCACTTTTTTTATTGTATTCCGATAGCAGTTCTTTTATTTTTTTGTCTACCGTTTCAGGACTTGCAGTTTCTTTTCCACCCACTTCGTTCGGCAATTTTTTATAATCACCTACATTGAACCAATCTTTTCGTGAATCAGAAGTGCCTGATTTCAATGTCAAGTGCAAATTCTTTATAAAATTCTCTGTGAGAATATTACCCGCTCTGTCGATGATGATATCAATGCATTTGAAGTGGTTTGCCGTTTCGATAATATCATCGACATTTAGTGTATCATTTTCCGCACCAATGGTATTGATTTCAAAAATATATCTTGTTTGGTCGTGCGTTAGCTTGCTTCCCTCAATGTGATTTGAATTGTATGTGAGCTCAATTTGTATCTTGTGGTATATACCGCCTTTTAAAGATGCTTTTTTCTCTAATTTCAATCTTTCGAGCAAGTTTTGAGGTTCAGTATCTTTTTTGTTTATTCGCTCCGGTTTTTTAGCATCTTCGGGTATATTCCAAGTTTTCCCTGTTATAAATGCACCTTGTATTTTTCCATCGGAACAATATTTCCTAACACCACGCTCTGACATATTCCACTTTTTTGCCATTTGTGATACCGATAAATAATTCATAAAATCACTTCCTATATTTATTATACCACATTATAGGAATAAAATCAATATAAACCCAATCGTTTGTTGTTTTTTTGCCGATAAAATGCTGAGTGCTGTTTATTTGATTTTTTCTCACACCTCGTTGTTATGCCCCTGTTTGAGCTTTTCAAAAAAATCATAAAAACATAAAGTAATACTAAACAAGGGGTGATGCTTTATGCAAAGATGTGTTAACAGCCTTTAGAGGAAGAGGGGATGAAGTTAAGGTTTACCCTATTTCCTTTGGAGAATATTACAATCATGTGGGCGGAGATAAATCAGAAGTTTATGAAGAATATGCTTTGTTTGGCGGTATGCCGCTTGTTTATGTTCAAAAATCAGACGCAGCAAAGATGAATTATTTGCGCGGATTGTTTGCAGAAACATATTTTAAGGATATTATTGAGCGATACGATATAGAATTGCCGGAAGTCTTAGAAAACTTAACGGATGATTTATGTTCGTCTGTTGGTTCGCTTACAAATGCTACTAAATTGGCTGATACATTGAAGTCGGTAAAAAAAATTCCTGTGTCCAGTAATACCGTTTCGAAATATATTGGCTATCTTACCGAGTCATTTTTGTTTAGCGAAGCAAAGAGATATGATGTCAAAGGGAAAAAATACTTTGAATATCCGCTTAAGTATTATTGCACAGATATTGGGCTTCGTAATGCCCGTCTGAATTTCAGGCAACAGGAAGAAACTCACATTATGGAAAACATAATCTATAACGAACTTCTTGTAAGGGATTATTCTGTTGATGTTGGCGTTATTGAAATATGTGAAAGAAAAGACGGAAAAAGAACCAGAAAACAATGTGAGATTGATTTTGTTGTTAATTTTGGATCTAAAAAGTATTATATACAATCTGCTTTGAATGTTAGTGATAGCGGTAAGCTAGAAACTGAAATAAGACCTTTTAAGCATACTAACGATTTCTTTAAAAAAATACTCATTACAAAAACAAGCATGAAGCCTTGGACTGATGAAGATGGTATTTTACATTTAGGATTGTATGAATTTCTTTTAAATAGAAACTCACTTGAGTTGTAAATAAAAGAGACGGATTGAAATATATACGGATATCTAAATTGGGAGATGATTTAATGGCATACCAAAGCGAAGCCGAATTGGAATTACAGTGAGAGAACAGTTAAACAACCAGAGGTATAACGCTGTTGAAATACCGAACTACGATGCACTTGTAGAAAGAGCCTGCTTCTCCATTTCTGGGGAAGCAGGCTCTGTGCTTTAGACATTCGGCTCGTCGCTTACTACTACCATTTTGAGTTTTATAACATTGATCCGAATTTTCCTTTTGCTTTTCGGGCAATACAATGGGAAATTGACGAGTACGGTATCTTCATAAACCTTTGTTCTCGTTTTTCCACCACAAATCGGACAATGCACACATAGAGATTTCATTTCCATTCGACACCTCTTCTTGTATGGCAACTACAATCTGCGACAAGCGTCTGGCTTATATAGCTTAACCTCTTTGTTTGACAAGTATTTCTTTTATGCATGCTTACTTCACAAAGAAGCGATACAGGAAGGTCACGATCTGGCCACGGGTGCAAGTTGCGTCGGGACTGAAGGTGGTGTCACTGGTACCGCTGGTGACACCGTTGGCCACCGCCCACATAACAGCTTCGCCGTAGTAGTCCTCCGGGTTCACATCGGCAAAGGGATTCTGTAACATCCATTCGCCCTGCATACCGCCGCCCTGAGCCTGCTCGCTGCGGTAGATGGCATTTGTTCATTTTTATCTATAGCATAATATGCAGTAAATTCTTGTGTTGAGTCCTCTATAGGAGCCATATACATTATATATGCCGCCGATGAACTTTCTCTGTTGACAGATACACCCATTTGTGCCACGGCAGTCTCATTTAATGTAGCGTCAGGCTAGTTGCATTATTTTCTTCTGTGGTAGATGATTGGGCGAATGCTGTAGATGCTATCGTTTGAAAAATCATAAATACGACAACTATTAAAGATAATATTTTTTATTCATAGCTAAAACTTTATCTTTTACTTCTTTATCAATTATTTTTCTCCTCCTCCAAATTATTTGATTTTAAACTTTCTATAAGAGCAGTTTCCTTTTTTAGCTTTTTGTATTCCTCAAGAGTAATTTTTCCTGTTAATAATTGCTCATACAAAATCTGCTTTCCCGTATCTGCAAGCTGTTCAGTTTTAATCTGTGAATTATCAATATTCAAAATGATTTCAGCCTGCTTTGAAATTATATCAAATACCGCTTTGTTTAATAGACTTTCCGATATTTCCTGCTTGTAACAAAGTTCTGTTTCATCATTTCTTGTATAGCTGCATCGGTACACAGGAGATTTCCTTGGTGCATAATCCATTGCGTGTTTACAGCATCCGCACAGTCTATTTCAAGTTCTTAAAACTTCTCACCGAAATCACAATAGCCTGTTCTCGGCTTGCATTCGCAAAACCGGTGTATTCTTCCTGGGCTGTCGTATTCTTCGGTGCAAAACGGTTATCGCCAACACCTGCAATCACTCCGTTTGCTACCATAAAATAAACGCTGTCCTTTGCCCAATCGTCAATATTGGCGTCGTCGGCAAACGGGGCAGGTTTTGTATAATTGAGTGTAAACTGATTATCGGTGGATAGCGTCCAGCCCGGCAACTTCACCGCTTTATATACCCTTGTCAGCATAACGGCCGCTTCTTGTCTCGTCAGCTTGGCTCGGGGCGCAAACTCATTTGCAGATATACCGCTGACAATGCCGATGTTGTAGGCTTTCAGCACATCTGAATCGGTCGTGTCTTTAAACGGATTGATTCCCTCTGTCGCCGTTTTTCCGCTCAAGGCTTCATAGAGTTTTACGGAAACCGCCGCAAACTCATCGCGACAAATCTGCAGGGTCAGATTTTCTTCCTCAAGTCTTTCGGGGATAAGGTTGTACTCATACGCCTGAAACAGTTCATTAGTAGCCCAGTCGGAATTGTCGAAGTTGACGAAATCAATGTTCGTTTTCACATACATATTAGATTCCGTTGTATGCCGCTCCATATAAAAGAGGTCGAAATCCACATAGTCGCCGGGTTTAATGTTAAGCTTACCCTCCGCTACGAGGTCGTCAATGTTCGCGCTTCCACTCTGCCGGCCGTGGACGCCGCCTAAGTCGACGCAAAGAACGCCGTTAAAGAACGCCCAAAGGTCATCGTCGCCTGTAAATTCAAATGTGTCGCCCGGTTTATACTGAAATACGGCATGGAGCTCCGTTGAAAAGTGATAGTTGTGGTTATTACCTTCATTACCAAACAAATCATTGTCAATGGGAAAATACCCGTCCGAAGCGCCGTTCATTTCATCCACAGCAGAGTCGATAACGTAATAGCCTTCACTATCGGCGTCCAGTGTTAATGTTTTTTTTGTGCGCATATTCACGTTTGGAACGTCGTTAAAGAACGCATTGAGATTTTCCTGCGTAACGGAGCCGCCGTATAGCTCCTGCCATTTAGAAAGGTTGTATATGGGCTTGTGATCAGATCCCAACTCGTCTTGTACCAATCCCGAATTTGAGCTTATACTTCCCTCAAACAACACGCCGTCTGCTTTGAAATCGCGGACCGTCGCGTAAAGAACGACCTGTTGTTTTTTTGCATATGCCGGAACAACCAAAACCGACAAGCACATAACAAGCGCTAATGCCAATGTCAAAATTTTTTTCATGATAGATTTCCTCCTACAAATTATTTGATTTTAAACTTTCTATAAGAGCAGTTTCCAAAGAAGACGTACCGTCCGCATTAAAAGTAAACTCTAAGAGGCCGGGGTACGGATATTCCTTGCCTTCATATTCGTAATGATCAACCATCCATGTTCCCACATATGGGCTGTCAGCATATTTGCCGCTGTTGCTGTCACTGCAACCTGTCAGTAAAATTCCCAGAGATGTAATGATTACACAGTATGCTACCATTATTATTTTTTTCAATTTCATATTTTTTTCCTCATTCAATAATTATAATAAACATCTACATTTTATAAATTATATTGTCTATTACAAATTATAGCATAAAACATAGCGAAAATCTATAAAAATTACCGTTATGTCAATGACAATGCGGGAATTTCAGGTGTTCGAAGCACTGTCGTTTGCTTTTTTGCAACCACCAGATATCCCGGTGCATAAAAAGAGCGTAACCTTGAATAAAGGTCACGCTCTTATTGCGCTGTTACATGAAATACCTTATACCGGCTTGCCGGGTAAAATGTTAAAATAAAAACCGTTTATGGTTCGGATGCCAATCTGTAGAAATCTTCAAATGCACGAATCATTTTGGGATGTTTGATGACAAAATGAATGGCGGGGGCATTGTTCTTTGATACTATCACCCATTTCCCCACATTGATCTGAATCTGAATATTTCTGAAAGTCTGTACAGCATCTGTATGCAGGTTATATCCGTCATAATCTTCAGCAAATTGCATGGTCGCCGCAAGATGCTGCAGATATTCCGGATATGTATATTTCAGTCCTTTTTCCGAAAACATACCGCAAAGAGATAAATAAACCGGCTCTTTTCCAAACTCTTCTTCACTCAGCACATAAACTTCGTCACATATCGTTGCGTTTTCAAGGATTGCTTCTGTCATTTTCCTTTGCCTGAACATATAGTTTCTGACATCTGCCTTGTCTTTTTCCCCAAAGGAATTGTTTTCCAGCATAATTTCCAGAACATCTTTAGGTAGCGTATAGATAGGCAGGGAAGAAAGAATGTTGAATCGCGTTCCGCCCGACAATGCTTCGGAATCCTCAAAACAAAAGAACGCATCCTTATCCGCTGTCCTGTAAGTCTTCATCAGCGGTTTTGCCTTTGAGAACAGACGCTGCATCCGCTTTTTGTAATAAGCAAGATCAGTCTCATTTTGCGTCAGGCAGTATTTCCCCTCATTATGATACCCTCTGATACATTCCCCGTAGAGTGCGGCAGTGTCCGATACGTAGTCCGTGTGGCAATAGATACGGTTTGAAGAATCGTTCAGATAGAAAGAAGTGACCTTTCCGGTCATATAAAGCGGAATCCAGCTCATCAGCCCGAGCATCATCTCGTCGGGCGGGCGATCAACATCATGAATCATCCGGATATCCGCGCCCTTCATAATCATCATTGCAATGGACTGCATCCATGCTCTCATATATGCCGCATCCAAGGTCAAGTCTTTCATAGGGATACTGTTACACATATAGACAGTACCATTTGCTCCCGAAGAGGCAACTGTCTTGAAAAAATCAAGCTCGCCCTTTTTCATCTCGTCAAACCCGTAATAGTATTTCGGAAGAGATAAAATTTCCGACTCCTGAGTATGAGTCACCTCAGGAAAATGATTATTACTCATATATGTTTTAATATTGAACGCATCCAGTTGATACAGAAACTCTCCGAGATAATCATGCTGACTAATCGTTTTGGAATTTAGCCAGCTACACAGTTTTAATGCACACCGACCTACCGGAACAAGTCCTTCTGCGGGTTGTCCAATAAGCCCTGCAATTTCCGATGGTGAGTTTGTTCTTGCGATATACTCTGCTGTTTCGATAAGAAACTTATCTAAATCGGCAGGTTTACGCTGCTCGGTCCGAATTCTTGACAGATATGACGAATCAAAGCTCAGTGCTCTTGAAAGACCTGAAACGCTGATATCTAACGCTTCAATTGCAGCATTGAGATTTTTAATGATGACATCATAGTCGAGCTTTGGCTTCTTTGTAAACTCTGAAAAAGCGTTTCTGATGATTGCTTCATCAAGTTCCGGGTTATTCTCACTTGCCAGCTGAACAAATCCGCAAATCAGCTTTTCAATCTGTTCCTGCTCGGGAATTCTCTTCCCGGAACGATATCTGCTTAGGGCAGAAGCCGATATACCCGAAGCAGCGGACAGCTCTTTCGCAGTAGACTGTGTTTTGTTCAGATACAGTTTTAGCACATCGGAAAAACCCATACTCTCACCCCTTTCATTGCTTATCATAAATTATAGCATAAAATATCACAAAATACCATGAAAATTCCCGTGATGTCAATGACAATATGGAAATTCCAGGCGTTTGAAGGGCTATAAGATTGTATCTGCTGACGGTACGGCTGTTTACTATAAAATGAAAACAAACAGCAGTTATTATAAAAATTCTATTGTTAAGCTACATTTGAGAACGGTTATGCTAAATTAATGCCTACTGAATAAATAAAAATTGGCTAAACTACTGACTCTTCGGGATGTTTATGGTATAACAACTACTATAATAAAATAGCAAAGGCATTCACGTATTCTAAAAGTACACTAATGACACCTGAATATATGAACTCCAATATGAGAAGGTGTGAGGTTGCTTATGTATTGGCATCTGTATGTGATGATGGAACGTTAAGTCAGTATATAGAAAAAGCGGATAATGGAGATTTATCACAGATGGCAGGATATACGGACTTTGTGAATGTGGTAAAAACTGAGGTATCTTTGAGTACGGAACAGGCATATATGAACGCAGGTCAGATACCTTCAAGATTTGCAGGTGCTGTTATGTATTTACAAGCAAAGGGAATAATGGTAGGAGACGGAGGAGCTCATATAAATCCGCTTGACAATGTAACAAGAGCGGAAGTGTTTAAACTGATACAGACCACTTGTGAAAATACACCCTCATATACAAAGAATAAGTTTTATGGTTGGGAAGTAAAGCCCTCCTCTGGCAGTTCAACACAGCAAGGAGAACAATATGTATTTTCATTAGAGACAGTTCTCAATCCCAACGCTCCAGCTGAATTGCAATACAAAGTCAAAGACATCAAGGTAACAGGTACTTATAAGTATATATTAAACGGAACAGAGAATGTTGCAGACAAAATGTTAAGGAAAGAGTACGTACAACCCATCGTAGACAAGATAAAGGAGTCAGTGCAGTTTAACAGTGGCTCAACGACAATAACAATACCTGATTTAAAATCTGACTACCATGAAGTAGTGATTGAGTACAGCAAGAATGTAAACGGAGCGTTAGGTGGACAGACAATATACAGAAGTTCACAGCAATCAGGAACAATCACTCTTGAGGGTGACTGCTATTTACTAATGATAGGCATAGAGGGTAGAAAGGATAAAACTACTGATACAGCAGTATCTTCCTATACACAATCCTATTGTATAGAGAGAGAAGCATGGAAAAATTTTTAATACAAATATGCTCAAAATAAATAGAATAGGAGGAAACGAAGATGAAGTTTAAAAGACTACTAAGTTTAGCACTATGCATTGTAATGATGTTCAGTATGTCAACAGAAGTGTTCGCTATTACTTTGAACATGACTTCAGGAAAAGATGAAGTGGTACAGGTAGAGACAGGAACAGACCAGTTCTTTAATGTTATATTCCAAGAAGAAGAGTGGGAACCAAATGCAGAGCAAGTCTACACAATGTATATGTGCAGAGACATTTTCTACAGGTGACGACGTATACAACACCGAAGTTGTGTATGCTTTGCTGGATAAATACAAAATAAGTTCATTATAAAAAGCATTGTTTTGTAAAAAAGGACAGTGCTTTTTTGCTTTTAAAAGTTTATATTGCAACTTATAAGCATAAACAGTAGTGTAATTTTAATGAGCAGTAATAGATAATTTATGGTAATGAGTGGTATTCCATAGTCTAAAAAATAGCTTCCTACTGCTAATTTCGTAGATAAGTAATATGTTTTTGAGCGAAAAAAGGAATGGTTTTTAGTGTATATAATGATAATACACTAAAAGAAAAGTTAATGGAGCTTGAAACAAAAAAAGCTCTGCTTGAAGCAAATAGCGATGAGCTTAAGAGAAAGTTGGATTCGTTATCCATAGACGAGAAAAGATTAAGAAAACTGTTTAGAGAGGCAAAGAAAATGCTTGAGGAAGGCACTTTGAAAAACAAAAAGCTGTTGATTGATAAGTACGTTAAGTGCGTAACAGTTTACAAAGAGCGAATAGTTGTAGAATTCAACATCGCAGAAGTTTTTACGCTTAAGAATAACTTTGAACGTACATAAGGGTACAAAAAAGAACAGCAATTTTGCTGTTCTTTTTTGCTATGCGATTGTGCGCATAAATGGCGGAGAAGGAGAGATTTGAACTCTCGCGCCGGTTTCCCGACCTACGCCCTTAGCAGGGGCGCCTCTTCGGCCAACTTGAGTACTTCTCCGTTTACGCCGCAGTTATAAAAAAATATTAAAGGTATTTAAGTGGCGGAGAGGGTGGGATTCGAACCCACGCGCCCTTGCGGACAAACGGTTTTCAAGACCGCCTCGTTATGACCACTTCGATACCTCTCCACAAGTCACATGACTTATTATATCATATATATCTTAGCTTGTCAAGAATTTTTTGTTTATTATAATTATTGCTTTTTTCTCGGTTTTATGGTAAAATTAATCATTATTGACGTTGGTTTTAGTTAAGGAGCTTTAGGGTAATGGCACGGCTTAAGGATCACGCTTTGGCGTTTTTTACGGTATTTATATGGGGGATAACCTTTGTCAGCACGAAATATATTACGGGCTTTCTCTCGTCATTGGAGATTCTTTTCATCCGATATGTAATAGCCTACGCAGTTTTATGGATTATCTGTCCGCGCCCTCTTTTATTTTGCGGCTTAAAGCACGAGGCGTATATGTTTTTCGCGGCTTTATCCGGTGCGGCGGCGTATCAGTATCTTGAAAATCTCTCGGTTTCATACACAAGCCCTGCCAGCGTTTCGTTTATAACCGCTTCGGCGCCGCTTTTCACAGCTCTTTTGGCACATAAGGTACTGGGCGAGAAGGTAAGCTTAAAAATTTTTTTGGGCATGGCAATTTCCCTTTTCGGAATATTTTTAATCTGCTTCGGCGACTCTGAAACAATTGAAACGGGTCTCTTGGGCGACGTTATTATTTCCCTCGGCATATGGCTGTGGGCGGTTTACAGCGTGCTTGTAAAGAAAATTTCAGCCTTCGGATACAACGGCTTTTTAGTGACCAGGCGGTTATTTTTATATTCCGTTATCGTACTTTTCCCGTTTACCGCCGCCGGCTTTGATTCGGACAGGCTTGCTTCATTAAAACAGCCTTCGGTTATAATAAACCTTTTGTTTTTGGGCATATTGGCGTCCGCCGTCTGCTTTGCCACATGGAATAGGTCAGTCGAAAAGCTCGGCGCCACCACAACAAGCAAATATCTTTTTATATCGCCGATGGTAACGCTTTTAACTCAGTGGATATGCTCCATGGGAAAGCCGGGCCCGGCGGCTTTATTGGGAATGGTAATTACGCTTACCGGGCTTTTCATATCGGAGCTTGACTTAAAAAGAAACAGAATTATAAAAAAGAATATAAATTAAGGAGATGTATTTATGATTAATGTAGGTATTTTGGGCTACGGCAATTTGGGTAAGGGAGCGGAGGCAGCAGTCAGCAAAGCCTCTGACCTTTCCCTTTACGGAGTTTTTACAAGGCGAGGCAATAACGCATTTAAAACCGCAACGGGAGCGGCGGTATATTCTGCCGATGAGTTATTAAATCACAAGGATAAAATCGACGTTCTTATTATCTGCTCCGGAAGTGCTACCGATTTGCCCGAGCAGACTCCCCTTTATGCCCGTCATTTTAACGTAATAGATTCCTTTGATACTCACGCTAAAATTCCCGAGCATTTTGCCAAGGTTGACGAGTCGGCTAAAGAGGGCGGAAGGCTTGCGGTTATCTCCGTGGGCTGGGATCCCGGAATGTTCTCTCTTGCAAGAGTTTATTCTGCCGCCATTCTGCCGGAGGGTCAGGATTATACCTTCTGGGGCAAGGGCGTAAGTCAGGGACATTCGGACGCAGTAAGGCGCATTGACGGCGTAAAGGACGCAAGACAGTACACAATTCCCATAGAAAGTGCGCTGGACAGGGTAAGAAGCGGAGAAAATCCCACTCTTACGGCGAGAGAAAAGCATTTAAGAGAGTGCTTCGTGGTTTTGGAGGAGGGCGCTGATAAAGAAAGAGTCGAGCGTGAGATTAAGACCATGCCCAACTATTTTTCCGACTACGACACCATAGTTCACTTTATAGATGAAGAGGAAATGGAAAAGAAGCATAAAGGACTTCCCCACGGCGGCTTTGTTATAAGAACGGGCAAGACCGGACTTAATGGTGAAAATAATCACGTAATAGAATATTCCTTAAAGCTTGATTCAAATCCTGAGTTTACGGGCTCTGTTCTTGCGGCGTACGCAAGAGCGGCGGTAAGGTTAAATAAAGAGGGCGCTTCAGGCGCAAAGACCGTATTTGATATTGCGCCGGCTTATCTTTTGGATAAAAGCGGCGAGGAATTAAGAAAAGAAATGCTTTAAAATTAACCGGGGCAAGGAGCTTAAGCCTTGCCTCGGTTTTAAACTATTAATAAAATGTTAATATACGGTTTATTGAAAATCAATCGGTAGGTCCTATAATAAAATTACAGGGATCCCATTAGGGAGAGGGAAAAATTTTATTTATAAGGAGAAAATGCTATGATTAAATTAAAAAACAGAGCGATTGCTCTAAGCCTTGCCGGCGCAGTTTTATTTTCCACGGCCGCGGCGGCTGATATTATCTCGGGCGATTCATATTCGGGAGCTAAGGACGCTATAAAGGAAACTGCCGCCTATATAACAAGCGAGGCGGATTCCTTTACCGTTACCTTAGGCACGGCAATAAAGGCAGACGGAAATACGGCGCTGACCTACGAGAACATTGGTAAGTACGACATTGAAAACGGCAGGTACGAAACGACCGAAAAAAGTATGGATTCGGTTGACGGTGAAAGCGAGTGGTATTCTTACAACGCCCCTGAAAAGACAGTATACAGAAGCTCGTATGACGGAGTTTACTATGTGACAGAGCGAGAGAGGGACCCCGAAGAGAAAATGATTGAAAATCCCTTTGAGGACGAAATGGCGCCGGATGTTGAAAGGCTTGCGGACGCATTTTTCGGCAATCTTAAGGAATTTGTAAGAACAGGCGAGGAGGACGGCTGCACGGTTTACTACGGCGAGGTGGACGCAAGCCAGATTCCGGCTCTGCCCAACGCTCTTTGCTCATTTTTGACAAAATACCTCCTTGTAAACGATAGGGATGCCAGAGAAAAGCTTTCAGTGCCCGAGCTTACAGACATTTACGCCGACTCTGCCGAGGGTAAGATTACTACTGACAGTAATGGGTTAGTTAACGGCGCATATGCAAGCGCCGCACTTATCGGCAAGGACTCAAACGGTGAAGAGCACAGGATAGAATTTTCGCTGATGATGGAGATAACAGACTTAAACGAAACTGTTATCGACGAGATAGACCTTGACGGCAAAAACACGGAATATTCATCTAAAGTGGTTAATTCGTCGGTTGACCGCTTCGACGATTTCGATAAGGGAATTTATACTTACGATATAGTGAAAAGGGGCGAAACCGCCTATGAAAAGACGGGCGAGGTGGTTATCGAGATAACCGAAGCGGACAGCGAGGACGTAGAGGGCATTTTTACGGTAACACGTGACGGCGAAACTACCTCCTTTGAATTTAACGCCGAGTGCTTTGACGGCCATATTTATGTTTCTGATGACGGTGAGGAAAGCTTCGCCATTGCTAAAAATTACAGTTACAGCCAGAACGCTACGGAAGGGCTTATCCTTTACAGAAACGTAACAGTGGATGAAGAAACAAAAGGCTGGAGCGGTGGTGATTCTCTTACTCTTACAAGACGGTACGAGTGACAAAGGGGAGGAGAGAAAATGGATAAAGCGATAGAGCTTTTAGGCCTCACAAAAAAATACAAAAACGGCAGAGGCATAGAAAATGTCAGCTTTGAAATAGAAAAGGGCGAGATTTTCGGATTTTTGGGGCCCAACGGAGCGGGAAAGACCACTGCGATGAAGATTTTAACCGGTCTTTCCCACCCCGACTCGGGGACGGCTAAAATAAACGGCTTTGACGTTTCCGAGCACTTTGAGGAGGCAATGGCGAAAACCGGCTGTATAATAGAAAATGTCGTTCCCTATCCCAATCTTACCGCCATGGAAAATATGCTCCTTGTCGAGCGGTTTAAGGGCGGCGATGAGGCTGACGCCAAAGAGTGCCTCGGTAGGGTGGAAATGATAAAGTTTAAGGACGAAAAAACAAAAAACTTTTCGCTGGGCATGAAGCAAAGACTGGGCTTTGCCATGGCAATGGCGGCAAATCCCGAAATAATGATTTTAGACGAGCCCTTAAACGGTCTTGACGTTTCGGGCATGGTTGAAATAAGAAATATTATTAAAGAAATGGCAAAAGAGGGCTGTACGTTTTTGATTTCAAGCCATCTCATTCACGACGTGGAGCTTACCTGCACCAAGGTGGGAATACTCCTTTCCGGGAAAATGGTAAGCGTAGACAGGACGGACAATATAATTAAAAATTACTCTTCCTTGGAAAATTACTATTTAAGCGAGGTGGAAATGTATGAACGGGTTTAAAACGGCGGTTTTTGCCGAGCTTAAAAAGGCGGCAGGCAAAAAAAAGATTAAGGTGGCGGCGCTTCTTTGTCTTATCGCAGTTATCGTTTCCGCCTTGGTATGCGTTCTGGCAGGCAGCTTTATGGGAGTTAATATGACCGGAAAAACAGAGTTTTCCATCACCGTGCTTCCGGTATTTTTGAAATTTTTAATTCCGCTTTTTACTATATTTATGTGTATAGATATGTTCGGCGGAGAATATAACTCGGGCACAATGAAAACCACCCTCTTAATGGGAAAAAGCCGCTGGAAGGTGTTTTTCTCAAAGGCCTTCGTCTTAGGAGCGTTCATTTTGGCAATGCTTGCCTTTACCATGGTAACCTCGTTTATCGCCGGCGTAATTTTGGGAAAGACCGATATGGCGGTATTTAGGGTGTTCTTTTCCTACCTTATATCCTTTGTGCCGCTTATGACCTTTGCGTTTATGTGTATGCTCATTTCAAATATCGTAAAGGGGAGCGGTGCGGCGTTTATGCTTTCGGTTATATTCTATCTCGCTCTTTATGTGCTTTCGATTTTGTTTCCGGGCGCATCGCCGTTTTTTTACACCTCGGCATTTGACGTTTATGTGCTTTTGTCAACGCCGCTTTTAAGTATCGGAAGAATGCTTCGCATGCTGGTAATTTTAATAGGCTACGGAGCGTTATTTTCAGGTCTGGGTGTGTATTTATTCGATAGAAAAGAGCTTTAAGGCTTACAGGGGAAATTATGAAAAAGTATTTTTTTGATCTGGGCTTAAAAATGCTGGCGTCTGTGCTGGTCGTTGCGTCGCTTTTTGTGTATTTTATTCTGCGCTCGTCGGGGATAGAGCTGTTCTCGGTTTCGGGAGATTATCTTAAGGCGAAGTCGGTTTTCTACGGCCGTGACGGCTCGGTGTTCGCCAATTTCGACATTTCCGAAGCGGATAAGCGTGCCCTTTACATATCGGGCCGCGCGGACGGAAAGGTCACGCTGGGCAGTAATGAGTACAGGGCAGAGATTAAAGAAAGCCCCGAGGGTGACTTGCTTATAACCCTTTCCCCGAAAATATCCGTATACAGTACAATGAGAGCGGTTTTAACAGCCGCGGCACTGACAGTCGCCGCGGCGTTTCTTGCCGCATTGTTTTTTGTTATAAAAAGGGCACAGCGTGATGTGACCGAGCCCTTAAAAAATTTAAGCTTGAGTCTTAAAAGCGTGGAAAACGGCGACTACGAATGTCTTATAAAGGAAGAGGGCGTCGGCGAAATAGCCGAGCTTACCAAGGCGGCGGAGCGGTTAAGGTGCCGCCTTAAAAACGAGGTTTTAAAGGCGGCTAAGGCCGAGGAGGACAGAAGCTTTTTGATTTCCTCGGTTTCTCACGATTTAAGAACGCCCGTCGCCGCAGTCAGAGGTTATCTTGAGGGCATAAGGGACTCTGTCGCCGACACTCCCGAAAAAAGAGAGAAATATTTAGATAAGGCAATTGACCGGCTTGACACAGTTAAAAATATGATAGACGACCTGCTTTTATACTCACGTCTTGACTCCGGAAGGGCGGATTACGAGCCGGTCAGAACAGAGCTTTTCGCATATCTATCTGATTTTGCCGAAGAGGAAAGCTACGGCTTTTTAAGAGAGGGCAAAGCCTTGAGGTTTAAAAGCGAGCTTAAAAAGGCCGTTGTGATACTGGATACGGAAAAATTTGCCCGGGTATTGGGAAATATAACCCAGAACGCAAAAAAGTACATAAAGGAAGGAACAGGATGGGTCGAAATAATTTTGAGGCGTAACTTAAACGCCGCAATAGTGGAAATAAGGGACAACGGCGAGGGCATGGAAAAGGAGGAGCTTTCAAAAATATTCGACCGCTTTTACAGAGTGAGCAAGGCACGCACCTCCGACGGCTCTACCGGTCTTGGGCTTGCCATAAGCAAAAAAATTGTGGAGGATATGGGAGGAAGAATTTGGGCGGTCAGCGAAAAGGGAAAGGGCACAGCCTTTATGATTTCGCTGAAGCTTTTAAGGGAGGATAATGATGAAACGGATTTTAATAATTGAGGACGATTCGCAGATAGCCGAAATAGAAAAGGACTATCTTGAAATGAGCGGATATTTGGTTTTCTTAGCCGGTGACGGCGAAACCGGACTTGAAAGAATAAAGAAGGAAAAATTCGACCTGGTCATACTGGATATAATGCTCCCGGGACGGGACGGATTTTCGGTTTTGTCGGAGATTTCCGAGGAAAAAGACTTTCCGGTTATCGTGGTTTCCGCCAAGGACGAGGAATTTTCAAAAATCAAGGGGCTGGGACTCGGCGCCGACGACTACATGACAAAGCCCTTTTCCATGGGCGAGCTTGTGGCACGTGCGGCACGTCAGCTTAAAAATTACGAAAAATTTTCAAAACAAGATAAAGATGACGATTTTATATCCATAAGAGGACTTAAGATAAGCGCAGGGCAGAGAAAGGTAATCGTACGGGGGCAGGAGGTGTCCTTAAAGCAGAAGGAATTTGACCTTTTACTGTTTTTAATGAAAAACCCGGACAGAGTATATTCAAAGGAACAGCTTTTTGAAAAAATATGGGGCATGGACGCCTTATCCGATGCGTCCACCGTTACCGTGCATGTGGCAAGAATAAGAGAAAAAATCGAACAAAACGTCCAGAAGCCCGAGTACATAACAACGGTATGGGGCGTGGGCTATAAAATAAAAAAGGATTAAATTTGCTTACAATATACATTTTTTAGTAAAAACACGGCTTTTAGCCGTGTTTTTCTTTTACAGATTTTTGAAAATCTTTGTTTTTTTGTTTTTTTGTTAGTTTCTCTTGACTTTATGTAAATATTGTTGTATTATATAAAAAGAAGAGTGTCTTTGTTTGTCGGAGAAGAAAGGACAGTATGTATGAAGCTTATTGTAAGCGACCTTGACGGAACGCTTTTAATGCGCGGTGAGGAAAGACTTAACAGGACTGCCTTGGCGGCAGTGGATTATGCGCTTTCAAAGGATATAGTCTTTGCGGTTGCCTCAGGGCGTAGCTATACCGAGCTTAAAATGATATTTAAGTCCCGGTGCGACAAAATATATTTTTTGCCAAGCGACGGGGCGCTTTGCGTATATCGGGAGGAAACCTTATTTGACAGTCCCATTGAGGAGGATTTTGACTCAGCTGATTTTGCCGCTCACGGAAAATACGTTACCTATCTTAAAAGCGAGAAGCTTCCCTTAATAAGGGAGCATATGAAAAGCTACGGCGGTCACGTTATGCGTATAGGCTCTCTTTCGGAAAAGGACGGGCCGATTTACAAAATTACCGATTTTTCAAAAGAGAAAAAGGAAGCTAAAGCTTCGCTCTCGACGGTTTACAAAAGTCTTAGTATGACCGAATACGTGAAAAAAGGCACCGATAAGGGCGAGGCGGTAGGAAAGCTTGCCTCTATGCTTAATATTTCAAAAGAGGATATTTTCGCCTTCGGCGACGGAGAAAACGATATATGTATGTTTAACGCCGCAGCTTCAAGCTTTGCCGTGTCTGCCGCTCCTTATAAAGTGAAGCGAGCGGCGGACAAGGTGTGTGAAAGCTTCGGCTCGGAAATAAAAAAAATAATTTGAAAGGGTGCAGCAGAAAATGAACTTTTTAAATTTCAAAGAGGCCCAAAAGAGTCCGAGAATAGATCGTCTTAAAGCGGCTCTTTTTGCAAAAATGCCTGAAATTGAGGCGGACCGTGCGGTGCTTGTCACCGAGTCTTATAAGGAAACGGAAAATCTTCCTGTTATTGAAAGACGGGCGAAGGCATTTTCTCATATCTTGAAAAATATTCCCATTACCATAAGAGATGACGAGCTTATTGTCGGCAGTGCCACAAAGGCGCCCAGAGGCTGTCAGACCTTCCCGGAGTTTTCGTTCAAATGGCTTTTGGACGAGCTTGATACCGTCGAAACCCGTTCGGCAGACCCGTTTTACATATCCGAGGAAACGAAGGCGCGCTTAAAAGAAGCTTATACCTACTGGGACGGAAAAACAACAAGCGACCTTGCCACTTCCCTTATGGCTCCCGAAACGATTACCGCCATGGAGCATAATATTTTTACGCCCAACAACTATTTCTATAACGGCGTAGGTCACGTTACCGTAAACTACGGCGAGGTTTTAAATATCGGTCTTTCCGGAATAAAGAGAAAGGCGAAGGCGGCTCTTTCAAAGGTTTGCCCGGCGGCTCCGGACTACGCTAAAAGACATTCGTTTTTAACGGCGGTTATAGAAAGCCTTGACGCCGCTTCGGCTTACGCTAAGCGTTACAGCAGTCTTGCACGGGAAATGGCGGTTACCGAAAGCGACCCGAAAAGAAAGGCGGAGCTTTTACAGATTGCCAAAAACTGTGAAAACGTTCCCGAAAACGGAGCGACAAGCTTTTACGAGGCTTGCCAGTCCTTCTGGTTTATTCAGATGCTTTTACAGACCGAGTCCTCGGGACACTCCATTTCACCCGGTCGGTTTGACCAGTATATGTATCCTTACTATAAGAAGGATATTGAGATGGGGCTTATCACTCAGGAGTCTGCCCAGGAGCTTATGGACTGCATATGGATAAAATTAAACGACTTAAATAAGTGCCGTGACGAGGGCTCGGCAGAGGGCTTTGCCGGCTACAGCCTGTTCCAGAACTTAATCGCCGGCGGACAGACAAAAGAGGGACTTGACGCCACTAACGAGCTTTCGTTTATGTGTATTCATGCGACAATGCACGTGGGACTTCCCCAGCCCTCCTTCTCTGTAAGAGTATGGAACGGAACACCTCACGAATTTATGCTTGAGGCGGCACGTCTTACCAGAATGGGCTACGGACTTCCTGCCTACTATAACGACGAGGTTATAATTCCCTCCCTTTTAAGCCGCGGACTTACCATGGAGGACGCAAGGGATTACAACATAATCGGCTGTGTTGAGCCGCAAAAATCCGGCAAGACTGAAGGGTGGCATGACGCCGCATTCTTTAACATGTGCCGTGTTATGGAGCTTGTGTTCCGCAACGGCTATGACAACGGCGTTAAGGTCGGAATCGAAACCGGCGACGTAACTAAATTTAAGACCTACGAGGAATTTTTCGACGCCTACAAGCGCCAGATGGAATATACCATAAAGCTTTTGGTAAATGCGGATAACGCCATCGACGTTGCCCATGCCGAAAGGTGTCCGCTTCCCTTCCTGTCCTCTATGATTGAGGACTGCATAGGACGCGGAAAGTCGGTGCAGGAGGGCGGAGCCATATATAACTTTACCGGGCCTCAGGGCTTCGGCATTGCAAATATGGCGGACGCATGCTATGCCATAAAGAAGCTTGTTTTTGAAGAAAAGAAATTTACCCTTGCCGACTTTAAGGAGGCAATGGACAATAACTTCGGAAAAGACGCAGGCTCACAAGACGCCGAAAAGATAACTACCGAGGTAGTTAAGCAGCTTGTCGCAAACGGCATAAACGTAACAAATGAACAGATTGCCGACATTTACAGACAGGCAAAGAGCGCCGAAGGCGGAAAATATCAGCCGATTTTGGACGCAATAGATGCTCTTCCCAAATTCGGAAACGACGAGCCTGAGGTAGACGAGATTGCAAGAGAGGTTGCCTATACCTATACCCGTCCCATGGAGAATTTTAAAAACCCCAGAGGGGGCATGTTCCAGGCAGGACTTTATCCCGTATCGGCAAACGTGCCGCTGGGCGCTCAGACAGGCGCAACGCCTGACGGAAGACTTGCTCACACTCCCGTTGCGGACGGCGTATCTCCCACCTCGGGTCATGATACCCACGGCCCCACGGCTTCGGCAAACTCCGTTTCAAGACTGGATCACGGCATCGCCTCCAACGGAACTCTGTTTAATATGAAATTCCATCCCTCCGCATTAAAGGGACAGAGCGGACTTGAAAGCTTTATCGCTTTGGTAAGAGGATATTTTGACAACAAGGGAAGTCACATGCAGTTTAACGTGGTAAGCAGAGAAACCCTTTTGGACGCTCAGGCGCATCCGGAAAAGTATAAGAGCCTTGTTGTCAGAGTTGCCGGCTACAGCGCACTTTTCACAACGCTTTCAAAATCACTTCAGGACGATATAATAAAACGTACCGAACAGGGTGGCTTCAATGCATGATATTTACGACGTAAAGGGAAGAATTTTTGATATTCAGAAATTTTCCGTACACGACGGACCCGGGATACGGACGATAGTGTTTCTAAAGGGATGTGCATTACGGTGCAAGTGGTGCTGTAATCCCGAATCCCAGAATTTTAAAATTGAGGAAATGACTATTGACGGCAAGAAAAAGACAGTGGGACGGGACGTTACCGTGGGCGAAATTATCCCCGAAATATTAAAGGACAGGGTATATTACAGACGAAGCGGCGGAGGGCTTACCCTCTCCGGAGGGGAAACCCTTCTCCAGGCGGCTTTTGCCCAGGCGTTGCTTCATGCCGCTAAGATAAACGGTCTTAACACGGCGATAGAGTCAACCGGCTTTGCGCCCTTTGGAGTAATCGAAAAAATTCTGCCGTATCTTGACTATTATCTTATGGATATAAAGCATATGAATCCTCAAAAGCACCGGGCGTTTACGACTCAGTCTAACGAGCTGATACTTGAAAACGCTCCGAAAATTGCCGCAAGGGTAAATCTTACGGTACGTGTGCCGGTAATTCCCACCTTTAACGACACCGTTGAGGAAATTTCCGATATTGCCGCCTTTGCCTCAACGCTTCCTAATGTTAAGGAAATTCATCTTCTGCCCTATCACAGACTGGGACAGGATAAATACGCTCATCTCGGCAGAAGCTACGAGCTTAGCGCACTTTTGCCCCCGGAGGATGAAAAAATGGCAGAGCTTCGTGCGGCGGCGGAAAAAAGCGGACTTATCTGCCGCATAGGCGGATAAAGGGAAGGATGTGACAATTTGGATTCTCTTTCAATTCAGGATAAAATGAGGATAGTTCAGGAAATAGTTCCGGGCAAGCAGATAACCTTAGCGCATATTATCGCAAATCCCGACCGGGTGCTTTATCAGAAGCTGGGACTTGACACCTCCGTTGACTATCTGGGAAGCGCTATCGGAATAATTACCGTATCTCCGGCGGAAACCGCAATAATCGCCGCAGATATTGCAATTAAAGCCTCCGGCGCCGAGGTCGGCTTTGTGGACAGATTTTCAGGCACCTTAATCATCACCGGAACAGTATCGAGCGTGGAAGAAGCCGTGCGCTCAATTTTAAGCTATACCAAAGAGGTTTTGGGCTATACGGTCTGCGATATAACAAAAACATGAAAAAGGAAAAGCGCATAATGCTTATCGGCAGAAGCGGAGCCGGAAAAACCACATTAAAACAGTCCCTTTCGGGCAGAAAAACAACCTATGAAAAGACTCAGGCGGTCAGCATGGACTCTAAGATAATAGATACTCCCGGCGAATACATACAGACAAAAAATCTGGGCACCGCCTTAGCGATATATTCCTATGAGGCGGACGTAATAGGACTTCTGCTCTCGGCTACCGAGCCTTACTCTCTTTTCAGCCCCAATATAACCTGCATGACCACCAAGGAGGTTATAGGGATAGTCACCCATTCGGATTCAGAGGGTGGGAGCAGTAAGAACGCCGAAAAATGGCTTCGCCTTGCCGGCTGTAAAAGGATATTTTTCGTAAACTCCTTAACGGGCGAGGGAACGGAGGAGCTTAAAAAATACTTGGGCTGGGACAGTAAATAAAAGCAAAAACAACAAATTCACAGAGAAAAAACAAAAAAACAACATTTTTGTATTGACATTGACACTCGTTTGTGCTAATATGAAAGTGCTTGGAATATTATTAAAAACAAGGAGATATGATCATGGTAAACGAATATGAAATCAAAAAACAGATCTGCGACATAGGCAAGAGAATATACAACAAGGGAATGGTCGCATCCAACGACGGAAACATCTCCGTTAAAATCGGAGAGAATGAGTTTCTTTGCACTCCCACAGGTGTAAGCAAGGGCTTTATGACTCCCGAATACATATGCAAGGTTGACGCAGAGGGTAAGGTTATCTCCGCAAATCCCGGCTTCAGACCTTCATCGGAAATTAAAATGCACATGAGGGTTTATAAGCAGCGTCCCGACGTTAATGCCGTTGTGCACGCTCATCCTCTTTACGCTACAAGCTTCGCTATCGCAGGCATTCCGCTTACTCAGCCCATAATGCCCGAGGCGGTAATCGCTTTAGGTTGTGTGCCGATAGCCGATTACGGAACTCCCTCGACTGATGAAATTCCCGACGCGGTTGAAAAGTATCTTCAGCATTTCGACGCCGTTCTTCTTGCAAATCACGGTGCTCTTTCCTTTGCAGACAGCCTTCTTGGAGCTTATCACAAGATGGAATCCGTTGAATTCTACGCTCAGCTTTTATATCAGTCAAAGATGCTCGGCGGTCCTAAGGAGCTTTCAAAGGATCAGGTTAAGAGACTTTACGAGATAAGAAGAGCGTTCGGTCTTCCCGGCAAGCACCCGGCTGACATCTGCTTAAACGCTAAGATGGGCGTTGAAAGCTGCCATAACTGCTCTCAGGGCGTTTCCGAAAAGAGCTCGTCCGACGACGCCGCACTTATTGCCGAGATTACAAAGAAGGTAATGGAAACCTTAGGCAAATAAGAAGCGGAGCAAACCTTAATGGACGATAAAAAAATTGAACAAATCGTTAAAGCCGTAAGAGAAAGCTTAAAATCCAATGAAAACGGCGTGAGAGAAGATGTATCCTATAAAAAAGGAAATATCAGCTTAAACGCCGCAAAAAGGCTTGCCGAAGCCGTTGAAAAGGAAGCGGCAAGAATTGGAGTCCGTCCGGTCATCGCCGTGGCAAATTCCGGCGCAAATATCATATTGGTGCATGCGTCAGACGATTCTTATATCGCAAGCTTTGACGTGGCGGTGTCTAAGGCATATACCTCGGTTGCCCTTAAAATGACCACGAAAGCGCTTTCCTCTCTTGCTTCGCCCGGTGGCTCCCTTTACGGGATTGAGCTTACCGCTCCGGGAAAAATCGCCATCTTCGGCGGCGGTGATCCCCTCTATTTTAGCGGCGAGCTTGTGGGAGGCCTGGGCGTGTCGGGCGGAACAGAGGAGGAGGATACCTACCTTTCCTCTTTCGGCGCAGGCTTTTTCAAGGAGGCATAAAAGTGACCGAAAAAAGCGCCCGGTTAAAGAGCCTGGCAAAAGCTCTTTCCGAAAGCTTAAGCAAAGGCGTTACAGTGAAGGCTTCGCCTGAAGAATGTGACGAGCTTATATATTATCTTGTGGAAAACGGCGGCTATCTTGCCTCAGAGGAGCAGATGAAAAAGGCCGTTTCGGCGGCAAAGACGACAAAAAGCTTGTTTGCGGTTTTAGCCGCTATGGACGCTGTTACGGTGTCCGTACCTAAATTTATCGTATATAAATCCGGCTTAAGGAAGGCTCCTGCTTTTCCGTCGGTCGGCGTTATAGCGGAAAACAAAAAAGAACAGAAAGAAAACAGTATAAATCAAAGGAGAATAGCTATGGATATAAATCAGGATAAAATTCAGGCTATTGTAAAGCAGGTACTTGCCGAAATGTCGCCGGCGGCGGCTTCGGCGGCTCCGAAGTCCGCACCGATTAGCGGAGCGGTTCCCAAAACGAGCCGTGTGGCAATGCTTACCAAGCTTGAAAACTTTGAGCTTAAGGAATATCCCATCCCCGAGCTGGGCGACGACGATATTTTAGTCAAGGTTGAGGGCTGCGGTATCTGCGGAACAGACGCACATGAATTTAAGAGAGATCCCTTCGGACTTATCCCCGTTGTTTTGGGACACGAGGGCACCGGAGAAATCGTTAAGATGGGCAAAAACGTTAAAAAGGACAGCGCCGGAAAAAGTCTTGCGGTGGGCGACAAGGTCGTAACCTGTATGATTTTTAAGGACAATCCCGATATTACCATGTTCGACTTAAATAAACAGAATGTGGGCGGCGCAGACGTTTACGGACTTCTGCCCGATGATGACGTTCACTTAAACGGCTGGTTTTCGGACTATATTTTAATAAGAGGCGGATCAACCGTATTTAACGTAAGCGACCTGGATTTGGATTCAAGAATACTTATCGAGCCCTGCGCCGTACTGGTGCATGCGGTTGAACGTGCGAAGAGCACCGGAATTTTAAGATTTAATTCAAGAGTTGTGGTACAGGGCTGCGGACCTATCGGTCTTATATGTATAGCCGTGCTTCGCACAATGGGAATAGAAAATATCGTTGCGGTTGACGGAAACGAACAGCGCCTTGCATTCTCTAAGGAGATGGGCGCCGACAGGTCAGTTAACTTTAAGGATCACAAGGGTATTGAGGAGCTTTCAAAGGCAGTGTCCGACGCATTCGGCGGTCACCTTGCGGACTTTGCGTTCCAGTGCACCGGTTCTCCTGCCGCTCACAGCAACATATATAAGTTTATAAGAAACGGCGGCGGTCTTTGCGAGCTGGGCTTCTTCATAAACGGCGGCGACGCTACAATCAATCCGCACTTTGATATATGCTCAAAGGAAATCACCGTTGTGGGCTCCTGGGTATACACCTTAAGGGACTATGCAACAACCTTTGATTTCTTAAAGAGAGCAAAGGCGATAGGTCTTCCCATGCAGAAGCTTATCACTCACAAGTTCTCTCTTGACGATATAAACGAGGCCTACAGAACAAACCTTGCGATGACAGGTCTTAAAATTGCAATAGTAAATGAATAATTTATATTTAGGAGGATATTAAAATGGCAAAAGAAGCATTAGGTATGATTGAAACAAGAGGCTTAACGGCGGCTGTTGAAGCGGCGGACGCAATGGTTAAGGCGGCAGAGGTTGCTTTGGTTGGAACCGAAAAGATAGGCTCCGGTCTTGTAACCGTTATGGTAAGAGGCGACGTAGGAGCTGTTAAGGCTGCTACAGAAGCAGGCCAGGCGGCTGCTTCAAGACTCGGCGAGCTTATCGCAGTACATGTAATACCCAGACCCCACGAGGACGTTGAAAAGATTCTGCCCAAAATCTGAATAAAATAAATTCCGGTAAATCGGATTGAAAGGCGGTAATTTTAATGGCTAATACAAAAGGCGAAAAAAAGCCCGCCGAAAAGGAACAGGCGCCGGTAAGCGCCGTGCCCGAAAAAACGGCGGCGGAGAAAAAAGAAAAAGTCAAGGAGGAAGTTAAAATGACACTCGAAGCATTAGGTATAATTGAAACAAGAGGTCTTGTTGCCGCAATTGAGGCTGCAGACGCAATGTTAAAGGCTGCTAACGTAGCTTTGGTTGGAACCGAAAAGATAGGCTCCGGTCTTGTAAGCGTTATGGTAAGAGGCGACGTAGGAGCTGTTAAGTCAGCGGTAGAAGCCGGTCAGGCAAACGCTTCTAAGCTCGGCGAAATCATTGCAACTCACGTAATTCCCAGACCTCATACCGACGTTGAAAAGATTATTCCCGTACTTAAATAATCGTTTTGATTTACTTGACGCGTATTTTCCCCTTAAGAAAGGATGCTTGAATTGATTATTGCAAAGGTAGTCGGAAGCATAGTATCTACAAGGAAAAACGAAAATCTTGTCGGAAGCAAATTTATGGTGGTTGAGCCTGCCTTCGGCACGGCTCAGCCATCTGACAGATTTGTGGCAGTTGATAATGTGGGCTGTGGAATCGGCGAACTTGTATTGGTTGCAACGGGCAGTGCCGCAAGAATAGGTATTGGCAAGTCAGATTGCCCTATTGACGCTGCCATTGTCGGAATTGTGGATTCCGGTACAGAATTGGAGTTTTGATTTTAAATGGATACTTTGGAACTTAAAAATATATTAAAAGACGCAGGCGTCGCCGGAGCCGGCGGTGCCGGTTTTCCCACCTATGCCAAGGTTAACGAAAAGGCGGATACCATTATATTAAACTGCGCCGAGTGCGAGCCACTCTTAAAGCTGCACAGACTCCTTTTGAAAAACGAAACCGAAAAGATATTAAAGGCTCTTTCGCTGGTAAGAGAAACAATCGGCGCAAAGGAATTTATTGTCGCCGTCAAAGGCTCGTATAAGGAAACCGTTGAGGCGGTCAAGGCTGCTCTTTTATCTTATCCGGACGGGCGTATTCATATATTGGACGAGGTTTACCCCATGGGCGACGAGGTTATATTGGTATATGAGGCCACAGGCCGCATTGTACCTGCCGGCGGTATTCCCATTGATGTGGGCTGTATCGTTCAGAACGTCGAAACTATGTATAACGTATACCGGGCGGTATTTGAAGGCAAAAGCGTAACTCATAAATTTGTTACCGTAGCCGGTGAGGTTTTGCATCCTCAGACATTTTATGCTCCCATAGGAACTGAGTTTTCATATCTTATAGATCTTTGCGGAGGCAAAACCGTTTCCGAAGCCGCAATTATTGCAGGCGGTCCCATGACAGGTATGCTGTCTTGTGAAACGGCTTGCGTTACAAAAACGACAAACGCAGTTTTGGTAATGCCAAAGGATCACTATGTGGTCGTAAAAAAGATGGAGAAAATAACCGTAAGCGCAAACAGGGCTATGAGCGTATGCTGCCAGTGTCGCACCTGTACGGATCTTTGTCCCAGACATTTATTGGGACATCCTATAGATCCTGCGGCATTTATGAGATGCATTGCGTCGGGCGACGCGGTGGTAAAGCCCCTTTACGATTCGCTTTACTGCGCATCCTGCGGAATCTGCGAGATGTATGCGTGCCCTCATGAGCTGTCACCGTCGGCGCTTATCGGAGTATATAAAGGAAAGCTCCGCAAAAACGGAGTGAAAATAGAAAAGATTGAGAAAGGTCCCGGGGCAGAGGCGGACAGAGATTTTAAGCGTGTCCCCATGAGCCGCCTTATAGCAAGGCTTAATGTTAAAAAATACAATGTCCCGGCGCCCTTATATGAGAATACGGTTTTACCGTCTTTGCTTAAAATAAAGACAAGCCAGAATATCGGCGCTCCCTCAATTCCTATAGTTAAGGCAGGGGATAAGGTTAAAGAGGGCGGCGTTATAGCCGAGGCAAAGCCGGAGGCTCTTTCCATGCCGATACACAGTCCCGTAAACGGAACGGTTGTATCAGCGGACGAAAAAATGATTGTGATAAAGCAGTGAAAGGAAGCATAATATGCCGAAAGCAATAGGAATGGTTGAATACTTTAACGTGTCCTGCGGCGTAAGAGCTGCGGATATTATGGCCAAAACCGCCGATGTGGAAATAATCACGGCGATGACGGTCTGCCCCGGTAAATTTATCGTTATAGTGTCGGGATTGCTCAGCGCAGTTAAGGCTTCCGTCGAGGCTGCGAAAATTCATGTTCCCGAAAAGCTGGTTGACAGCTTCATTTTGGGAAATCCCCACGAGGACGTGTTCCCGGCGCTTTACGGAGCAACGGAGGTGGGCACACCGGCCGCATTGGGAATACTTGAAACATACAGCGCCGCCTCGATAATCGAGGGCGCGGATATAGCCGCAAAAACGGCGATTGTAAAGCTGATTGAAATAAGAATTGCCAAGGGTATGAGCGGAAAATCCTTCATGTTCATTACGGGCGAAATTGCGGCGGTGGAAGCGGCGATAGAAAAGGCTAAAGCGGCGATTTCCGATAAGGGCACATACTTAGACAGCGCCGTTATTCCCAACCCCGATGAAAGCGTTTGGAAATCAATTCTTTAAATATTAGACGAAAGGCCGGATAGAAATGAACGAAAAGTACATAAGCGAGATAGTTGCCAATGTTATAAAGTCTATGGAAGGGGCTCCTTTGGCTTCATCTAAAGGCAAAAAGGGCGTATTTTCCAATATGAGCGACGCTCTTGCCGCCGTAAACAAGGCTTATAAGGAGCTTAAAAATTACACGGTGGCGCAAAGAGAGGAAATGATTAAAAATATCAGACGCCTCACCTTAAACGAGGCGGAGGAGCTGGCAAAGCTCGGCGTTGCCGAAACAGGCATGGGCAGAGTTTCCGATAAGATAATAAAGCACCAGCTTGTTGCCAATAAGACTCCCGGAACGGAGGATCTTCATCCCACAGCAATTTCCGGAGATGACGGACTTACCTTAATCGAGATGGCGCCCTACGGCGTAATCGGAAGCATAACGCCCTCCACAAACCCCTCGGAAACAGTTATCTGCAATTCCATCGGAATGATTGCAGGCGGAAACGGTGTTGTGTTTAATCCTCATCCCAACGCCAAGGAAACCGCAAACTATGCGGTTGACCTGGTAAACAGAGCGGTTTTAGAGGCAGGCGGCCCTGAAAATATCGTTGTTTCGGTTGAAAATCCCACAAAGGAATCCTCGGACGAAATGATGAAATCCCCCATTGTCAGAATGCTTGTTGCAACAGGCGGTCCCGGCGTTGTTAAGGCTCTTTTGTCCTCGGGCAAAAAGGCAATCGGCGCAGGCGCAGGCAATCCTCCCGTAATTGTGGACGATACGGCAGACGTATTAAAGGCGGCTCGTGATATAGTAAACGGAGCAAGCTTTGACAACAATCTTCCCTGTATTGCCGAAAAGGAATGCTTTGCCTTCAGAAATATTGCGGATACCCTTGTTTCCGAGATGCAGAAAAACGGTGCTTACCTTATAAAGGGCGCAGAAATTGACAGATTAGTTCAGCTTTGCCTTAAAAATAAGGACGGAAAATATGTAATAAATAAGGACTGGGTAGGCCGTGACGCACTTAAATTCTTAAAGGCTATCGGAATAGACGCTCCTTCCGATACAAAGCTTATCATCTGCGAAACCGATAAGGATCATCCCTTTGTCCAGACCGAGCTTATGATGCCCATCCTTGCGATAGTAAGAGTCGACAACATTGATCAGGCGATTGATTACGCCGTTGAGGCAGAGCACGGAAACAGACATTCGGCTCACATTCATTCTAAGAACGTAGACCACCTTACAAGGTTTGCAAGGGCGATTGAAACTACCATATTTGTTAAAAACGCTCCCTCTTACGCCGGAATCGGTGCAGGAGGCGAGGGCTATACAACCTTTACGATTGCAGGACCGACGGGCGAGGGCTTGACGGCGGCTCACTCGTTTACAAGAAGCAGAAGATGCGTTCTTGTGGACGGCTTCCATATTGTATAAAACCCGAGAGGATTGAAAACTGATGAACGCATTCGGAATGATTGAGGTATACTCGTTTACAACAGCGCTCTGTGCGGCAGACCTTATGGCAAAGGCGGCGGACGTTAAGATAATCGCTTTTGACAGAAACAGACCCTTTGCCCCCAAAATTCCGGCTCCCCTTATAATGGGAGTCAAGGTCGAGGGAAGCGTTGCCGCAGTCGAGGCGGCGGTTGAACGTGGAGTGGAATATGCCAAGTCCAAGGGCAGATTTATTGTGTCCCATGTAATTCCCCGTCCCGATAAGGACACGGAAAAAATGGCATACCTGCTTGACATAAACAGAGATAAATTTAATAAAAATATGCCGAAAAGCTTTAAGGGAATAGAGGCAGTTAATACTCCCTACGGAAAATCCTTGGGAATTTTTGAGGTATCCGGCTTTACTGCGGCGGTTGTCGGACTTGACGCAATGCTGAAAGCGGCGTCGGTCAGACTGCTCCATAAGGAGGAGCGCCTTGGCGGACGGCTTGTAACATTGGTGGTTACCGGTCGGATTTCAGACGTTAAAGCGGCGATTGAACACGGAAAAGAAGAGGCGGAGCCAATAGGCCCCGTATACGGAAGCGAATGTATTTCAAATCCCCATCCCGAGCTTATGAAGTTCTTCGACGTAAGCGCAATAAACGATTAGGCAAGGTGAATTAAAATGTATGACGCTAAAATGATAGAAACGGCAGTATCAAAGATACTTACCGAGTATAAAAAAGACGTAAACGGTGAAATTAAGGTGGGCGTTTCCCAAAGACACGTGCATCTGTCGAGGGAGGATTTGGATACGCTCTTCGGCAAGGGTTATGAGCTTACCAAAAAGAAAACTCTGATGGGAAGAGAATTTGCCTCCGAGGAGTGCGTAACCTTGGTTGGCCCATCCTTAAAGTCTATTGAAAAGGTAAGAGTTTTAGGTCCTGTTAGAAAGAATACTCAGGTTGAAATCTCAAGAACCGATACCTTTATATTAAAGGTCAGCCCTCCGGTAAGACCGTCAGGCTGTATTAAGGACTCTGAAAAAATAGTAATCGTAGGTCCTAAGGGAAGCGTTTACTTAAAGGAGGGAGTTATAATCGCCAACAGGCATATACACTTAACTCCCGAATACGCCCAGCGTCACCGTATTAAGGACGGCGACTATGTGGACGTAATGGTGGACAGCGTAAAGCCCACAAAGTTTTACGGCGTTCAGGTCAGAGTGCGTGACGACTTTAATGTCGAAATGCACATTGACACCGACGATGCAAACAGCGCCGGAATAAGAAACGGCGACCTTGTAAAAATTATAAAATAATTTTAGGCGGCGAAAGTAAAATCCAAAAAGTCAAGGTCTTAAGGGCTTGCCTTAAGACCTTGATGATTTTCAAAATATTCATGGCTTTTTGAGTTTTACTTTAGCCCCTTTTTAGTTTTGATAAAAAGACAAAAACCTTGATTTTCTAAAAATAAGAGGGGTGATTTTTATTGTTCGCATTAGAGCGTCAGAAAAAAATCCTTGAAATATTAAAAACCGACGGAGCGGTATGGGTCAGCCGCCTAAGTACAGAGCTTGGCGTAACCGAGGAAACGGTGCGCCGAGATTTGGAAAAGCTTGAAAAGCAGGAGGCGCTTGTAAGAACTCACGGCGGCGCTATTCCCTTAGCGGAAAGCAACAGGGAAATGTCCCTTGAAAAGAGAAAGAATCTAAACACCGAAGCCAAGGAACGCCTTGCAAGGGAGGCGGCAAGTCATGTGGTGCCCGGCGACACCGTATTTTTAGATGCGTCGACTACTACCTTTTACATGGCGCGCGAGCTTAAGAATATAAAGGATCTTACCGTTGTGACCAATTCCTTACGAGTGATAAACGAGCTTGCCGGCATAAGCGGACTTAAGGTTATCGGCGTGGGAGGCTATGCAAGCAAGAATCAGTCCTTTATAGGAAGCCTTGCGGCAAGCTATATTGAGGAAAACTTTTTTGCCAATAAGGTGTTTTTTTCAAGCCGTGGCGTGACAAAAAGCGGCGGAATTTTAGACAGCAACGAGGCTGAGTGCGGCATAAAAAAACGCATGATAAAAAATTCGGACGAAAAGTTTTACCTGTGTGATAAATCAAAAATCGGGAGAGTGGGCTTTGCGAAGCTGGCGGACTTTGCCGAGCTTGATTATTTTATCACAGAAAAAGAGTTAGATTCTGATATTGCCAAGCTGCTTTACGATTATAACGTGAAGATAAGTCAGGTTTAATGGAAAATATAAGCGCAAAATTTATAAAATTCATTCTTGCATTGAAACAAAAAAGTACGCATTAAAATGCGTACTTTTTTATTTTACTGCTTCATTTGACGGGTGGTTATGATTTCGGGTATTATCAGTATTTTATAAGCACTCTCTTTGAGATGTCCTCTTATGCTTAGAGTAACACAGATGAAAATTAAAAGTCAAGAGGTCTTTTTGTCAGTCCTCGAAAAGAGAGGTCTGCGCTCCGCGGTCGGCGGCTTTTTTGAAAAAGCCGGCCGCCGGGATATTTGCCGCAAAATACTTGTGAGCGTCCGTAACGTTTGCCTCAGAGGCAGGGACGATAGATTTTAAGACGGCGTTCTTTTTAAGATTCATCACCTTTACGCCCACGGTGTCACGGGCGGATTTTAAGCTTATCGCCTCGGAATTAAATGCCAAAAGCTTGCCGCCGGAGCTTTCCGCCATTACCTCAAGGTCGGCGTGGGCGAATATGCAACCGATAAGGGGCGACGAATCCGAATAAGCGTTTATAAGCTTTTTGCGGTTGGTTTTCGTTTCGTACGCCTTAAGGGGCACCTTGGCGACCTTACCGTTTTCAAAGCCGAAAAGAAGTATTCCCTCGTAATCTGAAGTGGCGACAGCCTTTATAATTCTTTCCTTATCGGAAAGCTCAGCGATATTGGGAATATATTCGCCGAAGGACGCCGCCTTGCAGTCGGCGACCGAGGAAAGACGAAGCTTATAAACCGTGCACTTATCCGAAAACAGCAAAAGATCCGCCTTGTTTGTCGTTTCGGATTCCGATATAATTTCGTCCCCGTCCTTAAGCCGCTGGGCGGCGGCGCCGCGAAGGGAGGAAAGGGGCACCTTTTTTAAGAAGCCGTCACGGGTTAAGAACACCTTTACGCCGTAATCGGGAATCTCCTCTTCGGGGGCACAGTATTCGATATTCTCCTCGTAAACGATTTCGCTTTTTCGGTCACTTCCGTATTTTTTCGCAACCTCTTTAAGCTCGGAGGCGATGATTTTTTTGATTTCCTTATCGGAGGCGAGCACCTCGCCCAAGGCTTTAACCTCCGCCTCAAGGGAATCGACCTCGGAAATTTTCTTTAAAATGTATTCCTTGTTAAAGTTTCGAAGCTTTATTTCAGCCACATATTCCGCCTGAGTGCGGTCAATTGAAAAGCCCTCCATAAGATTTTTAACTACAAGGTCGTCGCTTTCGGTTTCCCTTACGATTTTTACCGCCTTGTCCAAATCCAAAAGTATCTCACGAAGACCGTAGAGTAGATGCAGAAGAGCCGACTTTTTCTCCATATCGAATTTTGTGCGGCGCTTAACGCACTCGGTCCTGAAGGAAAGCCACTCTAAAAGCAAATCACGAACGCCCAAAACCCGGGGATGATTTTTTATAAGTACGTTGAAGTTGCAGCCGAAGCTATCCTCCAAGGGCGTTTTGGAGAAAAGGAAATTCATAAGCTTGTCGGGATCCGCTCCTCGCTTTAGGTCGATTGTGATTTTAAGACCCTTAAGGTCGGTTTCGTCACGAAGGTCGGCAATCTCCTTTGCTTTTCCCTCCTTGACAAGCTTGGAAACAGACTCGATAATAAGCTCCGCCTGGGTGGTATAGGGAATCTCGTAAATTTCAATAAGGTGATTTTTCTTGTCCACACGGTACTTGCTTCTTATCTTAAAGGAGCCGCGCCCCGTTTCATAAATTTCAGAAAAAGCTTCCTTATTATATATAATCTGTCCGCCGCCGGGAAAATCCGGAGCTAAGAGGGTTTTTGAAATATCTGCGTTTTTGTCCTTCATAAGGGCGATTACCGTATCGCAAAGCTCCCTTAAATTAAAGGAGCATATATTGCTCGCCATGCCCACGGCAATTCCCAAATTGGGATTTGCTAAAATATTTGGGAAGGTTACGGGCAAAAGTCGGGGCTCCTTTAAGGTGCCGTCGAAATTGTCGACGAAATCCACGGTATCCTTGTCAATATCGGAAAACAGCTCCTCTGAAAAGGAGTCAAGCTTTACCTCGGTGTATCTCGGGGCGGCAGATGCCATGTCACGGCTGTATTTTTTGCCAAAGCTCCCCTTAGAGTCCACAAATGGGTATAAAAGCGACTCGTTGCCCTTGGTAAGGCGCACCAAGGTGTCGTAAATCGCCATATCTCCGTGGGGGTTAAGGGCCATCGTGCGCCCCACTACGTTTGAGGACTTTGTCCTCGCCCCCGTTAAAAGCCCCATCTTATACATGGTATACAAAAGCTTTCTGTGGGACGGCTTAAGCCCGTCAATTTCGGGAATGGCACGGGACACGATTACGCTCATGGCGTAGGGCATATAGTTTTCGCGCAAGGTATCCGTTATTTTCTGATTTACCTCGGTTATTTTTGTTTCACCGTTCAAATTAAAGTCCTCCTTAAAAAAGGTTCTTTTAATTTAGTATAGCATAAATGTTAAAAAAAAGCAAAAAGTTTTTTCTAAAGGCATGTTGCACATAAAAAATAAATAATTTTGTGCAAAATCGCCAATAGCTTGCCGTAATGTAAACAAATTATTAAAAAAGTTTAGTATAAAACGCTTTTTTTTATTGACAGGAAGGGCGGTTTTGATGTATTATATATGATATAGTAAGTATATAATATGCGCGGATTTTGGATCGGAGCGATAAAACCGCTTTCCGGTTCACTTACCGTTGCTAAAGTATGCTGGATAAGAACATTTAAGGGAGGAAACAACATGAAGAAAATCTTATCTGTTTTGCTTTCGCTGTGTATTGTGCTTTCACTGTTCTCGGCGTTTGCAATTTTTGAGTCCGCTGCCGCGGGCGAAACCTATGAAAGCGACGAATATGACGCCGCCGATTTAGGCTTCAGCCTTACGGTTAAGGATTCAAGAGATATAGACATCAATTTGAACGGAGCGAGGTTGGCCTCGGGCGTTCGACTGTATGCGGGGGCTGACAGCAATCCCGTATACGTAACAAAGTATGAGGTTTACGTTAAGTTTGACGGAGAAGACGATTGGACATATCTTTATACCGACGGAAATGGGTCTGGCGTTAAGGCAGATATAACCACTCCCTTTGCCGGCAATATGAACGTAACGGATATACGTATAAGCGTGCTTAATACAGAGGGCGGAACTCAAATTGATGAAGGAACGATTGCGTATTTCGGGTTAGATCGTATTGCTGTATTAAAGCCTTATAATGAAGGCGGAGCGGAATATACCGTGGCTCCTCTTACATATAATTCTTCAATCGAGCTTGACGAGCTTTCGATTGTTGCTGAAAATGCAAAGTTTAAAGGCGACAGCTGGACTGTGGAGCAGTCTAAGCCCGGTATGGACGATGACCTTGGAACTGCGTCCGCCACAAACGGATTTTTGACGGTAGATTTCGGACAGCAGGTTTCGTTCTCCGGCTTCCGTTATTATCCGCCTAAAAATTCAAAATTTAAGGCAATTTCAAAAATAGGAAACTTCGCCCTTCTTCCTAATGGATTTACCATTGATTCTAACGGAAGAGCTTCGTGGACCAAGGAGGAAGGAATTAATATTAATCCTCAGTTTGTTTATCCTTTAGATTCTGAGGGACATTATGACTACACTAAGCCGATAACGGTAAAATTCGGACGAAACGTCGTAGCAAGAGGTCTTTACATAAACGCGTGGAATCATGTTGATGGTACTGCGGGATGGGGCGGCGTAGGCGAGATAAAGCTTATAAAAGAAGAAATAATCGACCTAACAAGGGATGACGAATATAACGCCGATGAATCAGGCTTTAGCCTTAATGTAAAAGATTCAAGAGATATTGACATCAATTTGAACGGAGCGAGGTTGGCATCGGGCGTTCGCCTGTATGCCGGGGTTGATAGCAATTCCGGATTCGTAACAAAGTATAAGGTTTACGCAAAATTTGACGGAGAAGACGATTGGACATATCTTTACACCGACGGAAATTATACGGGCGTTAAGGCGGATATTACCACTCCCTTTGCCGGTAACATGAACGTAACGGATATACGTATAAGCGTGCTTGAGACAGAGGCTGGAACTCAAATTGACGAAGGAACGATTGCGTATTTCGGGTTAGATCGTATTGCCGTATTAAAGCCTTATAATGACGGCGGAGCGACATATGCTGAGGCTCCCAAAACATATAATTCTTCAATCGAGCTTGACGAGCTTTCGGTTGTTGCTGAAAATGCAAAGTTTAAAGGCGACAACTGGACTGTAGAGCAGTCTAAGGCCGGTATGGACGACGACCTTGGCAGTGCGTCCGCCACAAACGGATTTCTGACGATAGATTTCGGACAGCAAGTTTCGTTCTCCGGCTTCCGTTATTATCCGCCTAAAAATTCAAAATTTAAGGCAATTTCAAAAATAGGAAACTTCGCCCTTCTTCCTAATGGATTTACCATTGATTCTAACGGAAGAGCTTCGTGGACCAAGGAGGAAGGAATTAATATTAATCCTCAGTTTGTTTATCCTTTAGATTCTGAGGGACATTATGACTACACTAAGCCGATAACGGTAAAATTCGGACGAAACGTCGTAGCAAGAGGTCTTTACATAAACTCGTGGAATCATGTTGACTCTACTGCGGGATGGGGCGGTGTAGGCGAGATAAGGCTTATAAAGTCTGCAACGACAATTTTAGGGTCAGATGTATATGAAGTGGATAGCAGAGATATTTTTGCGTGCGATGCCGTATTTACATTTGATATGGAATCAGCTACTGCAATTGCTTCGGTTAAAACAGAGGACGGACAGAAGCTTATCGAATCGAGAGATTATACCTTTGAGGAAGATACGCTTACCTTTGTTGTGGATTATGTAAAGACTCTTCCGGCTGATACGAGGACCGGATTTGATGTAACATTTGACAACGGATATACTCTTAAGGTTTATATTGAAAGAAAAGATACCACAATTACTGAATATTATATTACAGGAACAGCGTCCGGCAACTATGGCAGAGGAAGCGAATCGTTAGAGCTTACAGCTCCCGGGGGAAAGCAGGCGGCAAGGCTTGAGATCGGCTCCTATAATATGGACTTTACTCAGAATGGCAGCCAAATCACCGTACAAAGATATGATTTCAGAGGATATGAGGGTTTATTTGACGCATATATAAACGACGGATTTGTTATTGTTAAGGTGACGTTCACCGACGGTACAGTTACAGATTACACTGTTAACCTTTACGGTGCAACATATAAGCTTACAAATGAATTTCTTGATGAATCTAAGTTTGAGAGCGATGAAATCGTTTCAAAAACAACATGGGCTGTAAAGGTCGATTCTGAACAGTATGGATTTAATATAGCTAGGTTATTCGGTCAGCATGATTATGATGTTATGTGGCATACCGGATTTACTGCAGTTGGCGATAATGTTGTTGCTGATACGACTAAGGGTCATTATATGGATATTGACCTTGGCGAGGTAACGGAATTTTCCGGACTGCGCTATTACAAGAGAAATAGCGGATCTCAGACAGGAACATGGCAGGAGGTTACCGTTTACGGAAGAAATTCCGAGGAGGATGACTGGATTGTTATTAAAGACAAAACAACATTAAATTGGGATTACACAACTGAAAAATATAAGGATATAGAGTTTGACGGAACGGCAAAGTGCCGCTATGTAAGAATAAAGATAACCGGCTCCGCCCATGCAACCGCCGGATATTTAAGACTCTTAAATCCGAAGGCTTCCTTTAATAACGCAGAGGTTTTAAACGATCCCGTTCCCATGGACTTTGACCTTAACGAAAATGCCAAAGTAAAGTTTAGCTTGAACGGTTCAAGGGCTATAAATAAGGTTATGCAGGGCGGCAGTGAGGTTGCTCCTGAGTATCTTGAAATTACGGGCGACGTTATAAGCATTTCACCCTATTACTTTATTGATAACGGATATGAAAGCGGCGATAAGGTTGAGTTTACCGCAAGCTTTGCTTTCGGAGATGATGTAAGCTTTAATGTAGAGCTCGGCTCGGTTGATGGATATGCATTTACATACTCTGCAGGAGCAAACGGAAGCGTTACCGCATCGGCTTATAACGAGGCGATAGGGATACCTGAGAATAAGCCCTCCGGCTCTAAGGTTAGAAATACAGATAAGCTGACGTTTACGGCAGTTGCTGATGAGGGCTATGAGGTTGACTCTTGGTCGGTAGTTTCCACAACTCCCATATATGAAAGAATTCCCGATCCTGAAAAGAGGAGTTGGAGCGCAGCATCTACAAGCTCATACGACAACCTCGGAGCCCAATTTATGATTGACGGAAATACCGACGATGATAATTACTGGCATTCAGATTATACCGTTGACGCTGACGGAAAAATAGTTCCGGATGAGAATCTTCCTTATGTTCTGACCTTCGATTTCGGCGGTACTGTAAAGCATGCAAATGCGTTTACATATCTTCCGAGAGTATTTTACGGTGCAGGAGTTAAGGATTACGAGCTTTATGTTATGGAGGATGGAAAGGACGACTGGACTTTAGTAAAAACCGGAGCGCTTACCACAGCACAGAACATGGGCGAAATTACTCTTGACTTTGGCGGCATTTACGACATCACTCAGCTTAAATATGTGATAAATTCAACTCAAAATGGATCTGCATATATAAGAGAGGTATATCTCTCGGCTGAAAAAATGCCCACCGGTACGGTTACCAGAGTCGGCGCCGGATCTGAAGACTTCCGGATAAACGACAGATTCACCGATATGGAGGTTACCGCTACATTTAAGAAGATGGCGGAGGGCAAGGCGAATGTTTCTTTAGAGCTTACCAATTTAAATTCGGTCGCTCCCGTAACGGCCGATTGGGGTAAGGAGCTTGTAGTTACACTTAATCCCGAATACGGATACCATGTAGCAGATAAGGTTTCTGTTACAAAGGACGGAATACTCCTTATAGAAGGCGTAGACTATGTTTACGACAGAACAAGCGACGAGGAAGGCAGACTTACCGTTAAGAACGTATCCGGTAAGAAGATTGTTATCACAGCTTCGGCAAAGGATTATATAAATCACAAGGTAACATATATAGATTATTACGGAGCTACCGGAACTCTTCCTGAAACTAAAGATGTTATTAAGGGTGAAGAGTTCACCGTTGAAAAGAGCAGTCTTAAGCTTGCAGGCTATAAGTTCGTAGGCTGGTCATATGAAGATGTGACTTACAAGGCGGGTGATAAGCTTAAAATGGGCGAGAACGATATAACCTTTGAGGCCGTATGGGAAAAGGATTCCTCTCAGAAGGATGAAACAGGTGCAACCGAGAAGCCTTCTTCCGGCGGCGGCTCATCCAAAAAGCCTTCTTCCGGCGGCAGCGGCGGCGGTATCGGCGGCGGTGCGACAGGAAGCTATAGCATAACCATTAACGGCACGACTACTAAGGCGGCGGTGGGTACAGTCGTTCCCGAGCCTGCGGCAAGAGAGGGCTATACCTTCGGAGGATATTATCTTGACGCAGCTTTAACGGTACCTTATGCAAATACCGGCGTTAAGGAAAATGTTACTCTTTATCCCTCATGGGTTAAGAACAGAAGCCGTGGGGAGCTTACCGATATTAAAGGCCACTGGGCTGAAAATTATATAGGCGATCTCTACGAGTCGTCCCTTATAAACGGCACAGGCGACGGAGCTTTCAATCCCGATTCCGATATTACAAGAGCGGAATTTGTGCAGATTCTCTACAATATGTCAAAGATGACCTCTGACGGCTCTCAGAGCTTTACGGATGTTAAGTCCGGCGACTGGTTCAGTCAGGCGGTTGCATGGGCGGTAAATTACGGCATAACCTCCGGAACAAGCGACAGTACCTTCTCACCCTATGAGAAGATTACCCGTGAGCAGATGGCGGCCATGATTTACAGATATGCAACACTTATGGGAGCAGATTGGCAGACTGATGAGAACGGCGAGTTTGCCGATAATTCAGAGATTGCGGATTACGCTAAATATCAGGTAAGATGGGCTAAGGGCAGCGGAATCATTTCCGGAAGACCCGACGGCAGCTTCGGACCTAAGGACAATGCTACAAGAGCTGAAAGCGCTGCAATGCTTTCAAGACTTGTAAAGTAAGTCAAATAATTTAAAAGGAGAACGATTAAAATCGTTCTCCTTTTTGCTAATTTTGGGAATAAAGGAAGATTTCGTCCTCAGGATAAGGTGCTAAGCTAAAAAACCGTTTAATCTATGAGGCGGCGGTCGGCGCTGTAGCCTTGGCAATTGCCGAATTTTTTCCGCAAAAGCTTATTTCCCTTTTCGGAGCCGCAAACGAAAGCATATATTATACCGAATTTGCTCTAAAGGCTTTCAGAATCTACCTTTGCATGATGATTTTGGCCTGTGTAAACAAGGCGTGCTTTATATTTCTTCAGGCAATGGGAAAGGCGATGGAATCCGCCGTACTGTCTATGGTCCGTGAGGTTTTGTTCGGAGTGGGCTTTGCAATTTTCCTTCCGATATTTTCCGCACTTGACGGCGTACTTTATTCCATGCCCGTTTCCGATATTCTGACCTTTGCCGCTTCCCTTTATTTGATAGTTAAAACCTTTAAGGAGCTTAGAAAATAATTACAAAAAGTTAAAAAAGCTTGTCTTTTTTTAACTTTTTTATAAGCGGAAAAAGGCGCTGTTATGCGGTTTTTATAAAAAACCTGATTAAAATCACAGTTATTTTGTAAAAAACTCTTTACAAAATTGTTACAATGTAGTATAATATATGAGTCGGCTGATTAAATGTCCTTTAATTAACCTAAAAAAGCCGTCAAAGCATTAATTACATTTTTGTGAAATTTATCGGGGTGATTTTTTGAATTTAAGAAAAACCGACATAAATAAAAAAATAACCGCTCTTGCCTTGACATTAGTTACTGCGGCGTTTACCGTGGGTACGGCGTCCGGTCTTGGTCTTGGATATAGCGTCACCATAAACGGAATTGAAGTGGGCGCATTTAAAAGCGAAAGCGACGCAGAAAATGTGGGAAGCTTTTTATATGACAGCGACGGTATTAACGTGGAGGACGATTTAAGCGTTTCCTTCGGCATTGTGGGCGCAGATAGCTTTACAAGCGTACCCGAGGCGGCGGACAATTACAGAAAAAACGATCCTCGGTATTTGCTCGGCGCAACCTTATTTGTATCGGGGGAGCCGGTTTTTAATGTTTCCTCGGCGAAAGAGGCATGGGGGGCGGCTAAAACCCTTCTCGACCGGTATAAGGAGGAAGGGTATTCTGAAACCTCCTTCTCTCAGCAGGTGGAAATACGTGACAATTACGTTAAAAAGGCTTCGCTTTCTTCAAAGAGCGAGGCGATAGAGCTTTTAGAGGGAGCGGTAAGCGTTGAAACGGTAACAAGGGAAAGCATTTACGTGTGCGAGCCCTACGGCGAGGTTGAGGTAGAGGACGACTCTATGTACCGGGGCGAGCGTGCGGTGGCTTCCGAGGGAATATCGGGCGAAAAATACGTTGAGTACACCACGGTCAAAATAAACGGACAAGAGATTTCAAAAAATATTACGGGCGAAACCGTTATTACAAAGCCGGTTAACCGTGTGGTTAAGGTGGGCATAAAGGAAAAACCCAAGGGCAAGGCAACGGGAAGCTTTATAAATCCCACCTCCGGCTCACTTTCATCAACCTTTGGAGCAAGATGGGGCAGACGTCATACAGGTATTGATATATCGGCTCCGGCAGGCACTTCCATTTGCGCCGCAGACGGGGGAACGGTGATATACTCAGACTTTATGTCGGGCTACGGCTATCTTATACAGATAGACCACGGCAACGGCTTCGTGACCTATTACGCTCACTGCTCGGCACTTTACGCAAAAACGGGCGACAAGGTCGCTCAGGGCGACCTGATTGCGGCAGTAGGCTCTACGGGCAACAGCACAGGAAATCACCTTCATTTTGAGGTGAGAATTGACGGAACCCCGACTGACCCCTTAGGCTATGTAAATTATTAGACTATAAAAACGCCTCAAAGGTAATTGGCCTTTGAGGCGTTTATTTTTTAAGCAAGGACTTATTAAATTTTATCGCCCGAGTAAAGACGGCGGTACTCCTTAGGCGTAAGCCCTGCGGACTCGTAAAACACCCTTGAAAAATACGAAGCGCCGTTAAAGCCGCATAGTGACGCAATTTCCGACACGGAAAGCTCGCCTTGGACAAGCATGGCACGAACCTTTTCGCACCTTAAATTATTTATAAAGTCCACCAGGGTCTGACCGGTAAGAGCCTTAAACTCCCTTAAAAAAGCAATATTGTATCAGAAAAAAGCAACATTATGCCTTGAATTTCGCTATATTATATCATATAATTAAAATGAAAACAAGTATTAAGGGAGAATTTTTATGAGAGTTATTGTGTGTGAAAGCTATGACGAAATTTCAAAAAAGGCGGCTGAATTTGTAAAAGCTCAGATATTGCTTTTGGTATCCGGAAAAGAAAAGCACGAGGCTCTTTGCGGTCTGCTTTCCGGCAAGGTAAGCACAAAAAATCCGTCTTCGGTTTTGAATATGCACAAAAACGCAGTAATCATCTGCGATAAGGAGGCAGAAAATGGCTGACAGAATTTTAAAAAACGTAAAGGTGTCAGGCGACCTTACCGATATTGAAATAACAGACGGAAAAATTTCCGCCATAGGAAGGACGGATAAAGACGGGGAGGATATGGGCGGACTTAAAGCATATCCGGGGCTTATAGATATACACACTCACGGCGCACTGGGAATGGACGTTACAAGCGGCGGACACCTTTTTGAGCTTTCCATATACCAGAGCAGTCAGGGTGTTACCGCATGGTATCCCACAACGACCACGGCATCCTTTGATACGATTTATAACGTGACCCATGAAAATACCGAGTTTGACCGGGGCGCTAAGATAATGGGCTTTCATATGGAGGGTCCCTATGTAAACGAAAAGTATAAGGGTGCCCAGAACGAGGATTTTATAAAAAATCCCTCACTTAATGAGTTTTCAAAATTTAAAAACGTAAAAATGATAACTCTTGCGCCGGAAAAGACGGGAGCCTTTGAGTTTATCCAAAAATGCCCGGCAAAGTGTATTATAGGTCATTCGGACGCAGACTATGACACTGCCTTAAAGGCCATAGAGCAGGGGGCGGACTGTCTGACTCACACCTTTAACGCCATGACGCCCCTTCATCACAGAAAGCCGGGAATAATCGGCGCCGCCATAGAAAAAGACGCATGGGCGCAGGTTATCACGGACGGACTGCATGTGCATAAATCGGTGGTAAAAATGCTTTGGCGCACCTTTAAAAGAAAAATGATAGTTATAAGCGACTCGGTAAATCCGGCGTATCTGCCCGACGGTGACTATCCCTACGACGGGCTTGACGTGAGAATGATAAACGGCGAGGCACGCCTTCCTGACGGTACAATTGCCGGAAGCTGCCACTCTATTTTATACGGCGTTAAAAAGCTTATCGAGTGGGGCTTGTCGGAAAAGGACGCATTTTATGCGGCAAGCACGGCTCCGGCAGAGTATATGGGACTTTCCTCAAAGGGTAAAATCGAAGTCGGCTACGATGCAGACATCATTTTATTGGACGAGTCCCTTAACCTTAAATTTACCGTTATCGGAGGTGTGAACGACTATGTATGCCGGGATTGACTTGGGCGGCACAAACATTGCCTAAGGACCGGCTAAAGCGGACGGAGCTATCATAAAGAAAATATCTGTGCCCCCGGGAAACGAAAAAAACGACCCGGACGAGGCGGCAAGCCTTAAAAACGACTCAGGCATTATCGGCGCAGCGCTTTTCGGAGGTGCTTTAGTCGGTGTGCTCCTTAAAGTTCTCCTATTATAAAATTTTACTTAAAAATAAGAGGAAAGCGGATAAATCCGCCTTCCTCTTATTTTTAAAAGCTTTTAATCCGGCTTTTGGGAAAAAGCAAAATAAATGCTTGCATTTAATTTGCTTTTATGCTATAATAAAAATAATTATAACCGCATAAGAAGCGGCAAAAATTAAATATCAAAGGCTGTGATGGGGAAAGTAGGCTTTTTAAGCCGCAAAAGAGAAGGAGCGTCCCGGGCTGAAAGCGCTCTTGCGGTATGGATTGTCCGAAGTTCGCCCCGGAGCCGCACGGCTGAACAAAGAAAATAAAGGGCACCTTTTAAGGCAGGCATAGAGCTAAGGCAAGCTTTGTAATCGAGTATTCATTAAGAAAAAAAGCCCCGTTTTACCCCTTTAATTAGGCTGTGCCGCATGTTTCGGCGTTACTGAAAAATTTATGAGCCAAAGCTTTTATAAGTCTTTGGAAAATCAGGGTGGTACCGCGGATTTGTCCGCCCCTGCGCCTTTCGGCGCGGGGGCGTTTTGTTTTAGCAAGCTTTAGGATTTAATAAGGAAAGGAAGAAAAAAATGAAAGAAAAGCTTTTGGAAATAAAGCAAGAGGCATTAGACGCTATTAAAAACGCACACGCTATGGACGAAATCGAAGCTTTCAGAATCGCCTTTTTGGGTAAAAAAGGAAAGCTTACCGCCATTTTGCGCAATATGGGCGCCCTTTCGCCCGAGGAAAGACCGGTTATCGGCAGTCTTGCCAACGAGATAAGGTCGTTTATAGAAACCAACGTGGAGGAAAAGAAAAAGGCGATATTTGATGAGGAAAAGAAGAAAAAGCTCTCAGGCGAGGTAATCGACGTTACAATGCCCGGCAAAAAGCGCTCCTTCGGCACGCTTCACCCCCTTGCCAGGGTGCAGAGGGATTTGGAGGACATATTTTTGGGCATGGGCTTTTCCATTGTGGACGGTCCCGACGTGGAATACGACCACTATTGCTTTGAGGCTTTAAATATGCCCAAGGATCACCCTGCCAGGGACACTCAGGACACCTTCTACATCACCGACAATATCCTGCTTCGTACCCAGACCTCCTCGGTGCAGATAAGAACTATGGAAAAGACGAAGCCCCCCATCAGAATAATATCACCCGGTCGTGTTTACCGCTCCGATACGGTGGACGCTACCCATTCGCCCCTCTTCCATCAGCTTGAGGGACTGGTAATCGACAAGGGAATCACCATGACAGACCTTGCCGGCACTCTTGAAACCTTCGTTCGTGCTCTTTACGGAAACGACATGAAAATCCGCTTCCGCCCCCATCACTTCCCCTATACCGAGCCCTCCGCCGAGGTGGACATGTCCTGCTTCGCCTGCGGTCAGAAGGGCTGTCCCATCTGCAAGGGCGAGGGCTGGATTGAAATTTTAGGCTGCGGCATGGTACACGAAACCGTTTTGAGAGAATGCGGAATCGACCCCACCGTTTACTCCGGCTTCGCTTTCGGAATCGGACTTGAGAGAATTGCAATGATGAAATACGATATTGACGATATGCGCTTGCTTTACGAAAACGACGTTCGTTTTCTTAAGCAGTTTTAAGGAGGTGCCTTTATGAAATTACCGTTAAGCTGGCTGTCCGACTATATGGACAGAGATTTTTCCGATATAAATGAATTTTGTGACAAAATGACCATGTCCGGCTCTAAGGTCGAGGGCTTCGAGAAGATGGGCGGCGACTTTACAAACGTTGTTGTCGGCCTTGTCAAGGAGGTTACGCCCCATCCCAATTCAGACCACATGGTTATATGCCAAGTGGATGTGGGCGACGAGGTGCTTAAAATCGTTACCGGCGCTCCCAATGTTTTTGCCGGCGCTTATGTGGCTGTTTCCAAAATCGGCGCAAATCTTCCCGGCGGAATAAAAATTAAAAAGTCAAAGCTGAGAGGCGAGGACTCCTTCGGTATGCTCTGCTCTCACGACGAGCTGGGGCTTGACTTTGACTCGGTACCCGGCGCCGCCGAGGACGGCATAATCTGCTTTCCTCCCGAAATGAAGCTTACCTTGGGCGAGGACGTTAAAAAGGCATTGGATTTAGAGGAAATCGTGGTTGACTTTGAAATTACGCCTAACAGACCCGACTGTCTTTCCGTAAACGGGCTTGCAAGAGAGGCGGCGGCAACCTTTAACGTACCCTTTCACATGCCCGAGGTTAATGTAAAGGGCTCAGGCGGCGACGTTAACGAGTATGCTCATGTTACGGTTGAAGCGCCCGACCTTTGCCCCAGGTATGCTGCCAAGGTTGTTAAAAACGTTAAAATCGGCCCCTCTCCCAAGTGGATGCAGAAAAGAATTTCCGCCTGCGGCATGCGCCCCATAAATAATATCGTGGATATTACAAACTATATTCTTATGGAATACGGTCAGCCCATGCACGCCTTTGACATTAATTACTTAAAGGACAGCTCTGTTATCGTAAGGCGCGCCAAGGACGGCGAGGTGATAAAGACCTTGGACGGTCAGGAAAGAACTCTAAAGAGCGAAAGCCTTGTAATTTCCGACCCCGAAAAGGCGGTTGCCGTTGCCGGCGTTATGGGCGGCTTTGAGTCGGAAATTACCGAAAACACCCATACGATTTTATTCGAGTCGGCAAACTTTAACGGCCCGGCCGTAAGAAGGACGGCTTCTTCCCTGGGAATGAGAACCGACGCTTCTGCCAAATACGAAAAAGGGCTTGACCCCGAAAACGTAATGCCGGCTCTTTTAAGAGCCTGCCAGCTTGTGGAGCTTTTAGGCTGCGGCGAGGTGGTAGACGGCGTTATCGACGTTGACAATGCGCCGAAATTTGATAAGAAAATTCCCTTCTCCTCCGAGAGGATAAATAAATTTTTGGGCATGGACATCCCCGAGGACTTTATGAGGGACGCTCTTTTAAGGCTTTCCTTTAAGCTGGAGGACGGCTTTGTGATTGTGCCCAGCTTCAGAGCAGATATGTTCGGCGAGGCGGACGTTGCCGAAGAGGTAATGCGTATGTACGGCTATGACAGGATTTTGCATACGCTCCCTGAGGGTGAGGCGCATCCGGCGCTTCGCACTCCCCGTCAAAAGCTGGAAAACAAGGTCTGCGACCGTCTTGCCGCCGACGGATATAATCAGATAATGACATATAGCTTCACCGACCCTGAGCTTTTATCAGACGTTGGCGAGGACGCCGACAGAGCGATAAAAATAAAAAATCCCTTAGGCGTTGAAAATTCCGTTATGAGAACGAGCATAATTTCAAGCCTCCTTGAGATACTCGAAACAAACTACCGTTACAGAAACCCGTCTGCGGCTCTTTTCGAGGTGGGCACGGTTTATCTTGCAAAGGAGCTTCCTTTGACCGAGCTTCCCGAGGAGAAAAAGCTTGTTGCGGTGGGCTGTTACGGAAAGGAGCACGATTATTTCACCTTAAAGGGCACGGTGGAGTCGCTTCTTGACAGTGCCGGAGTTAAAAATTACAGCTTCTGCCGCAGTGAGGTCACCTCCTGCTTCCACCCGGGCAAGTGCGCCGACATTTTAATCGACGGCAAAAAGGCCGGTATAATAGGCGAAATTCACCCCGACGTTTCCGAGCGCTTTAACATTGAAGCCCAGGTTTACGTTTCGGAAATTGATTTCGAGGCTCTTTACGCCGCCGCTTCGGTAAGCGAGGTTAAGTACAAAAAAATCGCCCGTATGCCGGCTATCGAGCGTGACATCGCCGTTATCGTGGATAAGGACGTGCCTGTGGCGAAAATTCAGAGTATAATAGAGAAGGTTTCCGGCAAATACTTAGAGTCGGTATCACTTTTCGACGTTTACGAGGGCAAGCAGATACCCGAGGGCAAAAAGAGCGTTGCCTACAATGCGGTTTACCGCTCGGCACACCAGACCCTTACCGATAACGATATAAATAAGGTGTTCGGCAAGGTTATAAAAACTCTCGAGCGTGAGCTTGGAGCCGTGCTTAGATGATTAAAGGCTCTCTGACTTAGCCAGAGAGCCTGATTTTACGAGGGAGGAAAATATGGAAAGAGAGAAATTCGGCTCACGGCTTGGATTTATTTTAGTCTCCGCCGGCTGCGCCATAGGGCTGGGAAATGTTTACCGCTTCCCCATAACTACGGGAAGCTACGGCGGCGCGTTTTTCGTGCTTATATACATTGCGTTTTTGCTTTTATTGGGTATTCCCATTATGACGGCGGAGCTTTCGGTGGGACGTGCAAGCAGAAGAAGCGTTGCCACGTCCTTCGACGTTTTGGAAAAGGACGGTCAGAAGTGGCATTTTATGAAGTATTTGGGAATCTTCGGAAACTATCTTCTGATGATGTTTTATACCACAATTTCAGGCTGGATGCTTATTTATTTTATAAAGTATTTAACCGGCTCGGTCACTTCATATAAAACCGCCGAGGAGCTTTCGGGAGTGTTCGGCTCTGTTGTGTCAAATCCCTTAATGATGATGGCTGCCACAATCGCAGTTATCTTAATATGCTTCGCAATCTGCTCCGCCGGTCTTAAGAACGGCGTTGAAAGGATAACGAAATTTATGATGACCGCCCTTCTTTTTCTTATTATTGCGCTGGCGGCGTACTCGCTTACCCTATCCGGGGCGGCAAAGGGCTTGAAATTTTACCTCGTGCCCTCTCTTGACCATTTTATAAGCTCAGGTCCCTGGACGGTTATTTCCTCCGCTATGGGGCAGGCGTTTTTCACCCTAAGCATTGGAATGGGCTCCATCGCCATTTTCGGAAGCTATATCGACAAGGACAGGCGTCTTCTCGGCGAGGCTTTAACGATTGTGGGACTTGACACCTTCGTTGCCTTAGCCTCCGGGCTTATCATTTTCCCGGCGTGCTTTACCTTTAATAACGGCGTCACCGCCGACGCCGGGACAGTGGGCGCAGGCTTTCTTTTTACCACGCTGTCCGCTATTTTTAACAATATGCCCGGAGGGCGGATTTTCGGAACGCTGTTTTTCCTTTTCATGGTCTTTGCGGCGTTTTCCACGGTTGTCGCCGTGTTTGAAAATATTATGTCCTTCTGGCTTGAAAAAACGAAATTCAAAAGGCACGCCGCCGCATTTATTAACATTTTGCTTGTGACGGTGCTTTCCATTCCCACAATACTGGGCTTTAACGTATTATCTTATATTTCCCTGGGAAGCAAGGCTATCCTTGACATCGAGGACTTTATTATAAGCAATAACATTCTGCCCTTGGGGTCTATGGTTTACGTGCTTTTCTGCTCGGTCAAAACCGGCTGGGGCTGGGATAATTTTATCGCCGAGGCAAATACCGGCAAAAGGGGCTTTAAGTTCCCCTCGTGGATGCGGCTTTATTTTAAGTACGTCATTCCGCTGATTATCCTTTTTGTCTGGGCGAGCGGAGTTATAAGCTTTATAAAAAGCATTTAGCTTTAATTTCCAAAGTGTTAAATATAAATTAAAAAAATGTTACAGCTATTGAAAAAATCTCAGGTTTAGGTTAATATATAACTAAGAAAGGACGGTGTAACCGATGAATAATGATAATACGACAATGTTTGACCTTCATAAGGATATGACATGCGAGATAAAGGACGCACTTTCCCTGACCTTTGAGGCGCTTAAGGAAAAAGGATATGATCCCATAAGCCAGATTGTCGGCTACATAATGTCCGGCGATCCGATTTATATAACAAGTCATAATGGCGCCAGAAGCGCAATCAGCAAAATCGACCGTGAGGAGATTTTGGAGGTTGTTTTCGAGGAATATCTTAAAAACGTCGCAAAGGAAAAGTAAGACATTCCTTAAAAACAAAAGATATTTTATCAGAAAGCCTTGAAAAGTGAAAAAAGCCGGGAAAGGTCCCGGCTTTTTCTAATGCTCGTTAGGCTAAAAAAGCTTCATGTTTCGTAAAAGGGGCGCTTTCCCACGCCAGGAAAAGGCTCTTTTATTATACTGTCTTAAAAATTCCCGTCCGCTCATTTTTGTAAGCTCCGACTCGTCCAAGGAAAGGATACGGTTTACTAAAAACTCCTCCATACATTCGCCCTTGCCCTTATTCATGGGGCATACGCTCTGGCATATGTCACAGCCGAAAATGAAGCCGCTTTTTTTTATTATTTCCTCCTCGTGGCGGGTAAGGGCACCCTTTTTCTGAGTAAGATAGCTGGCGCAGCGATTAAGGTCTATCCTGCCGCCTTGTAGGGCGCCGCCGGGACAGCTTTTTTCGCAAAGACCGCAGGCAAGGCATGAGCCCTCTTTTGGCCGGGACGGAGCTAAATCAAGGTCTGTAAGCGCATAGCCGATAAAAAACCAGGAGCCTATTTCTTCATTTATTAAAAGAGTGTTTCTTCCACGAACTCCAAGACCGCATTTTTGGGCGATTAAAATGTCCTCACCGGCAGGGCCGGTATCTGCAAAGATAAGAGCGTTTTTATCAAAGTCCGCCATAAGCTCTTTTAGCTTTTCACGCAGGATAAGGTGATAGTCTTTGGAGCGTGCGTAAACGGAGATACGGGATTTTTCCCCCTCCTTAAAGTAGGGAAAAAGACAACAGACCGCACTTTTTCCGCCGTGTCGGCAAAAGCCTATATGCTTTATGGAAAGCTCTTCAGCTTTTTTTATTATTTCGTTTTCATACATTCTAAAAGTATTCCCTCCCTTACGCCCCGGTTATTCAAAATGATTTTTTCGCTTTTTAAAATAACGGAAAGAGCATAAAAGGGCGAAAGCCCGGCCGCTATTATATCGGCACGCTCGTTTAACGGGGAAAGCTTTTCAAGCTCTGACGGGGGAAGGGCTAAGAGCCCCTCGGTCTTTGTCCGAAAGTCCTTTGCCGTTACCCATGCGCCCTCTTTATTAGCGGAATAAAGGGAGAAAAACGCCCGTGCCGAGCCGCCGAGAGCGACTATATCCGCCTTTACTATTCCCGAAAGCATGGGAAGATGAGAGAATTCCTCAAGGAAAAATTCGTTAAGACGAGAAAGCCCGCTTCCCATTCGGTCGGTAGTTACAACGGCGCCGTACGGCAGGCACGCATGGGAGATATAAGAGCCCTTTTCACAGCGTACAAGCTCTATACTGCCGCCGCCTACGTCCATGATTACGGCGCTTTTTTCGCCGATTAGAGGAAGGGAGGCGTAAAAGTCGTATTTCGACTCGCTCTCGCCGGATAAAATTTCAAGGTCAAAGCCACATTCTTTTTTAACACGGGCAACAAATTCTTTCCCGTTGGCGGCACGGCGCACCGCCTCGGTCGCCACGGCACGAAGGGCGGTAACTTTAAGCCCTTTGGAAAGCTCCTTAAAATCCGACAGAGCAAAAAGGGCACGGCGCATGGGCTCCTCTTTTAGGCGGTTATCCTCGGACAAGCCCTCGGAAAGCCTTACATATTCTCTTTTATTTAACAAAAGCTCGGTTTCTTCGCCTTTTACGTCCCACACGGACATACGGGCGGAGTTTGAGCCTAAATCTATTATCGCAATTCTCATTTTATCATATCCTTTAAGGAGGAATTTATTTTGAACGACCCATTAAAATACTGCCTTTACGAAATCGGCTGTGAAGAAGAGGGCGTAAATTTAAGACAGACGGAAAACGCCCCTGTGGTTTCGCCCTTTGCCGCCGCCTATGCAAGCGGCAAGATATATATATCCGCCGCAAAAGAAATGTTTTCTTATGCGGAAAACCTTGCACCAAAAGGGGAAGAGCTTTTTTCAAAGGAAAGCCTCGGCGCTTTAGCAGAGCTTTGCCGAAAATGGGGCGACAAATACGGCTTTAAGCTTACCGAGCTTCCGTCGGTAATAAACTGCTATGAAATAAAAAGGGAAAAATACACGCCTCTTTACGCAGAAAGACTTTCGGGCGATGAAGAGGACATGCTTTTTTCGGATTTGCCCTATCTTGTAAGCATCGGTATGGTTTACGGCGTAAAGGCAGGCGGCAAGGTCGTTTCCTTATGCGGTGCTGCGGATAGAATATCCGTAGCTGAGGCACACATCGAAACGGCGCCCCCATACAGAAAAAAGGGGTTTGCCAAGGACTCCTTAAAGGCTCTTGCCTCGTCCTTAAAAAAGCCGCTTTTATACAGGTGCCGTGAGGAAAATACAGCCTCAAATCACACTGCGCTCTCGTCAGGAGGAAGGCTTTTATGCCGCACGGTTATCTTTTTTTTAAGGAAATAGGGTAAAGCCCCCATATAAGACTTTGGTCAGTTTTCGTTTTGAGTCCTTTTGGCAATGGTGTCAAGCTTATCCTTATAGGTCTGCATAGCCTGGTAAAGGGACATTCTTAAATCCGTTATCTTATCTTGCTCCTCCTTAAGGGAGGCAAGAGTGCGTTCCTTTATTTCGTCAGCCTCCTTTGCGGCGTCGGACAAAATCTTTGCCGCCTCCTTTTCGGCGGAAACGATGGCGGATGACACATATTCGCGGTCACGGTCACGGTCACAAAGCTCAGTCTTAAGGGCTCCAAGCTCCTTTTCAAGAGAAGAAGCACGGTCGGAAAGCTTGCCCTTTTCTTCTGAAAGAGCGGAAAGCTCGCTTTCGTATTTATCCGCAAGCTCGTCTAAAAGAGCGTGAACGCTTTTTTTGGTATAACCGCCCATAAAGGCTTTTTTAAGGGAATTATTGTCCATAGTTTTCTCCTCCGTATTTTAATCTGTTTTTACGCCACTGACCGACCCGTCGGGAGCGGCTTTTTTTATTTTCACATTATATATTCCGCCGATAAGCACGCCGTCACCGGTAAAATGCACTCGCACATAATTTTCGCCGTAGCCGGAAAACACGCCGTCTTTCTCGGACTCCGCCAGCACGGAAAGGGTTTTCCCCTCCATGGAGCGTGCAAACTCAAAGGAGAGTGCATTAGAATCCTTTATAAGTATTTTAGCCCGGTCGGTACGTACCTTTTTGGGAAGCTGCTGCATTTCGGCGGCCTTGGTGCCGTTTCGCTCCGAATACGGGAAAACATGCACCTTTAAAAAGCCTGCCTTCTTGACAAATTCACGGGTCTTTTCAAACTCTTCCTCGGTTTCGCCGGGAAAGCCCGTGATTATATCGGTGCTTATGGCCGCATCGGGCATGGCAGAGCGGATATTTTCAAGAATATTAAGATACTCTTTTGCGGTATAGGGTCTGTTCATCCGCTTTAAGGTTTCGTCGCAGCCGGACTGGGCGGAAATATGAAAGTGATGGCAAAGCCCCTTTATCTCGGCAAGCTCCCATGCCGCCTGACCGAAAAACGCCCTCGGGTCAATGGAGCTTAAGCGTATCCGCTCAGGAGCCGCCTTGGAAGAAATTTCCCTTAAAAGGGTTATAAGATTGGTATTGCCCAAATCCCTGCCGTAGCTATATACCTCGATTCCGGCAAGGACTATCTCACGAAAGCCCTCCTCCTTAAGCTCCTTTACACGGGAGATAACCTCTGCCATATTTCGGCTTCTCACTCTGCCTCTGGTATAGGGGATTATGCAGTAGGAGCAGAAATTGTCACAACCGTCCTGTATTTTTATATATGCACGGCACCTGTCGGTGGAGGGGGACACCGACAGGGACTCAAATTCCTTATTTTTTGAAACGTCGGTTACAATACAGCCGCCCTGTCTTAAAAGGGCACGCCTTACGATTTCCTCTCTGTTTTTTGTGCCTGCCACAAGGTCGGCGCCGCATAACGCCGCTTCGGCGCTTTTTGCCTGGGCGTAACAGCCTAAAACGGCAATAAATGCGTCCGGATTCGTCCGCCTCGCACGGTGGATTGCCTGACGTGACTTTTTATCGCCGGTATTGGTGACGCTGCATGTATTTATAAGGTATATATCCGCCGGACTGTCAAAGCCGACCTTTTTTAGGCCTTCTTTTTCAAAGAGTGCCGAAAGACACTCGGACTCGTAGGAGTTCACCTTACAGCCTAAGGTGCACACCGCAAAGGTTTTGTTATCCATAAAATCTCCTTAAAAATGTACGGTAAAATGCGCTGAATCGTTTTTTAAAGCTCCGTTACGGCGAAAAATCAAAGGGAAGGCATCCTTTTAAAAAAGCGAGTTAAAGTCGTCGATATAAAAGTCAGCCTCAGCTTTAATCCGCTCATTGTCAGCCTCTGAGGATAAGTCGTAAACCGCCGCAGTTGCCATGCCGGCTTTTTTGGCGGATAAAAGCGCCCTGTAATTATCGTCGAAAACCAGACAGCTTTTTGGGCTTACACCCAAAAGGGCGGCGGTTTTTAAGTAAATATCCGGGCTTTCCTTACTGCCGAATATAATTTGAGAAAAAAGGGGAGAAATGCCGTGACGGGAAAGCGCCGCCCGGCACAGTGACTCTCTGCAGGCGGTGACGAGTGCGATAGGCAGTCCCTTTTCAAAAAGCTTTTTCAAAAGCCTCAGAGCGCCGGGCTTTAAGGGAATTTTTTCGCTGTAATAAAGCATGGCAAGGCGCTCCCACTCAGCTATCATTTCGCTTTCTTCTTTATCAATGCCAAGCTCGTTTTTTGAAAAAGCGGCGGCCGCGGCAAAATCCATGCTCTTAAACACGCTTAAAAGCCCTTCGTCCGGAGCGACTTTGTTTTCGGAAAGCCAGAGTCTGTCGATTTTATCCCAGACGCCCATGGAGTCTAAAAGCGTGCCGTCAAGGTCAAATATAAAAGCGGAAAATCCGCCGGTAAGGTTTTCAGGCATTTAAAAATCCTTTCATATTATAAATAGCAATATAATAATAGCATAAAACCCAAGGATATGTCAATATATGAGAGAAGAAAATGCAAGTTGAATTTGAGAAAACAAAAGAAAACAAGAGAAAATTAAAGAAAATTAAAGATAGAAAAATACAAATTTAAAATTTAGAAAAAACCTCTTGACAAGAGGAAAGAAAAGTATTACAATAGGGAATGTTGAAAAAAGAAAACGGAGGTATTTTTTTATGAGCACATATCTTGAAAAAAGCACAGCCGTTGAGAGAAAGTGGTATATCCTTGACGCGGCAGGCAAGCCGCTCGGCCGTACGGCCGCTCTTGCCGCCAGCATTTTAAGAGGTAAGATGAAGCCTACCTTCACTCCCAACGTTGACTGTGGCGATCATGTAATCATCATAAACTGCAAGGACGCCGTTCTTACAGGTAAAAAGATGGATCAGAAAATGTACAGAAGACATTCCGGCTATGTCGGCGGTCTTAAGGAAACTCAGGCCAAAATTATGATGGCGAATAAGCCCGAGCATGCAATGTATCTTGCGGTTAAGGGCATGCTTCCCCACAATACCCTGGGCGCCCAGGAGCTTACAAGGCTCAGAGTGTACAAGGACAAAGACCATGCGCACGAGGCTCAGAAGCCCGAGGCATGGGCAGGCGAAATAAAGTAAGGGGGGTATAAAAATGGCAGAAACAGATAAGTTCTACGGAACCGGCAGAAGAAAAGAATCCGTTGCGAGAGTAAGACTTTTGCCCGGAACAGGTAAAATTACCGTTAACGGAAGAGATATAGACGATTATTTCGGTCTTGAAACGCTTAAGGTTATCGTTCGCCAGCCTTTGAACGAAACCAATACTGTATCTAAGTTTGATGTTGTTTGCACAGTTGCAGGCGGCGGAGTATCCGGACAGGCAGGCGCAATAAGACACGGTATTGCAAGAGCGCTTTTAAAAGCTGACGAGAGCTACAGAGCAGCACTTAAGGCTGCAGGCTTCTTGACAAGAGATCCCAGAATGAAGGAAAGAAAGAAGTACGGCTTGAAGGCAGCTCGTCGTGCACCGCAGTTTAGTAAGAGATAAAATCTCGATTACAAACCCCGAAAAACCACGCTGTTATGCGGTTTTCGGGGTTTTTTAATGCCTAAATTTCTTTGATGAGTTTGACAAGATTTGACCAATTTTAACCCAATTTGTACCAATTTATAGGGGATAAATCGGGGTGAAAATACCCTTTTAGGACCAAAAAGGGATAAATTCGGGGTGAAAATTCAGTTGATTTTCGGTCGTAATTTTCACTTTTTCAGGTTGAATTTTTTCTGTTTAGCGACTCTGAAACAGTTTGACCGAATTTGATAAAATTAAATTGATTTTAAAGCATAAATCCCCGGAGCTGATATTTTCAAAACTTAATAGCCATATTTCACAAGCGTGTTTCTTTGCTCATTGCGAGCTAATGTGGACACGCTTTTTTGTTGCCCGATTTCGGGACGGAGGTAAAAAATGTACGATAAAAATTATGAACTGCTTGCCGATGCAATTATTGTTCAAGCAGCAAAAGATTACAGACGGTCAAAATCCGTATCGGACAGAAACGAAATTAAATGTTTTTTTCTCTCAGAGTGGTTCGCTTGTTTAACAAATACAGACGGTCATAAACTGTTTAGAAAATTAGAGCGGGAACGAGATGGAAAGAAAAAGCATCGAGGAAAGGAGGTTTACGATGTCAGTATTCAGAATTGAGAAAAACAAAAATTACACGGTTATGTCAAATCATCATCTGCGTAACAAGGATTTGTCCTTGAAAGCAAAAGGACTTTTGTCGCAGATGTTATCATTGCCTGACGATTGGGACTACACCCTAAAAGGTCTTGCTCGTATCAATAAGGAAAAGATTGATGCAATACGGACGGCAGTTTTGGAGCTTGAAGAAGCCGGATATATTACTCGAAAACAGGGGCGTGACGAGTTTGGCAAAATGGCAGCGATAGAATATACAATTTACGAGCAGCCGCAGCCGCGTTTGGAAAATCCAATCACGGAGCAGCCGATATTGGAAAACCCGTGTTCGGAAAATCCAATGTCGGATAACCCGATTACGGATAACCCGACATCGGAAAATCCAACGCAATTAAATATAGAGATAACAAATAAAGAAAAAATAAATACTGATTTAATTAAATATCCATCCATCAATCAAAGAGAGCAAGCCCAAGAAATTCGATGGATAGATAGATACAGCAAAAACACAGAGCGTATTAAAAATAATATTGAATACGATACCCTTGTTTACAGCTATGACAAGGCGGTTATTGATGAAATAGTTTCCGTAATGGCGGAGGTACTTACGATAGACACCCCGTACTACACCATAGAGAAAAAGCAGTACCCGACTGAGCTTGTACGGCAGAGATTTCTTGAAATTGATTACAGCAGGTTAGAGGCTTTTATGCTTGAATTTTCGCGGCGCAATGAAAAAATCCGCAATACAAAAGCCTATCTGATAACTTCGCTGTTCAATATACCCGCAACGGCGGAAACAAACCTGTCGAATATGGTGAGAAACGATTTATACGGCAACGGAGGGAGGCGGTAAGAATGATTGGAATAATTACTGCGTTTACAATAGGCGCTATAGTGGGAGCAATAACCGTATGCTGTTGTGTTGCTGCGGGACGCGCAGATAAAGCCGCAGGTAACATAAACAGTAAATTTCAATAAAAATAGGCTATATCTCAAGTGAAACGGAGGTGATATAAATGTCTACAAAGAAAAAACAGCTGGATTCCAATCAAGTTGTGGAAATAAAGCTGACAGAGTTGCATCCATTCAAAAATCATCCGTTTAAGGTATTAGATGATGAGCTTATGCAACAGACAATAGACAGTATTTCACAAGTCGGAGTGCTATCCCCTGCCGTCGTTCGTCCTGATCCGAGCGGAGGTTATGAGATAATATCCGGGCATCGCAGACTGTACGCCTGTGAAGCAGCAGGACTTGAAACAATGCCCGTTATTGTAAAAGAACTTACGGACGATGAAGCGGTAATCTTTATGGTGGACAGCAATCTGCAAAGGGAAAATATACTGCCGAGTGAACGTGCGCTTGCGTACAAAATGAAAATGGAAGCCCTAAAACATCAAGGAAAACGAGACGATTTAACTTTCCGCCAAAATGGCGGAAAGTCGTGGACAGTTGAAAAACTATCACAAGATACAGGCGAAAGTGTCAGAAATATCGAAAGGTATATCCGTCTTGCAAGCCTCGAACCGGCACTCTTAGACAAGGTTGATAGCAAGGAAATCTCATTTACCCCTGCCGTGGAGCTTGCGAGCCTTTCGCAAGAAGAACAGCAGGGATTTTTAGATGCGATGGAATATTCGCAAAATGCACCGTCATTATCCCAAGCGCAGCGTATAAAAAAATTAAGCAAAAGCGGCAAATGCACTGTCGAAGCTATGCGGGAGATTATGTCGGAGGAGAAGAAAAGCGACCTTGATAAAATAACAATAGAACCTGACGAAATAAAAAAATATTTCCCGCGTTCATTTACACCCAGCCAAATGAAAGACACGATTTTGAAGCTTTTGGACAATTGGTTAAAAAACAGAACAAAGAAAAGGAATACAGAGAGGAGCTAAACACATGAGCAAACAATTATGTCCCAAATGTAAAACAGGAGCGGAGAGCTATAAGCTTGATCCGAAAAGTGAGGTGTGCCCGTATTTACGATACCATAACGGTAAGAGCTGTCCATTCTTCTCTCCCATTGAAGAAGGTGAGGTGAATAACGATGAAGGAGTTTGAAGTAACAATTACCGAGACACTTCAAAAATCGGTAGTTGTAGAAGCTGATTCAAAAGATGATGCCATACAGATGGTTGAAGATATGTGGAAGGATGCCGATATTATCTTAGACAGTGAAAACTTTGTAGGCGTTGAATATGAATCCGATAACGGCAAAGAAATTGAAAAAACGAATGAATTGGAAGTCCTGCTTGTAGAACCCGGTCAATATGCAAAAATGACCACTATCGAAGCAGGACTTTCTTCTATGCAGAATATTGTAGGCGGTAACATTCAGGCAGCATATTTTTTTGAAGAGCCTGTTGCGATTGTATGCAATGAGGAAGGAAAAATTAACGGTTCAGAACTGAATCGGGCTGTAAAAGATGAAAACGGCAAAATGCTTGATATTATAGCCGGGACATTCTTTGTCTGCGGTTTGGGGGACGAGAATTTTATTTCTTTACAACCTGAGCACAGAGCAAAGTTTGAAAAAATGTTTAAGAATCCCGAAGCATTTTTAAAAATGGGAAAAGGCATTATGGCTATACCCATTGAGCCGAAGAAAGATGACTTAAATAAAAAGACGGATACGAAAACACACGGACAGGAGCTGTGATTATGATAAAGCATTATTTGATTTATAGGTACAAGCCACCTTAGTGAGTTGCCGGGACGAGAAGAAAATACGAAGAAAAATCTGGAGGTTAAAGAACATGAAAACAAAACATTCAATTAAATCCTTAATTTCGGGGATGTTGGCAGTTGTTATGACAATCGGAGCAATCCCCCCGATGAGTGTATTTGCCGCACAGGTAAATGAATATATTGATCCGGCTGATGTTTGGATTACTTCAAACGGCAGGACAAATGAACTTGATTTCAATGCAACGATTACGCAGGAGACATTATGGTGTCCTGTGTGTAATAAAGATACTATCATGCTGACTTACAGAACGCCGGAATATACCAAGTCAGGCACTACAGCACTAAACCGTGGTGTTGCGTATTCTGACGGTACGATGACGGACGGAGTAACAAAAGGAAATATTGATGACGGAAGACCGGGAATTGATGCAACCTATACCACCTATCATTGGACGAAATCTATTTGTCAGGTATGCGGCACAATCAATTCGGCTGATGGCTTTGACTCATATTGCTTTAGCAGAAATGTATATAGCTTAAATAGCTGTGACCACGATTTTTTCCTTGACTTTGACAACACCACATATGAACCGTATAACGACACTTACCATACAACGGTTTTGAAAAAAGGTCAGTATTGTCAGTTTTGCAAAGGAACAAAGGCAAGAGCCACAGAAAAAAGAGAAGCCCATAACTTCATTGAGGTTATAGACGCTCAGCTTGGAAACAACCGTTTCTATGTTTCAGAGAGATGTGATGATTGCGGATATGAAACAAATGAATATATTACAGCAAAAAGTGTTGTAAGTTCATATTACGGAACGGTTGACGGTGCTCCTCATACCGTAAGTGTTTCAGACCTTTCCGAAGGCGATGTTCACACAAGTATTCGTTATGGCACAAGCGCAAACAGCTGTACATTAACATCGGCACCAAACTATACCGAAGCAGGATATTATCCCGTATATTATGAAATTGATTATAAATATGACGGAAAGAGCATGACGGAAAACGGTGTATCGTATGTTTGGCTATTGGAAGATGAAAATGATACTATTATCATTCTTCCTCCGACAAACTCAAATGAAGAACACAGCCACGATTACAGATATGTTGAAACGATTAAGCCGTCTTGTGAAAACTTAGGTTATGAACATTGGCAATGTGACGGCTGTGGAAGACTTGAGAAAAGGAACTATACGCAGGCAACAGGACATAACTACAAGCCAATTACTATCCGTGAAGCAACTTGTAATCAGGGTGGATTAAAACTGTGGCTGTGTTCCGACTGCGGAGATTTCTATGAGGAAACAACTCCTCTTGCATCCCACAGCTACAAAACAGTAAAGCACAATCCCACTTGCAGAATGACAGGCTATATGGAACATATCTGCGAGGTGTGCGGAGATAACTATATTACCGATATGACACCTATTATTTCTCATTCATTTGAGAAAATCACGAAAAAGCCGACTTGCCTTGATAAAGGCTATACCACTTCTACCTGTACAATGTGCGGACTCAATTATGTAAGTGATTATACAGAGCCTTTGGGACACAAATGGGACGAGGGACATACTGTTACCAACTCCACTTGCGATGCAGAGGGCGTTATTGAGTATCACTGCTTAAATGACGGCTGTACGGAAAAGATGATTAAGGCAACTAACGCAAACGGACACACTCCCGGAGCTGCTGCAACTTGCACAGAGCCTCAAAGATGTACTGTATGTGATACAGTTTTGGAACTTCCGACAGGACATCACTATGACAGTAAGGTAATAGCGCCGACTTGCACCTCTATGGGATATACCGTATATACTTGCCGTGACTGCGGTGATACCTACACAGGCGATTATACAGACAAAGCAGAACACGATTACAAAAAGACCGTAACTGCTCCTACTTGCACAAGTCACGGATATACAACATATTCCTGCAAAAACTGTGATGATGAATATGTTTCCGATTACACGGAAAAACTTCCCCACGCATATAAGGAAGATATAACACAGCCGACTTGTACTTCTATGGGATTTTCAACCTTTACCTGTGCCGACTGCGGTGACAGCTATGTAGGCGATTATACCGATATGCTGGAGCATAACTACAACAAGGAAACCGTAGAGCCTACTTGTACCGAGCACGGCTATGCCGTATATACTTGCCCCGACTGCGGAAAGTCATATATCGGTGATTATACGGACTGCAAGGAGCATCGCTATATCGAAACAGTCATTGCTCCGACTTGCACCGAGATGGGATATTCCATATTCAAGTGCGATGACTGCGGTGATGAATACAAGGGCAATTATACAGATAAAGTACCGCACGATTATGAAAAGAATGTAACTGCACCTACTTGTACTTCAATCGGATATACAACCTATACTTGCAAAAACTGTAACGTCAGTTATGTATCCAATTACACAGACAAAGCGGCACACAACTATGAGGAAAACGTAACAGAGCCGACCTGCCTTGAACTCGGATATACAACCTATGTATGCTCTGTATGCGGTGATACCTATAGGGCTGAATATAAAGAAGCCTTGGGACACACTCCTTCAGATTGGATTGTTGACACAGCAGCTACCATTAACAATGCCGGAGAAAAGCATATTGAATGTACTGCTTGTGGCGAAAGACTTATGACTGTTGCACTTCCGAGGCTTGTCGGCAGAGATTTTTCTGATGAGGACGGAAATGTTGTTGTAGGTGATTATTCCATTAAGCTGTACGATAAAAATAATATGCCTGTATTCAATGCAGAAGTAACCATTGATGTAAATGATAATGTATCAATTAAACTGCCTGATGGCAGACTTCTGGACTTTGCAGACCAAACATCAATCGAGGTAACGAGGACAGAAAACGGAGAGGCTGCACCTGATATTGCTATCTTTGTTGTAGATAAAAACAGCAATAATACAACAGGCAAAACAGACTCAAGCGGAATGTTAAAAGTTCCTAATAACCAATCATCAACAGGAGATGATAACGGTACTGTAGGTAAAGATGATAATGATAAAAAAGATACTTTTGTTGTTAAAGTAACCGACAAAACCAATGCTATCATTCCTGATTGTGAAGTATATATCGGAGAAAGTAACAATCTTGTTGTAAATTTGCCTGACGGAATAAAGCCCACAAGCGAAAACCCCGTTATCATTACAGTAACCGACCAAAACGGCAATGCAAAGGACAATATAAGTGTTATTGCTTTAGGAGAGTCGGACTATATAGAAAAGGGCAAAACCGATATTTACGGCAAAGTAACCCTGCCTATCACAAATGAAGGCTACACGGACGAAAACGGCAAAGTAAATGTTAATGCTGTGAATGTTATTGTAAATGATGAAATCGGCTTAATTTCTGATGCTTATGTAATTCATAACGAGGACGGAACTATCAATGTTATACTTCCGCAGGATAAGTCAATCAGCTATGCAAACCGCATTACCGTAACTGTGCTTGATTCTGTCGGAAAGCCCATTGCAGATGTTAATGTAACCGTAAGCGATGTTGCAGAAAAATCATATACTGCAAACACAGATGAAAACGGTACTATCGTTGTACCTCCTCTTTCCGAGGATATGACAGATAGCGAAGGCAAAGCTGTTGTAAACAGCTACAATATTCTTCTTTCTGACGAGCAGAAAGTAATCGAAAATGCTTTTGTGTATATCAAAGACAACAAAATCTATGTTGAACTTCCCGAAGGCACAGCGTTTGATTACAACAACAGAATTACGGCAACTGTTACAGATAAGGACAATAACCCCGTCAAGGATATGAGCGTAACATTTACAGACAGCACAGAAAAGAGCGAAACAAACCTCACCGTTGAAAACGGCAGAGCAACTGTTCCGCCTGTTAATATTGATTATACCGATGTAAACGGATACTCGGAGGTGGACGGATATATCGTAACTATTGTTAATGAAGCAGGAGCGATTGAAAAAGCGTTTGTTACCCATACAGAGGATAACAAAATCACCGTAGAACTTCCCGACAATGTAAAATTCGATTATGCTAACCGTATTACCGTAATGGTTCTTAACAAGTCTGATAAAACAGCCGTTAAGGATATGGATATAACTGTATATGAAAAAGCTGTTGTTACAGAAGAAGCTGCTGATGTGAAATCTTTAAGCGGTGTTACAAACAATGACGGCAAAGTTGTACTCCCTCCGCTTTCAGAGGATATTACCGATGATAACGGCAGCTCGGACATTACCGAGGAAAAGCCGGGCAAAGGCGAGGATACGGACGGTGACGGCGTTGAGGATAAGCCGGGCGAGATTGAAACCGTAACCTATAAGGTATCGGTCAATGACACAAAGGGGATTATCAATAATGCGTTTGTGGAAATCAAGGACGGCAAGGTTTATGTCACGCTTCCCGACACGCATACGCTGACAACTTCAAATCAGACAACCGTAACTGTGCTTGATAAAGACGGAAATGCCGTAAAGGGTGTATCTGTAACAATCAAGGATAAAACAACAGAAAAGACCGCATCAACAGATGCAAACGGCAAGGTAACTCTGCCCGTTAAAACTTCAAGCGGCGGCGGTTCTTCATCGGGCGGCAGCTCCGGCGGTGGCGGTGGCAGCTATATAAGCGCGAACACCACAAATGTTAAGGTGACGGACAAGGACGGCAAAACTGTTAATGTTACCAAGACAACCGACAAGGATGGTAATGTTACTTTGACGCTCCCGACCGGAAAAACTCTCGACAGTGGTAACTTCTATACCGTTATCACAACCGACAAAACCGGCAAGGCAAAGGCTGATGTTAGTGTAACTCTAAAGGATAAGAGCGGAAAGGTAGCTAATGGCACGACCGATAAAAATGGTACACTTATTCTTCCTGCAATAAAGCACTCAGCATATATTGTAGGATATGATGACGGCACTTTCAAGCCGGACAGTGATATGTCAAGAGCTGAAGCTGCCGCTATATTTGCAAGACTTATTGCTGAAGCAAAAGGCGAAACCGTAAGCGGTAAATCTTCGTTTGCCGACGTGTCGAGTAAAGAATGGTATTCTTCATATATCGGTTATCTTGAAAAATACAATGTCATAAACGGATACAATGACGGAACATTCAAACCCGACGCATCTGTTACAAGAGCTGAATTCGTTTCAATGGCTGTGAGATATTACGGCTTGTTTAACGAGGTTAAGACTGTGGCAAATACTACAAAATACACAGATGTTGACAGTAGCTATTGGGCTGTTAAGGATATTTCCTATGCAAAATCAATCGGTTGGCTCAATGGCTATGCAGACGGAACTTTCAAGGGTGATAACAATATTACCCGTGCCGAGGTTGTAACGGTTGTAAACCGTGCAACAAGCCGAACGGCTGATAAGGAGTATATAAACGCTAACCTCACAAAGCTCAATCAGTTCACAGACCTCAAAACCAACACACATTGGGCTTGGTATGACATTCTTGAAGCAGCAAATGAGCATCTTGGAATAGTACACGCTGACGGAGAAACTTGGGTGAAATAAATTGAATACAGTATAAATCGGAGCAATTGAAAAATATCAGTTGCTCCTTTTATATTGTTGGAGGAGGTAAACAACTTGCTTGCAAGTTGTAGCATAGCAAAACTAAGTTTTGCGTAGCGTAGGAGGTGAAATCTATGCAGGAGGAAGTTGAAAACAGAACTGTTACATTATCAATCAATGCAACAAAAATGACAGGCAGAGTTTTGAAAGAAGCGTTGCGCAAGTATCTTGCATATCAAAAAGCCAAATCACAAGGAAAGGCATACAAGGATGTAAAGCCGACAGGCAAACAATCCGTCAAACAGCTTATAGGGCAAAATCAAGGTGTTACAAATGTGGAGATAGAAGACAAAAGTATCAAAGATTTTGAGAGGATAGCTCGAAAATACGGCGTAGATTATGCCATAAAAAAGGATAAATCCTCAGACATTCCAAGGTATCTTGTTTTCTTTAAGGCAAGAGACGGTGATGCACTTAATGCCGCTATGAACGAATATGCTAATAAGCAGCTTCAAAAGCAAAGTAAGCCATCGCTTCTTAAAAAGCTCAAATCACTCGGAGAACTTGTTAAGACCAAAGAGCCGAAAGTCAGAAACAAGAATAAGGAGTTGGATTTATGAAGCAAATAAATTATAAGAAACTCATTATTCCCAATATTCCCTATGTCTTTATAGCTCTGTTCGGTACAAAAATTGTTCAGGGCTATCGGCTTTCTCCGGGTACTGACTTGTCGCAGAAGCTCATACACCTTAATATCGGCTACAGCGAAGCGTTTTCAAATTTTATGCCGAGCTTTCACCCGACAGATTTTCTGCTCGGCATTGTGTGCGCTGTAATACTGCGGATTGTAGTGTATGTGAAAGGAAAAAACGCAAAAAAGTTCCGTAAGAATGAGGAATACGGTTCGGCACGTTGGGGCACTCACGATGATATTGCTCCCTACATTGATCCGGTCTTTGAAAATAACATTTTACTCACCCAAACGGAACGGCTCACAATGAACAGCCGCCCGAAAGATCCGAAAACGGCAAGAAACAAAAATGTGCTTGTCATAGGTGGTTCGGGTTCGGGTAAAACAAGGTTTTTCATAAAGCCCAATCTTATGCAAATGCACTCAAGCTATGTAGTTACCGATCCGAAAGGAAGTATCCTTGTTGAGTGCGGAAAGCCCCTGCAAGAGAACGGCTACCGTATAAAGGTGTTTAACACTATCAACTTCAAAAAGTCAATGCACTACAATCCTTTTGCATATATCCACAGCGAAAAGGATATTTTGAAGCTGGTAACAACACTGATTACCAATACCAAAGGTGAAGGTAAAGGCGGTGATGATTTTTGGGTTAAAGCCGAAACACTGCTGTATTGTGCCTTAATAGGATTAATATGGTACGAAGCACCGCCCGAAGAACAAAACCTTGCAACACTTGTTGCATTTATCAATGCTATGGAGGTTCGTGAGGACGATGAGAGCTTTAAGAACAATGTAGACCTTGCATTTGAGGAATTGGAAGCAAGAGAACCGGAGCATTTTGCTGTGAGGCAATATAAGAAATACAAGCTTGCTGCCGGAAAGACGGCTAAGTCTATCAATATTTCCTGCGGTGCGCGTCTTGCTCCGTTTGATATTTCGGAGCTTAGGGAAATAACAATGTATGATGAATTGGAGCTTGACACTCTCGGAGATAAAATCTTTATCAATGAAAAGGATAAGAACGACAAGCGTTATCAAAAAACAGCTCTTTTCCTCATAATGTCAGATACGGACACTACTTTTAATTTCCTGATAGCAATGATATACTCACAGCTGTTTAATCTGCTCTGCGAAAAGGCGGACGATGTTTACGGCGGCAGACTTCCCGTTCATGTCAGATGTCTTATAGACGAATGTGCGAACATTGGTCAGATACCTAACCTTGAGAAGCTGATGGCGACTATTCGTTCAAGAGAAATATCGGCATGCCTTGTGCTTCAGGCGCAAAGCCAGCTCAAAGCATTGTATAAAGAAAGCGCCGATACAATAATCGGCAACTGCGACACTTCCATATTCCTTGGCGGAAAAGAGCCTACAACGCTCAAAGAGCTGAATCAGTCGCTCGGTAAGGAAACGATAGACACCTACAACACAGGCGAAAGTCGCGGCAGAGAGGTTTCGCACAGTCTGAATTATCAAAAGCTTGGCAAAGACCTTGCCACAGTGGACGAATTATCCGTTCTTGACGGCGGTAAATGTATCTTGCAGCTTCGAGGTGTACGCCCGTTTAAGTCTGATAAGTACGATATTACGAAACATCCGAAATATAAATATTTATCGGACGCAAACCCGAAAAATGCTTTTGACATAGGGAAATATCTAAAATGCAGATTAAAGGTTAAGGACGATGAGGCTTATGAAACCTTTGAGGTCAGCGTCAGCTAAAATTCCAACCGTTTGAATTTTTTAATTCAGTGGTTGTTCACATAGATACGACACAAGACATAAGACATTTTTTGCAATACACAAATTAAACATTTTCAAATTTAAGGAGGAAAAAGATTATGGCATTTTTTAACTCAGCAGTAACTGTACTGCAAACACTTGTAATAGCTCTCGGAGCAGGACTGGGTATTTGGGGTGCCATCAACCTTATGGAAGGTTATGGTAATGATAACCCCGGTGCAAAATCACAGGGCATGAAACAGCTTATGGCAGGCGGAGGCGTAGCACTTATCGGAATGACGTTAGTACCGCTTCTGTCAGGATTGTTCAACTAAAGAGCACGGACGGTAAAGCCCCTGCAATATTCTTGCGGGGGCTTTTGAAAGGTGAATAACTTGCAAGGCAAGTTGTAGCGAGCAAATCCGTAAGGATTTGTGTTAGCGTAGAAAGGAGGAAAACTCGTTGGATTATATTTTTGATAAATTCACCGAATGGATAAAAAACCTTCTTGTCGATGGCATAATGAACAATTTGTCCGGGCTATTTGATAATGTCAATGCAAAGGTTTCAGAAATCAGTACGCAAATAGGTTCTACTCCACAGGCTTGGAACGGCAACATTTTCAATATGATAAAAAACCTGTCGGATAATGTGATTTTGCCAATAGCGGGTGTAATACTTGCTTTGGTAATGACTTTAGAGCTGATACAGCTTATAACCGACAGGAATAATCTACACGATGTTGATACTTGGATGTTTTTCAAATGGATATTCAAGACAGCCTGTGCGGTTCTTATTGTTTCCCATACTTGGGATTTGGTAATGGGAGTATTTGATGTAGCCCAAAATGTAATAAGCCGTTCATCCGGCATTATAAACGGAACATTGAATATTGATATTGCTTCACATTTTGCAGACCTTGAAACAAGACTGCAAGCAATGGGCATTGGAGAGCTGTTGGGACTTTGGCTGCAATCGTTCATTGTCGGTATTACGATGTGGGCATTATCAATTTGCATTTTTATCATAGCTTACGGACGAATGATTGAGATATATCTTGTAACTTCGGTTGCTCCTATTCCGATGTCCACAATGGTCAATCGCGAATGGGGACAGATGGGACAGAACTATTTAAGAAGTTTGTTTGCATTGGGTTTTCAGGGATTTTTAATTATGATATGTATAGCGATTTATGCGGTGTTGGTTCAAAATATGATTGTGGACACCAATGTCAGCACGGCTATCTGGTCGTGTATGGGCTATACGGTTCTTTTATGCTTTACCCTATTCAAAACCGGCTCGCTTGCAAAAAGCGTGTTTAATGCGCATTAAGGGAAGGAGGAATTTAGATGGCTTATGTACCTGTACCAAAGGACTTAACAAAGGTCAAAACAAAAGTAATGTTCAACCTTACAAAACGACAGCTTATATGCTTCGGCTTGGGCATTGTTATCGGCTTGCCTATATTCTTTCTTACAAAGAGTGCACTTGGTACAAGTGTTTCGGCAATGCTTATGATTATTGTGATGCTTCCTTGTTTTATGCTTGCACTATATGAAAAGCACGGACAGCCGCTTGAAAAGGTGCTGAAAAATATCATTGATGTATGCTTTCTTCGTCCTAAGGAGCGACCGTATATGACAAACAATTTTTATGATTGCTTACACAGACAGGAAGAACTTGAAAAGGAGGTTACAAACATTGTACACAAAAAATCTAAGCCGTGCGGACAAAAACGCCATTGATACGGCTATCCGTAAGGCAAAAAAAGAAGACAAGAAACAGATGTCGGCTCAAGCTAGTATTCCGTTTCAGCAGATGTTTCGTGACGGAATATGCAAGGTCAGCGACAACTATTACACAAAAACCATTCGCTTTCAGGATATTAACTATCAGCTTAATCAGAATGAGGATAAAACGGCTATTTTTGATGGTTGGAGTGATTTTTTAAACTACTTTGACAGCTCAGTAAACTTTGAACTGTCATTTATGAACCTGTCCGCAAAGGACGACAGCTTTTCCCGACAGCTTATTATCCCACCTCAGGGCGACGACTTTGATGAAATCCGTGAGGAATATACGGAAATGCTTCAGGACAGGCTTGCGAGGGGCAATAACGGGCTTATCAAGACAAAGTATATTACTTTCGGCATAGAAGCCGATAATATCAAAGCAGCAAAGCCGCGCATAGAGCGTATCGAAACCGATATTCTCAACAACTTTAAGAAGCTCGGTGTAGCCGCTGCTCCGTTAAACGGTACAGAACGGCTAAAGGTAATGTACGATATGTTTCATCTTGACGCAACCGATCCGTTTCGCTTCTCATGGGATTGGCTCCCGAAAACAGGCTTGTCTGCCAAGGACTTTATAGCTCCTACTTCCTTTGAATTTAGGAACGGATATGCTTTTAAGGTTGGAAGCAAATTCGGAAGTGCATATTTCTTACAGATACTTGCACCGGAATTATCGGACAGAATGCTTGCGGATTTTCTTGATATGCAAAGCTCCGTTATTGTTTCTATGCATATTCAGTCGGTCGATCAGGTGAAGGCTATTAAGACAATCAAACGTAAAATAACCGACCTTGATAAGATGAAAATCGAGGAACAGAAGAAAGCTGTTCGTGCAGGCTATGATATGGATATTATTCCGTCAGACCTTGCCACTTACGGCTCTGAGGCAAAAAAGCTCTTGCAGGACTTACAAAGCCGAAATGAGCGAATGTTTCTTATGACATTCATTGTCGTAAATCTCGGCGATACAAAGCGAAAGCTGGACAGTAATGTATTTCAGGCAAAATCCATTGCACAGAAATACAACTGTACTTTGGAACGACTTGATTTCAGGCAGGAAGAAGCGTTGATGTCTTCTCTTCCTCTCGGTAAAAACTTAATCGAAATACAGCGGGGCTTAACTACATCAAGCGTCGCTATTTTTATACCCTTTACCACACAAGAACTGTTCCAAACGGGAAAAGAAGCTCTGTATTGCGGTATTAACGCACTTTCAAATAACCTGATTATGGTTGACCGAAAACTTCTTAAAAATCCAAACGGGCTTATACTCGGTACACCGGGTTCCGGTAAATCTTTTTCGGCAAAGAGAGAAATTGCAAATGTTTTTCTCGTCACCGAGGACGATATTATCATCTGTGATCCTGAAGCAGAGTACGGTCCGCTTGTAGAAAGACTGCACGGACAGGTCATAAAAATCTCTCCGACTTCGGGGGATTTTATAAATCCGATGGACTTGAATTTAAACTATTCGGAGGAAGAAAATCCGCTGTCTTTGAAATCAGACTTCATACTATCGCTTTGTGAACTGATTGTCGGAGGAAAAGAGGGCTTGCAGCCTGTAGAAAAGACGATTATTGACCGTTGCGTAAGTCTTATTTACAGAAATTACTTGAACGATCCGAAGCCTGAGAATATGCCTATTTTGGAGGACTTATACAATGAACTCCGTAAGCAGGACGAGAAAGAAGCACAGTATATAGCTACCGCGCTCGAAATCTATGTAACAGGCTCACTTAATGTATTCAACCACAGGACAAACGTAAATATTCATAGCAGAGTTGTGAGTTACGATATTAAGGAGCTTGGCAAACAGCTTAAAAAGATAGGTATGCTTATCGTTCAGGATCAGGTATGGAACAGAGTAACCGTAAACCGCGAAGCACATAAATCCACACGTTACTATATTGATGAGATGCACTTGCTGTTAAAAGAAGAACAGACGGCGGCATACACGGTTGAGATTTGGAAGCGTTTCCGTAAATGGGGCGGTATTCCGACAGGTATTACGCAGAATGTCAAAGATCTCTTATCTTCAAGAGAGGTCGAGAATATATTTGAAAATTCTGATTATGTGTATATGCTAAATCAAGCACAGGGTGACAGACAGATACTTGCAAAGCAATTAAATATCTCAAATCATCAGCTATCCTATGTTACTCATTCAAGTGAGGGCGAAGGCTTGCTGTTTTACGGCAGTACGATATTGCCGTTTGTTGACCGTTTCCCCAAGGATACGAAACTCTACGGTATAATGACAACCAAGCCTCAAGAGCAGATCGAAAGGTCGTGATGATATTTTACAGATAACAAATTAGAGGTATTTACAGACAAGGATTTTATAAGGAGGACTACAATATGAACTACAACTACGAAACAATGCAGATTATTATGGAGAGTGCAGACATTTTATACACTATGCTTCAGGAGCTTAACGACGGTATCAGAAGCTTACCCGGATGTAAAATGACCGCAAACCTTAAAAGACTTTCGGCTAATATCGGAGCAACAAGCAACGGTATCTATCAGACTATGAGGAGTATCGGTATGGAATCAGAATTTCCGTGTGAGCAGTGTCCGGCAGATATGGATGAATACAACGGTGCCGATATTCCTTCCGGTTCTGATTTGAAAGAGTTTTTAGATAAGATTGCCGGAATACTGGTTTCGGATAAGCCTGTTTCAATCTCCGCTGATATTTATATTAACGAGGGACACTCAGAGAATGCGGGCAACGATTACGATGATGATGAGGATGATGAATGATTATGAAAAACAAATTCAGACAAGGCGGTGGTAACAGGTGGCGAAAAGATCTCCAAAACTGCTGTTTACCGACGAAGAACGGAATACGCCCGAACTTAAAAGGGCTGTCAAGAAAGCAGATAAATCAATCACAAAACTTGAGAAAGCCGAGGCGAACATTCCGAAGAAAAGGATAAAGAAAAAACAGCGGTTTATCGACGAAAAAAGCGGTAAGGTCGAGACAAAGATTATGTTCGAGGAAGTCGATAAAAAGAAGCCGTCATCTCAATTGAAATCGGAAGTAAGGACAGCACCCGCACAATTTGCGGCGGGTGCTGCCGTAAACATACTTCGAGACAACGAGGACGACAGTGCGGCAACGGACATAACGCACAGTGTAGAGAAAACCGCCGATACAAGCATAAGAGCTACACAATTTGCAAACCGTTCATCAAAGCTGAAACCCTATAAGAATGCGGAAAGAGCAGAGAAACAAGCTGACAAGGCTAATATTACTGCACTTAACAAACAGGCTAAATATCAGTCGCGTGAAAACTCCGGCTCTAATCCCCAATCCAAACGTCAGCAGAAAAAAGCCATTAAAAAGGAATATGCAAAAGCCAAACAAAGCGGAGCAACGACAAAGAAAGCGACAGAGATTACAAAAGAAGCGTCCAAAAAGACCGCGGATACTTCAAAAAAGATTGCTGAATTTGTGAGGCATCATAAAACGGCATTTGCAATTATCGGTGGTATTGCTGCCGTTATCGTTATGATTTGCTGTATCTGCTCCTCCTGCTCCGTTATGTTTCAAGGTGCAACATCGGCGATAGCAAGCTCTACATATCCGAGCGAGGACAGCGAAATGCTTGCAGCGGAAGAAAGGTATAAAGCAATGGAACAGGAATTGTCGGATAAAATCTCAAATTACGAAAGTACCCACAGCTATGATGAGTACATTTATGAGCTTGATGATATTGAACACGATCCGTATGTATTGATTTCCGCACTGACAGCTCTAAAACAAGGGGCGTGGACTGTTTCAGAGATTGAAAGCGACTTGTCCGATTTATTTGCAAGGCAGTATGTTCTGACAGAAACCGTGACGGTTGAACAAAGAACGAGAACGGTTACAAACCCGGACGGAACAACCTCCGAGGAAACTTATGATTATTATATTTGTACCGTAAAGCTCGTCAACAATAACCTGTCACATATTCCGTCTGAAATATTAAGTCAAGACCAATTAGAGCTGTATGCGACATATATGAAAACGCTTGGCAACAGACCTGATTTATTCGGAGATTCTGTGTATGTGGATAAATACATCAATACAGAATATGATGACTATGCAATACCGCCTGACGCATTATCCGATGTAAAATTTGCTGCTATGATGAATGAAGCAAAGAAATATCTCGGTTATCCCTATGTTTGGGGCGGTTCTACTCCCTCTACTTCGTTTGATTGCTCAGGATTTGTGTGCTGGGTAGTTAATCACAGCGGTTGGAGCGTGGGCAGAACTACGGCAGAGGGATTGCGTCAGCAATGTGTGAGGGTTTCACCGGCAAATGCTAAACCCGGCGACCTTATTTTCTTTGAAAAGACGTATAACACGGTAGGAGCATCTCATGTTGGTATCTATGTCGGTGACGGTATGATGATACACTGCGGCGATCCAATTCAGTATGCGAATGTCAACTCAGCATATTTCAGCTCACATTTTATGCAATATGGCAGACTGCCATAAAGGAGGATTATTATGAACGAACGAATTACAAGGCTCAAAGAGGACTATGCGAAAAACGAAAGTAAAATCGCGTCCCTGCAAGCAAAAAACAAAAAGCTTGCCGAGAAAATAACTCAGCATGAAAACGCCGAAATTATCGGCGCAGTCCGCAGTACCGGAATAAGCATTGACGAGCTTTTGAGCTTGCTCGGCAAAACAGAAATTAAGAATGATTTGGAGGATAATGACAATGAGATTTAAGAATACTTTTTTGATAACTATGGCTGTTGTACTTGGTATAACAGCTTTTTCTTTCCCCGTTTCGGCGAATGTTTCCGCAAGCGAAGATACGGCAACAGACATCAGCGTAAATGACAGCATTGAGAGTAAAACGCCGCTTACGCCAAAAGGCAATTTAACGACCGTTGACGATGTTCATCAGGTCTGCGATGAGGATACGATTGAAGATAAGCAGTTTATTACCGTACAGACAAAGAACGGCAATACATTCTACATCATCATAGACCGCAGCGGTGACAGTGAAAATGTTTATTTCTTAAATGCCGTTGATGAAACGGATTTAATGGCACTTATGGAAGATGAGCAAAAAGCGGCTGTTACTGCTGCCGCAACTTGCACCTGCACCGAGAAATGCGAGGTTGGCAGCGTAAACACTGATTGTGCGGTTTGTTCAAAAAACAAGGATAACTGTATAGCACAGGCAGCAGCTACCCCTGTTCCCGATGAGAAAGAACAGCCGGCAGAAAAGAAGCAAAATACAACAATGCCGTTTGCTATACTCGTTCTGTTTGCATTGTTCGGCGCAGGAGGAGCGTTCTATTGGTTTAAGGTTAAAAACAAGAAATCAAGCACAAAGGGTGACACCGATCCCAATGACTTGTTTGAGGAGGACGAGGACTACGAAACAGAGGACGAAGATACCGAGGTAGAAACGGAAGCAGAGCCTGATTATGAGATTGAGGACGAGGACAGCGAAATATCCGATGACGAAAGAGAGGATTTGAAAGAATGAAGTTAGTAATTGCAGAAAAACCTTCAGTAGCAAAAACAATTGCAAAAGTAATCGGAGCTTCAAAACACAATGACGGATACCTATCAGGGGGCGGCTATGCCGTCTCTTGGTGCTTCGGTCATTTGGCAGAGCTTGCACAGGCTGAAAGCTATAATGAGAGCTACGGGAAGTGGAAACATTCGGATTTGCCGATTATTCCCGACACATGGCAGTACGCGGTAAGCGAGGATAAAAGAAAACAGTTTGAAATCATATCAAATTTAATGCACGATAAAAGCGTTACAGAGGTAATTAACGCCTGTGATGCCGGACGTGAAGGTGAATTGATTTTCAGAACGGTGTTTAACCTTGCCGGATGCAGTAAACCTATGAAGCGTTTATGGATTTCCTCTATGGAGGATACGGCTATAAAGGACGCTTTTAATAATCTCCGTCCCGGCAGTGAATATGACGCACTGTATAACGCTGCTTTATGCCGAAGTAAGGCAGACTGGCTTGTTGGTATAAATGCGACAAGATTGTTTTCCGTACTGTATCACAGAACACTAAACGTCGGCAGAGTAATCTCACCCACACTTGCTATGATTGTACAGCGTGAAGCTGAAATCAAAGCCTTTAAGAGCGAACCGTTCTATAAGGTGTTTCTTGATTTTGATGGGTTTAAAGCAGAAAGCGAACGCTTTGCCGATGAAGAAAGTGCAGCAGCTGTTGCACAAATTTGCAACAATGAAGAAGCAGTAGTTAAAGCTGTAGAACGCAAGGAAAAGAGCGAAAAAGCTCCTACACTCTACGACCTGACTACGCTTCAGAGAGAAGCTAACAGAACGTTGGGTTATACTGCTCAGCAAACACTTGATTACCTTCAATCCTTGTATGAAAAGAAGCTCTGCACCTATCCGAGAACAGACAGCAAATTTCTTACTGAGGATATGAAAAATACCGTAAATGAGATTGTCGCAATAGCCGCTGATGTTCTTGGTTTAGCGTCCCCAAACAGCATTGATAAGGATAAGGTTTGCAACAATAAAAAGGTGTCCGACCACCATGCAATTATTCTTACAAAGAGTGAAAAAAACACTGATACCCATTCTCTCCTTGCAGGAGAGCAGGAAATCTTAAAGCTTATAGCAAAGAGAACACTTTGTGCTGTCAGCGAACCGTATGTATATACAGAAACATCAGTTGTGATTTGTTGCGGAGGCAAGGAATTTAACGCCAAAGGCAAATCGGTTATTAACCTTGGGTGGAAAGCCTTTGTTAAAACAGATGATGAAGATAACAATCCGACTAAACTCAGCGAAGGACAGTCGTTAATTACAAATTATATATCTGTTAAAGAGGGCAAAACAACTCCTCCAAAGCATTTTACAGAGGACACAATACTTTCCGCAATGGAAAATGCGGGTGCAAACGATATTCCCGATGAAGCCTTTTCGGGGTACCCCGCGCAAGCGGGCTTGCGTGGGGAAAAGGAGGAACAACAAAGCGGAGTGGATACCCGCCAAACGGCGGGTGTAACGGAGCGGAGTTTGTTCCGACGCGGTTTAGGAACTCCGGCTACAAGAGCGGCTATCATTGAAAAGCTCGTTTCGGTGGGTTTTGTTACAAGAACAAAGGGACAGAAAAATGTACATCTTATACCTGAAGGCATTGGTGCTTCTCTCATAACAATACTTCCGGAGGAATTACAGTCCCCACTATTGACGGCACAATGGGAACAGCAGTTGCTTTTGATTGAAAAGGGCGAAATAAACCCCGATGATTTTATGTCTGCGATTGAGAATATGGTGAATACTCTTGTCCGTGATTACAAGGTAATTGACGGAGCTGAGGTGTTATTCCCATCAGGGCGAGAAGTTGTCGGCAAATGTCCTCGCTGCGGCAGTAATGTTACAGAGAGCAAAAAAGGCTACTTCTGTGAAAAGAATAATTGCAGATTTGCTCTGTGGAAAGACAATCGCTTCTTAACCTCAAAGAGAGTGAGCTTGTCATCTAAAATGGCTGAAAAGCTGCTTAAAGACGGCAAAGCCTATGTCAGTGGGATTTATTCCGAAAAAACAGGTAAAAAGTACGATGCTTTTATCGTTATGACCGATGATGGGACAAAAACAACATTCGGTCTTGATTTTACGAAAGGAGGTACTTTAAATGGCTGATAACAAGAAAACAGAGGTAACTCAGCCTGCGGAGGAAAAGAAGACAAACAAGCAGCGGTTAAAGGATATTACCGACAGTATTGAAAACGGCATAAAAGAATTGTTTGAATCGGATAAGTATCAGCAGTATCTTCAGACTATGAGCCGTTTTCACCGCTACAGTGTAAATAACCAAATGCTTATTTATATGCAAAATCCTAATGCTACACTTGTTGCCGGTTTTAATAAATGGCACGACCAATTCGGGCGCAATGTGAAAAAGGGTGAAAAAGGCATTAAGATTATTGCTCCGACTCCGTACAAGAAAAAGATTGAGGAAATAAAGCTTGATCCCGATACCAAATTGCCTATGCTTGATGATAACGGTAATGAGGTTAAGGTTGAAAAGGAAATTCAAATCCCGATGTTCAGAGTTGTATCTGTATTCGATGTAAGTCAAACCGCCGGAAAACCCTTGCCGCAGCTTGCAAGCGATTTATCGGGTAATGTGCAGAATTATGATGCGTTTTTAGAAGCAATAAAGCGCAGCTCGTCCGTTCCCATAACCTTTGAGCCGATAAGCAATGCGGATGGGTATTTCTCTCTTGATGAGCAGAAAATCGTTATCCGCGATGGTATGAGTGAGGTTCAGACGGTATCGGTACTTTTGCACGAGTTGGCACATTCTAAACTTCATAACATACCAAAAGACGAGAAGGTTCAGACAGCTGAACAGGATGCAGATAAGCCCAAGCTCGACCGAAACACAGAAGAAGTTCAAGCAGAAAGTATCTCATTTGCGGTATGTGCGTATTACGGTATTAAAACCGAGGAAAACAGCTTCGGATATATTGCTTCGTGGAGCAATGGCAAGGAACTGTCGGAATTGAAAGCTTCCCTTGAAACAATCAACAAGACCTCAAGTGCTATGATTACCGACATTGATAAACACTATGCCGAAGTCAAGAAAGAACGAGGTCTTGACAATGAGCAGCTTGACCTTGACGAAGCAATGTTTGAAAACAGTATCAATTATTTGTATATACAGAAAACAGCTGATAATGTGTGGGATTATTCTGTTTACGATAAGGAAACATTGAAGCTTGTTGACGGCGGTCAGATAGACAATCCTGATATGAAGCTTGAGCAGATTAAGGAGCAGATTATTTCTGAATACGAGGTTAAGCTGCCTTACGGTGAGCCAATGCCTGACAGTGAGAAAAACAGACTTCTTGACGATATTTCCGAAAAGGCATTATCACAAATGTCTGTGGACTTACCCGATCCCAACATCACATTAGCAGATATGAACGCATACGGATACAGCTATGAAAATATGTTGCCGCTTACAAAGGATGTGGCACAGAAGCTGTTTGATATGGACGCGGCAGTGTATATGCTCCACTATGATAATACCGAGTCAATGGTATTGGATACAAGTGAGATTGAAGCGTTTGACGGTATTTTCGGCATAGAAAAAGCGGATTGGGAAGCTGTTAAGGAAAATTATCTGAAAAATACTGAGATGTCTATAGAGGACGATTTTAACATGATTGACGGGATTATCAATAACGGCGATAATAGACCTACGGTGGCAGAGCTTGAAAGTGACGTAAAGGCAGGCAAGCCTATCTCGCTGCTTGACCTTGCAAATGCTATTGAAGCGGAAAGCAAGGATAAAAATCGGCATAAGTCCCAAAAGGCGTCTGATGAAAAGCCCTCGCTTCTTGCAAAGCTAAATCGTCCTTTGCCGCCGCAGGACAAAACACAACAAAAATCAAAGGAAAGAGAGATGTAAAGCTATGACAAATTTAACACATGACGAAATGAATCTTCTGTGTATTTATCAGAAGAACACAAGGATAGGAACTATGAATTCTATCACAGTAATGCAACAGTACCTTGAAAAAGATGAAACCGAGCTTGCCGAGATGTCCGACTCACTTTTGTCAAAACTTGAACAGATGAGTGATGAGGAATTTGATGAGCTTGAGAAGTTCCCTGATTTCAATTACTAATTCGTAAGTATTATCATTGAAAATCAAAAATAATAATTTCAGTTACTATGCGTTCCTATGTCTGTAATGACAAGAACGCATAATACTGTTAAAAAAATTTCACTATTTTTCTAAAAGGTCTTTACATTTATTCAGATTTAGTGTATAATATTGAAAAAGAGATGTAACGTTACCATTGATTTTCAATGAAAGGGGTGCTTATATGGTTATTTCAAGAGAAAATTACCTTAATGCTTTGAAGCTGCGGATGCACAATGGCATGATTAAAGTTGTTACAGGTATTCGCAGAAGCGGGAAATCTTTTTTGATTTTTAATATTTTTAAAAAATACCTTACTGAAATCGGGACGGATGAAGCCCATATTATAGAAATTCAGCTTGATTTGAGGCAAAATAAAAAATACAGAGATCCCGATGTCATTCTTGAATATATTGAGTCGCTTATTACGGATAATGAACAATATTATATATTGCTTGATGAAGTGCAGATGCTCAATGAATTTGAGGAGGTTTTAAATTCGCTGCTTCATATTCAAAATACGGACGTGTATGTTACGGGCAGTAATTCAAAGTTCTTATCAAAGGATATAATTACGGAGTTTCGGGGACGCGGAGATGAAATTCATATATATCCCCTATCATTTAAAGAATTTATGAGCGTCTATGATAAGGATATGTACCAAGGATGGGCGGAGTATGTAACTTACGGAGGTCTGCCTCTTACTGTCAGTATGAAGACCGAGGAACAAAAGATACAATATCTTACAACGCTTTTTGATGAAACGTATATTAAAGACATTATTGAAAGACATCACATTGAAAAAATACAAGAGTTGAATGATCTCATAAATGTTTTGGCGTCCACAATAGGCGCTCTTTCCAATCCGTCAAAAATCCAAGCAACATTTAAAAGCGTTATTCAATCAAATATCAGTCTGAATACTATAAGACAGTATATAGAACATCTGAAGGACGCATTCGTAATCAGCGAAGCAGTAAGATATGACGTTAAAGGCAGGAAATATATAGGAACGCCCGTAAAGTATTATTTTGAAGATGTGGGTTTGCGCAATGCAAGATTAGGCTTCAGACAGGTTGAAGAAACTCATTTGATGGAAAATATTATATACAATGAATTAAAAATAAGGGGATACTCTGTTGACGTAGGTGTTGTTCAAAAGAGAGTCAGAGCAAAGGACGGTACTTTTCCGAATAAGCAGCTTGAAATTGATTTTGTTGCCAACAAAGGCAGCAAACGATATTATATTCAGTCAGCATTCAGTTTGCCTGATGCCGAAAAGCTCAAACAAGAGAAAGCATCTTTAAACAGCATTACAGATTCTTTTAAAAAGATAATTATTGTAAAGGATGTTATCAAAGCACGGTGCGATGAGGACGGAATAACCATTATGAGCATTTACGACTTTTTATTAAAAGATAACAGTCTGGAGTTGTAATACCACTGACTAAATATGATCAAAGCGGTTCATCACGAGCCGCTTTTTTCTTTTGGAGAATTTACGGAAAGGAGAAATTTCTATGGCTAATTATCAAGAATTTATGGAGCGAGCCGATGAAACGGCTCTGTCGCTTACACGGAGTTCACAGAATTGGACAGCATTTTTAGAAACTGCCGCAAGGCTGTATAAATATCCGTACAATGAACAGCTTATGATATATTCCCAACGTCCCGACGCAATAGCTTGTGCCGAATTTGATGTTTGGAACAAGCGTATGGGACGGTATATAAAAAGAGGTTCAAAGGGTATTATGGTTTCCGACGGAAAGAAAGCACGGTATGTTTTTGATGTTTCCGATACCGGAACGAGAGAAAAAAGCAGACCATTTAAGCTTTGGGAGTATTCGGATGAATATGATATCGCCGTGCAAAAGATGTTTGCGGAAAAATACGGCATAGACAGCAATGTCTTTTTCAATATGGTAAATGACGCAGTTCGTAAATCTGCGCAGGAATATTGGAGGGATAACCGCAGAAATATTATTGACATCGTTGCAAATTCTTTCTTAGAGGGGTATGATGGTTATAATATCAAGGTTAAATTCATTGACGCCGTAAGCGTAAGTGCGACATACGCCGTATTATCAAGGTGCGGATTTGATCCCGGCGAATACTTTGAACATGAGGATTTTCTGAGCATTTTCGATTTTAATACGGTGGACACCATTTCGGAGCTTGGAACGGCTACAAGTGAAATTAACCAACAGATATTAAGAAGTATAGAAATCACAATCAAAAATTATGAGCGGGCAAAACTCGCAGAAAGGACTGAGAATTATGACAGAACTGACTTACACGAAGAACGGAGACTATTATCTTCCGAACCTGACTTATCCTCAAACGGAAGCGACCTACGGCAAATACGGAATGATGAGAGAGGATTATCTGAAACAGCACAAGCAGGGACTTTGGAACAGGCTGATACTCCACGGGGAGCTGATACAGCACCTGAACGAAATCGACAAGACGGTACGGGAGCGGATAGAGTTGATGATGCCGGAGCTGATGAAAACGGCAGGAGTGACGGAGGAATTGAAGAAAACCGACCAACTGAAATGGGTGGGCTTGATGAACGCTTGCCGAGCACAGGCGGAGGAAATCGTACTTACGGAGCTGGTGTACAGCTAACTCTTTTCCCCACCGAGGAAGATCAAATTAAAATAATTGATGAAGCGGAGGACGAATTGCCCTTCGCTTTTTCTATATCCGAAACAGACCTTGAAAATCTGCTACGTACAGGCTCAAATACGAGCAACGCCCGCATAAGAATTATTGCGGAGTTCAGTAAAAACAAAGGATTGGAAAGCAATATAGAGTTCATAAAAAAAATTTACCACGGCGGGTACGGCATTAAAGGAGAGATTGATGATTTTTCCGCATGGTATGCCGAGGACGGTATTCACATAAACCGAGGGACTACGGCACGGTATTCACAAAACGCACAGGTGTATTCATGGGCTGAAGCCGCGAATAAAATCACTCAAATGCTTGATAACTGCACTTTTGCAACCAATGTTGAGCTTACGGAAGCACCGGGATTTGAACGTAGGCAAATATCCGAAAAATTGTGGTATTTATATCATGATTTGAGCGATGAAGCCAAAGAGATAGGCTATCTTATGCCTTTGCGCAGAGAGAAATTTTTAGGCTTTCCGGAAGAAACAGCGGATATTGCAGAGAAATTACAATCAGCCGAATTTCAATCAAGTATGATAACCGAGCTGACTACACTCATAGATGATTTTGAAAATGATAAAAGCCTTATACGCTTTAACATTCATAAGCCCAAAGAACTGCTTGAAAGCGTTAGGGAGCTTTCTGTTTCAAGAATTGTCTATCCAAGGCTTCACGATGAAATACCTGAACCTGTTCCTTTTATTACAGACGATGAAATAGACGAAAATCTTCGCGGAGGAAGCACGGTTGCAGGCGGACGCGGACGAATATACGACTTCTTCTCCGAAAACCATACTCATCAGGAAAAGATAAACTTTCTTAAAGAAGAGTACGGTATCGGCGGTCATTCTCATGCACTGTCGGGCTCGGACGGCAGCTTTGAAGATCACAGCGGCAAGGGCATCAGTTTCAAAAAAGGCGACTGCACCGAAATACAAATGAGCTGGAACAATGTTGCAAAGAGGATTACGGAGCTTATTCGTGCAGACAGATATTTTACGCCCGAAGCAAAGAGGCAATATGAAGCTGAGAAACGCAGAAAACAGTTTGACGGTCTGTACGGCGAATACAATGCCGTTAAAGAAGCGCATCCGGCTGATATGGTATTGTTTCAAGTGGGAGATTTCTTTGAAATGTTCGGTGAGGACGCAAAAGCCGCAGCCGATATTTTGGATATACACCTTACAAACAGAACAATCAATAATGTCGGTACGGCCCCAATGTGCGGTATTCCTGCCTTTTCTCTTGAAACCAATGTCGAAAAGCTCCGTGATAAGTATGATGTAACCATATCCGCAACAGACGCTAAAACTGAGCAGCGCGGTGTTTATACGCTATTATCTGTAAACCGTGAAGCGGAACAGGCGAAGACGGATGTTGAAAAATCGCTTGAGCAGTATAAACCTGTGGTAATTGCTGCTGTTACAGAGGATATGCCTTACCGAAACGCCTGCGGACACTCTGATCGTGAAAACGCTGTTATAGAGGGTAATGCTGCTGTGCGACGAGCTGTTCTCAATTCGGGCGATATAGAGCTTATACGGCTATTTTCGGATATGCCGGACTTCCGTAATCGTTTGCACAGTGAAGTTTTTGATGAAACCTATCCGCAGCTTCACGAACTGCTTCGCCCTCTTTCCCAAGACGATATTGAAAATGCTGTCCGAACGTGGAACGGCAATGCCGAGAGCAAGCGGCGTGTAAACGAATATATGGCACAGCACGGCAGAGAGCGCGGAGCTTCGGCATGGCTTGCCAACGAATATAACGGCGCAGATAATAACAATCTGCTTGTTGCCCGTCACGGAAGCCCCGAAGAAAGCAAGCTGCCATGGACAACGGTACAGCGGACGCTTATACGAATGATAGCCGATGACACCTTTCTTACAGCCGCCGACCGTATGACTGAAACGGCATTGATTGATGATATGACGGACGAGGAAAAACAGGAACATATAGATGTGGTGGAAACAGCGAAGGACTATGGCTTACCGTTGCCAAGAGAAGATATTGAAGTCTACGATAAAATCATTGAAGAACGTGAAAGGGTACACGAAGCGGTTGAAAATGTCAGAACAGAAGATGAGCTTGATGCACTTCCCATCTCCGTACAAATAGGCGGTGAATGGAGAATATTCGATAACGCAGAAGAAGCAGAAAAAGCTATGGAAACAGAAGTCGTTGAGCAAACGGACTACTCACAATATATCGGCAGAGAAATTGAAGTTGACGACCGAAGGTTTGTCGTAGACCATATAAACGACTTGTTTAATAAGGTTGAATTAAGGGATATAACCTTTCAAAATGATGTTGGCTTCCCCATATTCAGAAGTGAAAGTCTTGAATGGCTTGAACGTGTTATGGAATTACAGGAACACATTAACGAGTCTGTTGCCACGGAAACTGTAGCCGTATATCCTGCGGAAGAAAATAACATCCCCTATGATATAGTGATTGAACGTATTCCGTCAGCTTCTCCCGCACCGGAAGTCGGTAACTTTCACATAACAGATGACCATCTTGGTGAGGGTGGTGCAAAAGCAAAATTTCGTGCCAATATGGATGCTATCAATCTGTTAAAGGAGCTTGAGTTTGAAGGACGACAAGCTACCGAAGAAGAACAGGAAATTCTTTCAAAGTATGTCGGCTGGGGCAGTCTTCCAGATGCCTTTGATGAGAGTAAAGAAAATTGGGCAGACGAGTTTACGGAACTCTATACTGCACTCTCTCCCGATGAGTACAAGGCGGCAAAGGCTTCTGTATTAAATGCTCACTATACAAGCCCTACCGTTATCAGAGCTATGTATGAAACAATAGAAAAAATGGGATTTACCAAAGGAAATATTCTTGAGCCGTCAATGGGTATCGGTAACTTTTTCGGTATGCTGCCCGAAAGTATGTCGCAAAGTAATCTGTACGGCGTTGAGCTTGACAGCATTACGGGTAAGATTGCAAAACAGCTATATCCGAAAGCGGATATTACTGTTGCAGGCTTTGAAACAACGGATAGACGGGATTTCTACGATTTGTCCATTGGAAACGTGCCCTTTGGAAATTATCAGGTAAGCGATAAGGCATATAACAAGCTGGGTTTTCCCATACACGACTACTTTATAGCAAAAGCAATAGATCAGGTGCGACCGGGAGGTGTAATTGCTTTTGTAACAAGCCGATATACCTTAGATAAGCAATCACCCGAAGCAAGACAGTATTTCGCAAAAAGAGCGGAGCTTTTGGGAGCAATCAGACTTCCCAACACAGCGTTTAAAGCAAATGCGGGTACAAGTGTTGTATCTGATATTATATTTTTGCAGAAGCGTGAAACCCCAATTGAGATTGAATCCGATTGGATACACCTTGGCAAAAATGCAGACGGATTTGCCATAAACAGTTATTTTATCGACAATCCCAATATGGTACTTGGCAGGCAGACTTCTGAGAGCACACAATACGGTAAGGAAGACTTTACTGTTGTACCTTATGAGGGAGTATCTCTTGATGAGCAGTTAAAGGAAGCTATAACATATATTCGCGGAACATACACGGAAGCGGAAATAGATGACATGGATGACAGAACCGGTGATACCATTCCTGCCGATCCGAGTGTAAAAAACTATTCTTATACCATTGTTGATGATGAAGTGTATTTCAGACGAAACTCTGTAATGGTGAAGCCTGATATGAACGCCACAGCCATTCAGAGAATTAAGGGTATGATTGGACTGCGGGACTGTGTGAATGAGCTTATTGAGAAACAGATGGACGCTGATATTCCCGACAGTGCAATAAAAGAAACACAGAGCAGGCTCAATGTCTTATACGATAATTATGTTGCAAAGTACGGTATAATAAACAGCCGGGCAAACTCATTAGCTTTCTCCGATGACAGCTCTTACTACCTCCTCTGCTCTCTTGAAAACGTGGATGAGGACAAACAACACGCGACAAAGGCTGATATGTTTACAAAACGCACGATAAAACCGCATAAGGTAGTTACCTCTGTTGATACAGCGTCCGAAGCACTCGCTATATCAATCGGCGAAAAAGCAAAGATTGATATGGAGTTTATGTCTTCCCTTACAGGAAAGACGGAGCAAGAACTTTTCTCCGAATTAAAAGGCGTTATATTTCTTAATCCCGAACACATCAGTGAGAATGACGGACGGAGCAAGTACCTGACAGCCGATGAATATCTTTCGGGAAATGTGCGTGAGAAATTGGAGCTTGCAAAGCGAAGTGCGGAGGTTTACCCCGACGATTACAATATAAATGTCGAAGCCCTTAAATCGGCTCAACCAAAAGACCTTGACGCTTCAGAAATTGAAGTCAGACTCGGAGCTACTTGGATTGACAAGGAATATATCAAGGAATTTATGTGGGAAACCTTTGATATGCCGTACTATTTACGAAGAAGTATTGAGGTCAACTACTCTCCCTACACCGCAGAATGGAACATAACTAATAAAAATATGGCAAGTCATAATGATGTTAATGTGTACATGACCTACGGAACGGAGAGGGCAAACGCTTTTAAAATTCTTGAGGAAACCTTAAATCTTCGTGATGTTCGTATCTATGACACCAAAATTGATACTGACGGCACTGAACGCAGAGTGCTCAACAGCAAGGAAACTACGCTTGCACAGCAAAAGCAGCAGGCAATTAAGGATGAATTCAGAGATTGGATTTGGAAGGACGCGGACAGACGCAGTGAGCTTGTGGAGCGATATAATACTTTATTTAACTCTACCCGTCCCCGCGAGTATGACGGAAGTCATTTAACATTCAGCGGAATGAACCCCGAAATAATGCTCCGTGAACATCAGTTAAACGCTGTTGCGCATATCCTTTACGGCGGTAACACTTTGCTTGCACATGAGGTCGGTGCGGGCAAGACCTTTGAAATGGTAGCTGCCGCAATGGAAAGCAAACGGCTGGGGCTTTGTCAGAAAGCATTATTTGTAGTACCGAACCACCTTACAGAACAATGGGCATCGGAGTTTTTGAGATTGTACCCGTCAGCCAATATACTTGCTGCAACTAAAAAGGATTTTGAACCGCATAACCGTAAAAAATTCTGTGCAAGAATTGCAACGGGTGATTATGACGCGGTAATTATCGGACACAGCCAATTTGAGCGTATTCCCGTATCAAAGGAACGGCAGGAGCGTTTGATTGAGGAACAGATAGAGGAGCTTGAACAAGGTCTTGAGGAGCTTAAAAGCAGCCATGCCGAACGCTTCACAATAAAGAGCGTAGAGCGAACGAAACGCGGTTTGGAAGCAAGATTGAAGAAATTGCAGGACAACGACAGAAAAGATGATGTTATAACCTTTGAGCAATTAGGTGTTGACAGGCTGTTTGTGGACGAGGCACACGCGTTTAAGAACCTTTTTCTGTACACAAAAATGAGAAATGTTGCCGGGTTATCAACCTCCGATGCACAGAAATCCTCGGATATGTATCTGAAATGCAGATATATTGATGAAATGACAGACAGCAAGGGAGTGGTTTTTGCAACGGGTACACCCGTATCAAATTCTATGACGGAGCTTTATACAATGATGAGGTATCTTCAGCACGATACCATACAGAAAAAAGGGCTTGCACACTTTGATTGCTGGGCTTCGACCTTTGGTGAAACCACAACGGCGATAGAGCTTGCTCCCGAAGGAACAGGCTATCGTGCAAGAACAAGATTTTCTAAATTCTTTAATCTGCCTGAGCTTATGAATTTGTTTAAGGAAGCAGCCGATATAAAGACAAGCGATCAGCTTAATCTTCCTACGCCTACTGCTGTATATCATAATGTAGTAGCACAGCCTACAGAGATACAAAAAAGTATGGTGCAGGAGTTGTCGGAAAGAGCCGCTGCCGTTCACTCCGGTGCAGTGGACGCATCGGTCGATAATATGCTTAAAATCACAAGCGACGGTAGAAAGCTCGGTCTTGACCAGCGCATTATCAATCCCGATTTGCCCGATGAGCCGCAAAGTAAGGTCAATATGTGTGTAGATAACATTTATAAGATTTGGGAGGACGGAAAGAGTGATAAACTCACACAGCTTGTATTTTGCGACCTGTCTACACCTAAAAATGTTCAGACATCGCGCAAAGCTGCAAAAGCGGTGGGCGGCAATATAGACAGCCCCGAAATACACGCCTTAGAACAGTTTAACGAGCCGGAGGAAACCAAAGAATTTACGGTATATGATGATATTCGTGACAAACTTGTAAGCCGAGGTATTCCCCGTGAGGAAATAGCCTTTATACACGAAGCAAATACGGAAGTACGCAAGAAGGAGCTTTACGCAAAGGTAAGAAGCGGACAGGTTCGTGTGCTTATGGGTTCTACCTTTAAGATGGGCGCCGGAATGAATGTGCAGGACAGGCTTGTGGCACTTCATGACCTCGACTGCCCTTGGCGACCTGGAGATCTGGAACAGCGAAGCGGAAGAATTATTCGTCAGGGCAACAAAAATGAAGAAGTACACATCTATCGCTATGTTACCGAAGCCACATTTGACGCATATCTATGGCAGACTATTGAGAACAAGCAGAAATTCATATCGCAGATTATGACTTCAAAATCACCTGTGCGAAGCTGTGAGGATATTGACGAAACCGCACTTTCCTATGCTGAGATAAAGGCTCTATGTGCAGGCGATGACCGAATTAAAGAAAAAATGGATTTGGACATTGATGTGGCACGTCTGAAGCTGATGAAAGCCAATCATCAAAGCCAGCAGTTCCGATTAGAGGATAATCTTCTAAAGCATTTCCCGGAGCAGATAGAACAAAACAAAGGGTATATTGAGGGCTTTAAAGAGGATATGAAAACACTCGAACAGCATCCTCATCCCCAAGACGGCTTTGCCGGAATGACAGTCAGGAATGATTATTTGACCGATAAGGAAAATGCGGGAGCAGCTCTTGTGGATGCTTTTAAAGAAGTTAAAGGACTTGATCTCGTTGAGATAGGCAGCTACAGGGGCTTTAATATGTATCTGAGTTTAGAGGATTTCGGTAAAGAATATGTTTTGACTCTCAAAGGAAAGATGACGCACAGGGTAACTCTCGGCAAAGATCCGAGAGGAAACCTCGTAAGGATTGAAAACGCTTTTAACAATATCGAAAAAAGGCTTGAAACGGTAAAAGAACGACTTGACGCTCTGTATGTTCAGGTTGAGAACGCAAAAGCCGAGCTTGGCAAGCCTTTCCCGCAAGAGGAAGAATTAAAAGTAAAATCCGCCCGGCTGGCTGAGCTTAATGCCGAACTCAATATTGATGACAGGACACCTATGGAACAGGCTGTTGATGAGGCAGCCTCTGAACGTGACGAGGTGCCGCAAGTTGCCAAATCCGAAAAACCGTCGCTTCTTGCCAAGCTCCAAAGACCTTTGCCGTGCAATAAGGCGGTTGAAACAAAAAACAATGAATTGGAGGGACGATAAATGAAGGATATACCTATCTATGACAAAACTGTTTCTTATGCCATAGAGCATAACGAGCTTGAAGCCTACAGAGCTTCTTACAAAATGAATATGGCGTGTAAAGCAGCCATATCGGATGCAATAAACAGAGCCTATACTGACAATAGCCTTAATTCACAAAACGCTTTAAAGGAGCTTACAGAGACTTTTTCTCTTGAACGGATTGCGGTTATTACGGCAGTATCAATCCGTGAGCAAGACCATGACGGGAGAATTTCGGCACAAAACAAGGAATGGGCAAAGAGCGTTCCGTTTCCGAAAGATATTGACGATTGGGGCAGAGACAGAAATGCGGCTTTCAGAATTGGCGCCGTGCATCCCGGACTTTTGGATTTATTTGCTAATACGGTGAGAAAAGAGATTGATTTAGCTAAAAACTTCTCTTTGAAAAAACCGTCCCTTGTTGAAAAGCTGAGCCGTCCCCTGCCGCAGAAAACAGATACAGCCGGTAAAACCAAAGACCGGGAGTTGAGCTGATATGCAGAAGACACGCCGTATTGATTTAAGAGTTACTGAAAAAGAATATGACCTTATCTTGCAGAAAATGGCTCAATGCAAAATCGGTAATCTCAGTGCGTATATGATAAAAATGGCTATTGACGGTATGGTTATAAACCTTAATATGCCGGAGCTGAAAGAAATATCTTCTCTGCTTCGTTATAACGGAAACAACATCAATCAGATTGCGAAACAACTTAATGAGGGTAAAAGTGTTTATGCCCCAGACATAGCAGACATTAAGGAAAAACAGACGCAAATAACCGATATGGTTAAGGATATTTATCTGAAATTATCAAAGATGTAATTTTGGGGCGATAAGGACTTGACATCCTTGTCGCTATACATAGAATGATGTAAAATGTATATAGAATAAAGGAAAGGTGGGCTGACTTATGAAAATCTTATTAAAAATCTTATTTATCCCCCTTATGGTTCTTATGTGGATTGCGATAAAAATAGGCTCTTTAATGACCTATATTTCAGGCTTGGCGCTCGGTATAATAAGCGGAATAATCGCGGTGATAAGTATAGTGTATATGCTCACAGGCGCAGGAATGAACGGATTTATAGGACTTGTGATTGCATATCTTTTAAGCCCATACGGAATACCTATGTTTATGATAATGATGTTGGGAGTAATACAGAGGATTAGAGAGAATTTAAAGTATATAATTTATGGGTAAATTAACTTTCCGCCAAAATGGCGGAAAGTTAAAAACATTAAAATACAGGTATAAAAGCTGTGTGAATTAACTTTAGACCAACTTGGTCCAAAGTTGAAAATATATAAAAGATGGAGGTTTTCACTATGAAAAAACTATCAAAAATCATCGTAGCAATGTTGCTTACGGCAACAGTTTCACAAACATCGCTTGCCGCAGAAATTCCGATTGAGTCTGCCCCCTGCAATGCTACTGTTGAAAGTATTGCTATAACGGAACAACTCATATCGGACGAGCTGACGGCTGTTCAGAACGGCGAGGGGTATCAGCCCGCATGGGCAAGGGCAAACAGAAAAATATTTGATGCAGTAATTTCTAAACAGACCAACGGTTACGGGTACTCTGACATTGCCAACATTGCCAGAAACGCACTTATTCAATATCGGGATATGTATTTAAGACCTGATTATTACAAAGCGCAAGATGAGGTTATTTACAGTCTTATCGCCGATTTAATAGCAGAGGTACAGAGCGGAAAGGATTGCAGCGAAGCCTTGGATGAAGCATACACAAGAATTTACCAAAGCATTGATCCGAGCTATAAACCGAACGGTGAAATCAGGATAGACAGGATTTACTTGGATATTCCTGCGGCTGGTGTTGTAAAGTTTTCAAGAGCGAGAAAATTTCTTTTTGAAGCGATCCCACAAACTGAATAAAACGATAGAATTTGGGCGGCAGAAATGTCGCCCGTTTTCTTTTTTGGATGAGAGGAGATTATGTATGGCAGCAACAAGAGTAATTACTATGCACATCAATAAAGGAAAAACCGTGGCTCAATGCCTTGCAGATCGAACGGACTATGCGAAAAATCCCGACAAGACAGACAACGGACAGCTTGTATCTTCCTATGAATGTAATCCCGATACGGTTGATGCGGAATTTGCTTTGTCGAAACGAGAGTATTTTCAAATTACGGGAAGGACGCAGGAGAACGATATTATTGCATATCAGGTTCGTCAATCCTTTAAGCCCGGTGAAATCACGCCGGAGGAAGCAAATGCAGTTGGATATGAGTTCGCGAAACAGTTTACAAAAGGAAATCACGCTTTTATAGTCTGTACTCATATTGATAAAAAGCATATTCATAATCACATCATTTGGAACTCAACTACCCTTGACTGTACCCGCAAGTTTCGTGATTTTTGGGGTATGGCAAAGGTCGTGCGAATTTTAAGTGATATAATCTGCTTTAAGCATGGACTGTCTATTATTGATAAACCTAAAAAACATGGTAAGAGTTATAACAGTTGGTTAGGCGAAAAGGAACACATAAGCAATCGGGATTATTTGAAAGAAGCAATAGACAAGGCGCTTGCGCAAAAACCTAAAACCTACGATGAGTTTTTCGCCTTGCTCCGTCAAGACGGATATACGGTTGTTCCGGGCAAACACTTGACTTTTTCACATCCGAGGCAAAAGAAAAATATCCGCGTTCGCTCTTTGGGAGAGGGATATTCGGAAAGAGATATTCAATCTGGTATTCTCGGCAATAAGCTTCATTCGCCTAAAGCTAAGAAAAGGCAATATGAGAAAACCAATCTTTTATATGATATTGAAAAAATGATAAATTCGGGCAAAGGTGCGGCTTATGAAAATTGGGCTAAAAAATTCAGCGCAAAGCAGATTGCCAAAAGTATTATTTTCTTAAAGGAACATAATTTTGCAAACTATGATGAATTTGCAAAAGACGTAAAAGAGAAGCAGGAAAGATATGCCGAGCTGTCAGACAAAATAAAAGTATCGGAAAAGCGACTTTCGGAAATTGCCGTTTTGAAGAAGCATATTATTAACTATTCAAAGACAAAGGACATTTACGTTGAGTACAGGAAAAGCGGATATTCAAAAAAATATCTCGCCGAACACGAAGCGGATATTCTTATTCATAAGGCTGCGAAAAAGGCGTTTGATGAATTAAAGCTCGATAAACTGCCGTCAGTAAAAAGCCTAAACAGTGAGTATGCCAAACTTCTGTCTGCAAAAAAAGAGGACTATGCCGAATATATCAAACTTCAAAAGGAAGTCAGAGAGATGCTCCTGCACAAACAGAATTATGAATATATACTCGGCATTGAGCCGGACAAGAACAGCAAAAGCGACCGCTATCATAATATAGAAAAATAGCGCCGGCAGGTGCGTAGTCCGAAGATGAAATCTTCGTTCTTGGGGTTTGGGGAATTATCCCCAACAAGCGAAATATGAAATCCCGTAATATGCGGGATTTTTTATTTTAGCCTTTTGTACACACAAAGGCACTGCTTGCAAAAGAATGTTTGACTGAATATTATATATGTTTGCTACCCCAAATGTCAACATCCTGGACAGATATTTCGTATTAGATATAATGAAAAGCAGTTGTTTATGAACTCAGGTGGTTCAATTAACGAGATATAGATTGAAACAGTTGTATTCATGCCAATTAAAAACTTTAAGAATATATGGAGGAATGGATAATATACCGAGTTTTACAAATTATAGCCGCATATAGCGGTGCAAAAGGAGGGACAAAAAATACAACAGAGTATGCAAACAAAAACGGAATTATTGTTAAAAACATATTAACTTAAATAATATGACCATAAATGATTGACAACTTTATTTTGTGTTTTTATATTGAATATGTAAACTGCAAAACTGAAAGGATGTCGATTACAATGAAAATCATTACAGATGAAATTATAAATAAATTTAAGCTTTATCTTTATGAAGAAGAAAAAAGCAGTAATACAATAGACAAGTATATGCGTGATGTCTGCCGCTTTAAGCAATGGATTGATGAAAGGAACATAGAAAAGTCACTTGTTCTGGAATATAAGGGCAAGCTATGTGAAGAATACGCACCGAGAAGTGTAAATTCAATACTTTCATCATTAAATGCTTTATTCGAGTTTTTAAACTGGCATGAGCTTCGAGTGAAAACTCTGAAAATCCAAAGACAGATATTTGCCGATGAAAACAAAGAGCTTTCAAAAGCAGAGTATGAAAGATTGCTGGAAGCTGCAAAATCTCAAAAAAATGAAAGGCTATACTATTTGATGCAGACAATTTGTTCTACGGGGATAAGAATATCCGAATTGAAATATATAACCTGTGAAGCTGTTAAAGCAGGTCAAGCCGTTATAAACTGTAAAGGAAAAACACGGATAATTATTATGACTAAGCAACTATGCAAGATGCTTAAATATTATATAAAGCAAACAGGAATAAAATCCGGATCAGTTTTTATTTCAAAAAACGGCACTCCGTTAGACAGAACAAATATATGGAGAATGCTAAAAAACATATGTGAAGATGCTAATGTACCTAAGGATAAAGTATTTCCGCATAATTTTAGGCATTTGTTTGCACGGACATTCTATTCTCTGCAAAAAGATATAGTAAGACTTGCTGATATTCTCGGTCATGCAAGTATAAACACAACTCGCATATATACAATAGAAAGCGGTGCTGTGCATCGCAAGCAAATACAACAATTGGGACTTGTAAAATGTAATACGACATAATTTTCATTATGTTG
>CAYXRC010000003.1:0-164491 GCA_964466295.1 uncultured Ruminococcus sp.
CCATAGTTCTTGGAGAGGAACTCTAAAAACTACTACATTTATTATACGAGGAGTGATATCCGTGACAGTTATCGTAGAAGTCTATGAATTTAATTTTAGTTGTCGGGGTGTTGCTTTTGATGTGTTAAAGACAAGGTAATATAAGGTTCTTGTAGTTTCACAAGTGGATGCACTGCGGCAACTGTAACCGTAGTGCATTTTTGTTGGGCTTGCGTAAATTACGAGGTACTTGTATGAGAAACTTATATTCTGATTTATCTCCTCCTATACCTAAACTACATATTATACTTAAAGAAGACTATAGAAATTCTATCGTTGATAGGCTTTCTATGGTCTTTTTTGTCTATTGGAATAATGCATCCCTTTTGTTGATATTTGACCTGCGAAAAATTTTTTCAACTTTTTTTTCAAAGGTCAAGGTGGCTTTGACCTTTGACTTGTATAATGGGTACCAAGAAAGGGGGTGCTCACTGTGAAGGAACGGCTGACAACATATGAACGACGAGAAGGCATCAGGTTGTTGTTGGTTAAAGAAAAGTCAACGACAACTAAAATCTTAATGGATAAGTATGGCGTTAGCAAACAGACAATATTGAATGATATTGTGTTCCTGAGCAGTGTGATGCCTATTGAAACCCGTCCCGGAAATTGCGGCGGTATCTTTCTTAAAATGGAATACGATTCACCGAAATCATATTTAACCAATGACGAAGAAAGTTTGTTATTGAGATTGCTTGATGATTTAAGCGAAAATGATAAAAGAATGTTGATAAATGTTATCAACAAATTTTCAAAACCGTCAGAAAGTTAATGAGTGAATTTAAAGCTATTCCAGACATTTTGGACTTCCCCGCACTTCCCCGAAGCAGGGGGGACTTCCAAAGATGAAGTGAATTCATCTATTGCTCCTTGACAACTGAATAGCACCTTTTTAATCGTAAGACTGTATGGGCGGTAAAAGTCGCCAGCACATTAGTTGATACGCCAAGACTGCTATTTTCTTGCACGAGCGAAGAATATCAGACTATAAACCGATTGATTGGCAAATCGGGATGCGATGAAACATACAGTTAGTAATTGATACTTGTGTACGCACCCGGCGGAGAACCCGGCGGAGCTGAAATGCTATGTACGCCGTGCCAACGGCTGTTAAAGAGGGGCGTTATAAAAATTAACTACCTATTTAATAGACGGAGGTGTTATTATGTCGGAAAAGAAAAAAAGAAGCGAATATATGAAAATGTTTAAGGCTTATCCCGAACTACTTCGCATTGAGCAGTTATGTGAAATATTAGGCGGCATAAGCACCAAGACAGGATACAAACTGCTAAAGGATGGTAAAATATCCAGTATGAAAGTCGGAAGAGAATATCGTGTTACTAAAGTTGATTTAGTAAATTATTTATTGAAAACAAACTGAATTTTTTGACAGAACATCATCTCATTGATATAATTATTATCGTCAATGGATGGTGTTTAATTTTTTTCCATAAAGGGAGGTAAATATTTTCAGGAGGTAAACACCATGATTAAACAAACAAAAATAGGTTTAGAAATAGATGTAAAAGCCTATTTGAAAGAAGTCAAAGGCTTTTACTATGTTATTCTGGTTTACAAAAATGCAGCAGGCAAAAGAAAGGATAAAAGTTTCCCAACTAAATTGCCTGTTCGTGGTAATAAGACAAAGGCAAAGAATATGTCCGAGCAAATTCTTATGGATTTTGAAATACCGGATGAAGATTTGTTTGTAGCAACGCTTGTCGATGATACATCTGCAGAAATGAAAAAAACTATATCTATAGAAATTTCTGAGGATGCACTTGATAAAATCACTTTGACAGACTTGACAAAAGAACAAATCGAAAATTTACTCTTTGCTGATTATTTAAAACTTTATTTGCCATACACTCGTAAAAGAAAGAAACCAATAGAAGATACTACATATGCCAGTTATGAAGGTAACATCAAAAGTCCTGTTGGTCCATATTTCAAAGAACAAGGTATAAAACTTAAAGATTTAGATGCAAGAGATATACAGGAATTCTATGATATTCAACTTCAGAGGGTAACTGCTAATACGGTTATTCATTATCATGCAATAATAAGGCTTGCTCTTACTTTCGCAAGAAAAAACGGTTGGATATCGGAAAACCCTATAGACGAAGTTGATAAACCCGAGAAAAATCATTATGTAGGAAAATTTTATAGTGCGGATGAATTATCAAAGGTTTTCAAGCTGACTAAAGACACAAATCTTGAGGTTCCTGTTTTGATGGGCGGATTTTATGGTTTAAGACGCAGTGAATGTGTTGGTTTAAGATGGAGTGCTATTGATTTAACAAATAATGTATTCTACATAAATCATACAGTAACTACACCAAGAGTAAACGGCAAATTAAAGATTGTAGCAAAAGACAGAGCAAAGACAAAATCAAGTTTGCGTGCTTTGCCGCTTGATATGGCTGTTAAAGAAAGGCTGCTTGTGATTAAAGAGCGCCAGGAGATGTATCGGAAGAAGTTTAAGCGTTCTTATAACAAAGAATGGCTTGACTACGTAATGGTAGATGAGCTTGGCGGATTGATTATGCCTAACTATGTCACATCGGCTTTTAAGAGACTTTTAACTAAAAACGATTTGCGTCCTATACGCTTTCACGATCTCAGACATACAAGTGCATCGCTTTTGCTCAATAACGGAGTTCAATTAAAGGATATTCAAATGTGGTTAGGACATAGTGACTTTGCTACAACTGCAAACATATATGCTCATTTGGATGCAAGTTCAAAGACTGCATCACTTGCAGCGATTGCAGGGGTTGTAAGCATATGAGAGTTTCCAAAAAGTTTCCAAAGAAAAAGCGAGGCTTCTGTTAATACAAAAACCTCGCCGATGGCGGAGAAGGTGGGATTCGAACCCACGGACGGGATTAACCGTCAAACGATTTCGAGTCGTTCTCGTTATGACCGCTTCGATACTTCTCCGGATGTATTTCAACAGCCCGCAAATTTTAAAGATTTACACCAAAATCAAGGGTTGCAGATTTTTGGAAACTTTTTTTGGAAACTGCTAAAAACTTTGATATTCAATTTTATTAAAAACCCAGTGTTTATGCGGGTTTGAGGTAGTCCGCACTTCCACTAACTTCACTTGATTTCGAGTCAGTCCCGTTATGACCACTTCGATACCACTCCAGATATGAAATTGTTTTATATGTCAGCCCTGACAAATTTGACAAACTGATAATTAAGGCAAAAACATGGGCAAAACAAGCAAAAATCAGTTAAAAATAAAATTACAGAAACCGCATAAAATCAAGGGTTTCAGGCTATAAGAGTTCCGTTAGGCGTAGAAGCTTTCGAGTGCGCCCCGTTATGACCGCTTCGATACTTCTCCGTGTATATTTAAATATGCTTTTTCTTTGTGTAATTTTAACCTTAAAAATTCCAAAAAAAAGCAAAAGAAAATGTGTTAAAATAGGATCCGAATAAATCTTCGTATAAAGCAGAAATTTCCCACAGATCCTTTTTCATAATTTTCTATTTTACGTCACTTGAATTATTCTACCATAAAATAATCATTATGTCAATACATAAATATAATTGCTTATAACTACAATGTGCTTATACCGTTGGGTCTTGGCAACATTATACGCGGCATATTTATTTAAGCCGCTTTTTTCTTTGGTTAATTTATTTATAGAAATTATAAAAAATAAAGAAACTTTTTCCGTATTACTGATAGACAAAACAAAAAAAATCTGCTATTATATAAGCATATTGTTTTTTGGAGAGAATGTCATGAAATCAGTAGAGCTTTTTACAGACGGTGCCTGCAGCGGAAATCCGGGACGCGGCGGTTACGGAGTTATTTTAAAATACGGCAAAAATACAAAGGAGCTGTCCGAGGGCTTTCTGCTTACCACTAACAACCGCATGGAGCTTACGGCGGTTATTGTCGGATTAAAGGCTTTAAAAGAGCCTTGTACTGTTGAACTTTACAGCGACTCAAAATATATTACCGACGCATTAAATAAGGGCTGGCTTGACTCCTGGCAAAGTCGCGGATGGAAAAAGGCTGACAAAAGCCCCGTTCAAAACGCTGATTTATGGAAAAGCCTTCTCCCCCTTTTACAAATCCACAGCGTCACCTGGCACTGGATTAAAGGACATGACGGACATCCCGAAAACGAGCGGTGCGATTTTTTGGCAAGAGCTGCATGCAATAAAGAACATCTATCCGAGGATATAGCTTACTTAAAAGAAAAATAGATGCTTAAAATAAAAAGGAGCGAAGAACATGGGACTTACATTAACGGAAAAAATATTAAAAGACCATATTGTTGACGGCAAATTTGAAAAGGGTGCTGAAATCGGCATAAAAATCGATCAGACTCTTACTCAGGACGCAACAGGCACAATGGCATATCTTGAATTCGAGGCTATGGGCGTACCGAGAGTAAAAACCGAAAGAAGCGTTGCATATATAGACCACAACACTCTTCAAAGCGGTTTTGAAAACGCCGATGACCACAGATTTATAGGCTCTGTGGCAAAAAAGCACGGCATATATTTTTCAAGACCCGGCAACGGAATATGCCATCAGGTACATCTTGAGCGCTTCGGCATACCGGGAAAAACCCTTATCGGCTCTGACAGTCACACCCCCACGGGCGGAGGGCTCGGCATGATAGCTATCGGCGCCGGCGGTCTTGACGTTGCGGTTGCTATGGGAGGCGGTGCTTACTATATCACCTATCCCAAGGTAGTAAACGTTGTACTTAAAGGAAAGCTTTCGCCCTGGTGCGCCGCAAAGGACGTTATCCTTGAGGTTTTAAGGCGTCTTTCCGTAAAGGGCGGAGTCGGCAAGGTTATTGAGTACACCGGTGAGGGCGTAAAGACTCTTTCGGTACCCGAGCGTGCGACAATAACAAACATGGGCGCCGAGCTTGGCGCAACAACCTCTATTTTCCCGTCAGACGAAATAACAAGAGCGTTTTTAAAGGCTCAAAAGCGTGAAGAGGACTGGCGCGAGCTTAAGGCTGATTCCGACGCTGTTTACGATGAAACGGTAATCATAGACCTTTCGGAGATTGAACCGGCGGCGGCCTGCCCCCATTCTCCCGACAATGTTAAAAAGCTCTCGGAAATCGGTGAAATAAAAATCGACCAGGTTTGTATCGGCTCCTGCACAAACAGCTCATATACCGACATGATGAAGGTCGCCTATATACTTAAAGGAAAAACGGTGCATCCCGACGTTTCGCTGGCAATTGCTCCCGGCTCAAAGCAAGTGCTTAACATGCTTGCCGAAAACGGAGCACTTTCGGACATGATAAACGCCGGAGCGAGAATTTTGGAAAGCGCCTGCGGACCCTGCATAGGCATGGGACAGTCGCCCAATTCCAAGGGCGTATCACTTCGTACCTTTAACAGAAACTTCGAGGGGCGCTCCGGCACCAAGGACGCGTCGGTATATCTTGTATCCCCCGAGGTTGCAGCCGTTTCCGCAATTGCCGGTGTGCTTACGGATCCACGTACTTTGGGCGATATGCCTGAAATTAAAATGCCCGAAGAATTTTTAATAAATGACAATATGGTTGCTCCTCCGGCTCCGGAAAACGAGGCGGACTCGGTTGAAATTCTTATGGGACCCAATATAAAGCCCTATCCCGAAACAAAGCCCTTGTCGGACGAGATTTCCTGCAAATGCTCCCTTAAGGTCGGTGATAATATAACGACGGATCACATTATGCCGGCAGGCGCAAAAATTCTTCCCTTAAGGTCAAATATTCCCGCAATTTCCAATTTCTGCTTTACCGCCTGTGATGAAGCTTTCCCCGAAAGGGCAAAAGCTCTTAAGGAAAGTATTATAGTCGGCGGCGTAAACTACGGTCAGGGCTCGTCGAGAGAGCATGCAGCCCTTGCTCCTTTATATCTCGGGGTAAAAGCTGTAATAGTAAAGTCCTTTGCAAGAATACACCGTTCAAACCTTATAAATGCAGGTATTCTTCCCTGTACCTTCAAAAACGAGGCGGATTATGATAAGATAAACGAGGGCGACGAGCTTTATTTATCAGACCTTTTGACTTTTGTAAAGGAAGGCGGAGAGCTTTCACTTAAAAACAAAACGACAGGCGATGTGATACCGCTTTCATTGGAGTTAAGCGATCGTGCAAAGGAAATAATTCTTGCCGGCGGACTTTTAAATTATACAAAAGCAAACTTTTAATTTCGGAGGATTAATATGGACAAAATAATTATGAAAACGCCTCTTGTCGAAATGGACGGAGATGAAATGACAAGAGTGCTCTGGAAAATGATAAAGGAGCATCTTATTCTTCCATATGTGGATTTAAAGACAGAATATTACGATCTCGGTCTTGAGCACAGGAACGAAACGGACGATAAGGTAACCGTTGACTCTGCCGAGGCGACGAAAAAGTACGGCGTTGCGGTAAAGTGCGCCACTATTACTCCCAATGCCGCAAGAATGACTGAATATAATTTAAAGGAAATGTGGAAATCTCCCAACGGCACTATAAGAGCTATACTTGACGGCACCGTTTTCCGCACTCCCATTACGGTAAGCGGAATCACGCCCTATATTCCCACTTGGACAAAGCCCATAACTATCGCCCGTCACGCATACGGGGACGTTTATAAAAACACCGAAATGCAAATTGCCGAGGGCTCGGAATGTTACCTTGTATCTTTTGACAAGGACGGAAACGAAACGAGAGAGAAAATCCATTCATTCAAGGACTCGGCAGGCATAATACAGGGTATTCACAATACCGATAAATCCATAGAAAGCTTTGCAAGAAGCTGCTTTAACTTTGCTCTTGACTCTAAAAAGGATTTGTGGTTTGCAACAAAGGATACGATTTCTAAAAAATACGACCACAGATTTAAAGATATTTTCGCCGAGATATTCGAAAAGGATTACAAGAAAAAGTTTGAAGAAGCTAAAATTGAGTATTTTTACACCCTTATTGACGACGTTGTCGCAAGAGTTATAAGGTCTGAGGGCGGTTACATCTGGGCATGCAAAAATTACGACGGCGACGTAATGAGCGATATGGTGGCAACCGCTTACGGAAGCCTTGCCATGATGACCTCGGTATTGGTTTCTCCCTCCGGAGTATATGAATACGAGGCGGCTCACGGAACAGTTCAGCGTCATTACTACAAATACTTAAAGGGCGAGGCAACGTCAACAAACTCCGTTGCGACAATCTTTGCTTGGACCGGCGCTTTAAGAAAGCGCGGCGAGCTTGACAAAACTCCCGCCCTTTCGGAATTTGCCGATAAGCTTGAAAAGGCAACCTTAGACACAATTGAAAGCGGATTTATGACAGGCGATCTTGCCGCTATATGGAAAGGCAATGTTCCTGCCGTAAAGCTCGAATCTGAGGAATTTATTGTAAAGGTTCAAAATACTTTAGAAAAGCTTTTATAAAATATAAAAAATGCCGCAAAGGTTTCCTTTGCGGCATTTTTATAGGTATAAAGCATTAAAGCTTGTCGGTCCAATCCTTTTCCTTAAATCCTACAAGCACAAAATCGTCGCTTACAAGAATCGGTCTTTTCACAAGCATTCCGTCAGAAGCAAGGAGCTTAAGCTGTTCGTCCTCGGTCATTTCAGAAAGTCTATCCTTAAGATTCATAGACTTATAAGCTTGTCCGCAGGTATTAAAAAACTTCTTAAGAGGCAGACCGCTTTTTTCGTGCCAATTTTTAAGCTCGTCAAAGCCGGGCTTGCTTTCTTTAATATCTCGGATTTCATACTCCTCATTGTGTTCGTCCAGCCACTTTTTCGCCTTCTGACAGGTGGTACATTTGGGGTAACAGATAAATTTTAACATATAAAACATCTCCTTTTTATTTAAGGCTTTTTATTTAAACTCCGAAAGTCCTATACCACTTTGTCCGAGAAAAAAGGAATTTTCCGTAAAATCCTAAATACAAAAATTCATGCCGGAAAATAAAAAAGCGCCTGAAACAGGCGCTTTTTCCTCAGTTGGTGGAGATATGGGGATTCGAACCCCAGACCTGTTACATGCGAAGCAACCGCTCTCCCAACTGAGCTATACCCCCGAAATTGGTGCCCGAGACCGGAATCGAACCGGTACGACTTTTAACGGTCGCAGGATTTTAAGTCCTGTGCGTCTGCCAGTTCCGCCACTCGGGCTAACAACAAGATATAGAATACCACACTTTTTCTGTTTTGTCAATAGTTTTTATTGTCACATAACGACAAAAATTGAAAATTTAAAATAATTTTACCATTATATAGTGTAGACTTATAAACCTTTGCCGTAATTTTTGCCTGCCCTGCCGCTTACCTGCCTCATCATACTATCCCTTTGACGGTTCATTTTACTTTTTATTAAAAAAAGAGCAAAAGGAAGCTTTTCTTGATGTGTATAAATTTTTACTTTGTCTCCTGCCTTTTATATAAAATATGCCTCATTTCCGTTTGGTACCTTGGCTTTAATTATTATTGTGCCGATTTACTCCTTTTATTCTGTCCTTTGCCGCCGCAATATTTTGCTTGACAAATATGTATATTCTGTATATACTGTATATATACAGTAATCGAAAGGAGGAAGCGATTTGAAGATTTTTATTGATAATAAAAGCGGTTTACCGATATACGACCAGATTTATACGCAGATAAAAAATCAGATTATTGACGGAAGCTTAAAGGAAGACGAAGCTCTGCCCTCCATCCGCTCCCTTGCCAAGGATTTAAGGATAAGCGTCATTACCACGAAAAGGGCTTACGAAGAGCTTGAAAAGGAAGGCTTTATTTACACTGTTTCGGCAAAGGGCTGTTTTGTCGCCGCAAAAAACATTGAGCTTATTAAAGAAGAAAATCTAAAAAAATTGGAATATCATATAGGAGAAGCCTTAAAGCTTGCTCCTCTTTGCGGTATCAGTAAAGAGGAGCTTAAAAAAATAATAGATTATGAAACGGAGGAATTAATATGAATGCCTTAGAGATAAAAAACCTTACCAAGCATTATAAAGATTTTACTCTTGACAATATAAGCCTTACTCTTCCCGGCGGCTGTATTTTAGGGCTTATCGGTGAAAACGGAGCCGGAAAAACAACTGCCGTAAAGCTTATGACGGGGATGATTAAAAAAGACGGCGGTCTTATAAGCGTACTCGGAAGGGATGAAAATTCGATTATAAAGGAGGATATAGGAATCGTCACCGACGATATAGGAATAAGCGGCTGTCTTTCAGCCTTAAAGCTTGAAAAAATCTTAAAAAGGATTTATAAGAACTGGGACTCAGGTATCTTTCACAACCTTTTAGCGAAGCTTTCGGTTCCCGATAACAAAATATTTTCAGAGCTTTCGCTTGGCACTAAAAAGAAGCTCGCCATTGCCGCCGCACTGTCCCATAACGCAAAGCTTTTAATATTTGACGAGGCTACAAGCGGTCTTGACCCGATTGTAAGAGATGAAGTGACGGATATTTTATCTGATTTTACAAGAAGCGAAGAACACTCCGTTCTTATTTCCTCACATATTGTAAGCGATCTTGAAAAAATATGCGATTATATAGCTTTTATACATAAGGGCAGGCTTTTGCTTTTTGAAGAAAAAGACAGACTTTATGAAAAGTATGCTTTAATAAGGTGCGGTATAGACGAGCTTTCTTTAATTGATTCCTCATCTGTTATAGGCAAAAGAGTAAATAATTACGGCGCCGAAGCAATTATCCTTAAGGATAAAGCTCCAATCGGCTTAGATTTAAGCCCAATAGACATAGAAAAGCTTTTTATTTTTATGGTAAAGGAGATTGATTAATTTATGAAGGGTCTTATCTTAAAGGATTTTTACGTTTTTTCAAAATACTTAAGGTCGTCCGTTTTAGTTACATTGATTTTTGCTCTCATTTTTCTTCAGTCGGGAAGCCTATTCTATCTCGCTCTTCCCTGCATCATATTCGGCTCTTTTCCCGTAACCTTTTTAAGATACGACGAATTTGAGCACTGGTGCTCTTATGCTTTAACCTTTCCCGTATCCCGAAGTGAATATGTTTCGGCGAAATATATAGATTCCATTATATACGGGATTATTTGCTCATTCGTGCTTTCTGTTTTGGGCTTTTTTAAAATGAATTTATCCTTAAAATATTTTCAAGACATATTATCCTACTGTCTTATATTGTCTTTTCTTCCGTTTTCAATCACAATGCCGCCTGTCTTAAAATTCGGCGCACAAAGATCACGTATTATATACTTTATCATGGTAGGCGTCTTTTCCGCTTTAAGTACCGCTTTCGAGCTTGCAAACGGTTTTTTACGCTTTCCCGTCTTCGGCAGTGCCGCAATTTTTACAGCTCTTTTATTAATTTTTGTTTCATCATGGTTTATATCGGTAATTATTTATAAAAACAAAGAGCTTTAAAAAAAGGACCTTTCAGAGAAAATTTTCTCTGAAAGGTCCTTTTTTAATTACCCTTTGGATAGCCGAATATATTTATACCGCCGCAAAGCCTTTCTCAAGATCGGCTATAATATCGTCAATATGCTCTGTTCCGATTGAAAGACGAATCGTTGCAGGCGTTATACCCTGATCTATGAGTTCGCTTTCCGAAAGCTGAGAATGAGTCGTGGTTGCCGGATGGATAACAAGGGACTTAACATCCGCAACATTGGCAAGAAGAGAGAATATTTCAAGGTTATCAATGAAGCGGTGAGCCTCCGCCTGTCCTCCTTTAATTTCAAAGGTAAATATAGACGCACCTCCGTTAGGGAAATATTTCTCATAAAGAGCATGATCCGGATGATCCGGAAGTGAGGGATGATTTACCTTGGAAACCTTCGGGTGATTTACCAGATATTCGATAACCTTCTTAGTGTTTTCGGCATGACGTTCAAGCCTAAGCGAGAGCGTTTCTGTGCCCTGAAGAAGCAAAAATGCCGCAAAAGGAGAAATTGTCGCTCCCTCGTCCCTGAGAAGTATTGCCCGAATATATGTTACAAATGCCGCCGAACCTACCGCATCAGCAAAGGATATTCCGTGATAGCTCGGATTAGGCGCCGCTATCGGAGCGTAATTTCCGCTTGCCTTCCAGTCAAATTTACCGGAATCTACAATAATTCCGCCGAGAGTTGTTCCGTGTCCGCCTATGAATTTAGTTGCAGAATGTACGACTATATCTGCGCCGTGTTCTATGGGACGAATAAGATACGGCGTTCCGAAGGTATTGTCCACAACTACGGGAAGTCCGTGTTTATGCGCTATTTCGGATATTGCGTCTATGTCGGGAATATCGCTGTTGGGATTGCCCAGGGTTTCTAAATATACTGCCTTTGTGTTGTCCTTTATTGCTCCCTCAAGCTCGGAAAGATTGTGAGCGTCAACAAATGTGGTTTCTATTCCGAACTGCGAAAGAGTATGCCTTAAAAGATTATATGTACCGCCGTAAATGGTTTTCTGCGCCACTATGTGATCTCCTGCCTGCGCCAAGGCCTGGATTGTATATGTTATCGCCGCCGCTCCGGAGGCTACCGCAAGGGCTGCAATTCCGCCCTCCAAAGCCGCTATTCTCTTTTCAAAAACGTCCTGGGTGGAATTTGTAAGTCTGCCGTAAATATTGCCCGGATCCTTTAAGCCGAATCTGTCCGCTGCATGGGCGGAATTTTTAAAAACATACGAAGTTGTTGCATAAATGGGAACCGCTCTCGCATCCGTTGCGGGATCCGGCTGTTCCTGACCTACATGAAGCTGAAGTGTTTCAAATTTATAATTACTCATTTTATTTACCTCTTTCTTAATTTTTTATATAAGTTTTATATTTGTAATTAGCCCAAGCCGTCACATTCGGCCGTTCCTGAAATTTGCCCTTAAAAGAAGCTCAAAGTATTTAGTCATGAAAAACCTCCGTCTAAAATTATAACCGGAAAACTCCGACGGAATTTCCCGGTTAAAAGCAATGCTTAAAAAGGCGGCAACCGCCTTGGTTTGCTCTAATCTAAGGAATACATCGGGAAAAAGATACAGAAAAATTTCACCATGCATACACACATACACATTATCATATATCTACCGTTACACATGTTTTTCATAGTGTCTTCCTCCCGTTCTTTTATCACCTACTTAGTAGGTTGGTATTATATTACCATACTTTACTTATCTTGTCAATAGGTTTTTTTAATTTTTTTATAAAAAAATAACCTCCGAAAAATCTTTGATTTTTCGGAGGTTATTTAAAAGGGATTTTATTTACTCTTTTTTGATTTTTCTTTGCACATTTCCTTCATGGCACAGCCTGTACAGCCGCAGCCGCACGAGGTCTTTCCTCTCCTTTCATTTCTTAAAAGAGAGCAGGCGGCCGCCGTCAGAAGAGCAAGCAGTAAAATGCTTAAAATGATTGTCGAAAAATATTTTATTAACCAATCCGTAATAACCCCTCCTTTATTATTTGCATAAAGAATTTTTCTTGGGCGTTACCGACGGTCTGAAAAGCATATATATCATAAACGCCAGTACCGCAAGAGCAAATACTAATCCTGCCCCATTGGCATTATTCGTTAAAAGCATACCGAATTGATTTATCATAAGCGCCGCCGCATATGCGAACGCACACTGGTATCCTATGGCAAACCATGTCCATTTTGCGCTGTTCATTTCCCTCTTTATGGCACCGATAGCGGCAAAGCAGGGTGCACACAGAAGATTAAATACCAAAAACGAATATGCGCTCACCGGAGTAAAGGCGCCGGAAAGGTTTTCATATAAGGTGCCTGTTCCGCTATAGAGTATTCCCATCGTCCCGACAATATTTTCCTTAGCAATAAGCCCTGTTATCGACGCCACCGCCGCCTGCCAGTTTCCCCAGCCGAGAGGCGTAAATAGCCATGCTATCATATTTCCTATGCCTGCCAGTATACTTTTATCAATTTGCTCTTCGGAAAGCATGGTAAAGTGTCCGTCCACAAAGCCGAAATACGTTGTAAACCAAACGACAACCGTGGAAAGCATAATAATTGTTCCTGCTTTTTTAATAAACGACCATCCGCGCTCCCACATACTGCGCAGAACATTTATAAAAGTAGGCATATGGTAGCTGGGAAGCTCCATAACAAAGGGAGCCGGATCTCCTTTAAACATCTTAGTCTTTTTAAGAATAATACCTGATATTATAATTGCCGCCATACCGATAAAATACGCCGATGTGGCAACCCATGCCGAGCCATTGAATACGGCTCCGGCTATCATTGCAATAAAAGGTACCTTTGCCCCACAGGGGATAAAAGTGGTGGTAATAATCGTCATTTTACGATCCCGGTCGTTTTCAATAGTCCGTGACGCCATGATGCCCGGAACTCCGCATCCTGTTCCTATAAGCATAGGAATAAACGATTTCCCCGAAAGACCGAATTTCTTAAATACTCTGTCAAGCACGAATGCAATACGGGACATATAGCCGCACGCTTCCAAAAATGCCAGCATAAAAAACAGAACAAGCATCTGAGGCACAAATCCCAATACCGCTCCGACTCCGGCGACAATTCCGTCTAATATAAGCCCTTTGAGCCAGTCGGCGCAGTTTATTTTGTCAAGCCCTGTTTCTATGAGTACCGGGATACCGCTTATCCAGATACCGTAATCTTCAGGAGCAGGTTCCATAAAGCTAAAATCTTTATATACCTCAACAGCGTCCAGCAATTCTTCATAGGTTGCCGACACCTCTTCCTCCGCCATAGTTTCCTCATCCGTAACAAAATAGGTACCGCCGCAGAGTCCTTTTACGCTTTCTGCAAATTCATAGAGTGCGGCTTCTGCGCTTTCTTTGTTAAAGTCAATATCCTCATTATCCAGCGCTTCTTTTACATTGTCTGTATTAATCCCATTTCCCTCCGCAAACTCAATATAGCCTTTAACGGTATTTTCCGCGGCATCAAATTCATCTTTTGCTTCATTGTAAGAAGCTGATCCGATACCAAGAAAATGCCATCCGTCGCCAAACAGCCCGTCGTTTGCCCAATCGGTAGCCGTCAGACCGAAAGAAACCATTGATATGTAATATACAAGGAACATTATAACCGCAAAAATCGGCAGTCCAAGCCATCTGTTTGTTACAATTTTGTCTATTTTATCAGACAGGGTAAGGTTCCCCAAATTTTTCTTTTTGTAACAGCCTTTTAAAACCTCGGATATATAAATATATCTTTCGTTTGTAATTATGCTCTCCGAATCGTCGGAAAGCTCTTCCTCTGCTGCCTGAATATCCTTTTCTATATGCGACATTATATCCTTCGGTATGCTAAGGGATTCTGTCGCCTTTTCATCTCGCTCGAAAATCTTTATAGCATACCATCTTTGCTTCTCCTCCGGCATATCATGAAGCACAGACTCCTCAATATGAGCCAGTGCATGCTCCACAGTTCCGGAAAAATTGTGCATAGGTACGGTTTTTCCGTTTTCTGCGGCTTCAATTGCCGCTTTTGCGGCTTCGGAAACTCCCGTCCCCTTTAATGCGGAAATTTCAACTATTTTAAGACCAAGCCTTTCGGATAGCTCCGATATATTGATTTTATCGCCGTTCTTTTTTACAATATCCATCATATTGATTGCTGCGACAACAGGAATGCCAAGCTCTGTAAGCTGTGTTGTAAGATAAAGGTTACGCTCAAGATTTGTTCCGTCAATAATGTTTAATATCACGTCCGGACGCTCATTTATAAGATAATTTCTTGCGACTACCTCCTCTAATGTATAAGGAGAGAGCGAGTAAATTCCGGGGAGATCCGTAACCGTAACTCCTTCGTGTTTTTTAAGCTTCCCTTCCTTTTTTTCAACCGTAACTCCCGGCCAGTTTCCGACAAACTGATTTGAGCCTGTCAGTGCATTAAACAGTGTTGTTTTACCGCAGTTTGGATTTCCGGCAAGTGCAATTTTAATATTCATCCAAAATCCCCTTCTTTTATATTAGTTTAGACTAACTCATATTTAAAATTTATTCTATCTCTATTATTTCTGCGTCGGCCTTACGAAGCGAAAGCTCGTATCCTCGGACTGTTATTTCAATAGGATCTCCTAATGGTGCGACCTTGCGTATATAAATATCCGTGCCCTTCGTGATTCCCATATCCATAATCCTTCGTTTAACAGCCCCCTCTCCGTTTATCTTTACCACCCTGACCGTATCGCCGATTTTTGCCTGTCTTAATGTATTCATTCATACACCACTCTCCTTAATTTTTAATAATTTTTTTTAATCCGTACTTTTAAGGATTTACACCATAATCTTACGTGCCATTTCCTCGCTTACGGCTATACGCGCTTCCTTTACATTTACAATTACATTACCGTTTAAGGCATTTATTACCTTAACTCTTCCCCCGACCGCAAATCCTAAATTTTCAAGATGCTTTTTAATTTCAGGATTTCCTCCTATCTTTTTTATAACATTATCTTCACCGGCTAAAGCCATTGACAGCGGCATCATATTTATCCTCCATTCTTTAAGAATATTTCATATATCCCAGAAAAGTAGTTAGTATTCACTAACCTATGCCAGTTAGTTTAACATAACTAATCGGTTTTGTCAAGACATTATTTGGATTTTTTTATCATCAGTTTGACATTATCCTTAATTGGTGATATAATTATTAAAAACCTTTAGCGAAATGTCCGAAATCAATACTTTTACGGAGTAAACTGCCATGAAAATAATGGAATCTGCTGAAAATTATCTTGAAGCCATTTTAATGATAGGTCTAAAAAAGGGTCATGTACGCAGCATAGACATAGCTAATCAACTTAATTTCTCAAAAGCCAGCGTATCTGTTGCAATGAAGCATTTTCGGGAGGAAGGCTATATTTCAATGGATTCCGACGGAGAGATTACACTTACCCCAAGCGGCAAACAAATAGCAGAGCGTGTATACGAACGGCACCGGATAATTGCAAAAGCTTTAATTGCTCTGGGTGTCGATGAGGATACTGCATATAAAGACAGCTGCAAAATCGAACACGATATAAGTGATGAGAGCTTTGAGAAAATAAAAGAGCACCTGGCAAAGCACCTATAATATATATTTAAAAATAAAAGCCTGCCCCGGCACGAAAATTGTCAAGGCAGGCTTTATAGTATTCATAGCGAATAGATTTTCTTTCTGTGTGGTTTTTTTGTGGTAATTAAACTATAACACAAAAAATCTTCTATTCGCTATACTTTTATTAAATGTGTAACATATCTATTCTACAACAAAAGTCGAAAATATAGGTATAAACAGTTGACGATAAGCATCAATTATGGTATAATTTTATAATAAAAAATGCTATATTGAGTATGAGGTGATATGAAATGAAAAGCTTAGTCAAAACAGATAGTTTACCCGAAAAGCCTTATAAGCCTCTTGCTGATTTTGCTCGCAAGGTATCAGCGGAGGGTTGTGTCTTGCTTAAAAATCAGGGCGGCTTACTTCCCCTTCATAAAAAAGATACAATTTCTCTTTTTGGCAGAAGTCAGATAAATTATTATAAAAGCGGAATTGGCTCAGGCGGACTTGTAAGAGTGGATTATGTGGTTAACATTCTTGAGGGCATCAGAAAAAATAACAAGCTCTCTCTTAACGAGGACCTTGTTGACGTATATGAAAAATGGATTGAGAAAAATCCTTTTGAGTACGGTCAGGACTGGGCACAGGTGCCTTGGTGTCAGACGGAAATGGTACCTGACGAGAAAACGGTCATTTCTGCAAGAGAAAAATCGGAGGTTGCTGTTATAGTTATTGGCAGAACTGCAGGTGAAAACAGAGATAATAGTGCAAATAAAGGAAGCTGGTTCCTCACCGATGAGGAAGAAGCTATGATTGCTATTGTGTCAAAGCACTTTGATAAGACAATTGCTCTTCTTAACGTAGGAAATATCATTGATATGGAGTGGGTTGAGAAGTATAATATTAAGTCTGTTATGTATGTGTGGCAGGGCGGACAGGAAGGAGGAAATGCGGTAGCGGATTTGCTTTGTGGCGATGTTACGCCATGCGGTAAGTTGACAGATACTATAGCTCCTATATCAGATTATCCAGGGATAGAAAACTTCGGCAATGAGGATTTTAATATCTATAGCGAGGATATATATGTTGGTTACAGATATTTTGAAACTTTTGCAAAGGAAAAGGTTCTTTATCCCTTTGGATTTGGTCTTTCCTATACTAAGTTTAAGTATGAACTTATAAATGTTTGTGAGAAAAACGGCGTTATAAGTATAGATGTTGAAATCAGCAATATAGGGAATTATAAAGGACGTGAAATTGTTCAGGTATATTATGAAGCCCCTCAGGGTCTTTTGGGAAAGCCTGCAAGACAACTTTGTTCATTTGGAAAAACGAAGGAACTTATGGCAGGAGAAAGTCAGCTGCTTCATATGGAAATACCGGTAAGTGAAATGAGTTCCTACGACAATAGTGGCGTAACAGAAAATAAGTCATGCTATGTTTTAGAGGCTGGGGAATATAATATCTATTTAGGTGCTTGTGTAAGATGTGCAGAGAAAATATTTACATACAATGTAGATAAAACAATTGTTACAAGAAGATGCACAGAGGCACTTGCCCCTGTTAAGGATTTTAAAATTATGCACCCTGTTGTAAAAGATGGAAAATTAGAACTTACATACAAGCCTGTTACTAAAAGAACGGTTGATTACTGCAAGAGAATAAAGGAATGTATTCCCGAAGAAATTGAAAATACAGGAGATAAAGGGATAAAGTTAATTGATGTAAAAGAGAAGAAAAATACAATGGAAGAGTTTGTTGCACAGCTTTCAGATACAGACCTTATGTGCCTTGCAAAAGGAGAGGGAATGTGTTCTCCAAAAGTTCGTGCAGGAAGTGCAGGTGCAATAGGCGGTGTAACAGAGAGCCTTGCAAGGTTTGGTATTCCTATTATAGCTCTTCATGACGGACCTTCAGGAATAAGATTAGATAGCGGTGAGCATGCTACAAGTCTTCCTAACGGTACAGCTATTGCATGTACCTGGGACACTGAGCTTGCGGAGGAACTTTATTCATTGCTCAGCGTTGAACTCTCAATATATAAAATCGACTCCATATTAGGGCCGGGAATAAACATTCATAGAGTACCCCTTAACGGAAGGAACTTTGAATATCTTTCAGAAGACCCATATCTTACAGGCAAGGTCGGTGCAGCCCTTGTAAGAGGTGTTGCTGCATACGGAAATTCTGCCACGGTTAAACACTTTGCGGCTAATTCACAGGAGTTCCGCAGAAGTAATGTAGATTCAGTAATGAGTGAACGTGCAGCAAGAGAAATTTATCTGAAAGGGTTTGAGATTGCAGTTAAAGAAGGACTTGCAACATCAATTATGACATCGTATAATCCTATAAACGGTATATGGAGCGCAAACAACTATGACTTAAATACCATTATACTTCGAGATGAGTGGGGTTATAGTGGGTTTGTTATGACAGATTGGTGGCCTACTATGTCGAAAGAAAATACGGAATACAAAAACCTTAAGAATATGGTTGAAGCACAGAATGATGTTTATATGGTTACTCCTGACGCCCTGAATCATAAAGACAACCTTGAAGATGCTCTTAAAAACGGAGAGATAACAAGAAGTCAGCTTCAGAGAAATGCTATAAACGTGCTTAATTATATTGCAAATTCCCATGCCCTTGAAAGGTTTGTGAAGTTTGGTGGTAAGCTTTATAAATCTCTTGCCGACAATATAGATGAATTAACAAAGATAGGAGAAATTGATAACCCGGATAGCGATAATGATTATGTTGTTCATACAGAACATCCGGGAAATCATCTGTTTGTCATTGAGTATTTATCCGATGAGCCGGTTACTTCTCAAATGACAATAAGTATAAAGCTTAACTCATACAGCGCTGCAGCAATAACGGTCAACGGTACAAATGGTGAAAAAAAGCTTATATACAGAGATATTTCCGCAGTAACTAAGGATTTTAATGTTTTAGCTTCATATCCAAAGGATTTACTTAAAATTACAAAGATAGAAGTTTATATTTAAAAATAAAAGCCTGCCCCGGCACGAAACTTGCCAAGGCAGGCTTTTTTATTTAACTCCCAATGCGAAAGTTATCCCAGTGCTACGTCCAAAATCATCATAAGACCAAAGCCCAGGGCGAAAAGGAGCGTGCCAATATTTGAATGACTTCCCTTTGACATTTCAGGCACCAATTCCTCCACTACCACATATATCATTGCGCCGGCAGCAAAGCTTAAAAGATACGGAAGTGCAGGCACAATAAAGCCCGACGCCAAAATCGTTAAAAACGCACCTGCCGGCTCGACTATCCCTGATAAAACTCCGCCCAAAAAAGCCTTTGATTTTTTTACTCCCTGCGCCGTAAGGGGCATGGAAATAATCGCCCCTTCCGGAAAGTTTTGAATTGCAATTCCGATTGAAAGAGCCAGCGCCCCGGCGGCGGTAATTTTTACATTTCCCTCAAGAAAGCCGGCGTAAACGACTCCGACCGCCATTCCCTCAGGGATATTGTGAAGCGTTACCGCCAAAAGCATCATAGTCGATCTTTGCAGTTTACTTTTAGGACCCTCTGTTTCTCCGCTTCCAATATGAAAATGCGGAATTATATGGTCAAGCAAAAGCAAAAAAAGTATACCCGCCCAAAAGCCCAATACCGCAGGCAAAAAGGACCATACGCCCATATATTCCGCCTGCTCGATGGACGGTATAAGAAGGCTCCAGACAGACGCGGCTACCATTACTCCGCCGGCAAAGCCGGTAAGAGCACGTTCAAGCTTATCATTCAGTCCCTTTTTCATGAATAATACGCACGACGCTCCCAAGGCCGTACCTAAAAACGGAATCAATATTCCCAGTGCAACACTCATTTTATCACCTCAAATTAATTTTATGCTTTTTTTCCTTCTTTAGAGTCCGCTATGCTCCAAGCAGTTACGGCTCCTACCACCAACAATGTGCCCAAAAGTGCGAACTTGCCCGGCGTTTCCCCGTCAAACAGCATAACCCATACAGGATTTAAAAGCGGCTCAATCGCACCTATCAGAGAGCAGGCAAAAGGCGAGCATTTGCCAACCGCAAGACAAAAAAGTACATACGGAATTCCAAGCTGAAATATTCCCAAAACCGTCATAAGAAATAAATCGGATAAAGTTACGGCAGACGGATATATAAAAAACATAATGCATCCGAAAAGAGCGGTAACAAGATGCCCCAAAAGCATACCGCTCATACGCTCATTTTCCTCCACCCTGGCAAATACCATATACACTACGGCAAGGCTGACTCCGGCGCATATAGCGACAAAATTGCCCAAGAGCTTTTCCCCCTTAACCGAATCTGCAAAGAAAAGCGCCATACCCAAAAGAGTGACTAACGCCGCCGCCATATCCTTAGATTTAATCCTCTCTTTATATATTAAAGCAGTGAAAACCAGTAAAAATATAGGTTCGGTAAACTGAAGCACAATTGCGTTTGCCGCAAAGGTCAATTTATTTGCCAGTACAAAGAAGATAAAGGTCAGCGCCGTAAAAATGCTCCCTGTTACGACTTTTTTGTTTACCTTAAACTTTATTTTCCGCACAAGCATAAAGAGCGCCATACACAAAGCGGCAAAAAGGCTTCTTACTCCGGCTATCACAAAAGGACTACAGGAGGTCATTTTTATAAGTATTCCGCCTATGCTCCAAAGCACGGCGCACACAATCATCTCTAATGCGCCACGAGTTTTTTCATTCATTCCTCATTCATTCTTTCCAATTTATATTTTTTGTCATAGTCTTTTAATTTCACATTATCGGAAACTATAATGCGTCCGTCGTCGGTTATCAAAAGCATTTCAAAGTCACGGCGCTTGCGGTAAAGCTTTTTTGCTCCTTCCTCACCCGATACATAAAAAGCAGTGGACAGCGCATCTGAAAGAAAGCCGTCTTCAGAAATAACCGTAACGCTTGCTATTTTACTTTCTGCAGGATACCCTGATTTAGGGTCAATAATATGCGAATATTTTTTCCCGTCCTTTTCAAAATATCTTTCGTATCCTCCGGAGGTTGAAAGGCAGACGTTATCGCACAAAATAACCGCCGCCGTTCCCTCTCCGTCAGGACTTTTTACTGCAACTAAAGCCTTTTTACCGTAAATTAATACTGTTCCTCCGACGCTTATTAAAGCCTGTCTTACCTTATCCCTATCAAGGATACTCTTTATCCTGTCGGCGGCATAGCCCTTGGCAACCGCTCCGAAATCTACAGGTATATTTTCATTTTCCAATCTTTCATATCCGCATTTTAACAAGGTGCTCTCTATCTCTTGCTTTTCAGGCACTCTTTTGTCATCGGTGGTAAAGCCCCAAAGCTTAAGCACCGGATAAATAGTTATGTCAAAGGCACCTTCCGTTTCACTGCTTATAAGACATGAACGGTCTATAAGGTCTTTTATTTCCTCGTTTTTTATTCCACTTTCATTATATAATGAAAGCGCACCTATTCCGTTTACGTTAAGCTCAAAGTCCAGTCTTTCTATTTCTTTTTCTATTTCTTTTTCTATTTCCTCCAACGCCTTTTTTGCGTTGCGGTCTTTTATATTGCACTCAATAACGGTATCCATGGCGAACATCTTATTTGTTTCCTCTTTTTGACCTAAGAAAACCGCTAAAATGGCCGCAAGGAAAAATATGACGGAAAAAATTAAAGCCTTATTTTTCATCACGCCCACCGCCTTATAAAAGACTCGTAAAGCAGGGCAAAAATTTCACGGACATAGTATGTGGGTGCAAGAAAAGCGATAGTGTCAGCCGAAACGGCAAAGCTTTCTATGCCTATTCTTTCGGCTATCATATTGGCGCGGTACTCATGAAATCCGTTGGTCACAATTCCGATTTTTTCATAAAGACCGTTTTCTTTTATAATTCTGTCCGAAAACACAAGATTTTCGTATGTTGACTCAGACTTATCTTCAATATATATCCTGTCTTTATCTATCCCTTTATTAACAAGATAATTATACATACATAAGGCTTCGCTTATCGCCTCGTCTCTTCCCTGTCCCCCGGAAACAACGCATGCGGATTTTGGATTATCCTCCAAATATCCAAAAGCGGTGTCAAGCCTTTCCTTAAGCATAAGGCTCGGAGCTTCTCCTTTTACCTGACAGCCCAAAACAACAAGGGTGAGATTTTTCTCCTGTGTCTTTTTGGCTCCGCCGATAACCGTTATGCCAAAGCTTATAAATATAAGCGTAAAAACGACGAAGCACACTGCCGCAAGGGAAAACAGAGCCGCAAACGCCCTGCTCTTGAAATTCTTTTTAATAAATGCATTTATTTCACCGAATCTATTTATATAAATAATCGAAAGAAGAGCCAAGCTCATTCCGAAAATATTTCCGGCATTTAAAATTCCTGCTACCGCAAGCGGCGCGGCAAAAACTAAAAATATCAGGCAAAACAAAGCCGTCAAAATTTTTTTCATTTAAAAGTTTGCTCCGTTCCAGCCCCAGTTATAGCATTCCTCGTATTTTATGTATATTCTGTCGGGCTGTATCGAAAGCTCGCTTTCATAAATTTCGGTTATCCTTTTTGTCAGGGCGTCATAATCCTCTTTTTTAGCCGAGCCGAAAATTTTAACCTCGATAAACGCCGTATCGGCGCTGTCGGAGCCGGCAAAATACATTTTTATGTTGTCGTTAAACGAAAGCATTAAGTATCTCTCACTTTTTCCCGGAATAAGCTCTATCGCCTCTCCCAAAAGTGATTTTAATTTTTCTCTTTTTTCCTCTGTTATGGTTTTTGTTGTAACTGTTCCTATATAAGGCATTTATTATCTACTCCTTTTTAATTTATATTTTTAGGGCTTGAGTTAAGTAAGGGGAAAACAATGAATAATAGAACCTGCTATTTTATACCTTAAAAATTCACTTTTTTCCTTAAACATTTACATTAGAATATGCAGGAATACTGGATTTTCTCGCACCCGATAGTATATGTAAATATTATAAATCGGCAAACTAATGTTTTAAATTGTATGGACTTGACACGAGCACGACAGAACCGTCCCCTCGTGTCTTCATCTATCCTATAAAGTGGTTTTTATAATTAATGAACACTGTTTTAATCTTATGTAATTTATTGATATCATCAAATGGGTATTCTCTTAAACTCTCTAATACAGCATCATTTAATTCTAATGCCATATTTTTAACACTGGCGTTTTTTATTAAATCAAAATAACTGTAATTTCTGTCATTAGAACAACTAGCTAATACATAAGGTAAAACCTTAATTAAATAAAAATAGTTGGAAGTATCTGCATCCTCAAAATTAAACTTGTCTATATTCCATTCGCACAATGCCACATCATTACAAAATTTGTCCTTGTTCCTTTTTAGTACTCTGTTAGTCTTCAGTTCAACGATATACTCTATCCAAAACAGAGCAACGCAATATTCTATGTCTATCTCATCATTGTAACAAAAGGAATGAATATTAGGCATTATTGTCTGCTCGTTGATATGACAAAGCTCATGATATAATGTACCCACTATTGAATTGAAGTTGTCATTACATTTTAAGACTTCAATATCGAATGTTGATAGCAAATCATATAATCTTTTTGATAAAAGAATAGTATTAGAATCCACCATTCTTCCATCACTCGATCCTGGTAATGAGTCGACAATTTCAATTTTTTTCAAGGATGAAAGATTAAAACCTTGTGCAAAAGTTGCAATTACATATTCATAGACATGACTTAAGAATACTTCATAGTTTTTATTGAATTCACAAACAAATACTGGCATAGCTGAATTCTCCTAAATCTTTGGATCATATTACCCCGAAGTGGTATTTTGAACAAATTTTCATCGGTCCTTTTGCTTTTTATTTTTTCTGCATATAGGGCATCCATTGCCTTTATTTCTATTTTTTATTGTTGCTTGCCATTCGTGTCCTTTGCTACACTTCCACCATATTTTTTTGCTACTGTTAGGCATTACATCTTCAGGTGTTAATCCGTTGTTTTTTTCATAGTTCCATTCTTTCGCCAAAGAAGGATTAACAGTTTGCAAGTCATTATAGCCTTTTGAAACTTTTTTACCCGAACAATATGGGCATCCACGCCCAGTATTTCTACTTATTATAATTGCTTGCCACTCGTGTCCTTTTGCGCATTTCCACCATACCTTTTTATTGCTATTTGCTGCAAAATGTTCTGGTTTCAAATTGCCATTCTTTTCATAATTCCATTCTTTTGCCACTTGAGGGTTAGAAAACAAAAGAGAATTCGCTTTTTCTGTGTACTCACGCAAATTATCTATAGCAATAGTATCTCTTTCAAGATTGACATCAACACTTGTTCCAACTATTTCACATAATACTTCTTTTAATATTTTTGACAAATCTTTTTGATTCTCTTGAACAATATAGTCTATAGAACTCCCATGTAAAGATGGTAACCCTTCTCTTATTCTATATAATTCTATCCCATCTTTTACACACTTTTGATTTTTATCTAAATCTTTTTTTGTTTTATTTTCATGCCAAAAACCACCATCATATTCTATAGCAATCTTTTTAGACGGAATATAAATATCTAATTCATAGCCATTTTTTCTATACAAATGCACTGCGTCTAAACCGTATTTTTCAAGATAGTACATAATCGCATATTCGGGAAAAGAAGTGTTACGTTCTGAATTACAAATGGGGCATCCGCGTCCATTATTTCTATTGGATATTTTTGCTTGCCATTCATGTCCTTTGTTACATTTCCACCACACAGTTATATTGCTGTTTGCCATGATATTTTCTGGTTTAAGCTCACCGTTTTTTTCATAATTCCATTCTTTCGCCAAATTCGGATTAACCGTTTTCAAATCATTTTCACCGGTAATCACATATCGTTCTGCACAATATGGGCACCCATTTCCACCATTTCTATTTGCTATCGCTGCTTGCCATTCATGACCTTTTCTACACTTCCACCATACCTTCTTATTGCTATTAGGTAATACATCCGCAGGTATTATTCCATTATTCTTCTCATAGTTCCATTCTTTAGCTAAAATCGGATTAACCGTTTGTAAATCGTTATATCCACGTAAAACTTTTTTGCTTGAACAATACGAACATCCACGTCCTCTATTTCTGTCTGCAATCGTTGCTTGCCACTCATGACCTTTACTGCACTTCCACCAAACTTTTTTATTACTATTAGGCGCAACATCTGCTGGTGTTAATCCGTTATTTTTTTCAAAATTCCATTCTTTCGCCAAATTCGGATTAACCGTTTGTAAATCATTTACGCCTTTAACAGCATATCGCCCAGAACAATAAGGACATCCATTCTCCTTATTTCTATTGTCTATTATTGCTTGCCATTCGTGTCCTTGACTGCACTTCCACCATGTTTTTTTATGGCTACCAATAGTTAGTATTTCAGGGTTAAAATTTAATTCATTATTTTTTTCCCAGTTCCATTCAGCCATAAGTTGAACATTATCGCTCACATATCTTTTTTCTTTCTTTTCTGCCATAATACTCAACTCCTTTTAATTTCATTTTTCAACACTATTTGGCATCATTCTGCATCATTCGACAGGATTTTTACTCGTGTCAAGACAGGAGAACAGTGAATAATAAGAACCATCACGAAATATAACGAAATCAAAGATTTCTATATTTCTGAGAACCTTGTTATGCTAAAGCATAATAGGATCTACTAACTTCCCCCTTTTTTTCAACTGATTTTTCCTTTAACAAAATCCATTAAACCCCGCGAGAATACCGGATTTTCTCGCTCCCGACTATTTATGTAAATATCATAAATCGGCAAACTACCATATTTAATTATATTGATTTGCACAAGCAAAAACATAATAGAATAACCTACCATGTTTGCAAAAAAATACGTTTTTTGAAGTTATACGGCTCCTAAATCAGGTTTATCAACAAACAAAATCTCTTGTTTTCCTTTTATGCCATCTGATTCAAATAAAACTATTTCATTTTCTCCTTTTTTTAATACCGAAGCGGGAACATACAAGGTTTTCTGCGGTCCTTTGTCCCAATATCTGCCAAGATTAAAACCATTTATCATTACAAAACCTTTAGTAAAATTGTCTGTATTTAAGAATGTATCGCATGGAACATCAACTTCAAACACTCCTCTATAAAACGCAGATGGTTCTTCCGCTACATCTTTGGAATACAAAACATGGTCTATATTCTCCATAGGCAATGGATACACATCCCAGTTGAAATGAATTTTTCCATTTAGCATACATCTGCCGGCTATACCTTTTTTACGACTCATTTTAGGTCCAAAATTTGTTCTGCCCATATTTTCACAAAGAACTGTGAGCACATCACCCTGCTTTGCTGTAATGTCGATTTTTAATTCTTCATCGTTTATGTAAACAATTCCAACAAGATTTTTATTAATATAAATTTGTGCTCTGTCGCCAAGACTTTCAAACTTTAATTCTGCACCATTATAATCACGATTTAATCTTGTCCGGTACGCAATATATCCATACCCCTGTCCGTAACTTTCCATACATTTGGGTACTTCTGAATGTATTGGAGAAGAAAGTCTTTCTAGATTATCAAAAATACCTCCTACTTCCGTAAGCTCTACCTTTCCGTATTCTTTTTTAGGTCTGTTCGGCGGAACTTCCGGGAGAGCTCCGTCAATATATTTTTTCACCACATCACGGACTGCATAATATTTAGGAGTAACATCTCCACATTCAGATAATAGTGCATCATAATCATAACTTGTCACATCAGGAGCAAACTTTTCATAATGATTTGCTCCGCTTGTAAATCCAAAATTTGTTCCACCTATGAACATATACATATTGAGGCTTCCCTTTTTAAGCATATCTTCTACAACTTCTGCATACTTTTCTGCAGATGTGCAATGGTGTTTTTCATCTCCCCAGGCATCAAACCAACCACACCACATTTCCATACACATTTTAGGCGCATCGGGAAAAAGTTCATCATGAGCCATAAAGTTTTCTTCAACACGACTTCCGAAATTAAGCGTAGCAAAGCAACCTTCTACCATTCCGTCTAAAAGGCTTTCTTTTGAACTGCCATCTGAAGTAAAAAGCGGAATGTCTATTCCCTGTTCCCGGTAAAAATCAAACAAATACTTAAGATATTCTTTATCGTCACCATAGTAACCATATTCGTTTTCACACTGCATCATTATAACAGGTCCACCGTTTGTACAAAGATACGGTCTTACCTCGTCAAATAGATTCTTAAGATAATTGCTGAAACACTTTATATAATACGGATTGGAACAACGTATTTCCATTTTTTCATTTTCCTGTATCCACCAGGGCAATCCGCCGAATTCCCATTCTGCGCAGATATATGGTCCCGGGCGTACGATAACCATAAGTCCCTCTTCACCTGCTTTTTTGATAAAATCTGATATATTAAGATTGCCTGAAAAATCAAATTCTCCTTGCTTCTTTTCATGCATATTCCATGCGCAGTATGTTTCAACACAGTTACAGCCCAAGGCTTTCATTTTTTTGAAAATATCAGTCCATGTGTCAGACATATTACGGAAATAATGTACAGCACCTGATATTATCTTTATAGGTTGCCCATCCCTATAAAACTGATTACCTTTAATCTCAAAAACCATAATTTTCTCTCCTATCTTAAATCATCTATCATTTCAAATATTAAAATTTAACATAACTCACTCTTGGCTCGTGTCAAGTCAGGAAAACAGTGAATAATAAGACCTACTAACTTTTCCCTATTTTTTCAACTGTTTTTCCTTTAACACTTTTCCTTAGAACCCGCGAGAATACTGGATTTTCTCGCATCCGATAGTATATGTAAATATCAAAATCGGCAAACTAATGTTTTAAATTGTATGGACTTGACAAAAGTAAAGTCCTCCTATGTTTTCACTCGTGTACCCATATATTTCTCTTACTCATTACATCTTCCCTCTTAACACGCTTTCTTTCAACAAAGCGGTGGGGTTATACCTATTAATCAATGTATCTAATAAAATTCTGTTTCCGTCAGACATTTTGGGACTAATTAATACTTCCATTTTATTAAAGCATCCATCATCTATTTTCAAATCAAAATAGTTTATTGGGAGTGTCACATTTCCAGCAAGCACTTCTTCATAAAAGTTGTTTCCATTATTCCAAGCATTTGGCTTAATAAACCATAGTAAGTAACGCCATTCTTTTTGAAACTCCCAATACTTACTTTTATATTTTCCAAAAGGAGAAATCACTAAGCTTTTTTCATCTTCTCCTAAAATTTTAGGTTCAAGGAGATTCAAATCATATGTATAATTCATTTTAACAAGAATACTTAATTTTTTATGTTCTGTAGTATATATTCCTTTTTGACGTAATTCTGATATTGGGATTAGTACATCATAATCAATTAATTCTCCAGTTTCTTTTACTGTTGCTTGTTCTGGATAACGTTTAAAAGGGTTTTTAGGCAATCCAATTCGCACACCACTTTCCATTGATGCATACATTTTCCACATAGGAATACTCTCTGTTGCTTCATCAGTCCAAGAACTAGCAAAAAATATTCTGCCAAAATTTTTCACATCACTTGACATGTTTTCTTGCAAATCATCCATTTTATCAAGAGGATTTAATCTAATTGTACGATTTCTTAAAATCAATGCCAATTTATCAAGTGTTGTGTAATGATATAAAAATTCTTCTGCCATAGTTCCCCCTTTTTATTTTTGCTTACTTCGCTTTTCTCTATAGCACTCCGGACACCCACGCCCTTTGTTTCTGTTGATCACCATCGCTTGCCATTCATGACCTTGGCTACACTTCCACCATACTTTTTTATTACTGTTAGGCATTACGTCAGCAGGTGTTAATCCGTTATTCTTTTCATAATTCCATTCCTTTGCTAATGTTGGGTTAACTGTTTGCAAATCATTATATCCTTTTAAAACTTTTTTACCTGCACAATATGGACATCCAGTTCCGTTATTCCTACTATATAACACTGCTTGCCATTCGTGGCCATTACTGCATTTCCACCATACTTTTTCCTTACTGTTGGGCATTACGTCAGCAGGTGTTAATCCGTTATTCTTTTCATAATTCCATTCCTTTGCTAAAGTCGGATTAACTGTTTGCAAATCATTATATCCTTTTAAAACTTTTTGACCAGCACAATATGGGCATCCGTTTCCGTTGCTTCTATTAGATACGGTTGTTAACCATTCGTGACCTTTACTGCACTTCCACCATACTTTTTTGCTACTGTTAGGCATTACATCTTCCGGTGTTAATCCGTGGTTTTTTTCATAGTTCCATTCTTTCGCCAAAGTTGGATTAACTGTTTGTATATCATTTTTTCCTTTAGTAGCACATCGTCCTGAACAGTATGGGCATCCATTCCCTCTATTTCTACTATCAATCGTTGCTTGCCATTCGTGGTCTTTGACGCACCTCCACCATACTTTTTTCCCGCTATTCGTCGTGAAATGTTCTGGCTTCAAATTACCATTCTTTTCATAATTCCATTCTTTTGCTACTTCTGGATTGGAAAACAAAAGAGATTTTTCCTTTTCCGTATGTTCCCGTAAATTTTCTATAGCAATTGCATCTCTTTCTAACTCAACATCAACATTTCTACCAATTATTTCATTTAACACTTCTTCAAGTTTTTTTGATAAATCTTTATGATTCTTTAGAACAACAAAATCTATAGAACTATCATTTAGAGGTGCCAATCCCTCTCTTATCCTATAAAGTTTAATTCCATATTTTTTACACTTTTGATTTTTTTCCAAATCCTTTTTAATTTTGCTTTTATGCCAAAAGTATCCATCATATTCAATGGCAATTCTTTTTGATGGAATGTAAATATCTAATTCAAACCCTTTCTCTTTATAAGAATGTATTGTTTCTAATCCATATTTTTCAAGGTAATATAATAGCACATATTCAGGGAAAGAGGTGTTTTGTTCAGAATTACAAACCGGACATCCACTCCCATTAGTTCTGCTCCTTATCTCTGCTTGCCACTCGTGTCCTTTATTGCACTTCCACCAAACCTTTTGTCCGCTTTTCGCAGTAAATTGTTCTGGCTTTAAATTGCCATTCTTTTCATAATTCCATTCTTGCACTAAAGTGGGATTAACAGTTTGCAAATCATTATCACCTTTTAAAGCTTTTAGACCTGTACAATACGGACATCCATTTCCGTTATCTCTGTTATTTATCGTTGCTTGCCATTCATGACCTTTACTGCACTTCCACCACACTTTTTGACCACTATTCGCAGTAAAGTTTACAGGTTTTGAATCGCCATTTTTTTCATAATTCCACTCTTTTGCTAAAGTTGGATTAACTGTTTGTAAATCATTGTCGCCTTTTAATACTTTGTTTCCCGAACAATATGGACATCCGCTTCCGGAATTTCTGCTACCTATTGTCGCTTGCCACTCGTGTCCATTGCTACATTTCCACCATACTTTCTTACCGCTATTAGGCGTTACTTCCGCAGGTGTTAATCCATTATTTTTGTTATAATTCCATTCTTTTGCCAAAGCAGGATTAACTGTTTGCAAATCATTTTGACCTTTAACAGCAAATCTACCCGAACAATACGGACATCCAATCCCGCCTTTTCTACTATTTATCGTAGCTTGCCATTCGTGACCTTTAATACACTTCCACCATACTTTTTTACCACTTCCAAGCGTTAACGTTTCAGGTTCAAAATTCAATTTGTTATTCTTGTCCCAGTTCCATTCATCCATAAGTTGAGCATTATCGCTCACATATCTTTTTTCTTTCTTTTCTGCCATAATACTCAACTCCTTTTAATTTCATTTTTCAACGCTATTTGGCATCATTCAAACTTATTCGACACAATTCTTACTCGTGTCAAGTTAGGAAAAAATCTATTTTTTAAATTTATTTATCCAGCTTAAAATTTCATCATATTTCATATCCCCTGAAGCAACGGACAAACCTAAATCAACAACATCTGCATTTGAGCAATTCATTTTTATACCCTCTGCTTCTAAGAAAGTCAACATAACATATACACCGATTCTTTTATTCCCGTCAACAAATGCATGATTAGATATTAACGAATATCCAAGGCTCGCCGCTTTTTCCTCTTTTGTTTTATAAAGCTCTTCTCCGCCAAATGTGGCATAAGCATTATTAAGAGCACTTTCTAAAAGGCCAACATCTCTCACACCAACATCACCGCCTGTTTCCTCAGCAATCAGTTGGTGCAGGAGCAAAACCTTTTCTTTGTTTAATTTTATCATTTTGCCAGCTCCTCAAACGCAGGCTTGAAACGATTCATAATCCTTTTTGCTGCTACATCAATTTTTTCATCATCAGTAATATCAAAGTATGAATCAGACTCTAAATCAATGAGCAGAAATTTCGGTTTATTATTTTTAAATATAACCGCCTGACCGTTATTTTCTGCTACCTTGGCAACCTTTGAAAAATTTTGATTTGCTTCTGTCATAGTTGTGATTGTATCAGTATTTATATTCATAATCGCCTCCTATTATTTATACAATAAATATATCCTATATTTTATATTATATGCAAATTGTAGGATGTTGTCAACCTATTATTTCCGACAGCTTTCCCTTAAAACTCCCAAACGATTTGGATGCGGCTGATTTTTAATGAATAATTAATAATGAATGATGAATAATTTAAATTTTAAAATCTTCCTGCGATTTTCTTTTAATTCAAATGCGAAGCATTTATTCCTTTATTCATTTTCACTATTCATTGAGTTTTCTATGCAAACTCATTATACCACACAGAAGGCTCTTTTTCAACACAAAAAAAGCGGAGGCTTTATAAGCCTCCGCTTTTTATTTTTAGAACAATCCTGTTATCCTGCCTTCATCATCAACGTCGATATTCTCTGCCGCAGGCTTTTTCGGAAGTCCCGGCATTGACAAGATATCGCCGGTCATTACCACGATAAATCCTGCTCCGGCAGATACTTTTACGGTTTTAACCGTTACCTTGAAATTATCCGGCGCTCCCAAAAGCTTCGGATCGTCTGAAAAGCTATACTGAGTTTTTGATATGCATACGGGAAGGTCAGAAAATCCAAGCTCTGTCAGCCGTTCTATTTCTTTTTTTGCCTTTGCCGACAAGATTATTCCGTCGCCTCCGTATACTTTTTTAACAACCTTTTCTATTTTCTCCTCGATTGAATCCGTACTTTCGTAGGCAAACTTAAAATTGCCCTTATCTTCGCAAAGCCTTACAACCTCTTCTGCCAGTGCTTTTCCTCCGTTTCCGCCCTCCGCCCATGCGTTGGACACAACGGAGTTAACGCCCAATTCTTTGCATTTTGAAACGATAAATTCGGTTTCCTTTTCCGTATCCGTGGGGAATTTATTCACCGCAACCACCGCCGGAAGTCCGTAAACCTCGGTTATATTGGAAACGTGACGCAAAAGATTGGGAATACCTCTCTCCAAGGCTTCGATATTTTCGTCCGCAAGCTCATTTTTCGCCATACCGCCGTGCATTTTAAGAGCACGCACGGTAGCCACAATAACTACCGCGTCCGGCTTAAGCCCTGCAACACGGCACTTTATGTCCAAAAACTTCTCGGCGCCGAGATCCGCCCCGAAGCCTGCCTCCGTCACGGTATAGTCGGCGGATTTAAGAGCCATCCTTGTAGCAAGTATAGAGTTACAGCCATGGGCAATATTAGCGAAGGGACCGCCGTGGCAGAATGCCGGAGTCTTTTCTAAGGTCTGGACAAGATTCGGCTTTAACGCGTCTTTTAAAAGCGCCGTCATTGCGCCCTGGGCGTTTATATCGCCGCAGGTTACAGGCTCGTCGTTGTAATTATAGCCTATAACTATCCGTGAAAGCCGTTTCTTTAAGTCCGCTATGGAATCTGACAGGCAAAGCACCGCCATTATCTCGCTTGCCGCAGTAATGTCGAAGCCATCCTCTCTCGGAACTCCGTTTGCCTTGCCGCCCATCCCGTCAACAATATATCTGAGCTGACGGTCGTTCATATCAACACAGCGCTTCCAGGTTATCCTTCTCACGTCAATTCCAAGAGCGTTACCCTGCTGAATATGATTGTCTATCATTGCCGCCAAGAGGTTGTTCGCCGCACTGATTGCGTGAAAGTCCCCGGTAAAATGAAGGTTTATATCCTCCATGGGAACGACCTGGGCATAGCCGCCGCCTGCGGCTCCCCCCTTAACGCCGAACACGGGTCCTAATGAAGGCTCTCTTATAGCGACGTTCGCTCTCTTTCCGATTTTATTAAGTCCGTCGGCAAGCCCTATCGTTGTAGTTGTTTTTCCCTCGCCTGCCGGAGTAGGATTTATTGCGGTTACAAGTATCAGCTTACCTTCCGGTCTATCGGAATCGGAAATAAACGAAAGGTCTATTTTAGCTTTATTATTTCCGTACTGCTCTACATATTTATCCGGGATTCCGGCTTTTTCGGCTATTTTTTTAATGTGCTCTGCCTTGCACTCATTAGCAATTTCCAAATCTGATTTATAACCCACAAAAATTTCCCCCTTACTTAAAATAACGTACTGCCGCTTCAAACATTCTTATATTATACTCTCCCGGGACGTTTTTGTAAAGGTTTTCTCCGATTCTTTCACTGTGTCCCATCTTTCCGAATACTCTGCCGTCCGGAGAAGTAATACCCTCTATGGCGCACACCGACCCGTTCGGATTGTACATTATATCCTCGGTTGCGTTTTTATCCAAATCCACATACTGAGTGGCAATCTGACCGTTTTCGGCAAGCTTTTTGATTAAAGCCTCATCCGCTAAGAATCGTCCCTCGCCGTGTGAAATCGGCACGGAATAAATTTTATCGGTGTCCGCAAGAGAAAGCCACGGAGATTTTTTAGAAACAACCTTAGTTCTGACTATCTTTGATCTGTGACGGGCTATGCTGTTATAGGTCAGTGTGGGACAGGACTCGTCTGTGTCAATAATCCTTCCGTAGGGCACCAGTCCCAGCTTTATAAGCGCCTGAAAGCCGTTGCATATACCGCACATAAGTCCTTCTCTATTATCTAAAAGCTCAGAAACAGCTTCCTTAACCGCCGCATTTCTGAAAAATGCCGTAATGAACTTTCCGCTTCCCTCGGGCTCGTCACCTCCGGAAAAGCCACCGGGGATAAATATCATCTGAGAAGAGGATATTTCCTTTGAAACCTCCTCCACGCTTTTCTTTATAAGCTCAGGCGTCAAGTTCTTTATAACGATTATCTTCGCCTCAGCGCCGGCTTCCTCCACCGCCTTTGCGGATTCGTATTCGCAGTTAGTTCCGGGAAATACCGGAATAAGCACCTTTGGACGGGCGGTTTTTACACTGCATGTTACGCTCTGTCCTAATGTTTCACTTAAGGTTACAGCATAAGGCGTCGGATTTTTCTTATTGCAGGGATATACGCTCTCAAGCTTAGCTTCTGAAATTTCCAAAAGCTTTGAAACCTCTACACTCTCGCCGTTAAAGGAGATAAGTCCGTCATCGGTTACCTCGCCTATTATATTTTCAGTGAGGTTTTCACCCTCTAAAATGAACGAGCCGTAGGAAAGACCGAAAAGCTCATCCATGGTAATATTGTAAAGCTTTGCGCCGAAGCCGTTTCCGAAGCACATTTTCATTAAGGCCTCCGATACTCCGCCCATACCCGGAGTATAAGCGGAAACTGCCTTGCCGCTTTTTAACAGGTCTGTAACTAAGGAAATTACTCTCTTCATATCCTCGCTATCGGGAAGAGAATTTTTATACTTGGGGCGTATAAGCGCAAGCTTGTTTCCTGCCTTTTTAAATTCGGGTGAAACGACCTCTGAAGCCTTTCCAACGGTAACCGCAAAGGATACTAAGGTAGGCGGAACATCCATATTTTCAAAGCTTCCGCTCATGGAGTCCTTTCCTCCTATTGAAGCGGCATGAAAGTCCTTCTGTGCCTTAAGCGCTCCTAAAAGCGCCGCTAAAGGCATTCCCCATCTTTCGGGATCCTTTCCCGGTCTGGGGAAATATTCCTGGAATGTAAGGTATACATCACGAAGCTGTGCTCCTGAAGCAATAAGCTTGCATATAGATTCCGTAACTGCAAGATATGCGCCGTGATACGGGCTTTTTTCAGAAACGAAAGGATTAAATCCGAACGCCATAAAAGAGCAGTCGTCCGTTTTTCCCTTTTCGGTAGAAATTTTCTGCACCATTGCCTGAGCGGGAGTAAGCTGATATTTTCCGCCGTAGGGCATCAAGACGGTGCCGGCACCGATTGTGGAATCAAAGCACTCGGAAAGCCCCCTCTTAGAGCAGGAATTTAAGTCGTCCGCCGTCTTTTTCATGTTTTCCGTAAAGCCTCCTTTAACAGGCCTTACCTCGGTATCTGCGGCTTTAACATGAATATCCGTATGCTTTAAGGCTCCGTTGGAATTTAGAAATTTTCTGCTTAAATCCACTATTTTTTTGCCCTTAAAGTTCATTACAAGCCTGTCAGTATCGGTAACCTCGGCTACTACCGTGGCGTTTATATTTTCCTCCTCCGAAAGCTTCAAGAACTCGTCAATGTCGTTTTTGTCGACTACAACCGCCATTCTTTCCTGGGACTCGCTTATGGCAAGCTCTGTTCCAGTAAGACCCTCATACTTTTTGGGTACTCTGTCAAGGTTAATTTCAAGTCCGTCAGCAAGCTCACCGATGGCGACAGATACGCCTCCGGCTCCGAAATCGTTACAGCGCTTAATCATCCGCGACGCTTTTTCGTTTCGGAAAAGTCTTTGAATTTTTCTCTCCTCCGGAGCGTTGCCCTTCTGAACCTCTGCTCCGCAGGTTTCCAAGGATTTTTCAGTGTGTGATTTACTCGACCCCGTAGCGCCGCCGCAGCCGTCACGACCCGTAGCACCGCCTAAAAGTATTACTGCGTCGCCTGCCACGGGCCGCTCACGCCTTACATTTTTTTCGGGCGCAGCCGCTATTACGGCTCCGATTTCCATTCTTTTAGCCGCATAGCCGTCATGATAGATTTCGTCCACTATGCCCGTCGCAAGACCTATCTGATTTCCGTATGACGAATAGCCTGCCGCCGCTCCGGTAACGATTTTTCTTTGAGGAAGCTTGCCCTTTACGGTATCCTCAACCTTTTTTAAGGGGTCTGCCGCCCCGGTAACTCTCATAGCGCCGTAAACATAGCTTCTTCCCGAAAGGGGATCTCTTATTGCGCCGCCGATACAGGTTGCCGCTCCTCCGAAGGGCTCGATTTCAGTGGGATGGTTATGGGTTTCGTTTTTGAATAACAAAAGCCACGGCTCTTTTTTACCGTCTACCGTAACGTCGATTTTTACGGTACACGCATTTATCTCCTCCGATTCGTCAAGCTTTTCAAGCTCGCCTTTTTTCTTAAGATATTTTGCCGCAATTGTCGCCATATCCATAAGGCATACGGGCTTTTTAACTTGGAGCTCTTCTCTTAATTTAAGGTACTCTTTATATTCTTCCTCCAAAAACTTATCTTCAAACTCTACGCTGTCGATATTGGTAAGAAACGTCGTATGACGGCAGTGATCAGACCAATAGGTGTCTATCATTCTGATTTCGGTCATTGTCGGATCGCGCTGTTCTTTTTCAAAATAGTCACGGCAGAATAAAAGGTCGTCCTTATCCATTGCCAGCGACAGTTTTTTTATCATTTCCTCTAACTGTATATCGGAAAATTTTGTAAAGCCCTCTATCGTTTCCACATCACCCGGGTCGGTATAAGGTACAGAGAGCGTTTCCGGCTTTTCTAAAGAAGCCTCTCTCGACTCAACCGGGTTAATTACATATTTTTTTATTGTGTCTATATCGTCAGTGCTTATATTGCCGTAAAGAACATAGACCTTTGCGCTTTTTATTAAAGGGCGCTCGCCTTGTGAAATCATCTGGATACACTGTGCGGCAGAATCCGCTCTCTGGTCAAACTGTCCCGGAAGATATTCAACCGCAAACACATAAGCTCCCTCATTTTTGAGCGCCTCTAAATCAATTTCGTCATAAAGGTCGTCAAGCTGAGGCTCGGAAAAAACCGTACGCTTGGCATAGTCAAAAATCTCTCTGTCAATATTTTCCGCATCATACCGATTTATTATCCTTACTCGCTTAAGTTCCTTTATGCCCAGAAGCGTTACAGCGTCGTCGTAAAGAGCCTTAGCTTCATGCTCAAGCCCCTTCTTTTTTTCAGAGTATACTCTTTCTACCAAGTAAAGTCCCCCTTTGCCTCAAGCGCTTTTTTTCCGATATCTTTTCTGTAATATGCGTTTTTAAAATTAATCAAGGAAACAAGACCGTAGGCTTTTTCCACGGCATCTTTTAAGGTTTCTCCGGTCTTTACCGCTCCTAAAACTCTGCCGCCGTCGGTTATAAGCTTACCGCCTTCCTCTTTTGCTCCCGCAAAAATTATGCTATCCTCTTCCTTTTCGGGAAAGCTTATTTCAAAGCCCTTTTCGTACTTTTCAGGATAGCCTTCCGACGCCATAATTACACAGCAGGCGCTTTCGTTTTTAAATTCAACCTCCGTGTCCTCAAGCCTTTCTTCGGTGACCGCCAGCATAATCTCTAAAAGGTCTGACTTTAATAAAGGAAGCACAACCTGAGTTTCGGGATCTCCGAAACGGCAGTTATATTCAATTACCTTAGGTCCGTCCTTAGTCAGCATAAGTCCGAAATAGAGGCACCCCTTAAATGTACGGTTTTCCTTATTCATAGCGTTTACGGTCGGCATAAAGATTTTTTCCATGCACTCTTTCTCAAGCTCTTTAGTATAGTAGGGATTGGGTGCGACCGTGCCCATGCCGCCGGTGTTAAGTCCGCTATCGTTATCCTTTGCCCTTTTATGGTCCATTGAGGAAACCATAGGCTTTAAGCATTTGCCGTCTGTAAACGCAAGCACCGACACTTCAGGTCCCTCTAAAAATTCTTCAATTACTATATTTTCTCCGCTTTTACCGAAGATTTTATCCTCCATAAGGGATTTTACCGCATTTTTTGCCTCATCCTTAGTCTTGGCTATAATTACTCCCTTGCCTAATGCAAGTCCGTCAGCCTTTATAACCGTAGGAACAGGCGCTGTATCAAGATAAGAAAGCGCCTCTTTCATGTCTGAAAATACCTCATATTTCGCAGTGGGAATAGAGTATTTTTTCATGAGGTTTTTTGAAAATACCTTGCTTCCCTCTATCTCGGCCGCACTTTTTCTCGGTCCGAAGCAAGCAATACCTTCTTTTTCAAGCGCATCTACCGTTCCCAATACCAAAGGGTCGTCCGGAGCAACAATAGCATAATCTATTTTTTCTTTCTTGGCAAATTCAACTATTTTTTCCGTTTCCTTTGCGCCGATAGGCACCAAAACGGCGTCCTTTGCCATACCGCCGTTGCCCGGCAATGCGTAAATAATCTCCGCTTTCTTATTCTGCTTTATTTTTTTAATTATGGCGTGCTCTCTGCCGCCCTGACCTATAACCATTATCCGCATAGGATTTCATCCTTTCTTTTAATGATGGAAAAGTCTTATGCCTGTAAACGCCATTACCATACCGTATTTATCACAGCAGGATATTACCGCGTCATCTCTTATAGAGCCGCCCGGCTCGGCAACGTATTTTACGCCGCTTCTTTTCGCCCTCTGGATATTATCGTCAAATGGGAAGAATGCATCGGAGCCCAGCGCAACATTATCAACCTTATCGAGAAATTCTCTCGCTTCCTTTTCCGTAAGAGGCTCGGGTCTTCTTTCAAAATATCTCTGCCATACTCCGTCTTTTGTTACGTCCTCTTCGTTTTTATTTATATATCCGTCGATTGCGTTATCTCTGTCCGCCCGTTTTATATCCTTTTTAAAGGGAAGCGAAAGCACCTTTTCATGCTGACGCAAAAACCATGTATCAGCCTTGGTACCGGCAAGACGGGTGCAGTGAATACGGGACTGCTGACCTGCTCCCACTCCTATCGCCTGCCCTCCGTAGGCATAGCAAACGGAATTTGACTGAGTATATTTAAGCGTAATAAGTGAAATAAGAAGGTCAATAGCGGCAGACTCGGGAAGGTCTTTATTCTTTGTTACTATATTGTCTAAAAGCGCTCTTGTAATCTTAAAATTATTTCTGCCCTGACGGAAGGTGATACCGAAAACCTGCTTTTCCTCGACTTGGTCGGGCACATAATTTTCATCTATTTTAACTATGTTATAATTCCCGGAGCGCTTTGTTTTTAATATTTCAAGTGCCTCTTCGTCATAATCGGGGGCAATTACTCCGTCTGATACCTCTTTTTTTATAAGCTTTGCTGTTGCTACGTCGCATTTATCGGAAAGCGCTACCCAATCTCCGAAAGAGCAAAGACGGTCGGTTCCTCTTGCTCTTGCATAAGCCGAAGCTAAAAGCGATGAATCAACGTCGTCCTCATCATCCACGAAGCACATTTTTTTGAGTGTATCGGTAAGCTTAATTCCCACTGCCGCAGACGTCGGACTTACATGCTTAAAGGAGGAAGCCGCAGGAAGTCCCGTTGCCTCCTTAAGCTCTGACACAAGCTGCCAGCTGTTTAATGCGTCTAAAAAATTTATATATCCGGGTCTTCCGGAAAGTATTTCAATCGGAAGCTCGCCGCCGTTTTTCATATATATTTTCGACGGCTTCTGGTTGGGATTGCAGCCGTACTTTAATTCAAATTCCTTCATTAAATTGACTCCTTATTTATTTTTGTTTATCATACGTGACTCGGTATCTCCCGAGGAAAGGTCAATATACCTTACGTAAAGCGATATTTTATTGTCGCTGTCAAGGCTTGCCCAAAGCTTTTCGGCAAAAACATCTATGTCGTTTTCGGTCGCGAAACGACGGGGCTCTCCGGAAAATGTGGGAAGCGGATTCCCGTCGGAATCGTATGTATGAATAAAGTGTCCGAGTCCGGCTTTTGACGGATATGAGAAAGTATATCTCGCCGAATCAGAGCCCTCTTTATCAATACTTTTTAATATGCTCATCTCGTAAGTAAAATCCCCGTCGGAAAACTCTGCTGCCGCACTGATTCTCGGCGTGAAATTAGGCTCGTCCGGCTCAAAGGTACGGGTTTTTAAAATATCGGAAAAGCCGACTCCGCTTGCGTACCCGTCATATACGGTATCCGTCTGGTCGCCGTTTGTAACGATAAGCTTGTTTTCAAAAACAGCTACGGCTCTGTATATAATAAGCGACGGATCGGTTACCTTTGATTCGTCAAAGGGCTTTGTATAAACATCTGTTCCCTGCTCTTCAAAAACTCTGTTTCTGCTGTTTTCGCTTCTTCCCATTATAAAATATGCCGCCGCCGCCTTTTTCCCGTCGGGAGTCTTTCCTATTGCAATTCCGCGTCCGGCATAGGAGTTGGATTTAAGCATATCATATATAGAATTTATTTTATAATTATCCATAAAGCTACCCTTTCTTATTTAAGACTTTTACACACCATTTCAGCCGCCTGTGGAAGTATCTTCCATTCTGCCAGGCGCATTACCCTTTTCTGCAGGGTTTCAGGCGTATCCGAATCCTCTATTTTCACGGCCTTCTGCAATATAATCTTGCCCCCGTCGGGTATTTCGTTTACAAAATGAACGGTTGCTCCCGTTACCTTTACTCCGTAAGCAAGCGCCGCCTCGTGTACCTTAAGACCGTAAAAGCCCTCTCCACAGAAGGACGGAATAAGCGAAGGATGGACATTTATTATACGCCCTTCAAAGTGCTTTATAAAATCTGCACTTAATATTGACATAAATCCGGCTAAAATAATTAAGTCGATTTTTTCCTTTTCAAGCTTATTTAATATTTCTCCTTCAAAGCGCTTTCCAAGGGTCTTTTTATCTGCAACGAAGGTTTCAATACCGGCTTTCCCGGCTCTTTCCAAAGCATACGCTTTTTCGTTGCTGGAAATTACAAGGCTTATTTTTCCGCTTTTTAGCTCGCCCCTGTTTTCCGCCCGAATAAGCGCCGCAAGGTTTGTTCCTCCGCCTGATACCAAAACGGCTATTTTCTTTCTCATAATATCACCTTGTCGCCGGATTTTACTATCTCGCCGAGAATATATGCGTCCTCGCCGGAATCTTTCAATATTTTTACCGCCTCGTCCTTATCCTCGGGCGCAACTACAACGCTCATGCCTACGCCCATATTAAAGGTATTAAACATATCTCGCTCGGGGATATTTCCTTCCTTTGCAATAAGATTAAATATCGGAGGAATTTTTATCGCCTGCTTGTCTATCCTTGCTCCAAGACCGTCAGGAATACTTCTGGGAATATTTTCATAAAATCCTCCGCCGGTTATATGGGATATACCCTTTACCTTAATCCTTTCGGTAAGTGCCAATATGGGCTTTACGTATATCCTTGTAGGCTCCAATAATGCCTCGCCCAAAGATTTTCCCATAAGAGAATCCCGTTTCGACGTAAGGTCGGCATTTTCCACGTCAAACACCTTTCTTACAAGGGAAAATCCGTTTGAATGTACTCCGGAGGACGGAAGAGCGATAACAACGTCGCCCTCCTTCATTGTCTTATTATCTATAACCTTATCCCTGTCCACAATTCCAACGGCAAAGCCGGCAAGATCGTACTCGTTTTCCGGATAAAAGCCCGGCATCTCCGCCGTTTCACCGCCGATAAGAGCCGCTCCCGACATCTTGCAGCCGTCGCATACTCCCTTTACTATGTCGGCAATACGCTCGGGCACATTTTTGCCGCAGGCGATATAATCAAGGAAAAACAACGGCTTCGCGCCGGAGCATATTATATCGTTAACGCACATTGCCACGCAGTCTATACCAACGCTGTCATGCTTATCCATTAAAAATGCGATTTTAAGCTTTGTGCCTACTCCGTCTGTTCCGCTTACCAAGACGGGGTGCTTGATTCCTGAAAGGTCAAGCTCAAAAAGCCCTCCGAATCCGCCTATATCGGAAAGCGCCCCTTTTGTAAGCGTGCCCCTTATATGCTTTTTCATCAACTCAACAGCCTTGTATCCGGCAGTAATATCTACACCGGCCTCTTTATAGCTTTCGCTGTAACTTTTCATTTTTTAATCCTCTCTTTCGGATATTTTTCTTTCAAATCTGTCCTTTTTTGTTTCTTTAGGCACATCGGCAGGATACTCTGTTCCGAAACAGCCTGTGCAAAATCCGTTACAGCCGGAGCCCTGTGCTATTTTAAGAACGTTATCAACGCTTAAATACCCCAAGGTATCCACTCCGATTTTCTCCGCTATTTCCGAAAGAGTATGATTGCAGGCAATAAGCGTATCCTTTGAGTCAATATCCGTTCCGTAATAGCATGCGTTTACAAAGGGCGGAGATGAAATTCTCATATGCACCTCTTTGGCTCCCGCATCTCTTATAAGCTTAACAATTCTCGCACTTGTAGTTCCCCGGACAATAGAATCGTCTATCAATACCACCCTTTTTCCGGCGACCGTTTCCTTTACGGGATTAAGCTTTATTCTGACCTTATTTTCACGGCTTTTCTGACCGGGAGAAATAAAGGTACGCCCGATATATTTATTTTTAATAAAGCCTATTCCGTAAGGGATTCCCGACTGACGGGAAAAGCCTATGGCCGCATCTATGCCCGAGTCCGGAACACCTATTACAATATCCGCCTGCACGGGATGCTCAAGCGCCAAAAACGCCCCCGCCCTAAGACGTGCCGAATGGACAGAGCAGCCGTCCATCACAGAGTCCGGACGTGCGAAATAAATATATTCAAAAATGCATGTGGACTGCCTTACCTCATTGCAGTGATCCTTAATGCTTGTGACTCCGTCCTTTTTAAATACAACAATTTCTCCCGGGAGCACATCCCTTAAAAAAGTCGCCCCCACTGCGTCTAAAGCTACGCTTTCTGACGCAACCACATATCCCCCGTCGTCGGTCGTTCCGATACAAAGGGGTCTGAAGCCGTTGGGATCTCTTACGGCAATAAGCTTAGACGGCGACATTATAACCAAAGAGTACGCTCCCTTAATTATACCCATCGCCTTGTTTACAGCCTCCTCAATGCTTTTGGAGGTAAGCCGTTCTTTAGTGATAATATAGCTGATTACCTCGGTATCGCTCGTGGTGTGGAAAATAGATCCCCCAAGCTCCAGCATACTGCGAAGCTCGTAGGAGTTGGTAAGATTTCCGTTATGGGCAAGTGCCATTCTTCCCTTGATATGATTTACCACAATGGGCTGAGCGTTTAATCTGCCGTCGGTGCCTGTGGTGCCGTACCTCACGTGTCCCACCGCCATGTTGCCGTCGCCAAGCCTGTCAAGTATATCTGCGGTAAAAACGTCGTTTACCAATCCCACGTCTTTATAGCTTTGAAAAACCCCGTCGTCGTTTACTACAATTCCGGCGCTTTCCTGTCCCCTGTGCTGAAGAGCAAAAAGACCGTAATAAGCGTCCTTTGCCACATCTGTTTTTTCACCTTTATATATTCCGAAGACTCCGCACTCTTCTCTTAAGCCGCTCATTAATTACCTCCGAAAATTCTCTTCATCATTTCGCTGTATGCTTCCTCGACATTGCCAAGATCCCTTCTGAATCTGTCCTTATCCAGCTTTTCATGAGTTTCAGAATCCCAAAATCTGCAGGTATCCGGCGATATTTCGTCAGCTAAAATAATCTTTCCGTCCAAAGTCTTGCCGAACTCAATTTTAAAATCAATAAGATCTATATTTATTTTCTTAAAGAAATCTTTAAGAAATGCGTTAATCTTAAAGGCATATTCGGATATTTCGGAAAGCTCCTCTTTTGTCGCCCAGCCGCAGGCTACTATATGATAATCGTTTACCATGGGATCGCCCAGTGCGTCGTCCTTATAGCAGAATTCTAACGTGGGGCAAAGAAGCTCCTTCCCCTCGGGAACGCCGAATCTCTTTGAAAAAGAGCCTGCCGCAACATTTCTCACGATGACCTCAAGAGGAACAATGGAAACCTTTTTAACCAGCGTTTCACGGTCGTTTAATTCCTCTACAAAGTGAGTGGGAACTCCGGCTTTTTCAAGCTCGCCCATAAGATAGTTAGACATCTTGTTGTTTACAACGCCCTTGCCGGCGATTGTGCCCTTCTTAAGTCCGTTAAACGCCGTTGCGTCGTCCTTATAAGACACTATGCAATAATTGTCATCCTCTGTCGCAAATACCTTTTTTGCTTTTCCTTCGTAAAGCATTTCCTTTTTTTCCATGATAAGTCCTCCTTAATTATTTAAACGGTCAGATATGTTTTTATCTTTTTCAATAACCTTTTCCCTGTCGTTTCTCCGTTTTTCCATAAGTTTTTCGTAAAGCTCTTTGTCGCCTAAAGCAATAATCTCAGCCGCAAGAAGAGCCGCATTTACTCCTGCGTCCACTCCCACCGACGCAACCGGAATTCCCGGAGGCATCATAACCGTTGAAAGCAAAGCGTCCATCCCGTCAAAGCACGAGGATTTGCACGGGATTCCTATTACCGGCAAAAGCGTGTTTGCCGCAATTGCTCCGGCAAGATGCGCCGCCATGCCGGCAACCGCAATAATTACCCCAAATCCGTTGTCAGAGGCTTCTTCGGCAAACCTTTTTGCCTCATTTGGAGTTCTGTGTGCGGAATATACATGCGCCTCGTAAGGCACTCCAAGCTCTTTTAAGATATCCGCCGCTTTCTTAACAACTGGCAGATCGCTGTCGCTTCCCATAACTATTCCGACTTTTTTCATACGTAATCCATCCTTTCATTTAACTGAAACAAAAAGGCGCACTTACCTCCCACTAAAGAAGTAAATGCGCCCAGACGGTCGGCTTTAAAACTCCCTAAAAGCTTCTTTGTGGTGCTCCACTTATCCGTCAGTCACTTAAAGGGGCTTATTTAGCTTAATATATTTTAACATATCCGACCATTTGTGTCAAGGCTTTTTACCCCACTTAATTTAAGTTTATGTAAAAAACCTTTTCCTCCTCAATCTCTACTATTCCTACTCCGACTTCCTCTCCGGCATTTGAAAATTTATATATTTCTCCTATCCTTCCCTCCCCGGATATTTTTTCTTTTCCCATGTAAGAAAAGCCCATATCGTAAAGAATATCTATATAATCCTCCGCACTGTCAATTTCAGGATCCCTTGACGCAATATCCGTTACGGAATATATATAGGTTCCGCCGTCGGACTTTATATGCTCAATGGAGTAAAGCTCCCCGTAATCGGGAATGTTTGTACCCTCATAAAAGCTTAAATTATCGGTATCATGATATATTAAAACGGAGTTTTTCTCGCCGTCCCATGTAACCTTATAGCCGAAGCCCTCCGAAACATATCTTGCAGGGACAAGCACTCTCCCGTCTTTTATTATGGGCGATGAGTCCATAGTAACCTTTTTGCCGCTGTAGTCAGCCTTTTTTTCTCCGACCGTAAGCTCTACGGTCTTTCCGAGCTTTACCCCCATAGCCGTTTTAGATTCATCGTCCCATGTGACATAAGCGCCCATCGCCTCGAAAATTGCCCTGACAGGCACCATGGTACGCCCGTCGATTATTTCGGGTGGAACATCAAAATCCACTTTTGTACCGCTGACAAAAACCTTTATTTCGTCTTCGGCAAAAGACGCAGTGCAAAAAATACCTGTCAACAAAAATATGACTGCAAATACTGCTAATTTTTTCATCTGTCGGCTCTCCTTAAAAAAATACCCTTAAAAGGATCTTATTCCTTTTAAGGGTATTATAATACAAAATAATTTATTTTTCAACTAAATATATGAAATTTTAAAAAAATCCTTCATTTTATCGCATTAATTCCGATAACAATAACGCCGATTATTATAAGCACTATTCCCGTTATGCGGTTAAGCGTCTTGGTATCTGCCTTATTTGCAAATTTTGCGGCAATTTGAGCCCATATAAACGTAAATAAAACGCAAAGCGCCAGTACGGTTATATCGGGAATTCCGCCCATAACAAAGTGACTTAACGCTCCCGTCAGAGCCGTAAACGTCATGATAAATACGCTCGTTCCCACAGCGCATTTTAGCTCATATCCCAAAACGGAGGTCAGTATAAGAAGCATCATCATACCTCCGCCGGCGCCGACAAAGCCGCATATAAAGCCTATTAAGGTTCCGCAAAAAGCAGACTGTATCATTCTTTTTTTAAAAGCTACTCCTGCCATCGCTTCTTTAGTAGTCATAACGGGACGCACAACAAATTTAATTCCCAAAAGAAGCGTCATGAAAACCGAAAAATTTCCCATTGCATGATTGGGAATAAGCCTTGCTATATAGCTCCCGACAACCGTAAATATAAGTACAAATGCCATCATTATAACGCCGTTTTTTACATCAAGATTTCCGTTTTTCTTATATGTATAGGCGCTGACGGCGCTTGCCAAAACATCGCTTAAAAGAGCAATTCCGACTGCGTCGTATGCCGGAAGTCCCAATAAAGTTATAAGAATGGGACTTATAACCGCCGCCGCACTCATACCGGCAAAGCCCGTGCCTATTCCGGCGCCGGCGCCGGCTATGAGGCAGACAATTATTTTTATAAATAAATCCATGCTCAGCCTAAAATCCCTTTCTCTTTGCTAACTAAATATACTAAAGTTTCAGGTTTGACATTTATGTAAGAAGGTCTTAATTAAGCCTTATTCAAGCATCAAGCCGCAGACCATCTCTCCTATTTCAGAAGGATTGTCCAGCGAAAGTCCGCTTATTAGTCTTGCCTGGGCATAAAGAATCTTGGAATATTTTGAAAGCTTATCCTTATCAGAATTAAATAACTCCGAAAGCTTATCCTTGATGGGATGGCTTGCGTTAATTTCAAGCACGATTTCAGCCTTAATGCGGTTTTCCTCACTTGAGGACTTATTAAGCGCCTTTTCCATCTCAACAGAAAGCATACCCTCGTTAGAAAGACATACCGGATGCTTATCCAATTTATTTGTCAGGCGCACATCTTTAACCTCTCCGCCAAGACTTTCCTTGATAAAGGAAAGCATATCCTTTGCCTTTTCGTTCTCTGCCTTAAGGCTCTCTTTTTCTTCGTCTGTTGAAAGGTCAAGCTCATCCTTGCACACGTTCAAAAATTCTTTTTCCTCATAAGTGTTAAGCATCTGAAGCGCAAACTCATCCACATCCTCTGTAAGATACAAAACCTCGTAGCCGTGGGCAATAACCGATTCAACCTGAGGAAGCAGCGAAATCTTCTCTAAGCTATCTCCGGAAGCGTAATAAATCTTTTTCTGGTCCTCTCTCATGCGCTCTGTATATTCTTTAAGTGTTACAAGCTTTCCCTCTTTTGAAGACTTAAACATGATAAGGTCCTTAAGCAAGTCCTTTTTCATGCCGTAATCGCTATATATTCCCCATTTAAGCTGAGAGCCGAAGGCGTTATAGAACTTTTCGTAGCTTTCTCTGTCATTTTTCTGCATATTTAAAAGCTCTGACGAAATTTTCTTTTCCAGCGCTTTTGCTATCGCCTTAAGCTGACGGTCGTGCTGAAGCATTTCACGGGAAATATTAAGAGATAAATCGGCGCTGTCTACCAATCCTCTTACAAAGCTGAAGCAATCCGGTATAAGATCCTTGCACTTATCCATAATAAGCACGCCGCTTGAGTAAAGCTTAAGTCCCTTTTCATAGTCCCTGCTATAATAATTATAAGGCGCATGGGCGGGGATAAATAAAAGCGCTGTGTAATCGGCCGTACCCTCGGTTTTCTGGCGTATTACCTTAAGCGGAGCCTCATAATCCATAAACTTATCCCGGTAAAATTCGTCATATTCTTCGTCCTTTACCTCTGAAGGGTCCTTTTTCCATATGGGCACCATGCCGTTTAAGGTTTCATCCTCGGTTATTTTTTCATATTCGTCCTTACTTCCCTCTTTAAGCCTTTCATGCTCTGTCAGCATTTTGATGGGGTAGCGTATGTAATCGCTGTACTTTTTTATAAGCTCCTTAATTTCGTATTCCTCAAGATATTGCCCGTATTTTTCCTCCTCGGTATCGTCTTTAAGGTGAAGCGTAATCACAGTGCCGGGCGTTTTCTTATCGCAAGGCTCAATCGTATAGCCGTCGGCTCCGGAAGAGGTCCATGAGTACGCCTCGTCGCTTCCGTAGGATAAGCTCTCTACGGTAATTTTATCGCTTACCATAAATGCCGAATAAAATCCGACTCCGAACTGACCTATAATATCAACCTTATCCTTGTTTTCCGAATCGGGATCGTTTTTAAAGTCGTAAGAGCCGCTCTTCGCAATTGTACCTAAGTTATTTTCAAGCTCGTCCTTCGTCATACCGCAGCCGTTGTCCGAGATAGTTAACGTTCTCTTTTCCTTGTTTGGCGTTATCCTTATTTCGTACTCGTCTTTTCCTAAAGTTACAGAGCTATCCGTAAGCGAACGGAAATAAAGCTTGTCAATAGCGTCGCTTGCGTTTGATATTATTTCACGAAGGAAAATTTCCTTATGGGTATAGATTGAATTAATCATCATATCCAAAAGCTTTTTAGATTCGGTTTTAAATTGTTTCTTTGTCATAAAATATCTCTTCTTTCTAATTTATTATCCTTTTTCAGCCACAAAATTCATAAGCTTTGTGTAAAGTCTTACAAACTCCGAGGAATCCTCTTCCCCGAGCTCTTTGAAAAAACTTGCGATAAAATTCACTATCTCATCGTTTTTACCGTTGAAAAACTCTATACCCTTAGGCTGGAGCTTAACAATAGTCTGCCTGCTGTCTAAGCTGTCAGGTATCCTTATGATATAGCCCTTATCCTCAAGCTGATTTAATAAAACCGCCATTCTTGCGGTGCTTACGATAAATTCATCGCTCAAATCCTTCGGGTGGGCGCTTCCTCCATGAAGCTTTAAATAGCTTAAAATACATATCTCATGCTTTATCTTTCTCGACACCTCTTTATCGAATTTTACATAGGGCAGGCTTCGGCGGACGTTTATAAACTGTCCGGCAAGGTCGTAAAATCTGTCCATCTCTTTTTCTCCTAATTTTTATAGCTATTTTTATTAGCAATTTTATTATAGCACTCCTGCTTTAGTTTGTCAATTAAAAATGTTAATTTTTCCTTTACATTGTTATCTATTTAAAATTTTCCGTACCGCATTAACATCAAGCAAATTTACGGTTTCAAAATTTCCCTTGTAAAACACTCCCCAATTGTTAAATACGCACGGAAGCGCCTTTGCTTTTTCAAGAGTATCAACCTTTATAAGTGAAAAGTCTATATTGTTATCAGTAAGGTAATTTTTTATTTCCTCCGTTTTCTTAAAAATATAAGGACACTGCATGCTGTAATATATGGTAAGACATTCGTTATCTATATGCTGCCTTTTTGACTTTTCGGTAAACTTAGGATAAGTTCCGTCAAAGGAAAGCGCAAAAAGCTTGTAGCCGTCCTCGGTAATGTCCGCTGTTTCAAACCCGAATTTTTCGGCAAAGCTCTGATTGGAGAGCCAGTTTTTCTGCTTAACTGCCCCAAGCATGCATATACCGGACTTCCCATTTTCCTTAGCGTCGCTGATGCAGTAATTCATAAGGGCTTTCCCGTATCCTTTACCTTTTGCTTCTCCGTTTACCCACAGGCAGTATATGTAATAATAATTGCTTCCCGTAACAGGTGTCCACGCCTTGTCCAGCGGCGCATACTCAATAAAACAGCATTCACTGCCTTTAAGCTTTCTGAATACATGTCCTTCTTTTATTCTTTCTCTAAGCCATTCCCTTTTCGCTTCCACTCCCGGATGAGGCTTCTTTTTTCTGATAATACAGCACAAATGCTCGAAGTCTATATTTTCCTCGGTTAAATTAATAAACTCTGCTTCCATAAGCTAACTCCCCTCTTGATGTTCTATAAAAAGTATATTATATAAGGAGGGTAAAATCAAGTTTTTCGAGCGCATGCAGCAGAAATATCTGAAAAAAGTCGGCACCGCCAGACCGTGTGACTGATTTTTCTGCAAAAGAAAAATCGGAACGGAGCATAAGTCCGTTCCGACGTGGTGCCGGTGGCGGGACTTGAACCCGCACGGTATTGCTACCAATGGATTTTGAGTCCACCTCGTCTGCCAATTCCAACACACCGGCGTAAAATCAATTATACAACATTATACAAAAAAATGCAAGTGTTTTTTTATAAAAATTTTATTTAATATCTAAACATTTCAAAAAAAGCAGTCTAAAGCAACGCTTCAGACTGCTTTTTAACTTTTATGAACGCAAAGATTTACGCATATTTAACAATCTTTGCTATCAAGAGTCCATATCAACACTGCTTTCTTTAATATCTCCTGTCTCCGCATCAATTTTATAACTGAATTCCTTATTTCCCGAACGGAAAACAATATCATAACAGTTATCCTCTTTATCGTACGAGTTTTTTACCGTAAGCACCGAGCCACCGACATCAGCATCTATTATAGCAATGGCCAGTGCATCCTCATGAGAAAACGCCTGCTTTGATGTGCCGGTGTTTTCATTGTCATCCGACTCGTTCGCCGATGGTCCGTCCGCCCGCGGAGCAGATATTGGATCTTCAGTAATAACCGAAATTACATCACCGTTTTTTGCGCTGACCTTACCCTCGTACTTTCCGAGCTCTGTTTCAAATTCTATTTCATAAACCATAGAATCCTCATCGTACTCGCATTCCGTTATAACCGCTCCGGGACTGTAATCTTTTATTGCCTTTATTGCTTCCTTTTCCGATATTTTCTTTCCCGAATTTTCTCCGCAGCCTGTTAAAACTATAGCGATAGAAATAAGCGCAAGTATTGCTTTCTTCTTCATCCAGAAAGTCCCTCCTTAAAAAAATATAGCTTTATTATACACGTTTTTTCACTATAAAGCAATATCTTTATTAATTTTTTTGTCGGCAAAATTCGAGCCCGCCTTGTTTTTTTTTGCAAAATCAAGGCGGCAGAAGTAATTGTCCGCCGCCTTTAATACTATTTTGTCAAAATGTTTATAAATCTCATTATCATTTCCGCCGCTTCTGCACGGGTTGTATTGTCACCGGGATTAATCGTGCGATCGGTTTTTCCCTTAATTACTCCCATATTAACCGCCCACGTCATTGCCTTAAGCGCAAATTCCGAAATATTTCCGGCATCTTCAAAAGAAAGACTGCGCTCGTTTTCTTTTTCCTCCTCGCCCCGCTTTGTTTTTATATACCGGTAAAGCATAGCCGCCGTCTGCTCCCTGGTAATTTTCTCATCCTTTCCGAATACGGTATCGCTAAGTCCCGAAATGATGTTTTCGCTTGCCGCCCATCTTACCGCCTCTGCGTACCATTCATCCGGGTTAACATCCTCAAAGGAAATCGCATAATTTACAGAAGGCTTGTTTTCCATTCTCCAAAGAACGGTTATAAACATTGCTCTTGTCATGCTGATGTCCGGCTCAAAGCCTTTGTCTGTTCCCTGCATTATATTATTTTCATAAGCGAATTTGACCGCTTCGTAATGCCAGTCGGAGGATTTCACATCCCCGTAGGTATTTTCGCTGAACAAAGGCTTTTTTTCGTCCTCCTTTTTTGTTTCATCGGCATTTTCTACACTCTCCTTTACCGTTTCGTCATTTTTCTTTGTAGGCGATCCGGAAGATGAGCTCCCATGTGAATATTCGTTTTTCTCCTTAGTGTAATTGTCCGTATAATGGAATACTATTATATCCTTGTCCGATAGCTTTTGCGAATCGATTCCTTTATTCGGATATTTGCCGTTTAACAAATACATCCATCCGGAAAGACTGCCGTTGTCAAATTCAGAAAGCCCCTTGATTTCGCTTATATAATCCCCCTCGTTTGTGTAGGGAATGCCGCTTATGCCAAGAGCCTTTTTGACTGCGTCAATGACAAAGCTTCCTTTACCAAGAGTTATTTTCGTTTTGGGTATCCATGTTTCAAGATTTCCCTTGCTTTTTGTATGAATATCGGCGCTATCTTCAGGCTCTCCATGTTTTTCATCTCCCAAAAGGGTAAAATACACCGTTATTTTCCCCGATGCACTAACGCCTCCGCCACCGGATGTATTTTCAGACACGTTTATTATCTGCGACGCCGTTTTTATGTTCTCCGCCGCTTCCTTGCCGGTGTATGTTACTATAACTTGAGTATCTGTAATTTCAAGCTCCCGGTTAGGCGAATAAGAATAGTCTTTAGTTTCCTTTCGGCTACCGTTTTCATATACTGCCTCGACAACCATTCCGCTTGGGCTGAAGGTTTCGCCCTCCTTGTATGTGGTTTTATCGGGTGCCTTTTTTATTTCAATACCGACTACCTTCGGAGCCTTTACGCTTACGGGAATATATTCTGTCATTCCCCTATACGAAACCGTCACCTTATCGGTGTCTAAGGTTAAAATTTCCGGAGAAATTTCATAATTAAGCGCAATCTGCGCCGTTTCATCCTCATAATTTGCCGTAACCACAAGACCTTCGGTATCAAATTTGTCACCTTCATAATACTCGGTCTTTACTCCGTCGGTTTTAAGAGTAACAGAGGTGAGCGGGGAAGCTGTTATAGTTACCGGAATTGTTATATCAGGCAGCTTTCCTAAATATCCTATCTTTGCATCTGCGTTTATATTTGCTCCCTTTCCGCTCTCATATGTTATTAAGCGATGATTTCCGTAAGGATCTCCCCATCCGCTTACGTAGATAAAGCCCCCGGAAAGAACAAAGGTATCGTAAGGGTAATCCTCGGGTATTACCAGATCGCCGCTTTTTACGTATTTTATAACGCCCCATTCATTTTTTTCAGTCATAATATTTGAAACCGTATTTGCAGAAGCACTGTTTGCAAAATTATATTGTGCAGAGGACGCACCGATAACCTGCCCCTCATAGCCGGTTACGTCTTCATACAAAGCAACGGCATTCATGTTGTATACCCCGGCAAGCTTGTTTGCCGGGTGGTACAGCTTATCAAACACTACGCTTACCTTATCCCCCGGATGCACGCCCTCGCCGTTATTTACGGTTACATCGACTTTCTTTGCCGTGATAACCTGAAACTCTTCCTTGCCGTCCTTTTCAAGCTTTACAATATTTCTACCCTCGGTCAAAGGCACGGTTACGCTTCCGTCGGCGTTTCCCATTATTTCTTCAAAGCCGTTATATGATATTTTCTCAGTCACATAAGGGTTTAGAGCATATACCTTAACGCCCTCGGTTTTTGGCGTAAAGGTATATTTGCCATATTCTCCGGTAAAGTAAATGACATCATGCTCACTGTCGATTTTATCTCCCGAAAGCTTCATTTCCGGTTTATTTTTTCCCTCATTTAAGGTCATCCCGGTGTTTATTTCGCTGTCGCCCGAATCAACCGTTACAACAAACACGCCTGTATTTTCGGGATAAACTGCGCCGTAAAACTCATCGCCTGACCCGAAATTTAAGGTCATTGCGTCATATGTAACCAAAACTATTGCAGTGCCCTTTTCTCTTGCCGTCAAAAGTCCGTCCTCACCGACCGTGACTATATCCGAGGGATTTCCTTTTTCGTCAATCACTTCATAGCGGTAATCCGGCTCAATAAAATAATTGTTAAATGTCGAATTTACTGCCTCCCAGTTACGAAGCGAAACAATCTGATAATTATCGCCTTTTGAAAGCTTCAAATATCCTTCCGCATTGATATTTAAATAAATATCCGCAACGTTGTATCCGTTGTTAGATGAAGAATCCCTGTCAACAGTAGTTTTTGTCTTCCCCTCGGGCTTTAACATTTCCTCTGTTATGTTAAGAGCAAAATCCGCCGTCTTTTTGAATGTTCCCCCGTATGTAACATATTCATCTCCGCTTACACGGTAGTTATACGTTCCGTTATCTGCAAGGTCAAAATAGTATTTGGAAAACTCTCCGTCGGATATTATAAGAGAAGGCTCCGCCTCAGTAAATTTCACAAAATGCGTTTTTCCTTTAGAACCTAAAAACAGCGAAGCGTCAGACGGCACCGTAATGCAGGCGTCCGGATAAGCCTTAACCGTTACAACGCTGACCGGCGCAGTTATTGCGGTTACTGCTTCTCCGTTTACTTCCTTTTCCTTTTCAGCGGAAACCGTATAGGTGCCGGGAGAATCAAATGCCAGCGAGGCTTTTCCGTCTTTATCCGTAAAAAGCGCTTTTCTTTCGCCGTTAACGGTAATTTCAGCGCCCTCACAGGGTGAAAATACGGTTTTATAATTTTCGTCGTAGCCTGCCTGACTTAAGATGAGCGTTACCTCTTCATTCACATATACTTCATATGCCGGACGGTCAAAGGACGTGTAGCTCTCAGTGTCGGGATAGCTGTTTTTAAATATGCAAGCATCTATATAATCCCCGTTTTCGACCACGTGAGAAAGCCCCATTACCTCCTCGGCTCCGCCGTTTACCTGATAGCCGAAATTACCGCTTTCATTGCCCCAGAATTTTGTTACATAAGGCCCCCATGCCCCTTCGGCTGAGGAATATCCTAAATCACTGCCTCCTTCATAAAAGGCATCGTGAAGCGCTTTGAATACGTCGTCAAGACAGTAGCTTTCTTTGCCGGAAAGCTCTACCTTAGCATGCTCAAGAAGCCGGCCGTCTTTGTCGGAAAGTATTTTTCCGCCTTCCGATACGTTCACAAACACGCTTACCGCATCTATGCCGTTATCCGCCGACACCTGCACGACCGTTAAGCTTAATACCATTAGGATACTAAGCATCAGTGATAAAAATCTTTTCTTTGTCATTTCTCATATTCCTTTCTTTCGTTTTTTATATAAAAAACCGCGGCAGCTATAAAGCTGCCGCGGCAGAGTTTTCCCGCGCCCTTTGAGCAATTTCGGTATGCAAAAATAAGCCCTTTTAAAATAAGTGCGTTAAAAGAGCGTAGCCGAAAAATACCGCTTCTTTATATGCTCTTAAACATATATTTTGCAAAGCGGCAACAAAGCAGGTCTTTTGACTTAACGCCTTATGAAAAAATTCGCACTTTTATAGTCCTGCCTTCTCAGTTTCCCAATGACTGACTTTCGTCAACGGACTAAAAAGCTTCGGCGTATACAGCGACTGGTATCGTCCCGGATTCTCACCGGATTCCCTTTTCACCGTGCGTGCCTTTTTATGCGGCATGCACGACACTTTGTGCATCAATATGGAAATTATATCACAAAAGTCTTTCCAAATCAATATACAAAACAAACAAAATCCAATCATCTTCCCCAATGTAACTCATCCTCATTTATCAATATTGATTATGAAACGAGCGCCATACCCAGCGAAAAATAAAGGCAATAAGAATAGAGCAGAATATACCACCCTATAAAAAGCGCCGTGTTTTTTCCTTTTGCACAGGAAAACCTTATAAGTAAAATCGCAATAAATATGCATAATGCACTTATAAAGGCAGATATAATACAAAGCGAGAATCTAAAAAGAAAAATGTTATAAAAAAGGCTTAGAGAAAAAAGTATCAGTGAAAGCAAAACCGCCGCCTTTCTTTCTTTTGCTTTTATATGGTATATGCGGTAGAAAAGCAGCCCGAAAAAAAGATAAGATAAAATACTGACAATTTCAAAAAGGAAAAACGGTATACTTTTAGGTACGGCTGTTCCTTCCTTTACCCCGCCGCTTATCACAAAGGAAAAAAGTCCCATAGAGAGAAAAAGCAGCATAGAGATTATTTTAGATGAAAAATCCCTTAAATTTAAAACCTTGAAAGCGGACATATAATACACTCCTTAACTAAAGGTAGTATATTATATGCCCGCTTTATAAAAGTATTAACATTATTTAAGATTACTTCTCGATTCCTTTATGGTTTCAACTAAGGTTTCAAACTTCTGCTGCATGTTTGCAAGCATTTCGTCACAGTACTGCACGGTCTGATCCCTTGTTTCCTGAGCGCTTGCCTTTGCGGAATCTATCATATTAGTAGCGCGTTCATATGCCTTTTTGGTAATTTCATGCTCCTGTACCATCTGAATTGTCTTTTCTTCGGCTGATTTTATAATTCCCTCCGCCTCCTGCTGCGCTTCGGAAATTATCTTTTTGCGCTCCTCCTTCATCCAGCGAGCCTGCTTAAGCTCTTCCGGAAGCTGAAGTCTTATATCCTCTATATCCGCCAAAAGATCCTCCTTGTCCATGAGGCTGCGGTTTATGAACGGAATGTTCATAGCCTTGTCAATTTTCTCTTCCAGCTTATCTATTATTTCAAGTATCTCCATTTTAATGTGATCCTCCTTTGTTTATATTTATTTTTTATTTAATTTTTTATATATGTCAGGCGTTATCTCTTCGGGAACAAGCTCGTTAAGCGGAGCGCCGTAGCTTGCCACCTCTTTTACAATGCTTGAGCTTAAGTAAGAGTATTTTCCGTTTGTCATCATAAAAAGCGTTTCAATATCCGGAGCAAGCTTTTTATTTATAAGGGCCATCTGAAACTCATACTCAAAATCAGTCACTGCTCTTAAGCCCTTTACAATAGCACATGCCTTTTTCTCCCTTGCATAATCCACCAAAAGACCGCTGAAGCTATCCACCTTTATATTTTTAATATCGCTTGTAACACGGCGTATAAGCTCCTCTCTCTCGGGAACCGTGAAAAGGGGATGCTGCTTTTCGCTGTTGGCAAGTATACTTACGTAAACAAGGTCGAAAATTTCAGCAGACCTTTTTATTATGTCAATATGTCCTAAGGTCACCGGATCAAAGCTTCCGGGAACTATGGCGATTCTCAATTCTGTTCAACTCCCATAAGATAAGAAAGGTTAACCCGTCCGTATCGCTTTTTCTTTATTACTAAGTAGTCACAAGGGATGTCCGGAGCGTTTTTTTCTTCATACTCCAAAACAATTATCCCTCCGGGTGAAAGCCTTTTTTTCGCATGTGTCAAAAACTCACCGTAAAGCCCCGATGCATACGGCGGATCAACAAATATTATGTCAAACTTCTCTCCGTCTTTTTTTATGTAGGAAACAGCGTCGGTAAAAAGCACCTCGCCTTTATCGGAAAGTCTTGCTTTTTCAAGATTTTTTCTGCACACCCCTAAAGCGTCCTTGTCATTTTCGCAAAAAACCGCCTTAGACGCTCCTCTGCTTAACGCCTCAATTCCGAGGGCGCCGCTTCCCGAAAAAGCGTCAAGCACCTTAGCACCGTAAAGCCTTTCGGTCAACGATGAGAACAGCGCTTCCTTAACTCTGTCAGCCGTCGGGCGTGTTCTTAGACCGTCTAAAGTGTTAAGCTTAAGACCTCTCGCACTTCCGGCAATAATCCTCACTTTTGTTTCCTCCGAGCATAACTTGACTTATATTCTTTTTTATTATAAAACAATATATAAAAAAAAGCAAGAGGAAATTTTCCTCTTGCAGTTATTTTTTGTTCTTTATGCCGGAATCAAAAGTCTCATGCCGGAATTAAGTATTTCCTCCCCGGTCATATCGTTGGCGAAAAGTATTTTATCCACCGTGGTTTTGTATCTCTTTGCAATATTCCACAAAGTATCTCCGCTTTTTACAAAATATATGATAACCGAAGGTCTTTCGTCCGCTAAGGGCTCTCCCACGGAAAGTGCCGTTACAGATGAAAAAGAATCGGTGTTTTTCCTTAAGGTTACCTCTACATCAAGTATACACCTTAAGTCAATTTTCGCCTGATTTATAAAATTGTAATCGCAGTGCGATACTTTAACATCGGAATATACAAAAAATTCTCCCATGGGACAGTCTGATACCGAAGAAAAATCCATATCCTTGGTAAAGGAAAATATTTCATTGCCCGAAATATAGCTTATTACGACGCTGAGCGTTCCTGATACGGTTATTTTCCCGTCGCGGCATACGGCGCTTTCCGATGATATGTAAGCGTAGACCGGACATACCTTATCCATGGGAGGCATATCTATGGGAAGCTCCGCCCCCTCCTTTACCGTAACCGAGTCCACTTTTCTTTCAATTATCTCTGAATTTTTGCACTCCGATACTAAAAGTTCAGACTTAAGTCCGGGTACATAAGCGTCCGTTACAGCGTTTTCAGACACATTTCCGAAGGCAATAAGCGACAGTGTTATATTGCATGTAAAGGAGACCTGTCTCTGTTCTTTTTCGGAGCCCGAATCGCCGAAGGAGGAAAAATCTCCTATGGACAGTGAAATATCTGAATCCATATCGTCGGTGAGTCCCTGCACGTCAGCTATCTGAGTAAAAGGGATACTGTGCTCCATATATTCTATTTCTCCGTCCTCGGCGGTATACAGGTGAAATACTGACACATTCCCCTTTACCACTGCTTTTCCCGTGACAAGCTTAATTGATGAGTCTGATATTTTTGCCCGGCAGAGCAAAAGCTCCCCTACAGCATGTTTTGATTCCGGAACCTCCAGTATATCGGATACGGTGAAGCTTTCAGAGGCGTATGCGCCCAAAGAGCTTGAGCAGATATTTTCCCTTTTAACTTCAACGTTAGGCGCCGATATATCTGAGCAAAGAGGCACCGGAAGATCGGAATACGATATAAACGAGATTGAGATAACGCCTTTTAAGGAAAGCTTTCTTGAATTAATCAAACTGCATTCTGTATGCACAAGGCTTATTTTAAGCTGAGGCTTATCCTCGGGCATTACTCCGTTCGCCTCCTGGATGTGGTTAAATGGGAATTTTGCCGTCAGGGACTTTACGCCCTCTCCTCCCTCGGGGCGGTAAAGCACAGTAAACTGAGCTGTTCCGGTAAATATAACGCGTCCTTTTTGCAGTTCTATCTTGTCCGCCGAGCAGCGTCCGTCAGTCAAAAGAATTTCTGAAATGTCCGGCTTTGAGTCGGGGACTATTGCATCCCCCTCGGAAAGCACCTCCACATTAAACTCGGAGGAAGGATAGCTTGTGCTTATAACTTTTTTACTTATTTCAGCTTCCATTAAAATTCTTCCTTTCACTAATAGGATATATTTAAATATATTTAATCTTCCGTATAAGTATTACTTTTTTTTGACCATACTTTACAAGTCGGGAAAAATAGCTTATAATATAATTATTAATTAACGACAGGAGAAGGAATATGAAAATCGCTGTAATAGGCGCAGGCTTTGCCGGGCTTGTGGCGGCGTCCTTGCTTAAAAAAAGGGGCATAGACTTCGTTCTTTACGAAAGAGAAAAAAGAGCCGGCAGAAAGCTTCTTGCCACGGGCAACGGGCGGTGCAATATAACAAACGAAAATATTGATATAAAAAGGTATCACGGCAATAAGAAGTTCATTTCGTCCGTTATAGAAAAATACGGCAAGGATGCCCTTTTAGATTATTTTAAAAGCATAGGCTTAAGCTTTACCAAAGAGGGCGACAGGATTTATCCTTCAAGTCTCCAGGCCTCGTCTGTTTTAGACCTTTTAAGGCTTGCCGAGGGAGAAAGCGAAAGGTGCTCTGCCGCCGCAGAAAAAATCATTCCTCATAAAAACTGTCTGGGCGTAGTGGCAGGAGGTCACGAGGAAAAATTCGACAAGGTTATAGTATGTACCGGCGGAGCGGCTTCTCCCAAGCTTTCCGGCGGAGGGGATTATTCGCTTTTGACAAATCTCGGACACAGGCTCACCCCCCTTTCCCCCTCAATCGTACAGTTAAAGTGCGCCGGCACAAAGCCCTTAGAGGGAATAAAGGTTTTAGGGAATATTACTGTCGGTGACAGAAGCGAAACGGGAGAGATACTTTTTACCTCCTACGGGCTTTCCGGTCCTCCCGTCATGCAGCTTTCCCGGGACGCAAAGGGCAAAAAAGTAAAAATCGACCTTGCGCCGGACTTTAGCTTTTCCGAAATATTGTCCTTGCTTAAGCAAAAGCGCTCTTTATCATACATTACCCTTGAAAATCTTTTCACGGGATTTTTAAATAAAAAGGTGGGCATGCAGATATTAAAGCGTGCCGGGACGCTTCCCTTTTCCCGTCAGGCGTCAGAGCTTTCAGAAAGAGAGCTTAAGACTGCCGCCTCATTGGTTAAAAATTTTAATTTTGACATTACGGATACCGCCGGATTTGAAAACGCTCAAGTTACCGCCGGAGGAATAGATTTGGCAGACTTTGACGAAAACACCATGGAATCAAAGCTTGTTAAAGGAGTTTACGCCGCCGGAGAAATCCTTGACGCAGACGGCGACTGCGGCGGCTTTAACCTTCAATGGGCATTTTCCTCCGCTTATCTTGCCGCCATATCGGCAAGCCGTGACTTTAAGGATACATTATGATAAGAATTGATAATATAAAATTAAGTCTTGACTCAGACACAGAGGATTTAAAAAGAAAGGTTCAAAAAATTCTCGGGAAAAAAACGGAAGAATTTTACGTATACAAAAAGGCTGTTGACGCAAGGCATAAAAACGACGTTCATTTTGTGTATTCCGTTGCGGTTAAGGTGCAAAATGAAGAAAAAGCGGCTCTTAAAACAAAGAACGCTAAGATATTTGACGACCGCCTCTATGAATATCCTTGTCTTAAAAAGCCCGTGCCTCAAAGACCCGTTATCGTCGGCAGCGGCCCTGCCGGGACCTTTGCCGCCTTAAGCTTAGCCCATGCAGGAGCAAGACCTATTATACTTGAACGCGGAAAAAAGGTAAATGAAAGAGCCCTTGACGCAGAGCTCTTTTTCTCAGGTGGGGCTTTAAATGAGGAATCCAACGTCCAGTTTGGAGAAGGCGGAGCCGGCACATTTTCCGACGGCAAGCTAAATACCGGTACCGGCTCCTTATATATAAGAAAAATTCTTTCCGAATATGTAAGATTCGGAGCGCCGGAACGCATTTTGTGGGAGGCAAAGCCTCATATCGGAACGGATATACTGAAAAAAGTGGCTGAAAATATACGCTCCGAGGTTGAAGCTCTCGGCGGAGAATACCTTTTTTCAGACAGGCTTAATTCGCTTTTAATAAAAAACGGTCAGGTTAAAGCCGCATGTGCCAACGAAACCATAGAAACGGACGCTGTTATTTTGGCAATCGGTCACAGCGCAAGAGATACCTTTAAGGCGCTTTTCTCCCTCGGTGCGGCAATGGCGCAGAAGCCCTTCTCGGTAGGCATGAGAATCGAGCATCTTCAGGAGGAAATAAATAAAGCCCAATACGGTAAATTTTCGGGGCATAAAAATCTGCCTCCTGCTGACTATAAATTCGGGGACGACTGTTACACCTTCTGCATGTGTCCCGGAGGATATGTAGTTGCCTCATCCAGCGAAAACAAGGCCATTGTCACAAACGGAATGAGCTATTCGGATCGGGGCGGAATAAATGCAAACAGTGCTCTTTTGGTAAATGTGGACGAGCGTGATTTCGGAAACGGAATATTTGACGGCGTTAACTATCAGCGAAAGCTCGAACAAGCCGCCTATTCCCTAAGCGGAAGCTTTTTCGCTCCCTGCCAGACCTTTAATGATTTTGAAAAAGGCTTTGTGACAAAACATTTCGGCTCTGTAAAGCCCACATATATGCCGGGCGTCTGCCCTGAAAATATTCATAGCTTTATGCCGGAGCGCATATGCGACAAGATAATCTCGGGAATAAAAAATATCGACCTTCGTCTTTCGGGATTTGCTTCGCCCGATGCTGTGCTGACGGCTCCCGAAACCAGAAGCTCTTCGCCCGTAAGGATTTTAAGGGATCCCGTCACATTAGAATCTGTTAACATAAAGGGACTTTATCCCTGCGGAGAGGGCGCAGGCTATGCCGGCGGAATAATGTCTGCGGCGTCTGACGGCTTAAGGTGCGCCGAAAAATTAATTGAAAAATACAATGGATAGGAAGGATTTATATGACAGACATTGAAAAAAGTGCATACGAAGCGGTAAAGGAGCTTATTTTCCCCGCCCAAGGCGGCGAAATACTTATTGTCGGCTGCTCTACCAGCGAGGTTAGAGGCAAAAAAATCGGTACTGCGTCTGACGAAGATGTGGCGGCGGAAATATACAGGGGCATAAAAAAGGCCGCCGATGAAAAAAATGTATATATAGCCGCCCAGTGCTGCGAGCACTTAAACAGGGCTGTTATCTTAGAGAAGGAAAAGGCTCTCCAAAAGGGGTATGAGCCGGTTAATGTAAGACCTGTAAAAAAGGCCGGTGGGTCGTTTGCAGCCTTTTGTTTTAATCATTTTGCTTCTCCTTGCGCAGTAGAATATATAAAAGCAGATTTCGGCATAGACATAGGTCTTACCATGATAGGCATGCATCTTAAAAATGTTGCCGTGCCTTTTCGTACCAAAACCGACAAAATAGGCGAAGCTAAAATAGTATGCGCCAGAACAAGACCTAAATATATAGGCGGAGAACGAGCCGTCTATATTGATTAAAGTTTCTGCCGTTTAATATAAGGACATATCTATTATGAAAAAAAAGGATATTATTCTTATTTTATCTTTAGCAATTATATTTTGTCTTTTAATTTTAATGAATTCTTTGAGGAAAGACGGGCAAACCGTTGAAATAACAGCAGACGGCGAAAGCTATGGCACTTATCTATTAAAAAAAGACTCAGAGATAGACATAATGGGCACGAACACTTTAATAATAAAGGATAACGAAGCTTATATGAAAAGTGCAGACTGCCCCGATAAGCTGTGCGTCAAAAGCAGGGCAATCAAGAAAAAAGGAGAGCAGATAATCTGCCTTCCAAACAAAGTAATTATAAGCATAAGGTGAATTATGAAGATTGCAAAAAAAACCGCATACATAGGAGTGCTTAGCGCCGTAGCTATTTTGCTGGGCTATCTTGAAGGCATGATACCTCTTCCCGTTTCTGTTCCGGGCGTTAAAATAGGGCTTTCAAATATATGCGTTATGACTGCTCTTTATACTTTAGGAGGGCTTTATGCTCTTACAGTTTCCCTTATTAAGGCTTTGGTTTGCGGTATGCTTTTCTGGGGTGCCCAGGGCGCCCTATTCGCTGTTTTCGGAAGTATTTTTTCTCTCGGCGCTATGACGCTTTTAAAAAAATACGGCAGTTTTTCCCCGGTCGGAGTCAGCGCCCTCGGAGCTGTGTTTCACAATTTAGGTCAGCTTTTGGCTCTTTTTATATTTTCCGGAAGCTTTTCGTTCTTTTATTACATAAGCTTTTTAGGACTTTCCGCACTTATTATGGGTACTCTTACCGGAATTATTTCCAAGGAGGTTATAAAAAGGTTAAAATAGACCTCCCGATTTTTATCATTCAAAAAGAATAAAATTATTGCTTTTTTATGAATTTGGTAGTATAATTATTAAGATAATTATAAAATTTTACGACAGGGGATTTATAATATGGAAAAACTCGTAATAACGGGACCTACTCGCCTTGCCGGCACCGTAAACATCAGCGGCGCAAAAAATTCAGTTCTTGCCATACTTTCCGGGACGCTTTTGGTAAACGGAGTATGCAGGATTGAAAATATACCCGATATAAGCGATGTTGACGTTATCATAGATATAATAAAAAGCCTCGGAGCAAAAATAACAAGACCGGACTCTCATTCAATTACCGTGGACTCTACCAAAATCACCTCTACCGCTCCGGATTATGAGCTTGTACGCAGAATCAGAGGGTCGTACTATCTTATCGGCTCACTTTTAAGCAGATTTCACCGTGCCGAAATAGCTATGCCCGGAGGGTGTAATTTCGGAACTCGTCCAATAGACCAGCACATAAAGGGATTTAAAGCCTTAGGCGCCGAAATAGACGATTCAAGAGGTGTTATAAAAGCGCAGGCAGACCGCCTTACCGGATCAAATATATATCTTGACAAGGTAAGCGTCGGTGCGACGATAAATATAATGCTCGCTTCCTGCCTTGCCGAAGGTATCACCGTGATTGAAAACGCCGCAAGAGAGCCTCATATCGTGGATATGGCGAACTTCTTAAACGCCATGGGCGCAAATATAAAAGGCGCCGGAACAAATACTGTTAAAATAAAGGGCGTAAAAGAGATGCGCGGCGGCTCATATCAGATTATTCCCGACCAGATTGAAGCCGGCACCTTTATGATTGCCGCGGCGGCAACAGGAGGAGATGTTTTGGTAAAAAACGTAATTCCAAAGCATATGGAGTCGCTTACCGCCAAGCTTATCGAGGTCGGAGCAGAGGTGACCGAGCTTGACGATGCCATAAGAGTAAAGGGACCTTGTAAGCTTAAGTGCACAAATGTTCTTACTATGCCTTATCCCGGCTTTCCCACAGACCTTCAGCCCCAGATGGTCGCTCTTTTAACTAAAGCGGAGGGCGTCAGCGTAATGGTCGAGGGCGTATGGGACAACCGCTTTCAGTATACCGACGAGCTTATAAGAATGGGCGCCAGAATAAATGCCGCCGGTAAAATGGCGACTATTGAGGCGGTACCCGAGCTTTTCGGCGCTCCGGTAAAAGCAACTGACCTAAGAGGAGGCGCCGCAGTAGTTATCGCCGGTCTTATGGCCTCCGGAATAACCGAGGTTTCAAATATAGTGTATATAGACAGAGGCTATGAGAAATTTGAGGAAAAATTAAAAGCACTCGGTGCAAAAATTGAGCGTGTTACGGAATGAAGATTTCTCTCGCCTCTCTTGCAAGCTCCAGCAGCGGAAACTGCTCTGTAATAAAATACGAAGATACCGTAGTTTTGTCCGACTGCGGAATAAGCCTAAAACGGATAAAGGATGGTCTTTCGGCGCTTGGCAATATAAAACCGGAGGCTATTTTAATAACTCATGCCCACAGCGACCATATAAAGTCTGCGGCGGCGGCAATAAAGTATTTTGATATTCCTCTATACATTACAGAGGGTGCTTTCGGAGAAACTTGCCTTGAATATTCTTCCAAAATACATATTATTGAGCCTGAAAAACCCTTTGATATAGGAAAAATACACATTACGCCTTTTACGGTAAGTCACGATGCCGCCTCATCAGTCGCATTTTCATTTGAAACAGCTTCGGATAAAGCCTCGGTAATAACAGACACAGGCTTTATTGACGATAGGATGTTAAGTCATATTTCGGGCTCTTCCGGAATAATCATAGAGGCAAACCATGATGAGGAAATGCTTAAAAACGGTCCTTATCCGTATTTCTTAAAAAAGCGTATTTCCGGACGGTACGGTCATCTTTCAAACAGCGACTGTGCAAAAGCGTGCCTTTCTCTTATATCTTCAGGCACAGAGAAATTCATGCTTGCCCACTTAAGTGAAAAAAACAACACCCCCGAAAAGGCATATAGTGCCGTTCAGGCTTCCCTTGCCTCGTCGGGTAAAAAATATATATTAAAAACAGCCCCAAAAAGCGTCCCGTGCGTACTTTAGAGGGCAATCGGAGGAATTCTAAATGCAAAAGCTGACACTTATTTTCATATACGGCTCTGACGAAAACAGGCGCCTTAAATACCGTGTCACCGACGATATGCCGGTAGGCGTTATGATAGAAAAGCTTATAGGCTTTCAGTTTGTAATAGACTGCGCCGATCCCACTACGTTTCAGATAATGCATAACGGCCAGCAAATAAAAGATCTTTCTAAAACCTTTGAAGAATGTTCCATTGCCGACGGCGACGAAATTTATCTTATTCCCACCGTTTTCGAGCCGATACCGCCTATTATAGAAAATGACGCTCCGATAAAGCGTCCGAGGCATGACAAGCGTCCGCAAAAGAAAAAATCCTTTGATAAAGAGCCATCGGTCGGAGGGCAAAATTCCCGTACCGAATCTCAGAAAAAGCCTGCCGCTCCCCAACAGAAAAGAAGAAGACCGGAAAGTGACCAACGGTCTATATCCAAAGAAAATAAGCCGGCATCTTGCGACGGTGCAAAATCGGATTCGCCTGTACCCTTTAAGCCAAAAAGCAGAAATTATTACCGTACACGGAAAAAGCCCGGCTCCTCCCACCCTCCGCGTACACAGGCGTAGCCCCCGACATCACGGGAATAAAGCTTTTAAGATATTATTTTTTGAATTTATTAAAACCCGTTCGGCTAAATAAGCCGAACGGGTTTTTTCAGTCAAAAAACGTCATCTGACTGCTTTCCGGTATTCCTTTAAGACAGCCTGCCGCACCAAGAAGGTCTGTAACGCTCTTTCCCACCTTAGCTCGCTGTCTTATATCCTCCGCCGAGAAAAATTCACCGCCGGATTCTCTTGAGTTCATTATCTGATTTGCCGCCACTGCCCCGAGGTTTGCAATGGAAGCAAGGGGCGGTATTATATTTCCGTTTTCCGCTTTAAGAAATTTTGTCGCATGAGATTTATATAAATCCACCGGTTCAAACTCTATCCCCCTTGCATACATCTCTCTGCACATTTCAAGTATTGTCTGAAGATTTTTCTCTCTTGCGCTTATACCCTTTCCCAGCTTTTCAAATTCTTTTATCTTGTCGTTTGTATAGTCATAGCCCTTTGTCATCATGTCGTAGTCAAACTCATCTGCTCTGACAGAAAAATATGCTATGTAAAATTCTGCCGGTCTGTGAACCTTGTACCACGCTATACGGAAAGCGTTTGTAACATATGCGGCGGCATGCGCCTTAGGGAACATATATTTTATTTTAAGGCACGAATCTATATACCATTCGGGCACATTATGCTCCCTCATCAAAGCCTCCCACTCGGGATTAAGCCCCTTTCCCTTTCTTACAGACTCCATTATCTTAAACGCCGTGCCGTTGGGCATACCCTGAGCTATTAAGTACGCCATAATATCGTCACGTGTGCATATACAACTGTTAAGGTCGCATATTTTTGAATTTACAAGATCCTGTGCGTTTCCGAACCAAACGTCTGTTCCGTGTGAAAGTCCGCTTATTCTCACAAGCTCCGAAAATGTTTTCGGCTTCGTTTCAACAAGCATATTTCTTACTATTCTTGTTCCGAATTCCGGAATACCGTAGGTACCCACCTGACTGTCAATCTGCTCGGGAGTAACGCCCAAAGCCTCCGTTGAGGAAAATAGGCTCATTGTTTCCTTATCGTCAAGCCTTATATTCTGCACCTTTGTCCCGGTTAAATCCTCAAGCATCCTTATAACCGTCGGATCGTCGTGTCCCAAAATATCCAATTTTAAGAGATTGTCGTGTATCGAGTGATAGTCAAAATGCGTAGTCGTTACATCGCTGTCCGGGTCGTCCGCCGGATGCTGAACGGGAGTAAAGTCGTGTATATCAAGCTCCTTTGGGCAGACTATAACGCCGCCCGGATGCTGACCGGTAGTTCTTTTAACGCCGGTACAGCCTATCATAAGGCGCTCAACCTCAGCCTCCCTGACTTTAATTCCCCGCTTTTCAAAATATTTTTTCACATAGCCGTAGGCGGTCTTTTCCGCAACCGTTCCGATTGTTCCGGCCTTAAAAACATAGCCCTGTCCAAAAAGTACCTCTGTATATTTATGCGCCTTTGTCTGATAATCTCCGGAGAAGTTTAAGTCAATATCCGGCACCTTATCCGCATTAAAGCCCAGAAAGGTTTCAAAGGGTATGTCGTGTCCCTCCTTGTTAAGCTCGTGTCCGCACTCGGGGCATAGCTTATCCGGCATATCGCATCCGGAAAGACCGGGCGACACCTTCGGAAATTCAAGATACTTACACTCGGGGCATATATAATGCGCCGGGAGAGAGTTTATTTCGGTTATACCTGATAAAAATGCAACAAAGGACGAGCCTACCGACCCTCTCGAGCCCACGATATATCCGTCGTCGTTGGACTTTTTAACCAGCTTTTGGGCTATCATATACATAACGTCGTAGCCGTGGGCGATAATCGGATTAAGCTCTCTTTCAAGCCTGTCTGCAACAAACGGCGGAAGCGGATCTCCGTAAAGCCTGTACGCCTTCTCGTAGCACAGCCTTTTAAGGTCCTCGGCACTATTTTCGATTGTAGGCGGATAATTTCCTGATTTTATAGGCACTACCTCGTCTATCATATCGGCTATCTTATTTGTGTTTTCAACAACCACCTCGTACGCTCTGTCGCCCAAATATTTAAATTCGTCAAGCATCTCTTTTGTATTCCTGAAATAAAGCGGAGGCTGATTGTCGGCGTCGGAAAAGCCCTTTGAGTCCATAAGTATTCGTCTGTATACCTCGTCCTCCGGATCGAGAAAATGCGTATCGCACGTGGCCACGGTAAGCTTTCCCAGCTTGTCCCCAAGCTTAAGAATACGTTTATTATATTCGATAAGCTCGGCTTCCGACTTTACGATTCCCTCCCTTATCATAAAGGCGTTGTTTTTTAACGGCTGTATTTCAAGATAATCGTAAAAAGATGCGATTGCCTCTATCTCCGCCTCGCTTTTTCCCGAAACCATTGCCCTGTAGAGCTCGCCTGCCTCGCACGCCGAGCCGATAATCAGTCCTTCTCTGTATTTCTGAATAAGGCTTTTCGGCATTCTGGGAGTTCTGCCAAGATAATTAAGGTGTGATTCAGATATTATCTTATATAAATTTTTAATGCCGCTAAATTCTTTAATAAGCAGTATCACATGATAGCAGTTTTTCGTCTTTCTTATATCTATTTTATCGCCTAAGGTTTTATTTATCTGGCAAATATCGGAAATATCCAAAGCCTTCATGCGCCTTACAAAATCGTTCCATATCCCCCCTGTTACCTCGGCGTCGTTCACCGCACGGTGGTGATTGGGATTTTCTATATTAAGATAATCGGCGATTATATTAAGCTTATGCTTTTTAAGCTCCGGTAAAAGAGCCTGAGAAAGAATAAGCGTACATATTATAGGATTTTCAAATTCAAGCGCATGCCTTTTGGCGGCGTTTTTTATAAATCCTGTGTCAAATTTTGCGTTATGCGCCACGACAGGGGCTTTACCGCAGAAATCTAAAAAGTTAGAAACCGCCTTTTCTTCATCGGGCGCCCCCTTTACCATGTCGTCCGTAATGCCGGTAAGCTCCGTTATTTTCTCAGGTATATGACGCTTCGGGTCAACAAAGGTCGAAAATCGGTCGATAACCTTTCCGTCCTTCATTTTAACGGCGCCTATCTCGGTTATTGCGTCGTTTATTTTATCAAGTCCTGTGGTTTCTATGTCGAAAATAACAAATTCATCATCTATGGAATAGGGCTTGTGATTTATCACCGCATCAATGGTATCGGGGACCAAGTACCCCTCCACTCCGTATATTATTTTTATGGGATTGTCACCCTTTGCCTTAAGCGCCTCGGGATATGCCTGCACTACGCCGTGATCCGTTATGGCAACGGCTTTCATTCCCCAAGAAATCGCCCTTTTTACCACTGCTGACGCTGAACATACCGCATCCATCGCCGACATCTGAGTGTGACAGTGAAGCTCGACTCTCTTTACAGGCGCATCGTCGGTCTTTATCTTTTTCTCGGCTTTCTCAATACTCCTTACCGAAACGGTTTCCTCCCGTTCAAAGGGGTCGTTTCTTATTTCTCCCTGAACGCATACGGTAGCTTTTGAAAGTGCTTTCATTAAATCAGGAAGCATCTCGCTTGTAGTAAAAAACTTACAGCCTATGGAGCTTGTCCCGTCGGAGATGATAAACTTAAATAATACCTTCTTGCTCCTTAGCTCTCTCGTATCGATTTTCAAAACGTCGCCTTTTATTATAAGCTTGTCGGTCTCTTCGGTAATATCTGCTATTTTCATTATTTCGCCCTTTATGCTTTTACCCAAAATAACATCGCCCGTAACCGTTTTTACGGACGTTTTCTTAACCTCTTTTGTTTCTTTCGGCACGTATACCTCCTTTTTAAGCTCTGGCATTTTTACTTCCTCTTTTTTGCTTATAAATAAAACGTCCCAGGTCATGCCGGTTTCCTCGTGCACTATATCACGTATAAGGCGGTCGCACTTTTTTTCTTTAAGCATATCCGTTCCGCCGTGCACAGCCGTTATTTTAAGAGTTTTGTCCTCCAATATTGCCCTGCTTCCGAAAAGCAGATATTTAAATACGGGCTCGCGCCGTCCAATTTCACATTCAAGATGCGGATAATATGTATTTAAAAATTTTTCCGTCAGCTCAGCATTTTTATAGAAAAAGGAAAGCTCTAAGGAATTTAAGCTGTAAAATTCCTTAACTGTTTTTTTAAATTTCTCTGTCTTTTCCTCGGAAATTACTGCGTCAAGCGACAAAGCGATATTCATATTTCTTTCCTTTTTGTTTATCTTTGCCCTGATAACCTCCGCATCGGAAAATTCTTCTCCTAAGGTCACCCCTAAAAGTATCTCTGAAAGCTTCATATACCTACAGCCTTTCTATCTCCTTAAAAAGTTCCTCCGTTATTTTATCTGCCTTAACCTTTTTGATTATTTTACCCTTTTTAAATAGCAAGGCCTCCCCGTTTCCTCCAGCTATACCTATATCGGCATTTTTTGCTTCTCCCGGACCGTTTACCGCACAGCCCATAACCGCCACGGTTATATCCTTATCAACAGATGAAAGCAGTTTTTCCACCTCGCCGGCAATTTTTATAAGGTCTATTTTAGTCCGCCCACAGGTAGGACAGGACACAAGCTTAGGCCCCTTTCTTAAGGAAAGAGCACGCAGAAGCTCAATCGCTGCTCTTACCTCCTCTACGGGGTCGGCGGTAAGAGATACTCTTACGGTATCTCCTATGCCGTCAATCAAAAGAGAGCCGATACCCGCCGAAGAGCGTATTATCCCTCCGTATGCGGTTCCTGCCTCGGTTATGCCTAAGTGGAGAGGATAATCAAAGGTTTTTGCCGCCAGACGGTAAGCTTGAACAGTGGTTTTAACCGAAGAAGCCTTAAGCGATACTGCTATATCGTAAAATCCGCAGTCGTTTAATATTTTTATATGGCGCCGGGCGCTTTCTACCATATTTTGGGGTGTCGGCTCGCTCAAATCCCTTTCCAGCGAGCCGGAATTTACCCCTATTCTTATAGGCACCTTTTTTTCCTTTGCCATGTTAGCCACAGCCTTTACCTTTTCCATACTGCCTATATTTCCGGGATTTATCCTGATTTTTGCCGCCCCGGCCTCTATGCTCATAAGCGCAAGCTTATAGTCAAAATGAATATCCGCCACTACCGGAATAGGGGATTTTGCCGCAATCTCCCTAAGCGCCGAGGCGGCGTTTTCATCAGGCACCGTCACCCTTACTATATCACAGCCTGCCTTATAAAGTCTGTCTATCTGCGATAAGGTAGCCGCCGCATCCTCGGTTTTAGTATTTGTCATGGACTGCACGCTTATCTTATTTCCTCCGCCTATTAAAACTCCTCCGGCGTTTATAACACGAGTCATAAAATCATCTCCCCACTAAAATTCATTTTTTCTCATAAGGCGAAAAAGCTCGTCCTCGCCGTTATCCTTTAAGTAATTTAAAAGGTAGCAAAGCTTTTCATAGGTTTCAGGATGCATACTCTCTTTATCCGTGCCACCCAAAAGATATAAAAGAGCGGACGAATCCGTATAAGCGTCCTTTTTATAAATCTTCGACGCAGCTATCCTGTCGCATACCATTTCCTTTATATATTTATCAGGCATCCTTACTCCCTCATAGTGTTTTGTCTTTACGTTTACGTCGCGCCAGTATTCAAAATGATGCTTATTTCTGCCCTTGTGATGAAGCCACGCAGAGGAGTAGCCGTAAAGCTCCCGTGCCTTTTCATTGGGGCTTCTCGTTCCCTGATACAGTCTGGCGGAGGGTATAAATTCCGCCGGCGAATATTTGGAAAGGTCATGAAAAAGTCCCTGAAGCCCAATACCTGCCCTGAAACAGTTTTTTATAACCAAATGTCTGTGTCTGGTAATAGTTAAAAAATGCTTTATTGCCTTCAAAAAAATCGCCTCCGGAATAAATCCCTTTTACTTTATTTTTATATCAATCCCGTTTACTTCCACATTTTCATCCGCTTTTATCATTATGTATTTTGTCCCGTCTATTACCTTTACGGAAACCAAATCCTTTCTGTCAGGATTTACCTTGACGGAAACATCGGGTGTTTTCATTTCAAATTTTTTTACGTCTATAACGTTTTCAGGGCTTATCTCGGAATTTTTACCGAAGCTTTCGGAAAACCGTTCGGAAAATGTATTTATCCCTTCCTCGCCGACTCCGCAGGAGGAAAGCACACCCTTAAAGGCGCTTTCATTTAATAAAAGAGGCTCTTCCTCCTTTGATGCCTTGTGTTCCTCAACCATATCCGAAATACGGTCGTTTACCTCCTTTATCACCTCAAAGCTGCAATCCTCGCCCAAAGAAGCGCTTATACATTCCTCAAAGCTTTCCTTCTGCTGCCTTGCCGGCATCATTTTGCCGCAGTTAAATATTTTTTCTAAGAATTCCTCCTGATTTTCCGCAGTATTTTTCGTATAGTAAAGCGCAGAGTATATATTTGTTGTCCTGTCGTCAAATGCCGGGAATAAAAATCCGGTTTCGGGCGAAAGTATAACGGTATCTCCCGACAGGCACTTAAACGTACTGTCGTATGCGTGGAATGACAATGCGCCCTTTTGCCTCTTTACCGGGCAGATACTGCAAAGAATATATGAATATACCTCGCTTGAGTCCTCCTCTTTCATGCCGTCGCTTGAAAAGGCAAATACGTCGTAGCTGTCAAAAGCCATAAGTATAACATAATTTTCCGAAAGATTTATTGTTTCGGCGGCTTTTTTAAAAAATTCAGACAGGGCGTTATCATCCTTAAGCTCGGACTTTTTAAGCTTCATAAGAAGTGAATGTTCCTCGCTCCCTGAAACCTGCGCCGTGGTAAAATTAATATCCAAAAGATTCTTTTTAAGTCGCCCGGACAAGCTCTTTTTCATTATACCCAAAAGTCTTTCCGTTTCATCTGTTCCTGCTGTGGCTAAGGATTCGGTAAACGTAGTTACTATTTCACCTTTGTCGTTTACAAAACAGCCCTTTATAAAAGATATATTGCTTTTATCCGGTCTAAACCTTCTTCTTATTTCTCTCAGCTCTTTATCGTTCATGTGTAATCTCCTTTTTTATTGCTTTTTTAATTATATCACCTTTCCTCTTAAAAATCCACCTCTTTATATAAATTATTTTTCAAAAAATCAAATAAAAACTGCCATAAAATTCTTTGGATAAATTTTATAGCAGAGCAAATAATAGTTTTGTAAAATATAAATTTATGCGAGGAGATTTATATATGAAAGCAACAGGAATTGTCAGAAGAATCGATGATTTGGGACGGGTTGTAATCCCCAAGGAAATCAGGCGAACGCTTAAAATACGCGAAGGCGATCCACTGGAAATATATACAAATTCATCAGGCGAGGTTATATTTAAGAAATATTCTCCCATAGGCGAGCTGGGAGATTTTGCGTCAGGCTACGCCGAAACTCTTTCAAAAACCGCCGGCAGACCCGTATGCATAACCGACAAGGACAACGTAATAGCCGTATACGGCGTTCCGAAAAAGGAGCTTGCGGAAAAAAGAGTAAGCCGAGAGCTTGAGCAGATTATCGCCGACAGAACAGCCTTTGTATTAAAAAAAGGTGACAAAAACACGCCTGAAATTGCCGACGGTGTTGAAAAATACCGTGCCGGAGTTATTATGCCCATAATAAGCGAGGGCGATTCCATCGGCTCGGTTGTGCTTTTGGACGACGGAGAAACTTCTGTAAATGAAGTGGATGAAAAGCTTGCCGGCGCCACCGCCGGATTTTTAGCTCGGCAAATGGAGCTTTAATTTCAAATTAAGCCGCATAAAGCGGCTTAATTACATATTTACCACCCTTTTCAAAGTATAGCGGATAAAATTTAAGACCATAATAACTATGCTCTTAAAAAAGAGCGCTCATAAAAGGACGGTGCCGCAGATTTGAATTATTATACGATTTTAAACACACCCGTCATTCAATATCCCTCGGAACGAAAAATCGGCACTGTTTCTGATATATTTTTGAAAGAAAATTCCACCGAGATTATCGGAATAGTAGCGACAAACCGCAGTCTTATCTACCAGAACAGACTTTTTAAAAAGAGGGATATTCTATATGCGGGAACAGCCGAGGTATCGGTTAAAGGTCCCGGGATAAAATTTATCAAAGCGCCGAAGGAGCCGGAATTTATAAGCTTTAAAAAGCTTATAGGTATAAAAGCCGCTCCGGAGGACGATAATTTTTATATCGGTACGGTAAAGGACGGATACTTCGACATGGAGGCCGGAAATCTCACCGAGCTTTTAATGGGAAGAGGCGTGGCCGACGATATAATAAACGGCAGGAAAATATTAAAGGCGGATGCATTTAAAACCGAAAACGGAATTCTAAGAGCAAAAAATCCGTCCCTGACTTCCAAAAACCGCGGTCTTGCCGCACTTAAGGAAAAGAACAACATTCGGTAATAAGAGGTGAATATTTTGTCAAAAGCAATAAATTTTACCGCAGGCATAGCGGCAGGCGCCGTTATCGGCATGGTGATAGGCGCAGTTATGGATCCTATTAACGACAGGCAGAAAAAGCTTATGCACAAAAAAAGCAGTCATGTTTTCAGGACCATAGGCACAACGATAGACAGCTTTGCGGACATGTTGTAAAAGGCGGCTCAAAAGCCGCCTACATAGGGGAAATGCGTTATGAAAAAGAATTATATTTATATTGCCGCAGCGGCGTTTTTTATCCTGTATTTTTTCGGTGGCAAGCTAAAGGAGCTCCTGTCGCCTATTTTCGGAGCCTTGGTATTAACCTACCTTGCATATCCTTTTGTTAAAGCCTTGTCTAAAAAGCTTCCGAAAAGTCTTGCCGCCGTGCTTTTCTATCTTTTAATATTTGCCCTGCTCTCAGTGCTTATAGCGGTGATTATCCCAACCGTGCTTTCCGGAATAAAAGAGCTTATTGAGTATGTTCCTATTATTTCTAAAAAATATCCCTTAATCCGGGCAAATAATATTTTAAACTTCCTATCCGGAAAGGAAAAGTCAATAACACAATTTTTGTCGAATATCTTTTCTTTTATTGCAAAATCAGCGGCCGCAGTGGTTTTATCCTGCTTCTTTCTGATGGATCCCGAATCCTTAAAGGAGGGCTTCTTATCGCTTATTCCCTCCTCTAAGCTTCCGTATATTATTCCTCCTCTTAGGGAAATTGACATTGTATTTAAAAACTTTTTCAGGGGTCAGTTGCTCGTTTCCTTAATTCTTACCTCCGCAACTTATATTGCTCTTTATATTCTTAAAATAAAATATGCGCTAATTTTGTCGATACTCTACGGCATATTCTGTCTGATTCCCACAGCCGGTCCCTTTATCGGCGCCGTTCCGGTGGTGACGGCGGCATATCTTAAGTCGCCGGTAACGGCACTTATTGCCCTCGGCATAATGATTTTGACTCAGATGCTTGACAACTCGTTTCTTTCGCCTAAAATAAAAGCCGTCAGCGTGGATATATCTCCTGCTGCGGCCTTTATAGCGCTTTATATAGGAGCCGGACTTTTCGGGCTTTCCGGCATAATTTTCGGCGTTCCGGTATATGCGTCATTAAAAATAATTATGAGACGGATTCTTTCAGCAATCTCTTAATCATGGTCATTTTAGCCTTTTTCTCATACTCGTCCGCAAGAGGCTCAAGAAAGCATTGTCCGTACTTCCTTGTCATGGCACGTCTTATAAGCTCGTCGCATATAGCAGGATTTTTTGATAAAAATGGTCCGTGCATATATGTGCATAGGGTGTTTTTGTAAACTGCGCCCTCGTGTCCGTCGATTCCGTTGTTTCCCCCTCCGAAAAGGACCTTGCCGAGTGGTTTTAAATCTCCTATAAAGGTACGTCCCGAATGATTTTCAAAGCCCACCAGTGTTTCCAGCTCGTTTTCCAATATAAGATTTCCTATTATTCTTTTATTCCCGGCATCGGTTTTTATAGGCAGAACGGATAGCCCTTTCATCTTCGTTTTGTCCGCCGCAACGTAATATTCGCCCATAAGCTGATAGCCGCCGCATATACAAAGGCTTACACCTCCGTCCTCGGTGTATCCTTTAATAAAATCACGTCTGTTTTTTAAAAGATCCTCTGCTGCTATTGTCTGCTCAAAATCCTGACCTCCGCCCAAAAACATAAGGTCACATTTTCCTATTCTGTCTCCCACGGTAACATTATGAATCTTTACGTCTATTCCCCTGTTCCTTGCACGGCTTTCTATAATTTTTATATTTCCGTCATCGCCGTAGGTATTTAGTAAATCATGATAAAGGTGTACAATCTCAAGCTCCATTTTCACTCCTACTTCCACATTTCTTTTACTATGCCTTTATTATACATGGTTTTTCTAAGCTCTGTCATTGCCGTATATGTGCACAAAGCAAAAACTCTGGTCTTACATCCCCCGATTTTCTCTATTACCTCTTCGTCATTATCGGCAATAATAAATTTATCCTCTGAAAGTCCGGCAATCTTTGCCCTTATCGCCATGTCATAGCGGCGTGTGCCGCCTATTATTATCCTGTCAATATCAAGAGAGCAAAGCCTTTCAAAGTGAGCGTCCCATACCCACGAAACGTCCGTACCGTCAGCCCAGTTATCATTAAGCATTAAAAGAAGCGAGCACGGCTCCTTATAAAGTACAATTGTATCTATGCACTGGTCGCATCCGGTGGGATTTTTAATAAGCGAAAGCTGCATTAGAGTTCCTTTTACGTCTATAAGCTCGTTTCTGCCGAATCTGCTCTGCTGTGAGGCAATGCCTCTTGCAATTGTTTTTTTGTCAATGCCGATTAGCGATGAAACGGAAAATGCCGCAAGGGCGTTATACATATTGTAAACGCCTGCCACGGAAAGCTTTACCTCCTCGCCGCAGATAAAAACCTCCGAGCCGTCAACCGTAACGTCCTTTATTTTATCAAGGCTAAACTCCCTTTCGGGGCGCTTAAATCCGCATTTTGTGCAGTAATAGTCCCCGAGATTTTTAAATGTTATAAAATTAAAGCTTAATCTTTCTTTGCAGTTTAAGCAAAATGCCGAGTCCATATTTTCGCTTATACTGCCCTTTCCCTCGGAAAATCCGAAATAATGCACCTTGTTTGTAAATTCAATCTCTGAAAATATTGCCTCGTCGGCATTTAATACCAGCTCGGTTTTGGGCGATATTAAAATAGCCTCTTTTATTTTGTCCCAGGTGGTGTATATTTCTCCGAAACGGTCTAACTGATCCCGGAAAATGTTTGTTACTACCATATATTCCGGCTTCAAAAACTTATTTACTATTCTTGTGTATGCCTCGTCACATTCTATTACAGCCCAGCCTTTTTGCCCGTAATTTTCAATAAAACACGAAGCAATGCCGTCAGTCATATTTGCGCCGGAGCTGTTATTTATAACTCTCTTACCGGCCTCGGACAAAGCACTCGTTATCATTGACGCAGTGGTGGTCTTTCCGTTGGTACCGGTTACCATTATTACCTTATAGCCCCGGGCAAGCTCTCTTAATATTCCCGGTCTTAATTTAAGGGCAACTCTGCCGGGCAGACTGCTCCCTCCGCCCAAGAGCTTACAGAGGTGTAAAAGCGCCCTGCAAAAATATATGATAAGCCTGTCTATTTTAATCACGTCCCAAATTAGTTATATGTAAAATTATACTACCAAAAGAGTTATTTATCAAGCAATTTTTATTGATTCTCCTTTTCGGTTGTGTTATAATAGGCTAAAGAAGCTATATGGCGTGTTTTTTCGCACTTTTTTATAAAATGCTCAAAGTTATATGCGGTGATTTTTTTGAAAAATAATATTCTTTGTGTTATTTCCGGTATTCTTTCGGGAATTCCCTTTATATTTCCCGGTTTTTCTATACTCCTTTTTGTCGCTCCGGCACTTTTTTCATTTGTACTGTTTGACAGCAAAAAGCCTTTTTGCCACGGTTTTTTGTTCGGAGCGTCATTTTATTTGGTAAATTCCGCCTTTATACAAAGCTTAGATATTTCATGGTTATTTTCATTAAAAATAATGTATTTTATTCTCCCCCACTTGGCAGGATTGGCTGTTGCGGCGATTGAAGGCGTTTTTTCCGGAATTTTTGCAGTAATTTTCCGGCGTTTAAGTAAAAATTGTCGGGAAAAATATTTTGCTCTGCTATTTTCGGCGCTCTGGGTATTTTACGAGCTTTTTACAGGTCTGTCCTTTTCTCCCTTGGGCTATACCTGGGCGAGAATATCCATACCCTTTGCCGAGGTTCCGGAATTTATACAGACCGCCTCGCTTTTCGGACCCCTTTTTATCTCTTTTATTATTATTCTATTTTCGTCAAGTCTTGCTTTATCACTTAAAACTAAAAATTGTATTTTCATGGTCTTTCCCTCATTGCTTTGCACCTTAAATGCAGCATTATCCTACGCTCTTTACAGCGCTCCCTCAGAAGGCGTTTCCATTTCGGTTTCTGCCGTTCAAAACGGTATGAATTCATCGGAGAAATGGGGCACGCCTGCCTCCTTGCTTGCAGAAGCGGCGGCAGAGGAATTTAGGGGAGAATCCCTTTTGGTGTTTCCTGAGGCATGCATACCGGTGTATTTAAATAAATCGCCGTATCTTTCCTACTTATCCGACAGTGCTGAAGAAAACGGCGTGGCGGTACTTTTAGGCGCCCTATATAAAACCGACGAAGGAAAAAACGAAACCTCTTTATACCTTTTTCCCTGTAACGAAAAAAGTGAGTCTGTTTCATCAAAAAGGCATCCTGTACCCTTCGGAGAATATACCCCGATACTTAACCTTTTTTCAGAGGAAATAAGAAGCACCGACATAAGCGGCTCAGACTCTCTATCTCCCTTAGAATACGAAAATATTTCCGCCGGCTGCCTTATATGCTTTGACTCAATTTTTCCGTCTTATTCAAGAGAAACCGTAAAAAATGGCGCAAATATTTTATGCATATCCACAAACGACTCGTGGTTTTCATCTCCCGACAGTGCAAGACTGCATCTATACCACAGTATTTACCGCTGTATTGAAAATTCACGTTTCGGGGTAAGGAGCGCCTGCACGGGAATATCTGCTTTAATTGACTCAAAAGGAAACATTTTGTCGTATCTTCCCACCGGCGAAAATGGTCGTGTTTCCGGAACGGCTCTTATAAAGGACGATATAACGCTATATACCCGTTTCGGCGACTTTCCGATATGCATTTTTTCATTATGTCTTATATTATTTTCGATATTTTATTCAAAAAGGACTGACTATAAATGCTTGATTTAAATTTTCTTAAGGACGCTCTTAAGGAGCTTGATATAGTCTATTTTGACAAAATAGACTCGACCAACAGTGAAGCAAAACGAAATATTATATCAGGCTTTAGAGAAAAGAGGCTTTACATAGCCTCCTGCCAGACCGACGGACGAGGAAGAATGGGGCGCTCCTTTTACTCTCCTCCCAAAACCGGAATATATTTAAGCTTTGCTTTTCCGGCTCCCGAAATTGTAAACGACGTTGTTTCCTTAACGTCTAAATCAGCCGTCGCCGTGACCGAGGCGATAGAAAGCCTGACTGATATTGCCCTTAAAATAAAGTGGGTGAACGATATATATTTAGCCGGCAAAAAAATTTGCGGCATTTTATCGGAATCCATAGTCACCGACCGGAATTATATTATTATCGGGATAGGAATAAATCTTTCGACAAATTCGTTCCCCGATGAAATAGCTTCTTCTGCCGGCTCTTTAAACTGCGACAGTCTGTCCGAAACAGAGCTCATATATAAAATAGCCAAAAACATGCTTTTTTTCATAAATAATCCCCATGACAAGTCTTATCTTAAAAGCTACAGGTCACATTCTCTTGTTTTAGGCAAAGAAATTTTTTACATAAAAAATAAGGAAAGTTTTCAAGGAACAGTCACCTTAATTAACGATGACGCAAGCCTTACCGTTTTGAAAAACGACGGTAAGGAGGATATTCTCTCAAGCGGAGAAATCACTTTAAGGCTAAAAAAATAAAGACCCAGTGGGTCTTTATTTTTTTATAAATTTAATGATTTTACTTTTTTAAGTCTTGTTACGGTAAATACGGAAAGCGCAATCTTTATAGCGTCAAATCCCAAGAAAGGCATAACCGCCGCCGCAAAAACCTCCGCCGCGGTCTTTCCGCTGTAAATCATAAACCAAGCGCTTCCGAAAGCGTAGCAAACTAAAAGACCTAATATTTCTCCCAAAATCAGCTTATAAAGCTTGCCTTTGCTGAAAAAGCCTATGACAAGCGCCGAGAATAGAAAGCCTATAATATATCCGCCCGTAGGTCCTGCCAGAACTCCTATACCGGCCTTATACGAAAATACCGGAAGTCCTATAATTCCCAAAAGTATGTACACAGAAACCGCTAAAACGCCCCGTTTCGCTCCTAAAAGTCCTGCGGCGGTAAAAACTCCGTAGGTTTGCATAGTCCACGGAATTGTACCGGGTACGGTGATAAGCGAGCATACCGTAATAAGTGCCGCTCCGATAGCTGTGTAAATCATTTTTCTTGCGTCTTTCATCTTCTGTCCTCCATGCTATTAATTTTATTAAAAAAGCTCTGCCTCAATGACAGAGCTTTTTTATTTACGTTGTCCCCGCATGAACCGTTTAGCGTGCTTATTCAAACCTGCTCTCGCAGGTGGGCAGTCCTTCATCCGCTCCTGGGCTTCCTCCCCGTAGGAGGCTTGCACGCCACGGACTTTTAAGGTCTTCCCTTATTATAAATGTTGGTTTAAATAGATACACGCTATGTCGTGAGCCGCAGGGTGTACGGCTTTTTACATGAAATCAAACTCGTCGCTGTTATTTTTCTTAAAAATCTCATATACGGCGTCAAGCACGCTTTGATCTTCAATCCCGTTAAACAGCCACGCCTCTTCTTCATCGGAATCGTCATCGGGAATCATTTCCATAATAAGAACTGTTCCGTCCTCGCTGTCCTGGGGAAGCACCACTGCATACTGCCCTCCCTCGTATTCAACGCTGTCAAGCCACTCGCAGGGTATTTCTTTATTTTCTTCTTCGTCGAAAAGAACTATTATATTCTCCTCGGGAATCTCGTTTTTATTATCTGCCATTTGTCTTCTCCTTAAACATCTTTCTTAAATATATTTTATACCATTTAAGGCGTTATGTCAATATATTTTTACTCAAAATACTGTCCAAATATCCCTGGAGAATAAATGCGGCGGCAATTGGGTCTACCTTTCCCTTTCTTTTTTTTCCGCTTACTCCGGCCTCCTCAAGCGTCCTGTGAGCCGCCATACTCGAGAGCCTCTCGTCCCACAAAATAACCTTAACGCCGTATTTTTCACGTAAAAGCTCTGCAAATTTTTCAGACTTTTCCGCCCTCTCTCCCTTGCTTCCGTTCATATTTAAGGGATAGCCCAAAACAACGGTTTCGGGAGAATATTTTTTCATATATCCGTCAAGCTCTGCCATTTTTTTCTCCTCGTCCCGTCCGCTTATAACGCCGGCTGTCTGCGCTATCATTCCGGTTAAATCGCTTACCGCAATACCTATTCTTACATCTCCGTAGTCTAATCCCAATATTCTCATTTCTCTTCTCCTTAAAACGCCGCTATTAAATATGCAACTACTAAAAGCAGCGGTATAGTATCTATAAAGCAAAATCTCGCTTTATTTTTTTCTCTATAAGGCTCCGTCCTTTTATTCATTCTTGAGTCTGCGGCATAGAGCGAGGTATATATCCAGAATACCAAAAGCGTTTTATAATGCTGCCATATACCAGGCGAAATATCCGAAAACAAAAATCCCGTCACTCCGAAGCCCACGGCAGACAAAAGCGCACACACCATGCCCATCTGTCCGCTTTTCATGTCAAAGAACACTTCTCTTAAAATAAGCAGTAAAAGTATTATGACGCAGATAAATATTATAAGCGACGCAAGCCATTTTCCGCCGGAGGGATAGTCCCTGTAATAGTCAAGTATACCCTTTAAGGCTCCGAAAGCGGAAATTCTGTAATCTGCCGACGGGGCAAAAAGATAATTCATAATGCCGGTTTCAGAAAGATTGTGAAAATCTATTATCTCTCCCGGCATGATAAAAGGAATAAAAAGCAATCCTATGCCGCCTGCCAAAAGCAGCCGCCAATCCTTAATTACAATGAAAAACGCCAAAATAAACGTCGCCCAGACCCAGGAGCCACCCGACCAGCAAACCGTAAGGGCAATAAGAGTTAAAGCCGCCGCTCCGACCAAAAGCACCTTAAGCTTTTTATTTTTCGTCATAAAGAAAAGCTCAAAATCCATGGGCGCGGAAAGAACGTATATCTGACCGAGCACCTTCATTTCATAGCTTAAAATATTTTCCGATAGCTGAACTAAGGCCATAGCCGCTCCGACCATACAGAAAATAAATTTAAGTATGAACAGAATTTTCGGATTATCCGCTGTGTTTACAATAATAAAATAAAGTGCGATAAAGCTTGAATACACCAAAAATATTGCCGCAATATCCGGCAGTTTTTTTCCGACTGCGGCAACGGATAATACAACGAAGCAGAAAAGCGTCAGCAATACATCAAAAGACGTAAAGATACACTTATCCTCGTTTCCTTTATATTGTGAAACAAAAATAAGATACATCAAAACGACAAAGGCAAAAAGAATATATCCCGGCACGGCCGTAAAAATCGCCGTGGTAATAAAGAGCATAAATATAAGCGCCTTTCTAAGCTTTGCCTTGTCTGCGCCGAGGCTTATACTCGGCATAAAGCATATAAACCTCAAAACCTTTTCCGTATAGCTTTCATTTATATGAAGCGTTTCCTCAATTTTTCCGTTAAGCCTTTCAAATTTTGTCATAAGAGGATTTACTTTCCCTTTTACCCGGTCTAAAAAATCCATAAGCAAGCGGCGCACCTCCTACTTTTATTATTATAGCCTATAACGGAAAATTTTTCAAGTACCTATATATAAAGGTTCATTTCATTATACAAAAGCAGGATTATCGAAGCAACGCACAAAATTATTACAGCGCTTCCTCCTAAAATATTTTTATCTTTTATACACCATATGGCATAGGCTGTACTTTTTATGACCGTTAAAAGAATAAAAATCACTGTGACCAGATTCATTGCTACGCTCACCTAAAAATAAACCTCCCTCCGCTTCTCATATCCAGCTCAGTGCTAACCTTGTATATGCCGTTTTTCATCTTATCGCGGTAATTAAATTCGTTAAATTCGCTATTGGTTTTAAATTGCGTTCTTAGTATTTTTCCCGTACTTATAATGTCCGTATCATATACGAATACGCTCTTTTTTATAAAGTCGGAGCACATCTTATTTATCTCTTCCTTAAGATACTCGCCAAATTTTAAGTTAAATTCACCGAAAGTAACGTTCTCATCAACAAACTGATAAGTCCCCGAAAGGCTGAGCTTTATGCTTTCTTTAATAACCCCGTCCTCAACTTTTATACTTTTTTCGGGCTCCTTCTGCTGTTTTAATTCAATAACTACATATTTCCCCGAATCCTTAGGATACTCTAAACTGATTTTTCTGCTTTTAAAATCTCCGTACATAAGTGCCGCCGCAGTCATGTCGTTTTCATCAAGATAAAAGGACAATCGCCCGTCCCGGAACGCCATACCGCCGGAAAACTCCATCGTATGCTTTTCCTGCTTCGGAATGTAACCGATATTGAGTGAGCTTTCCTTGCTTTTTTCCTCCTCGCTTGCCTCTTTTCCTCGGTAATTGGCTTTGGGCAGCATTATGTCCTGTCCCGGATGGGACAGCATATTAAAGTAAACCTCCTCTATGCAAAAATAATTTGTTTTAACGTCATATCTTTTAAAAAGTATTCTCTGATAGAATACCGAAAGGTATTCCTCCTCTTCGGGATCTATTTCCTCCAAAATGTCCTTAGCTTTTCCCTCTACCGTTGCCACATAGGCGTTGCTTTTTAGATTCATATCGCACATAAGCTCACTTATAACGTCAAAAATCCCGTCACGGCAAATATCCTCAGACAAAATAATCATTTTTAGATTTTCTATGCTTATGTTAACGCTTGTAAGGTCATTTGCCCGTTCGTAAGCAGAAGATACTGTTGGCGCTTCAATTGTTATTATATCGCTTGATTTTTTCTTTCCGCCGCTTTTACCCGAGTCTTGCTCCTCCTCTTCGCCGCCCCCTGAATCGTCAGCCTTCTCAATATGAAACGAAACGCTGTATTTCATGTTTTCGCCCTTGTCGATACCGATTGCCACCGCCGCCACGGTATATGAAATCTCCTTTACGTCATAACAGCCTGTAAGATTTAAAAGCATAACTGCGGCTAAAAAAAGCATCTTAATTTTTTTCACTCTTTTTCCTCCTTCCCAAAAGATATCCCAAAAAAGGAATGAGAGGAAATATTAAAAAGGTCCATGCCATTATATCAGAGTAGACCTCAGGGAGGGTCATTGTTCTGTATTTTATTTCCTCTGTAAGAAGCATAAGGACCGTTAAAAGCCACACGGTTTTTTCGGCATATTTTAAGTTAAAGGCTCTTCTTAAGGTATCTGCCGCAAATGCCGCAGAGCTTGACATATAAAGAAAGAAATTAAGCAAAAACGCCAGCTTGAATATTTTAAGTATGTCTACGGCGCTGTTGCTCTCCGCCATAAAGGTAAGCATCTGATAAAAGGGCGATACAAACTTTGCCGTATAAGGAATAGTCAAAGAATCGGCTAAAACCATTATCATACATAACAACGCCGACACGCCTATCGTTATACCGCCGGATAGCAAAACATCCCTTTTATTGTCAAAATAAGGCATCATAACGAAAAAAACGATAAAGTCCGAAAAGAAATTAAATCCGAAAAGCGACGGTAAATAAAAATTATTATCTCCGAGAAGCGGAAAAAGGTTGGTAAAATCAAGGTGCGGAATAAGGGATAATGCCGCCGCCGCTATAATCAGTAAAAGCGGTGCAAAAAGCATAGAAAGCCTGATATTTGCCTTAACGCCCTTTGAGGACGCATATATCGTTGCCGCGGCAAATAAAGCCGAAATAAAAACCGACGGAGTTTTGGGCATAAAAGTTCTTATAACGCCTCTTATTAAAAGAGCAAGGCTGATACCCGAGGTTAAAACGAAATAAAGCACAATTAAAATTCCGGCAATATATCTTAAGGGCTTCGGCATTACGGAAAACAAATCCGCCCTGCCGCTTTTTACATACAGCCCATAGATTGCCAAAAAAGCCAAAAATGCGGCGGTCGCATTTATTAAAACCGCTATCCACGCCGCATTTTTACCTATGTTTATAAAGCATTGAGGCGCCGTAATAAAAAGCTTTACGCAAATAAAGTTTACTGCGGCAAAAACCGCCTCAGTCTTTTTTATCTTCATTTATATCCTGCTCCCTCCACTTTCTGCTTATGTGCGCCTGTTCTTTCGGACGCTTTGTTCTTAAATATTTAGGTCTGTCCTCCTTTTTCCATATCGGCTCGCTTTTTATAGCATCCGGCATCATCTCCATGTAGGGTGCAAAAGGCGATACCATATTTACCCCAAAGGACTTTGTGGTATGCCACATCATGGCCTGTATAAACATTCCGAAGGCAATGCCCAAAAAACCGCTTACACTGCCTAAAATTATATAGATAATATTAAGCACCCGACCTGAAAACGCCATGGAAAAGTTAGGCGTGGCAAAGGAGCCTATTGTCGCAATGGAAAACACGATTATCATGACAGGACTTACTATTTTTGCGCTTATTGCCGCCTGTCCCAGCACCAAGGGGCCTATGATTCCCAGCCCCGATCCCAAAAGCCCCGGCACCCTTGAGCTTGCCTCTCTTACAATTTCAAATGCTATTACCATAATTATAAGCTCCGTTATGGAGTCAAAGGGAACCTTTCTGCTGGCTTTCATTATAGTTGTCAGCATACCCATGGGAAAAACGGTAGTATGGTATGATATGGCGGCAATATATATTCCCGGGAGATATACGGAAAGAAAAACTCCCAAAAGTCTTACGGATTTTACCAATAGACTGTACACCGGTCTTAAATACATATCCTCCGCAGACTCTAAAAGCTCAAAAACGGTGGTTGGCATAATAAGCGCCATCGGCGAATTATCTACTATTACCACCACACGACCCTGAACAAGGGATTTGACGCATCTGTCCGGACGCTCGGTTGTGAGTATTTGCGGCAGTGAAATAAGGCTTTTCTCTTCGATAAACTGCTCAAGACTGCTTGAGGACATTATGTGATCCACGTCAATCTGTGAAATACGCCTTTTTACCTCACGTACCAGCGAGGGATTAGCAATATTATCCATATAAAGCACGGCGCAGTTTGTTTTTGCCTCTTTTCCTACCATCACGGTGTCTATGACAAGCTTCTCACTTCTTATCATTTTTCTGATTGTCGAAGTATTTTGCTTAATGCTTTCGTTAAACGCCTGATGCGGTCCCATTATTGCCGGCTCATTCTGCGGCTCCTCTATTCCCCTTTGCGCCCAGCCTATTACCTCTACCAAGAGAGCCTTGGGATAGCCCTCCATAAAAAGAGCACAGCTTCCGTAGCATACAGCCTCTACGGCATCCTTCATTTTATCTGTGGTTTTAACCTGATTCTGCACAAGCAAAACCGACTCTATGTCCGTATAATCCTTTTCCTTAAGCTTTTCGGACTCTACCATAAGCGGCGCCAAAATACTTTCGTTTACGCTGTCGCCCTTTACCATTCCGTCAATAAAATATATAAACGCCCTTATCTTCCCTCTACCTAACTTAATATCAAATTCACGCACCATTACGTCATATGAAATATCTCTGTTAAAAACCTTATCAAGATATTCCATGTTCTCTTTAAGAAGGTAGCTTATCTTTTTTTCCTTGTCCTCCCTTATGTCCGGGTAAGCCTTGCTTAAGCTGAACTCATTTTTTTCCAACGGAGGTGTAAATGTAAAAAGCTTTTTAATATTCATAAAATCAAATCCTTAAATATTTAATTGTACAATAGTTTTACCATTTAAATATATTTTATACCGAGCATAAAAAGCATAAAGGCGGCAACAATATACTTATAAAGAAAGGAGATGCCTAATATGAAGGACAAAAAAATCAGAAAAAAAGAGCTGGAAAAGCCTGAAAAAATAAAAAAAAATAAACCGGAAAAGCCTGACGGAACCGCTACGTCGGAAATCGGAACAACTCCGGACAAGCTTCCTCCTTCCTGACGCTTCCCAAAAAAATACACTGCGTGCACATGCACGCAGTGTATTTTTTTATTATTTACTCTGCCAATAAAACGGCATAGGCTTTAACCAGCTCGCCTCTTCCAACTGCGTCCGCACCCTCCTCGGTTTTGGCTTTGACGCTTATATTGGAAATTTCCGTATTCATGGCAAATGCCAGATTTTCTCTTATTTTTTCAATATAAGGAGCTATTTTCGGCCTCTCGGCAAGCACGGTACAGTCTAAATTAATTATTTTACACGAGGTAATTTCCATCGCTTTTTTTAAAAGCTCAACCGAATCCGCTCCCCTAAACCTTTCATCGCTGTCGGGAAAGTGCCTTCCTATATCCATATTTGCCGCAGCGCCGAAAACCGCATCGATTACTGCATGGGTCAAAACATCAGCGTCGGAATGTCCGAAAAGTCCCTTTTCAAACGGGATTTTTACGCCTCCCAATATAAAATCTCTGCCCTCTTTTACTCTGTGGCTGTCATATCCGAAGCCGATTCTCATTATTTTATCTCCCTTTTTTACGTATTATATTTTGGGCAATATATATATCCTCTTTTACGGTAAGCTTTATATTATCTACCGAGCCCTCGGTTATTTTTACCGGCTCCCCCGTAAGTTCAAGAAGCATAGTATCGTCGGTTACTCTTATATTTTCTTCTCTTGCCTTTTCATGCCCCTTTAAAATTTTATCTCGCATGAAGCCCTGAGGGGTCTGAATAAGGAAAAGCGCCTCCCGATCCACCGTTTTTTCAATCATTCCGTCTGAAGCCTTTTTAACGGTATCCGTAACCTTAATCCCCGGCGCCGCCGCACCGTACTTTTCAGTATTTCTTATCACGTCGTTTATTATTTTTTCATCTGTAAACGCTCTTGCGCCGTCGTGTATAAGTAAAATACCGTCCTCAGCTTCACGCACCGCAAGATAGGACGACTCCTGCCTGTCCTTACCTCCTTCAATTATTTTCAGAGGTTTATTTTTTGCTTCTGCCAAGGAGATTTTCCTTACCGTTTCCAACTCATTTTTTGCGGCGGCGATTATTATTTCGTCCACAAACGGGTTTTCTCCGAACAGCGCTACCGTATAGGAAAGCACGCTCTTTCCCGAAATATCAAGTAATATTTTATTTTTACCGGCCCTCATTCTCGAGCCCATACCGGCGGCAAGTATCAAAGCCGTAACATAATGCGATTCATACATATTTTTCTCCGGTCATCCAAAAATACATTTTTCTATTTCTGCCGAAACTTCCTCCTTAGAGGAGTCTAAAGACAGGACAAGCTCGCTTATTAATATTTGTTTTGAGTCTGACAGCATTTTCCTCTCTCCTGTGGAAAGTCCCTTAGCTCTGTCCCTTTTCATAAGCATTTTAACCACAGTCGCAACCGAAAACACATCACCGCTTTTTATTTTGTCAAGGTTTTCCCTGTAGCGTCTGTTCCAGCTTAAATTTTCTTCCTCTTCATCGGTTTTTAAAAATTCAAGCACTTTTAATGCCTCATTTTTAGGCACCACTTTTCTCAGCCCCGTCGCCTCGGAGTTATCCACGGGAATCATTACTTTCATATCCCCAACCGGCATCCTCATCGTATAATAAAAATGCTTCTGACCGAGAACGTTTTTTTCCTCGATAGCATCAATTATTCCTGCGCCGTGAGTAGGATAAAGCACCTTGTCTCCGATATTATACATACCATCGCCCCCGTTATAAAAGGATCTTAGCGGTATACTTGTATGCGCTGTCACATAGAGTTTTCCTTAAAGTCCCAAAAAAGAATACATATCTTTTTAAGAGCATGCTGTGGTGTTCCGACAAGTATTATGTTATTTAAGCATATTATATCACAAGCTTAATTTTTTGTCAAAAGCATTCTTTTTTATTTTTAAATAAAACATATTGCCATTATAAATATTTTAAGCATGAAAATTAAAATAATATATAGACTAAAAGATAATTTTGTGTTATATTATATAAAGATGTTTTAAGAGAGGATGACTTTTATTGAAACACGGATTTTTTAAAACCGCCGCCGCAACGGTACCTATAAAAACTGCGGATCCGGGCTTTAATGCAGAAAATATCATTGCCGCAATGCAAAAGGCCGAAGAAAATAAGGTTAAGCTTTTAGTCTTTCCCGAGCTTTGCTTAACCGGCTATACCTCAGGTGATTTGTTTTTTCAGGACGAGCTTAGGGAAAAAGCCGTATCTGCGCTTTTTAAGGTTTTAAGCGCAAGCAAAAATACGGGAGCTGTCACTTTCTTAGGACTGCCTTTAGTAAATAATTCCAAGCTTTATAACTGCGCTGCAGCAATATACAAGGGCGAAATTTTAGGGATTATTCCCAAAAGCTTTATTCCCAATTACGGTGAATTTTACGAATACCGTCATTTTGCCCCTGCTCCTAAAGAAAACGGCAAAATAAATATCGGTACAAAGGAATATCCCTTCGGCACAAAAATCATTTTCGCCTCTAAGGAAAGCCCGGCTTTTAAAATATCCTGTGAAATATGCGAAGATTTATGGGTGCCCTCTCCTCCCTCTGTTTCCCATGCTATGGCAGGCGCCACCGTTATTGTGAATCTTTCTGCCAGTGACGAGCTTATCGGGAAAAAGGAATACAGGAAAAATCTTGTAAAAAGTCAGTCGTCACGTCTTTTATCCGCCTATGTATACGCAGACGCAGGATACGGGGAATCCACTCAGGACATGGTATTTTCAGGGCATAACATTATCTCCGAAAACGGTACCGTTCTTAAAGAAAGCAAGCTTTTTGAAAACGGCATGATAATAACCGAAATCGACGTTCAGCGTCTTTTATACGAAAGAATCAGGCAAAACACATTTACCGAGGATACCTCAGGCTACGAAACGGTATATTTTTCCATGCCGATAGAGGAAACCTCTCTTACAAGAGCCTTTGAAAAACGCCCCTTTGTGCCCGATGACGAGTCTAAAAGGCAGGAGCGCTGTGAAACAATTTTAGAGATACAGTCTGAGGGACTTAAAAAAAGAATTGAGCACACCTTTTCCAAAAAGGCGGTAATAGGAATATCCGGAGGTCTTGATTCAAGCCTTGCGCTTTTAGTCGCTAAGCGTGCGCTTGAAAAGTCAGGACGTCCGATGAGCGATATTTTAGCGGTAACAATGCCCTGCTTCGGCACTACAAAAAGAACGAAAAGCAATGCCGAGCGCCTTTGCGAGGCGATTGGAACAAGCTTTATGAGCATTGATATAAAAGCTTCGGTTAATCAGCATTTTTCGGATATAGGACATGATGAAGAAAAGCTTGACGTTGTTTACGAAAACGCTCAGGCCAGAGAGCGCACCAAGGTTCTTATGGATCTTGCCAATGAAACAGGAGGTATTGTTATAGGAACCGGCGACCTTTCTGAGTTAGCTCTCGGCTGGGCGACCTATAACGGAGATCACATGTCGATGTACGCCGTTAATGCCTCCGTCCCCAAGACATTGGTGCGCCATATTGTAAAATATGTCGCCGACACCTCGGACAACTCACCCTTGTCGGAGGCGCTTTACGATATATTAAAAACTCCCGTAAGCCCCGAGCTTCTGCCTGCCGAAAACGGAGAAATCTCTCAAAAAACCGAGGAGCTTGTGGGGCCTTATGACCTTCACGATTTTTTCCTTTACTATATGGTAAGATTGGGCTTTGCCCCCGAAAAGATATACAGGCTGTGCCTTTTATCCTATAAGGACGAATATGACGAAAATACAATAAAATACTGGCTCAAAACCTTTGTACGTCGGTTTTTCTCCCAGCAGTTTAAAAGGTCCTGCCTCCCCGACGGTCCTAAGGTCGGAACAGTTACGCTCTCTCCCCGGGGCGACTGGCGTATGCCCTCTGACGCCTCAGGCACAGAATGGCTTTCGGAAATTGAAAAACTCTAACAAGGCATAAAAATATGCACCCTTATGGGTGCATATTTTTACTTTACTATTGTTACTTTTCTTGCCTCGCCGTCCCAGGAAACCGAAGCCCCGAGTGCTTCTGACACCGCTCTTAACGGAACTAAGGTACGACCGTTATTTATAAAGGGGACAACATCAAGGACGATATCCTTACTTTCGCCCGTTGCCACATCGAATACGTTAAACGACTCAGCTCCGATTTTAATCACCATTATTTTGCTTCCCTCGGTTGCCATTATAAGCTGCTGTTCTCCATGCCACGTCACGTTTGCGCCCAGCGCCTCAAACACCGCTCTCATAGGAACAAAGGTACGTCCCTCGACAATTTCCGGCGGTACGTCGGAAACAAGCTCTTTTCCGTTTACCGTAATCTTTATTTCACCTTCGGCAAATACTGTAAACGAGAAAAGCAGTGTAAGCGCCAGCACAGTGGCAAATATTTTTTTCATATTTTATCCCTCCGTATATTTATTGCTTTAATTATACACGATTTTATATTGATTTGTCAATCTGTTTTATAATTAAACCGCAAAATAACGGTTTTTATAATATTTTTTAGTTGAAATATAATTTAGAATGTTGTAAAATAATAAAAAAGGAGGCTTTTTATGTACTATGTTTTATTGGCGGAGGGCTTTGAGGAAATCGAAGCTCTGACACAGACTGACGTATTAAGACGCGCCGGCATCGACGTTATGAATGTTGGGCTTTCCGGAGAGCTTATTTCAGGCGCCCACGGTATTTCGGTAAAGTGCGATATTACAATAGATGAAGCAGTCAAAAAAAATGACGCCGAAGGCGTTATTCTTCCCGGAGGTATGCCCGGTACATTAAATATTGCGGCATGCTCATCCGCTGTGGCTCTTATCAAAAAAACCTATGACGAGGGCAAGCTTGTTGCCGCAATTTGCGCCGCTCCCTCGGTTTTAGGCTCGCTGGGAATATTAAAGGGCAAAAAATGCACCTGTTATCCGGGGTTTGAGGATCGTCTTGCCGGCGGAATTATAGTTTCGGATAAGGTCGTAATTGACAAAAACGTTATTACCTCAAAAGGTCCCGGAACGGCTTTGGACTTTGCCTTGGCTCTTTGCCGGTACATTACCTCAAAAGATATGTCCGAGCTTTCGGAAAAAATGATATATAAGGGATAAAAGACCATGAAAAAGAATCTTATTGTCTGCTTAATTTCCGCATTTTTATGTATTTCGGCGTTTTTTGTTTTTGCCGATGTATCCGGTCTTTTCCCCGGTGCTAAGGTTATAATCAACGTAGAGGAGGGAGAAGGTCTTAAAACCGTTGCGGTAAAAATCAAAAAAAGCGGAGTGATTGACTTTGCGCCCTTATTTGAAATTTACGCAAGAGCAAAGGGCTTTGACACTAAAATAAAAGCCGGAGAGCATACAATGGAAAAAAACATGGGCTACGAAAAAGCGGTATCTGTCCTCACCTCCGTTTCCGAAAGCAGCGGAGATATAACCTTTACCGTACCGGAGGGCTTTGAGATATACCGTCTTGCCGAAAAGGCCGCCGAGGTTTTGGATATTCCTGCCGAAGAATTTTTAAGAGCCCAGAACGATGAATTTTCCTTTGCTTTTTTATCTGAAATCCCCATGCGAGAAAACCGGCTTGAGGGCTATCTCTTCCCCGACACCTATAGGATTAAAAAAGGCTCTTCGGCAAAGGAGCTTATAGAAAAAATGCTGAGCCGTTTTTCCGAAATATGGACCGATGAATTCACTGCCCGTTCAAAAGAACTGGGCATGACAAGGGACGAAGTTATTATACTTGCCTCAATTATAGAAAGAGAGGCCGGAGGTAAAGAAGAGATGGGAAAGGTTTCCTCAGTTTTTCACAACCGCCTTAAAATCGGTATGCCGCTTCAGTCCTGTGCCACCGTACAGTATATATTAAAGGAGCGCAAGGACGTGCTGTCAATAGAGGATACGAAAATCAGCTCTCCTTACAATACATATATAAATACGGGGCTTCCCATAGGTCCTATCTCAAGTCCCGGAAAGGACGCTATCACTGCGGCGCTCTATCCTGAGGATACCGATTACTATTATTTTAAGGTCGGCGAGGATGGAAAAACCGTATTTTCAAAAACACTTGCAGAGCATAATTCATAAATGCTTTACGCTAAAAACCAAATCAGACTTAAATTATTTATCTTATAAAATTAAAGCTAAATGGTGCGGCGGTTTGTAAAACTCCCGCACCATTTAGCTTTCTATGTCAAGAATTAAAGAATAATTATCCCACCGGCCTCTTCACTCCGGCAAAGCGTAAAGGCGTATTTTTTGTGCTGTTTGGTACTGTCAAACAGAAAAATATTCTTTTTGCAGTTTTGCATTACGGTTTTTCTTACGGCGGTCTGCCTAAAGTCCGAGTCGCTTATGATTCCGTCGTCAGAAATTCCAAGAGCCGAAAAGAACGCAATATCTGCGTTAATGCTTCTTAAAAATTCCTCCGTACGGCTTCCTACCGTGCACATATCGTGCTCATAATAATCGCCTCCCGCAAAAATACACCTTATATGGTACTTTGACGCCTCTAAAAGATTTTGAACGGAATTTGTAATCACCGTAATCTCCTTATATTCCGAGAGCAGAGGTATTATATACATACATGTTGATGAGCTGTCTATAAAAATAACCTTAGAATCGGACAAATACTTTTTCGCCTCTTTTGAAAGACGGTCTTTTTCGTTAGTTCTAAAAAGCTTCCTTGCTTCAACCGGGAGAAAGCTATCGTCCACAGAATAAACCGCACCTCCCCGGTATCTTTTAATATACCCCGCCTCATTAAGCTCTTTCAAATCTCTCCGTACAGTCATTTCACTAACAAAAAAATAGGAGGACAGCTTTCTTACGGACGCATGCTTTTCGCTCTTTAAATATTCTATCATTTTCTCCTGTCTTTCATTTAAAACCATTTCCGTAGCCTCCGTTATTTGTTCGCAAATGTTTGTTTATAAACATTTCGAACATTTATTGACATTTTCCGCCGTATGACATATGATAATATGTGTTCATTTATATACTTATTTTATCATATATATAAGCTTAATTCAAGAGCAAAGTACTCAAGGCATGATCAGTTAAAAGGTATAAAGGGGGTAAATAATTTGTTTGACAGTCATATGCATACGAAAAATTCGCCTGACAGTAAACAAACAATTGATGAGGTTTGCACTTCGGCAATTGCAAGAGGTCTTAACGGCATAGCGATAACAGATCATGTCGATATGTGGTTTTATAAAAAAGAAAATACGGAGGAAAGAATACGCTGCTGTATTAAAGACGTAAATGCCGCAAGAGAAAAATATAAGGATAAGCTAAATATATTTCAGGGCGTGGAGATGGCTGAATATATGTATTCCCCCGTTGAAGCGGATATTATAATGACCCTTACCGACTATGATGTAATTTTAGGCTCAGTTCACAGTGTATTTTTTGAGGATTGGACCGACAGCTATTCAAGACTTCCCTTTGACAAAGAATCAACCTCCGACAGGAAGATAATCGGGTTTCTTCATGAATATTTTTCGAAAGTAACCGAAATGGTTGAAAACACCGATATTGATGTCATGAGTCATCTTACCTGTCCTTTAAGATATATAAACGGAAAGTACGGCAGAGGAGTCGATATTTCCTTATTCTATCAGGAAATTGAGTATATTCTGAACGTAATTATAGAGCAACGGATTGCTTTGGAGGTGAATACCTCCGGTATCAATACAAGCTTAAAGGAATTTATGCCGTGCTATGATATTATTAAGAAGTATTATTCCTTTGGCGGACGGCTGATAACGATAGGCTCTGATGCACACGTGCCCCAAAACGTAGGAAACGGAATTAATGAAGCAAAAAGCGCCTTAAAGGAAATAGGCTTTAAGCATTACAATTACTATGAAAAAAGAAAACCTAAGGAGGTGCCCACAGATGTTTGATATAATGAAGGTATCAAAAGAAGAGGCTTTAATGCTGGAATGCGAAAAAGATATTGACCGGGCGGCAAGAAAAATCATGGATTTCGGACCTAAAATTCTCCTTATAACCGACGGAGCCAACGGCGTTACATATTATTGCCATGGGAGTAAGGGCTTTATCCCGTCTTTAAGGGTAAAGGCAGTTGATACAACAGGCGCAGGAGATATATTTTTCGGAACGTTTATCTACGAGCTTTTAAAATACGGAAAGTCATTAAACGAAATAAAAACAGAGGATATTGAAAGGTATATAGAAATGGCGGTAAGGACATCGGGGCTTAGTACAAAAAAGACCGGAGCGATTACCTCCATTCCTGAATATGAGGAGGCGTTAAATTTATGAAAAGTGCGGTTTTTTTGGGAAAAGAAAATTTAAAAATTGAGGAAATCAAGGTACCGGATATAAAGGCGAACGAGGTTTTAATAAAGGTATACGCCTGCGGTATATGCGGAACGGATATGCATATTTTTGACGGCGATGAGGGGGCGGCCGCAACCCCTCCGGGAACAGTTCTCGGTCATGAATTTGCCGGCGAAATTGTCAAAATCGGGTCAGCGGTAACCGATTTTAAGGTCGGCGACAGAGTGTGCGTTGACCCGAACAAGCTTTGTAACAAATGCTATTACTGCAAGAGTGGAATGGGGCATTTCTGCACCGATATGGTAGGAATAGGTACGACGGTTAACGGCGGATTTTCGGAGTATTGCGCCGTACCGGATTCGCAGGTATATAAGTTCTCGGACAGCACATCATATAAAAAAGCTGCCATGACCGAGCCGGTAGCCTGCTGTCTGCACGGAATAGATATGTGCAACATAAAGCATAGCGATACCGTAGCAATAATCGGTGCCGGTATGATTGGTCTTATTATGCTTCAGCTTGCAAAGCTCAGCGGCGCCAAAAAGCTTATTGTCCTTGAGCCTATTGAAGAAAAGAGGAAAATTGCAAAAGCCCTCGGTGCAGATCTCACAATAGACTCGGTAAACGAGGATGTTAATGCCGTTCTTGCGGAAAAAGGGATAAAGCAGATTGATGTTGTTATAGAATGTGTCGGCAGAATAAACACCATTGAAACAGGTATTGAAATAGCCGGAAAGCACTCAACACTTATGATGTTCGGTCTTACAAGGCCGGACGACATACTTCCTATTAAACCCTTTGAGATATTTAAAAAGGAAATTGTGCTTAAGGCTTCGTATATCAACCCGTATACTCAGGAGCGTGCTCTCGGTCTGATTGATTCGGGAAAGATTGACGTTGAATCTATGATATACAAAGAAATACCGTTAACGGAGCTGCCAAAGCTTCTTTCTGATAAAAAAGAGCGGTCAAAGGGTAAATATATAGTTAATCCGTCATTATAAAAAAATTTTGTGACTTAAAATATGAGAAAGCAGGTTGAGTTTTTAAAATGTTCGATTTTATTTCTGAATATCAAATAAACATGATATTCAGGATCCTTATAAGCTGTCTGTGCGGCATTGCAATAGGCTTTGAAAGAAAAAACCGCGCAAAGGAGGCAGGGATCAGGACGCATTGCATTGTAGCATGTGCGTCGGCAATGATGATGATAATTTCAAAGTACGGCTTTGAAGATGTTATAAGTATCTATTCTCAGGCAGACGTGAGGCTCGATCCGTCAAGAATGGCGCAGGGCATTATAACGGGTGTAGGCTTTTTGGGCGCCGGCACAATTTATGTTCAGAGAAGTAATATTCGGGGTCTTACTACTGCCGCAGGCTTGTGGGCTACCTGCGGAATAGGCATGGCAATAGGCGGAGGAATGTATATAATAGGCTTCTCGACAACGCTTATCATACTTGCCACACAGCTTATTCTGCACAGCCGCGGAAGATTTATGACCTCACACAAAAGCAAGTACATAAAAATATACGGAATAGAGAAGCCGGATTTTCAGCTTCATACAACGGCTCTTTTAAGGGATATGAATATAACCGTAAACGAAGTTTCGGTTTCAAGACATTCAGATGGATTATACGATTATACTTTCTACTGCGAAATGCCCGGAGATGTTGTAGAGGAGGACATAATAAAGCAATTTGATAATAAATGCTCGGTGGAAACAACAAGATAATTAAAAAAGATAAAGAAGTCTGCGGTTATAACCGAAGACTTCTTTATCTTTTTTTAATCATTCAATGAACTTACCGGCAGCGGACGCAAATCTAATATTTTAGGCTTTTAAGTGTTTTTATTATTTTAATAAGTGCTTCTTCGGGAGAGGTAATATCCTCTACCGCTTGTTCCATCGGGCAAAGGCCTTTTCCGCTTCTGTTTTTCACGGCCGGCACGAGCTTATCAAAGCTCACATCTACAGAATATCTTTTAAAGACCTCTTTTGCTTTTTCACTTAAAATTCCTGCCCATACCGACTTTACTCCGAGAAGGACATATAAAAATGCGGCGGCTTTTCCCACTGCCTTATCTGCCGCAGAATATCCGATTAAGGATTTTCCGGACTCCATTAATTCGACAAGGGGCTTTATGCCCCTTTCACAAGAGGAATAAAGCTCGTCGCCCCGGCATAAAACAAGCGTGCAGTTATTTTCTCTTAAAATTCCGCAGGCACGGATTAAATCCTCAGTCATAATCTTGCCCTCTCTATTGCCTTAACTATCAGCGGCACCGATATAATCTGCAAAATCATACCCGGAGCTCCTGCCGCAATAACCGACATTGAGGCTTTCAAGGCTTCTGTCCCCGTTCCGGCAATTACAGCAAAAATTAAGACGGCTGCAACTCTCGTAAGCTTTCCTGCCGCACATGCCAAAAAGACCTTAAGCACGGGGCTTATTTTTTTGCCCCTTAAAATGCCTGCAACAAAAGCGCATACGGAGGTTTCAAGCGCAATAAATAAAAGCATCGCCGGCGCCGGCATACCTGTAAGCATATTGCTTAAAGCCGGTGAGATAATTCCCGTTGCTATCCCCCAGAAAGGACCCAAGCACATTCCGGCAACCAAAACAGGTATGTACATAGGCAAAAATATCTGTCCCAGATTAGCGCCCTGACCGGTAAGGATTCCGACAAAATGGAACACCTGAGGCAGTACAATGGCTAATGCTACCGCTAAAGCGGAAAAAATTAGTTTTTCAATAAATCTGTAATTTTTTTTAATTGACTGATACATGTTAACCCTCCTATTTTAAATCCCGTGCCGCACATTCAAGGTATTTTCTGATTTCAAGATGCTGCGGACAGCGTTTTTCACATGCTCCGCATTTTATACAGTCAGAAGCTTTTGCGCCTTCAGGCAAATGACTCTTTGCCTGTTCCCTCGTTTCTTTTGCTCCCAAAAATTCATTATATGCCGAAAATACCCGTGAAATATGTATATGCTTCGGACAATCATCCTTGCAGTATTCGCACCCGGTACACTTTATCTGTTTAAACTTCCTTATTATTTCCCTGACCTTATCTGTCGCTTCAAGCTCCTCTTTATTAAGAGGCACAAAATCCCTCATGGTATTTATATTGTCCGCCATCATTTCCATGCTTCCCATGCCCGAGAGCACCATTATTACATCGGGATAAGACGCCGCATATCTTAATGCGTAGGAAGCATAGCTTCCTCCTCCAAGCTTATCCAAAACCTTAGCGCCCTCGTCCGGGAGGTTTACCAGTGCGCCCCCTCTTACCGGCTCCATCACGATTACCTTTTTCCCATGCTTTACCGCCACGTCATAGCAAGCCTTACTCTGCACCTCCGGGTCGTCATAATCTAAATAATTTATCATAAGCTGTACGGCTTCAATACACGGATTTTCCTTAAGTATCATATCAAGAACGTCTGCCGTATCGTGAAAGGACATGGCTATATGGCGTATTTTCCCTTGCTTTTTAAGCTTTTCCACCACGCTAAAGGCGTTTGCGTCCTTAAACTTTTTATAATTTCCTCTTGAAAGAGCGTGAAAAAGGTAAAAGTCGAAATAATCCACTTTGCACCATTTTAACTGATTTTCAAAGAAGGGTACTATATCCTCCTCTTTTTCAAAATAAGGATCTGTAAGCTTATTTGCAAGCACAAACGCCTCCCTCGGATAACGGCTTGAAAGACAGTCCCTTATTGCCGTTTCGCTCTGCCCTCCTATATAGCAGTGAGCCGTATCAAAATAGTTAAAGCCTGCCTTTATGAAGGCGTCAATCATCTTTTTAAACTCGTCATAATCAACCTTATCATTATCCATTTTAAGGCGCATACATCCGAATCCGAAATTTTTCTTTATTTCATTAAATTCTGCTTTCATAAATCCCTCTTCTTTTATATAAATTCACTTAAGATTATACTATAAAAAGTTTACTTTAGCAATACAAGATTTAAAATTACTTACGCCTTGATAATAAATTTACATTTTTTATAGATACAAATCCGATAACAAAAACAGCCGATATAACCGGCTGTTTTTTTGTTATAAAATTTTTCTGCAATCAAGAAATAGGCTCAAAGTCTGCCGCCCCGTGCTTGCAAAGGGGACATACAAAATCATCCGGCAGTGTATCTCCCTCGTACACATATCCGCAAACCTTGCACACAAATCCCTTTTTACCTTCAGTAGCAGGCTTCGGCTTAACATTATTCTGATAGTAGGTATAAGTCATAGTTTCCTTATCGCTCATAACTCTCGCCTCGGTAACCGAGCAGATAAACATTCCGTGAGAGCCTAAATCAACGTAGTCCTCAACCTTAAGCGAAAATGCCGCATTTATAAACTTAGGCAAAATCACAAGACCGTTATCCGAGCGGCAAGGCGTTATATCCGCAAATTTATTTACGTTTCGACCGCTCTGGAAACCGAAGGTTTCAAAAACCTTAAACGGTGTCTCAACAGACAGGCAGTTAACGTTCATAATACCCGTCTGCTTTATTACATGATGGGAATAATTTGCTTTATTTATGTTTACCGCTATCCTTTTGGGATTATCGGACACCTGCGTTACGGTGTTAACGATAAGTCCGTTATCCTGCTTTCCGTCGTTGGAGGTAACCACATAAAGACCGTATCCGATACGGAAAAGAGCTGTCATATCGTTTTTATTTGCCGTTTTAGAAGAGCGTGCCACATATTCCCTGCAAAGCTCGTCCGCCATTGCCTCCAAGGTCTTTTTGCCCTCGGCGTTAAGCGCAGATTTTATCGTTAAATTATTCTCAAGATAAGTTATGTTCTTGCAATTTTCAAGCATGCCCTTCATAACCTTTACAGCCTGAGGCGCCCATGACCCGTTTTCGATAAATCCGACTGTTCTTGACCCGAAATTTCTTTCTGTAAGGTGATTGATAAATTCTCTCATATAGGGGAAAATTTCTGCATTATATGTGGTCGTTGCAAGCACCAGCTTACCGTAACGGAAAGCATCAGCCACAGCCAGGGACATATCAGAGCGTGCCAAGTCATAAAGCGCAACGTTCGGGCACCCTCTCTCTTTTAGCATATCGGAAAGCATTACCGCCGCCTTTTTTGTGTGTCCGTATACCGATGTATACGCCACGCATATACCGTCTGACTCGGGAGTATAGCTTGACCAAGTGTTATATAAATCAATATAATAGCCGAGATTTTCCTTTAAAACCGGACCGTGCAGAGGGCAGATTATCTCAATATCCAGATCCTTTGCCTTTTTAAGAAGCGCCTGTACCTGCGCTCCGTATTTTCCTACAATGCCGATATAATATCTTCTCGCCTCGGGTGCCCACTCCTCGTCAGCGTCCAGAGCGCCGAATTTTCCGAATCCGTCTGCTGAAAAAAGAACCTTGTCGGTACTGTCATAGGTCACCATAACCTCGGGCCAATGTACCATGGGTGCGAAAACAAAAGTAAGAAGATGACGTCCCAGCGAAAGGGTACTCATATTTTCTACCACCAGAGTATTTTTGCATGTTCCCTCTCCGAAAAATGCGTCAATCATAGCAAAGGTTTTTGCATTTGCCACAACCGTTACATCCGGGTACATCTTTAGAAAATTATAAATATTCGCCGAATGGTCAGGCTCCATGTGCTGGACTATAAGATAGTCGGGACTGCGGCCGTCTAAATTTTCCGAAAGATTATCAAGCCATTCGTGGGTGAATGCTGCGTCAACAGTATCCATTACTGCGATTTTTTCATCAATAATAATATAGGAATTATACGACATCCCGTTGGGAACCTTATACTGTCCCTCAAAAAGGTCAATTTTACGGTCGTTAACTCCGACATATTTTATGTCCTTTGTGATATTCATATTTCATCCTCCGTATTTTAAGGCAAAAGCCGTTTAGATATAATTATTATATCACACATTAAAAAAAAACGCAACCTTACGGCAGTATAAATATTAATAAAATTTTGCACTTAATAAATCCGTTACTTTATAATTTAGTATTGATAAAAGCGAGACACATTATGTCCCGCTCCTATTCGTTGTAAAAACAGCTTATATCTGCTCTCCGCCTGCAAGCTCAATTTCTTTCTTAACGAGCTTCACAGACTTTATCCCCTCGGAAAGAGGCGCAATTTCTTTTCCTTTTCCGGTTAAAATTTCGTCTATGAAATATTTTATCTCCGTATAATAAGCCCCGAGATTTGATACGTTAATTCCGCTGTCTATGTCAACATTGCACTCTGTCTTAAACTCGGGAGTAACGACCTCTCCGTTCTTTAGCCTTACGGTAAGAGCGCCGTTATGCACTGCCGTTGCATTTTCAAAGCATACTCTATAGCCTGCCGAAAACGGAGAATTGTCCGCAAGGTCCCAGCAGCCCTCCGCCTTAACCACAGTGTCATTATACTTAAATCCGGCAAAAATATGATCAATAACGCCTTCTTCGTTTCTCGTTACGTCAACGCTTAAAGAGTCGGGCTCTCCGAAAATATAGCGTATAACGTCAACATCATGAATGTGAAGATCGAGCGCTACTGTGCCGCTCTTCTTCCAGTTATTAAACCAATCCTCCCCGGACCAGTTAGGATTTGATGACAGTCTGTAAAAATAAGCGCTTTTAACCTTGCCGTAGGTTCCGTTTTTAACTGCGTCGCGAAGATAAACGTATTTGTTCATGAACCTTACGACCTGTCCTATCTGAATTTTTACGCCCGTTTCCTCTTTTGTCTTTAACAGAAGCTCAGCCTCGCCTTCATTTAAGCATACAGGCTTTTCAAGAAAAACGTTGCAGCCCTTTTTCATTGCCGCCACCGCGTATTCTGTATGCAGATATGTGGGAAGGCATATATCTATAATATCAGGTGTTTCATTTTCCAAAAGCTCAGCACCGCTTTTATACACCTTGGCACCTGACTCGGAAGCAAATTTCTCCGTATTGCTCTCATCAAGATCTGCAATTGCGACAAGCTTTACCTTATCTTTAAGCGCAAGATAGCATCTTGCGTGCATTTTGCCCATACCGCCGCAGCCTATAAGTCCAACAGTAACCATATCCTCTTCCTCCTTATTTAATTATATTTTTAAGATATGTTATGGTGTCTATAATATCCTTTGTCTGCTGTTCTCCGGATATTTCTCGCTCTATGTAAAGATCACCTGTATATCCTTCTTCATTTATAAGCTTATCCAAAAATACAGGGAAGTTAACCAATCCCTCGCCTACCTTTGTTTCATAGCCGAGTCTGTTAAAGTCCCCCTTAGGATAAAGTCCGTCCTTTACGTGCACGCCGCGGATTTTATCACCGTAAATTGACACAGCATCCACAGGATTTGCTCTTCCGTACATAATAAGATTTGCAGGATCTAAGTTTACTCCAAGATTGGAAAGCCCTGTATCCGCAATAGTTCTCATAAGCGTCACGGGAGTTTCCTGTCCTGTTTCAAAGTTAAACCACAGGCCGCGCTCTTTAGCATATCTACCTACCCATGCCACTGCGTTTACAAGTCCCGTATAGCCCGGGTAAACCGGCTGTTCGGGTATAAATCCCATATGAGTTGCAACGTCTTTAACACCAAGTAAAGCAGCAAAATCCATTGCCTTTGCAAGCTCCTCCATCCTCTTAAATCTGTATGTTTCGGGAACAAGTCCTAAGGTTTCCGGTCCATCCTTAAAGTTCCATATAGCAGGACCGCTCCAGCCTGCCCATACAGATGTTACCTGTAATTTACCGTCCAAAGCCTTTTTAACCTTTTCGGCATTTTCCTTTGTTAAAATCTCAGGATTCCAGCAATTTAACTGCACAGTTTCTAAGTCAAAAGAGAAAAGCTCTTTCGTATTGCCCTTCAATATATCCTCAAGAGTGAATATTATACCGATTTTATTTTTCATAAAAATACCTCCGTACTATTGACTTTACCAAGATTATAAGGTATCATAATACTAAATGCAATATAATAAAAGATACTTTTTTTATGAATTTAGCTACTTTTCGGAGGTGTAACATGCTTAAAATAAACAGGCTTGTAAATATAGAGGCGTTTTTTTCGGCGTTTGAGGCTGTATTTGACCCTGACTACCGTTTCAGCGGCGAACGGCATAATTTCTGGGAGCTGGTTTATGCCAAGGAAGGCTGTATAGGCGTTGCCGAAGATGAGAAAATATACAGGCTCAAAGCCGGAGAAGCTATTTTTCATATGCCCATGGAATTTCACCGCATATGGTCAGAGCAGGGCACCTCTCCCCGGGTAATTTTCATGACCTTTTCCGCACCGGTCGGAGATTTAGGTATCTTAGGCAAAGGTGTATTTAAGCTCAATCCTATTCTTGACTCCATTTTAAGGGAGGCTCTCGATGCGGCGGCCTACTGCCGTGAAATGGACGATCCAATCAAAAATCAGCTCTCCGCCGTAAATCTTGAAAAGTTCATTCTGACGCTTATGGAAAGCCAAACTCCGGAATCCAGACAGCAAAAAACTAAAGGTACTGCCAATTACAGAACGATTATCAAGGTTATGACTGATAATGTTGAAAAAAATCTATGCTCTGAGGATATTGCACATTTATGCGGTCTTAGTCTGAGCAATTTAAAAAAGACCTTCAGAAAATATACGGGCATGGGTATTATGGAATACTTTAACAGCCTTAAAATTATGCGCGCCATGGCGCTGATGGCCGAGGGACTGTCTATGACTCAGATAAGCGACAGACTCGGCTATTCAAGCCCCAATTATTTTTCCGAGGCTTTCAAAAAAAACTGCGGAGTGACTCCTACACGTTATAAAAAAGACTATATCACGGAAATCGGCGGAATACTTTTATAAATTACAGGATAATTTGTTATAAAAATCCTCTTTATGGCAATAATTAAGTTAAAGGCGTGCCGGATTACGCCATAAAAGGAGGAATTTTTTTGTCTGTTGAATTTAAAGTAAGCCAAACCAAAGAAAATTTAATGCGAGCTTTTGCAGGTGAATGTCAGGCAAGAATGAGGTATGATTTCGCTTCCGAGCAGTCAAAGGCCGCCAAGCTTCAGGTCATATCTGCGGTCTTTTGTTTCACAGCCTCGCAGGAAAAAGAGCATGCACAGATTTTCTTAAATCACCTAAGAGATTTCGCTGATGAAAACATAAAAATCGACGCTGATTATCCCGTAACAGTAGAGGACTCGGTGATAAAGCTTTTACGGGCGGCTCACAAAAACGAAACGGAGGAGTACAAAAATATATACCGCTCCTTCGGAGATACCGCTCGGGAGGAAGGCTTTTCCGAAATAGCCGCTTCATTTTACCGAATCGGCGACATTGAAAAAACACATGCGGAAAGGTTTTTACTGTTTTCAGAGTATATGGAAAAAAACCGTCTTTTCATATCTGACATAAAGTGCGACTGGATGTGTTTAAACTGCGGTCATATTCTAAGCGGTACCGAAGCCCCGGAAATCTGCCCGGTATGCAGTCACGATAAGGGATTTTTTATACGCCTTGAGCTTGCACCCTATACCGGCTTTGTCAAAAATTAAAAGCCCTTAAGGTAAATAAAAAAATCCACCCGAGGTATAAAAATACCCGGGTGGATTTTTTATGTTTATTCTTTTTAAAGCATATTAAAATGTTATAGGATAAATGTCGTAATTTACTATTTTTTTAAGCTCTGATGGTGCAATTTCAAGCTGAGAGCCAATCCTTCCTGCGCTTATATAAAATTTATCTAAGCTTTTCACAGATTCGTCTATTACCGTCTTATATTCCTTTTTCATGCCGACGGGAGAACATCCTCCCCTTATATAACCTGTTACCTTGTTTATATCGGCGACATGTATCATTTCAACAGACTTTTCCCCCACTGCCTTTGCTGCCGCCTTAAGGTTAAGCTCTTTTTCAACGGGAATTACAAATACATAATACTCTTTAGAGGGCGCTACCGTAACAAGGGTTTTATAAACGATTTCTCTGGGACAGCCCATTTTATCCGCCACCGAGATACCGTCAATTTTTCCATCCTCCGGAGTATATTGGTGCGCCGTATAGCTTACCTTAGCCTTGTCCAATATCCGCATTGCGTTTGTTTTGATTTCTTTCATATTATCTTAAGCCTCCGGCGGATTATTTAAACAAAGCTTTTGAAAAGCTTTCAGGGTCAAAGGGCTGCAGGTCGTCAATGCCCTCTCCCACTCCGATAAATTTTACCGGTATGCCAAGCTTTCTTTTAATATTTATTACAATTCCACCCTTTGCCGTACCGTCAAGCTTGGTTAAAACAATTCCGGTTATGTCTGCGGTTTCCTTAAACATTTCAGCCTGATTTACTGCATTTTGTCCGGTTGTTGCGTCAAGTACAAGCAAAACCTCAAGGCTGGACTCCGGAAGCTCTCGTTTTATTACCCTGTATATTTTTTCAAGCTCATCCATCAAATTCTTTTTATTGTGAAGCCGTCCCGCCGTGTCGCATATAAGAACATCTGCTTTTCTGCTTTTTGCCGCGGCGCATGCGTCAAATACCACCGCCGCAGGATCCGAGCCCTCCTCGTGGCGTATCATGGGAACGCCGTTTCTTTCAGCCCATACAGAAAGCTGCTCTGCCGCAGCGGCTCTGAAGGTATCGGCGGCGGCTAAAACAACGCTCTTACCCTCAGATTTAAGGACATGCGTTAGCTTTCCTATTGATGTGGTTTTTCCCACTCCGTTCACGCCGATTACCATAATAACTGAAGGATGTCCGGAAAGATCAAGAGATGAATCCCCGGAAAGAATATCGCTTATAATTGCGTAAAGCTCCTCCTTTGCCTCCTCGGCGCTTCCTATGCGCTTAGACTTTACATTCTTTTTGAGTCTGTCTACTATGTCCATCGCCGTCTGCGCACCCAAATCCGCTAAAATAAGCGCCTCGGTAAGCTCCTCATAAAAATCCTCGTCAATACTGCTGAAGGCAACAAACACACTGTCTACAGCGCTTTTAAATGTTTCTCTGGTTTTGCCAAGTCCCTGTTTTAATTTATCAAATAATCCCACTTTAATCTCTCCGTTTTTTTATTCCTCAACGTCGCTCAGCTTAAGCGACAAAAGCCTTGTTACGCCCTTTTCCTGCATAGTCACTCCGTATAACATGTCCGCAGATTCCATAGTTCCGCGTCTGTGAGTTATGACTAAAAACTGTGTTTTTTCGTAATTTCTTAAAAATGAAGCAAATCTTTGAACATTGCTTTCGTCCAGCGCCGCCTCAATCTCGTCCAATACGCAAAACGGCGTGGGACGCACCGACAGCATTGCGAAAAACAGTGCTATTGCCGCAATCGCCTTTTCTCCGCCGGATAAAAGCATTATATTCTGAAGCTTTTTGCCCGGAGGCTGAAGCTCGATTTCAATTCCGCTTTCCAAAACGTCTGACGGCTCAGACAATAGAATGTTTGCCGTTCCGCCGCCCGTTAAGGCAATATATGTTTCCCTGAAATTTTCGTTTATTTTTTCAAACTGCTCCTCAAACTGATGGGACATTATCCCCTGCATATCGGTAATGATTTTTTCAAGATTCGCTTTTGTGTCGGTCATATCCTTTTTCTGAGCGGATAAAAATTCATACCGTTCTGATACGTTTTTATAGTCCTCTATTGCGGCGACATTTATTGTGCCAAGCTCCTTAATTTCTTTTTTGAGCTTGCTGATATGGGCGCCGGATGCGGTTTTGCCCTTTTTATCACGCTCGGCTACGGCTTCGGAAAAGGTAAGCTCGTACTCCTCCCACAGCTTTCCTATATCCTCTTCGACCGCCTGACCTAAGCCCTCGATTTTACTCTGAAGCTTGGTCATCTCCTGGGCTAAGCTTATCACCCTATCCTGTATCGCTTTATTGTCCTCTCTGAGCTTTAAGGTATTAGAATCACGTTTTGCAAACTCATCCTTGCTCTCCTCAAGCTCGGAAAGCTTTTCTGAATGTTTTTTCTTAAGCGTTTCAATATGCTGTTTAATAAGCTCCTTTTCCTCGGAAATTTTTCTTTCGTCCTCTGAGGCTTTTTGGATTTCAAGCTCCTTTGCCTCTAAAAGAGCACGACGCGAATCCGCTCCCTGTCTTGCCGCATCAAGTGCGTTAAAATACATTTCAATATCCCGTGAAGCGTTATTTATCTCCATGGTTTTGTCTATCCTGTTTTTATTCATTGCCTCAAGCTCTTCACGGGCTCTTTCAAGCTCTAAGGTAAGCTTTTTAAGGCTTTCCTTTTCTACCTCAAGTGCTGCCTTCGCCTGCTCGATTGACTTTTTTAGTTCCTCCTTTGCCTTATCCCTGTTTTCAAGGCTGTAAACCAACTCTTTTTTTGCACTGTCAAGCTCGTCAAACCGCTTTTCCAGGCTTTTTAATATACTGTCCTTTGCCTCTATCTTATAAAGTATATCGGAAAGCTTATTTTTATTCTCCTCGGATTTTACACTGATGTCCTCAGCTTTGCTTTTTAGTGAATCAATCTCGTCATTTTTCTTGTCTATTTCCTTTTCCGTTTTTCTTAAAGCCTCTCTGCCTCTTGAAACCTCTTCCTTCAAGGTTTCTATCTCCTGCTTTCTTGAAAGAAGTCCGCGGATTTTACTCATGCTTCCGCCCGTTACCGCTCCTCCGGAATTTATGTATTCGCCGGTTAATGTTACGATTTTTACCTTGCCGTTCTGCTTTTTATAAAGTGCGGCGGCGTTATCGAAGCTGTCGCAGAGTGCCACATTTCCCAAGAGATTAAGCACCGCAGGTCTTACCTTTTCTTCGCAATTGACAAAATCAGACACTGCACCCAAAAATCCGGGTGAGGACATTTTATCCAGCGACCTTGTTTTTATCATGTTGAGAGGTAAAAATGTCGCCCGGCCTCTTCCTTTGGATTTCAAATAGTTTATTGCCGCCTTTGAGTCAGAGTCGCTCTCCGTGACGATATTTTGCATAGAGCCGCCCAAAGCCGCCTCCACTGCGGGAATGTACCTTGCTTCAACATGTATTAACTCCGAAAGAATGCCCAGTATTCCCTTAAGGCTTTTATTTTCAATAACGCTTTTAACCGCTCCCGAATAACCGTCCATGTCCTTCTCAAGCTCTTCCAAGAATTTAAGACGGGACGCATATTCCGAATTTTTCTTGCTTTCGGAATTATAGGCTTCCTCAAGAGCGTCAAGCTCGGAAAGCGCCAAGGCATAAGAGGCGTTCATCTCATTTTTTATCTGTGAAAGGTCATCTCTCTGTTTCTCGCACTTTTTTCTTTGCTCATTTAAGGCAGAAATCTCTTCCCTTGCAGAATCTAATTCCTTTTTCATAGACTCCGCCTCATGCGCCAGTGCGTTAAGTCTTTTACTCTGCTCGTCGGCTATAACGTCAAAGGACTCAAGCCGCCCGGTTTTTCCCTCGATTTCCACCGCAAGAGAGTCCGTATATGAAGCTTTTTTTGCCGTATTTTTAGAAAGCTCGTCGGTTTTCTCTCTTAATGAGGCAATATCCATAGCGTTAAGCTCTCTCATAAGGCTTTCCTTTTTTGCCTTAGCGTCAAAAACACGTCTTTCTGCCTCTTCTATAGAATTTCCCTCGTTCTCCTTAATTAAAGAAGCTATTTCCTCTCTAAGCCTTGTTACATTTGCACGTATATTTTCAATATTACTGTCCTTAAGAGCCGTTTCAGCTTCTTTTCTGGTTATTTCCACGATGATTTCCGAGGCCTCGTTTTTTATTTTTTCAAGGCTTGAATCAAAAAGCTTCTTTTCCTCGTAATAGGCTTCGATTGCTTTTTCATTTTTCTCAGACTCTTCTTTTGCTTGGTCAAACTGCTGTTTTATATCGTTATAGCTGTTATTTGCCTTATCGTATGCGCTTTTGTTTTTTTCAATTGCATTGACAAAAGCCGTAACCTCTAAAGCCTTTAACTCCTCTGAAAGCACCAAAAATCTCTGTGCCTTTTCCGACTGCTCCGCCAAAGGTCCTATCTGGGCTTCAAGCTCTGCGACAATATCCTTGATTCTTAAAAGATTTTCGTTAGTCTTTAAAAGCTTTCGCTCAGCCTCGGCTTTTCTGTATTTATATTTTGATATTCCGGACGCCTCTTCAAACATGGACCTTCTGTCCTCGGGATTTGCGTAAAGTATCCTGTCGATTTTACCCTGTCCTATCACGCTGTAGCCATCCCGTCCCATGCCGGTATCCATAAGCATTTCATGAATATCTCTAAGGCGGCACGGGGTCTTGTTTATAAAATATTCGCCCTCGCCCGAACGGTACACCCTTCTTGTAAAGGCGACCTCAGAGTAATCCACCGGAAGAATTTTATCCGAATTGTCAAGAGTAAGGGTAACCTCGGCAAATCCGCTGGGTTTTCTTTTAGATGTCCCGGCAAATATAACGTCCTCCATCTTGCTTCCTCTTAAGGTTTTGGCGCTCTGTTCGCCAAGTACCCATAATATAGCGTCGGAAATATTGCTCTTGCCGCTTCCGTTAGGTCCGACAATGGCGCACACGTTGCCCGACAGCTCTATTTTAGTTTTATCGGCAAAGGACTTAAAGCCCTGCATGGTAATGCTTTTTAATATCATCGGTTAATACGTCCTTGATTAATTTTCCGTGGTTTCTTCGGTTTCTTTTGTTTCTCTTTCAGGCTCGTCGGTTCCGTTATATACCGCCTCAAACTCCTCGCCGGTTAAAACCTCTTTTTCAATTAAAGCTGCGGCTACCGCTTCGAGCTTATCCTTATGCTCTTTAAGGATTTTCTTACATTCTTCGTAAGCGTTTCTTATAATAGAATCCACTTCTTCATCAATAAGCGCCGCAGTTGAGTCTGAATAATTCTGGGCATGACCGTAATCTCTTCCTATGAATATTTCTTCCTCGGAGCCGAAGCTTCTGGAGCCCAATTTATCGCTCATACCGTACTTTGTTACCATATCGGTAGCTATCTTTGTGGCATGCTGAATATCGCTTGACGCCCCTGTATTAATCTCGCCGAAAATCATTTCCTCGGCGACTCTTCCTCCCATTGCCATTACGATGTCCTCATACATTTCCCTTTTGGAAATATAGGGCTTGTCGTGGTCGGGAAGCGACATGGTAAATCCGCCGGCTCTTCCTCTCGGAATGATAGAAACCTGATGCACCTTATCCTGAGTGGGAAGGCACCTTGACGCAACAGCATGACCTGCCTCGTGATAAGCCGTCTGCTTTTTGTCCTTGTCCTTCATTTCCTTCGACTTCTTTTCCGGTCCCATAACAACCTTAAGCATTGCGTCGTCTAAATGGTGCTGACTTATTTCGTTTTTATTTTCACGTGCCGCCAAAAGCGCCGCCTCATTTAAGAGATTTTCCAAATCGGCGCCTGTAAACCCGTAGGTCGTCTTTGCGACAACGGAAAGGTCGACATCCCTGCCCAAAGGCTTATTTTTTGCGTGAACCTTTAATATTTCAAGGCGTGCCTTCTGGTCGGGATAGCCTACGTATATCTGTCTGTCAAATCTGCCCGGACGCATAAGAGCCGGATCCAATATGTCCGCTCTGTTTGTCGCCGCAAGAACTATTGTTCCTTCGTTTACACCGAAGCCGTCCATCTCAACTAAAAGCTGATTTAAGGTCTGTTCTCTTTCGTCATGTCCTCCGCCAAGACCTGCGCCTCTGTGTCTTCCTACTGCGTCTATCTCGTCGATAAATATTATTGACGGCTGATTTTTCTTCGCCTGTTCAAAGAGATCTCTCACTCTTGACGCACCGACTCCGACGAACATCTCAACGAAGTCCGAGCCGCTTATGCTGAAAAACGGAGCGTTTGCTTCTCCGGCAACAGCCTTGGCAAGTAAAGTTTTACCTGTTCCGGGAGGTCCTATTAAGAGAACGCCCTTAGGAATTCTTGCGCCCAAATCCGTATACTTCTTGGGATTTTTTAAGAACTCGACTATTTCGGTAAGCTCTTCCTTTTCTTCGTCTACTCCGGCAACATCGGCAAAGGTTACCCTTTTATTTTCCGGAACGGCGGCCTTTGTCTTTATTTTTCCGAAATTCATAGCTCCTGCGCCGCCGGACGCATTTTTCATCATCATGCTCCAGACTATTGCGATAATTATAATAATGAAAAAGGGTGACAGAAGCGAAATCCACGCATAAACAGATGACTGCTCCGGATAGCTTACCGTAAGAGCGCCGGACTCAATCTGTTTATCCATCTCTTCCCCTGCCTGTGCGTATAAAAGCTCCTTTGAGGGTATGTCATATATTACAACCTTTGCTCTGCCGTCCTCTGCCTTTTCCTTATATGTCGCCTTTGCTCTGGTGTCGGATATTTCCAAACGCTCAATTTTCTCTGCGCTTATATCTTTTATGAGATCTGAATATAAAATTTCCTGCTTCGGCACCTGCCCTATTATAAACATATAAGCAAGACTCATTACGACCATTATGGCGACGGCCGCTAAAAGTCCCTTAACATTTTTGTTCAAAGAAATAACCCCCTAATACTTATTTTGTATATATTTTCGGATCCAAAACGCCGATATACGGAAGATTTCTGTACTTTTCATCGTAATCAAGTCCGTATCCGACAACGAATTCGTCGGGAATTTCAAATCCGTAATAGTCTATATCTATATCCGTCCTTCTGCGTGACGGTTTATTTAAAAGCGTGCATATTTTTACGCTTGCCGCCTTTCTGTCAGCTAAAAGCCTTTTCAAATAAGCCATGGTATAACCGCTGTCAACAATGTCCTCCACAATAAGGACATCCTTGCCGGAAAGGATGGTGTCCACATCCTTTTTTAAGTTAACAACGCCTGAGGTTTCGCTCTCCTTACCGTAGCTTGAAACAGCCATAAAATCTATCTGCATTGGAACTTTAATTTTTTTTATAAGGTCGGACGCAAAAACCACTCCGCCCTTTAGGATGCCTATCAGTACAAGCTCTTTTCCCTCGTAGTCCTTGGTAATTTTATCGGCTATCTCGCTTGTCTTTCTGTCAAGCTCCTCCTCGGTTATTAATATCTTTTCCAAATCCTTATTCATTATCGGTCTTCCCTTCGGTTATTTTTATCGTAACTGCTCTTTTGGTTTTACTGTCAGACGCTGCTCTTTTATCACAGCGTCCAAGAGCAAATATAACTTTCTCTTTATCGGTAATAACAGGATACCTTTCTCTTTTATCACAAGGAAGCTTTGAATCGGTATATACCCTTTTAACCTTCTTTTCTCCGTCCATTCCCACCGGGCTTATTCTGTCGCCCTCCGTTTTCGGTCTTGCATAAAGAGGCAGACTTACCTTATCCAAATCTATGCCTTTTTCACTTTTAATGACTGTAACGGTATAATCAGCCTCTTTTATATAGTTATTTCCCATTTTAAGCTCATAATTATAGTTTATTTTGTCGCCTCTTTTGCTAAACGCTATTTCATCGTAAATTCTTACTGCCTTAAAGCCTCCCGGAAGCTGCACTTCCTTTCCGGAGCTTAGGTTTTCAAGAGAAATAACGTCGGAAATCTGCTTGTCGGAAATTTCTTTTACTCCTGCTTTATATGCGCTCTCTGCCGCAACATATTCCTTCTCTGCCCTGTGCATTAAAGAAAAGCGATTTAATTCTATCCTGTCTTTAATACCTCCGTAATCCTTTTTAACGCTTTGGGCTATAAAGTCTGCGGCGGTTTTGCATTTTTGGGCAGTTCTTTTTGCCGAGTCTAAAAAATCATTATTTATTTTTGTCATTTGAGGCAAAATAAGATGCCGTATTTTATTTCTTGTGTAGTTATCCGAAAGGTTTGTGCTGTCCGTAATATATTCTATGCCGTAAAGGCTTAGAAACTCCTCTATTTCGCTTCTTTTCGTATAAAGAAGCGGTCTTATAATGTTGTCGTTTTTTATTTTAATTCCTGAAAGTCCGAAAACGGATGAGCCCCTCGCCAGCCTCATGACCATAGTTTCCGCCAAGTCGTTAAGGTTATGCGCCACCGCAATTTTACTTCTTTTTCTCTCGTTCGCCAAGTCGTTAAAAAATCTGTACCGCTCCCGTCTTCCGACCTCCTCGGTGTTTTCGCCGGCAGAAAGAGCCGGAATATCGCACCGTCTTAAATGAAATTCTATGCCTTCCTTTTCGCATAGGCTGCAAGAAAACTCCTCATCTCTTAAAGCCTCGTCCCCTCTTATCATGTGATTTAAGTGTGCGGCGCACAGCGAAAATCCGATAGTTTCGGACAAAGCCTTAAGGCAGTATAAAAGGCATACCGAATCGGCTCCGCCCGACAGGGCACAAATGACCGTATCGCCCTTTTCTATAAGACGGTTTTCCGTAACGGTATTTTTTATTTTTTCAATAAAGCTATCCTTTGTACATACTTTCAAATCTTACATATTCTCCTCTGTAAACCAGCTCTATTTTTCCGGTTTCTCCGTTTCTGTGCTTTGCGATTATACACTCAGCCACATTATGCTTTTCAGATTCCGGATTATAGTAAGCGTCCCTGTAAAGAAACATTACTATATCTGCGTCCTGCTCTATCGCTCCCGACTCTCTTAGGTCTGAAAGCATAGGCCTTTTATCCTGTCTTGACTCGACGGCACGGGAAAGCTGTGAAAGCGCCAGCACCGGAACGTTAAGCTCCTTGGCAAGAATCTTTAGTGACCTTGATATTTCCGAAATCTCCTGCTGTCTGCTATCGGATTTTCTGCCTGCCTGCATAAGCTGTATATGATCTATTACAATAAGTCCCAGACCTTTTTCGGACTGAGCAAGCCTTCTGCATTTAGCTCTTATTTCACTTATGCCGATTCCGGCAGTATCGTCTATGTAAATAGGCGCCGAAGAAAGTGTTCCTATAGCCTGGGCAAGTCGAGAGCAGTCCTCCGCATTAAGGTCGCCCACCCTGAATTTACTGTTTTCCACCAGCGCCTCGCTGCATATCATACGGTTGACTATCTGTTCCTTACTCATTTCCAGGTTGAAAACCGCAACCGGCACTTTGGAGTTTATTGCAATATGCTGGGCAATATTTAATGCAAATGCCGTTTTTCCCATAGCGGGACGTGCCGCAACCAATACAAGGTCGGACTTCTGAAGCCCTGCCAAAATATTGTCAAGGTCGGAAAAGCCCGTTGGTATGCCGGCTATTCTTCCTCCTGCCTCCCTGAGTTTTTCCACATTATCAATAGAGCTTACCAAAACGTCCCTTATATGGGAAAAGCCCATATTCTGTCTGCCTTCGGCAATGGCAAAAACCTTTTGCTCGGCACGGTCTAAAATAACCTCTGCGTCCTCCTCGGCATTATAGCACATCTCGGATATTTCATTCGATGCTTCAATAAGCTTTCTCATATTGGAGGTCTTTTTTATTATCTGGATATGCTGCATAAGATTCTGGGACGTAACCACCGACATGGCAAGCCTTGACAAATAGTTAAGTCCGCCGGCCGACTCTATTTTACTGCCCAAGGCACTCGAAACAGTGACAATATCCACCGGCTGACCGGTGTCAAAAAGCATCTTAGATGAGTCAAATATCAATCTGTGGGCTTCCGTATAAAAATCGTCGGTTTTTATCTCGGCAAACACCTCGGACAGGGCGTTTGAGTTCGTAAGCATACAACCTAATACCGCCTGTTCGGCGCTCATATTGTAAGGCGCCTGCCTGCCCTCCATAAAATCACCTCTTACTTTCAGCCCTCGGCTGTTACGTTTACTTTTATTTTAGCCGTTATGGACGGATATACCTTTACCTCAACCTCTGTTATTCCTATATGCTTTATTCCGTCCGGAATGGAAAATTTCTTCTTTTCTATTACGATATGATGCTGCATTTTAAGAGCGTTCGCCACATCCTGTGCCGTTACGGAGCCGAAAAGCTTTCCGTTTTCTCCTGCCTTGGCAGAAAGCTCAACCGTAACGCCGTTAAGCTTCTCGGCGGTTTCCTTTGCTGCCAAAACCTCGGTGTTATGCTTAAATTCCGCCGCCTCTTTTTGCCCTTTAAGGTCGTTTAACGCATTGCTGGTAGCTTCCTTTGCCAAGCCTCTCGGCAGAAGAAAATTTCTTGCATAGCCGTCGCTTACATTAATTATATCCCCTTTTTTCCCTTGCGACTTTACATCCTTTATCAATACAACCTTCATTTTGTGTCATTCCTTTCCCTGTTTTCACTCTTGCCCGTAAACGAGCTTATTATTCCCACCGGCACGAAAACCGTACCGAAGGTGAAAATTCCTGTTATTGCCGTGATTATTCCGACTGCGGAATTTTTTTTGACGATATTTTTCAAAAATCTCACAAAGGCCGCCGCTCCGCACGCAAGATAAATTACGTACATAAAATAAAGCGCGTTTAGGGTGATTATATTTACCGATCCGCCTGAGAAAAACGCCGATACAAAAAGAATCAGCGCAAAAACGGTAAACGTTTTATCCGCTCTCATATCCTTAAAGTTACGGATAGAGGAAAATCTTATCCCGCTTCTTTTTACCATAGCTTTAACCGCCGCAAAGGTCAGAAAAGCAAACATAAGCGACGAGGTTAATACTATGGCAGGAATGAGATTCCCCATATAGCTCCATACCGACTCTATAAGCTCTATCTGTGCGTTTGAATATCCGGCTTGAGTCATCTGCTCTAAAAGATTTTCCGGAAAATCGCCCACAAGAAGATTTTGTATAGTGGTATGTCTTAATACAGACTCGTAATAATAATATCCGAAAAGCCCCAAGGCACGGGCAAATGTACCGGCACCCAAAACCGTACTTAAGGTTTGTCCTCTTTTAATCGCCATACTCATTGCGGCGGCAGGAAGAATTAAAGACAACGCCATTATCGTACCGCCTGCCATATCCTCTGACATTAATGCGTATAAAACAGTACAGATAAAGGCGGAGAGAAAAGTTACCTTAGCCGGAAAAATCAGCGCCGCCACCGTAAATACGCATGCTAATATTATCATTGCCAGTTCAGACTGAAAAAGCGCCGTAAGCATGGTCATCACGGCAAGCATCCATATATACCTTATTACCGCTTTATTCAATTTAAAATCTCCCTACATTCTTTATAAAAAGTATATTTATCTTAAGTATATAAAGCCCTTGCACCGTATCCGGTGCAAAAACCCAAGCAGTATATGCCCCTATACGATTATATCTATGTATTGTATCACATTTTACACATCTTGTCAAAACATAAATTGTTTATTTTCGGTAAACAAAAAGTAAATAGATTTTAGGGGCGTGAAGGTTTTCCTTCACGCCCCTACATTATATATTCTTTTTCATAGCTTCTATGGCGCTTTTCTCAAGTCTTGATACCTGCGCCTGACTTATGCCGACCTCCTCGGCAACCTCCATCTGGGTTTTCCCTTCAAAAAAGCGAAGCTTTACAATTTTTCTTTCTCTGTCGCCGAGCTTTTTTATGGCTTCGGAAAGCGCAATGGACTCGGTCCAGTTTGTATCGTTGTTTTTTTCGTCGGATATCTGGTCCATAACGAATACGGCGTCGGCGCCGTCGTGGTAAACCGGGTCGAAAAGTGATATGGGATCTGAAATTGCGTCCAAGGCGCAGTCCACCTCCTTTTTATCTACTCCTAAAACCTTTGCTATTTCGGCGTTTGACACCTCCGACTGTTTTTCACCGGAAAGCTTTTCTCTTACAGCTATAGCCTTATACGCCAAATCCCTTACGGAGCGGCTTACTCTTATGGCGTTATAGTCCCTTAAATACCTTCTTATTTCTCCGATTATCATCGGAATGAAGCTTCAAAGTCGAAATAAATGTGCATGAAAAAATAGTGCCATAAATAAGCTTAGCACCCTTTTCATTTTGTGACTTAAGAACTTTTATTATTTTTTTCTTGACAATCTTGATAAAATTTGTATAATATATATTGTTAAAAGGGAGTAGCTAACGATTTTTCGTTTCATTGGCGTCAATACGGCTTTTTGCCCGCTTATGAATTAAAATGCAAGACTTTTATCGGCTAAAACCGATAAAAGTCTTTTTATATGAGATATTTTAAGGAGGTTTTTTTCATTGGCTGATTTATTTTCCAACGTGCTTAACATAACCTGGCAGCAGGCTGTTATGTGGGCTATCGGTGCGGTTTTAATATTCCTTGCCATAAAAAAGGATATGGAGCCGTCGCTTCTTTTGCCCATGGGCTTTGGTGCCATACTTGTCAATCTGCCTATGTCCGGAGCGGTTGACCAGATTTATGACGGCGTTACCGAGCCCGGCATTATAGACGTTTTATTCAAGGCAGGAATTGCAAACGAGCTTTTCCCTCTTCTGCTCTTCGTGGGAATCGGAGCGATGATAGACTTCGGTCCTCTTCTTTCCAATCCCAAGCTTATGATTTTCGGCGCCGCCGCCCAGTTCGGAATCTTTTTCACGTTAGGGCTTGCCACGCTTTTGGGCTTTGACATTCCCGATGCGGCCTCTATAGCCATAATCGGTGCCGCCGACGGTCCCACATCTATATTTGTAGCAAACTATTTTAATTCAAAGTATATAGGAGCAATAATGGTCGCCGCATACTCATATATGGCGCTCGTGCCCATAATACAGCCGCCTGTTATAAAGGCTCTTACCACTAAAAACGAACGGCTTATTAAAATGCCCTATGAGCAGAAAAGCATATCTAAACGTACAAGAATACTTTTTCCCATTGTTATAACCGTAATCACCGGAATTGTCGCTCCCAGAAGCGTTGCGCTTATCGGCTTTTTAATGTTCGGCAATCTAATAAGAGAGTGCGGAGTGCTTGATTCCCTTTCCGAAACTGCGCAGAAGGTGCTTGCAAATCTCGTAACACTGTTTTTGGGCATTACCATCGCAACAAAAATGCAGGCCGAATACTTCCTTACAAAGGAAACGCTTATGATAATAGCCTTGGGGCTTGTAGCGTTTATTTTCGATACGGCCGGCGGTGTTCTTTTCGCAAAATTCTTAAACCTTTTCTTAAAGAAGGATAAAAAAATAAATCCCATGATAGGCGCCGCAGGAATATCGGCATTCCCCATGTCTGCCAGAGTTGTCCACAAAATGGGTCTTAAAGAGGACAACCAGAACTTTCTTCTTATGCATTCTATCGGCGTAAACGTATCAGGACAGATAGCCTCGGTAATAGCCGGCGGTCTTATCTTAACTCTTTTGGGTTAAAGGAGGGCTATAAATGAAAATAAACGTACAGGCATTTTTAGATATACTTCCGGTTATCTTAAAGGGTATCGCCGGCGTATTCATCGTAACAGCCGTAATTATTTTAACAATGATTATATTAAATAAAACAGGTGCCAAAAAAAAATGACAAAAACAAAAAGCCGGAGCGGTGTTTTCACCGCTCCGGTCAGCGTGTCGATAAACCTATCGACACGCTGGCAGACATCGAAAAAGGACGGTAAATTTGTTCAAAACGGTCTCGTCGGCGTATATAGATACGGTAGAGAGCGTTTTGGACGAAAGCAAGCAAAATGCCTGAAATGCACGCATTTCAGGCATTAACTTTATTTTAGTTTTGTTAAGCGTAAAATTTCTTAAATCGGCGTTAATAACAACTTGCTTGCGGTTGACCGACTTTTTCGACAGTCTGGCCGGAGCGGTGTTTTCACCGCTCCGGTTTTTTTCGCTACAGACTTAAAGCAGGATATGCGTTAAGGTCGTCCCCTGCCGTTTCGCCTGAGTATTTATATTTAAAATAGCCTGCCGCAGAAATCATAACGGCGTTGTCCGTGCAAAATCTTAAGGGCGGATAAAACACCTTTATGTTTTCTTTTTTTGCGGCCATGTCCATCTCAAGGCGCAGACGGGAGTTTGACGCCACGCCCCCTGCAAGGCAAAGCTTATCGGCTCCGACTTTTTTTGCCGCACTGACTGTTTTTTCAACCAAAACGTCCACCACCGCTTTCTGAAAGCTTGCGGCAATATCGTTTACCGGTATAGGCTCGCCCTTTTGCTCCATTTTGTGCACATTATTGATAACGGCGGTTTTAAGTCCGCTGAAGGAAAAATCGCTTCCGGTCTTTGCGTGCGGAAAGCTAAAGGCTTTATCGTCCCCTTCCCTTGCCGCCATGTCCACCTTAGGTCCGCCGGGATAACCGAGTCCTATTACCCTTGCAACCTTATCAAAGGCTTCGCCTGCCGCATCGTCCTTAGTCGCTCCCAGCACATCAAACTCCGTATAGCTTTTTATATTAACTATATGACTGTGTCCGCCTGACGCCACAAGGCAAACAAAAGGTGGGGTAAGCTCCTGAAAAGCCACATAGTTTGCGGATATATGTCCCACAATGTGATTTACCGGTATCAGCGGCTTTTTCCACGTATATGCAAGGGATTTTGCCGCAGATACGCCCACAAGAAGCGCCCCCACAAGCCCGGGACCGCAGGTAACGGCTACGGCGTCTATATCGTCCTTACTCATATTTGCATCGGAAAGTGCCTTGTCTATAACGTAAAGTATTTTCTCTATATGTCTGCGGGATGCGATTTCAGGCACTACTCCGCCGTATTTTGAATGAATATCCGCCTGAGAATATATTACGTCCGAAAGCACCGTTCTTCCGTCTTTAGTGATTGCCGCCGCTGTTTCATCGCATGAGCTTTCTATTCCTAAAACTATCATTGTTTTTCTCCCTGTAATTTTTTTCTGAATAATACGGCGTCTTCCTTGCCGCCGTAGTAATTTTTTCTTATTCCGTAAGCTTCAAATCCGTATTTTTCGTAAAGATTTATTGCCGGAAGATTACTCTTTCGCACCTCTAAAAAAAGCTCTTTAGCTCCGCTTGCCTCTGCGGCCGACAAAAGCGCCTTTATAAGAGCGCTTCCGGCTCCGCTTCGCCGTTTTTCTTTGGTTACGGCGATTTTCATTATTTCCGCTTCCTCCGCTAAAGTCTTTATTCCTCCGTATCCAACCGTTCTTTGTTCCTCTTTTACCGTAAAGTAAACCGAGCGTTCGGATTTGAGCTCTTCTTTTAAGGTTTCTCTGCTCCACGGATCGGAAAAGCATTCGTTTTCGATAAGAAAAACATCCTCAAAATCAGTATCTATGTATTTTGATATATGCATATATAAGCTCCCCTATGTTATTAGGCTGTTATCACAAAAACATACCGCCTGCCGCCTTGTAGAGCCTGTTTTTAAGAGCGTCGGAAACGTCAAAGCCGCCCTTTGGGTCTATTGCAAGAATATTTTTCGCTTTCTTTTCGTCGGCAAGCCTTAAAAGATAAAACAGTCTGGCGGCATAGTCAGAATCGTCCTCGCCGCAGGATAAAAAAAGCTTATCCTTATAGCGCTCTGCCTTATCAGAATAGTCGATAACGGCGGTATCTACTCCGAACCCCTCCGCTTTTATCTCTAATCCGTCCTTCACAACATATACCTTTGCCGAGGGAGCGTAATGCTTATACTTCATACCCGGGCTTTTCGGCACTCCTTTTCCGCCTCCGCCGTACTCTGAGTCCGGCAAAAGCTCTCTTACCATTTCAAGGCTCACCGCACCGGGTCTTAATATCTTCGGAATTTCTCCGCTCATATCTATTACCGTTGATTCCACCCCGTATTTTGAAGCACCCGAAGAAATTATGCAGTCAATGCGCCCGTCAAAATCGGAAATAACATGCCTTGCCAAGGTAGGGCTCGGACGTCCTGAAATATTTGCGCTCGGTGCCGCAATTCCCGTCCCCGACGCCTTTATAAGAGCATGCGCCACGGGATGAGACGGAAGTCTTATCCCAACGGTATCAAGCCCGGCGCTTACTAAAGAGCACGCCTTGTCACTTTTTTTCATTATTATGGTAAGAGGACCGCCCCAGAATTTATCCATAAGCTTTTCTGCGTCGGTAGGAATATTTTTTACATAACGCTCGCACATAGCAATATCCGATACATGAACTATTAATGGGTTGTCCGACGGACGTCCCTTTGCCGCATAAATGCTCCTTACCGCCTCTTCACTATCTGCGTCGGCCCCCAAGCCGTACACCGTTTCTGTCGGAAATGCCGTAAGGCGGCCTTTTTTTATAAACGACGCCGCCCGTTCTATTTTAAAAGGGTCTATATTAAGCTCGTCAATTTCCAATATTTCAGTTTTCATTATGTTCTCCTTCTAACTTTAAAGCGCCAGATAGCCTGCGGCAATTCCCATGAATGCCGAAAGTACAATTATAGCTATCGGGTGAAGCTTTTTATAGGCTAAAAATGCCGCAAATGCGAAAATCACGGCAGAAAGGATAAATTCCCTGCTTACGGAAAACGGAGCATTTACTGAAAATACCGTCTTTCCTACACTTATTACAGCCGCACCGATAAGTCCTATAACCGCCGGCTTCAAGCCTGCCATCAGCCCTTTAACCGCACTGCTTTTATTAAATCTTTCATAAACCCTTGAAACTGCTAAAATAATTAAAAACGAGGGCAAAACCACTCCCATAGTAGAAGCAAGAGAGCCTAAAAGGCTTCCGAAAGCACCTTCTTTTGCACCTATCACATTTCCTATATAAGTTGCAATGTTTACTGCGAAAGGTCCGGGTGTAGACTCGGATACGGCAACGAAGTTAACGATTTCCTCTGCGGTGAGCCACCCTTTTTTTATTACCTCCTCTTCAATTAAAGGAAGCATGGCATAGCCGCCGCCGAAAGTAAACGCACCGATTTTAAAAAACGACAAAAAAAGCCTTAAATACGTCACCGCTTTTCTCCTTTCCCTGTTTTCCATGAAAGAAAAGCTGTGTATCCAAGCCCCAAAGCCGCGCAGAGGGCTATAATCAAAAGCACATTAACGTCAAAAAACGCTGCGGCAGCAAAGGTTAAGACAGCCGTTATATAGGAAAACAAATTTTTCGGCATTTTCCCGTACATCATGAAAAACGCTTTTATTATAAGCGCAAGCACTCCGGCTCTGATTCCGAAAAAGGCATATTTAACGGCTTCAATATGAGAAAATTTATCAAGCACGGACGCAAGAGCCGATATAATAATAAATGAAGGCATAACTACCCCTAAGGTTGCGGCCGCCGCGCCCATAGCGCCGGCCGTCTTATATCCTATAAACGTTGCGGCGTTTATTGCGATAGGACCGGGCGTTGATTCTGCCACGGCGATTATATTCAGCATATCCTCTTCATTTATCCATTTTCTATTATCAGATGCTTCCTTTTTTATAAGAGGAATCATGGCATAGCCCCCTCCGAAAGTGAACGCACCGATTTTAAAAAACGACAAAAAAAGCTGTCCCGTTTTCTTTATATCCATAATTCTTCACCTTTAACTATCTTTTTTTAGTATATCACACAACAGCTCTAAAATCAATTATCCAGCGAAAATTATTTTATGTATAATTTTTAATATATATTCTTTTTTATCAAAAAGGCTTGACTTTATCCTACGGAAAGGGTGTATAATGGACATATCATTATACAAAGGAGCTTTTTTATTTTATGGAAAGAGATTTGACAAAAGGGAGCATTGTCAAAAACATAGCGTATTTTTCACTTCCGTATTTTCTTTCATATTTTCTGCAGACGCTCTACGGTCTTTTTGACCTTTACATAATAGGACGCTTCGGAGAGGTTTCCGACACCACGGCGGTTTCTTTGGGCGGACAGGTTATGCATATGATAACCGTTATTATAGTGGGGCTTGCTATGGGTGTAACCGTAACCGTCGGAGTAAATACCGGCGCAGGAAAGCCTAAAGATACCGCCGATACCATAGGGAATACCGTTACATTATTTTCTATTATTTCAATATGCTCTACCGTCCTTTTACTTATTTTTGCGCCGTCAATTGTATCTTTCATAAAAACTCCTAAAGAGGCGGTAAACGGAACGCTTTCCTATCTTTTAATATGCTTTGCCGGTATCCCTTTTATCAGTGCATATAATGTGATAAGTGCAGTGTTCAGAGGGCTTGGAGATTCAAAAAGTCCCATGTATTTTATAGCCGCAGCATGTTTTTTTAACATTGTACTTGATCTTTTCTTTATAGGCGTTCTGGATATGGGACCTACGGGTGCGGCTTTAGGCACAACCCTTTCCCAGACCTTAAGCGTCATAATATCTTTAGTCTTTATATTAAAGCGAAAATCCGGCATACGCCTTACGCCTGAGAGCTTCAAATTTCGTGCGCAGGTAATGGGAAATATCTTAAAAGTAGGCTTTCCCGTTGCCGTACAGGACGGCTTTATACAGGTTTCGTTTATGCTTATAACAGTTATAGCCAATCAGCGAGGGCTTAATGACTCCGCCGCAGTCGGGATAGTGGAAAAAATCATAAGTATTCTTTTCCTTGTTCCCTCCTCCATGCTGTCCACCGTTTCCGCTCTTGCCGCTCAGAATATCGGTGCCGAGCGCATTGACAGAGCAAAAAAGACTCTTTTATACTGCACGGCGTTCACCGTCGCTTTCGGAGTTTTAATATCGTCGGTTACAGGTATTTTTTCTGAATATGTCGTCGGTCTTTTCACAAATAGCAAAGAAGTAATAAGATTGGGCGGTCAGTATCTTTGCTCTTATGTATGGGACTGTGTATTTGCCGGAGTTCACTTTTGCTTCAGCGGATACTTCTGCGCCTCGGGAAGATCCGGCATATCATTTCTGCATAATTTTCTCGCCATTATCCTTGTAAGAATACCGGGCGCATACTTTGCCTCCGCTCTGTACCCCGACACCCTGTTTCCCATGGGAATTGCCGCTCCTGCCGGTTCTCTTTTATCTGTAATTATATGTGCCATAGCTTATATGTGGCTTAACGGAAAAAGTCCTAAGGTTAAAAGCCGCTGATTTTAAGTATATATAAGCTTTAAAAAACTCCGTCGGCTATAAAACCGACGGAGTTTTTTAATATCTTCTGCCTGAATTTTCCGCTCTTTTTCTCATTCTTTCTTTTCTTCGCTTTTCGTACTCAACCTGCCTTATAATAATCAAAATAACTACTGCCGCCAAAAGTATTGCCGCAAAGATTCCGACTATTTTTCCCATGCTTGAGAAGAATGCCGAGCTCCATGAGTATTCATAATTTTTATCAACGGTTAAATCAACCTCGCCGATTTTTTCTCCGTTTAAGCTTACGGTTATAACCCCGACCTTCTCACCCTCGGTAATCGGAGCCTTAAGAGGAGCGTCAAGGCTAACCTTAGTTTCGAGTGAAGAAATATCCTCGCCTTTTTTGCTTAAAACCGAAAAGTCAGAGCCGGCAATAAGCTTTGCCGTCTTTGCGCCTTTTGCGTATTTTATAGCTTTTTCGTCCGCAATCTGACCGGTCTTTACCAACGTGGTATTTTCGTAATTTTCAAATCCCCATTCAAAAAGAGCCTTTGTATCGGGATATGACATATTCACTCCGTTTATGTTGCTTGCTCCCAAAATTACGGATATAAGCCTTACCCCGTCCTTTTCCGCCGAGCCCACAAGACAATGCAGAGCCGCGTCTGTATATCCTGTCTTTATCCCGGTAGCAAGGCTGTAATAATAGTCGCCTGTTCTTTCCTTTGTAAGCATATTATTGGTATTTATAAAATACCGTCTGTCGCTGCACTTTTCCGTTGCCGGAAGCTCAAAGCTTGTCATCTTAACCGCTTCTCTGAAGGTTTCGTTCTTCATTGCGTAGCATGCTATCTTGGCCATATCCTCCGGCGTTGTATAATGGTTTTCGTCCGTAAGCCCGTGAGGATTTGAAAAATGAGTGCCCTTTAAGCCCAGCTCGTCCGCCTTTTTGTTCATAAGCTCCACAAATGCGTCAACACTGCCGGAAACAGCCTCCGCCAGGACATTTGCCGCATCGTTTCCGGAGGCTACCATCATGCCGTTTATAAGGTCGATATTTCTAAAGCTTTCGCCCTCGTAAAGACCAAGCTTACTGCTATCCCAGGAAATTGACATTACGGCGTAATTGCTTACCTGAGAATACGCCTCCATATCAAGATTTTCAATTGCTAAAATTGCCGTCATTATTTTAGTAGTGCTTGCCGGATATTTCCTTACATCCGAATTTTTTTCCAAAAGTACCTCGCCGTCATCCATATTTACAAGTATGTAATTTTCGGAGGATACCGAAAGCGTATTTGTCTGACCGTCTACCCCCTCCGCTTCGTCCGGAGCGGCTTTAGGATATAAAATAAACGTCATGACAAAGCACATAATAAGCGCCAATAATCTTTTTTGTTTCATAAATTCCCTTCTCTTTCGCTTGATATATTAAGTATACATCAAACTGCGACTTTTATCAAGCTTTTTTTCCAAAGCCTTCTTTTGATTTTAAAAGCAGTATTCCCTTTATTATCAGCAAAAGAAGGTTAACCGAGGCGGAATTTGTTATTCTTCATCTGGTGCTTGTCCATCATGTGGAAGCCATTTACATTCTGTCACTTCCATATCTGTAAATATAGCTTTAAATGAAGATTTCTCCGCACTGCATGCATATATTCCAAACGGAATTGTATCCCTTGTGTTAAACATATGACAAATACGCATTTGTTTAAAATTCTCACCATCCATAGAATTCTCAATACAAAAATCATTTTCCCTGCGACTAAGACGAAACCATATTGACTTCATTGAAGCATCCACATCTACAGAAGACCAATCAGAATATCCATTATTAGTTACAACGCTACCTAACCGTTGTATCTCATCATTTTCATATTCTATTGCTGCCTTAAGCCAGTTTTCACTATCAAGATACATTACAATTCCACTTTGGTCATAACGTACTTTTGTATCAAACTCTGTCCTAACTACAAAAGAAAAATATTTTTCATCTGTAGTCATTTGCAAGATAGGTGCATTATCATTGCGAAAATGATAATATGTTCTCTGCCATAAATCAGTAAATGGCTCTGTAATCATTTCTATTCTATTTTCCTCTATCGCATACTGCTTAGGTTCTCTTATCCATTTTAATTCATTTACATTAAATTTCATTTTATTTACCCCTCCATAAATCTTGTCTCTCTGAATTACGATTTTCCGTTTTGTTAATTATATAAAACTCCTCTTAAAAAGTCAACAGCGAAAGAAACTATAAAGCGGCTTTTGACATAATCGCCAAAAGCCGCTTTCCCTTTTTGCCAAAGGGTGTATCATTATTTTTTAATCATTTCGATGGCGTGCATTATGCCGATTTTTGCCGCCTCATAGGTAAGTCCTCCCTGCATGTATGCAATATAGGGCTCCCTTAAAGGACCGTCCGCCGAAAATTCTATGGACGAGCCCTGTATAAACGCTCCCGCCGCCATAATTACCTTGTCCGCATAGCCCGGCATATCAGCCGGCTCAGGCACCACAAAAGCATCAATAGGCGCTCCCTTTTGTATGCCCCGACAGAACGCTATAAGCTTTTCGGGTGTTAAGAATTTTATAGCCTGAACTATATCGGTGCGCTCCTGTCCGGGAAGAGGGCTTGTTTCATAGCCCAAAGTCCTCATAGCGTAAGCGCATAAAACAGCCGCTTTTTTTGCCTGTGATACAACGTGTGGAGCAAGGAAAAATCCCTGATACATATCCTTATTTTCGTTAAGGCTCGCTCCTGCCTCCCGTCCGGTGGACGGAGTTGTAAGGCGATAGCCCGAAAGCTCCACAAGGTCGTGTCTGCCTGCAATATAGCCGCCCATTTTAGCAAGTCCTCCGCCGGGATTTTTAATCAGGGAGCCTGCCATAAGATCGGCTCCGTAATATGTAGGCTCGTGCTCGGACACAAATTCACCGTAGCAGTTATCCACAAAGCATATTGTATCGGGACTTACGCTCTTTACCGCCTTTATGATTTTTTCTATTTCACCTAAGGTAATATCATGATTCCATTCATACCCTCTCGACCGCTGAATGTGAACGGCCTTCACCTTTTCCCTGGATAGGTATTCTTTTATTTTATCTATATCTGCCCGTGAGTTTTTTAAGGGAATTTCATCATACTTAACTTTGAAATCCATGAGCGACCCGTTATGGGATCCGTCGATTCCTATAACCGAGTCAAAGGTGTCATACGGCTTTCCCGTAACCGCCAAAAGCTTGTCACCGGGTCTTAAGATTGCGAAAAGCGCAGTGGTTATCGCCTGCGTTCCGGAGGTCAAGGTCATCCTGACAATTGCGTCCTCGGCTTCAAATACCTCGGCATACACCTTATCTAAGGCGTCCTTTCCCATATCGTCATAACCGTAGCCTGTCGTTCCGTTAAGATGCGCCGCACTTATACGGTTATTGCCAAAGGCTTCAAGTACCTTCGCCTGATTAAAAAGGGCTGTTTTCTCTATCTCGTCAAATTCCTCTTTGGCGGCCTTTTCCGCCTCATATATTATTTTTTTTGTTTCTTCACTGATATTCATACTTATTACTTCATATTATAGCCCAAGGAAAATGCCTCAAGATTTATCTTGAGAAACTTTTCGGGAACCGTCTCCTTTATTACTTCCTGCCATACGCTCTCGGGTATATCTGTATTTTTTGCCAAAAGACCTATCAATACCACGTTAACCGCCTTTGAGCTTCCGGCCTTTTCCGCCATCTTTAATGCGTCTACCGGAGTTAAATTTACTCCCAGTGCCTTTATCTTCTCTATTATATTCTCAGGATATTTTGCCTTTCCCATTATTACCGGCATCGGGTCCATACACTGAGTGTTAACCAAAAGTCTGCCGTCCTTTTTAAGGTAAGGAAGGCTTCTTAACGCTTCAAGCTCTTCAAACGCCATGATAATATCGGCTCCGCCCTCGCATATAACCGGCGAATAAACCTCATCATCTCCGTATCGCACATAAGTTACCACGCTTCCGCCGCGCTGGCTCATACCGTGCACCTCGCTTACCTTAACGTCGTATCCGCATTTTATGGCTGTATTTCCCAATATTCTGCTCGCAAGAAGCGTGCCCTGTCCTCCTACGCCGACTATCATTATCGAAGTATTCATTACGCTTCCTCCTTTACCAGCGCATGCTTTTTGCAGATTTGCTCACAGTATCCGCAGCCGTTGCACTGGGTTTTATCAATATTAATTTTATCTCCGTCAAAGCTAATTGCCGGACATCCGATTTTTAAGCACATTTTGCACTTTACGCAGGAATCCGTTACGGTCATAACGCCTTTATAGTGTACACTCTTTAATAAAGCGCAGGGGCGCTGTGCAATAATTACCGATGGCTCGTTCTTTTTAACCTCTTCCGCTACCGTCTTTTTAAAGCCTTCAAGATCAAACGGGTCGGCAATTTTAATGCTTTCAACTCCTATTGCCTCGCAGAGCTTTACAAGGTCTACCTGCCTTGTAGCCTCGCCCCTTATGGTCTTTCCGGTAAGGGGATTATCCTGATGTCCGGTCATACCGGTAATTGAGTTATCCAGTATAATCACCGTGGAATTGCCCTTATTATATACAACATTTATAAGTCCGGTTATTCCGCTGTGTATAAAGGTGGAATCGCCTAAAACCGCCACGGTTTTTTCAGAGCTTTGGGGCGTCGCCTTATCCATTCCGTGCGCCATTCCGATTGATGCGCCCATGCATACGCATGCGTCAATTGACTCTAAGGGCGCTAAGGTCCCGAGAGTATAGCAGCCTATATCTCCCATAACATTAAGACCCAGTGATTTTAATGCGTAAAATGTTCCCCTGTGAGGGCAGCCGCAGCAAAGCACCGGAGGGCGTACGGGCACCGGCTCATCTATCTTTAATGACGTTTCCTTTTTTTCTCCCAAAACTGCGCTTCTTATCATGTCGGCGCTGTATTCGCCGATAAGTGAAAAGACCTCCTTGCCTATTACGTCTATTCCCATAGCCTTGATATGCTCTTCAAAGAAGGGGTCAAGCTCCTCAACCACATAGCATTTTTCAACCTTAGACGCAAATTCTTTTATTAAAGAATCGCAGAAGGGATAAACCATTCCGAGCTTTAAATAAGATGCCTTGTCGCCCAGCGCCTCTTTAGCGTACTGATAGGAAATTCCGCTTGTGATAATGCCTATTTTCGTATCGTTATATTCAACTTTATTTAATTCGCTCGTATCGGAATATGCGCTTACCTCCTTTAAGGTTTCCTCCAAAACGGGATGTCTTTTTTTCGCCATTGCCGGCATCATGACATTTTTAACCGGATCCTTTTTATATTCCTTGCAAAACTCTTCTCTTTCGCCGGTTTCAACAAGGCTTTGCGAGTGGGACACTCTCGTTGTAAGCCTTAAAATAACAGGCAAATTAAATTTTTCGCTTATTTCAAACGCCTTTTTGGAAAACTCATAACATTCTTCTGAATCGGAGGGCTCTAACATTATAACCTTTGACGCCTTTGCATAATTTCTCGAGTCCTGCTCATTCTGAGAGCTGTGCATTCCGGGATCGTCCGCAACGCAGATGACAAGTCCTGCGTTCACCCCTGTATACGCCGCCGTAAAAAGAGGGTCTGCCGCAACGTTTAATCCCACATGCTTCATTGCACATATCGCTCTTCCGCCGGCTAAAGACGAACCGATAGCCGTTTCAAGCGCAACCTTTTCATTGGGCGCCCACTCCACATGAGGACAGGATAACGTCGCCATGTATTCCATTATTTCCGTGCTCGGTGTTCCCGGGTATGCGCTTGCCACCTTAACCCCGGCCTCAAAAGCACCCTCGGCTGCGGCGTGATTGCCAAGCATTAATTTTTTCATTTGCTTTTTCTCCTTTGCCTTATAGTTTATTTTTATTATATAATAAAATCCTTATCTTGTAAAGAACTCATATCGGTTAAAAAAAATATTATCCTCATAAAATTTGAAAAGCTGCGGCTTAAATATCCTTTATCATTTTTTATAGGTCCTCCCTCATAGTAGTAATCCAAGTATAAGGACGCAGTCTTTTCCGCCCTTCTTATTATGGGGGCTAAGTCTTTTCGCAAAGTGGCACGCAAAACGTCCGCTTCCAAAAAGCTTGCGGAAAGAATCAGTTTTTTTCCGCTTTCTGTTAAGGAAAGCTCATCCCCGCCTGCTCCCGACGCCAGAAGGTAAGCCGAATAAAGATAAAGCTCATTTTTTATATTATTTCCCTTGATTTTAGCGCCGTTATCTTCCTTTTTTTCAGAAAAGAAATTAAAGTCCTCCTTAGTAAAAGACCTTAAAATCACGGCTTCTTTTTCATACCATGCGTCTTCGGGGTAAAAATTTTCAAAAATTCCTTCCGATTCCTTTTTAAGCCCGTCAAAATCGGATATTAAAATGTCCTTGCCGGCAGAGTAAAATCCTGCCATATCCTTTCTTTCCTTAAAAATAAGGGGATTTTTTTCCACCCTTTCGGAAAGCAGCGCAAGCTGTCCCCTCATGCCTCTCTTATGGAAAGCGACAAAGAATTTGAGGACTGAGGCACATTATCTATGTCTATAAAATAGTCAATAGAGATTTTACCTTTAGTTTCCTCAAAATCCACGCTCATCTTGTCGGTGATAGTGCTTACCGTAAAGCTCCCGTAAGGCGTTTCGTAATGACCGAGGTGCTTTTTCCCGTTTTCAAACACCATATATGTGCCGCCCACTCCGTTTCTCGACATTGTAACGGTATCTTTATCTATTTTAAGCATGGTTTTTGTTCCTGCGGCAAATCCGGTAACCTCGCTTTCCTCGTAAACTATATATTTTTTCCCGTTTTTCTCATAAAATCTGCCGCTTGTTATAAGCTCCATATCCTCGTCTTCTCCGCATTCATCGCCGAATGCGCCTTTAATTGAAATAATAACGTCCTGTTTCACACTTTTGCTCCTTTTATGGTTTTATTTTTCTAAAGACAAATAAACCGGTATCCCGTCTTTATATTCAGGATAGCTTTCGCCCTTTACCAAAGGCGATACGTACTTTATAAATTCATCTTTGATAAAATTTCCTTCTTCGTTTATCCACTCTCTCGGAATCTTTTTCTCTTTATTGGCAACACTTTCTATATCCATTGCTTCGGATATTACGCTGTAATTTCCGTTTTCGTCCGTCTGCCTTACGTACCCCATCATTTTTCCTGTAACTCCGGAGTATACGGCACGAAATGCACACCTTCCGTTCTCCCGTGCCTCGGAAATATCGCAGGCGCTTTGAATATGCCCGGCACAGCGCTGAAGCACATTAAGCTCCACCGCTCTCGCTTTTATTTTAAGTCTTTCTCTTACTGCGTTTTCCAAAACCTTGCCGGCTCCGCTCAAATACTTGTGTCCGAAGCAGTCTACCGCTCCGGAGGACATGCTCTCGCATATATAGACCCCGTTTTTATCCCTTATACCTTCTGAAACCGCAACAATCGCCGTATTTTTTCTGTCGGTAATATTTTTTACGTCGCAAAGGAACCTTTCCGTATCAAAAGGCACTTCGGGAAGATATATAAGATCGGGGGACTCGCACTTTTCTCCCCGTGCAAGTACAGACGACGCCGTAAGCCAGCCTGAGTCCCTGCCCATGATTTCAACAATAAGAACGCTCTTCATATCATATACGTTAGTATCGCAGTGCATTTCCCTTATGGAGGAAGCCACAAACTTTGCCGCACTTCCGTAGCCCGGGCAATGGTCCGTTCCGCCTAAGTCGTTGTCAATGCTTTTTGGCACACCGATTACAGAAACACCGCATCCGTGCTCTTTTGAATATTCGCTTAAATTATACGCTGTATCCATGGAGTCATTGCCGCCTATATAAACAAAATACTTTATCGAGTATTTTTTAAGAACGTCAAATATTTTTTCGTAAACCTCGGGCTTGTCCTTGGAAGAAGGCATTTTATATCTGCACGAGCCAAGGTAAGCCGACGGTGTGTGGCAAAGTGCATCTCTTTTTTCTTTTTCGGCAAATTCTGATTTTAAATCTTTTAGCTTTTCCTTAATAAGCCCCTCGATTCCGTTAACCATGCCGTAAATCTCACCGCAAAAGTCCGATTCCAGCGCTCCCTCTATTATTCCGCATAAAGAAGCGTTAATGGCCGCCGTAGGTCCTCCGGACTGTCCAATCACAATATTTCCACAAATCATGTCGGTTTTTTCATCCTTTCAAGCCTTAATATTATTCATTATATCAAAATTTAAAATAAATTCAAGTTTTTACTTGAAGAAATTTAAAAATGTGGTAAAATAATATGTAAATCTATTTTTTAAGGGAGAATTTCATGAAAGAATATTTAAAAGTCATATTTGAAACCGAAGAAAAAGATTATTTCTGCATTTGGCAAACCGATTTGAATTCCGGCTTCGTTAAGGACTCTGATCACGTAGCCTGCTTCAGGGATGAAGAGGTGTTTGACGCTTACTGCTCGGCAAAGGGACTTAAAATCAAAGAAACTTTGGTCTTCAGCCTTGTAGACCTTATGAGCTTTGCCTCCGGTATGAGCTCTGACTACAATCCTTCTTTGCTTTTAAATTTCTGGAATATCTGTTCCGATCTTGCCTTTACTTTGGGAGTAACTTTTTTGGGCGATGACGACAATGACGCTCTCTCTGAGATTTACGACACGCTTTTCTTTATGTCGTCTTCAGAGCCTGATGAAAATAAAACCAAGGAAACCCTTACAAAAGACGATATATCGGATCTTCGGGAGGTAATTTCCGACGGCTGCAAATTAATTGTTTCAAACTTAAACGCAATTTAAAAGATGAAGATAAAGCTTATATGTGTGGGGCGCCTTAAAGAGGATTTTTATAAAGGCGCCGCCGCAGAATATTCTAAAAGACTGTCCCGTTTTCATAAATTTGAGCTTATAGAAATTCCGGAGGAAATAAAATCAGACTCTCCGGGGGAAGCCGAAATAAAAAAAGCGCTGGACTCTGAGGCGTCAAAAATTTTAAAAGCGCTGGGAAAAAACGCCTTCGTCATCTCCCTTGCAATAGAAGGAAGCCATATGTCCAGCGAAGCTTTTGCAAAAAGGCTTAAAGCTTTAGCTGATACGGGAAAAAGCGAGGCAGACTTTATAATAGGCGGAAGCTACGGCCTATCCGACAAGGTGCTTTCCGCCTCTGATCTTTTGTTAAGCTTTTCAAAAATGACCTTCACTTATCAGCTTGCACGGGTGATTTTTTTAGAACAGATATACCGTGCGTCAAAGATTAACGCAGGAGAAACATATCACAAATAAGGAGACAGAAAATGGATTTGGCATTAAAGATTTTATATCAGGTAATTATAATATTTATATATATGTCCGTGGGCTTCGTTTTATCAAAAACCAAGAAAATTTCAGACACAGGCGTTAAAGATATGACAGGTGTGCTTTTATCCGTCGTTACACCCTGCGTTCTTATTTCGGCATACCAGCAAAAAATTGATGAATTCAGCTTTACCGTTATAAAGGGACTCGGCATTGCGGCACTGTTTACGGTTATTGTGCATATCGCCTCTATAATAATCGCAACTTATTTTTATAAAAAGGAGGATAGCGGACGATATAAGGTCAACCGCTTTGCGGCGGTATACTCTAACTGCGGCTTTATGGCAATCCCCATTTTATCCTCCGTACTGGGAGCAGACGGGGTATTTTACGGCTCTGTATATCTTGCGATATTCACGTTTTTTTACTGGACTCACGGAGTTATAGTTTATTCAGGCAGTAAGAGCTCGGTTTCCTCAAAAGCGCTTTTCTTAAACGCCGGGGTAATCGGAACTTTAATTGCTCTTCTGCTTTTCCTTTTCAAAATCAAGCTCCCCGGCATCCTATCCGACGCTACGAACGGAATTGCCGATCTTAATACTCCGCTTTCGATGCTTATTTTGGGCACATATCTTGCCAACGTTAATTGGAAAAATGCTTTTTCCAAGGCTTCACTCTACACTGTTTCTTTTTTAAGACTTATTCTGATACCCTTTATTTCGGTTTTCATAATTCTTTTAATAAGGCTTGTGATTCCCGTAAATTCACTTATAGCTCAGGCGGTGTTTATTCCCGCGGCATGTCCCGTTGCCGGAGTAACAGCGTTATTCGCCGCCAAATACGGCTCAGACGCCGCATATGCGTCTGAGCTTGTGGCGATAACAACATTATTTTCAATAATCACATTACCTGTCATGATGGTAATTTCAACTTATTTCATAAATTAAAGCTTTTGCTTTAATTATAAAAAATGCGCTGCATCCTAAAAAGGAGCAGCAGCTAGGAGGTTTTATTTATGGAAAAGAAAAGATTATCAACCGAGAACATGGTGCTGGCAGCTCTGCTTACGACCTTAGTCGTAATTCTGCAGCTACTAAGCCTTGCGGCACGAGCCTTCGGCATCCCGTTCTCCATCTCCCTTGCGCTGATACCTATTGTAATAGGCGCCGCCATATGCGGTCCTAAAATCGGCGCTTATCTGGGCTTCGTCTGCGGTATTGTAGTCCTTTTAACCGACTCTGCGGCGTTTATGGCAGTAAATCCCGCCGGCACGGTCATCACGGTTTTGGTAAAAGGCGTACTGGCAGGTCTTGCGGCAGGTCTTGCCTACAAAGCTCTGTCAAGGGTAAATACATATCTTGCCGTTATGGTTTCAGCCGCAGTTTGTCCCATAGTAAATACAGGAACATTTTTATTAGGCTGTCTTGTATTTTTCATGGACACAATTCAAGGCTGGACACTTGCGGCAGGCTTTACCGAAAATATAGCTTCATATATGATTTTCGGACTTGTGGGCATAAACTTTGTTATTGAGCTTTTAGTAGACATAATAGTAGCTCCGATAATAGTTTACCTTATAAATATTAAAAAGAAAAAGCAGTATTAAAAAACATAAAAATTAAAAAGCGCCTGACGGGCGCTTTTTAATTTTTAAGCTGCTTGACCGTGAAATTATTCTCGGGCTGATTTTCAATATATTCAAAAATAGAATCAAGGTCGCTTGAAATGTGATAAAGGGAAGTACAGCTCTGAGGGATGAAATTTTTCTTTATTGCCCAGTCAAGATTTTCTTCAAGCTTATCATAGTATCCGTTTATACTGTATACGGCTATGGGCTTGTTATGTCTTCCCAACTGTTTTAATGTAAGCACCTCAAAAAATTCTTCAAATGTGCCTATTCCGCCGGGAACAACAATAAATGCGTCCGCATTGTTTTCCATTTCTGCCTTACGCTCTCTCATATCTTTAGTATATTTAATTTTACTGCATTTATCAAATATCGGCTCGACGCCGGCCTCTAAAAAAAACGAGGGTATGACGCCGTATATATATCCGCCCATTTTATAAACTCCTCTTGCCGCCGCCCCCATAAGACCGGTGCCGCCGGCTCCGAAAACAAGCCCGTGTCCTCTCTTTGCTATTTCCTCTCCAAGCTCTTGAACCGCCTGAACATATGTTATATCAATCTTATCAGACGCCGCACCGTACACGCATATATTCATTTTTGTCATCTCCCTGCTTAAGCCTTACTATTAATTATATTGCTTTTTTATAAACTGTATACGTAAAATATTCTTTTATTGTAAAACACGATACATGGAAGAAGCGTTTTCCTTTCTTACGGTTTCGCTCACATCTGTTACTTCTACCTTGACGTTTTTTTCTCCGAAGGATATTTCAATTACATCCCCTATCTTAACCTCTGCGCCGGGATTTGCCCTTTTACCGTTTACCGACACTCTGCCTCCGTCGCACGCTTCCTTGGCTACCGTTCTTCTTTTTATGATTCTGGATACCTTTAAGTATTTGTCTATTCTCAAAAAATCACTTCCTTGCCTTAAAAAAACGGGTGCTTAAAGCACCCGTTTTTTTAATTATTTTACGATGTCTTTAAGAGCCTTTCCTGCTTTGAAAGCGGGAACTGTTGTTTCGGGTATCTGAACCTCTGCTCCGGTCTGAGGATTTTTGCCGACGCGTGCTGCGCGCTTTCTTGCCTCAAAGGTTCCGAAGCCAACAAGGGAAATCTTATCACCCTTTTTAAGGGTCTCAGCTACAACGTCTGTAAAAGCGGTGAGAGCCTTTTCAGCGTCCTTCTTTGTGAGACCTGTCTTTTCAACCATTGCCATTACCAGTTCTGTCTTATTCATGCTGTTTTCCTCCTTAGAATTATTTAATATAAGCAATTTGCCGTTACAGGCAAAATTCCTTCAATATTACCGTTTTTCTCTTTTCTTTGCCTCTTCCCAAAGCCTGTCCTTTTCCTCCATGGGAATACCGGCAAAATCTTCTTCGCCATTATACAGCTTCTCTGTTGCGGCGAAACGCTTTATAAATTTTTTGTTAGCCGCACCTAAGGCTTCCTCCGGGTCGATTTTAAGCTTCCTTGCAAGATTAACCGCCGTAAAAAGCAAATCGCCTATTTCCTCTTCAACATCGCCGTTTCCCTTTAAGGCTTCATCAATCTCTGTTAATTCCTCCGAAAGCTTAGGCAAAACATCCTTCGCTTCTTTCCAGTCAAAACCTGCTTTAGCCGCACGCTTCTGAAGCTTTTCCGCACGTTTTAATTCAGGAAGCGACCGTACCACATCATAAAGGGAATCCGAATATGACCTAAAGCCTTTTTCAACCTTCTTTATCTCTTCCCATTTTACCAGAACTTCACTGCTTTTGTCAAGTACATTTTCACCAAATACATGGGGATGACGTCTTACCATCTTTTCATACACATTTCCGGCTATGTCGTCAAGGTCATATTGTCCCTCTTCCTCGCCGATTACAGCGTGAAATATTATCTGCATCAAAAGGTCGCCGAGCTCATCCTTGGTTTTTTCGGGATCTCCCTCTAAAATGGCGTCATAAGCCTCGTACGCCTCCTCAAGGAGATTGTTTTTTATGGATTCGTGTGTCTGCTCTCTGTCCCAAGGACAGCCGCCCGGCGCCCTTAACGTCTTTATAAGATCTAAAAATTCATAAACTGTCTTTCTCATTTTTAAGGCCTCCTATAAAAGTCTTAGCTTTTCCATTGCGGTGGCAAGCTTTTCTCCCTTAGGCAAAAGAAGAACGTCTTCCCTCTTAAGAGTTTTTGTAATCACTATCGCACCGAAATATATAACTACAGACAGCGCTATAGAGATAACAAGCGCTCCCGTTTCTCCGACTCTTCCGTTAAAAGAACGGTATCCGGCAAAAGTAAACACTGCCATTAACGCTGTGCAAAATACAGGCTTGATAACAAAGTCCACTACCTTAAACCTTATGCCCGAATATTTTACTATCGCTATTACATCAAGTAAGACCACGGTAATATAGCAAAGAAGCGTTCCCACCGGCGCACCTTGAATATTTATTTCAGGACGGCTTACAAGAAAGAGATTTGTAAGAATTTTTACCGCTCCGCCTATAACCATATTAAACACCGGTATCCATACCTTCCCCCAGGCTTGCAGGAGCGCATTTGCTATCTGCACTAAGGTCAGGAACGCAACCGCAATTCCCATTATATTTAAAAGGACGCTGAAGCTCGGATCGTCGTATATAAGTGAAAAAATCGGCTTTGCCAAAACGCTCATTCCTGCCGCACATGGAAGCGCCAGCACGGTTGCTATCAAAAATGCCGAGCGTGTAAAGCTCTTGCTTTTCTTTTTATCCTTCTCTGCGTTAGCCGCAGAAATCGCCGGCACAACGCTTGTTGCTATTGCGGCGATAATTACCGCCGGCATATTAAAAAGCGTTATGGCTCTTACAAGATAGCCGTAAACAAAAGCGGCCCTCTTTTCTGTAGCCTTCTCTTCGGTCTTTGCCTCCTCGGAAACGGATAAATACTCCTCCGATTTTTTCTCATCCAAATTTGAAAGGATAGAGCTTTCCGCCTCCTCCGACACGCTTATATAGCCTTTCATCTGATTTGTGACCATTGCCGTATCAATAAACGATGTAAGAGTAAAAACAGATACTCCCAATGTTATCGGTACCGCTATTTTTACGACGTTTTTAAGCACCTCTTTCGAAGGTATTTTGGTCTTTTCTGATTTTTTTATTCCCTTACGCTTTTTTAAATAGCAAAGAGCTAAAAATACCGCTCCCAGAATACTTCCTGCGGTCACTCCGAAAATAGCACCGGCAGAAGCGTACATTTTTCCATCAGACAAAAGCACCCATGCCAGACTTAATCCGATAATAAGCTTTGAAAGCGCCTCTATAACCTCGCTGACTGCGGTAGGCAGCATATTATGCTTCCCTTGAAAATACCCTCTGAAAGCGCTCATACAGCCTACAAATATAAGGCTTGGACTCATTGCGGCGATAGTTAGATATGCGTCGGGGTATCCAACCAGCGACGCAAAAAACTTTGCTCCGAAAAACAGGACTAAAAAGCCTATTGTGCAAAGACCCAAAAGAAGAAAAAATGACACCTTTAGGATTTTTTCCGACCCGTCATAATCGCCCCTGGAATCCGATTCCGCAACAAGCTTTGATATAGCCGTGGGAAGTCCTGCCGTGGAAATTACAAAAAGCAGATTATAAATTGTATAAGATGTGTTGTAAAGCGCCATTCCATCCGTTTGAAGCACAAATCTGTCCAGCGGTATTTTATATACGGCGCCTATTATTTTAACTATTATATTTGCGGCGGCAATAATCATTGCTCCGGCAATAAAACCGCTTCCTGTTTTTTTAGTCATCGGAACCTCCGAATTATTTAATTTTTATGTATAAAAAAATTTAAAAAGGGTATCATACTAAATGTGCAAAGGGCATTTAATTGCCGGCACAAAAAGTCTTTTTCATTATTCCCTTCTCCAATTTATAAGGCATTTATTCTAATGCAGAGCAAAAGGGTTACTTTTTAAAAAGTAACTCTTTTGCTTTTATTTTTTAAGCTCTCTTAAATATGCCTCGCACGCCTTTTCGTATTTGTTATCTCCGAATTTATAATAGCTTTTTTCCTTTAGAGCGTCCGGCATATACTGTTGCTTAACATAATGCCCGGGATAGCTGTGAGGGTATTTATAGCCTCCTCCGTGACCGAGCTTTGCGGCGCCCTTATAGTGCGAATCCTTAAGGTGAGCCGGTATATCGCCTGTTTTGCCGGCCTCTAAGTCCGCCATTGCGGTCCATATTGCCTCCGCCGCACTGTTGGATTTAGGCGCAGTTGCCAAAAGTATCGTAGCCTCCGAGAGGGGAAGCGCCGCCTCCGGAAATCCAAGCTGAAAGGCCGAGTCCACGCAGGCTTTCACAATAGATGCCGCCTGGGGATAGGCAAGCCCCACATCCTCCGAGGCTATGACCATAAGACGGCGTGCGATTATCTGAAGGTCGCCTGCGGCGATAAGACGCGCAAGATAATGCACCGCCGCATCCGGGTCGCTTCCTCTTATGGATTTCTGAAAGGCGCTTATTATATCGTAATGGCTGTCTCCGTCCTTATCATAGCGCACTGCCTTTTTCTGTATGCAATCCTCCGCCTTTTCTAAGGTGACCTTAACCGCCCCGTTTTCGTCCGGATTGGTGGCGATCACGCAAACCTCGACCGCATTTATAGCTTTTCTCACATCTCCTCCGGATAAATAAGCGATATGCTCAGCCGCCATCTCATCGAAGGTCAGATTGATTTTCTTTTTTTCCTTTATAAATCCGATAGCCCGGTTTACCGCTTTTTTTACCTCCTCCGGCGAAACCTCCTTAAATTCAAACACCGTACACCGTGAAAGTATAGCGTTATAGATGTAAAAATAAGGATTTTCCGTTGTGCTGGCAATAAGCGTTATACGCCCGTTTTCTATAAACTCCAAAAGGGACTGCTGCTGCTTTTTATTAAAATTCTGTATTTCGTCAAGGTACAAAAGCACTCCGTCCATGCCCATTATACCGTCAAGCTCGTTTATAATGCTTTTTATGTCGCTTACTCCGGCTGTTGTGGCGTTTAAGCGATAGAGCCGCCTGCCGCTTTTTTCGGCGGCAATATTTGCAACGGTAGTTTTCCCCGTACCCGACGGACCGTAAAAAATCATATTGGGTATTTCTCCCGAATCCAATATGCTTCTTAAGGATTTTCCTTTTCCGAGAAGGTGCTCCTGTCCGACCACGTCGGAAAGCTCCTTAGGCCGTAATATATCCGCAAGAGGCCGTGACACCCTTTCCACCTCGCTTATTTATAAAGAGGATATTTTTCGCAAAGCGTCAAAACCCTTGCTCTTGCCTCGTCTGCATAATTATCCTCGCCTAAAGCTACAAGCTTGATTATTCTTCCTACCTCCTGCATATCCTCTTCCTTAAATCCCCGTGTTGTAACGGCAGGAGATCCCAGTCTTATGCCGCTTGTAACAAAGGGCTTTTCAGGATCAAAGGGAATGGCGTTTTTATTGCAGGTTATGCCCACATCATCCAGACGAGCTTCAAGCTCCTTACCGGTAAGGCCGAATTTTCTTAAATCAACCAGCATAAGGTGATTGTCCGTACCGCCGGACACAATATCAAAGCCCTCTCCTATAAGTGTATCGGAAAGTGCGGCGGCATTTTTTACTACCTGCTTCTGGTATTCCTTAAACTCATCGGTAAGAGCCTCGCCGAAGCATGCCGCTTTTCCGGCGATTACATGCATCAAGGGACCTCCCTGTATGCCGGGGAATATGGATTTATCTATCTTCTTGGCAATTTCCTCGGAATTTGTAAGTATAAGTCCGCCTCTGGGTCCTCTTAAGGTCTTGTGAGTAGTTGTGGTAACTACGTCCGCATATTCTACGGGATTGGGATGAAGTCCTGCCGCCACAATACCGGCAATATGCGCCATATCCACCATAAGATACGCTCCCACCTCCTTGGCGATTTCGGAAAACTTCTTAAAGTCGATTATTCTCGAATATGCGCTGGCGCCGGCGATTATCAGCTTCGGCTTTACTGAAAGAGCGGTCTTTCTTACCTCGTCATAGTCGATAAGCCCCGTTTCCTCACTTACTCCGTAAGGCACAACATTAAAATATTTGCCCGACATATTAACGGGAGAGCCATGGCTTAAATGTCCGCCGTGGGCAAGATTCATGCCCATATATGTATCCCCGGGATTGAGAAGGGCGAAAAATACCGCCATATTTGCCTGTGCGCCGCTGTGAGGCTGAACATTCGCAAAATTTGCTCCGAAAAGTGCCTTCGCCCTGTCACGTGCAAGATTTTCCACTATGTCGACATATTCGCAGCCGCCGTAATAGCGCTTGCCGGGATAGCCCTCGGCATATTTATTGGTAAGAGGAGAGCCAACTGCCTCCATTACCGCTTCAGAAACAAAGTTTTCAGAAGCGATAAGCTCTATCTTATTTTGCTGTCTTTTAACCTCTTTTTCTATTGCCTGTGCCAACTCGGGGTCTTTGTTTTTAAGTATTTCGGTAAACATTATTTATCCTCCGTATCAATAATTTCCATAGAGCGGTCAAGAATATATTTTAACCGCTCGTATTTTTGTTCAATATAAAGTCCTCCCAAAAGCGCCTCAAAGCCCGTAGCGTGACGGTAATCTGTCACGTCGGCATTCTTCGGAACGGTATTGCTTTTTGCGTTTCTTCCCCGTTTGTATAAAAGCACCTCATCCTCTGAAAGCTCGGGTAAAATCTCGTAAATTGCCTTTGACTGGGCTGACGCCCTGACATATTTACTGCAAAGGCTGTGAAGCTCGCTGACCTTTTTATCCCCGTGCTCCGTTATGCGGCACCTGACAAAAAGAGTATGCAGACTGTCGCCTATATAAGCAAGCACGAGGGGAGAATACTCTGATGCGGTTTTTTCTTTCTCCGTCATATTTTCTTCCACTTAACGCCGCTTTGCGTATCCTCTAACACTATGCCCATCGCCTTAAGCTCATCTCTTATTTCGTCCGCACGCTTATAATTTTTCTCTTTTCTCGCATTGGTGCGCTCTTCTATTAATGCCTCAACCTTTTCGTCAAGCGTGCCCGTTTCCTCCTCGGTTTTAATTCCAAGAACGGAGCAAAGCTCGTTCACAGTATCAAGAGCGCACTTTATATCTGACATTGAAAGCTTATCCGCCCTTGTGTTTATATATTTTACCGCCTCAAATATGGAGGCTGTTGCGTCTGCGGTATTTAAATCGTCGTCCATGCCTGCCTTAAACGCCTGCTTAAAAGAGTCCATTTTATCCGAAAGCTCTTTATCTAATTTTCCATCCTTTGCCGAGCTTTCCAAAAACTTAAGATTTGCCACGCAGTTTTTTATTCTTTCAAGACCTGCCTCGGCGGACGCCATAAGGGTATCGGAAAAATTCATCGGGCTTCTGTAGTGGGAGCTTAAAAGGAAAAATCTTATTGCGTTATAGCTGTATTTTTTCGCAACGTCCCTTACCGTGAAAAAGTTTCCCAAGGATTTTGACATCTTCCTGTTGTCAACATTTATATATGCGTTATGCATCCAGTAATTTACGAAGCAGCAACCGTTGGCGCACTCGCTCTGGGCAATTTCGTTTGTATGGTGAGGGAAAATAAGATCCACCGCACCGCCGTGTATGTCAATGGTTTTCCCAAGATATTTATTGCTCATGGCGCTGCACTCGATATGCCATCCGGGTCTTCCCTCTCCCCAGGGGCTTTTCCACGAGGGCTCGCCCGGCTTTACCGCCTTCCACAAGGCAAAATCAAGAGGCGAACGCTTTCTTTCGTCTACATCAATTCTCGCTCCGCTTCTTAAATCGTCAAGGCTCTGATGTATAAGCTTGCCGTAATTTTCGCACTTTTCAACTTCAAAATAAACATCTCCGTCTACTTCGTAAGCGTAGCCCTTATCCATAAGCTCCTTAATCATATCAATGATAGCATCTATATTTTCCGTTGCCTTGGGGTGAACTGTCGCTTCCTTTATATTAAGCCCCTTAGCGTCCTTAAAATACTCCTCGATATATTTGTCCGCTATCTTTTTGACCGTTGTATCTTCTTCTGCGGCTCGCTTTATCATTTTATCGTCAATATCCGTGAAATTCTGCACAAAATTAACCTTATAGCCTATGTATTCAAGATACCTTCTTAACGTGTCGAATACCACGAACATTCTGGCGTTTCCTATGTGGAAATAGTTGTAAACCGTAGGTCCGCAGGCGTAAATATTAACCTCACCCGGATTTATCGGCTTAAGCTCTTCCTTTTTCATTGTCATCGTATTGTATATCTTCACTTTTTCTCCTCCTTAAGCTCGCTGATGATTTTTTTAAGGTCATCAATTTCCTTCTGCATACGGCAAAATTCCTGGGAAACAGGATCGGGTATATGCACCTGGTCAAGGTCAACCCGTATGTTTCCTCTCTTTACAATGCGCCCGGGCACGCCCACGCATGTAGAGTCCGGCGGGACCTCTCTTAATACAACTGCATTCGCCGCAATTTTTGAATTATCTCCGACCTTAAAAGGTCCCAAAACCTTGGCGCCGGCGCCGATCATTACGTTATTGCCTATGGTAGGATGACGTTTTCCGTGATCCTTTCCCGTACCGCCCAAGGTCACGCCCTGATAAATGGTACAGTTATCTCCCACCTCAGCGGTTTCGCCAATAACCACTCCGGAGCCGTGGTCAATCAAAAGATTCTTACCGATTTTCGCTCCCGGATGAATTTCAATCAGGGTAAACCATCTTACAATCTGCGAGATAAGCCTCGCAAGAAAATAAAATTTTATTTTATAGAAAAAATGTGCGATCCTGTGCCAGAAAATAGCGTGCACGCAAGGGTAATTAAAAAATATACTTATATTATTTGTTGCAGCCGGATCTCTTTCCTTTATTGATTTAAAATAATTCAAAGCTTCATAGCCCCTTAAAATATTTATTCATTTTACTATTATACATAAAAATTTCAAATCTTGCAATAGGTTTTTAAGGTTTTATTTAAAAACAGTAAAAAAGGGTAGGTTATTTTAGCCTGACGCTGCCAATTCAAGCCCGCCTCAAATGGCGAAATTTCGGTATCTTTTGGCTTGTCGTCTTTGAAAGGCACAAAGCCTTCCTGCATCCTCCGCACCAAAATCTACTAAGAAATTTCATCCATTTAAGGTCGAAGAATTTTGAAAGAGAAAATTTTGGGTATATCAAGGCAAAAGCGGAGCAAATACTTTTTTGTATTTGCGAGCATTTTAACAAAGATAGAGCAAAAATTTGCCTTTCAAAATCGATGCTTGAATTGGTATCGTCAGGCTAAGCCTGCCCTTTTGTATTTTTCAAAAAAGTTCTAAAATTTTGAATTTTATTTTTATCTTTTTATCCTCACTGTCCGTAATTATCTTATAATTTTCCTCACCGAGAGAGTCTGACAGCACCTTTAAGGATTCCTCCGGAGCAGTAAGGCTTAAAGGGTCTGCCACGCAAAGGGGCGGATACATTACGCACCACCAGTTTTTTCCGCCTCCGCTTCCGATTTTTACGTTTACTGCGTCATATCTGCCCTTGGGCAAGGCGATATTTTTATAAAATTTTGTCGGAAAATCCGTCTTTCCCACACTTACCGTTACAGGGTAGTCATACCCCTCCCTTAAGACTATACTCTCGGCGGCTTTTATTATTTCCTCTTTGCTTTCCTCTGCAAGAGTCATCGCTTCATTTTTGCTTTCGGTATTTTGAGCAATTTGGGAAAACTTATCCAAAACCGCATCCCTTACCTTAAGCTTAAGTGCCTGATCCTTCTCAGAATCGCTGTTTGCTACCACATGAAGCCTTAATACAGAAGAAGCAATGTTGCTCTTCGTCTGCTCCGCATAATTATAAAGTCCTGACGATAATAGCGCTATGGCGGCTAAAAACACATATATTTTTTTCATAAATACCTCCGCATGCTTTTTTGCATAACAAAACCAATCCATTCGTTCTGTTCCTTAAATAACCGGTCTTCTGGAAAGGCAAAAAAATTATGCTTCCCTTTGTCTATGATTTTTGCACGCTTTGGAAATATTTATACATTTATTTATACGAAGATATGCTTATGGCGGAGCCGTCTACATTTGCTATTCTTATGATAATTTCCTGGATTTTCGCCGCGTCGCTTCCGGTGATTTCGCTGTCTGACTTAACCACTACGCTGACTGTGGAATCTGTTATGTACACCACGCAGTCTGAAAATCCCTTTGCGCGGATTTCACCCTCGGCTGCGGCCTCCTTTTCCATGCGGTCTGACATGGCGATTATACGCATCTCGGCCTCTTTTTTTGCTTCGGGATTGCTCTCTGGATTTTCCGCAATGGATTGTAAGCTTTCTTTAGCCTTGCTTCTTCCCGTATCTCTCTCAAGACGGCTTTTTGAAAAATAATCTTCCTTTTCCTTTATATTTTCACCGCTGACAAGCCGTGCCTCTCCCAATGCCATTTCCTCAGAATCGTGTACGGAGCCGTTATCGGCATTTTTGTACATCCAGTTAAAATATCCTGCCAGACCTATCATTGCGACAAGCGCAACCAATACCACATGTTTTTTTCTCAGCGCCCTCATAAAATCCTCCTAATTTTTCATTTTATATACCTGAATGTTGCAAAGCTCTGCTCCGGTTACCGCATGTATTGCTTTTATTATGTCTTCCTTTACTCGCTCGCTGTCCGCTCCGGAAGCTACCGCAATTACTCCTCTGACCTTGGGATAATCTTCCTTTGATACGGCAATTTTGCCCGAAGACGAAACGGTTTTTTCACCGTACGAGCTTTTCTCCGTAACCGGATATGTCGTTCCGCTGTCCTCTAAGGTAAGCATTATCTTTACCTTGCCTGCCCCGTCTATTAATGACAGCACCTCCTCGGTTTTTTTAGTAAGCTCTTCTTCATAGGTATTTTTTTCTTCCTTTTTTTCCTCGCCGCCGCTGTACGGAAAAATCATCAAACCTATTCCTATAATCAATATGAGCAAAATAAATTTATTATTCTTAAGTTTCTCAATTATTTTGTTCATAGTACACCTCAACCTTTTCGGGATTGTATTCGTTTATTCTCGCTTCATCTTCGCCGTCTATGGGATTTATCGCATAAATTTCAATTTTTTTGACATTTAACTCATCATCAACCTCAGCGTAAGCTCTTCCAATATCTGAAAGACTCGTTTCTATTGTGCTTTTGTACTCTTCTTTAAGTATGTCTTTATAACGGCTTTGTGGGTCATATTCAATAGAATATTCTTCGGTTTCAGGCAGATTAAAGGTGAAATCTCCATTTAATAGCTTTGCAAAGGGGAGCGCTATCGCAAGACTTATCATAACCGAGCTTGAAAGCTTGGCATATTTTTTTACACTTCCCTCCGGCAAAAGACAGTTGGTTACCGTGACCGCTATCGCCGCCGCACATAAAGTCAGAATATAGGCTTTCATAATTTTTATACCCCCACCGCCGAAAGCATAATTGCGGCGCATATTATATAAAGAGCTAAAGATACGGACACTATGGCAAAAAGCATCCCCATACATTCGCCTACCGCGCTTATGGCATTTGCAAGCCGCCTGTCGGTTACGGGCTGTATAAGTGCACCGGCAAGGTTGTATAAAAAGCTTATGGCGGCACATTTAATGATTGGATAAGCGCTCATTAAAGCTATTGCGATAATTCCTGCGGCGCCTAAAGAGTTTTTTATCATGGAGGCGGACGCCGCAAGGGAGGTTACCGTATCCGCCAAGGCTCCGCCTGCCACGGGAACAAAGGAGCTTAATGCGAATCTTGCTGTCTTAAGGCTCATATTATCCGCCGTACCGGCGGCAAAATTTGTAAGCGCCAGCAAAGCGGTAAATATCAAAAGCACAAAGCTTAACAGGCGCTTGCATATTCTGTCTAAAAAGGCGGAAAGGTTGTTTAAACTTTCAGACAGCGTCATATTATTTATAAATTTAACGCAGAATGACGCATAAACCAAAGGCAGTACGGCGTTTTTTATTATACCCGAGGAAATGACAGAGCCCAAAAGCACCTGGGTATGCATTATGGGCGCTGATATAACCTTCCCCTCGGCAACCGCCATCGATGTAAGAGCCGGGACAAGAGATTTTATGAAAATTCCCATATCGTCAATAGCTCCTCTTGCCATATCGGAAACCTCAGAAAAGCCTGCGGCAGTAATGCCTGCCAGAGTGGCATAGCATGAAAGAAACGCCGCTTCGGTTACTCCGTTTTTCCCTCTTGAGCTTTCAAGATTAGTTATAAAGGTACATATAATTCCAAGCATGACCACCGCCGCCATAAGCTTTACGTTCTTTCTGACCTCGGAAAAGAACATGTCCGCCGTCTTTTTTACCACTCCCTTAAAATCCGTCGTATAAGAGCCTTGTAAAATGCTCTGTGCCGCATCGTAAAAGGAAAATCCGTCTGTAAATTCCGTAATATTTTCATAGGCTGATTCGGGAATTTCAACCGCCTCCGAGTCGCCCAAGGAAACTGCGCAGACGTTTAATCCAAAAGCACACATAAATAAAACAGTAAAAAATAATTTTTTCATAGTAAATCAGCAATTACCTCAAACAGCGCCTTCACCGACGGCAGAGCCACAAGGCAAATCATTATTTTGCCACCCAGCTCTATTTTGTCGGAAAGAGCGCTCTCTCCGGAGTCCCTGCAAAGGTCTGCGCCGTTTTGCGTCAGATAGGAAATTCCGGTTATTTTTAAAACCGTTCCGAATATTCCTCCGTCAAGGCCTGTTTCATCGGCAATTAAAGTTACCTCGGATATGATTTTTTCCACCGCTCCGAATATGGAAAAAAGGACGTACGCACTGCATGAAAGCGCCAGTACCATCGCCATTTCTCCTCTTCCTGCCTGCCTTAAAATAACGCACATTACCGCACAGACTATACACACTCCCACAATCTTTAAAATCATAGACCGAACACCGCTTTTATTTCGGAAAAAAGTCTGCCTACCTCGGGAATGACCACCGCAAGCACCACGATAAGTCCTGCTATGGTAACAAGAAGTGCCTGCTCATCTCTTCCAGACTTTCCGACAATCATATTAAGCACGGCGACAATTATTCCAATTCCGGCTACCTTAAATACAAATTCTATACTCATTTAATACCTCACAGCAAAATTATAAATAAAAGAATCCCCAAAGCTATACTTCCGCCCCGTATAAGGCGCATTTCCTTTAAATATTTTTCCTTTTCCGGTCCTTCCTCCCTTAAAAGCCGTGAAAGAAACGTATCGGCATTTTCGGTAATAGCCTCCTCTGTTTCTGAGTCAAGACCGAGAAAAAACCGTTCCAGCTCTTTTTTGTCCTCCTCTGTGACAGCGCTGTCCATTTTTATACCGCAAAGCCTTGCCGCCTCGAACACCGGGACTTTTGAAAGCGAGATAAGCGACTTAAATTTCTCCAGCGCCAAAATCATATTTTCTATATAAGAAAGCCTTTGCCGTCTTTTATCCGTCAGTATAAATCCGTAAAGAAGTGCTGCGGATATAATAAATATACCTCCCGTAAGCTTAAGCATTTCTTATTTCCTCCACTGTGCCGGGACCGTTTTTTCTTGAAAGCAATACATAAAGTCCGAAAACCTTCTCTTCACAGAGTCGTTTTATTCCGCTTTTTTTTGCCGCATCATCTATTGATGCGGCGTGTACGGAGCAGATGACCGACACTCCCGACTTTACCGCCTCCATAACGGCAAAAGCGTCCTCATCCGAGCCTATTTCGTCGGTTATCAATACGTCCGGCGACGACGACCTTAAAAGATTTATCAACCCCTCGTACTTAGGGCACGAATCCAAAACAAAGGTTAAAGCTCCGATGTCGTTTGAGGGAATACCTGAGCTTAATGCCGCTATTTCTCCGCGCTCGTCAGCGACGGCGACCTTTTTCATATACCTTTCGCCGCCCAAGTTTCTCGCTATATCTCTCAGCATTGTTGTCTTTCCGCAGCCGGGCGGAGAGATAATAAGCGTATTTTTCACGGTATTTCCCATAATGTACGGCATTAAGGAGTTTGCGGCGCCTCGTACCTCATGGGCTATCCTTATATTGACCGACGATATATCGGTTATGTATTCTATGCCGTTTTTTCCGCAGACGCACCTTCCCGTTACTCCGGCTCTGTGACCGCCCTCTAAGGGGATATAGCCCTTTTTCAGCTTGTCCCTGCACGAATACAGAGAGTTATCGCAGAGGCTTTTTACTATTTCCCGTATCTCCTCTTGGCTGAATACCGCGCCGTTTCCTTTCTTGCGGCACTCACCCGTATCGGAAATAAAATATATTCCGCTTCTTTTTAAAACTGCCGCCTCCCTCCCTGCCGACAGTCTTATTTCCTCTGTTTCCTCCGGCGAATCGGCATCTTCAAGCGCAATGTTTTTAAGCCTTTGGGGGAAATATCTTTCCGCAAGAAATTTAAGTCCTTTGTTCATAAAAAAGCTTCCTTTCTCTTAGAAAAAGCCGATTTGTAAGCCGTTTGGGCAGGCTTTTTTGATTACTTCGCTTCGGCTTTGCCTATACTTTAATTTATTGGCTTGTCTTATTTTTTAGAACTTTAAAAAAATAATCCCGGCACTTTTTAAGTGCCGGGATTATTTTTTCTCATTTCTTTTTAGCTTCCTTTGCCAAAAGCCTTTTAATTCTTTCTGAAGGATTCAAAAGCTCGGACAGAGATTTATCATAGTTTATGGTATCTATAATATATGCAAGATACTTGGACATATCAACCTCTCCGTACCACTCTCGCTTCTTGAGCTCGTCAGTCCTGTAAATCATATTCGTGGTAAATATCTTAGTAATAAGTCCCTCGGCATAAGCCTTGTCAAATTCCGCAAGACCGTTTGTAAAAAGCCCGAAGGAAGCAAAAACAAATATTCTTGCCGCCTTTCTTTCCTTAAGCCTTTTTGCCACGTCAAGTATCGAATCGCCGGAGGAGATCATGTCGTCGATTACGATAACATCCTTGCCTTCTACGCTGTTGCCGAGATATTCGTGAGCCTCAATCGGATTTCTGCCGTTTACAATTACGGAATAATTTCTCTTTTTATAAAACATTCCAAGCTCCAGACCAAGCACCGACGAGCAGAATATGCATCGGCTTACCCCACCTTCGTCAGGAGAAACGATTACCATTTTGTCTTTATCAAATTCAATTTCGGGGAAAGACCTTTTAAGCGCCTTTATCATCTGGTAGGACGACTGTATATCCTCAAAGCCATTTAATGGAATGGCGTTCTGCACTCTCGCGTCGTGAGCGTCAAAGGTTAAAACGTTTGAAACGCCCATATTGACAAGCTCCTGAAGCGCCATAGCACAGTCAAGGGACTCTCTTCCGCTTCTCTTATGCTGTCTTCCCTCATAAAGCATAGGCATAACCACGTTTATACGTCTTGCCTTGCCGCCCAGAGCTCCTATTACTCTTTTAAGATCCGCAAAGTGTTCATCGGGACTCATAGGAACCTTAATTCCGTACATATCGTAGGTAACGCCGTAATTGAACATGTCCGCTATAATATAAATATCAAAGCCGCGGACAGAATGCTTTATCATTCCCTTGCCCTCACCGGTGCCGAAACGCGGACAGGTATGCTCTAAAATATATGTATCCGGGGAATCCTTTCTCCACTCCAAAAGATACTTGTCCACCTTCTTCGCCAATTCCTCGCAGCCGTGCATTGCAATAATACCAAGCTCGCCGACAATGCGTCTTTCCATTAAATCTCCTCCTATTGATAAATTTTGTTATAATCAAATATATTATAACAAAATCTAATAAAAAGCGCAAGGTTTAATTTGTGAATATTTTCCCCCGTACCGAGGGATAATTAAGGCATATTAACAAGAAGGACTGATTTTTTTGAACGAAATGCGTACCGACCTTGCTTTCGAGGCCAGAGATTTTTATTTAAAAGGGCAAAACGCAAAATCAATAGACGGTATAAAATCCGAAACCAAAGAGGGCGACAATTACAAAATAACAAGAGTAAAAATAGAAACCGAGGAAGCGGCTAAGAAGCTCAAAAAGCCTTTGGGAAATTACATTACAATACATTCAAAGCACATAACAACCGGTCTTTTCACCGAAACATTAAGCATTCTTTTGGCAAACGAGCTTGACAGCCTCATGCCTAAAAGAGATAAAAAAAGCCTTGTCTTTGCCGCCGGCTTAGGCAATGACAAGGTAACTCCCGACTCTGTGGGACCTAAGGTTATAAGCGAGCTTATAGTGACAAGACACATTTTTAACTCCGCTCCTGAAGACATTTCCTATTTAAGCCCTCTTTGCGCTCTTGCGCCCGGAGTGCTCGGAATTACCGGAATAGAAACTGCGGAAATCTTCCGTGCCGTTTCAGACAAGGTTATGCCCTCCTTTATAATCGCAATAGACGCCCTTGCCACCGCATCATCATTAAATGTAGGCACTACCATTCAGCTTTCCGATACAGGCATCAATCCCGGAAGCGGAGTAAATAACAGACGAAGCGCCTTAAACCTAAAAACTCTCGGCGTGCCGGTAATAGTAATCGGCGTTCCTACCGTTTCCGATTCCTGCTCCGCCGCAGCGGAGGCCGTAAAAAACGAGGCCTTAAAAGAAAATCCCGTCCTATCAAAAGAAGCGGCCGACAAAATAGCGTGTAACATTATATCGGATTTTTCCGGCGAAATGATGGTAACTCCGAAAAATATAGACGCCATTGTTAACCGTGCGTCGGTGATTATATCCCGTGGAATTAACATGGCGGTACACAAGGCGCTTTCCTATTCGGATGTAACCGATTACGTATCATAATAAATTTGCCGCTATGCACTGTATCAGTCCTAAAAGCAAAGACGACGCAAACGCCGCTAAAGTATACAAAATAAATTTTTTGTTTGCCCGTCTTTTAAAATCATAGTTCTGACGGTTTAGAAAACATTCCGCCGATTTGGTAAAGGCATATGCCGCATAGGGAATAATCAGCGCAAAAAACAAAAAGTTATATACCCCTATACCGGGAATGATTTTAAAAAGACCCGAAAGAGCCGACGTTTTCACTACACTTCCTGCCGTAAAGCCGTAAAAAAGTCCTTTTGAGAACACTGAAAGAAAAATAAGGGGCGATAAAAAAAGATGTGATGAGCCGAGCGCAACCACCCCTAAAATTAAGCTCTGGGAAAGGATAGCGTTTATAAAAACCGTTTTTTTATCCGATGTAAACACGCTTTCATTAATATCAAAATCCATTCTTCCCGATAAAATTACTCCCGACAAAATTCCGAGTATAAGCACGAAGGTTAAAAGTATCACAATCAATGGGCTCAATGCCCCTTTTTTATCCGTCATAAATTAAAAAACTTCCTCTCAGTAAAAATAAATTCCTCCGCTTTAAATTATGCGGAGGAATTTATTTTTATTCTTCTATCTTCATTTGCAAGTCGTCCTTTATCTGACTGTCTTTGTCATACTCTATCCCGAAATGTTCATAGGCAAGACGGGTCACTACCCGTCCTCTCGGCGTACGGTTTAAAAATCCAAGCTGTAAAAGATAAGGCTCGTAAACGTCCTCTATTGTATTTGCGTCCTCGGATATGGTGGCGGCCAAGGTATCCAAGCCCACAGGACCGCCGCCGAATATGTTTATTATGGCGCCGATCATTCTTTTATCCACTCCGTCAAGCCCTATTTTATCTATTTCCAAAGCTTTAAGTGCCATATCGGCGGTTTCCTTGGTTATCTCGCCGTTTCCCTTAACCTGGGCAAAGTCACGCACTCTTTTTAAAAGCCTGTTCGCAATTCTCGGAGTACCGCGCGAACGTGACGCTATCTCCCTTGCGCCGTCGTCCGATATACCGATTTTTAATATATCCGCAGAACGCATTACTATTTTTTTAAGATCCTCGGTATTGTAAAGCTCAAGCTTAAGCTGTACTCCGAATCTGTCCCTTAAGGGCGAGGTCAGCCTGCCTGCCTTTGTTGTAGCGCCGATAAGGGTAAAGCTCGGCAAATCCAGCCTTATGGACCTTGCCGAGGGTCCTTTGCCGATAATTATATCTATGGCGTAGTCCTCCATTGCCGGATAGAGCACTTCCTCAACGCTCTTACTTAAGCGGTGAATTTCGTCTATAAATAAAACGTCGTGCTCAGAAAGATTTGTAAGTATCGCCGCAAGATCTCCGGGCTTTTCGATGGCAGGTCCCGATGTTATCCTCATATTTACGCCAAGCTCGTTTGAGATTATACCGGCAAGTGTGGTCTTTCCCAGTCCCGGAGGTCCGTATAAAAGTACATGGTCAAGAGCTTCCCTTCTCTGCCTTGCCGCCTCTATATAAACCGAAAGATTTTCTCTCGCCTTTTCCTGTCCCACATATTCGTCAAGGCTTCTCGGTCTTAACCCCGTTTCCGAGTCCTTATCGTTTTCTGTAAGAGAGGAAGTCATAAGTCTTTCTTCAAAATCCATATTATCACCTCATCAATGCCAAAAGTGCGGCCTTAATTGTATCCTCTACCGAGTCCTTAAGTCCGGCTCGTTTTACCGCCTCCGCCGCTTCGTAAGCAGAATACCCAAGCGCTTTAAGTGCGCTTACCGCCTCTGCCTCCACGCCTTTGTCGTAAGCTGTATCGGAAGATAACTCTCCTTCTATGTCAGGCACGGTCAGTGAAACCTTATCCTTAAGCTCTAAAATAATTCGTTCCGCCGTCTTTTTTCCTATACCCTGTGCAGAAGAAATTTTCTTTACATCCGAAAGCATTATCGCAGAGGAAAGGCTTTCTGCCGAAAATGCGGATAACATACTTAAAGCCGCCTTCGGTCCGACGCCGTTCACTCCGATTAATAGATTAAACATATCGAGGTCTTCGCTTTTTAAAAATCCGTAAAGCTCCATGGAGTCCTCTTTTACGCTGAAATACGTATTTAATAAGGTAACCTCTCCGGACTTTATCTCTTCCGCATCTCTTGAAGGAACTAAAATTTTAAATCCTATTCCGCTTACGTCTACAATTACGGAATTTATGCTTTTATTTACCACAGTCCCCCGTACAAACGAAATCATTTTCCGTCCCCCTTTTATGTATATTTTTCTATCAAGGCGTTATATCCGTAAGAATGGGCGTGACATATTGCCATGGCAAGAGCGTCCGCCACATCGTCGGGCTTAGGCACCGCCCTAAGATTTAAAAAGGATTTTACCATCTGCTGTACCTGGTTTTTGTCCGCCCTGCCGTAGCCCGTTACCGACTGCTTAACCTGAAGAGGCGTGTATGAGAATATGGGAATATTTTTCTTCGCCGCCGCCAAAAGCGCAACGCCTCTCGCCTGCCCTACCGCAAAGGCCGTTTTCGCATTGTTATTAAAATAAAGCTCCTCCATAGATACTGCGTCGGGCTTATATGTGTCCATAAGCTCTGAAAGGCCGTCGTATACCAGTCTGACTCTCTCTTCAATCGGCGTATGAGCCTTGGTTATTACCGCATCATAATACACCGCTTTAAACTTATTCGCTTCATAATCCACTATCCCTGTCCCAACAATGGCTATGCCGGGATCAATTCCTAATATCCTCATTGTAACTCCCTTTATAAATTTGCAATCATTATGTATAATTATACAAACTTGTGCTGTATTTTTCGTATAAAACTGTATGAAATAAAAACATTTATAAAAATAGTAAAATATTTTTGCATAAAAGCCTTGATTTATTCATCAAAACATGTATAATTGTATTATAACATAAAATCAGGAGGAATTGCAATATGGAAAAAGAAAAAGTTGTACTCGCGTATTCCGGAGGACTTGACACCTCCATTATTATTACATGGCTTAAGGAAAACTACGGCTATGATGTAATATGCGTATGCGCAGATGTAGGTCAGGGTAAGGAAACCGACGGTCTTGAGGAGCGTGCGTTAAGAAGCGGCGCTTCTAAGATTTACATAGAGGATTTAAGAGAGGAATACGTAAGAGATTACATATTCCCCACAGTAAAGGCTGACGCCGTATACGAGGGCAAATATCTTTTGGGAACATCTCACGCTCGTCCCATCATCGCAAAAAGACTTGTTGAAATCGCAAAAAAAGAGGGCGCTGTCGCAATATGCCACGGCGCAACCGGAAAGGGCAACGATCAGGTTCGTTTCGAGCTTGCCATAAAGGCGCTTGCTCCCGAAATGAAGATAATCGCTCCCTGGAGAATATGGGATATTAAATCACGTGAAGACGCAATGGCATACGCCGAGGCTCATAATATCGAGCTTCCCATGACCAAGAAGGATCTCTATTCACGTGACAGAAACATATGGCACATAAGTCATGAGGGCATGGATCTTGAGGATCCGGAAAACATGCCCATGTACGACAGCCTGCTTAAGCTTTCCGTGCCTCCCACAAAAGCTCCCGATGAGCCCACATATGTAACGATAGATTTTGAAAAGGGCGTTCCCGTTGCTGTAGACGGCGAAAAGCTTGCTCCCGTAGAGCTTGTTGAAAAGCTTAATAAGCTCGGCGGAGAAAACGGCGTCGGAATTACCGATATAGTGGAGGATCGTCTTGTAGGAATGAAATCAAGAGGCGTATACGAAACTCCCGGCGGAACGATTCTTTACGCCGCTCACAGAGAGCTTGAATATCTCTGCCTTGACAGACAGACTCAGAGCTTTAAATCTCAGGCTTCCGTTAAATTTGCCGAGCTGGTTTACGACGGCTGCTGGTTTACTCCTTTAAGAAAGGCTCTCTCCGCTTTCGTAGACAGCACTCAGGAAACCGTGACGGGAAGCGTAAAGCTTATGCTTTACAAGGGTAACGTAATTCCTGCCGGTGCAAAGAGCAAATATTCCCTTTACAATCCCGAAATTGCAAGCTTCGGCGACAGCAAGGATCTTTACAGTCATAAGGATGCGGAGGGCTTTATAAACCTCTTCGGTCTTCCCTTAAAGGTTCGTGCCATGATGATGGCTGAAAACGGAGAGGAAGAAACCTTATAAAGGCGGGATAAAATGGAGAAATTATGGGGCGGAAGATTTTCCGCCGAAACGGACAAGGCGGTAGACGATTTTAATTCGTCTATCCGCTTTGACAAAAGAATGTATAAAGAGGATATAAAAGGCAGTATCGCCCATGCCGAAATGCTCGGCAGACAGGGAATCATTTCAGAAGAGGACAGTGCCCTTATTGTAAAAACTCTCAATGAAATTTCAGAGGACATAGATTTGGGCAAGGTTGAATTTTTGATTGATGCCGAAGATATTCATATGAATATTGAAAAGCTTTTGACCGACCGAATCGGTGCCACCGGAAAAAGACTGCACACGGGACGAAGCCGCAACGACCAGGTTGCTCTTGACTTAAGGCTTTACTTGAGAAATGAAACCGATGAAATCAAGAAAATGCTTCTTCATCTTATGAACACAATCGTGAGTCTTGCCGAGGAGCATAAGGATACCATAATGCCCGGCTATACCCATCTGCAAAAGGCGCAGCCGATAAATTTTGCTCATCACCTTTTAGCGTATTTTGAAATGTTTAAGCGTGATCTTTCCCGTCTTTCGGACGCTGCGGAAAGAATGAATTATTCCCCTTTAGGCTCAGGAGCGCTTGCGGGCACCACGTATCCTCTCGACAGAGAATACACGGCAAAAAAGCTTGGTTTTTCAGGCGTCCTTAAAAACTCACTTGACGGAGTTTCAGACAGGGATTTTGCCATAGAGCTCTGCTCTAGCTTTTCTATCATTATGATGCATCTTTCACGCTTCTGCGAAGAGCTTATATTATGGAGCAGCAATGAATTTTCTTTTGTGGAGATGGCAGATACTCATTCTACGGGAAGCAGCATTATGCCTCAGAAGAAAAATCCCGATGTGGCCGAGCTTATCAGAGGTAAAACAGGTCGGGTCTACGGCTCGCTGACAACACTGTTGGTTATGATGAAGGGGCTTCCCCTTGCCTACAACAAGGACATGCAGGAGGATAAAGAGGCGATTTTTGACGCAGTGGATACCGTTAAGCTTTGTCTTCCCGTTTTTTCGGATATGATAAAAACAATGACGGTGAAAAAAGACAATATGCGAAAGGGAGCGTCAGGCGGCTATACAAACGCAACCGATGCGGCGGATTATCTTGTTAAAAAAGGGATGCCCTTCCGTGACGCTCACGCCGTTATCGGAAAAATGGTCGCTTACGCAATTTCAAAGAGCTGTTCCTTGGAGGATATTGACTTAGATACTCTAAAGAGCTTTTCCGATGTTATAGACGAAGATTTCTATAACGCCGTTTCTCTTGAAACCTGCGTAAAGGAAAGAAAAACCTTGGGGGCGCCCGGCAGAGTGTCCGAAGAAATAGAAAATGCCAAAGCATTTTTAAAATTACTATAAAAAATAAATCCTTTGCCAAGAGGCAAAGGATTTATTTTTTTGCCTCTTTACCTTACTTTCTATAAGAATTATACAATATCTTTTGGTCTAACCGATAGTTGTTGACACTTCAACATCTTTTTGGTAAAATAAGAGTCGTTGAAAAATCAACAACTCTTATTTTAAGGAGCTTTAATATGTCAAGATTTGAAACCTTTACCCTTGCCATATCCGAAATTATTAAGTGCCGGAACAAAATCGCCGCAGAGGAGCTTAAGCCTTATGACTTAAAGGGCTCTTATGTGGTATATATCTCATCGCTTTTTAATCACCCCGAAGGTATAACCTCAAAAGCTCTATGCGACATGTGCGCCAAGGACAAGGCAGAAGTTTCACGGGCGGTTTCCGTTATGGAAAAAAAGGGAATCGTTACACGTGAAAGCGTTTCGGACAATAATTACCGTGCCCTTATAAAGCTTACCGACCCCGGAAAAAATGCCGCCTCTTCGCCGGAGCACAGAATCAAGCTTGCAGTAGACTGCGGCGGAGCCGGATTACATACTTTGCCAAAAAGACGTAAAGGACGAGCTTATAAAAGAGCTTTTAGAGCAAATCAAAAAACAGTTCGGCGAAAATCCCCTTGAAAATTCCTCATACGGTAAAATAGTAAATGAAAAGCACTTTGACAGACTGCTGGGTTTAGCTGATGAGAATAATCCATCTTGCCACAAGTCACATGGGCTTCGGCGGCGTAGGCGAAAGCGGTATGGGCGCCTATCACGAAAAAGACGGCTTTGACGCTTTTTCCCATAAAAAAAGCATAGTGGACAAAAAAACTTTTATGGACCTTCCCATGCGCTATCAGCCGTATAACAGTTTTTACAGAAAGCTATTAAGCATCTTTTTAAGGTTTATAATTTATGTGATATAAAAAGCGTCCTCCTATTTTGAAGGGCGTTTTTTCATAAGAAAAACCTTGTCAAGTGTATTTAGCTTAGCCCCGTTATACACGGACGATGCCAGATTCGGCATACACAAATAAGCATACTGACCTGTAAGGTACGATAGCTCTGTTTCCTTTTTAAGGGAAAGCAGAGCTTTTTTAAGGATTTCTTCCGTTTCATATTTAGACTTTTGCTCAAAGTTTTTCTGTAAAAAGCAAATCTCCTCCTTCTCTAAATCAAGACTCCTCAGACTGCGGTTTACCATAATAAGCCCAAGTGCCGACAAAAGCACCGGTTCAAACAAATTCATCGGAATATTTTTATAGTCCTCAGAAAATCCGGACAAAAGATTATGCACATCCCATGGGTCAAATAGCCTTAAAAATGCATTTTCCGCCAGAATACATCTTAAATATTCCTCGATAAACTCTATCCCGTCCGCCTCCGGTCTGCCTGCAAGAACAGGATAATCCGCAGTGATATGTATCTCGTGGGCTTGAAAATTCAAGCTGTACAATTTAAAAAATGCATTTATCCCGTCTATTATTGTAGAGCGGTAAAATATATTCGGAGTCTCGAAAAGATTGTCCGCTATACGTTTTTGAAGGTGACGGCATACGGCTATTTTGCGCTTCGCAAGCTCAATTCCGCCTTCATAAAGTGATTTTGGAGAATTTTCCTTAAGTGCGCTTATCGCCGCCTTAGGCGAATTAAAGCTTTTTAGCTTTAGGGAAATAACAAACATAATTGACATCATAATTTCCTCAGCTTTTTCCACGGTAACCGAGCTGCTTTCTCCCCTATTAAATTCATTTATCTTATCAGAAAGTATCAAAAGCAAGCCGTCCATAATTTTATTTATCTCATCCTCAGTCATAACTCCCTCTACGGCGCACTTTTCAAAGAGTGACCTAAAATAGTACCTTGGGTCTAAAATCATATTATCTTTAATGTCTGTAATCTCGTGCACTTAAAAATTCCCTCCTTATAAATTCCTGACAGGCGCTTTTATCATGTTGGAGCTATTTATTATATGTTTTTGCGTTTCCTTTTAAGTGTATGTGTTCAGAGAGCTTTAAAGCCTCGTCGGAGAGAAGCTCTATCGAGCCATGGCACACGTTATCAAAGGAGTTTTTCATAAATTCAATCAGCTCCCCGTCCGGCACCCTGTCCCATGTGCTGTTTTTAAGACAGTAGAACATATCTATCAGCGAGTGCAGTGTTCCCTCCGCTTAAAATACCGTATGTTTTAAAATTAAATCCGTGTTTCCAATATGGAATTTATAATCTGCGATTGTTTTTCATTTGTCAATAAATTTTTTAAACAAAATAGCAAACCATCAGCATGAAAAAAGACGGTGCAAAAAGCTTTCGCACCGTCTTTCAAATATTAAAATTTATTTTGGAAAGATTTACAGCTGATTACTTAAGGTTGTTTTTAAGAATTTCAAGCTCTTCCTTGATTTCCTCAGGAAGTCTGTCGCCGAACTGCGAGAAGTATTCCTCCTGATTTTCAACATCCTCCATCCAAACCTTCTTGTCAACACTCAAAAGCTCCTTAAGCTGCTCTTTTGAAATGTCAAGGTCTGTTGTATCAATATCTTCAACATTAGGCAAAAGACCGATGGGGCTTTCAACAGCGTCCTTCTTTCCTTCGCAACGGTCGAGAATCCAAAGAAGAACTCTCATATTGTCGCCGAAGCCGGGCCATAAGAAGTTGCCCTCGTCGTCTTTTCTGAACCAGTTTACATGGAATATCTTAGGAGCCTTATCGGGATCCATCTTCTCTCCCATTTCAATCCAATGTCCGAAATAGTCCGCCATATTGTATCCAACGAAGGGCTTCATAGCCATCGGGTCACGTCTTACAACGCCTACTGCGCCGGCTGCGGCGGCAGTTGTTTCGGAAGCCATGGTAGCTCCCACAAATACACCGTGATTCCAATCTCTTGCCTGATATACCAAGGGAGCGGTCTTAGCACGTCTTCCGCCGAATACTATTGCGGAAATCGGCACGCCCTGGGGATTCTCAAACTCGGACGAAATGCAGGGGCAGTTAACGGCAGGAGCTGTAAATCTTGAATTCGGATGTGCAAGATTTCCCTCGTAGGTCTTACCGTTTACCTTCTTACCTGTCCACTCTGTGCAGTTTTCGGGAGGATTCTTGTCAAGACCTTCCCACCAAACCGTCATATCGTCATTATTTATTGCAACGTTTGTGAAAATAGTGTTCTTTCTTGTAGACTGAAGAGCATTGTAGTTTGTCTTCTCGCTTGTTCCGGGAGCAACTCCGAAGAAGCCTGCTTCGGGATTGATTGCGTAAAGTCTTCCGTCAGGACCGATTCTGAGCCATGCGATATCGTCGCCTACCGTCCAAACCTTATAGCCCTTCTCTCTTAAGTACTTAGGAGGAATGAGCATTGCCAGGTTGGTCTTTCCGCAGGCGCTGGGGAATGCCGCTGCGATATACTTAACCTCGCCCTTGGGATTTTCGATACCTAAGATAAGCATATGCTCCGCCATCCAGCCCTCTTTCTTACCAAGGTAAGACGCTATACGAAGAGCAAAGCACTTTTTGCCCAAAAGCACGTTTCCGCCGTAAGCAGAGTTAACAGACATAATGGTATTGTCCTGAGGGAAATGTACTATATATCTTTCGTCGGGGTTAACGTCCTTCTTTGCATGGAGGCACTTTGTAAAATCGTCGCCCTCTATTTTATCAAGAACCTTCTTGCCAATTCTTGTCATTATCGCCATATTCAATACAACATATATACTGTCGGTAAGCTCGATTCCTATTTTTGAGAAGGGTGATCCTACCATACCCATGGAATAGGGGATAACATACATTGTTCTTCCCTTCATGGAGCCGTCGTAAAGAGCGTTTAATTTTTTATACATTTCATCGGGAGCCATCCAGTTATTGATGGGACCTGCTTCTTCTTCGGTGGGCGTACAGATGAATGTTCTGTCCTCTACTCTTGCAACGTCGTTTTCGGCAGTTCTGTGATAATAGCAGCCGGGAAGCTTTTCCTGATTAAGCTTTATCATCTCTCCTGTTTCAACCGCCTCGGCACGAAGTGCTTCAAGCTGTTCTTCGCTTCCGTCAATCCATACAACGCTGTCGGGCTGACAGAGAGCTTTCATCTCTTCAAGCCATTTCAAAACGAACTTATTATCTGTCATTTTTTTGTCCTCCTGTTTTAAATCTTATATGGTCTAACATATACCTATATTACTATACAACAAATAAAAAAATAATGCAATACAAAATTTGGATAAATTTTTAACAAATTATCTCTTGCCTTTGTAAAATTTAACCGTCCGTTAAACAAAAAACACTTTTTTTGTTTATTATTGCCCTTGAAATTACAGCTATTCATGCTTATAATTTATTGTCTTAAGGACGTGTCGCTTTTTTCAGACAATCATGCGATTCCGGAGCTTTTTTGCATATCAGTGACCGTAATTCATTTACTTAAAAGAAATATGCTTTTATCCGTTGCCGGCGGAACTATACTTTACATGCTTTTACAAAGATTTGTCTTTTAAGCTTGACTTGTCCTTAAAAAAAGGGTAAAATAATTAAAAAAAGATAAGGGTGTTTTTATGACCGAGGATTACATAAAGCTTTGCGATAAATTGAGAAACAGAGCGGAAAACATAAAAAACAAAGCGGACAGATATTTTCTTTTAAACACGGCCGATATACTAAACCACGGCTACTTGGATGAAAATCCCCGTCCGAAATATTCGGACGGAGCGCCTGCCCACACCTTAAGCGTAAATCAGGTAATTCGCAGCTATGACATTTCAAGGGGCGAATTTCCCATCATGACCTTAAGACCTCAGGCGTGGAAATCCGCAATCAAGGAAATACTTTGGATTTATTCGGATCAGACAGGCGACCTTTCGGTATTAAGGAATAAATACGGGGTAAAATACTGGGACGAGTGGGACATCGGCGACGGGACAATCGGCAAGCGCTACGGTGCCACGGTAAAGGCGCATATAGATATAGATAATTTTATATTCTCCCTTAAAAACGACCCCTTCGGAAGACGGCACATAATCGATTTATGGCAGGAGTCGGATTTTAAGGAAACTCCCGGTCTTAACCCCTGTGCGTTTCTTACCTTGTGGAACGTCAGGAAGGAAAACGGCAAATATTATATTGATATGACGCTTGTTCAGCGCTCCGGCGATATGTGCGCAGCCTCAGGCGCAGGCGGCATAAACGAAATTCAGTACTGTGCTTTTATGCTTATGATATGTAAGGCGGCAGGTTTTCTCCCGGGAGTATTTTGTCATTTCGTTCAAAACGAACAGATATATGACCGTCACATCGAAAATGCGGTTATTTTGTCGGAAAGAGAAAGTCTTTCAGACTCACCTCGCTTGGTTTTAGATACCGATAAGACTGATTTTCATTCATTTACCGTCGACGATTTTCGTCTTGAAAACTACCCCTCGGATATGATAAAGGAAAAAAATTATCAGCTTAAATTTGATTTAGGAATATGAAAAAGAAAATAATAAGCATTGTATTAAGCATGCTCATGCTGATGTGCGTGCCGGTTTTTTAACACAACAAAACACTTATAGGATTTTCCTATAAGTGTTTTATTGTGTTGGTGCGGATGACAGGGGTCGAACCTGCACGCCAAAGGCACAAGAACCTAAATCTTGCACGTCTGCCAATTCCGCCACATCCGCGTATTAAATTGAAAGTTAAAATGGGAAATTACGGTCCGAAAATTTTTCATTTACATGCAATATTTCCGTTCTGGAAGACCGTATCCGTAATTTATACGGTACGGTCTTCTTTTTTATTAAAGTATCGGAATACCTGCCTTGCGGCATGTTTCCAGAGTATCAGAATCCCATATGCTCGACTGTACCTCGCCTATATGGGCACAACCCATCAAAAGCATGCAGAGCCTTGACTGTCCTATTCCTCCGCCCACTGTCAGCGGAAGCTCGCCTGCCAGGAGCATTTTATGAAAATCAAGATTTCTTCTGTCGTCGCATCCGGATATTGTAAGCTGTCTGTCCAATGATTCCGGACTTACTCTTATTCCCATCGACGAAATCTCAAGAGCACAGCTTAGTGTTTCATCCCATATAAGAATATCGCCGTTAAGCTCCCAGTCGTCGTAGTCCGGAGCCCGTCCGTCATGGGGCTTACCGGAACGAAGCGCTCCCCCGATTTGCATAATAAAGGCTGTCCTATGCTCTTTAACATATGCGTTTTCTCTTTCGTGAGGCGTCATATTGGGATACATATCCTCAAGAGCCTGAGTCGTAATAAAGGACACTTCCCTCTTAATTTCCGTTTTAAGCTGAGGAAAATGAACCTTTAACCTGTTATTTGTGTTGTATACGGCGCTTACTATTTCCGAAACTATAAGCTTAAGATAATCAATATTTCTTGTATCCTCAGTAATAATCTTTTCCCAATCCCACTGGTCAACATATATAGAATGAAGATTATCCAGTTCCTCGTCGCGCCTTACCGCATTCATGTCCGTGTAAAGCCCCTCTCCCACCGAAAAGCCGTAGCGCTTAAGCGCCAGACGCTTCCACTTCGCCAGCGAATGAACTATCTGAGCAGACGCCCCGACTGCAGGAATATCAAATGTTACCGGTCGCTCGTAGCCGTTTAAGTTATCGTTTAAGCCCGAGCTTTCAGTTACCAAAAGAGGTGCCGAAACACGCTTTAGGTTAAGCGCCTGGGAAAATTCAGACTGAAAGGTTTTTCTTATATACTCAATAGCCCTCTGAGTATCATATTTTCCAAGCAGAGGACGGTATCCTTGAGGAATATATATTTTATTCATTAAATACATCCTTTCCGTTTGTCACCGTATTATTTTACAACAAAATTTCATTTTAGTCAATATATTTAATTTATAAATTGCAAAAATTGCAGGAGTAATTGCCAGTGCGTTATACTTTCCCACGCTTATTTTTTCGGGTGCAACTCTTCCGTATGAAGTGCAGATACTGATTTGCTAATTATATATTTCATTTCATAATGTGCCAAAGGCTGCTTAATAGCTGAAGGCTGCTTCATTATTCATGCACCTCAAGGTGTACTTCATTGTGCCCTCCCAGCAAAAATGGACACAAAAAAGCTTCAAAAAACGGAATGAAT
>CAYXRC010000004.1:0-141016 GCA_964466295.1 uncultured Ruminococcus sp.
GTACCTAAAACCCAGTATTTTTCACTCTAAGAATGAATACCTGAATCTTACGTGCTAACCGCACACCGCTAAAGTGCTGAAAGTGCCAGTCTTTTCGGGATATTTCGGCATATCGGGAACTCGTCAAAAATGGTGTAAAAACCTGAACCATGCGCGTCTGCCAATTCCGCCATACCTGCATATATACTTTGGCAATGCCAACAGTCTATTTGGTATTATAGCACATTTTTCTTGCTTCTGTCAAGTATTTTTAACTTAAAATCCCCTGCAAACCTAAATTTTAGGTTTACAGGGGATTTTTTCACTTAATGCCAAATGCCTTTCTAAGTATCGCTCCAACAAATTTAGACGGTTTTATTACTACAACTTTCAAAACGATCCCTCCAAAAAAATTATCGGAAGAACAACATCCAGCCGAAAATGATTATAATCAGCGCCTCAAGCCCTGCCACAAATCCTATCGGCAAGATAAACGCCAGTAAAATTCCAGTCGCAAAGGCTAAAGTACACGCGCACCACGGTTTTTTCCGTCTGAACATCCCTCTCCCTCCTACATGACCATATTATGCCTCAATCTAAAAATTGTTACTGTACCTTGTAAAAATCTTATTTTTATACTATAATAAAACCGAGGTGAACATAAGATGAATGATTTAAGTAAAATCGAAAAATATATACTTTCAAATAAAGACCGTATTACGGCAGACCTTTTTAAGCTTTGCCGCATTCCCTCCTGTGCCGGCTCACCCGAAGACGGAGCTCCTTTCGGAGTTGAGCCGGCAAACGCTCTTAAAGCCGCCAAAGACCTTTACGATGCGACCGAAGCAAAAAGCACTCTATACCCTGCCTACCTTTTATCCGAGTACGGGGACGGCGAAAAAACCATCGGAATTTTCTCTCATGCCGACGTCGTGCCTGCCGGAGAGGACTGGCGCTTTACCGCTCCCTTTTCCCCGGTAATACACGGTGATTATGCAATAGGCAGAGGCGTTGAGGATAACAAATCCGGAATCGTTGCGTCCCTTTGGGCTGTAAAAGCTCTTTCTGCATGTGACATAAGGCTTAAAAACAAGCTTATGCTCTTCACAGGCTCTAACGAGGAAAACGACATGGGCGACATGGATTTTTTCCTAAAGGAGCAGCCTATGCCCCAGGTATCAATTGTGCCTGATAACGAATTTCCCCTATGCGTGGGAGAAAAGGGCATTATGCACTTTGACGCCGTAGCTGAGGCTTCTTTTTCCGCTCCCATAGAAATCATCTGCGGCCGGGCTTACAATATCGTGCCGGACAGTGCCGTTTCTTATATAAATATGAGTGACTCGCTTTTAAGGGAGCTTAAAAAATCCGGAACAGAATATGTAAATGAAAACGGAGTCCTAAAGCTATCTGCCGGGGGCGTTTCACGCCATGCCGCTTATCCCGACGGTGCGGTGAACGCACTTAATAAGCTTTTAACGCTCCTATCCTCAATCGAATCTTTCAATGAAAATGATAAAAGTATTTTGTCATCGGCGGCGAAAATAAGCTCCGGCTTTCACGGAGAGGTATTCGGCATTGACTCGTCAGACGAAAGCTTCGGGGCTTTATCCTGCGTCTGCACCGTAGCGAAAACCGTTTCCGGACATCTTCGCTTAGGCTTTGACATAAGATACGGAAATACCTTTAGCGGAGATGAAATCAAAGAAAAAATCACCTCGGTGCTTTCAGGCTTCGGCTTTGACGCAGAGAACTTTTCATATTCGGACGGAATATTAAACTCGGAAAACGATCCCTGTGCAAAAGCATTAATGGACGCCTACCGAAATGTTACTAAGGATAAAGACTCAAGGGCCTATATAAGCTCCGGAGGCACATACGCAAGAAGGCTTAAAAACGCATACAGTATCGGAACTGCCGCTTTTCCGCCTCCACTCCCCGACTCTATGGGCTCTGCCCACGCCAGGAATGAGGCTATCCATATCCCCTCATTTTTAAATGGAATAATCATACTGATTAACATGATAATAGCAGTAGACGATATACTTTAGACTTAAAAAGCGGAGCAGCTGGTGTGTTCTTGTAAGGAAAGTTTTTTAAAATCACAATAAAATCAAGTAATCTTTTTACGAAGCTAATATAGACGGAAAAAACGGTATCTATAAAAAAGAATATACATGGTCTGATTTATGCGCCAAAAACTCCGCCATGTCCCTTTATACCGCAAAAAATTACTGATTTTAAGGTTTACCGGTGTAATCCCATTATCTTATTATCTTAGCCTTACATCTTATAAAAAAGCCTTAAAGCCCATCGGCTTTAAGGCTTTTTCTATTTTAATCTGGGCTTTGAAATTACTGCTGCCGCAAGTCCGGCTATTACCGCCGCAGAAATTCCGGCGGCGCCGGCGGTAAATCCGCCTGTCAGCGTGCCCAAAAAACCGTCCTTCGCTACGGCCTCGGTCACCCCTTTAAACATATTGTATCCGAAGCCCAAAAGCGGCACCGTGGCGCCGGCGCCGGCAAAGTCCACCAGCGGCTTATACCAGCCTATAAGTCCCAACACAACCCCTATGCAAACTAAGGACACCAGTATTCTCGCCGGTGTAAGCTTTGTCTTATCTATAAATATCTGACACACGGCGCATATTATTCCGCCAATAGCAAACGCCTTTACAATCATAAAAAAATCCATTTTCAGCTCTCCTTTTTCTTAGTAAGCTCTATTATGCCGAACACCGCAAGAAAGACAGCGAACATCTTTCTTAAAGCCCCTCCGTCGGTAAAATTGGCGACGGCGCTTCCCAAAAGCGCCCCTGCCGCTCCGCTTGACGCTAACACGACTGCCTTTTTTATATCAATACTTTTATTTCTAATATGGATTAAAAGCGCCGCTGCGGCTGTGGGTATAAAAAATATGAGATTTGCGCTCTGAGCGGCGTGCTGACCTATTCCTCCCAAAAGCGTAAGCGCCGGAATTAATATGGCTCCGCCGCCTATCCCCATGCCTCCTGCAATTCCTGAAATAAAGCCCGAAATCAACGCAATTAACATAACATCCTCCATGCGGATATAAGCATGAGTATTCCGAATATTTTGCTTACCCAGCCGGTCGGAATCTTACGCAGAAGATACGCTCCCAAGGCTCCGCCTAAGGTGCCTCCCAAAGCGCACCATAGAGAGGTCTTTAAGTCGATATTCCCTTCCTTTGCGTAAAAAAATATGCTTATCAGCGAAAACACCAGTATTACCGCCACCGTCGTAGCGTGCGCCTTTTTCTTTTCCGTTTTCAAAAAGGCAGTAAGCGCAAGAACGCATATTACTCCGCCGCCGGCTCCGAAAAGACCGTTGACAAATCCGCTTAAAAGCCCCGCCATTATCAGTGCAAAAACTGTAATCACCTTCATTTTCCGCTTCTTACTTTTTTATTTTTCCTGTATTTTATAAAATTATGCAAAAAAAATAACGGGCATATCATAGATACCCGTTATTTTTTTGTATAGCCTTTTATCAATAGCCTCCGGACTGCTTTCTGTAACCGCTTCGTCTGTTTTCGGCGGCTTTCTTCACGTCCTGCATACGGTCTGTGCTGTCCTGCTTGAATTTAGCCAGCTTATCCTCAAAAGACATATCGGCGGTTTTATCCGTTCCGAACGAAAACTCCGCCGGTACCCCGGAAAAGACATACTTCTTTCCCCGTTCCTCTTCAAGAGCCTTTTTAATAGACAGTCCTATCTTACCGTTAGGCTCGATATTCATTATCTTGACCTTAACCGCATCTCCGATTTTCAAATGGTCGTTAATATCCTTGACATAGCTCTTTGAAACCTCGGAAATATGTACAAGCCCGGACTTGCCCCCCTCAAGCTCAACAAATGCTCCGAATCCGGTAATCCCGGAAACCTTACCCTCTACTACTTTTCCCACTTCCAAATCCATGGAAATGTCCTCCTTATTTCTCATATGTATTGAAACAGCCGTCAGCCGTTTGCGTCTATATATTTTCTTTCATCGGGATACACAAGCCCCAGCTCATCCCTTGCAATCCCCTCTATTGTTTCACGGCTTTCCGAATTTTTTATTTCATCCCTAAGCTTTTTGCTTTCCTCTTTTACACTTTCTATTTCGCTTTCAAGCTCGGCTATTTTCTTCTTGCTTTTATTAATTGTAAACTGCTGTGAAATAAACATAACGCAGAAATAAATAACCACTAAAGCCGCCGCTATATAAATAAATCCACGTCTTTTCATTAAAATTTCCCTTTATGTATATTTTATATGGATACCATTTCTATTATATAACAGCCGCCGCCCGTTGTAAAGATTTTTTTGAAATTTTTATCATATTTTTTTCATAAGGCGGCGGCTTAAAATGAATTTGCGCTTTAAAAGTCTTAACCTTTTTATAAATCCTTTTACCGGCGATAGAACGACTACCGCCGCAGTACCTGTTTTTTGAATTAGGAACCTTATTGGTACAAAGATTATTTTAACAAACGCTTCCAATATTTTTATTATAACTTTAAGCAAAAACACTCCGCACGGCACAAAGAGTCTGCTAAAGAGTATAAAGTAAAGCGTCATTCCCAGGGCGGATGCGGCAAATACGTACCACCTTAATTCACCGTCGTTTATGCGGTATATAAACGAAATAAAGAAGGTGCTGTAAAAAAGCCAGAAAAGTGCGTCGCACAAATTCGTCATAACGGCGTTTTTTTCAGACGTTCTTCTTATAATTCTGAACACATCGAAAATTGCTCCGGATACCGCTCCGCTAAAGATGCACATTAAAAATACCGCAGCCTGTTCCGCTGACGTTTCATTCATTACTTAAGAAGCTTTCCCAAAAATCCCGAGCTTCTCTTCCCGCTTGAATCGGAATATGAGCAGGAGTCCACCGTGCCCTCTATTTCCACATCTCCGGTTTCAACGCTGAGCTTATTTATATGAAGATTTTCACCCGTTATACAAAGCGCTCCCATGCCCGTTTCCAGCGTTACCTTACCTTCGTCGAAATTTCCCACTTCTGTAACTCCGCTTATACTGATTTTATTTCTCCCCTCGATTATAACGTTGTGTATAATCTGTTTTCCTCCTTTTTTCTCTTCCATAAAAACTCCTCCTTTTTTTATAAAATATATGAAAAGAAGAAGCTTTTTATGATTTTTCAAAGGTATTTTTTAAGGAATTTTCCGGTATAGGAATTTTTGCATGAGCAGATTTCCTCCGGCGTACCTGCGGCGACTAAGGTTCCGCCCTCGTTTCCGCCCTCCGGTCCTAAATCTATAATATGGTCGGCCACCTTTATTACATCAAGATTATGCTCTATGACAAGAACGCTGTTTCCCGAATCCGTAAGCTTCGTCAAGACCTCTATAAGCTTATGAACGTCCGCCGTGTGAAGCCCTGTTGTAGGCTCGTCCAATATATACATAGTCCTTCCGGTTGCTTTTTTTGAAAGCTCTGTCGCAAGCTTTACTCTCTGCGCCTCTCCGCCGGAAAGAGTAGTTGACGACTGTCCTATTTTGATATATCCGAGTCCCACGTCATAAAGAGTTTCAAGCTTTCTTTTTATTTTCGGAATACTCGAAAAGAAGTCAAGTCCTTCTTCAACCGTCATTTCCAGCACGTCATATATGCTTTTTCCCTTATATTTGACCTCCAGCGTTTCCCTGTTATAGCGTTTTCCTCCGCAGACCTCGCAGGGCACATATACGTCTGATAAAAAGTGCATTTCGATTTTTAATATTCCGTCCCCGGAGCACGCCTCGCACCGTCCTCCCTTTACGTTAAAGCTGAAGCGTCCGGCGCCGTAGCCGCGCATTTTAGCTTCGTTTGTAGATGCAAAAAGCTCTCTTATATCAGAAAAAAGTCCCGTATACGTTGCCGGATTTGACCTGGGAGTTCTGCCGATGGGCGATTGGTCTATATCTATGACCTTATCCAAAAACTCAATTCCCTCTATTTTTCTGTACTTTCCCGGCGTATCCTTTTTTGCTCCGTTAAGCTCCCTTGCCAGAGTCTTAAAAATTATTTCGTTTACAAGCGTAGACTTTCCCGAGCCCGAAACGCCGGTAACGCACACAAGCTCTCCGAGAGGGATTTTTACGTCGATATTTTTAAGATTGTTTTCTCTTGCGCCCAAAACCTTTAAGAAATTTCCGTTTCCTTTCCTTCTTTCTTTGGGCACCTCAATTTTTTTGCGTCCCGATAAATAATCGCCCGTGACGGAACTCGGCTCGGCCATTATATCATAGATGCTACCCTTTGCCACAACCTCGCCGCCGTGTATTCCCGCTCCCGGACCTATATCAACTATATAATCTGCGGCGTACATGGTATCCTCGTCATGCTCTACCACAATCAGGGTGTTTCCCATATCCCTTAAATTTTTAAGAGCGCCAATCAGCTTGTCGTTATCACGCTGATGAAGTCCGATAGACGGCTCGTCCAATATATACAAGACTCCCGTAAGCCCGGAGCCTATCTGCGTTGCAAGCCTTATACGCTGAGCCTCGCCCCCCGAAAGCGTTGCCGAAGCCCTTGTAAGGGTTAAATAATTCAAGCCCACTTCCTTTAAGAACGAAAGTCTTGCCTCGATTTCGGTTATTATCCTCGAGGCAATCATTTTTTCCTTTTCGGTAAATTTAATGTCTTTTATAAATTCATAAACGGAATCTATGGGCATATCAGACATGTCGAATATGTTTTTTCCGCCCACTGTAACGCTTAGCGCCTCTTTTTTAAGCCTTTTTCCGCCGCAGCAGGGGCATGAGCTTTTGCTCATTCTAAGCTCGTAGTAATACTTCATAAAGTCCGAGCTTGTTTCCGCATAACGCCTTTCCATGCAAGGGATGATTCCCTCGTAGGGCTTATCGTAAATCTGCTCGGTACGGCTGTCCTTGCCCTTATAATGTATTTCTATTTTTTCATCGCCGGTGCCGTAGAAAAGGATTTTTCTCGCCTTTTCGGTAAGGTCCTTTACGGGAACGTGCAGATTGATTGAATACTTTTTTTCAAGGGCGTTATACTGACTTTCTATAATTCCGCCCTCTACGCTTCCGTCCCAGCCCATAAGGTCTATTCCCCCATTGTAAACAGAGCGCTCGGGATCCGTCACAATCCTGTCCGGATCTATTTTTAGAAGATAGCCCAGTCCGGCACATTCCTGACACGCTCCGAAGGGATTGTTAAAGGAAAAAAGTCTTGGCTCAAGCTCCTCTATATTTATGCCGCAATCATGACAGGCATAGTTCTGGCTGTACATGTGCTCGTCCCCTCCGACCTTTGCCACGGTAACGAGTCCTCCCGACATTTTAAGCGCCGTTTCCAAGGAATCTGTCAAGCGCTTATTCATATCGCTTTTAACGGTCAGTCTGTCTACGACAATATCTATGCTATGCTTTTTCTTTTTATCCAGCTTTATTTCGTCTTCTAAAAGCTTAATTTCGCCGTCAACTCTCACCCGGACAAATCCGTTTTTTGCCGCATCGGAAAAAAGCTTGGTATATTCTCCCTTCTTTCCCCTTATAACCGGACTCATTATTATAATTTTTGTCCCCTCCGGGTATGCCTTTACGCTGTCGGTTATCTGGTCAATACTCTGCTTTTTTATTTCACGTCCGCATTTAGGGCAATGGGGAATTCCGACTCTTGCATAAAGAAGCCTTAAATAGTCATAAATTTCTGTGACCGTGCCCACCGTGGAACGGGGATTTTTGCTTGTGGTCTTCTGGTCTATTGATATGGCAGGGGAAAGCCCTCCTATATAGTCCACGTCCGGCTTTTGCATTTGTCCCAAAAACTGCCTCGCATAGGATGATAAGGACTCCACGTACCTTCTCTGCCCCTCGGCATATATGGTATCAAACGCAAGAGAGCTTTTGCCCGACCCTGAAAGCCCGGTAAATACGATGAATTTATTTCTCGGAATCGTAAGGTCTATATTTTTAAGATTGTTTTCCCTTGCTCCCTTTATTACAATTTCACTTTTCACCTATCTCACCTCTGATTCTTTCAATTTTATCACGCAAAGCCGCCGCATCCTCAAATCTTAACTGCGACGCCGCTTCCTTCATTTGCTTTTCAAGCCTGTCCAAAATATTTTTGCCGCCGTCCTCTTCTTTTGCTTCCTTGACGGTCTTTATAACCTCACGAACGGACTTTTTCACCGTTTTTGGCTTTATACCGTGTTTTCTGTTAAATTCCGCCTGAAGCTTCCTTCTTCTCTCGGTTTCGTCAATGGCGCACTTCATCGCCTCGGTCACCGTATCTGCGTACATAATAACCTCGCCGTCGGAATTTCTCGCCGCACGGCCTATTGTCTGTATAAGAGAGGTTGTGCTTCTTAAAAAGCCCTCCTTGTCAGCGTCAAGTATTGCTATAAGGGATACCTCCGGAAGGTCAAGTCCCTCTCTCAAAAGATTTATTCCTATAAGAACGTCGAATACCCCGAGTCTTAAATCCCTTATAATTTCCATTCTCTCTATGGTTTCGACCTCGCTGTGCATATAGCGCACCTTAATGCCCATTTTCTGCATATGGTCGGTTAAAGCCTCCGCCATTTTCTTGGTAAGTGTGGTTACAAGCACCCTTTCCTTTCTTTCTATTCTTATGTTGATTTCGCTTACAAGGTCGTCGATTTGTCCCATAGTCGGGCGAACCGTAATTTTAGGGTCCAAAAGTCCGGTAGGTCTTATCACCTGCTCCACCGTTTTCACGGAGTGCTCTTTTTCGTACTGAGCCGGCGTTGCCGACACAAATATCACCTGATTTATCCTTTCCTCAAATTCCTCAAAGGTCAAGGGTCTGTTGTCGTATGCGCTGGGAAGCCTGAAGCCGTATTTTACAAGATTGTCCTTTCTCGACCGATCTCCTGCATACATCGCCCTTACCTGAGGTATTGTGACATGAGATTCGTCTATAATCAGAAGAAAATCCTCGGGAAAATAGTCAATCAGAGTATAGGGCGCACTGCCCTTTTCTCTTCCGCTTATGTGTCTTGAATAATTTTCTATTCCCTGACAAAAGCCGACCTCTCTCATCATCTCTATGTCGTATTCGGTACGGGACTTTATTCTCTGTGCCTCTAAAAGCTTTCCGTCATTTTTAAAATTTGACACCTGCCGGGCAAGCTCTTCCTCTATTCCCTTTATGGCACGTTCAAGCTTGTCCTTATTTGTAACATAATGGGAAGCCGGATAAATTGCAATATGGCTTCTCACTCCCAAAATCTCTCCCGTTACGGTATTTATTTCGCATATTCTCTCTATTTCGTCGCCAAAAAATTCTATTCTTACGGCTTTTTCGTTTTCGCTCGACGGGAAAATCTCTAAAACGTCACCCCTGACTCTGAACTTATTTCTTGTGAAATTTATGTCGTTTCTTTCATACTGCATGTCCACAAGCCTTGACACGATTTCATCCCGGTCTGCCTCCATACCCGGGCGCAGAGATATTACCATCTCGCTGTAATCCTCGGGATCTCCCAGGCCGTAAATACAAGACACGCTTGCCACAACTATAACGTCCCGGCGCTCGAACAGTGCCATTGTTGCACTGTGGCGCAGCTTATCTATCTCATCATTTATGGCGGCGTCCTTTTCTATAAAGGTATCCGTTTGCGGAATATACGCCTCCGGCTGATAGTAGTCATAGTAGGACACAAAAAATTCCACGGCATTTTTGGGGAAAAATTCCTTAAATTCCGAACACAGCTGAGCCGCCAAGGTTTTATTGTGCGCCAAAACCAGCGTGGGGCGGTTTACCTTCTCTATTACGTTAGCTATCGTATAAGTCTTGCCGGAGCCCGTAACGCCCAGCAAAATCTGTCCCTTGTCGCCTTTTATTACACCGTCGGCAAGGCTTTCTATCGCCTCGGGCTGATCGCCGGCAGGCTCAAATGGGCTGTGAAGTATAAATTTATCCATTTTTTCTCCTTGTTCCGTAGGGGCAAAACCGCATACATATACCGCATACCGCTCCCCTTCCTATATTTTTAAACTTTTCCTTCATATATGTGCTGCAAAGCTCCGGGTCGAAAAATTCACTGTAATTTATTTTCTCGTGCCAGTTAAGTCCGCCTATTGCCCCGGAGGGGCATTTATCACGGCAGACCGTGCAGGCGCCGCACCCGTCCTTATATTCGTATTCGGGTACGGGCAATACCATATCCGTAAATACCGTAGCAAGCCTTACTCTCGGTCCCGTTTCCCGGGAAATAAACATGGCATTTTTCCCTATCCATCCGAGATTCGCTCTAACCGCCGCGGCCTTATGGGAAAAAAGTCCCCGATAACCGTCCACACTCTGAGAGGCAGGAACATTCGCCCCATTGTACCCGTTTCTCTGAAGAAAGATAACCGCATAAAGCCCCATACTGTCCAAAAGAGCGTTGACCGTCCTGTAATGGTGAAAATATGTCTTTGACGGCCCTTCCTCGTCAATTGTGTCTATAATTGCGTCCGACAGCTTAACTCCGAAGCTTAATGCGTAGTTGAGCCCTTCAAAAGGCGTATCCTCCCAATAGGAACAGCCGGTAAATTCCGCTCCTTTTAAAATAAGCTCTTCGCATAATTTATTATACATAAAAGCTCTCCTTCTCTTGCACTTTTTCTAAATTTGTGATATAGTTATATATATTTACCGTGAGGTGATTTTTTTGGCAGATTATTATTTCAGCAATTCAATCGACTTAAAGCTTATTATACTATTTATTGCGGAAAATTTCAAGCGTCCGGTTACAATTTCCGATATTACCGATATTGTGGCGGAAACCGAGTTTGCGGACTATTTTCCCGTAGCCCAGGGTTTTTCCGAGCTATTAAACTCCCGGCTTATGATTTCCGCCTCCGAGGACGGAAAATATATTGTCACAAAAAAAGGTCACGACGCCTATGACATTTTCTCCTCAGACATTCCCTATACCGTTAAAAAGGCTCTGCTTGACGCTGTAACAAAAAAGCGCCGGGAAGAGGTTCAGGCGCACTCTGTGACCTCTGAGTACAAGCTAAACCGTGCTGCGGAATATGAGGTTTTCATGGAAATATGCGAAACGGGTATTCCCATATTTTCCCTTTCATTAACCCTTCCCACTTTAGACGACGCAAAGAAGGCTTCGGCGAAATTTAAGAAAAATGCCGACAAAATTTACGCCGAAATTATAAAAGAGCTTACATAAATGGGCATTATGCATATTGACGTTTGACTAAATTTATTATATAATGGTATAGTATATACAGTTTATTAAGATTATTATTTTTGGAGGTTTAATATAATGGAAAGAGTTTATAATTTTTCGGCGGGTCCCTCCATGCTCCCGCTTCCCGTTCTTGAAAAAGCTAAGGAAGAGCTTTTAAATTATGAGGGTACGGGTCAGAGTGTTATGGAGATGAGCCACCGTTCAAAAGAATACGCTCCCATAATCGAGGGTGCCGAGGCTCTTCTTCGCAAGGCTATGAACATTCCCGATAATTACAAGGTGCTGTTTTTACAGGGCGGTGCGTCAAGTCAGTTTGCCATGGTTCCGATGAATCTCGGAAATAAAAACAAAAAGGCGGATTATGTTATAACCGGTCAGTGGGCGAAAAAGTCCTTTGCCGAGGGAAAAAGGTATTTAAGCGCACGTGAAGTCGCTTCAAGCGCAGATAAAACCTTCTCCTACATTCCCAAGCTTTCTAAAGATATGTTTGACCCCGAGGCTGACTATGTTCACATATGTATGAATAACACCATTTACGGAACAAGATATAATACGATTCCGGATACCGGAAGCGTTCCCTTGGTCGGAGATATTTCTTCAATGATTCTCTCTCAGGAAATTGACGTTACCCGTTTCGGGCTTCTGTATGCCGGCGCCCAGAAAAATGTAGCACCCGCCGGACTTACAATTGTAATCGTAAGGGACGACCTTTTGGGCAATGCAATGGATATTACTCCCACCATGTTCAACTATGTAACCCATGCCGAAAACGGCTCGATGTTTAACACTCCCCCCTGCTATAACATATATATCTGCAAGCTTGTGCTTGAATGGATTTTGGATATGGGCGGAGTTAAAGAGCTTCAGAAAATAAACGAGGAAAAGGCCAAGCTTTTATACGATTATCTTGACTCCTCCTCTCTCTTTAAGGGAACCGTTGTTCCGGAGGATCGTTCGCTTATGAACATTCCCTTTGTTACCGGAAACGAGGAGCTTGACGCAAAATTTGTTTCGGAGGCAAAAAAGTCAGGCTTTGTCAACCTTAAGGGACACCGCTCTGTGGGCGGCATGAGAGCAAGCATATACAACGCAATGCCTTTAGAGGGCGTACGTGCTTTGGTTGACTTCATGAAAAAATTTGAATCGGAAAATAAATAAGAGGTGTGCTTTATGTATAAAATACTCAAATTAAATAAAATTGCCGCCTGTGGTCTTGAAAAGTTCGGAGAAAACTATACTGTTTCAGACAATGTTGAAAATCCCGACGGCATAATATTAAGAAGCTTTAAGATGCACGACATGGCTCTTCCCGAGTCATTAAAGGGTATCGCAAGGGCAGGCGCAGGTGTAAACAACATACCCGTTGATAAGTGTACCGAAGCCGGTATCGCTGTTTTCAACACTCCCGGAGCGAACGCCAACGCCGTTAAGGAGCTTGTTTTATCCGCTCTGTTTATGAGCTCAAGAGATATTGTCGGGGGAATCGAGTGGGCGAAAAACCTTGCAGAAGAAGGCGAAAATGTTCCGGCATTAGTTGAAAAAGGCAAATCAAGCTTTGCCGGAAATGAAATTTCAGGCAAAACCTTAACGGTTATAGGTCTTGGCGCCATCGGCTCTATGGTAGCTAATGCGGCTTACCGTCTTGGCATGAACGTTGTGGGCTTTGACCCCTTCCTTTCCGTAGGCGCCGCTCTTCACTTAGACCCCCACGTCAAGGTGGTTTCCTCCATGGAAAATGCGGTATCTTCAGCAGACTATATTACTGTACACGTTCCCTTAAACGACCAGACAAAAGGCGAATTCAATAAGGAGCTTTTCTCCGTAATGAAAAAGGGCGTCCGCCTCTTAAACTTTGCAAGAGGAGAGCTTGTTGACACTGCCTCCTTAAAAGACGCAATAGCGGAGGGCATTGTTAAAGTTTATATTACGGATTTCCCCAACGCCGAGCTTTTAAATACCGAGCATGTTATATGTATCCCCCATCTCGGCGCATCAAGCGAAGAGTCTGAGGATAACTGCGCCGTAATGGCAAGCAGTGAGCTTATTGACTTTTTGGAAAACGGTAACATTACAAACTCCGTAAACTTCCCGGACTGCTCTCTTCCAAAAAGCGAGCTTCCCAGAATAACGATTATGCATAAAAATGTTCCGGCTATGATAAGCACATTTACAACAATTTTCGGCGAATCCGGTCTTAACATTGCTAATATTATAAATAAGAGCAAAAAGGACGTTGCCTATACAATGATTGAAACAGACTCCGTTCCCTCAGACGAGATGATTGAAAAAATATCTTCAACAGAGGGTGTAACAAAAGTAAGATTATTTAAGTAACAAGAAAAAAAGAAGGACAAAAATGTCCTTCTTTTTTTCTTTTAAATTATTTTGTATACCTCATATTGGGATAAATCCGTTTCATTCTCTCGTCGGAAAAATGCCTGTCAAAAAAGTTCCATAGCTTTCCGCCCTTAGCTTCGGCATTTTGGTGCCTCACTCTCGCCCTGTATGCGGCAAGCGCCGATACAACAGTATCAAATATCATAAAGGCGAATAGCACCCATGTAGCGGTAACGCCCAGCCGGTTTAAAAGTCTGTCCGCTAAGGATATAAGATGGGGCGAAACATCCTTTACCCAAACTACCGACAAAACGCCCCAGAAAAGACTGTACAAAAGCGTAACCCGTCCGTGAAGATTTAAGGGGAATTTTTTATAGTCCCACGAAACCGTGCCAAACAGTTTTTCCTGAATAAAGCTGCATATGTACTCAAACGCTCCGCCTATAAGACTGCCGAGCAAAAACACCCACAAATCACGCTTTCCGCAAAGCCACGATAAGGAAAGAGTCATTATAAGCGCTCCGAAGCCGTATACTAAGTTAAAAGGTCCAAAGACCAGCCCTTTTCTGCTCTCTATACGGTGAAAGCGCAGAAAACACCATATGGTTTCTATCAAAACTCCTCCGATACAGCCTATAAAAAATATCCAGAAAAGATTGTAAAAGTTAAGGTGTGAATAGATTTCCATAAAGAATTATACTCCTTTACTTTTCATACGTTCTTCCGCTTCGTGGTAAAAAACGTCAAGCTGTCCGACATATCCCGTCTTCCACGGCTTATTCCTGCCGCAGTAATGTATAATCACGGAATTTTTTCTGACCCAGTCAAGATTTAAATTTTTCTCAAACGGCGAGTGGAGCATATAAAGATTTTCCGTCATATTATACCGAAAGGTGTCGAGAGGCATTATCCTACTGCCGTAAAGACTGCTTATAATATCCTGGTCGGGCAGAATCAAAAACTTTCTGCGTTTTTCGATAAACGAAAAAACATCCTCCGTGTTCTGTTCCTCTCTTAGTTTCTTTAAATTCATAAGCATAACGCCGGAATTTATATAGGGACTGCCCTCGTCCATATCAAGCCTAAGCTCGTTTACCTTATGCATCATCAGGCTCTCGGTATGGGACGCCGCCGCAAAAAAGCAGCTTCCCATATCAAGATTATAAAGCTCCTTTAACGAGCCGTTCACTACAACATCCGGGTCAAGATACAGCACCTTCTCCAAAGCCTCGGGAAGGTATTTTGCCGCAAAAATCCTGTAATATATTTCCTTAGGGTACCTTGCCGTAACGGGGGCGTCATTAAGTCCGTCCTCCGACGCCTTAATCATTTTAAGTTCTCCGTTTTTGCCCAGTATTTTTCTCGTTTTTTCAACGGCCTTCTCCCTGATTTTTGAATGAAGCACATAGACGTCAAAAAAGCTGTCCTTATTTGAGTCAATCAGAGAAGAAAGCATGATATTTAAATATTTTACATAATTTTCGTCAAGTGTCACAAGTATATTTATTTTATTTCCCGCCATAAATTACGCTCCCGTTAACACTATGAAATTATAATAAACTTACTTTTCGGCGTCCATTCTCGCCCTGTGATCCTCCTTTGCACGAAGATCCGCACTTAATATTTTTTTCCTCAGCCTTAAGCTTTCGGGTGTAACCTCCAAAAGCTCGTCTGCCGTAATAAATTCAAGGCACTGCTCCAAGCTCATATTCTTGGGGGGCGTAAGCTTTAAAGCGTCGTCCGAGCCTGAGGCACGTGTATTTGTAATGTGTTTTTTCTTGCAGACGTTCACGACTACATCCTCTACTCTGCAGTTTTCTCCGACAATCATTCCCTCGTACACCTTGTCGCCGGGATTAATGAAAAGCGTTCCTCTTTCCTGAGCATTGTAAAGTCCGTAGGTTACAGCATCGCCCGTTTCAAACGCAATAAGCGATCCCCTCGACCTTTCGGGTATGTCGCCCTTATAGGGCTCGTAATCCTTAAGCATGGAATTTATAACCGCCGTTCCTTTTGTAGCGGTCAAAAGCTCAGTTCTGTAACCAATGAGCCCCCTTGACGGAATCGAAAATTCAAGCCTTGTATATCCGCCGGTTATCGGCACCATATTTGTAAGCTCGGCCTTTCTCTTGGCTGAGCTTTCCATTACCGCTCCCGTAAACTCGTCGGGAACATCTATGAAGAGATCCTCTATCGGCTCAAGCTTTTCGCCGTTTTCACCGGTTTTATATATTACCCTCGGACGTGATACCTGGAATTCATATCCCTGGCGGCGCATATTTTCTATAAGAACGGAAAGGTGTAATTCTCCACGTCCCGACACAACAAACGAGTCGGCACTGTCGGTATCCTCAACCTTTAAGCTGATATTGCTTTCAAGCTCCTTATAAAGCCTGTCACGCAGATGCCTTGAGGTTACGAAGCTCCCCTCCCGTCCGGCGAAGGGGCTGTTGTTAATGGAAAAGGTCATTGACATTACGGGCTGATCTATCTCCACAAAGGGAAGCGCCTCTACCTTAGACGGATCGCATATAGTTTCTCCTATCTCAATATCCGTAATTCCGGATAAGCATACAACCTCTCCTGCGGACGCACTTTCTGCGGGACTTCTTTTTAATCCCTCATAAGTGTATATTGCCGCAACCTTTCCCTGTCTGGTCTTTCCGTCCCGTCCGCATACTGTCACCTGGCTATTGGTTTTAATCGTTCCTCTTTCAATAGTGCCGACAGCTATACGTCCCGTATAGCCGTCAAAGTCTATGTTGGAAGCAAGCATCTGAAAAGGCTCGTCCTTACCGCCGCCGGGAGCCGGAACATGATTTAATATAAGCTCAAAAAGCGGCTTCATATCTCCGCTCTCCGCCTCGGCGTCCATGCTTGCCCAGCCGTCTCTTCCTGAAGCATATATAACAGGCGAATCAAGCTGTTCGTCCGTTGCGTCAAGATCCATGAAAAGCTCAAGCACCTCGTCCACAACCTCATAGGGACGAGCGTTGGGTCTGTCCACCTTATTTACAACAATTATGGGCACCAGATTTAAGGCTAAAGCCTTTTTTAAGACGAATCTGGTCTGGGGCATACAGCCTTCAAATGCGTCGACAAGCAAAAGCACGCCGTCAACCATTTCAAGCGCACGCTCTACCTCGCCGCCGAAGTCGGCATGTCCCGGGGTATCTACTATATTGATTTTTACATCGTTATAATAAAGCGATGTATTTTTTGCAAGAATCGTTATTCCACGTTCCCTCTCCAAATCGTTGGAATCCATAACGCGCTCCTGTACCTGCTCGTTCTGGCGGAAGGTTCCGCTCTGCTTTAGCATAGCGTCAACCAAGGTTGTCTTTCCGTGGTCAACGTGGGCTATTATCGCAACGTTTCTAATATTCTTTGTTTCCATAAAATCTCTTCTTTCTGAATGTAAGCTCTAACTAATTTATTTTACACTAAACGCCGTAATTTGTCAAGAAAAAGAGCCTTTAGACTATATCGCTTTGTATATTATCCTCTTTTTTTGAAAATAAAATCTCCCGGTTAAAAATATATTCACCCCAAAAGTTAAAAACTTTTGGGGTGAATATATTTTAGTGCTATTTATATTGACAAAAGCTTTTCACAGAAAGCCTTCTCCTTTTCGCTGTCTAAGCTGTTTAAAAGCGTGACGGTACCCTTTTCCCCGTCGGTCTTTAGAATTTTTCGTTCTTCAAGCCGTCTTTTTGTTTCCCTGGCAGTTCCGGCACCGCCGTCAAAAATTTTAACATAAGGTCCCACCGTCTTTTCAATCGCCCGACGCACAAAGGGGTAATGCGTACAGCCCAAAACCACCGAATCTATATGCCCCAGTCCGGAAAGCAGAGAGCTTATATAATTTTCTATCTCACTGCCCGATAATATTCCCTTTTCCACATAGCCGGCAAGCAAGCTGCACTCCACCGGGATTATCCTGGCTCTATCCGAATAATGCTCGGTAAGCTTTTTAAATTTCTCCTCATGAAGTGTTATGGGCGTTGCCATGACGGCAACGGTAGAGTTCTCCTTATAAAGCACCGCAGGCTTCAGCGCCGGCTCCACGCCGATTACCGGCATATCGTACTCTTTTCTTAAATCATCGACCGCCACGCTTGTCGCCGTGTTGCAGGCAATTACCACTGCTTTTATTCCTTTTTTGTAAAGCATCTTAATATTTGCTTTCACAAGCCTTTTTACCTCATCCGGCTCCTTGCTTCCGTATGGGGCATTGGCCGAATCCCCGAAATATATGTAGTTTTCGTCCGGCAAAAATGAGCGAAGCTCTCTCAAAACGCTTATACCGCCGACTCCGGAATCAAATACCGCAATGGGTCTTACATCATTCATAAAATCACTCGTTTTCCTCAGATGATATTTTATATGCAAGGGTCATTAAGCTATCGCTTAAATGGACATTTTCGACCGGAAGACTGCTTGTAATTTCCACATGCGAAAAATTCCACAGTCCTTTTATGCCCAAAGCCTCAAGCTTTTTCGCAATTTCCGAAGTGCCCTCTCTGGGGACTGAGAGTGCGGCTATATCCGGCTTATTTGCCTCGCAGAAATTTTCAAGCTCCTCCATACCTAAAACCGTAAGCTTCCCTGCACTTTTGCCGACGGTTTCCGGATTATTGTCGAAAATTCCGATAAATCTGAAGCCCCTCTTTGAAAATCCCGGATAGTTTAAAATTGCGTGTCCCAAATTTCCTGCCCCTATTATGATAATTTTATAGCATTTATCCAGTCCCAAAATACGGCTTATCTCATCTCTTAAAATTTCCACATTGTAACCGTAGCCCTGCTGTCCGAATCCTCCGAAGCAGTTAAGATCCTGTCTGACCTGCGACGCAGTAAAGCCCAGCTTTTTGCTTAATACCTGAGAAGATACCCTTTCTATTCCCATTTCCTTAAGGTCCGAAAGATATCTGTAATATCTCGGAAGCCTTCTTATAACCACTAACGGAACGTTTTTTTCCAACTTTATTCCTCCTCGTAATCCTCATAGAATCCCTTAAATTTTTCATCGGTTTTCTGTATTTTTATATTGCCTCCGGTAACCTCCACAAGCCTCTTTTTCATTTCCTCCGCCCGTGCTTCGGTTACGCTTACCGAAAAGCTGACGTCCGAGCCGTATTCCTTATCCTGGGCATCTAAGCATAGCCTTTTAAGCTCATACTCGATTTTGCCCAGAAAATGATAATCCGTATTAATACGGTACACGGAAGAATATACCATCTTAACGCACTCCGCCTCGGAAATTGCTTCTGAGGCGGCACGTCCGTAAGCTCTAACCAAGCCTCCGCCACCAAGTAAAATCCCTCCGAAATATCTTGTAACCACCAGAGCGACATCTGTAATATCACGTTTTTTTATTGTGTCAAGAACAGGGATTCCTGCCGTTCCGGAGGGCTCCCCGTCGTCGGAGAAACGGCTTATATTATTTTCTCTTACACAGTAAGCGTATACATTATGCCTTGCGTCCGGATGTTTTTTTCTTATGCTGTTTACAAAGTCTATGGCTTCCTCCTCTGTCTTGACCGGGCAGATATATCCGATAAATCTCGACTTTTTTTCCGTAAATTCGGCAAAAGCCGGCTTTTTCACCGTCTTATATGATTTCATAACGCTTATACCTTTCATAGGACACCGGATCCACCATAGCGCATATCAGGGTTCCGCCCTCCTTGTAATCTGTCGAGAGCACAAGCTCTCTTTCATGTATGTCGGATACCGCCGCACCGTCCGTATATGGGATTAAAAGCTTTACTTTTTTCTTTTTGCCCGGAAGTGTATCTTCTATTTCTTTTATAAGCTCCTCCATGCCCATACCGGTTTTTGCCGAAATGCGTACCGCATGGGAAAATCCGTACCTTCCCCCTAAGTCGTTTTGGGCAATATCGGTCTTGTTAAACACGCCGATTACCGGCTTATCGTCACATCCGAGCTCTGACAAAAGCTTTCTGACCACCTCAATATGATTTTCCATTTCGGGACTTGACGAATCGATTACGTGAATTAAAATATCGGCTGAGGACGCCTCCTCAAGAGTGGACTTAAACGCCTCGATAAACTGATGGGGCAAGCGTCTTATAAATCCGACAGTATCTATTATTCTCACTTCCCTGGAATCGGAAAGAGTAAGAGCACGGCTTGTTAAGTCAAGGGTTTCAAAAAGTCTGTCTCTCGCCGTAACGTCAGAGCCTGTAAGCGCATTAATCAATGTTGATTTTCCGGCATTGGTATAGCCCACTATCGCCGCAGTCAAAACTCCGTCCTTTTGGCGCCGCCGGCGTGCGAAATTTCTGCGTTTTTCGATTTCCTTAAGCTCCTCCTTAAGAGCGGTAACCTTACGCATAATGTGGCGCCTGTCGCTCTCAAGCTTTGTTTCTCCCGGCCCTTTGGTGCCTATTCCGCCGCCCTGACGGGAAAGCTGCTTTCCCAACCCTGAAAGGCGAGGAAGCATATACTTAAGCTGCGCCAGCTCGACCTGAATTTTACCCTCGGCGCTCTTTGCCCTTTGGGCAAAAATATCCAATATAAGAGTATTTCTGTCTATAACCGTTATATCGCCCAAGGCTTCCTCAATATTTCTTATCTGAGAGCCTGAAAGCTCGTCATCTACCACGACCAAGGACGCTCCAAGCGTTTCGCAGGCGTTTTTCAGCTCTAAAAGCTTTCCCTCTCCGAAATAGGTGCCCGTTTCTATAACCTTGCGGTTTTGTACCATTTCCCCAACCACTATTCCGCCGGCCGTTTCAACAAGCTCCGAAAGCTCTCTCATAGATTCCTCGGTAGTATCGTAAAGGCTGTTTTCCTCGCCCGTATGCACTCCGGCAATAACCGCTCGTTCGGCTTCCTTAAAATTTTCTTCCATAAAAGCCTCCAACTGTCTTTTTTATATTTATACCCTTTTAGTATACCACATATTATAAAATATGTCAAAATCATTTCCCGGGAAATAAAAATAAGGCATAGCCGCTTCCGGACTATCAGCCGAAAACAGCTTTGCCTCAAAAAAATTAATTTATGCTCTCTTTTTTGTAACCGCTCTTATTACAAATAAAGTCAGTATCATAAGTGCCGCCGCAAGAGGAATCATAATAAATGCGTTACGGACAAAGCCTGCCACAAGATAGCTTACGAACGAAACCGCCGCCGCAGTAATTGCGTAAGGAAGCTGTGTTGTAACGTGATTTATATGATTTGACTGACTTCCTGCCGATGCCATTATTGTGGTATCGGATATGGGCGAGCAGTGGTCGCCGCATACGGCTCCTGCCATACATGCCGAAATCGCTATGATGCAGATGGTGCTGTCAAGAGCGTTGTCGCCGAATATTGCCAAAACAATGGGAATCATTATTCCGAAGGTACCCCATGACGTACCTGTTGCAAAGGCAAGTCCGCAGGCTATAAGGAATACCACTGCCGGAAGAAGTGCTATCATGCCGCCGGCATAATTTCTTACAAATTCCGCTATTACAATCTTTGCGCCGAGGCTATCGGTCATTGCCTTAAGAGTCCATGCACAGCCTAAAATCATAATTGCGGGAACCATCGCCTTAAAGCCATCGGGAATTGCCTCCATACACTGCTTGAAGCTTAAAGCTCTTCTTATCATGAAATATATTATGCTGAAAATCAATCCGGCAAAGGAGCCGATTACAAGTCCCACCGACGCATCCGCCTGAGAGAAAGCAACCATGAAGTTTCTGTAGCCTTCGCCCTCGGAGAAGAAACCGCCGGTATAAATAAGCCCAAGTATGCAGGAAACAATAAGCACTAAAACAGGAGCTATAAGATCCCATACAATGCCCTTTTTCTCGTTATCGCTTTCTTCAACGGCGCGGAACATTTCTGCATCCTCAGATGAGAAAAGATCTCCTTTTTCAGCATTCTCTTCATGCTTTTTCATAGGTCCGAAGTCGAAACGAAGAAGAACTAAGGTAACCATCATAATAATGGTAAGAATAGCATAGAAATTGTAAGGAATAGCTCTGATAAACAGAGAAAAGCCGTTCTGCCCCTCGGGCACGAAGCCGGCAACCGCCGCCGCCCAAGAAGATATGGGAGCGATTATACAAACGGGAGCCGCCGTCGCGTCAATAATATAGGCAAGCTTTGCTCTTGAAATTTTGAACTTGTCGGTTACGGGTCTCATTACAGAGCCTACGGTTAAGCAGTTAAAGTAGTCGTCAACGAAAATAAGGACACCAAGTATGATTGTAGAAATCTGAGCTCCCACCTTCGTCTTAATATGCTTTGTCGCCCAGCGTCCGAACGCCGCAGAGCCGCCGGCCTTGTTCATCAGCACAACAATTGCGCCGAGCACTATCAGGAAAAATATAATACCGATATTATAAGGATCCGCTACGGCCGCTATAAATCCCTCGCTGAAAAGGTGGTCTATCGTACCCGTAAAGCTTCCGCCGGCATAAAGCACCGCGCCTGTCACTATTCCGATGAAAAGAGAGGAATAAACCTCTTTTGTAATAAGCGCAAGGACTATCGCTATCAAGGGCGGCAAAAGAGCCAGCCATGTGGCATATACTCCTACGTCCTTTCGTGCCTCAGTAAGTGCCGTGTTTAAATTTTCGTCAAAGTTTTCGTCAGAGTCAACATTGTCAGAATATGAGTCGATATATCCCCAGGCGTCAAATTCTTCCTCTGCATCCTCCGGCTCGGCATATATGCCGGCGGCAAAGGAAAATACCAGAGAAAAAACCATCATCAGACAAAAACAGAGCTTTAATGTCTTTACTTTTTTCATTTTAATCCCCCTTAAAATAAATTTAAAATAAAATAAGCCGCAGCCCGCAATGAGCGGAAAATCCGCGGCAATAAACCGTAATCAGATAGCCCTCCGCCTTTTGCGACAGTACAGCGCATATTCTGCGCTGTCCCAACCCGAGGCTATGAGCATTTACCTCAGGCTTCGGCGAAATCCCCTTTCGTTTTCCCTTTTTCGCTCTTAAACCTAAGGAAAGCTACTCTTGTCATTCGCGCCTCTATCTCTTATTTTTTCATCATTCTATCACAAAGTATATATTACGTCAAGTTTTTTTCGACATTTTTTATAATTTATACTAATCCGAATTTTTTGACAAAAATCCGCTTATTTTGTCCGTTTATGTTTTCAAAAAAAATCTTTTGTTCCAAATTGCTTGCAAATCGCCTCAAAATATGGTATACTTATGGTGAAAAAAGCAAAGGAGCTGTTTTTATGAAAAAAAGTCCCGTCAAAACCGTATTTAAGTCGATTTTTCTGACTCTCGGGATACTGGCGGTTTTATACAGTTTAATTAACCCGTTGATTTACCATTTCGGCAGCACCTCCTACGCCTCCTGTGACAAGGTGGATTTTATCCCGATAGAGGGAAGCGAGCTTTATACCTGCCGTGCGGAATATCATTATTTTGTGTCGGGTGAAAAATTTTCGGGAAGCATAAGCTACACCACACCCTTTGACGAAACTGTGGAGTATGACCGCCATACCGTTAAGTATTTTCCCCTCCTTCCCTCTTTCGGAATAATTGATTTGGGTTATGAAATTCCAAGAGAAAACTACATCTTCTTTTGCGCCGGAGCGGTATTTTTATTAATCGGACTTTTCATAAAGACAAAAAAGAAGGTTAAAAAAATAAAAGAGGATGCCGTGCCCGAAAAGGCGTTTAAGTGCCCGGCATGTCAAAGAGAAATAGATTCCGACAGCATTTACTGCAATTACTGCGGAAGAAAAATAATAATGTAAAAAAAATTGCGGTCCAAAGGCATTTAACCTTTGGACCGCAATTTTTTTATGTTCACATTTAAATATTTTCTGCCTCGGTGAGTATTCCGTAGTCGGCGTAATCAAATATACGAGCGTTTTTGTCCGGATTTACCGCTATTATAAAGTCCGCTCCCTCTATGGCACAGGTATGATGCACGGCTCCGGATATTCCAACAGCTATGTAGATTTTAGGAGATACCTTTTTCCCCGTAAGTCCTATCTGCTCCTCATAGTGCACCAAATTCATGTCCACCAAAGCCCTTGATGCGCCCTTTTCGGCGCCAAGCCTTGACGCTAAAGCGTACACCCGGTCAAGAGCATTTGCCGCACCTCTTCCTGCCGAAACAATTATGTCGCTGCCCTTCGTTTCGCACCTTACCGTGGCCATTTTTATCTCGGTAGTGCACTCAATCTTTGCCGTTATATCTCCGCCTTTAGCCGGTCTGTACATATAAAGCTTTTTCCCGTCTGTTTCAAGCTGTGTGCAGTCGGCGCAGAGCCCTGATCCCATGAGCGCCGCCGCAATCGGTGCGTTCCTTCTGCCCTTAAGGTCTGCATTCCAAAGGATAAATTCAGGTTTTTTTTCTTTTGCCAGCTCTCTTAATTTATACGGGTCGGTAAAGTCAATATACACACATTTCTCCGCAATCGCCTCTGCCTGTACTTTAAGCGCCCGGTCTAAAATCCATACCTCGGGAAGCTTTTTTCCGGCTTCACATCTTTTGGTTTCTTTCGGCTCTTTTAATAAAAGCTCGGACACAAGTGAATAGAGCCTTTCCTTATCTATAAATTCGCAGTGCCTTTTTCCCTCTCTTGAGGAAAAGGTCTTGATTACCCTCGTACCGGAGCCGGAAAGTCCGCACCTTTTAGGATCAGCCTTTACCTTTTCATTGCCGTAAATATTAACCGACCCTGCCTTTGACCTTATGCTCGGAAAGCGAAGCTCACATATCCGCTCTACGGTAATGAGCGCCGGAAGCTTAGCCTCCTCGTTCCCAAGTCTTGATTTGCATAAGACCTTGCCGTTTTCTGCCCTAAGCTCCAAAACGTTGGTTATAACAGGAATATTAAGCATTGTCGCAAGGCTTGGACCCACCTGAGCCGTGTCGCCGTCTGTGGACTGTCTTCCGCATATTATAAGGTCAAAATCCTTTTTTTCAATTGCCTTGGACAGAATATATCCCGTCGCAAGCGTATCGCTTCCGGCGTATAGCTTATCCGCTATTATCTCTGCTTTGACTCCGAGCCGGGTAAGACTTTGAAACAGTCCCTCACAGGATGACGGACACATTCCGATAGCAGTCACATCATCCGAAAGCCTCAGCGCAGTTTCCAGAGCGGCTTTGTCAAAGGGCGTTATTTCTCCGTCAACCGGTTTTATACAAACAATAATTTTCAATTTTGTCCTCCGTATATGGGTGCTAATGCGTCGTGTATTTTTTTATAGCGGACATAAAGCTCTTTATAAAATTTATGGTTATCCATATCAGGCTCGGTTATTCCCTTTTCACTGTTACAAATTGCAGACGCTTCCTCGGGACTATTAAAGAAGCCTGCCGCAATACCTGCCAGCATTGCGCTGCCGAATGAAGAATCGCTGTACTTTTTCTGAGTAAGCTTTATCCCCAAAACGTCAGAGGTTATCTTTCGCCATAAAGGACTTTTTCCGCCTCCGCCTATAATTACCGCCGAATCCTCGTGAGGTATTTCCATATCTTCAATCACGTTAAGACAATCAAGCATTGAAAGCGCCACGCCCTCCAATACGGCTTTGGTAAAATGAGCCTTGGTATGTCCTGCTCTTACTCCGGTAAAGCTTGCCGCCAGATTCGGATCGCCATAGGGAGTAAGCTCGCCGTTAAGATAGGGGTGAAACATAAGTCCGTCCGCCCCCGGAGCAATTTTTAAAGCCTCCTCGTCAAGCTTCTTATAATCTCCTCCGAAGGTATCCCTGTACCATCTGTAAGACGCGGCACAGGACTTTGTAGCTGTTCCCGGATACCAAAGACCCCCCGTTATATGAGAATAATTTACAAGGTGACGGCTTGGATAAGGCTTATCGGTTATGATGCATATCCGCCCGGCGGTAGCCAGCTTAATCGTCATATTGCCTTTTTTAACCGCCCCTGCGGCAAATACCTCCATAACGGTGTCGGTAGTACCTAAGATAACCTTCGTCCCCTCGGCAAGTCCCGTTTCTTCGGCTGCTTTTTTCGTCACATAGCCTGCAGTATCCAAGGGATCCTTGGTAGGCGGCAGGATATTTTCGTCAATTCCGGCGGCACTGCAAAGAGCTTTTGACCACTTTTTTTCATTGCAGTCAAAAAGCATGCTTCCTTCTGCCTCTATATAATCCGTAAGATAATCTCCCGTAAGTCTGTGTCTTACATAATCCTTGGCAAAAAATATGCGCTTGATTTTCTTAAATACGGAGAGCTCGTTATTCTTTATCCATAAAAGCTGAGGAAGCGTCCATATTGTATCGACATTGTGGAGAGCCTTTTTTAATATTTCCTCTCCCATGCTTTCTTTAAGGTACTCTACCTCTTTTTTGCATCTTGTATCCGTCCAGTATATAGAAGGTCTTAGCACATTAAATTCTTCGTCCATAACCACGGCGGTATGTGTCGCCGCGTCAAGGGCTACCGCCTCAATATCCGAAGGATTTATACCGCTCTTTTGAAGGACGCTTTTTATGTTTTCGGCGGCGGCGCTATACCAGTCGCCGGGGTTCTGCTCCGCCCAGCCGTTTTTCGGGTAGTAAGTGGGATATTCGCAGACTGCCTCTGCTTCAACAGTCCCTTTTTGTGAAATTAAAGTCGCCTTTGACGCGCCGCCTCCAAAATCCACTCCAAGTACATATTTCATATGTTTTCCTTTCCGAAAAGCGCCGCAAAATTTGCGGCGCTCATCTTTTTATTCTCCGAAAATAATTTTGTGTGTTATTTCATAGGTTTTTCCGGGGCAAAGCTTGGTTATCTCCGGCTTTTCCTCAATTTTGCCGCTGCTTTTCGTGCTGTCCAAAAGAGCCGTCCATGGCTCGATACATATATATTCCGCTCCCGGAATCATCCAGAGCACAAGGTCATGCTGACCGGGAAACTCAACCGACACACGCCTCTTTTCATCCTTCCCCAAAAGGGAAAGCTTTTCCGACTTTATCCCCGAAAATATAAGCGAATCCTTTAAGAAAAAGCTCTCCTTAAGCTTTAATATCTTTCCTTCAGTATCTACCCTTTCTTTTTCTCCGCTAAGCAGAGAACCTTCTGTCAAAAGATTATAAAGCTCTTCTTCCTTTTCAAACTCTATCTTAAAATTTTCTATGCCTCCGGGGCATGAGTATGCTTCGTGAGAGCCTACGGAAAAATATATCGGCCTATCGTCCTTGTTTACCACCTTATAGGTCACTGAAAGCGCATTTTCAGAAAGAGAATATATAGCGGAAAAATCGTACTCATAGGGATAGCATTTTTTATATTCCTCCGTTATTTCAGCTTTAAACGATACAAAGCTTTCGCCCTTTGTTTCGGCAGTATAATCCAAAAATCTTGCGAAGCCGTGCTTAGGCATATCAAAGCTTTCTCCGTAAGCATTATATTTCCCGTCCTTCAGAGCGCCGCAAACAGGGAAAAGCACCGGGGCGTGATGACCCCAAATATCAGGATTTCCCTCCCACATATATTCTGTACCGTCTTTTCCCGTTACGCTTATAATCTCGGCACCAAGAGTGCTGATACATACTCTTATATCCTCTGACCTGAGTGATATTATTTTGTCATCCACTTGTGGTCTTCCTCCGTAGTCATATAAAAGCCCCTGTTTTCGCCTGCCATAATCCAAAGATAATAGTTGTTGTAGCCCGGTGCTGCACAGCAGGGATGATAGCCCTTAGGTATCTCGACAAAATCGCCGTTTTTAACCGTATAGGTTTCATCAATGTCGCCCTCTTTGGTATATACCTTCTGTATGCCGAAGCCCTGGGGCTTATCGTATTCAAAGTAATAAATCTCCTCAAGAACTCCCTCTGTCGGCATATTGTCGTCGTCATGCTTATGAGGAGGATAGCTTGCCCACTGTCCGCCCTCAACAAAAGCCTCGCCGATATATATAAGGTTTGCTTTTATTCTTTCATCTAATATAAAGTGCGCCTGTCTTTTCCAACCCGGCTTACCCAAATCCTTTATAATAACGTCCTCGGGATTAACCAAAACCGGCTCAAAATCCTCCTTTGCCGGAGATTTGCAAACAGCTATCGTAACGTCGCCCTCGCCCGTAATCTTAAATTTTCTGTTTCTCGGAACATAAAGACAGGTTGCCGGTCCGTCAAACGCATTTTTTCTTTTGCCTATATTTTTATACTCAAATCCGTCGCCGGTAACCGTACATTTACCGCCTATAAGCAATAAGCCGTATTCCTTGTCCTTTTCAGAATAAGTCTTGCTCTCCTTATCCCTTAATTTAAGCATATCGACCTCGAGCATTTTAAGGGAAGAATTTTCCTTTGTAATTACCGCGGCTTTGCCGTACTCATTTTTCCAATGCTTTTTTAAATTCATCGTATCCCAGCTCCTTTAAATAATTTACTACTTCTTCACATCCCGGAGCGCCCTTTCTCGCTCCCAAACGTGTGCATTTTATTGCAGATACAGCGCTTGAAAAAAGACAGCACTCATAAAGTCCCAATCCCTTTGAATAGGCAAAGGCGAACGCACCGTGAAATACATCCCCCGCTCCGTTAGAGTCAATAACCTCGGCAGGAGTGGCAGGATAAGTCCTTAAGCTGTTTCCGTCATACATTATGCCGCCTTTTTTCCCTTGCGTTATAACTACAGCCTCAGGGTGGTATTTATCGTAAAGTATCTTCGCCGCATCAAAAGCCGATGACGCTTTTGTAAATCCAAGGGCGTATTCCTCAGACGGAATAAGAATGTCGGAAAATCCTATAAGATTTTCCACTCCTTTGTAAAGTCCGCCGGCGTCATAAAGCACCTTTGTTCCGTTTTCCTTTGCTACCTTTGCGCCCTCAATGGCGGCCTGCATTTCGTTCCCGTCAATCATTAATATATCAGCATCGGCAATTTCCTTTTTCTGCTTTTCATTAAGCTTAAGAGGCGGAATATTTCCCTTGTAAAACACGCAGGTTCTCGTCTTTTTATCTCCGCTGAGCCAGATGCATGAGGAAAAGGACGAACAGCCTTTAACAATATCGGTAAATGCAGTGCTTACATTGTACCTTTCCATATCCTCTTTTAAAAATACACCGCCTGCGTCGTCTGTAAGAACTCCTATATAAGATGCGTCCGCTCCGAGCTTAGACGCCGCCACAAGTCCTGTTGCAACCGGTCCTCCTCCCGAGCATACTGCCGCTTCGGCAGAAAGCTTGGTATCTTCATCCGGATAATGATTTACGGTATAAAGCGTATCGTAAACATTAGCGCCTATGCCCGTTATCTTACTCATGCTCTATTTTCAGCTCCTAACAGTTTTATCTTGCTTTTTGCAAATTCGGATACATTTGCTATTGCGTCCTTCATAAATACATCAATGGCAATTTTATCTCTCGAGGTTTCAAAAACCTTGTCAAGGAAGGAATAGCAAAGATCCGTTCCGAAATTTATCTTCCTTATTCCGGCTTCTATCGCCGCTTTAATTTGGTCGTCCGGAACTCCGCTTCCGCCGTGGAGCACTAACGGAATATTGGTAAGCTCCTTGACCTTGGCGATACGCTCTATATCAAGCTTCGGCGCCTTTTTATATCTACCGTGTGCCGTGCCTACAAGTATGGCAAGAGCAGAAATACCGGTGCTCTTTACATATTCCGCCGCCTCGTCAGGATCCGTAAATGTTCCCATGCCCTCGTCGTTTACCGAGCCGATATGTCCAAGCTCCCCTTCAACCGGGATTCCAACATGAGCACAAATGTCGACAATCTTCTTTGTTTCTTTAATATTATCCTCAAAATTAAGATTCGACGCGTCAATCATTATTCCTGTCGCACCGTATCTTAAAGCCCGTACAACCTCATGCTCTGAAGCTCCGTGGTCTAAGTGGAAGCAAACGGGCACGCTCGCCTTTTTTGCCGCCGCAAGAACTACCGGTGAAAGGAAGTATCCCTCCTCATTGGTGAAAAGCCTTGAATAGCTCTGTAAAATTACGGGAGCATTCATATCCTCCGCCGCTTTGATTACGCCCATTACAGTTTCCATGTTGTATACGTTAAAAGCAGGAACAGCGAATCCGCCTTTTTCGGCAACAGCTAATATCTCCTTAAGGTTTACAAGCATTCTGACACAACCTCCTCAATAGTAAGAACATTAACCCCGTCATTGCCGAGTGCTTTTAACGCTTCATATTCTGCCGGTGACGCGCATACTATATTTTTCGCTCCCACATGAATAGCATCAGCCATTCTGTGCTTAGCAACAAGCTCCATAACATCTGCCTTATATACCTTCATTACAGGATGACCGGCAATCATGGTATCCTTTCCGAAAAGAAGCATTTCATCTTTTATTCCGCACTTTGAAAGAATATCTCTCGCAGGCTTTGTTTCCTCAAGGTCACGGGCAAGATGTGCCGGATCCTGGAAAACATAATGCTTGCCGTTATTCTTAACATTAAGCTTGCCGCTTTCCATAAGCTCTGAAACAAAGGCGGTAAATGTTACGGTTTCAGGCGCAAGAGCTATGCTCCACTCCTTATATTCACGCAAAAATACCTTTGCGTCGCAGGGGTCGTAGCAAACTAATTTTTTTGCACCCGTTTCGTTTATTACCTTTGCCGCCTTTTCCATAGCTTCCTTGGTTTCCGCCGCGGCACCCAAAAGGAAGTCTAAAGCATAGCCGCTTTCCGGCTCGTCTTTAAGTACGGTGAAATCAACCTTTGCCTTTTTCAAAAGACTTATAGCGCCCATAGCGCTTTCGGGGCTGTTATATACTGCGTCGCTTCCTAAGAAAAGGAGCACCTCTGCCTTTTCGGGCAAGGAGTCAATTTCCGCCTTAAGCTTTCCGTCTATTTCCTTTTTCCCGTACACATTGCCGGTTTTTTCAATATTATCAAGAGCTTTTTCTATGTAATCCGGAAGACATCCCTCTAAAGCCGCCGCAAGACGAGCCTCCTTTGTAAATGCCACAGGATCCCATCCTGTTACGCACTCCTTCGTACATCCGCCGCAAAGAGCGCACTCGTATAAGTTATCGGTAATATCAGCTAAGGTGACAGAATCTCTTACTGCCATTGAAAGTGATAATCCTCTTGCTCTCGCAGTATTTCTCTCCTGTCCCGTTGCGTTTCCTATAGGGCAAATATGACGGCACATCCAGCAAAATCTGCATGCGTCAACTGTTTTTCTGCTGTTTTCAGATAATTGCATTGGGCTACCTCCTTTAATTACAAACCAAGCTTGAACGGATTCATTATACCGTTGGGGTCAAGCTGTTTCTTTATTCCTGTGAACACCTGCATTGCAGGTCCGTACTGTTCTTTCATCAAACGTCCTAACTTGATGCCGACTCCGTGATGGTCGTTTACCACACCGCCGTTTGCGATAGCCGTTCTTACTCCCGTGCTCCAGATAGCATTATGCAGTCTTAAAGCCTCATGGGGATCCTTCGGAACGTCGTCGACTATAAATCTGTCGTATACCATTGCGCCCCACTCATACCAATGAGAAAAATGCGCAATAAACCTTGCCATGGGGAAGTTTGTTTCAATTGCCTCTTTCATAGCCCAGTAAATCTTCTCGATTTTATCGTAGGGTGCGATTGTATCCATTGTGCCGAACATCTGAGGAAGATCCATCATGTTTCCGGGATAGAAGAAGGTTATCTTCTCTTTCCACCACTTTTCACCGTATTCGCTTCCCAAATCCTCAGCTCCGTACTTTTTAACAAAGGTATCAAGCAAAATCTTTTCTTCAACCTGAACAAGCTCGGAAACGCCCTCTATTGCCACGTTCATGAAGGCACCCTTTTTCTCTACGCCGACAATCTTTTTAATCAAGGTAGAGGTTTCAGCCTCGTCGTAAAGACGCATAACCGAGGGCTTGAACTTCTGAAGAAGCTCTCTTGCGCCGTTGAATGCGTCGCTCATGTTCTGGAATAAAAAGCCTCTGAATCTTCTTTCCTCAGGCATATCGTAAATTCTCATCTGCGCCTTTGTTATAACGCCGAGCGTTCCCTCGGAGCCTATGAATATCTGATTAAGGTCGGGACCTGCCGCATGCTTCGGCGCAGGCGACGTTTCGATAATATCTCCGTTGGGAAGTACAACCTCCATCTTTAGAGTCATATCGTCTATTTTTCCGTATTTTGTGGAAACGACACCAATACCTCTGTGTGCTAAGAATCCGCCTACCGTCGAACAGGTCAGCGAGCTGGGATAATGCATTGTTGCATATCCTCTCTCGTTTGCCGCCCATTCAATATGCTTGTAAACGGCTCCGGCTCCGCACTCAATATACATACCACTTTCGTTAATGTCGTATATTTTGTCCATGCGCTTGGTATCCAAAACAATTCCGCCGCAAACGGGAATAGCTCCGCCCTGGGTTCCGCCGCCGCCGCCCCAGGTGGTTACGGGGATTTTATAATAGTTTGCAATTTTCAACACATTGGAAACCTCTTTTGCGTCTTTGGGCGAAACTATAAAAGAGCCCTCCGGCATTCTTAAGCCTCTGTCTGCCCACATTCTGGAAAGCCAGAAATAGTCTACGCTGTGAGAAATCTTATCAATCGTACTGGTTGAGCAGTTTTCTCTTCCGACCGCATCCTCAAGCTCAGAGGCGATCATGTCAAATAAAAAATCGTTCATACTTAACTTTTCCTTTCTTTAATCATCAATACCGTCAAATTCAAGTTCCGGTATATATCTGCAGAATTCTTCAAGCACATCCGCTCTTGCGCCGTAAACCTCGCCCATGTGGTGAATGTAAGGGCCGTCAATAAGCTTTCTTTCAAGACGCGAGAGATTATTAAACTCAGCCCACATATATGTACCGAAGGTGTGAGGTCCCTCCGTTGTGGTAAAGTTTCCTCCCAAAAGCGTATACCTTCCGTCGCCGCCCTGGAAGCGTGCAAGGGTATACTCTCCGTCCTTTGCCCTGAAGCTCGGCTTTGTATTGTAAAGCTCTGCCTTTGCCCCGTCCTTTTTAACAGAGTACGGGAACGGACCGCAGTGCCACAAAAGCTCGGCATTTTTATTATCGGGATGCCTTACCGTAAATTCGCCGAAGGTGGGAGCATGCTTGCCCCTTGCGGCGCACATTAAAAGACACTGGGTTACAGCTCCGTAAATGTCCGATTCACAGGCTACGATATATCCCATATCGTAAAGTATACTCATGGCAAGGCAGGGATTTGCCTTGAACGCTAAAGGCATACTTGTCCAGCATTCCGTTGCGAGAGCCGATGCATTTGTTTCGTCAAATATTTCTATATATGCATACACGAAGGTGAGCATTCTTTTTAAGGTTTCGTCGTCTAAATTTTTAACGTCATAAAGCTTTTTGATTTTTTCAAGGTCCGAAGCAAGCTCCTCTCTCTTTTCCTCGTAAAGTCTTTCAAGCTTTTTCTCCATTACGGTCATATTCACGGTGTTTAGGTTAATTCCGAATTTTTCCGTCAATTCAAGCTCGTTATACATAACGCTCTTAAAGGGATTAAGCCTTGTTCCCACCGCAGTTATCCTGAGATTCTTAAAGTTTTTTACCATGCAGGCTACAGATAAAAATCTTTTAACGCCCTCGGAAAATTCCCTGTCGGTAATGCGGCAGTTTTCTATGTATGAAAACGGCACCTTAAGGCGCTTAAGCTGTTTGCTTATTGCGAAAAGTCCGCACTGTGAGTCTGTATACCTTGTTCCGTCCTCCTCAAACACATCATCCAAAGGTCCCCATAAAAGCACGGGAACACCCATCTTTTTTGCAAGCTGTCCTACCGCCTCCTCGCTTCCGAAGTTGCAGTTTATCACAAAAATTGCGTCCACATTCTGTTTTTTAAATTCATCGGCGACCAAATCCACGTCGTTGGGGTCGTGAAGAAGTCCCTCTTCATTTAAAAAGTCAAGGTCAATAAATTCAGTATCCGGGTCGGTAAAATTTTCCTTAATATAGGGTACTGCCTTTTCCTTATTCATGACCGCCCGTTTCGGCTCAAAAATTCCTTTTCTCGTAGCCGCATCGGCAAGCCATCTGCGCTCCGGCACAAGACCGATTTTAAGTTTATAATCAAGCATCGGCTTCCACTTCCTTTCTAAAAAAACATATTAACACATGATAAATAAAAAATCAATAGTTTTTTGAAAATTTTTTTCATTGACTTTTTAATAAATATAGTTTAAAATGTATATATAGTGAAAATTATTTTCACTTTTGGAGGTTAATTATGGACAGAACTACAATGAAAATTGAGCTTTTATATAATGAAATGGGAAAATCGGAAAAGAAGATCGCCGACTTCATACTAAAAAACCCCGCCGCCTTGCTTCCGCTTTCAATTACAGACCTTGCGGAGAAAAGTGAAAGCAGCGAAGCAACAATCGTAAGATTTGCAAAGCGGCTGGGCTTTTCCGGATACCAGGAGCTTAAAATCACCATGGCAAAGGAAAGCGGTACTGTATCGAATACTCATGACATTGATATAAACGACTCCTTAACCGAAATATATGACAAGGTAACAAACGACATTTACCGCTCCCTTGAAATGACTAAAAAGGTACTTAATCCGAAATCGTTCTCTGAAGCTGCCGAAGCAATTCTTTCTGCCGGAAAGGTCGTTATTTTCGGACTGGGAAATTCAGCCTCCGTCGCATTGGACGCCGGACATAAATTTTTCAGAGCAGGTATAGACTGCACTTCATATTCCGACAACCACATGCAGGCGATTGCCGCCTCACTTTTAAAAAGCGGAGATGTTGCTATCGGTATCTCTCATTCCGGCTCGTCTAAGGATATTGTCGAAGCTATGAAAATTGCGAAATACTGCGGAGCCAAAACCATATGTATAACAAACGCCGGCAAATCCCCCTTATCCAAAAATTCCGATATATCTCTTTTTACCTCGTCACAGGAAACAGAGTACACTATATTGGGGCTTAATTCAAGAATAGCGGCATTAAGCATAATAGACGCTCTTTATTCCTATATCGTATGCCATAAAAGCTCGGAGGCATCAGGTGCCATCTCCCGGGTGGAAAACGCACTTAAAAGCAAAAAGTATTAATATTTTTCCGATGACAAAAAAACAAAGAAAATAATCAAAAAATGGCAAAAAATAATTGACTCCTATTTAATTTTGAGTTATACTATTTATAAACTATACTCTTGAGGTGATTTAGTTGCTTAAAAAAATATATGAAATAGGAATCGTTCCGGTTATAAAAATAAACGATCCGGACAAGGCTGTCCCTCTTGCCAAAGCCTTAATTGACGGAGGGCTACCGATAGCTGAAATAACCTTCAGAACAGACGCCGCCGAACAGGCGATTAAAAACGTCAGCGAAGCTTATCCCGATATGATTTTGGGAGCCGGCACCGTACTTACGGTTGAGCAGGCACAGCGCGCAAAAAATGCCGGCGCAAAATTTATCGTAAGTCCCGGCTTCAATCCAAAGGTCGTATCCTGGTGCATTGAAAACGGTATAACTCCCACTCCGGGCTGCACATCCCCTTCGGAGATTGAAAGCGCCCTTGAAATGGGACTTAAGGCAGTTAAATTTTTCCCTGCCGAGCAAAGCGGAGGCATAGCGAAAATAAAAGCTCTCTCTGCTCCTTATGCCGGACTTAAATTCATTCCAACCGGCGGAATCGGCTTGGATAATCTTTCTTCTTACATTACAAATAAAAGTATCTTAGCCTGCGGCGGAAGCTTCATGGTAAAAGAAGATTATATCAATAACGGCGAATGGGACAAGATAACCGAGCTTACACGCCACGCCGTAGAAATAATGCTCGGTCTTGAATTAGGTCATGTAGGAATAAACGAAGCTAATGAAAAATCGGCTTTTGATACCGCCGAAAGCTTCTCAAAAATTTTCTGTAAGGCTCCCTTAAAGGACGGCAACAAGAGTATTTTTGCAGGATCTTATATCGAAGTAATGAAAGCCCCCGGCAGAGGAACTCACGGTCACATTGCGGTTAAAACAAATTCTGTTGACAGAGCCGTATATCATCTTGGCAAGCAAGGTTTTAAATTCGACTCTGACTCTGCAAAGTATAACAGCGACGGCTCGCTTAAATTCATCTATTTTGACGGTGAATTCGGCGGCTTTGGCGTACATCTTATTCAAAAATAAGAAAGGATTGTTTATTTAAATGAAAAAAGTAGTCACATTAGGCGAAATTATGCTTAGGTTAAAGTCACCTGCTTTTGAAAGATTTCTCCAGTCTCCGGTCCTTGAGGCCACTTTCGGAGGCGGCGAGGCGAATGTCGCCGTATCCCTTGCAAATTACGGTATGGACGCAAAATTTGTTACCGCTCTTCCTAAAAACGATGTAACAGATGTGCTGGTGCGTGAACTCCGCGGTTTTGGAGTAGATGTCAATGACATCGCTTATACCGACGGCAGGCTCGGTATTTATTATCTTGAATCCGGTACAAATCAGCGTCCGTCCAAGGTAATATATGACAGGGCGTATTCAGCCATTTCTCTTGCAACGCCCGAAACCTTTGACTTTGAAAAAATATTTGAGGGGGCACAGTGGTTTCACATAACCGGTATCACTCCTGCCCTGTCAGAAAGCGCGGCAGAGCTTTCCTTGGCAGCCGTAAAGGCGGCTAAAAAGGCAGGTCTTACCGTATCCTGTGACTTAAACTTCAGGAAAAATCTTTGGAAATACGGAAAAGAAGCCAAGGAGGTTATGTCGGAAATCGCCTCCTATACGGATGTTTTAATAGCTAATGAGGAAGACTGTCAGAAGTCACTGGGCATAGAAAATCACGCCGAGGTTACAAGCGGAGTTCTGGATACCGAAAAATACAAGGAGCTTGCCCAAAACGTACTTAAGGCCTATCCCAATGCCTCAAAAATTGCCATAACGCTCCGTGAAAGCAAAAGCGCTAACCACAACGACTGGTCTGCATGCATATATGACGGACAAGAGTTTTATGTATCCAGAAAATATGAAATTAAAAATATCGTCGACAGAGTGGGCGGCGGCGACAGCTTCGGTGCCGGTCTGATATACGGTCTTATAAATTATGAAGATAACAAAAAAGCGCTTGAATTTGCCGTGGCGGCAAGCTGCTTAAAGCACACCATATCCGGTGACTTTAACCGCGTAACCGTAAAAGAAGTAGAAGCTCTTATGGGCGGCGATGCTTCCGGAAGAGTTCAGAGATAAAAAAGAGCTTCGGCTCTTTTTTTATTGCTTTTTTATAAAAAACATGTTATACTAAAAAAGACATGAGAGGGTGAAAGCGATGAAAGAAAAAGTAAGACTTCCGTTAAAGCTTATGAAGGATCGTCTTTTATTTATTGTAATTACATGGGTGTTCTCGATAACGCTGTCGGTATTTCTTAAGCTTATTACAAACAGTCCTAATGTCGGTATATATTATTCAATCATAACCGCCATTCCATATACCGCGCTTATATATTACGAGGCATACGACGTAGGGAGTCACGAAAGCGGACAGGGGCTCGCGTCCTTAAAAAGCGCAGCTTATCGCCTTATTCTTTGGCAGGTTCCGTCGCTTATATTTTTTATTCTTTACTTGATAAGTCTTTTAGGTGTTATGAACAGTCAAATTATAGGATGGCTTTTCGGCGGCATTTATCTTGCTCCCTATATAGGTCCCCGAGGGATTTCCGAAAGCGCTGTTTCAAACATAATTCAGTTTGCCGTATTCATGCTTTTGGAGTCATCGGTGTTTATATCCTCCTATTATCTCGGCATGAAGGATATTGTTCTTCTTAAGACAAAAAAGAAAAAATCCTCGGGATTTATGAAAAAATAGCAAAAAGGTATCCATCCAAAGGGTGGATACCTTTTTTATCGGTAACATTAGCCGAAGTGACTTAACAATATTTTTTTATCAATGGTTGTATTTTGGGGATGAATTTTTTTCATTTTGCTTGACAAATGCAAATAATTGTGATAAAGTATACACATTAGCACTTGTGGTACTTGTGATCTGGCTAAGGGAACTCCCTGAACCAGCTACACTTGCCACAGGTGCTTTTTCTATAGTCCCGTCAGCATTCACATTATCAAGTTCTTCAACATGGAGCTTTTCCTCCGCATAAGTCAATCCGATAATTCCTACATTTTTAAGCCCAAAACAGTTTATGAGTGCCGCAGAAATATTAATTCTTATAAAAACAAAAACGAAGCAAATAAATTTGCTTCGCATCAGTGTGACTGTAAGCCGGGTTCTGTATCAGACGGTCATCTATCTATGCCGCACATCTCTGTGCGGCTAAAGCCGCCGGCCATTACGGAGACGGGCCGTCTTTTTCCCGTAATGCCACGCCGGCGTTGCTCCGGATGGGGTTTACAAGGCCTTCGGATTACCCCGAAGCCGGTGAGCTCTTACCTCGCCATTTCGCCCTTACCTCTTTTTAGAGGCGGTATATTTTCTGTTGCACTTTCCTTAAAGTCGCCTTCACCGGGAGTTACCCGGCATCCCTTGCCCTGGAGCCCGGACTTTCCTCATTGCGCTAAAATAAGCGCCCCGCGATCGTCTGTCATACTGACAGGGACTATTATATCACATTTTTTATATTTATGTCAATAAAAGAAATTGGTTTGCACATTTTTCTAAAAAAATATTCAAAAGTCTTGTCTGTCAACCATGTTATATTTAAATGTTATTTAATTGTCCGTACGTGTATAAGTCGGAACAGTCTTTGTGATAGCAGCCTTAATTTCATCAGGGTCGTCATCTTTAAGGCTTTCCTTTAATATGTTTAATTTCTCCATTACTTCATCTATTGTGATTTCGGAGGGCTTTCCAACAAATATCTTTTCGTGTCCGGTATTTTCGATTCCCTCCTCGTTCATTAAAAGCTCTTCATAAAGCTTTTCGCCGGGGCGCAGTCCGGTTATCTCTATAGGAATATCCACATTGGGTCTGAACCCGGAAAGTCTTATAAGATTTTCCGCAAGATCGTAAATTTTCACAGGACTTCCCATGTCAAGTATGAATATTTCGCCGCCGTTGGCATTTGCCGCTGCCTGAATAACAAGCTGTGCCGCCTCGGGTATTGTCATGAAAAATCTTGTAATATCCTTATGTGTTACCTTAACCGGTCCCCCATGAGCTATCTGGCGTTTGAAAAGAGGAATTACGCTGCCGTTTGACCCCAAAACATTACCGAATCTTACCGCAACAAACTTTGTTTCGCTTATCTTGTCCATTGCCTGGACAATCATCTCGCACATTCTTTTTGTGGCGCCCATGACATTTGTCGGATTTACCGCCTTATCGGTAGAAATCATGACGAATTTTGACACCTTATATTTATCGGCGCACAACGCTACATTGTATGTTCCGAAAACATTGTTTTTTATTGCCTCTCCGGGAGCATTCTCCATAAGCGGAACATGCTTATGCGCCGCCGCATGAAACACAATATGCGGTCTTGTTTTTGAAAATATTTTATCAATTTTCGCCATATCTCTGACAGACGATATAATAACCTCCAGCTTAAGCTCCGGATAGGTTTCTTTAAGCTCCATCTCAAGCTCATACGCATTATTTTCATAAACATCCAGAATAATCAGCTTTTCCGGATTAAACTTGGCTATTTGACGGGCAAGCTCGCTTCCGATTGATCCTCCGCCGCCGGTAACCATAACCGTCTGATTTTCAATATCAGACCTTATGGCGCTGTTGTCAAGAGTAATTTCCTCTCTTTCCAGCAAATCGTCTATCTCTACATTTCTTACAGTAACCTCTTCCTTGCTTTTCCCGTCCATAAGGGTATGCTCAAAGCTTACCATAATTTTAAGCCTGCAGCCCGTTTCACTGCAAAGCTCAAGTATTTTTGACCGTTTTGACGGTTTAATTGAAGGGATAGCCAGATAAATCTCCTGAACAGAATAGTCAGAGCATATCTTCGGAATGTCATTAATGTTTCCCAAAACCTTTATTTCTTCCACATATTTGCCGATTTTGGATTCGTTTTCATCTACAAAGCCTATAATATTATAGTTAACCTGAGATAAGCCGTTTGTCTGAAGCTCCTTTAACAAAAGACTTCCTCCCGAGCCTGCTCCGATTATAAGTGCGTTTATAATTTTAGACGATTTATTCCTGTGAGTATAAAATTTATGTGTTTTATATCCCGCCCTTACTGCCATTCTTGAAAGCAGGGACCAGATAAAGGTAAGTATACAGTAAAGAACGGCAAACCGCCATCCTGTGAAAAACAGAACCGATATAAATACATTTATAGCAGTTACAACCATCAATGACAAAGTAAGCTTAAGATAATTTTTTGTCCCGGCATACATCCAAATTACATAGCTGTTTTTTGTCACAAACAGTGCGCATAGGTATACCAACAGCGTGCAGATAAAATATGCCAGATCATTTCTGTCAAAAACGGTTTTCTTCATAAATATATCTGCAAATACGTGTATATCAGCGTTTAAGAATATTTTTGTCACCACATACGCCAAGGCATATGCAAAAAAATCGTATATCAGCAAAAATTTGTTTGCCGTTGCTTTTTCAAAGTTTTTCAAAATATCTTCTCCTTTTATCAAAGATTTCCGATACCTGCATTTTAAGAGTTTAACCTCTGCCCTAAAGTATTTTTTAAGATACGCGCCAAAAGCATGGGGCAGCTTATTTTGCTTCCTCATGCTCGAAATCACCGCATGTACTTAAGGCTTATTTTCTGCCGGGAATTTCTCCGACTCCGTTTAATATATAGCTCGGACGGTAAGGGAAGGTTTCAATATCGCTTCTCGCCGTTACGCCCGAAAGCACCAGCACCGTGTCGAGACCTGTTTCTATGCCCGCAATTATGTCGGTATCCATTCTGTCCCCTATCATCGCAGCCTCTGCAGAATGTACGCCGAGCATTTTAAGTCCGGTTCTCATCATTAAAGGGTTGGGTTTGCCGACAAAATATGCGTTTTTCCCCGAAGCCAGTTCAACAGGAGAAATTAAGCTTCCGCACGCAGGAGCAATTCCTCCCTCTATCGGTCCTGTTATATCGGGATTTGTTCCAATAAGTCTTGCGCCGTTTCTTACAAGCTGTACAGCCCGCTCAAGGCTTTCATAATTATAAGTTCTGCACTCTCCGACAATAACATAATCCGGATTAACGTTATTCATGGAGATACCCTCTTCATAAAGGGCATTTAAAAGTCCCGGACCGCCTATTACGTATACTCCGGCGTGCTCGCACTGACTTTTTATAAACCGAGCGGTCGCAAGTGCGCTTGTATAAAAATGACTTTCATCTACATCCAGACCCATTCTCGCAAGCTTCTGCCTTAAATCCGAGGGTGAATTCTCGCTTGAATTCGTAAGAAAAAGGAAGTGCTTATCATTTTCATAAAGCCAGTCCACAAATTCCTTAACTCCGTCCAAAAGCTTATTTCCGTGGTATATAACTCCATCCATATCACAGATGAATCCCTTTTTTGCCCTCAGTTTTTCCATTTTTTATTTACGCTCTCCTTCTACATCGCCTATTTCCTTTGCACAGTGCTTGCAAATGTTTTTTCCTTTATAACTTATAATTCCGTCAGAAGAGCCGCAAAATACACAAAACGGAGTATATTTTCTTAAAATAAGCATATCTCCGTCAGTAAATATTTCCAGTCCGTCCTTTTCATTCAGTCCGTAAATCTTTCTTAAAGATTTAGGTATAACAATACGCCCTAAACTGTCAAGTTCCCTTACAATACCTGTCGATTTCATAAAAACTCCCGCCTTTCGTTACCCATCATCAAACTGTACTTACATTATACAATAAATGTCAAAAACTGTCAACACTTTAAGCATAAAAATAAAAAAAAAATTATTTTTAAAAAATGTCTTGACATTTATTAAATTTTATGTTATTATATCTTTGTTGCGCTGGTGTAGCTCAATTGGCAGAGCAGCTGATTTGTAATCAGCAGGTTGCGGGTTCAAGTCCCATCACCAGCTCCAGCAGAGGGGGAGATTCCCGAGTGGCCAAAGGGGACAGACTGTAAATCTGCTGCAATTTGCTTCGGTGGTTCGAATCCACCTCTCCCCACCAATAAAAGGACATACCGTTGGGTATGTCCTTTTTATTTTGTATAGCGGTAACCGCCGGCATAGCGAAGCTTTACTGTGCATTATTAGAAAAAATACGGAAGCTAAAAGCTTCCGTATTTTTTACTGCATAAAGTTACTTTCTGCCATATCGTATAGGGCTTCTATTCTCTTTTCTATGGGCGGATGCGTCGAGAAAAGCTCGTTCATGCCTCCGCGTTTTTTTAAGGGATTTGAAATATACATGCCTTCAGTGGCGGTACCGGCTTTTTTTACCGGCTCTGTCCAATTTCCAAGCTTTCTTAAGGCAGAGGCAAGCGCTCTCGGATTGCCGGTAAGCTCCGCCGATGCGGCGTCAGCCAAATATTCCCTGTTTCTTGACAGTGCCATTTTAAGAAGCTGTCCGGCTATAGGTGCAAATATTATAAATACCACACCTATTAAGGCTAAAATACCGTTGGAGCCTGAGTCGGAATCCCGGCGTCTTCTTGCGCCTCCCCACCAAAGCGAGCGTGAAAACATATCCGAAATAATAATCACAGCGCCAATCATGACGGACGCCACCGTCTGAAGCAGTATGTCGTAATTTCTAATGTGCCCTATCTCATGAGCCAAAACTCCGGAAAGCTCCTCGGGAGTCATCATATCCAAAAGCCCCCGTGTAGCCGCCACGGCGGCATGGGACGGATTTCTGCCGGTAGCAAAGGCGTTCGGCGACGAATCCTCTATTACATAAATAGCCGGCATGGGAATCCCGGCGTTTTCTACAGCCCTTTTCATGGCATCGGATAAAATTTTAAGATCCTCGCCCTCAGCCTTATGGGCGCCGCTCATTTTAAGTACCATTTTATCCGAATTCCAATAAGAGAAAAGGCTGGATATAACAGATACCGCCCCGGCGATTGCTATGGCGTAATGACCGTACCCCATGGCATCTGCAATAAAGTAAATAACCAGATACAAAAGAGCCGTTATCAAGCCTACTATCAGCGCAGTTTTAAATCTATTTTTAAATACCGATTGTTTCATATTCATCCTCTTTCATAAAAAACGTATTCTCCTGCTTAAACCACTCTTGACTTATCCCCGATAATAATTTCGGTTTCACAGGGAGTTTTTATATCATAGCGGATAGCTCTCGATAAGCCCCTATCTCGTTTCTGTGGACGACTCAAGGAAAGAAAGTCTTTTATAAGGGTGCGTCCTTGCATCTTTTAATCCCCCATAGCAGTAACCGTTAATTCGGGATTTTTTATTTTGTGTTTTCCGTTATTGCCTTCGCCGCAGCTTTTCCGGCACCCATTGCAAGGATTACCGTTGCCGCTCCGGTAACTGCATCGCCTCCGGCGTAAACATTATCCACCGAGGTTTTGCCGTATTCGTCAAAGGTCTTTATTCCGCCCCATTTTTCCGTTTCAAGGTCAGGCTCGCTTGCCTTTATTAACGGATTGGGAGAAGTTCCTATTGCCATAATTACTGTATCGCAATCTATTGTGAAATGCGAATCGGGCTTTTCAACGGGACGGCGGCGACCTGATGCGTCAGGCTCTCCAAGCTCCATCTCAACGCAGCGGATTCCTTTAACAAAGCCCTTTTCATCGCCTATAATCTCAAAAGGATTGGTCAAAAGCTTAAAGATTATGCCCTCTTCTTCTGCGTGATGTACCTCCTCGGCTCTTGCCGGAAGCTCATCCATCGACCGTCTGTATACTATATAAACCTCTTCGGCTCCCAGTCTTAAGGCGCATCTTGCGGCGTCCATGGCAACGTTTCCGCCTCCGACCACGCAAACTCTCTTGCTATGCTTTATGGGGGTATCGGAATGGTTCTTATAAGCCTTCATAAGGTTTACTCTCGTCAAAAATTCGTTGGCAGAGTAAACGCCCTTAAGTCCCTCGCCCTTTATATTCATAAATCTGGGAAGTCCGGCACCTGAGCCTATAAACACGGCGTCAAACTTTTCCCTTATTTCATCCATGGTAAGTGTTTTTCCCACAACGACGTTAGTTTCGATTTTTACGCCCATACTTTTAAGGGAATCTATCTCACGCTTAACTATATCCTTGGGAAGTCTGAATTCGGGAATTCCGTAAACCAAAACTCCGCCCGGGGTATGAAGCGCTTCAAAAACAGTAACGTCAAATCCGTTTTTAGCCAGCTCTCCGGCGCAGGCAAGCCCCGAAGGACCGGAGCCTATAATAGCTGCCGTTTTACCGTTTTTAGCTATCTTTTTAGCCTCGGTTTTACCCTTTGCATTATGATAATCTGCGGCAAATCTTTCAAGTCTTCCGATTGCCACGCTCTCGCCCTTTATTCCTCTTACGCACTTACCCTCGCACTGATTTTCCTGGGGGCATACTCGTCCGCAGACAGCCGGAAGGGAGCTTGACTCTGTGATAATTTCGTACGCCTCTTCAAATTCGCCCTCGGCTATCTTTTTTATAAACTGAGGAATTTTTATGTTGACGGGGCAGCCTGAAACGCAGGGACTGTTTTTACAGCCCAAGCAGCGCTCTGCCTCAGCCTTTGCCGTTTCTTCGTCATATCCTAAAGCAACCTCGGAAAAGTTTTTTCCTCTCTCTTTCGGATCCTGCACGGGCATTTCATGCTTTTTCAAGGACATATCAGCCATTTATCTCACCGCCTTTAAAAAGATTGCAGACCTCTTCATCACGTTCTCTCTCAAAATCCTTATACATGGCGCCTCTGCTCATTGCCTCGTCAAAGTCAATAAGATGAGCGTCAAACTCAGGACCGTCCACGCAGGCAAATTTTGTTTCTCCGCCTACGGTAAGGCGGCATCCGCCGCACATTCCCGTTCCGTCTATCATAATGGGATTCATGCTTGCGATGGTCTTTATATTATACTGCTTGGTAAGCGCCGCCACAAACTTCATCATTATAAGAGGTCCTATGGTCATTACAACGTCGTATTCTTCCTCTGCCTCGATAAGCTTTTTAAGAGCGTCTGTTACAAGACCCTTTTCGCCGACAGAGCCGTCGTCCGTCATGAGGAAGAACTTATCTGAAATATTTTTAAACTCGTCCTCCAAAATAACAAGCTCCTCTGTTCTGAAGCCGACTACGGTGTGTACCTCACAGCCCGACTCATGAAGCTTTTTGGCAACCGGATAAGCTATTGCACAGCCTACTCCGCCGCCGACTACACATACCTTTTTAAGTCCCTCGGTTTTTGTCGCTCTTCCCAAAGGCCCTACAAAGTCTGAAATACTGTCGCCCTCTTCTTTTGCGTCAAGCTTTCTTGTGGTTGCTCCGACAATCTGGTATATAATTGTAACGCTTCCCTTTTCTCTGTCAAAATCTGCGATGGTTAAAGGAATTCTTTCGCCCTCATCATCAACTCTTAAAATTATGAACTGTCCGGGCTCTGCATGGCGTGCCGCCAGCGGTGCATCTATCTCCATCAGCGTAACGGTGGGATTAAGACGCTTTTTCTTCAATATCCTGTACATTTTTTCACCTCATTTATTATCTAAATATGAGGGAAAGCACCCCGTATGTACGGAATGCTTCCCCATTTTTATCTCTTTTATGTCAGCAAACGCCGTAAGCCTTCATAGATTCCGCAACCTTTAAGAATCCGGCAATATTTGCTCCTGCCACAAGGTTACCCTTCATGCCGTATTCCTCTGCGGCTGATGAGGCATTGCGATAAATATTTACCATAATATTCTTAAGCTTTGCGTCAACCTCCTCGAAGGTCCAGGAATATCTCATGGAGTTCTGACTCATTTCAAGAGCGCTGGTCGCAACGCCGCCGGCGTTAGCCGCCTTAGCCGGTGCAAACAAAACGCCGTTTGACTGGAAGGTGTGTATAGCTTCGGGAGTGGAAGGCATATTAGCGCCCTCGCCTACTGCTGTTACTCCGTTTGCAACAAGCTTCTTTGCGCTGTCTTCGTTAATTTCGTTCTGAGTAGCGCAGGGAAGTGCAATATCGCACTTAATGCTCCAGATTCCGGAGCAGCCCTCGTGATATTCAGCGTCCTTATGAACGTCTAAGTATTCTTTAATTCTTCCTCTTCTTACTTCCTTTATTTCCTTTACAAGCTTTAAGTCGATTCCGTTTTTGTCATAGATATATCCGTTAGAGTCGGAAAGAGCAACTACCTTGCCGCCAAGCTCCGTTGCCTTCTCTGTGGCATATATCGCAACGTTTCCGGAGCCTGAAATAACAACCGTCTTGCCCTCAAAGGAAAGACCGTTATCACGAAGCATTTCGTCAACGAAATAGCAAAGTCCGTAGCCTGTGGCTTCTGTTCTTGCAAGGCTTCCGCCGTAGGTAAGACCCTTACCTGTAAGCACGCCGGTGAACTCGTTTCTTAATCTCTTATACTGACCGAAGAGGTATCCTATCTCTCTTCCTCCGACTCCGATATCGCCGGCAGGAACGTCGGTATCCGCTCCGATATGCTTGGAAAGCTCAGTCATAAAGCTTTGGCAGAAGCGCATAACCTCCATATCCGACTTGCCCTTGGGATCAAAGTCGGAGCCGCCCTTGCCGCCGCCTATGGGAAGACCGGTAAGAGAGTTTTTGAAAATCTGCTCGAAGCCCAAAAACTTTATGATTCCTTCATATACCGACGGATGGAAACGAAGACCGCCCTTATAAGGTCCTATTGCAGAGTTAAACTGTATTCTGAAGCCTCTGTTTACATGTACGTTGCCGTTGTCGTCTACCCACGGAACTCTGAACTTTATGATTCTTTCGGGCTCAACAAGACTTTCTATGATTCCGAGTGATACATACTCGGGATGCTTATCTATAACGGGCTCTAAGGACTCTAAAACTTCGTATACCGCCTGATGAAATTCCGGCTCGCCGGGATTTCTCTTTTTGACGGTTTCCATAAGGTCTAAAAGATACTGATTTTTCATATATAACCTCCAAAATATATAAGAATCACAATGATTTATTGCTTAAAACAGTATACCGCAAAATTGTCTTTATGTCAATAAAATATGAAAAGAAATTGTAGTTATATCACTGTTTTTTTATATAAAAAACTAAAGAAGCTTCATTTCCCAAGGCTATACGGCTTTTTTCTTAAAAAAGCTCCGCAAGATAAGCTATAACGGCAATTGCGGCGCTTCCTGCGGTTTCGGTTCTTAATATTCTCCTTCCGAGAGAGCAGATATTTATCCCGGCCTTTTCTGCCTCTTCTGCTTCGGATTTATCAAAGCCTCCCTCAGGTCCTATCATTATGCCTACGCTCTTTGCGCTTTTTTCGTAAAAAAGCTTTCCGTCCTTTGCTTCCTCATAGGGGAAAAAAGCAAGATCCTTGCCGGACAGCTCCTCTATCGCCTCATGAAAGCTTAGTGCGGCTCTGACCTTTGGTATAATTCCCCGTTGGCACTGCTTTGCCGCCTCGTATGCTATTTTTTGCCAGCGCTCCGTCTTTTCGCCCTTTGCCACGCACCTTGCCGACAGTACCGGAACTATCTGGAAGGCGCCAAGCTCAGTCGCCTTCTGAATAATATAGTCCATTTTCCCTGCTTTCGGTATGCACTGGTATAAGGTGATTTTACACTCCATCTCCGACGGACAGGGCATGCTTTCCTTAACAGAAAAGAAAACCTCCTCCTTTGTGATTTTGTCGATTTCGCATATATAGTCCGTACCCTCCTTGTCGCATAAGGTTATTTCGTCGCCCGGCTTCATTCTCAAAACTCTTCCTATATGATTTGCGTCCTCCCCCGTGATAACGGCGTTTTTATTTATATTTTCTTTATCCAGAAAAAATTTCGGCATTTTTACCCCTCCGCTTCTTTTAAAAGCTGTTTTGCCAGCTCGCTGTAGCTTAATAATTCCTCTTTTCCCTTATCCGTAAGCCAAAAGTGTTTTTTATCGTTTTCAAACCACCCGTAGTAGTTGTTTTTTATAATTGATGAGGCTTTCGGATTACCTGTCATATAGGGTGCGTCCAATATGCGTATCCTCCCGTATTTGTCGGAAAGAGCGGCAAGCAAAACCGCCCGTTCCCTATATAAGGTAACCGTTTTGCCCTTGGTGCCACCCACATTTAAATCCCCGTGACGGAGAGAAAATTCCTCTTCTATTTTCTCTCTCGTTTTTTTGCTTCTTCTATATGCCGCCGCTCTGTCAAAGGCTTTAGCCTCGAAGGTAATTTTCGCCCCCTCCGGCTTAACCGTAATAAGCCCTATTTCAAGACGCCTTAAAAGATGGCAGATATTCTGCCATCTTTTAAGACTGCTTCTTTTCGGGCTCGGCACCGCTATATAAACCGAGTCTGCAAGCTTCTGTCTTTGTGCCGCCTGCACCAAAACATCAAGATTAAGCCTTAATTTAAGCTCGGCGGCAAGGGTTTTACCGTCGGGCGACACAGCGTAAACATCGCAGTCGCCCACCTCACCCTTTACATTATAGCCCTCTTCCTCGAGTAGCTTTTTAACAGGCTCATAAAGCTCCGTTTCCGGCATAAAAAAACTCCTTTTTAATTGACTCTTTATGTATAATAGTGTATAATATTTGCGAGGTGATGTCAATGAAAAAATTTGTTTCATGGAATGTAAACGGCTTAAGAGCTGTGGTGTCAAAGGGCTTTTACGATGTTGTGAAGGAGCTTGACGCTGATATTTTCTGCCTTCAGGAAACCAAAATGCAGGAGGGGCAGTTAGAGCTTGATCTTCCCATGTACCATAAATATTTTAACTATGCCGAGAAAAAGGGCTATTCCGGCACTGCGGTATTTTCAAAAAAGGAGCCTTTGGCGGTAACATACGGCATCGGCGATGAAAAGCACGATAACGAAGGCCGTGTTATAACCTTGGAGTTTGAGAACTTTTATTTTGTCTGCGTGTATACTCCAAATTCTCAGGACGGTCTTAAAAGGCTTTCCTACCGCATGGAATTTGAGGACGCTTTCAGAGGCTATCTATGCTCTCTTAAAGAGAAAAAGCATGTTGTCGTTACAGGAGATTTAAACGTTGCCCACGAGGAAATCGACCTTAAAAATCCGAAATCCAATACCCGAAACGCCGGATTTACAAAAGAGGAGCGCTCGAAATTTTCCGAGCTTTTAGGCGCGGGCTTTTATGATACCTTCCGCTCTCTTTACCCTGATAAGGTAACCTATTCCTGGTGGTCATACAGGTTTAACGCAAGAGAGCGAAACGCCGGGTGGCGCATAGATTATTTCCTTACGGATTCAATGGATTATGTAAAAGACTCAGTTATACACACCCAAATAACAGGCTCCGACCACTGTCCGGTCGAGCTTTTAGCAGAGCTTTAAAATACGGATTTAAAAAAATTCCCTCCCCAACAGAATTTTTGCTTCTAAAGGGGAGGGAATTTTTTATTTAGTGCTGATTTTTACTGTTTTTGTTTCTCCGTCCCAGTATACGTTATAGCCCATCTGCTCTGACATAAATCTTAAAGGTACAAATGTCCTTGAATCTCGTATCATAGGTGCGGCATAAGCATTATAGCGATTACCGTTTATATATACTCTGTCATCCTCAATTCTTAATTTAATATCCATATCAGTGCATGTAGCCTCTATTGTCTGATTGACCTCGCTCCAGCTTACATTTAAGCCCATCTCCTCAAGCAGACCTCTTAAAGGAATCATTGTGCTTCCTCCGTATATAAATGGCGCAGTATCTAATGTAATTGTCTTTTCGCTTGCTTCTTTTTTAATATATACGGTATTTTCTCCTATCTTTAAGGTATAGCTTTCCTCATCGTTTTTCATGTCCTCTTCATACTGCTTTTCTGTCTGAAGAAAATACATTTCCGCACAGGTGCCATAACCGTAAAGTCCGTCCGACACATGGATTTTCAAGTATTTTGCCTTAATCGGACTGTCCAAAATAAAATCCTTTTCGCTTGAGTCGATTTCATTTATTGTAAAGCCTTTTACAAAATTATAATTTTCTCCGTCGTCCGAAATATAAACCTCAAAGGATTTAAAATGTCCTGTCAGGTTACCATCCTGACGGGGTACATATCTTAAGCCCGATATTGTATACTCATAGGTAAATTTATAAAATATATCCTGGGGAACACTTCCCTGTACCATTTCTGTATGCCAATAGGAGCTCGATTCCCCGTCAGCCATACAGCTTATGTCATATGCACTTTTTCCCGTACAGCTTATTCTCATGCCGTCAAAAAGCACGGGCTTTAAAAATGTTTCCTTAAAATCAGCCCCAAGCTTTGAAACAGTTACGTTTTTATTGTTGACATCGGGAGCTAAAAGTCCTATTTCTCCGGCAGAGCCGTATCCGCCTACTGTTTCTGACATAACAAGCTTTACTGCTTTTACAAGTACATTTTGCCTGAATTTAACCGTTTTCGGATCGGTAGTCCTATCCCAGAGTCCGTAAGCCGCTTTTACAAAATTTTCCCCGTCCTCGGAAACATATATTTCATATTTGGTGCAAATTCCGGCAGTATGACCGTCTGTTCTCGGATAATAGCGATAGCCGGATATATAGGTCTTATCCGGAAGTATGACCGTAATATAGTGAGGCGGCAATGCCTTGGGATTTATCATTGAATGCCAATGGGTATCTGTATTTCCGTCAATTACACTCTCCGGCACCTCCGCCGGTATGCCGTTATTTGCGTTTGTGCTTGAAGTATCAAAGCTCCAGTTACTTTTACTTATTTCATCGTCGGAAAGCGTACTTGCTCCGAAAATCGGGAGAGCCGTACCGATTAAGATAAGTACAGTAAGAAAAGCAATTGTTTTTTTCATGTTTCCCCCTCCTTAAAACTCCAGACTCATTAATGTATTTTTCGCTTGGTCTGAAACGGTGCTTCCGAATACGGCGCGGCCTTCTCTTAAATATACCTCATAGCCGTATACGTCGGAAAAGAAGCTTACCGGGATATAAACCGTCCCGTTCCGGGCGATTACAGGATTTTTAATCGGTGTAAGATAACCGTCGCATCTTGCCTCGGAGGTTCCTAATACAGTATAAATATCCTCCTTGCCACGAAGCTTTAACATATTCTTATAAGGCTCGTAAACGCATTTTACTCCCAGCGCTTCGGCGGCAAAATCGCTTGTGACGTAAATCATTCCGTCAATGTTTAAGTTTGTCACGCTGCTGTCAGAGTCCTTTACGTATATCTTTTTTCCGGAAACATAGCCAACATTTTTTCCTGCCTCTACCGCAAAAGTTCCTGAAAGAGCACTTCTTTCTTCATCGCTTAAATACTTTTCCTCTCTCATGCTGTAAACGAAATTAAATCTTCCTAATGGAGCGCTGAGTCCGTCAGTATAGAAATTCATTATATCTCCTTTAGCGTTGTCAACCCATTTAAACTCCATGTCAATAAAATCCGAAATTCCCAAAAGACCCTTATTAACCTTAAGCGCAAGCTCTTTTCCGGATACGTTAAACTGTGCTTCTCCTATTTTTTGAAGCTCGCCCGAATCGGTAAATTTTGAAACGCTTCCTGCCTCGGGATAATTTATTAAAAAGTCATAGCCCTCATAGCCTGTTGCATGATTTCTGTCGGAATCAATATATATATTCATCCACGCGCTTCCCTCGGGAGCTGTAATTTCATTTGAGCATAGCGCATAAAAATACATATTTTCACTGTCGTATGAAACCTTTGCCTCATAAACGTTATTTCTCGCCGTGTTGTTTTTATATACCGTGCCGTAGCCTGCGGCATCTCTTTCATATATTCCTTTATAGCCGTAAAATTCAGGTTTGACCCCGTTCCAGTCAGACATATTATTTATATTGATGGTCTTAGCTTCTCCTGCGGCTTCTCTTTTTTCAGTACCCTTGAATTTTCTTACGGCGTCTACCAAAAGTGCGTAATAATTGTCCTTCATATCGCCCTTTGTCGGCTCCATATCACGGCTGCCCTCATTATCGTAGGTATCCGGAAACGCATTTTTTACTCCCTGCCATGAATCATTTCTTCCTGCAGTCCACTCATTCCAGCCGTCAATGAACAAAAGCTCCGGATCGATTTCCAGCCCACGCTTCAACTCCTCCGTGAAGAAATAGCCGTACTTGTACGCACCCTCTGACTTATCCTGACCTAAAACAGAGGTATAGCTTCTTCCCGTAACATAAGGTCCGCTCATGGCGGTAAGAGAATGTGTTATATAGGAGTGGTTTGCCGCAACGCCCACGGTCGCCTGTTCATAGCTTCCGTCCTCATTTTGTGTATAGCCGTGCTGGGGATAAACCTCAAGCCAGCCCCACTGATTTTCCCGGGTCTGACCGGAGGTATAGGAAGGCTGAGGGCCCCTGAATGTGAAGAAGCTCTTTATTTCATTCATTAAGGCTTCATCCTCTTTATCTCCCTCTATGGGAATAAGCGTATCTGTATACGCTAAAATAAGCGGCTTTCCCTCCCAGTAAAACCACAAATCCGACCACTTATCGTCTTTATATGCCCCCAGATACACCCTCTTTACATTTTCCTTGATTTCCGCATTGCTTGGAGTAAACGGTGTCATAAAGCACACCTTCGGCGCATCAACGCCGTCTGCTCTTGCGTCTTTAAGTGCACCGAAAAGCACCTGATACTCTCTCCGCCAAGTTCTTCTGCCATTGGTAGCGTCAAAAAATATTGCATCTACTCCTGCGGCGGAAAGCATTTCCGCATGCTTTCTGTATACCCAGTAATCTATTCCCGAATAGTATCCGAAAAGCGGCTCGTTCCAATAGTATCTCATCGGTTCGGGCGGCCATGCCGCATTATAATAATCATATTTTGCTTCGGGATGCTCTTTGGAAAATTCAGATAAATTTAAGGGGCTGTCATTCTCAAAGCCCGTAAACCATGTCCAGTAAAAAATCCCGACCTTTTTCCCCTCGCGCACCGGTCCTGTTTCCTCGTATGTTGCCACACGTCTTCCGAGGTCATCTGTCAGCGCCCAGGTCGTTTCATGCACATTTCTTATGTTATCCTCCGGTACGGGAATATACTTTTCCTTAATATATGTATCCCCTGAAAGCTCAAAGCCTGTTACTGTGACAGCCGCCCCCGTATCTGTGCCTATACTGCTCTGAAAATACAGGTCGTGAGTTCCGGTTACCTCCTTAAGGCTTCCCTTAAACTCTAACGCCTTATCGGGTGAATGAATGTCTATATCCACATAGCCTATAACGTCGCCCTTCGGACTGTCTGTTCTTATTATAATACGTTCGCCGTCCGACATGGATGACATATCGTTTTTCGCACTTACGGTTATGGATTTTGCCCCGGTTAAGAGGACATCATTAAAATACACGTAATTATACGAGCCGTGAAAGGCAACGCCCCCACTGCCTCTTGCCGCTTCGCCGCCAAGCTCTGCCGTATCCATACTTATTCTGTCGAAGGCAAAAACATTTACCGTGCAGGACAAAACAAAAAGAAAAGCAAGCGACAATAAACAAATCTTTTTAAGCTTTTTTTTAATTTCCCTCATTTTTATTCCTCCCTCTTACATATTTTCCTCTTATGCTTAAGATAATATATTTTTTATATTTAGTCAACCTCTTTTTGCAGCTCACTAAATATTTTTGTATTGACTTGCAAAGCTTTTAAGCGTATAATATACAAATAAAAAGAATATTTATTCAAAAGGGGAATTACTTTATGAAGAACATAAACTTAAAAGGGAAAAGCTTTTTAAAGCTCCTTGATTTTTCCGCTGAGGAAATCACTTATCTTTTGGACCTTGCGGCGAATTTAAAAGCGAAGAAAAAGGCCGGCATAGCCCATAACAGCTTATGCGGCAAAAATATTGCGCTGATATTTGAAAAAACAAGCACTCGCACACGCTGTTCGTTTGAAACCGCGGCGGCAGACTTAGGGCTTCATCCCGTTTACTTAGACCCTCAAGGCTCTCAGATAGGCAAAAAGGAGAGCATAAAGGATACGGCAAGAGTTTTGGGCAGAATGTTCGACGCTATAGAATACCGCGGTTTTGCTCAAAAAACCGTTGAAACGCTCTCAGAGTATTCAAAGGTTCCCGTATACAACGGACTTACCGACGAATTTCACCCCACTCAGATACTCGCCGATTTTCTCACTATAAGAGAGCACTTTAACAGTCTTTCCGGCATAAAGCTTGTTTACATGGGGGACGCAAGGTACAATATGGGAAATTCTCTCATGGTGGGCTGTGCAAAAATGGGAATGCATTTTGTGGCGTGCGCCCCCGAAAAATATTTCCCCAACGAAGCCTTAATCAATGAATGTAAAAGCATCGCCGAGGAAAGCGGAGCCGTTATAGAGTTTATTTCCGACCCGGAAAAAGCCGTCGCCGGAGCCGACGTAATATATACAGATGTTTGGGTATCCATGGGCGAGGACGAAAAAGTCTGGGAGGAGCGCATAAGGGATCTTACCCCCTACCGCGTTACCTCTAAGCTATTCTCCTTTGCAAAGGACAGCGCCGTATTCATGCATTGTCTTCCTGCCTTTCATGACCTTGAAACCACGACCGGTATGAAAATATACGAAAAGTTCGGCATAGACTGTATGGAGGTCACCGACGAGGTATTTGAAGGCCCACGTTCCATCGTTTTTGACGAGGCGGAAAACCGTATGCATACAATAAAAGCCATTATGGCGGCGACTTTATAAATCAAATTTAAAAGGGGCTGTAGCAAAACGATTTTTTAAATCGGGTTGACTACAGCCCTTTTACTGTAATTGTCGGGACACCTCATATATGCTCCGCTTTTTAAAATTCAAATACTACGTTTTTATTTTCATCAAGCTTAAGGTAAGCGGAAAAGGTCTTTCCGCTCTTTTTTGATACGAAGCCCTCGATTTTACTTGTCTTTCCCGTTTCTGTCAAAAGCCTTGCATTGGCAAGCGAAATATCCCGTCCGCAGATTGTGCCGTTTATTTTAAATTTACATCCGTCCTTATAGCCCGTACATCCGTAGCCGAAACGGTTTCTTATAACGTCTTTTCCGCAGAGAGGGCATTTTCCGACCTTATCCCCGTAAAATCCCGTATCTATATCCCTTTCCGGCGGAAGCGAGTCCTTCTTAAATACCTCGCTTATCTCCTTTTTTGCAAGCTCCACGCTGTCGGAAATTTCAATTTCGCCCCTGTAAACCTTTTTAAGTGCCTGTCCAAGCTCGCTCGTCTTATATTTATCCATGCTTATATTCATTTTTGACAATGACTCTATCAAAAATTCTCCGCCGGGAAGTATTTGATAAACGTCTTTTTTCAAGGCAATATAGCCGCTTTTTTTTGCGTTTTCGATTATTCCCGTCCTTGTGGCTTCGGTTCCCAGCTCAAGTCCGTTAAAAATCGCCTTATATTCCTCGGTGTCGTCCCCGTCGGAATTTGATATATCCTCTTTGAAAGGATTTTTAAGATAGTTGTTTAAGGTTTCTATGGTATAGTGTTTTGGCGGCGACGTTTCCTTTTCCGCCAGGGTAAATAAAATATTTACCTCGTCGCCCTTTTCAAGCTTCGGCAAAACCTTATCCTTTTTATTGTAATCGTCATATTTTGTCCAGCCCTTTTCTATCATAACGACGCCCTTTAGGTTAAACTCCTCCAAATCGCCGACCTTTATTTTAATCTCAGTTTTTTCAACCCTACACTCCTCGCTGCAAAATACTGCGGCAAAGCGGCGCATAATTGCGCTGTAAACCTTATACTCCGCCTCGGAAAGAGCGGTCTTTTGGGGAATTTTATGGGTAGGAGTCAGCGCCGAATGGGACTCTATCTTAGAATCGTCGAATATGGTCTTTTTATCCTTGAATTCAAGAGGGTATCCGATACGGCAAAAAGCTTCTATAATCTTTTTAACCTTGCCCTTTTCCGCCGTCGCCAAGTATTCGGAATTTGTCCTGGGATATGTAACATATCCCTTTTCATAAAGCCCCTGAACTATTTTTAGGCTTTCGTTCATCGGCATTTTATATTTTTTACCAAGCATATTCTGAAGCTTTGTAAGAGAATAAAGCTTGCCCGGCGCTAAGGTTTCCTTCTTTGTCCTTTTTCCCGTAACGACTGCTTTCTCGCCGTTAAGCCTTTCACAGTATGACAGTGCCTCGGAAAGGTCTTTTTTATCAAACTTCTTTTTGCTTAAAAGCTCGACTGTCTCGCCGTTTGTCTTTTCCTTGCTTAAAGGAGCAAAATAAATTTCGCTCTTAAAATTTTTAATTGACATATCCCTGTCGTATACAGCCTTGACGATAGGAACGATAACTCTGCCCACCCTCAAAAGCGTGCCCGTTTTAAGGGTAGCGTACCTTGTAAGATTTACCCCGTAAAGCCAGTCGATATATGTCCTTGCATAGCCCTCGTCCGCCAGCCGGTCATACTCACTGTCGTCTTTTAAATCCGAAAGCCCCTCCCTTATGGTTTCAGCGGTCTGATCCGGTAACCAGAGTCTTTTAATTCTCTTTCCCTCCGCTCCCGCTTTAGCTATACACGTTCTTACGATAATTTCTCCCTCTCGGTCAGAGTCGCCGGCATTTACTATCGTATCAACATCAGTTCTCTTACATAATGATTTTATAGTTTCAAACTGCGACTTAACACCGGGATCCGTTTTTCCGTTTTTGTCCTTTTTAAGACCGAAAGAAAATTTATCCGGAAAACACGGTATGTTTTCCATAGTCCACCGTCCAGTATCGGACGGATTATAATACTCTATATCCTCCAGAGAAAAAAGATGTCCGAACGCCCATGTTACTATGTATTCTCCGCCAAAAAGAAATCCGGCTCCCTTTTTCATTTTTCCTATTGCCGAGGCTATATTTCTTGCCAGTGACGGCTTTTCCGCAATTATAAGTATCATATTTTCTACGCCTTTGCCTCACCTAAAAGCTCTATTGCGTATTCCGCATTCTTTTCCGCCTTTTCCTTAAGCACGGCGTTGGCGCTGTGGAGCTTTTTCTTATGCTCTTGAAGCTTTGAAACAATACTGTCAAAGGTTTTTTTTGCCTTTTCTAAGGTTATGTTCTCTACGTCTACCATATTAGGCTGACTTAAGGACTCCATAAAAGCGCTGATTTTCGGGTCATATACCAAAGCCATAGCAGGTATTTCCAGCGTTGTTGCGTATATCAGGGAATGAAGCCTCATTCCGATAAGCACCTCCGCTCCCGAAAGCACGGAAAACATCTCCGCAACAGTGAGATTACGGTTGATAATGTATGACGGGTGCTTCATTTTATCCATTACCTCCTTGGATATATCCATATCTAAAGGGTACTGCATCGGAACGAAAAGCGGATAAATTTCGTATTTTTCAACCATATAGTCGCATAAAGACGCCATGACGGAGGAAAAATTATCTGCTGAATTTTTCCACGATCTTATAGATACCGCACACACCTTTGTCCCTTCGCCGACGCCTGCCCTATTCATAAAATACTTGCCGGTAAGAGTTTCCTTTACGTTTATCGTAAACGCCGGGTCTGCGGTTATTATTATCTTCGGCTTTGTCACGTTAAGCTTTTTTAGCTCCTCGTCCGACTTATCGTCCCTTAAGGTTATTAAATCAACCTTATTTAATATTTTTGCGGTCAGCGCCCGGTCGTACCTTCCGTTTATAGGTCCTATTCCGTTAGCGTAAAGCATGGTCTTTAATCCGCATTTTTCCGCCAGAGCTATTATCATGAGATAATACTTAAGCGATTTGCTGCTTGTTACATCCTGAAGCAGGCTTCCTCCGCCGAAAATAAGCATTTTAGCGCTTTTCATTTCTTTTTTTATTTTAAAGTAATTATAGCGGCTGACTGATTTTACCCCGTAATCACGGGCGGTTTCCTCAGGCGTTTTGGAAAGCACCGTAAAAGAAGTGTCGGGTGACAGCTTTTTTATGGTGTTAAGAATTGCCCATAGCAATGCCTCGTCACCGCTGTTGGCAAAGCCGTGGTAACCGGAAATCACAATATCAGACATTATTTCATCTCCGAATCTGAGTTTTTAACTTTAGGCGCAATTGTCTTTATTATCCTTACCAACGCAAGATTTGCCACAAAAGCAAATACCGACATAACCGCTCCTATTAAAATTCCGTTCAACACCCTTGAATAAATTACCGTTAAATCCGTAAACACATGACAGAAGCTGTTCATGACAGACGCCGATAGTATTGACGAGCCTATTGCGAAAAACCATTGCACAAGCTTTATATTGGTGTTTCTCATATAATACACGAAAAGCACCAGCGACGGATAGCCTATTAAAAATTCCTTCGTTCTCGGGCGTGCCGGGAAGGCGTTTGTTATAGCCGTTCTCATTGTCTGTTCAAGAGAGCTTATCTTATTTACGTTTCCGCTTCTTATTATATAGTACATACCGATTATTCCGATAAAGCCTCCGATAATAACCCAGTACACCTTTATATCCGCCTTAAGAACCTTGTTTAAGGCTACTCCCAGATGCTGTCTTTCATTCTTTTCGGTAGCCGCAAAGTAAAAGGCGCATGCGGTAAATAAAAGTGGTATAATTAACGAAAGCTTAATTCCGCGGAATATATAGTTATTAACATAATAATCAACTCCCGAAAGCATCGCTCCCATTCCAAGCGCTCCCACGCACAAAATAGCAAGCATAACCGCCGTTACAAAAAGAGTTTCCGGAACGGTTTTTATGGATTTTTTAAGGCTTGAAGTCATCTTCATAACCGCAGTCACGGCAAAGCATGAAATCAAAAGACAGTAAACCGTGGGGTACAAAAGCACAAGCTTTAACGGCATTATAAACGTTGCGCCAAAGGCGAGAGCCGACACAACCAAAGCGGCAACGGTAAGCTTTTTATTTTTTATGTCGAAAATCATTTCAAGCATCTTAAGGGCAAGCAAAATCATGATAACGGCGCAGCATGCCGACGGGAAGCTCACCTTCGTTTTGTAATCGAAGGCTTCAGGCTCCTCGCCGAATACAAAGCCGCACTTTTTCGCACGGTCAATATATTCCGATACCGCCTTTACCGTATAATCCGCACACTCATCATAGGTTACTCCGTCCGGGGCAATCTGAGTGATAGTTATAAACCTTATATTTCTGTCAACAGAGGAATTAAAGTACTGGCTTACCCTGTACTCATAGTGCGTATCCTCGTCCTGGGAATCGTCATAGGTTTCGTATGACCTCAAAACCTTGTTGCTTCCGCCTTCGTCCATAACGGTATTAAATATATCGCTGTAGCCCAGGCACTTCTGATTTGAAAGCTGGTCGGTATTTTCCGTTACGACCAAGGTCATGTCGTTTTCGTTTATCATCCTGCCTATCCAGGTATAATTTGCCTTTATTATATCTTCCTTGTCATATTCCCTTACATAGCTTTTTATGTTAAAGTATTTAACGTTGTATTCCTTTACTATATCCTCTATATATTTAATATAATCCTGCTTTGAGTAATTCTTTACCTTGTATACAAGCGCAATATCAAACCCCTTATCCTTAAGAGCTTTGATAACGTCCTTGTCGTAGCCCAAGGTAAAATTCCATAGCTTTTCCCTGCCGTCAAAAAATGCGTATACATCTATGCCGTCTACTCCGTCTATTTTGACATACTCGTTTTCCGAATACTTAAGTGGAATCATTTCGGCAAGCTTTTTCTTAGTTCTCTCGTTTTTCGTCATCAAAAGGTAAGAGTCATAGGAAACCATGGGATAATTTTCCCTTATATGCTCCGCTATCTTTATGCTTTCGTCCTCGTATTTGTGTCTTAAGACATTATATTTGATACAAGTAACCTCTCCCCTTGCTACAATACTGTTGATGTCTTCCTCCATAACCGATATGGTATTGACGCCGATTTTTTTGTAATAAGAGAGCATTTCGTCAAGCTTTACGGACGAAACCTTATTTTTTATGTCGTTATATAAAAGCGACATAACCACCTTATTATTTTTTTGTTCATTTTCCACACGCCGCACAACGGAAGGGATAAGCGCTAAAAACATCGCGGCAATTATTATCCATATTCCGAACTTTTCAGCTATTTTTTTCATTTTCAGCTTGTCCGCCTTTCTTTTCTCTTTTAATTATGTGCCCAAGCACGCCTGTTATGCATAAAAATACCGCATATACCGCTCCGCATGTCAAAAGCGGCGCAATAAACGATATATATCCGTGGGTAAATTCAGGCACGGCAAAATTAAACACAATATAGCAAGCTACCGCCGCTATCCCGGATAAAGCAATCTTGGCCATGTCAGAAAGCGTTTCTTTATTAAGATAAGCGCCTATAACCTTTTTCATTTTCACTGCGATAAATATCCCGTAAGCCGTTAAAAGCAGTGCGGTAAATGCCGCAATTAAAACGGCGCTCAAGGAAACCGTGCCCACTTTACAAGGCGGTACAAAGCGCTTTATAAGTAAGTCGCCCACCGCATTTAATATAACCACCGCCAAGGTTCCCGAAACGGTATACTTATATTTACCGTCAAGGTACAAAACCTTATTGAAAAGCTCCTGTGCGGTATAGCCTAAAATCGCAAGGCAGTACATAAAAAATATCAGCGACACCGCAGCCGTGGACTCTGATGTAAAAGCCCCTCTTTCATAAACCAAACGTATAACGTCGCCGCCGAAAAACGCCGCAACCAATAAAAACGGCAGGAAAATCGCAGTCATGACGGTCATAATATATCCTACAAGATCCTTTACATAGCAGATATTCCCCTCCTCGTAATTTTTTGAAACGGAGGGAAACACAACAGTAGACATGGCTACTATAAACACGCTCGAAATCGTTATAAAGAGATTTGAAGCATAATTGAAGGTTGCCGCCATACCCGTGCTTGAGCTGACAAAAGCTCTGTCTATATAAATGCAAAGCTGGAACATCATATTCGATATGAATATCCACAAAATTTCGGGGTTTTTGTTTTTTTCAGACTTAAGCGCACCGCTTTTTTCTATGAAGGAATAGCCGTGTTTGTAAAACGAAGGAAGCTGTATGGCTATATGTAAAAACCAGCCCAAGGTAGTAACCGCCGCAACCGTAAGTATCGACACGTTTTCAAAAAACAGCGAAGCGATAATCGCCGCATTAAACGGAAGACTCATTACAGATGTGATAAAATAGACCTTTTTGTTCTGCAAAAGTCCGGAAATTATATAGGCTATTACCACAAATACCAAGGACGGCGCCATAATATACATCATTTTTACGGCAAGAAAAAAATCATCGCCGGATATTTCGGGAAGTATCACATGCACGATAGGTCTTGCAAATAGTGCCATAAGACCGGCGGCAAGAGTTAAATAAACCGTGCTTTTCCTTAAAAAATAAGCCGCATAGCTTCGCTCTGACCCGGCATTTTCGGCTTTGTTAAGATTTTTTATAACAAGAGTGGAAAGTGCCACTCCGATACCGGTAAAAATCAGATTTACAAGTCCGAATACCTGAAAATATATATCCGCCTCAACGCCGGTTCCGAAAACTCCGGCAAAGACCATATCCCTGTAAAATCCCAGTCCTTTTGCAAGAAGTATACCGATAACTACCATTATATAAGCGCTTCCGATCATATAATTCCTCCTTAAAGAAAGCGTCCCTTATTTAAAAGGCACACCAAATGCCATTATACATATTTTATACCATATTAATTTATTAGTCAATCATTTCCTTAATTTTTTTATTGCAAATTGCTCTTTATTGTATTAAAATAAATTTAGAGAATAGAGAATAAAGAAAGGACAGTATATTTGATGAAAAAAATTACAGCATTATTATCCGCAGTCTTTCTCCTTTGCATGAATATATATGCTTCCGAGATATTTACCACAACAGAAACCTTTACTATTGCGGACGGCATCACCTTAACAAACGTAAAAAGCTTTTATTCCGACCATAATCTTACCTACTCGTATATAAAAGCCGACCTTTCAAACGAAAACGTAGGTCTTAGACTTTTAACGCCTCAGTCAGGCTTTGATACCTTAGACACGGTAGGAAACATTGCTGCGGCTAATCCCGATACCGTCGCCGCAATGAACGCCGACTTTTTTTCCACCGTTTCCGGCGGCAAGGCGCTTTCTTTAGGCATAGAGATTAAAAACGGCGAGCTTATTCAGTCACCCATAAATCCGGACACTATGGCGACAATTTACGAAAAAGACTCAGTCGTTGACATGACCTATCTTGGCTTTAATATAATGGTTGTCGCTCCCAACTGGGAATACGCTCCCATAGCCCACCTAAACAAGCATACCACATATTACGGAAGTATCTTAATGTATACTAAAGAATTTAACGGCGGCTATTCTCCGGCTCCCGGCGGCGAGGTGGTTGAGGTTGTAGTGGAGGACGGTGTTGTCACGGAATTTCGCCGCAACATGCCTCCCTGCAAAATTCCCGAAAACGGCTGTGTTCTCGTGGTATCCGAGGGCTCGAGTATGTTTTTCGCAAATAACTTCTCCGTAGGGGATCCGATAAAATTCGATTACTATGTTACTCCCGATATTCTTTCTTCGGATACCGCCTTCGGAGGTGGCGCCATGTTAGTATCCGAGGGCAAGGCTTTAACAAATTTCTCCCACGTTATATCCGGCTACAATCCGAGAAGCGCCATCGGCATAGATAAGAGCGGCAAAACCGTATATCTTGTAGCGGTAAACGGCAGATCCTCCGAAAGCCGTGGCATGACCATGAGCGAGCTTGCTCATCTTATGGCGGATCTGGGCTGCTATAAGGCGGTCAATTTAGACGGCGGCGGCTCTACCAATATGGTCGCCTCCACAATCTGGCAGGAGAAGCTTCACACGGTGAATAATCCCAGCGAAAACCGAAAGGTTGTAAACGCAGTAGGATTTTCATACACTGCCGAGCCGTCGGAGCCTTACGGAATCGAGTTAAAATCGGAACGTGATTCTGTTTTCATCGGTCAGTCTCTTAATGTATCCGCCGCTGTATATGATAAAAACAAACGTCCGATAAGCGGCGAGGTTTCCTGGTCTTGCGACGGCGGAAGCATAACGAACGGAGTATTCACCGGCACTCGGGGCGGCACGGCGACCGTATACGCCTCCTGCGAAAACGCCTCGGGCTCCCTTGAGATTTGTGTCATAGACCGTATTGCCGGCATCAAGGCGCCCTCCTCCTTCGTTATGAGCGTAGGCGAATCGCAGAAATTAGAGCTTACTGTCTTTGACTCTTACGGTCATACCGACACGGTTTCAAACTATGCTCCTTTTACAATTTCATCTGCCGCCCCGGACGTAGCGTATGTTAAGGACGGGATTTTATACGCCGTAGGAAACGGTAGTACGGTTTTAAGTATAGCTAAGGATAACGCCGTAGCCTATATCGCCGTAGCTGTCGGAAGCGAGACTTACGACTATTATGACGATTTTGAGTCTTTGACGGGAGAGTTCTCCTCCTACCCGGCTTACGTGGGGGGAGATTACTCCTCCTCCGACGAATATTACCGTTCGGGAAGCGCCTCGGGCAGACTTTACTATGATTTTACCGCCCAGACGAACGATACCAAAGCGGCATATTACACCCTCTCAGAGCCCGTAACGCTTGATAATTCGGAAAACAAAATTTCTTTATATATCAAAACCGATGATAGCTTTTCGCACTCACTTAAAGTGCAGTTTAAGGACAAAAACGGCTCGGCATTAAGATTAACTCTTAAACCTTCTGAAAACGGCGAAGAGTTTTCCCTTTACACAGCAGATATTCCGGACAGTGCTGAAAGACCTTTAACCCTCACAAAAATATATGTGGCCTCCCTTGCCGGAGAAATATGCGACGAAGGCTATGTCTACTTCGACGACCTTAAGTTTAAGGCTGTAAAAACGCCCTCTCTTCCCTATGCGCCCCAAAATTTATATGACGATCCCATTTGCTCTTCTTCCGGAAGCGCCGTATTCAGAGTGGGAGCCGCCGAAACCTCGGGAACGCTTTTGTCAAAGCTTTCAAGGGAGAATATGATAAATGCCTTAAAGGGCGCAGATAAGTTTGCCGTTTTCGGAGTAAACGATTCCTCCGCCGTAAACAGGCGCTCTGAATTTTATAAGCATGAGGATGAAAACGCTCTTTACCTTAGCGTGAACGCCGGAACGGAGGGCATAAGAAAGGCCTCGTCCTCGCAATGGGATTTGATTATGAATGCGATAAATAATACCGATAAGAAAAATATATTTATACTTTCAGAAAATCCCATATTCTCATCGGACAGCTTTGAAAACGAAACTATAAAAAATATTTTCTCCTCCCTTCATGAAAATGCCGGCAAAAATATTTTCGTTATCTTAAAGGGCAGTGAAAATTCTCTTTATATTATGGACAATGTAAGATATTTCACTCTCCGGGATATAGGAAAAAATATGCCTCTGTCCGAAAAAATACAAAACTACTCGTATCTTGAGTTCTCCTTTGACGGCGAGGTTTCATACCGCTGGAAAACTCTTTGGCAGTAAATTAAAGAAATAAATTTTAAAAAACTATTGACAAAACAAATGTTCGCATTTATAATATAAGAAAAGCGAATATTTGTTCCCATTTAAATTCAGAGCTTAAATACTTTTAAGCCTTATTATGAAAGGATGTTTACTCATGAAAAAAACAAGCACTGCCGCAAAGCCTGCCAATCAGACAAAGGAGGAAGCGCTTAAAAGCACTCTTGCACAGATAGAGAAAGAATACGGCAAAGGAACGATAATGAAGCTGGGCTCTACCGCAAACATGGAGGTTGAAGCGCTCTCTACCGGCATATTAAGCCTTGATATTGCTCTCGGTATCGGCGGTCTGCCAAAGGGAAGAATTGTAGAGGTTTACGGTCCGGAATCCTCCGGTAAAACAACTCTGACTCTTTTAGTTGCCGCACAATGCCAGAGAAATAAGGGCGTAGTGGCCTTTGTTGACGCCGAGCATGCCCTTGATCCCGAATACGCAAAGACCTTAGGCGTTGATATTGACGAGCTTTTGGTTTCACAGCCTGACACAGGCGAACAGGCTCTCGCCATAGTAGAAGCTCTTGTAAGGAGCAGTGCTGTGGATTTAATTATAGTAGACTCTGTTGCGGCATTAGTTCCGAAAGCTGAAATTGACGGAGAAATGAGTGATCAGCAGGTGGGGCTTCAGGCAAGGCTTATGTCCAAGGCTCTCCGTAAGCTTGCCGGTATAATCAATAAGACAAATACCATCGTTGTTTTTATAAATCAGCTTCGTGAGAAGGTAGGCGTTATGTTCGGAAATCCCGAAACTACCACGGGCGGTATGGCGCTTAAATTCTATTCCTCCGTAAGGCTTGATATAAGAAAGGGCGACGCTATTAAGGAAAGCGGCGCAATAATCGGCTCAAAGACTAAGGTTAAGGTTGTAAAAAATAAGGTTGCGCCTCCCTTTAAGAAGGCGGAATACGATATGATTTACGGTAAGGGCTTTGCTCCCGAGGGCGTTGTACTCGATATGGCGGTGGACGCCGATATTATAAATAAGTCCGGCGCATGGATTTCCTATAACGGCGATAAGATTGCACAGGGAAGAGAAAACGCAAAGCAGTACCTTATAGAGCATCCTGACGTATTTGCCGATGTAAAGGAAAAGGTGCTCCAGTACTATAAAACCTCCCCAACGGCATCGGCAGAAGAGGATATAATGGAGGCGGATTCAGAAGACTTAGGAGAAAATTCCGCTGAATTTGAAGAATAATCAAAATACATGCTATTTTGTTCCAACAGCAAAACAGCATGTATTCCGAAAAAAAACACCCGTAGATACGGGTGTTTTTATGTATCAGTCTAAATTTGGCCTTTTAAGAAAGCCGGGAATCTGAGGATAACCGTCGTCGTCACTGTCAAGTCCGAATATGGAATCAGTCTTTTTCTTCTTTTCCTTACCCTCAAAGCCTGTTGCAATAACGGTTATGGAAATATCGTCGCCCATGGATTCGTCGGTTATCATGCCCATCTTAAAGAACACATTGGGATCGGCATAGCTCTGAACAAGCTCGGCCGCCTCGTTAACCTCGAACAGAGAAAGGTCGCTGTTACCGCTTATGCACATAAGTATGCCTGTGGCACCCTCGATATTTGTTTCAAGCAAGGGCGTTTCGATAGCCGCCTTGGCGGCAAGCTCTGCTCTGTTCTCGCCGGAAGCCCGTCCGATTCCGAAATGAGCACAGCCTGCGTCCTTCATTACGCTTGTAACATCGGCAAAGTCCGCATTCATGAAGCCGACATTTCCGATAAGCTCGGTTATACCCTGAACGCCCTGACGAAGTGCTTCATCAGCCATAACAAAAGCGTCTCTTAAGCTTGTCTTGGCACTTCCGATCGTCAAAAGCTTATCGTTGGGAATAACAACTATCGTATCAACATTAGCCTTCAAATTCTCAATTCCATCAAGAGCCTTGTCCATTCTTCTCTTACCTTCAAACTGGAAAGGCTTAGTAACTATTCCTACCGTTAAAATGCCCTTCTGCTTTGCAATTCCTGCAATAACAGGAGCCGCTCCGGTACCTGTTCCGCCGCCCATTCCGGCAGCAATGAACACCATATCCGCTTTTTCAATAATCTTTTCAATTTCTGCAGCAGACTCCTCAGCAGCTTTTTTACCAACCTCAGGATCCGAGCCGGCACCCTGTCCCTTTGTCACCTTTTCGCCTATCTGAAGCGTTATATCAGCCTTTGAGCATTTAAGCGACTGAGCGTCGGTATTTACGGCGATAAACTCAACATGCTTAACTCCGGCGTCAATCATTCTGTTTACGGCGTTATTTCCGCCGCCGCCTACTCCGATTACTTTTATAACCTGTGTTTCTTCCGAATTATTCATTTTATTATCTTCCGGCATATTTTTTGCCTCCTTATGCAATTTTACTATTATATATTATAACATTTTTTCAATTTTGTCAATGACAAATAAGTTTTTTTACAAATTTTCCTGTTCCTCTTCACCGGTTTTTTCCGGACTCTCCGGTACCGATTCCTTATTTTCCCCTCCTTCGCTTAAAGGTTTTTCTTCATTCTCGGGCTCGGAAGCCTCGGACGTTCTGTATGAAACGCCCGAATCCGGATTGGTCGCATCGATGACTCCCGAAACATTTTCCGGAAGCTTTTGCAAAACTTCCTTTATATATGCCATTTTATATGAAAGCTCATCCTCCGAGCCGAGAGATCCTACTCTGATTTTAAGCGCACCGTTTAACTTAAAGCTTATATTGTACTCGTCGGTTAAGTCAATTTCAGTTACTCCCTTAAAGCCATAATCCTCCATACACTTTATCATTCGGTAAAAGGTTTGAGTTTCATCCTCGGTAAGAGCCGACGTCATACTTCCTATCTTAAATCCGCCGTCGCTTAAGCCAATTACGGCAGGAAATGCATTTATCTCCTCCCCCTCGGCCTCCTTTATGCTTTTTCCGTTTTTGTCTGTTAAAATATTTCTTTCATCAAGCTTAAGCACATAGGCGGCTCCAAGCTCCGAAACAGTTATTTTTACCTTTGACGGGTAGCTTTTTTTCACGGTAACCTCGCTTATATAAGGAAGCGACAAAATTTCCTTCCTTGCGGAGGATGCCGTTTTAGCGAATATACTGTTTCCCGTATCAAGTCCGCTAAAACGTGCTATCTCTTCATCGGAAACAAGCTCGTTTCCCTCAATCTCCAGTGATTTTACCTCAAAAAGCGGAGTTTTCATGATGATTATAATAAAGCATAAAATTAAAAGCATGAGGAAAAATATTCCGAATATTTTTCTTTTAAGCCTTGCCCTCTTCCTACGTTTTTTTATACGCTCACGCTTCTGCTTTTCACGTTTTTCATACTCCGCATGCCTTTTTTTCATTTCGTCATCGGAGTATTTTCTTTTATCGCTCAAAAAATCATCACTTCCTTTGTATATCCGCCCCAAGACTCCTTAAATTCAAATCAAATTGCTCGTAGCCTCTTTCAATATAGCAGATTTTATCTATTTCGCTTATACCGTCTGCCGCAAGCGCCGCTATGGTCAAGGCGGCTCCGCCCCTTAGGTCGTTTGCCGCAGTATGCGCTCCGTTTAAGTGTCCGACGCCTCTTATGATTGCGACGCTTCCGTCAGTTACAATGTCGGCGCCCATTCTCAAAAGTCCGTCCACATGCCGAAATCTGTCCCGGAAAATATTCTCGGTTATAACCGACGTGCCCTTTGCCGTAGTCATCAGGCTCATAAAAACCGACTGCATATCAGTCGGAAAGCCCGGATAAGGATAAGTCCGTATCCTTTTTGCCGCCGAAAGCCTTTTTGCACCTTTGACATAAACTGTGTTATTATCTATTGTTATATCGGCGCCTGTTTCAGAAACAGCCGACCAGAAAGCCTCCATATGATTGGGCTCGACGTTATCTATTTTTACATTGCCGCCTGTCATAAGAGCCGCACATATGTAGGTTGCCGCCTCTATCCTGTCGGGAATGATTTTATGGACGCAGCTTTTCCTCTCACCCCGACCGAAAATATATATCTTATCTGTTCCGGCTCCGTATATTTTTACGCCGGTTTTTATAAGGTAATCCTGAAGGTCTTTTATTTCAGGCTCCTTTGCGGCGTTTGAAATAACCGTCATACCGTCGACTCCGGCAGACGCAAGCATTATATTTTCAGTTGCGCCCACACTGGGAAAATCAAGGTGAATATTGGCACTGTGCATATTTTTTGCGTCGCAGGAGATTATTCCGCCCGACTCCTCGATTTTTATTCCCATCTCCCGAAACGCTTTAAGATGAAGGTCTATCGGCCTCGGTCCGATTTCGCAGCCGCCCGGAAGCGTAATCTTACCGCTTCTGTGACGGGCAATAAGCGCTCCCAAGAAAATAACGGAGGATCTCATTTTAAGCATAAGATGCTCCGGTATTTCATCGGTTAAAAGATTTTCCGAGTTCACCGTTATTACGCCGCCCTCATGTTTAACGCTGCAGCCTAAATATCTTAATATTTTTACCGATTCTCTCACATCGCTTAAATCGGGACAGTCTGTAATCACGCTTTCTCTGCCGCTTATAACCGATGCCGCCAAAATAGGAAGGACTGAATTTTTGGCACCGTGTACGCGCGTTTCGCCCGAAAGCGCCCTTCCTCCGTTTATTATGTACTTACTCAAGATTAAGGCACCCCCTACGCACATTCTATGCAGGAGAGCCTAAAATTGTTAAATTTTTAAAAGTTTTTTTGCCGTCGTGTAAATTTTGTCTGTTGAGTCGTAAATTGCAGCCGTCTTTGCCTTGGCACTCATTTCCGATAAAAGCTCCCTGTCGTTTATAAGGGTTTTTATCTGTGCGTCAAGCTTCACTCCGGTAAGCTCGCTATCTGACATTAAAACAGCGGCTCCCTTGTCCGAAAGATATTTTGCGTTGTATTCCTGATGGTTGTGAGCCACATTGGGACTCGGCACTACTATCGACGGCTTTCCGGAAGCGGCAAGCTCGCTTACGGTAACTGCCCCCGTACGGCACACTATAAGGTCGGAGGCCGCAAACGCAAAGTCGGTGTTATATATATAAGGCATTATCATAATGTTTTTAGGAACGCTGATATTTGCCTCCTTTATTTTCTCCATAACCTCACTGTAATTTTTCTCTCCCGTAGACGCAATTATATTATAGCCGTCGGCAAGATTTTTTATAACTATTTCGCAAAGAGCGTCGTTTATGCTCCTTGCGCCGAGGCTTCCGCCCATTATAAGCACCGTGGGCTTTTCGTCTAAGTCAAACTTAAGTCTTGCCTCGTATCTTGTAACCTTAAGGAGGTCTGCTCTTACGGGATTACCCGTAAGAACTATTTTTTTATGCTTTTTCAAATAATTTTTTGTTGTGTCGAAGCTTGTGGCAACAGCGGAAACCTTATCTGCCAAAAGCTTTACGGTAAGTCCGGGAAAAACATTCTGTTCGTGAATAATCGTCGGTATCCCCATTTTTACTGCGGCGTAAAGAAGCGGTCCGCAAACATATCCGCCGGTGCCTATTACTATTTCGGGCTTAAACTCCTCTAAAAGCTTTTTCCCCTCTTTTATGCCCCGAATAGCCTTATATGCGTACAAAATATTTTTCGGCGAAAGCGACCTTTTAAAGCCGTAAACGTCTATATATTTTATTTCGATATTCTGAGCCGGCACAAGCTTTTTCTCAAGCCCGTGCTCTGTGCCCACATAAAGAATTTCAGAGTCCGGCTCTTTCTCTTTTATATACTTTGCGATGGCAATAGCGGGATTAATGTGTCCTCCCGTTCCGCCTCCGGAAACTATAACTCTCATAAACTCTCCTGCCTTTCTATTTTACACTGTGAATAACCCCGGCGCCGATTTTCTGATAGCGTGATATATTAAGCACTATTCCTGTAGCTATCAGCATGAAAAGCAGCGACGTTCCGCCCGATGAAAAGAACGGAAGCTGCATACCTGTCGACGGCACGGCGTTAGTCACAACCGCTATATTTATGACCACCTGAAGTCCTATCATCGCCGAAACTCCGAACGCAATAAGACATCCGAACATATCCCTTGAATTTAATGCGATTTTAATGCCCCTCCAAACAAAAAAGGCAAAAAGGAGCATTACCAAAAGTCCGCCTATAATACCCATTTCTTCACAGATTACGGCGAAAATATAGTCATTTGACGCCATGGGAAGCCAGCTGTATTTTTGCCTTGACTGACCGAAGCCCACGCCGAAAAGTCCGCCGGAGCATATGGCGTAGAGCGAATTTAATATCTGCCACCCGTAGCCTAACGGCTCTTCTTCGGGATGCATATAGCCCAAAAGTCTTTTTATTCTGAAGGGCTCTTTTATTATTAATAAGAGTCCTGCCGCAATAACTATAACGGCTATAACCGTTATATGACTTTTTTTCATTCCGTGAGCAAAAAGCATAACAAAGCCGATGGCGCATATTATTAAAGCTCCCGAAAGATGCTTCTGAAGTGCGGCTCCTGCGGCAGGAATTAAAATTATAATTTCCGCCCTCCACTCATACAAAAGCCGCTGAAATAAGGACATCCTCTTTGTGTTTCTCTTTTTTTCTTCTGTCAATATATCCGCAAGATATATAATAAGGGCTATTTTCATAATTTCGGTAGGCTGTACGGATATAGGTCCTATAAAAATCCATCTTGTAGCGCCCAAGCGCTCCTGTCCGATAAACGGGGTAAGGTATACCAATATAACCGAGCACCAGTAAATTAATCCCGCCCATTTTTTTAAAATTATATAATCACGCCAGTTTGCCACTATAAGCATTACCCCGAAGCTTCCTGCCGCTATTATGCAGTTTTTAATTATTCCCTTATATGGATTTTCCGCACTGACAGATTCCGGAGTGCCTGCGCTAATCAGCATTAAAAGTCCTGCACAGGTAAGCGCGCAAAGCAAAATGAGATATATTCCGTCTACTTCGCCTTTTTTCCGGATTTTTTTATTCATTTTCCCATTTTCTTTCGTTAAAGCCTGTGCCTTACTCATGAGTTCCAGCCTTTCTTTTTATATAACAGCCGCAATATAGACTGCGCTTAAAATTCCGAAAAATACCGTTATTGCCGAAGCAACGGCGACAATTTTCACCTCAGACCACCCTTTTTTCTCAAAGTGATGATGTATCGGCGTCATCAAAAATATTCTTTTTCCTCCCGTGGCCTTAAAATATGCCACTTGAATTATAACCGAGAGCGTTTCTACAAAAAATACAATACCGACAAATATAAGGGTAAGCTGTATACCCATGGCGCATGCCGCCGCGCCGATTAGTCCGCCCAGAAAAAGCGAGCCTGTATCGCCCATAAACACCTTAGCCGGATACCTGTTATAAAATAAAAATCCGAAAATGCCACCGATTGCCGCCATTAAAACAATCATTATCATGTCACATTCCATTTTATATGCCGCAAAGGCAAAAAACGCCGCCGCAAAGGCAGTGGTATTTCCGGCAAGCCCGTCGATTCCGTCGGTAAGATTTACCGCATTCACCGTAGCGAGCATTACGAAGGTGTTAAATATCACCGCAAAATACGAAAGATTTATCCAGCTTTTTCCAAAAAGAACGGCTCCGCCCTCAAATTCAAAAAGGCATATGGCAAACGCCGCACTGACAAGCGCCTGAGCGGCAAACTTTTTTCCTGCCGTAAGGCCTAAATTTCTCTTTTTTATTACCTTGATATAATCATCTGCGAAGCCTATCGCTCCGAAAAGGAGCGCAGACGCCAAAACCAATACGCCGATTTTATCGAAAATTCCTGAAAGGACCAAAATAAATATAACGGCAGGAATCATTCCGGCGGCAAATATAAAAGCGCCCATAGTGGGAGTGCCGCTTTTTTTCTTATGCCAGGACGGCCCCTCCTCCCTTATACTTTGACCGAAGCTTGCTTTCTTAAGCTTCTCTATAATCGCTCCCCCGGACAGCAGAGCAATTATAAGCGCCATAAAAAGCGCTATTATTCCCCAAATAACAGAGTTCATGTTAAAGCACCTAATCCTTCAGTATATCTTTTATAACTTCTCTTTCATCATAATGGATTTTTTTGCCGCCTATATCCTGATAGGTTTCGTGTCCCTTGCCGGCAAGCACCACTACGTCCCCGGGCTCGGCTATGGAAAGAGCATATCTTATTGCCTCGGTTCTGTCCACTATTGCCTTATATTTTTTCTCCATGCCCTTCATACCACAAAGTATCTGCCTTACAATTTCTTCGGGATCCTCCGTTCTCGGATTATCGCTTGTAACAACAGAAAAATCAGCTATTTTGCCGGCAATTTCGCCCATAATCGGGCGTTTTTTCGCATCTCTGTCCCCTCCGCAGCCGAAAACGGCAATGACTCTTTTTTCCGCAAAGCCGGAAACGGTCTTTAAAATATTTTCAAGCCCGTCGGGCGTGTGAGCATAATCTATCATAACGGTATAATCTGTGCCGGTAGGTACAACCTCTGCTCTTCCCTTTACTCCCCGTACTATCAAAAGTCCCTTGGCAATCTCCATATCAGAAAGACCTATCATCGCCGCGGCGCCTATGCCTGCCAGAGCGTTATATACCGAAAATTCTCCCGGAATTGCCATTTTCATAGGTACCTCAGAGGTTCCGTATATCCATGTAAAGCTTATACCTCTTTGAGAATAAACTATATTTTCGGCTTTCATATCGGCATGCTTTTTGATTGCGTAGGTTACAACCTTACCGGCCGCAGCCTTTTTCATGACCTTATAATAAGGATCGTCCTCGTTTATAACAGAATACTTACTCATGGAAAAGAGTTTTGCTTTTGCCGCCGCATAATCGTCCATATCCTTATGGTAATTTAAGTGATCCTCGGTGAGATTTGTAAATACGCCCACCTCAAAATTTAATCCCTCGCATCTGTGAAGAGCTAAGGCGTGGCTTGAAACCTCCATAACAACGTACTTACAGCCTGCGTCCGCCATCTTTTTAAATATACCGTGAAGCTCTTCGGCCTCGGGGGTAGTTCCGCTTGAGGGAAGCTCGCTGTCGCCTATAAGATAGTGATTTGTTCCTATAAGTCCGGTTTTCTCGCCCTTTAAATCAAGTATCTGCTTTATTATGTGCGTTACCGTCGTTTTTCCATTGGTACCCGTAACGCCAATAAGCTTAAGCTTTTTATGGCACTCTCCGTAATAATTTGCCGCTGCATATGCTGCAAGAATTCTTGAATTATAAGTGACGATTAAGGCGGCTCCGAAAGAGTTGCACTCATGCTCAGCAACAACCGCCGCCGCACCTGCCTTAACGGCGCTTTCGATATAGTTATGCCCGTCGGCTCCTATTCCGGTAAGAGCAATAAAAAGATCACCCTTCCCGATTTTTCTCGAATCGGTTTCTATTTTCCCTATTTCTATATCTTCGCTTCCGTTTATTATTTTGTAATCTGTTCCCTTTAATATTTCCCTAAGCTTCATATTGTCCTCCTGTCAATCAACGTCCTGGAACATAAACTTGACGTAAACCACAGTGCCTCTTGACACCACAGCGCCTGCCTTGGGGCTTTGATCGATGGCAATTGCTCCGGTATTTACGCTGTTTCCAACGTCCGATGTTCTGAAATTCAAATTAGCGTTTTTAACTGTCGCTTCCGCATTGACCCTGCTCATATTAATAACATCCGGAACGGTAACAAGCTCCGAATCCGAATCTCCCTCGGTATAAGCCGCTATTTCAGAGCCCTCGGAAAGCATGATTCCGCTCTTGGGCTGTTGGTCGGTTATCTTGTTTCCACTTCCTATTATATTTATCTTAAAGCCGCTTTTTTCAGCGGATTCTTTTGCTTTTTCCACCGTCATACCCGTAAGGTCGGGAATATAGCTTCCGGTTGTAAGTATTTCGCTTTCGCTGTACTGAGCCTCAATTCCCATATATCTTAAAATGTCGTCAAGCACAAGTCCTGCCGTGGGAGCGGCAATCTGTCCGCCGCCGGCATTGATATTTCCCTCACCTACGCCGGGAGTCGGCTCATCTAACATAATAAGCACGATAACCTCGGGGTCGTTTGCCGGAGCAAAGCCGCAGAACGAAGCTATCTTTCTGCCGTCTCTGGGCTGTTTTTCGCTGGTGCCGGTTTTTCCGCCGACTCTCTGACCGGATATTCTTGCTCCGCCGCCGGTGCCGTTTTTAACAACGCCCTCAAGATAAGTCCTCATAAGCTCGCTGGTATGCTCGGAAATCACACGTCTTACTAAAGTTCTTTCCGTGGTTTTTGTAACCTTGCCGTTTTCGTCACGATATTCCTTAACGATTCTCGGCTTTAAAAGCTCCCCTCCGTTTATAACGCAGGAAGCCGCAGTTATCATCTGTATCGGCGTAACGTTAATATTCTGTCCGAAAGACGCCGTCGCCAAGTCAACATCAGTGTAGCTTTCCCTTACAATGGGCTCGGACTCGCCGGGAAGCTCTATGCCGGTCTTTTCCCCAAACCCGAATGCCTTAACGTATTTTCTGAAGGTTTCGCCGCCCATTTTAAGCCCTATGTTCATAAATACACAGTTACATGAATTTGCAAGTCCCAGCTCCAAATTCTGAATTCCGTGGGGATTATAATATCTCCAGCATTTTATGTCCCATCCCCCTACCCTAAGTGAGCCGGGACAATTAAAGGTATCGGTTTCTGTGACAATGCCCTCCTCAAGGCTTGCCGCGGCAGTTATCATTTTAAATACCGACCCCGGCTCGTATGTATCGGAAATTGCCTTGTTTCTCCATTGTCTGTTCTGCGCCTTGCTTTTCTCTTCTGCTCTCTCCTCTTCGGGAAGAGCTTCTATTCTCGCCTTTTCCTCTTCGTCATATATTTCAAAGGGATTATTGGGGTCATAGCCCGGAGTCGCCGCCATCGCTAAAATTTCTGCGGTATTAGGATCCATAACTATGATACAGCCTTCCTCCTTGACGCCGTACTTTTCCACCGCCTCGGTCAGTCTGCTTTCGGCAATATGCTGTATGGTTTCGTCAATGGTAAGAACTATGCTCTCTCCGTTTACGGGGTCAATATATTGCTCGTAGGCATAGGGAAGCTCCGAACCGCCCGAAGATACGGCAACGCTTTTTTTGCCGTCCTTACCGGAAAGCACGCTGTCATAGCTTACCTCAATACCGTTTAACCCCTGATTGTCATAGCCGGTGAAGCCCAGTATATTTGACGCCAAGGAGCCGTAAACATAGCTTCTTTTCGTGTCCTCTTCAAGCACAATTCCACGGGTGTCCTCCATATTCCTTATTGCGGCCGACTGCTCTCTTGAAATTCTTTTTTTAAGTATTTCATAACTGCTTTTCTTCTGTGTCACGGCGTAAACTGCGTCGTAATCCATTTCCAAAATTTCAGAAAGCTCTTTGGAAATTTTTTCTTCAGTCTTATTTTTTCTGATTGTGGCAGGGTCTAATATTACGGTATCCGCCGAAACGCTTACCGCAAGCTGTTTCCCGTTTCTGTCGTATATGGTGCCGCGCTTTGCTGAAACGGTGATGTCCTTTGTCTGTTGTTCGGTTGCAGCCTTAGAATACTCTTCACCGTGAGCGATGTTTAAATATATAAGCCAGATAACCAGCATTACAAGAAGTACGGTGAACACTATCGCCATATTCTTCATTCTTTTTTTTACCGAAAGAACTGTCATAAAAACTCCTTTTCATACAAAATACGACTGTTTCAATTAAACGGAAAAATGCCGCAACGGTAAAACGAACAAAAAGCAGTCATTTTATCATTATGCAGCATATCTTTTATTATGATTCATGTATAAGACTTTGATGTTTTTCTAAAAAAGCTTTCCCAAAAATGACCTGTTTTCCAGCTTTACGCTATCCTCTCTTGAAACCGTTATGTAAACTATCTGATCCTTGGTCGGTGCGGACATGCCGTATTCATTTACGGCTATATTTTCTACATTTGCCAGGTCAATAATTCTGTCCCTCTCTATTTCCAGATTAGTCTTTTCGGCAACTGCGTTGCTCAGCTCCTTTTTTGCTGCCTGAAGCTCGTTATTTAAAACCGAAATCCTTGCGTACCTGAGAACGCCGACAAGCGCCACCGCCATTAGCAAAAGAATTGTGCCTATTATCTTTTTCTTTTTCGCCTTAACGAAGCTTTCATACCTCGGATTGTCACGTCTTTGAAGTCTTTCTTCTTCCCGCTCTTTGATTTTAATGCGATAGGCGTTATTTCCGTTGTATCCGTTCATTAGGTACCGTTCCTCTCTCACAGGAATTTATTCCTGCATTAATTTTTCCGCAACTCGTAATTTTGCGCTTTTCGCCCTTGAATTTTCCCTTACCTCTTCATCCTTGGGAAGCAGAGGTTTTTTAGTAATTATTTTTATTTCGGGCTTTTTGCCGCAGACGCACACCGGAAAATCCGGAGGGCAGGTGCAGCCCTTTGCCAATTTCTTAAATTCTTCCTTTACAATTCTGTCCTCTAAGCTGTGGAAGGTAATAATTCCTATCCTTCCTCCCGGCTTTAAAAGCCCCACCGCTTTGCCGATTGCTTCCGAAACGGCGTCAAGCTCTCCGTTAACCTCAATTCTTATTGCCTGAAAGGTTCTTTTTGCCGGGTGGCTTCCTTTTTCTCTTGCACCCTCCGGTACTGCCGCCATAATCGCCGCCGATAATTCCATGGTCGTTTTTATCGGACGTCTTTTAACTATAAACTCGGCAATTCTTTTTGCCCATCTTTCCTCGCCGTAAAGTCCGATTATTCTTACAAGCTCCCTTTCCGAATACCCGTTTACCACGTCGTAAGCGGAAAATGAGGCGGTTTTATCCATACGCATATCAAGAGGTGCGTCCTTCATATAGGAAAAGCCGCGCTCCGCATCGTCTATCTGAGGACTCGATACCCCCAGGTCTGCCATAATTCCGTCAAAGGATGAAATATTATTTTTTTCTGCCAAAAGGTCAATATCCTTAAAATTTCCGTGCTCGAGTATAACTCTGTTCCCGTAGGGCAAAAGCCTTTCCTTTGCCGCAGAGAGCGCCGTTTGATCCCTGTCAATACCTAAAAGCACGGCTTTATCGGTCATATCTAAAAGTCTTTCGCTGTGACCTGCTCCGCCTAAGGTCATATCGCAGTATACTCCGTCTTTATCGCCTATTACAGCGTCGGTAAGCTCATTTTTTAAAACGGAAATGTGAAAAAAATCACTCATTTCTGATTTTCTCCACCTCTTCGGCGGCGTCCTCTAAGGTATTTTCGGGATCGTTAATATAGCTCTGCCACTTAGCCTTATCCCAAATTTCAATTTTGTCAAGAGCACCGATAATGCTTACCTCTTTATCTATGCCGGCATAGCTTCTTAATATGGGCGGAATAAGCATTCTTCCCTGCTTATCTATATTAAGATCCACTCCTCCGGCGGAAAGGCTTCTGTTAAGCCTTCTGTGGCTTTTGTCGGTTTCATGCTCTAAATTTTCAAGCATCTTTTCAAGACATTTGTTCCATCCCTCATCGTCGTAAACGGTAAGGCATCCGTCGTATCCTCTGGTAATATGGCAACGGTCGCCCAAAAGCTCTCTGAATTTGGCAGGCAGTATAACTCTCCCTTTTTCATCCAGTGAATGTTCATATTCTCCGTAAAAAATCGGTCCCGGCATACCGTCCGCCTCCTTTCGTTTCCATTTTACTCCACTTTATTCCACTAACATACCATTGATACACTACGTTAATGCTATTATAAACCACTTTTTACAAAATAGCAATAGTTTTTTTAACTTTTTTAAAATAAAATTAAGTTGACAAACGCATATGATAGATTTATAATTATAAACAATTCATAATTTTAAGGAAGTATTTTATGAAAAAAAATCTTTTAATCAAAGTTACCATTTTGATTTTAATCGCAATCTGGATTTGTGTTATATCAGGTTTTTCCGGCGAGGACAGCAAAAGCTCTGATAACACAAGCTCACAAGTGACCGAAATCATTTTAGACAAAACGGTATCCGACTTTTCGGATATGCCCGAGCACGATCAAAAGCAATTGGTAAAAAAGACAAACCCGATTGTAAGAAAGGCCGCGCACTTTACCGAGTATGCCCTTTTAGGTTTTCTTATCTCGATGTTTTTTGTTTTTTCCGGAACGAGGGGCTTAAAGCTTATAATATACACCGCCGCCTTCTGTCTTATATTCTCTTCGGCGGACGAAATTCACCAGTACTTTGTGCCGGGAAGGTCCTGCCAATTTTCTGATATTTTAATAGATACTTCAGGAGGAGCTCTCGGTGCATTTTTAGTTTTCCTATTTTTAAAGGTAAAACGCCGCTTATCCTGTACCACAAAAAATAAAGGATGACTTAAAGTTATCCTTTATTTTTGCCCCCTTCCCTTTTATTAAAATTTTTTTATTTTTTTTGCAACCTTTTTGCCTTATCAAATGTATTATAAGTGAAAATAAGCTTTAACGCTTATTAATAAACAAAAAAAAGAAAGGAATTACTACTATGAAAAAAAGAGCAATAACAATTTTAATCTCGGCTTCAATGCTTTTAACAACGGCGGCTTTCGCTAACGAGGCTCCGGAGCCTGAGGTGATATCGGCAAACAGCGGAATTTCATCATACGTTCCCTCATCTTTAAGGAGCATGATAACAGTAAGCGAAAAGGGCGAAGGCTACATAATCGGAAAAACCGACGAAGGAACAGAATTAAGACTTAATTTATCTGAAAATACGGTAATAATCGACAGCGTAACGGCGCTTCCCTTATCCGCTCTCGACATTAAAGAGGGCGACGTGATTTTCGCAGAATATTCCGAGGCTATGACAAGAAGCCTTCCTCCACAGTCAAGCGCATACTTTATTGCGGCAAACACCGATAAGGGCGGAGGGGTAAATCTTATAAACGTATCGGAAATGAAGAAAAACGAGGACGGAAGCGTGGCTGTAACGGACTTATCCAAGCAGATAATCGTTACAATATCAAAGGACGCTTTAGTTTCTCCCTATAAAACAAAAAACATCGTTACCCTTGACGATATAAAAGTGGGCTCTTCCCTTCTTGCCTGGTACGACGTTGTGGCATTAAGTTTGCCCGGTCAGTCGCACACAGACAAGATTGTACTTCTTCCCGCAAGCGAAACCTCTAATGTTAAGGACGAGGCAGAAAAGCTTGGACTTTTGGGCGACATAGTAATAGCAAACGAAAACTGCTTAAGCCGCAGTGAATTTTCTTCACTTGTATATAACCTTTTAAATTCCGACGGCTCTCTTTTAGACAAAGACTCGGAGGAGAATTTTAACGATGTTACGGATAAAAGAATTAATCTTCTCGCTTCCTGCGGTATTGTTTCCGGCAGAGGCGACAAAACCTTTGCTCCCGATGATAAAATAACAAAGGAAGAGGCTTATGTAATGGCCTGCCGTGCGGCAAAGCACATGGGTATTGAAATCCCTGAAGTTAAGGAACGCACAACTCCCGGCATTGAAAACATATCCGACTGGGCGGTTTCCTCGGTTTTAGGCTTAAACAGCTTAAAGGGCATTTCATCTGACGGTGCCTCCTTTAATCCTAAGGGAGATGTTACGGTAAGCGAAGCTGTAGATATTCTTTTGGGAATTAACTCTCTTAAAGCTTCTGAATAATGCTCCCCCATAAAAAATACCGCAAAGCACTTTAAAGCTTTGCGGTATTTTTTCTATATTGTTTTTTATTTACTTTTGTGTTATAATTTTAAAAAAACTTATGGGAGTATTTTTATGAAAAAGATTAAAAAGGTTACTCTGTGCGGTCTTGGCGCTATCGGCGCTTTTTTTGCCGACAGACTAAGAGAAGATTCGGATATAGTTTTTAATGTTTTAGCCGGCGGCGAACGTGCAGACCGCCTTAGGGAAAAAGGTCTTATAATAAACGGGCGTCAGAAATACTTTAATATTGTATCACCGGAGGAAAAGACTTCTTTTTCAGACCTTATCATTATCTCGACAAAATTTTCCGGCCTTAAAACCGCCTTGGAGGATATAAAAAATCAAGTCGGACCGGACACCTTAATTATGGCGCCTTTAAACGGAGTGGAAAGCGAGGATGCGGTTGCATCGGTCTACGGATTTGAGCGTACAATTTATTCATTGGTGCGTGTCAGCAGTGTTAAGAACTCAAATAAAGTAAGCTTTGACCCCGAAACCTCCTTTGTGGAATTCGGTGAAAGAATAAACGACCCGTCAAATCCCTCGGAAAATGTTTCCGCCATAAAGGCTCTTTTTGATCATGCCAAAATAAAGTCGGTCATACAGCCCGATATGCAAAAGGCAATATGGGAAAAATTTGTCTGCAACGTAAGCGAAAATCAAGTGTCCGCAGTTTTGGATATACCCTTTGGCGCCTGGGGCTCGTCAAAAAGCGCCGATCAATTAAGACTTATGGTTGCGGACGAGGTTATTTCGGTTGCAGAAAAAAAGGGAATATCAATAGACCGTGACTATCCAAGAAGGCATCTTGAATTTCTTAAAAAGGTGCCCGTCGAAAATAAATCCTCCACCCTTCAGGATATATTGGCCGGGCGGAAAACAGAAAAGGATATTTTTTCAGGCGCAATGATAAGGCTTGGCAGAGAAACGGGAGTGCCGACTCCGTTAAACGAATTTTTATACCACGCCTTAACCGTACTTGAGGAAAAAAACGACGGAAAAATAATGGGAATATAGCTCTCCTAATAAAATTGAAAATGGGGTACAGACATATTTTGACTATCCTTTTAAACCAGGTTGAAAAATATGTCCGTACCTCATATTTTTATGCTAGCCTGACGATACCAATTTTGGGCACCGATTTTGCAAGGCGCAGCCGTCTTATGTAGTTTGACGGAGTAGTTCCCGTTCTCTCCTCAAACAGCTTAGAGGCGTACCACGGCGAATAATGAGAAACCTCTGAAAGCTTTGCCGGCGTAATAGCTTCAAAAAGATTTTTCTCTATGTAATTTTGCATTTCCTGTACTGCCCTCGTACGCTGCGAAATAAAAGCTCACCCCTTACAAAATACATTATAACGCTTAAGGAGAATGAATTTCTCGACTTTTTTGCTCTATTAAAAAAGGCGGAAAGCTCGCTATAAAGCTTTCCGTCCTTTCTTATTTATTTTTTACGCTTTCGAGATAATTTTTTCTGCCCTCTTCATAAAGGTTATTGCCCTCGCTGTCAATGATAACTACCAGAGGCATATCCTCAACATAAAGACGTCTTAACGCTTCGGATTGAAGATCCTCGTACGCCACAAGCTCACACTTTTTAACGCATTTTGCCAAAAGTGCGCCGGCGCCGCCGATAGCTCCGAAGTATACGCCCGAATACTTTTTCATAGCCTCAACAACCTCGGGAAGGCGTGCTCCCTTGCCTATCATACCCCTTGCGCCCACACTCATCATAGTGGGAGCGTAAGCGTCCATACGTCCGCTGGTAGTAGGTCCGGCAGAGCCGATTACATGCCCGGGCTTTGCCGGCGTGGGACCGACATAATAGATAGTAGCGTCAGTGGGGTCAAAGGGGAGCTTTTCACCCCGTGCGAGCGCCTCGCACATTCTTTTGTGTCCTGCATCTCTTGAGGTGTATATTGTACCGGTTAAGAGCACCTTATCTCCTGCGTGGAGAGTCCTTGCAAGCTCCTCGGTAAGAGGAAGAGTTATGCGCTTTTCCATTATATCACCTCCGTTTTATGACGTGTAACGTGGCAGTTTATATTTACCGCACAGGGCATTCCGGCAATATGGGTGGGCATTGTTTCTATATTAAGAGCAATTGCCGTAGTCTTACCTCCGAAGCCCTGAGGTCCGATTCCAAGCTGGTTTACCTTTTCGAGCATTTCTTTTTCAAGGTCAGCGTAATAGGGATCGGGATTAGAAGAGCCTAAATCACGCATCAATGCCTTTTTAGCCAAAAGAGCGCATTTATCAAAGGTACCGCCTATGCCTACTCCGACTACCATGGGAGGACAGGGGTTGGGACCTGCGGTTTCCACCGCCTCTAAAATAAAGTTTTTAATACCTTCAAGTCCGGCAGAGGGCTTGAACATACGGATAGCGCTCATATTTTCACTTCCGAAGCCCTTGGGACCCACGGTGATTTTAATATTTTCGCCCGGCACTATCTCGGTATAAAGCATTGCCGGAGTATTGTCGCCGGTGTTGCCTCTTCTTATGGGGTCGGCTACAACGGACTTTCTTAAATATCCGTTGGTATAGCCTCTTCTTACTCCCTCGTTAACCGCCTCGGTAAGGTCGCCGCCTATAAGGTGAACATCCTGTCCGATTTCGAGAAATACGCACGCAACGCCCGTATCCTGACAAATCGGCACGTTTTCCGAGTCTGCAATTTCATAATTTTTTATTATGTTATCCAAAACGCCCTTTGCGATTTCTCCGTCCTCTTCCTTTCGGCAGGCAGTGATAGCGCACTTTACGTCTTCGGGAAGATGGGTATTTGCCTCAATGCAAAGTCTTTCGATAACGTCCGTAAGCTGACTTACGTTTATCTCACGCATAATCTTTATTCCTTTCTTTAAGGTTTTACAATAACAATCCTATAAACTGGCACGAAAGTACCACGCACACAAGTGCAATCGGGTAGGTTGCCGCATAAGCAGAGGCAACGTCGTCCGTTCCGGTAACGCTTATAAGTGTGCCGAGAGCCGGAGTGCTTGTCATTCCGCCGCAGATAGAGCCTAATGTGTTAAATATTCTAAGCTTTAATACCTTAGATGCAACGATATATCCTAAAATCATGGGAACTAAGGTTATAAGCGCTCCGTATAAGAAGAGCACCGCTCCCTGTTCTTTTAAAATCCGGACAAAATCTGCGCCTGCGCCTGTTCCTGCGCCAAGCAGGAACATACAAAGACCGAATTCTCTCATACATTCAAGAACATTTTTTTCAACCTTTAAGCTGAGCTTTCCGATATGTCCGAAATGTCCGAGTATAAGTCCGGCGATTAAGGGGCCGCCCGATGTGCCGAGGGAAAATTCCGCTCCGCCCGGAAGCGGAATTTTAATCTTCGCCAAAACTATGCCCAAAACTATGGCAAGAGCGAGGGGCAAAAATCCCATAGGCTCCGCACGGAAAAGCTTTTTTTCTTCCTTTTTTACGGATACGCTTGATGCGGCTTCAAATTCAGCTCTTTCCTTTGCCATATCAAGCTTTAAGAACTTAGGTATAAGCTGAACGAAAAGCACAACTCCGATAACTCCGAAAGGATAGGCTATACCGTAGCCCACAGAAGCTAAGCTCTGCGCCGTTTCGGCATTTCCTGCCGTTGCAGCAGCGGCCGCCGCCTCCTGAGCCGCCGCAAGACCGGGAGTACTTGTAAGAGCCCCTGCCATCATTCCGACTCCGATTTCTTTAGGGATTGAGCCGAGCTTTATTACAGCTACGGTAGTCAGCGCCCCTACAAGAATAATTATAAAGCCCAAAAGAATATAGTTTTTCGCATTAACCTTAAAGTTTCTGAAAAATTTAGGTCCGGCTATAAATCCTACCGAGGTAACAAATAAAATAAGTCCGAGATCGCCGATTTCCTTAGGAACACTGAAGCCGAAATGCCCGAAAACAAGCGCTGCAAGCAAAACTCCGGCAGTACCTATTTCAATGCCCTTTATCTTTATGCTTCCTACAAGATATCCGACCGCCGCAATAAGGAAAACGACCATAAAGGTGTTGCCCATTACGCTCTCGGTAAACCAATTTAAAAGTCCCATTTTCCTTGTCTACGCCTCCTTATCTTGCGTGTCTTGCATATTTAGGAAGAAGCAAGGGAGAGGTTTCGCCCGTTTCAATGCCCGCGTTTTCAAGCTCTTCGGCATATTTTTCAACATGTGACAGAGTAAGCTTTCCGAGGCTTATATCTTTAGCTCTCTTCGCCGCCGCCTTGCCTGCGTTTCTTCCGAATACGATTATATCAAGCAGTGAATTTCCCATAAGACGGTTACGTCCGTGAATACCGCCTACCGCCTCGCCGGCAACAAGGAGGTTATCTATAACCTTAGTAAAGCCATCTCCGCCGATTTCAAGACCGCCGTTCTGATAATGAAGTGTGGGATATACCAAAATCGGCACTTTTCTCATATCTATATCATAGTTAAGATACATTCTCATCATTGCGGGAATTCTCTTTTCAATCGTGCCCTCCCCATGAAGAATTTCAATCATAGGAGTATCAAGCCATACGCCCGAGCCTAAAGGTGTTTCAACGCCTCTTCCGTTGGCACATTCACGGATAATTGCAGATGCAGAAACATCACGGGTTTCCAAGGGGTGAGCATAGGCTTCACCATCTTTATTTACAAGCATTGCTCCCAACGACCTTACCTTTTCCGTAACAAGCGCTCCGAAAATCTGTGCCGGGTAAGCTACGCCTGTGGGATGATACTGAATTGTATCCTGATAAAGTAAGGGTGCGCCGGCACGATAGCCCATTATAAGTCCGTCAGCCGTCGCCCCGTAGTGATTTGATGTGGGGAAATTATTGTAGTGAAGTCTTCCCGCTCCGCCGGTGGCGATAATTACGGTCTTTGCTCTTGCAACGAGATACTCGTCGGTTTCCATGTTAAGAAGCACGGCTCCGGCAACGTGACCCTCCTCGTCCTTTATAAGCTCCACAGCCGCAGTAAAGTCGGCTACGGGAATCTTTCTGTTTAACACCTCGTCACGAAGTGTTCTCATTATCTCGGCGCCGGAATAGTCCTTGCACGCATGCATTCTCTTTCTCGAGGTGCCGCCGCCGTGAGTAGTTACCATTTCGCCGTCCTTGGTTTTATCGAACATTACGCCCAGATTGCTAAGCCATGCTATTGCGTCGGGCGCTTCCATTACAAGACGTCTTAAAAGCTCGGGACGGGCGGCAAAATGTCCGCCTCCGAAAGCGTCAAGATAGTGTCTTTCGGGAGAATCATTGGGCTTATCCGCCGCCTGAATTCCGCCCTCCGCCATCATGGTATTGGCGTCGCCTATACGGAGCTTTGTGACAATCATAACATTTGCTCCGGCTTCGGAGGCTTCTATTGCGGCAGAACAGCCTGCTCCGCCTCCGCCTATTACCAAAACGTCAACGTCGTAGTCAATTTTATTTAAGTCAATATCCACGCCCAAAATACGACTGTTTGACGATAAAAGCCTGCAAAGCTCCAAGGGAGCCTTTTCGCCCTTATTGGGTCCTATTTTGATTTCGCCGAAGCCCTCCGGTCTGTAATCGGGATGATATGCTTTTAAGAGCTCGTCTTTCTCTTCTGCCGTCATACGTCTTGGCTCTGTCTTCATTCTTTCGCTTCTTGTCGCTTCAACTTTTTTAATGGATTCAAGCATTTTTTCTGTAAACATATTATCCCTCCTTATTTCTCTATATCACGGTTATTGTAAAGCTCCTGCATCTCTTCGATAGGTTTCTGCATAATCTTTTCAATAAGCTCGTCAAATTTTCCGTGATTGATTTCGTCAACTCTCTCTTCAAGATGCTTGCACTCGGGAGCAATATATTTTCCGGTCAGTCTTCTTGCCAAAAGTCCTACCATGGGGTGGCTTATTCCGGCGGGACATCTTACCGAACAACAGCCGCAGCCTACGCAGTCAAAGGACTCCTCGGCGCATTTTTCAAACTCGCCTCTTTGCGCATAGGCGATATACTGCATTACGTTAAGGTTCTGTGTACACGCCTTTGTGCAGGCATTGCATCCGATACAGGAATATATCTCGGGATAAAGCTCCATCATAACCTTGGTTTCCGGTCTTATCTCTTCTATATCGTAGGTTCTTTTATCTATCGGGAAGAAAGGTATGCTTGCGATATACATTCCCTCCTCAACCTGGGTCTGACAGGCAAGGCAGGTCTTAAGCTCGTTCTTGCCCTTTATGCGGTATATGGTCGCACAGGCTCCGCAGAAGCCGTGACGGCAGCCGCAGCCTCTTTTTAAGGTGTAGCCGGCGTATTCCATAGCAGTCATTATAGTAAGGTCGGCAGGCACTTCATACTTCTTGCCGAATAAATATATATTTACCATATCTTTTTCCATAAAAGCATTCTCCTTTATCAATATTCGTCCGGAAGCTCATCCACTTCGTCACAGCGGAATACCGGTCCGTCCTTGCATACGTATTTGGAGCCTATATTGCATCTTCCGCACTTACCTACTCCGCATTTCATGCGAAGCTCAAGGGTAGTATATACCTGTTCCTTTGAAAAGCCCATTTCGGTAAGCCCCTGGAGCACGAACTTAATCATAATCGGGGGACCGCATATAAGCGCCGTTTTATCGGTTGAAAAGCCTATCTCCTTAAGATATGACGGTACGAAGCCCACATGACCGTCCCAGCCCTCCTGCTCTCTGTCTATGGTAAGGTATACGTTGGTATCCTTCTGCTTTGTCCACACTTCTTGTATCTCCTTAAGCTGAACAAGGTCGTCCTTTGACCTGGAGCCGTACAATATATCAACCTTTCCGTAATCCTCGCGGTTATCGAAAACGTAGTTTATTACCGACCTTAAGGGAGCAAGACCGATACCGCCGGCGATAAAGAGCAAATCCTTGCCCTTAAGCTTATCCTCTACGGGGAAGTGATTGCCGTACGGTCCTCTTACTGCGATTTCATCGCCCACCGAAAGGCTGTGAAGGTATTCTGTGAGCATACCGCACTTTTTGATTGAAAACTCCTGATACTCCTTATTTGTGGGAGAAGAGGTGATTGAAAACATACCCTCGCTTACGCCGGGTGCACAGAGCATTGCACACTGACCGGGCATATGCTCGAAAAGCTTTCCGCCCTCCGGAGCGTTTACCCTGAAGGTCTTAACGTCGGGAGTTTCTTCTCTTATATCAGTAATTATTCCCACCTTGGGAATGAGTACATCCTCTACATAATTTTTATGACAGGTACATTCACTCATTTTGTCCGCCCTCCTTGGAAAATGCTTTTATTACCTTGACAATATTAAGCGACGACGGGCAGCTGTCCACACACCGTCCGCATCCCACACAGGAGAACACTCCGCCGTTATTGACGGGGAAATACTGAAGCTTGTGCATAAATCTCTGGCGGAAGCGCTGCATCTGGCTCGTTCTGTTATTGCCGTGCGCCATCATGGTAAAATCGGAATACATGCAAGAGTCCCAGCAACGGTAACGCTCTATCTTACTGCCCGTATTATAGTCCTTTATATCGTAGCACTGACAGGTGGGGCATGAAAAGGTGCATGTACCGCAGCCTAAGCAGGGAGAGTAAAGCTTTTCCCACAAGGGGGAATTAAAAATCTCCTCCGTCTTTTCGTTATGTCCCCACATATCAAGAGAAAGGTCTGCATAAGGAAGCTTTTTAAGCGTTTCTTCCGTAGCCTTCTTCTGAGCTTCAACCGCCGCAGAGTCAGACTCCTCCAAAAGAGAGGATATGCTTTCCAAAAACGCCTTTCCCTTTTCGGTCGCCGCCTCAAAGTAAACGTTTTCGTCGTCTATCCACATTGCAGCGTCCGCCGACGGCTCTCCGGGCTTTATGCCGAAAACCGTGCAGAAGCACGAGGCCTCCGGATAGCGGCAGGCAAGAGAAACGATTGTTCCGTGCTCTCGTCTTGCCTCATAGAAGGTATCCTTAGGCTCGGACAAAAACACCTTGTCCAAAACCTCAATACCTGCCACGTCGCAGGGCTTAATTCCCATAAGGACGAACTCCCTGTCCTTAAGCTTTTCAGGCTCGATTTTTATTTTTCCGCCGTTTTCAAGGCAGGTATATAAAGTTTCGCTCTGAGGGAAGAATACGTCCTTTGCGGACTTTACGGTTTTTAAGGTTTCAAAATCAACTTCCGAATCGGCGGTGTATAAGGCGAAATTTGTCTTATCCGCTTCTCTTACGGGAAGATAAAGCTCCTCTTTCTCGGAAATAAGGGCAAAGAGCTTATAAAGATTTTCTTTTTTCATTTTTTTCATCTCTGCTCTTACCTCCTTTCTCCGGGCTCTAAATCTTCAAACTGATAGCTTGTCAAGGGTCCTTTATCCTCTGCGTTTTCGCCTGCAACATATTCTCCGTAATACGAGTCTATATCCTTTATAAACTTTTTGTTGAAAAGGTGAAGAGGTATTCCCTGTGGACATACTCTTGAACATTCTCCGCAGTCGGTGCATCTTCCGGCAACGTGGAAGGACCTTATAATGTGGAACATTTTCTCCTCAAAGGAATCGGTATTTGCCTTCTGAGAGCTGTCAAACTGATTGCCGTCAAACACGCATTTGCGGCAGCTGCACGCAGGACATACGTTACGGCATGCGTTACACCTTATGCACTTTGAAAGCTCGCTCTTAAAGAAAGCGAAGCGCTCCTCGGGAGTCATTTTTTCAATTTTTTCTACCTCGTCAAACCGTCCCTCTTTAGCTGTATCCTTGCTTTCTCCGATTATTTCGTCGTAAACCTTATGCTCCTTGCCCTTGCACATACGGCATCTTGACAATATAGCGTCGGAATACTTCATTTCGCCGGAGCCGTATAAGGTTTCGACGGTAAGATCAGAGTCGGAAAACTCTTCGGCGCCGCCTACGGCGGTAATGCCCTTAAATCCGTTTTCCTTTATTTTATTCATATCTATTTTGCCCCGACATCCTACGCCGATTATATAAGCCTTATCACGATCCACCCTATGCTCTTTTATAAGCTGATTAAAGCTATAGGTATCGCAGGGCTTTAAGAATACCAAGGTCTTACCCTCTTTTTTGGAGGCTTCTATCATGAATTTGCTAAGGTTAGCGCCGCAAAAGCCGTTATAAACGAAGGACTCCAAATCCTTTTCGTTTTCAAAATAGGCAGGCTCCGGATTGAACTCTTCATCGGAAATGCGCCAGCCTAAAACTCTTGCAACCTCGCCCTTTGCCAAAAGCTCTTTTGCTCTTTCTATCAGTCTTTGCATCTTAAATCCCCCAATCTTACGTTCTTACCGAGAGATTTTATTTTTTCGGCAAATTCGTTCATTGTCTGAGAAAATTTCACGCCCTCAGCGGCGGATACCCATTCTACTCTCGTGCGACCCTTTTCCACGCCGATAAAGTCGAGCATGGAGAAAAGCAGAGTCATTCTTCTTCTTGCGTAGAAGTTACCTGTTGTATAATGGCAGTCGCCGGGGTGACAGCCGCATATAATAACTCCGTCGGCACCCTTTTCAAACGCCCTTAATATGAACATGGGATTTACTCTGCAGGAGCAGGGCACTCTTATAATTTTTATATCAGCACTGTACGAAAGCCTGCTGCTTCCGGCAAGGTCTGCTCCGGCATAACTGCACCAGTTGCAGCAAAACGCAACGATTTTCGGTCTGAATTCGGTATTCTCTAACGACATATCGCATCCACCTCCGCTGTAATCTGTCTGTTTGAAAAGCCCTGAAGATCCATAGCGCCGCTGGGACAGGTAACCGTGCAGGCTCCGCAGCCCTGACAAAGAGCGCTGTTTACTACCGCAACTCTTCTTTCTTCTTTTACGCCGTGGTCGTTAATGAGCTTTGTTTCATACGATATTGCTCCGTAAGGACAAACGTGCTGGCAGGTCGAACAGCCGTTGCACAAAAGCTCGTCTGCCTTAGCGGTGCAGGGATTGGTCATAAGCTTATCCTTTGCGAGAAGTCCTATTACCTTTACCGCCGCCGCTCCTGCCTGGGATACCGTTTCGGGAATATCCTTAGGTCCCTGGCAGACGCCCGATAAAAATACGCCTGCTGTGGGAGATTCTACGGGACGAAGCTTGGGATGAGCCTCTGTAAAGAAGTTATTTGTATCTATGCTTGCGGTAAGCATTGTGGCAATGCTTCTTGCCGTAGGATCCGGCTCGATTGCCGCCGCAAGAACAACCATATCGGCTTCTATTTTAACCTGCTTATCGGAAAGAAGGTCTACGCCGTTTACCATAAGGGTACCGTCGCTTTGAGGACATACCTTTGCGACCTGACCCTTTATATAATGAACGCCGTATTCCTCCACCGCTCTCCTGTAAAACTCATCAAAGTTCTTACCGGGAGTTCTGACGTCGATATAAAATACCGTTACGTCAACGTCCGGATACTTATCTCTTATAAGCATTGCGTGCTTTGCCGTATACATACAGCAGATTTTCGAGCAGTAGCTCTTGCCTCGCTCGTCACTGCATCTGCTTCCCACGCACTGAATAAATACCATCTTTTTGGGCGCACGTCCGTCGGAGAGTCTTTCAAGATGACCCTTTGTGGGACCTGCCGCATTCATAATACGCTCAAGCTCAAGGCTTGTGATAACGTCCTTGCTTTCGTTATAGGCGTATTCGCCGTATTTATCAAGCTTTATAACGTCAAATCCGGTAGCTACAACAATTGCGCCGTACTTCTCTGTAATTATTTCGTCCTTCGCCTCGTAATCTATGGCGTGAGAGGGACAAATCTTAGAGCACAATCCGCACTTACCGGTCTTAAACTTCAAGCAGCTTTCCCTGTCTATTACCGGAACATTGGGAATAGCCTGGGCAAAGGGCGTATAGATTGCGCTCCTTTGCGAAAGTCCCCTGTTAAACTCGCTTAACGCTTTCTTGGAGGGGCATTTTTCCTGGCACAGACCGCAGCCCGTGCATTTATCTATATCAACGCTTCTTGCTTTCTTTTTTATATCTACGGTAAAGTCGCCCACAAAGCCCGATACCTTTTCAACCTCGCTGTAGGTGTATATATTTATCTTTTCGTGAGCCGAAGCCTCCACCATTTTGGGAGTCAGGATACATGCCGAACAGTCAAGGGTCGGGAAGGTTTTGTCAAGCTGTGACATTCTTCCGCCGATAGACGGAGTTTTTTCAACTATGTCTACCTCGTAGCCGGCGTCGGCAATATCTAAAGCCGTCTGTATTCCGGCGATACCGCCGCCTATTACCAGAGCTTTTTTGGTTACTCTGCTCTCGCCGGGCTTTAAGGGGGCGTTAAGGTTTACCTTTGCAACCGCCGCACGGGCAAGGATAACCGCCTTCTTGGTCGCTTCCTCCATATCCTTATGAATCCAGGAGCACTGCTCTCTTATATTGGCGATTTCCACCATATAGGGATTGATTCCGGCTCGTTCAGCGGCCTTTCTGAAGGTTGCCTCATGCATTCTCGGAGAGCATGAGCAAACAACAATTCCTGTAAGTCCCTTTTCCTGTATAGCCTTTTTAATAAGCTCCTGTCCTGCTTCGGAGCACATATAAGGATAGTCCTCGGCGTGTACTACGCCGGGCTCGTTTTTTATGACTTCAACTACTTTTTTAACGTCGACCGTTGCGGCAATATTGCTTCCGCAATGACAGACGAAAACTCCTATTTTCTGCAAAGCTCTCACCTCTTCCATCTTCTGAATGCGCTTACCAAAAGCTGCTGAGGAGTATCGTCGTCAATTTCAGACGGAATCTCATCGGCTTTAAGGTAATCCATTCCGTTTTCTCTTACAACCGCCTGCCTTACAGCGTCAATAATTTTTGCCGGCTGTACGTTTCTTGGGCATCTTTCAAGGCAGGCAAAGCACGAAAGGCAATGATATGCCGCATCCGATTTTAAGAGCGCATCAATATCTCCGGCTTCAACATAGGACACAAACATATGAGGCTTTATGTCCATTTTGTCAAACATCGGACAGCTTGCGGAGCATTTTCCGCATTTCATGCATTTTCTCGGATTTGTTCCGGATATTTCCTTTATTTTTTCCGCAGTTATTTTACTCATGGTCTTCCTCCTTCACTCCGAGTGCCTCGGCAAGAAGCTCGGTAAAGTAATATACGGGAATATCTCCGGAGGTATTCTTCTTTAAATTGTACATACATAAAGGACAGGCGGTAATAAGCATATCCGCTCCCATATCCTTGGCGTTGTCTTCAATTTTTTGGCACATTTTTCGGGGCGCCTCCTTATCCTTTAAGGAAATATAGCCGCCGCAGCATTCGTTCCTGTATGAATATATTACAGGCTCGCCACCAAGTGCGCGGATTAAATCCTCCATAATCTTAGGATTTTCCGGGTCGTCAAATGCCATGACATTAGACGGTCTTAAAAGAAGACAACCGTAATAAGCGCCGATTTTTTTGCCGGCAAAGGGCTTTACCACTCTCTTTTTAAGCTCGTCAAAGCCGACTCTGTCACGGAGCACCTCAAGATAATGCAAAACCTTGGTTTCGCCCCCGTAAGGTGTGTCAAGCGCCATATAATTGTTAGCTCTTGTTTTAATATCGTCGTTGTTCTTCATATCGTCGTTAACTCTTTTTATAACATGATGGCAGGCAGAGCAGACTGTTATAAGATCCTCGCCCCTATCTCTTGCCTCGGCAAGCACCCGGACCGACGAAAGCTTTGTTGCGATTTCGTCCGTCCCCAAAGGATAGACGCCGCCGCAGCACTGCCAGTTTTCCGCTTCGCAAAGCTGGAATCCCAAAGCCTCTGCCGATTTTCTTGCGTAAAGGTCAAGCTCCTTGGCTTTATTTTTTAAGGTACAGCCCGGATAATATGTGTATTTCATCTGATTCACCCTTTCTTAAAAAGCGCAAAGCATCATAATTTTATCTGTCCGATTATTTCCTTAAGCTTATCTGCGCTTGCGTGAAGCTTTAAGAGCTCCTCGTCGGTAAGCTTAACGGGAAGCTTGCCCTGAACGCCCGAGGGGCCTATCATATTAAGCGTGCTTAAGCAAACGTCGGAAAGTCCGTATTCGCCGTGCATCATGGTAGATACGGTATTTATCGAATTATAAGCGGAAAGCAGTATGCTGCAAAGTCTGCATACTGAAACAGAAACGGCATAGAAGGTAGCGCCCTTGTTTGAAATTATTTCTCCGCCGGACTTATGCACATATTCGGTCATTGCGTCCTTGTCAAGGCTTCCCGTGTAATTTCCGGTGCTTTTCATTATCTCCATATATTCGTCAAGGGTAGCGCCTGAAATCTGAGCGCATGACCAGGGAACGAAGGCAGAATCGCCGTGCTCGCCGAAAACATAGGCGTGAATATTCTTCTGAGCGATATTAAAGTGCTTGGACAGTCCGAATCTTAATCTTGAGGTGTCAAGCATTGTGCCCGAGCCCATAATCTGATTTTCCGGCAGTCCGGAAATCTTGGTGAACGCATAGGTTATAATATCAACCGGGTTACTTACGATTATATAAAGCGCATTGGGCGCATATTTTGTTATCCCGGGTGCTATATCCTTTATAATATCAACGTTTGTCTGAGTCAGTTCAAGTCTTGTCTGACCGGGCTTTCTTGCAATACCCGATGTGATAATAACGATGTCGGAATCCTTAGCGTCGGAGTAATCTCCCGAAATGATCGAAATGGGGTCGCGGAAGCAAGTTCCCTGGATTATATCCATTACTTCGCCCTCCGCTTTCTTCTTGTTGATATCAATCAATACTATTTCGCTTGCGATATCCTCGGTTGACAGAGTATAAGCGATGGTAGAGCCTACGCTTCCTGCTCCTATAACTGTAATTTTACAAGACATACCAATTCTCCTTTAAATATTTTTTATGAATCTGCACACTAACAATTTTATCACATTGACGTTTTTCTGTCAATCTTTTAATAATTTTTGCAACAAAAAAAGCGCCGAATTTTGACGCTTTTTTAAAAAGTATTTAAAAATACATCCATTTCTTTGGAAATTATTGTGCGAATTTCAGGATATGCCTTATTTATTATACTTTTAAAAATTTGAGTCACGCAAACCTCTGAGTTAAAGTGCCCGATTTCGATAAAATCCACGCCCGAAAAAAGAAGCTTTCTTATATCGGAATAGTGAAGGTCGCCGGATATGTATACGTCGCAGCCTGAAGCAATTACGTCGTCTGTCATGCTTCTTCCTCCGCCTGTGCAAAGTCCGATTTTTTTTACTTTTTTATCGCTTCTTCCCGTACAGCGAACAAAGTCAAGTCCATACTCTTCTTTAAGCTTTAAACAGAGCTTGGAAAGAGTCGTATCCGCCCTGCATACTCTCATGCACTTATCTGAGTCGATAAAATCCGGGTCAATTTCAAGTCCAAGCTTTTTTACCATAAGGTCGTTAAGTCCGTCCTTTGCCTTATCCATGTTCGTATGCACAGAGCATACCGCTATGGAATTTGATATGAGCTTTATAAGCGTCCTTCCCAAAGGCGTTTTATCCGTTATGCTTTTTTCGGCGCTGAAAATAACCGGATGATGAGAAACTATCATATCCGCTCCCATTTTTACAGCCTCACAAGCCGTATTTTCATCTGCGTCCAGCGCCAAAAGCACTGTTTTTACCTCACGGGAGCTTTCGCCCACCAAAAGCCCCACATTGTCAAAATCCTCCGCCAGATATGCCGGAGCAAAGCCTTCCAATGTCTTTGCAATATCTCCTGCCGTTACCAAAAAAATCGCTCCCTCTCAAAGAATTTTTGTAAGCGACGTAACATTCTCCTCGTGAATAAAACCATTTTCATTATCCGCCGTCTTGCTTTTTTCGTATTTTATAATTCTTCTTATATATTCGTCAAAAAGAGGTCCCCTCTTTTTAATCACATAAGGTCCTGCTAAAATTTCGGCCTTTGAGTAATCCGCTCTTCCGTGGCACGCCCTCATAACGCAGTAAATTCTGCCTCCGTCTTTTACCAAGACCTCGTCCTCTATTTTAAGAGAAAGTCTTAAAAGCGTTCTCCTTAAGCTGTCCGCACGGTTCATCGGCTGCAGGATAAAGCTTTTTATTTTCTCAATACTGTACTCAGAAAGTATATCGGAAATAAGCTCTCCGCCCATGCCTGCTATAATGACCGTATCCGCCTTGTCGGCGGCAAATTTAAGCCCGGGTGAAAGCACCGTTTCAACCTTATCTTGAACCTTAAACTTTTCAATGTTTTTTTGTGCAGTTTTAAGAGGCCCCTCGTTTATATCGCAGGCGTAAACCTTATCCGCTTTGCCGTACAGCGCTAAGGCGGACGCAACTAAAGCATGATCCGTTCCTATATCCGCTGCGGCAAAGCACCTATCGGTCATATCGACAATTGCTTTCATTCTTTCGGTAAGATGAGGCTTTAACATAAATTCCTCCGTTTTTCTTTCCTCCCCGTCTTAAAAAGACTTTTTCATAAAAAAGCAGCGAGCTTTTGCCTCGCCGCTAAAAGACGTAAAGCTTTAAATCCTTTACGCCAAAAAGTCCTTAAGCTTTCTGCTTCTTGAGGGATGGCGCAGCTTTCTTAACGCCTTTGCCTCAATCTGGCGTATACGCTCTCTCGTTACGTTAAACACCTTTCCCACTTCCTCAAGGGTACGGCTTCTTCCGTCGTCAAGTCCGAATCTCAATCTTAAAACCCGCTCCTCTCTGGGAGTAAGTGTGTCCAAAACGTCCACAAGCTGCTCTTTTAAGAGCATGAATGACGCCGCCTCGCTGGGAGCCGGAGCGTCCTCGTCGGGAATGAACTCGCCAAGCTTCGTATCCTCCTCTTCGCCGATAGGCATTTCAAGGCTTACGGGCTCCTGTGCGATTTTCATAATCTCTCGCACCTTGTCAATGGACATATTCATCTCCTTGGCAATCTCCTCGGGAGTCGCCTCTCTTCCGTATTCCTGAAGGAGCTGTCTTGACACTCTTATAAGCTTGTTTATGGTTTCTACCATATGAACGGGAACTCTTATTGTTCTTGCCTGGTCGGCAATAGCCCTTGTTATTGACTGTCTTATCCACCATGTGGAGTATGTGGAGAATTTATAGCCCTTTGAATAGTCGAATTTCTCCACCGCCTTTATAAGACCCAGGTTCCCCTCCTGTATAAGGTCTAAGAACAAAAGTCCTCTTCCCACATATTTTTTGGCAATGCTTACAACAAGCCTTAAGTTGGTTTCGATAAGGCGCTGCTTTGCTTCCTCGTCGCCATCCGCCATTTTCCTTGCAAGCTCGTGCTCCTCCTCCGCAGTAAGAAGGGGAACCTTGCCGATTTCCTTTAGGTACATTCTCACATGGTCATCCACGTTTGTACCGTCGGGCATATTCATATCTATTTCTTCTTCAACCTGTACGGGCTCTATCTGCTCAAGCTCCTTTTCAAGGTCTCCGACTACCTCAATACCCTCTCTGTCCAAGGTGTCGTAAACCTTTTCCATCTGATCCTCGTCAAGCTCGAATTCAGATAGCGCGTCGGCTATTTCCTTATATGAAAGGAGCCCCTTTTTCTTGCCCTTTTCCAAAAGCTCTTTTATTGCAAGTTTCTTTGCAGATATGGTGTTTTCACTCATATCACTGACCTTCTTTCCGCTTCTTTTCCGCTTTTTTTCTTATAAGCTCGTTTAGCTTTTCTATATTGTTTTCTTTTATATATTTTTCTGAAAGCTCGTTGAATTTTTCGTCCTCGATTGTATCCGCCGCGTCCTTTGCCGCCTGCATATTATCGCCGTAATCGTCATCTGAAAACACCGACGACATCTGACCGGTCAAAGAGTCCGGAAGCATAGACAAAATCAATGCCGGATCTACATCTTTTCCTGTTTCCATTGTAGAATATACAGCCTCTGCCAGAGTCTTCAATGCGTCTGTGGAGTAGTCCTCCGGCTTAAAATCATTATGATAACGGTCAAAAACCTTTTTATCCCTTGCCATCAGCCCCAAAAGCAGCTTCTCCGCTTCGTATGCCCGTCCCGTAACAGTAATTTCGGCCATCTGTTCAGGCTTTCTCGAAGGACGGGAAAAAATCTTTTTTTCCTCACGCTTTTTATACGACGAGCTTCGCTTCATAATCTCGGCTTTAATCGAATCCTCGGAAATTCCCGACTCGTCCGACACCTTTTTTATATAAGCCTCCTGCTCTATCGGATTGTTGATTTTTAAAAGCTCCTCTGACGCCGCCTTGGTAAAATCTACCTTCTGATCCACATCCTCAAGATTATATTTTTTCCTCAGAGCATATATTTTATAATCGGTTATGCCGCTTGAGTTTTTTATTACTGCCTCAAAGCCCTCCGCTCCGTACTTTTTTAAATACTCGTCCGGGTCCTTGCAGTCGGGAAGCGTAAGCACCTTTACCTTTATGTCTAACGGTCTGAAAAGCTCTGCCGCCGCATCGGTCGCCTTTTGACCGGGGCCGTCGGAATCATAGCACAGATAAACCTCTTTCGTGTACTTTTTTACCGTCCTTGCCTGATCGGGAGTAAGAGCCGTACCCATGGAAGCAACCGCTTTTGTAAAGCCAGCCTGATGCAGACTTATTACGTCCATATAGCCTTCGCATAAAATCATGCGGCTGTCCTTTGAGTTTTTCGCATAATTTAATGCGAAAAGCTCACGTCCCTTTTGAAACACCGGGCTTTCCGGCGAATTCATGTACTTTGCCTTTTCGTCGGGCGAAAGCGCCCTCCCTCCGAAGCCGATGACGTTTTTTCTTACATCAATAATCGGCACCATAAGCCTGTCCCTGAACCGTTCGGTAATCCGCCCCTTATCGTTTCTCATAATAAGCCCCAGCGCTAAAAGGACATCCTCAGAAATACCGTTTTCCCGTGCCGCCGCTATTAAAGCGCCGCTCATCGGCGCATAGCCGATTCCGAACTTTAAAACCGTCGCTTCGGAAAGCATTCTCTTTTTTACATATTCTCTTGCCTTTTCACCTACGGGAGAAAAAAATGAGTCCCTATAAAACTTGGCGGCAAATATATTTGCCTCGTACATTTTCTTTTTAAATTCGTAGCGTGCACTGTCCTGCCTTGTGCTGTCCGGCTCCGGCAAGGAAATTCCGGCTTTGTCCGCAAGATATTTCAATGCGTCCACAAAGTCTAAATTTTCAGCCGCCATAACAAAATGTATTGCGTTTCCGCCAACTCCGCAGCCAAAGCAATGATAAAGCTGTTTATCGTCGGACACGTGAAACGAAGGGGATTTTTCCTTATGGAACGGGCAAAGACCCATATAGCCCCTGCCTGACCTTTTTAAGCGGATGTAACCGCCTATAAGCTCCACTATATCGGTGCGTGAAAGTACCTCCTGTATAACCTCCTCGGGATAAAGCCCCGCCATTTCTTCACGCTCCTTTTTTCTTCCATGTAATAATTATTTCGACAAAACAATTCAAAATCCTTTTTTCAATTTTTGCCTACCTCTTGTGCCAGGACTCCGGCACAAAAAGCTCGTTATATTTATAAATACAGAATATATCCGTCATTCCTGATATGTAATCGCATACGGTAACCTCATCCTTTACCGTACCGAAGCCCGGCTCGTCTTTTAAAAGCTCCATATGCTTGATGAAATATTCATATAGGCTCTCGACAATTCCGTAAACCTTTTTCTCCTCTTTCTTCGCTTCTGACTTTATATATACGTTTTCGAACATAAAAGCCTCAAGCTCCCTGACGGCTTCGTCCACCACGGGACTTAAGGAGATTTCGCCTGTGCTGTTTTTTACGCAATCCCTTACTATTGTATCTATCCTTTTCCCGTGGCTATCGCCCAAAACCTCAGTACACTCTTTAGGAAGGCTTTCCTCGGTAAGTATTCCGGCACGAAAAGCGTCGTCTATATCGTGATTGATATAAGCAATTTTATCTGAAAGCCTTACCACCTTCCCCTCAAGGGTATAAGGCATATTTTCGCCGACGTGATTTAAAATCCCGTCCATAACCTCATAGGTAAGATTAATGCCGCTTCCTCCCTCTAAGTATTTCACTATTCTAAGGCTTTGCATATTGTGGCGAAAGCCCGAGGGACATAAAGCGGCAAGTGCTCGCTCGCCGGCATGTCCGAAGGGCGTGTGCCCCAAGTCGTGTCCCAGTGCAATCGCCTCGGTTAAATCTTCGTTTAAGCATAAGGCACGGGAGATTGTTCTGGCTATCTGCGACACCTCAAGGGTATGCGTAAGCCTCGTTCTGTAATGGTCGCCAAGCGGGGCTATAAATACCTGAGTTTTATGCTTAAGCCGCCTGAATGCTTTTGAATAAACTATTCTGTCACGGTCACGCTGAAACTCCGTTCTCAAATCGCAAGGCGTATAGGGCTTTTCCCTGCCCTTTGTATTTTCAGAAAGGCAAGCTAAAGGTGAAAGCGTATCCCTCTCCCTTTGCTCGATCATATCTCTTACCGTCAAAGAAATGCCCCCTCTTTTTATAAGAACATTAAAAGCGTTACGGCAACGCCCAAAATACAGCCTATCACAACCTCAAGACGGGAGTGTCCCAAAAGCTCCTTAAGATAGACCGGTGCATTTTCAAAAATCTTTTCCTGAAGGTCGTTTAATACCTTTGCCTGCTCTCCTGCCGCCTTCCGTACCCCGGAGGCGTCATACATCACGATGAACGCCACAACAAACGCCATGGCAAACGCCGATGAGTCAAATCCGTTGGTCATACCCACCGCAGACGCCATCGCACTGACAAATGCGCTGTGAGAGCTTGGCATTCCGCCCGACCCTACAAATCTTTTTATGTCGAAGCGCTTCTCTCTTATGAGTATATAAATCACCTTGAAAGCCTGAGCGCTTATCCATCCGATAATTGCACAGATAAGAACCTTATTTCTTAAAAGTTCGTTAAAAATCATATTATACCCCTTAATATAAGCCTTATTTTGTCCTTTTTAAAAGATACAATGCAAGTTCTTTTAAAAACAGACAGTTTTCGGGAAGAGAGCCCACTGCTTTTTCAGTTGCCTCCTCTAAAAGCTTTTCCGTTTCCTCTTTTCCGAACACGGTAATAAAAGTCGATTTTTCGTTTTTTTCATCGCTTTTTACGGGCTTTCCTATCTCCTCTGTGGTGGAGGTTTCGTCCAAAATATCGTCCTTAAGCTGAAAAGCAAGACCGAGATTTTCCGAGTAAACGTCAAAAAAGTTCTCCGGCGCACCTGATGTAACTGCGCCCACCGCCGCCGACGCTTTTATGAGTGCCCCTGTCTTCATCGAATACATTTTTTTTATTTCGGTTTTTGAGAGCTTTCTTTTTTCTCCCTCTAAATCGAGTACCTGTCCGCCTATCATTCCGTAAACGCCGGAGGCTTTCGCGATAATTTTAAGCATTTTTATCTTTTTCTCGCTGTCTGTATCCGCTTCAAGCGCCGTTTCAAAGGCGTAATTTAAAAGTGCGTCACCGGCCAAGGTTGCCTTGCCTTCACCGAACACCTTATGGTTGGTGGGCTTCGACCTTCTCAAATCGTCGTTGTCCATGCACGGAAGATCGTCATGAATAAGCGAATATGTATGTATCATTTCGATTGCGGCGGCAAAGGGCAAAACCTCCTCGGCTTTTCCGCCCAGTGCTTCGGCGGCGCCTATGGCGATTATAGGTCTTATCCTCTTTCCTCCTGCATTTAGGCTGTAATCCATTGCCTTTATAATTTCCCCCTGGGGAATATCTTTCGGCGGCAGGATGCTTTCCAAATATGCGTCCGCCGTATTTTTTATCCTGTCAAGCTCCTTTAAAAAACTCAAAATACTAATCCTCCTTAACGTCAAAGGGCTCGCTGGTCACAGCTCCTTCTTGGTCTGACGTTATCTTAACTATTTTCTGTTTTGCGCTCTCCAATATCGCCTGAGCATTTTTAGTTAAAGAAACGCCCCTTTCAAAAAGCTCCATCGACTCTGAAAGCGACATCTTTCCGCTCTCAAGCTTTGCCGTTATATCATTTAGCTCGTCCATCATTTTTTCAAATTCGTTCAAAACCTCACGCCTCTTTCGATTATTTTTTCCACTTTTGCCAGAGCATTCCCGTCGGAAAATTTCAAATTAATTTTCATACTTTCTTTAAGCCCTGATGTGCTTGAAATAACTTTTTCCTCATCGTCCGTTACCACCGCATATCCCCGTCCGAGCACAGAAAGGGGCGACAGCGAATCAAGCTTTGCAGACAAAACCGCAAGACTTTTCGTTTTATTTTCAAGCATTTTTTCCTCAGCCCGAAAAGCCCTAAGGCTTACGGAGTCTAACATCACGGCCAGCGAATCAAGCTTATCCTGAAACCTTTGAGGCGAAAGGAGCTTTTTCAAATAAGAAAGCTGTCCCTCGGTTTCCGAAAGCTTTGATTTAAGGGCGTTTTTCAGGCGTATATTTGTATTTTTAAGCTGTTTTAATATCTCCTCTGAGGACGGAACGGCAAGCTCTGCCGCGGCTGACGGCGTAGGTGCCCTTAAATCCGCCGTAAAATCAGCTACCGTAAAATCAATTTCGTGTCCCACCGCCGATATTACAGGAATTTCGCTTTCATATATTGCTCTTGCGGTTATCTCCTCGTTAAACGCCCAGAGATCCTCAATGGAGCCGCCTCCCCGTCCGGCGATTATAACGTCGACGTTTTTTTCCCTGTTAAAAAAGCTTATTCCCCGGCAGACGTTTTGCGCCGCTCCCTCCCCCTGCACCTTAGAGGGATAGAGAATAATATCGGCATAGCGGAATCTCCGCTTAATTACGTTTATTATATCCCGTACCGCCGCACCGGTATCGCTGGTAATTACTCCCACTCTTTTCGGGTACTTCGGTATTGGCTTTTTATGACTCTCGTCAAAAAGCCCTTCGTTTCTTAATTTCTCACACAGCCTGTTATATGCCTCGTAAAGGGCTCCCAGACCGTCCGGTATCATTTTATCTATGTAAAGCTGATAGCTTCCGCCCGGCTCATAAACCGTTACTCTTCCGTGAGCCGATACCTTCATACCGTCCTCCGGCTTAAAGTCTAAGGTCATAGCGTTACTCTTAAACATACATGCCTTAAGCACGCTCATTTCGTCCTTAAGCGTAAGATAAATGTGTCCGGACGCCGTATTGAGTTTGAAATTTGATATTTCTCCCTGTATCCATATATCCTTAAGTCCGGGTCTTGAATCCAAAAGCTTTTTCATATTTGAATTAAGCTCGGACACGGTCATCTTAAGAGTCTGCACCTAAAAAACTCCTTACTTTTACTGCTCGTCAAGCTCGTTTTTTATAAACTTTCCCAGGACTCCGTTTACAAATTTCGCTTCCTTAGGTCCTGCGTATTTTTTTACGATTTCCACCGCCTCCGAAGCGCTGACCTTAAAGGGTATTCCCTTAAGGTCCTTCATTTCGTAAACGGCAAGGCGCATTGCCGCAAGGCAAACTCTGTTTATACGGTCAATAGTCCAGTTTTCAAGATACTTTTCTATTGTTTTATCTATATCTTCCCTTTGCTCCATAACGCCTATGCAGGCTCTTTTTATATAAGCCTTATCGTCCTCTTCCGGGGCTTTTCCCGACCAAAGCTCCGAGTCCTTTTCCCCGTTAAAAAAATCCTCCAAAAGCTTTTCATCCGCCGAATCTGTCGATGCGAAAATTATCTTAAAGGCATTTTCTCTTGCATTTCTTCTGCTCATTTTCCTTACTCCTTACCTAATAAGCTTAACAATATCAGACCATGTGACTACAACCGCCAAGAGCATAAGCAAGGCGAAGCCTGCCGCATGAACTGCCGCCTCAAACCGTTCGGGAATCTTTTTTCGTGTAATCATTTCCGCAAGGATAAATATTATCCTTCCGCCGTCCAAAGCCGGCAGGGGCAAAAGATTCATTACTCCGAGGTTTGCTCCGATTAGAGCGGCGATATAGGCGATATTCAAAAACAACAAAAGTCCTCTTACCGATGCGTCCGCTGTTTGCTCTACGCTGTCCACTGCGCTTCCCACAACAGACGCCACTCCCACAGGTCCCGACAGGCTTGAAAGCCCTACCTTGCCTGTAACAAGCTGTTTAATCGACCAGAACACCGTCTTTACGCTGAACACGGTTTCATAAAATCCGTTTTTTAAGGCAACCGAAGGAGTATTTTCCACTATCGCCGGAGAAAAGCCGATTTTATATCCGTTTTCCGTCTTATAGGGCGTAACGGTCTTAGTAATCCTTTCACCGTCACGTTCCACCGTAATTTCAATATCCTCACCGTTATTGTCCATCATTTTAAGGGTAATATCAGCGTAAATATTTATTTTCGTGTTGTCCATTTTCACAATTTTATCGCCGACCGAAAAAGCGCTTGCCGGCGAGCCGTCCGCAATGTAGCCGATTTGCGGCGCATAAATGCTGCTGCCCTGAGAAAAGCTTACTATAATAAAAAGTATAAGGGCTAAAAGCACGTTCATTGCCGCTCCCGAAGCTAAAACCACAAGCTTTTTCCATGGCTTTAATTTGGAAAAGGAGTCCGGAGCGTCCGAATCGGCATCCTCACCCTCCATTTTGCAGTAGCCTCCTAAAGGGAGCGCACGAAGTGCGTACAGCGTGCCGCCCTTTTGCTTTTTAAAAATTGCCGGCCCCATGCCCATAGAAAACTCTTCCACATGTACCCCGAAGCTTCTTGCCGAAATAAAGTGTCCGAGCTCATGAATAAAAATCATTACGCCGAGTATTATTACAGTCCAAATTATGCCCATTTCTGCCTCCGAACAAATTCTCTTGCCTCTTTATCGGCGTCAAAAATATCGCCGAGCGAGGGGCTTTCCTTCACTTTATGATTTTTCATTGCTTCCTCTGTCATATCCGCTATATCCAAAAAGGAGCATTTTCCCGAAAGGAACATGCCGACAGCCTCCTCATTTGCGCCGTTAAGCACCGCCGGCATTGTGCCGCCTATTTTTTTTGCCTTAAAGGCCAGGTCTAAGGATTTAAAAGTTTTTTCGTCGGGCTTTTCAAAGGTGAGAGCCTGCATGGCAAAAATATCAAGTCTGTCCCCTGATACGCTGCTTCTTTCAGGGTAATTTAACGCCACGCTTATGGGCGTTCTCATGTCGGCGGATCCAAGCTGAGCTATAACTGCGCCGTCGGCAAATTCCACCATAGAATGGATTATACTCTGCCTGTGAACTGCCACCGTTATTTTATCTATACTTACTCCGAAAAGATGAGACGCTTCTATCACCTCAAGCCCCTTGTTTGCCAAGGTTGCGCTGTCTATGGTTACCTTTGCGCCCATTGACCAGGTAGGATGCTTTAAGGCATCTTTAGGGGTGATGCTTACAAGCTCCTCACGCTTTTTCCCGAAAAACGGACCTCCGGACGCAGTAAGTATAATTCGCTCAGGCCGCCCTCCCGATAAAAGGCACTGAAAAATTGCGCTGTGCTCCGAGTCAACGGGAAGTATCTTAACTCCCATATCTCTTGCCGCCGCCATTACAATATCTCCGGCGGTAACAAGAGTTTCCTTATTTGCCAAAGCAATGTCCTTTCCCTCGGCTATTGCGGCAATAACGGGCATAAGCCCGGCTATTCCCACTATTGCGCCCAAAACCATATCGGCATTTTTAGCTCTCGCTGCCGAAATAACGCCCTCCTCGCCCGACAACACCTTAATATCGGTATCTCTAAGTCTTAATTTAAGGTCTGCGGCAGCTTTTTCATCAGCCATCGCAACAATTTCCGGGTGAAATTCACGAGCTTGTTTTTCCATTAAGTCCGCATTTTTCCCTGCGCTTAATGCCGCTATCTTAAAGTTTTTCCCGTCACGCCTTACAATATCCAGCGTTTGCGTGCCGATAGAGCCCGTAGACCCCAAAACGCTTAAGCTTTTCAAATTGTCAGCAGCTCCTTTTTAATAAAGTACCGTTACGTATGTAAGAAAATAATAGACTATGGGCGCCGTAAAAATAATGCTGTCAAGCCTATCCAATATGCCTCCGTGACCGGGGATCAGATTGCCGTAATCCTTTATTCCGGCTTCCCTTTTAACCGCCGACATGGACAGGTCGCCCAGCTGTGCGGCAAGGGAGCTTAAAACTCCCAAAACGGCAAGCGCCGGGAAGTTTATCCCCATTGCCGGATTGATAAGCTTTACTACTCCGCCGTAAATAAAAAGTGAGATTACGGCGCCAAAAATTCCCCCTATGGCACCCTCCACCGTTTTTTTCGGACTTATCTTGGGAGCAAGCTTTCGCTTACCCAAATATTTCCCGGCAAACAAGGCGAAGGTGTCTGTCAGACAGGCTCCCACAATCACTATCCAGAGCAGATATTTTCCGTATTTCATATCCGTTCTTATATTTACCGCCTGCATGAAGAAAAACGTGATAACCGAACACAGCGCCATTGCCGCCATCACGTTCCTTACCTTAACCTTCTCATGGTTAAATAATATTATTAAAAATCCCAAGAGCATATACAGTGTAAAAATCATTTTTATTCTGTCAGGGTCTGTAACGCTCCTCATCACGGAAAGGGATAAAAGACCGACAAAAAACGGCGACAGCAGTATATATATAAGCGCCGCTTTCGTATCCTTAATATTAAATCCGTAGGACTCGCATATTTCGTATGACGCCGAAAGCGACAGAAGCGTTACGGCGAAAAGCACAACAAAATCGCCGGACAAAAGCACCGCAACGGCAAGCGGTATCATAATAAGTGCCGCAATAATTCTTTCTTTCATAGCTTAACTCCAAAAAATCATACTCCGCCGAACCGTCTTGACCTCTTTTGATAGTCGGATACTGCGCGGAGCAAATCCTCTCCAGTAAAATCGGGCCACAAAATATCTGAAAACCAAAATTCCGAATAGGCGCTTTCCCACAAAAGGAAATTGCTTAGCCTGTATTCGCCGCTTGGTCTTATTATAAGGTCGGGATCCGGCACCTCGGGGTCGTACATTAATGAGGACAAAAGCTCCTCAGTTATGTCACAAGGCTCTATTTGCCCCTCTTTTACCATTTGCGCCGCTTTTTGAGAAGCCTGGGCTATTTCCAGCCGTCCTCCGTAGTTTAAGGCAATACGTACAATCATGGATTTTCCGTCTTTTGTGTTTTCCTCGATATTTTTTATTCCCTGCCTTATATCCTCGGGAAGGGACGCAATGTCGCCGATTATTTTTACCTTGGTGTCCTTACCCTCTAACTTTTTAAGTCCGTTATTTAAATAGTCATCTAAAAGCTCCATTATGGCGTCAACCTCATCCTTAGGTCTTGACCAGTTCTCCGTAGAAAAGGCATATACGGTCACCGCCTTTATTCCCAGGTTTCCTGCAAAATCAATAATATTATCGAACGCCTTCGCTCCCGCTCTATGACCGAAAGAGCGCGGCATGCCGCGCTTTTTCGCCCATCTACCGTTTCCGTCCATAATTATGCCGATGTGCTTGGGAAGATTTTCTTTATCAATATGCGTGAGGCTTAATTTCTTTTTCCCGAACATTTTATATCGCCATTATGGACTTTTCCTTCGCCGCAGAAATGCTTTCGATATTTTTTACTGCGTCGTCGGTAGCCTTTTGCACGTCCTTTTCAACATTTCTCATATCGTCCTCTGTAAGCGTGCCTTCCTTTTTCTGCTTTTTGAAAACCTCAAGAATATCTCTTCTTATATTTCTTACGTTAACCTTTGCCTCTTCTGTCTTTTTGTTCAAGGTCTTTACAAGCTCTTTTCTGTGTTCCTCGGTAAGTGACGGAAATACCAGTCTTACTACCTTTCCGTCGTTAGTAGGGTTTATGCCAAGGTCCGACTTTTGTATCGCCTTTTCTATTTCCTTTAATGTGCCTGCGTCCCAGGGCTGAATTGTAAGGGTATGTGCGTCCGTCGCGGACACAGTCGCCATCTGATTTATGGGAGTATCTGTTCCGTAATAGTTTACCATAATTCTGTCAAGCACACTTGCGGAAGCCTTTCCCACCCTTATAGCGGAAAGCTCCTCCTCAAAATAATTTATGCTCTTTTCAATTTTTGTTTTAAGCTCGTTCATTGCATCCATTAAAAATACCTCCTTATTTATGTACTATCGTTCCTATTTCCTCGCCCATTAAAGCCCTTTTAATATTTTCCGGGTCGTCTAAGCCGAATACTCTTATCGGCATATTATTATCCATACAAAGGGTTGTTGCGGTAGAATCCATAACGCCAAGCCCTCTGTCCAAAACCTCCATATAAGTAAGCTCGGTAAACTTTTTGGCGTCGGGATTTTTCTCAGGGTCAGAATCGTATACTGCGTCGATTCTCTTTGCAAGAAGGATAATTTCGGCGTCTATCTCCACTGCACGGAGAGCCGCCGCCGTATCGGTTGAGAAAAACGGATTGCCCGTACCGCAGCCGAAGATAACCACTCTTCCCTTTTCAAGGTGCCTTACCGCTCTTCCTCTTATATAGCTTTCGGCAATTTTATTCATTTCTATAGCCGTCTGCACTCTGGTGGGAATGCCCCGTCTTTCAAAAGAGTCCTGAAGCGCCAGCGCATTTATTACCGTCGCCAGCATACCCATATGGTCAGCTCTTGTTCTGTCCATTTTCTCGCCGCTTCTGCCGCGCCAGAAATTGCCGCCGCCCACAACGATTGCGATTTGGGCTCCCATTTCCACACATTCTGCTATAACGTCGCCGATTTGACCGACAACATCCTCGTTTATTCCGGTGCCCTTGCTTCCTGCAAGAGCCTCTCCGCTTATTTTCAGCAGTACTCTTTTATACATTTTATCCTCCAGACAACCTTTCTAATACTTTTTTCCTTAATTTAAATTTTCTACTAAATGAAATTCGACGTAAAAGCATAAAATCCTTTACTTTGCGTTAAGAAAATAATGCCGGGCTGGCGCCCGGCATTATTTTTATTATTTGTAAAGAGTTTTTCCTTTAGACTCAAGGTCGTCTGCGGCCTCGTAAACTCTTGCCGCCATACCCTCTTCGCCTTTTTTAAGATAGCTTCTGGGGTCGTAAGCCTTCTTGTTTCCGACCTCACCGTCAACCTTTAAAACTCCGTCGTAGTTTTTGAACATGTGGTCAACTACCGGTCTTGTAAACGCATACTGAGTATCTGTATCAACGTTCATCTTAATTACGCCGTAGCCTAAGGTTTCCTTGATTTCCTCTTTAGAGGAGCCTGAGCCGCCGTGGAACACCAAATAAAAATGAGCGTCGCTTCCGTACTTTTGAGCCAAAGCCGCCTGACCGTCTCTTAAAATCTTGGGCTGAAGCTTAACATTTCCGGGCTTATAAACGCCGTGTACGTTTCCGAAGGTAGCCGCAACGGTATAGGTGCCCTTTATGCCGGATAATGCGTCATAAATCTTAATCATATCCTCGGGAGTGGTGTAAAGCTTGTCGTTTGAAACACCCTCGTTATTCTGTCCGTCCTCTTCTCCTCCGACAACGCCTGCTTCAACCTCAAGAACTATATCGTTCTTCGCGCAGCGCTCGAAAAGTCCCTTTGCGATTTTAATATTTTCGTCTAAGGATATATCGCTTCCGTCGAACATGTGACTGTTAAAGAGGTTGGGACGACCCTCGGCACGTCTTCTCTCGGTTTCCGCAATAAGGGGAAGCATGAAGCTTTCAAGCTTTCCGTGAGTGCAGTGATCGGTATGAAGAGCTACATATACATTATACTTTTCCGCCATAAGACGAACATGGTCGGCAAGGCTTATTGCACCTAATACCTTATCCTTTACGCTAAGTCCCGAAGCAAACTCCGCTCCACCGACAGATACCTGTACGATACCGTCGGACTTAGCGTCCGCAAGTCCCTTTAAGACCGCATTTGCTGTTTCCATAGATGAAACATTAACGGCAGGATACGCATAGTGATTATCGTAAGCCGCCTTCATCATATTTAAATACTGTTCATAATTTACTACCGGCATTTCTCGATTCCTCCTTGAGTATTTATCTTTGTTAAGATTATAGCACAAAATAGATTATATGTCAAATCTTAACGCTTAATATCAAAAAAAATATATTGATTTTTTTAAGAATAAATGGTATAATTTAACTAAATTTAAGGGGGTATAATAACTATGAAAGCAAAATATTTTATAACCGACATAAAAAACGGATGTCTGATGCAGGAATATCCGATAGATATAAAAGCCGACACATCCCACGAGGAGGACGAGATTATAGCCGTTTATTCCGATGTCCGCTATCAGAAATTTAACGGAATCGGAGGAGCCTTTACAGAATCTTCGGCAAAGTGCTTTTCTTCCCTTTCCGACGATAAGAAAGAGGAGCTTCTTAATTCCTATTTTACCTCAGAGGGAAATTCTTATTCCTTCGGCAGATGTCATATTGCAAGCTGTGATTTTTCCGATAACGAATACACTAACATAAATGAAGACAGCTCTTCCCTTGCCGATTTTTCAATCAAGAGAGATAAAAAATACATAATTCCCTTTATCAAAGCCTCTCTCTCCAAAGCGGATATAAAGCTTTTCGCTTCGCCTTGGAGTCCTCCTGCCTTTATGAAGGATAATAACAGTCGCTTTAACGGCGGACACCTTAAAAAGGAATACTACGACATGTGGTCTGATTATTTCGTAAAGTTTATCGAAGCTTATAAAAAGGAAGGCATAGAAATTTCCGCCGTTACAGTTCAGAATGAGGCTATGGCAGTTCAAACCTGGGAATCCTGTGTATACACTGCCGAAGAGGAAGCGGATTTTATCAAAAGCTCACTGGGAGAAAAAATGGCTAAGCTGGGCGTTGACATATATATCTGGGATCACAACAAGGAGTCGCTTTATAAACGTGCACGAGCTGTATTCGGCGATTCTGAGGCCTCGAAGTATGTAAAGGGCATAGCCTGCCATTGGTATTCCGGTGACCATTTCGAGCAGCTTAATATGGTCAAAACCATGTTCCCCGACAAGGACATAATATTCAGTGAGGGCTGTGCGTTTTCATCTGAAAAAGGCGTGAAAATCAAGGACGGGCTTTCCTTCGGCGAAAAGTACGCAAGAGAAATAATTAATTTATATAAGGAGGGGCTTTCCTCTTTCTGTGACTGGAATCTTATACTTGATGAAGAGAACGGTCCTTTCCACAACAGAATATCTCCTGACTTCTGTGACGCTCCAATCATCGTAAATCAAAAAACCGGCGAAATGATAAAGGAACCTTCATATTATTACATAGGGCATATAAGCAGATTTGTAAAGCCGGGCGCAGTAAGGATCGGCGCTTCAAGCTATACTGAGGATGTGGAAGTATTGGCTTTTCAAAATCCTGATGGTTCAATAGCTCTTATCGCATTAAACCGCTCTGACTGCGATCGCCGCATGAGGATAATTGCCGATGACACAAAAAGCACGGTCATTTCAAAGTCTCACAGCATAATTACGGTTATTATAGAAAAATAATTATCGGCAGGTCTTTTTTAAGTTAATATTGCTTTAAGTCATTATTTTAAAATGCGGCGCTCAAGCAGCGCCGCATTTTTATTTTGTTATTGCATCTCCCACAAAAAGTCCCATAGCTCCGCTCTGAGAAAGTCCCCTCGTTATTCCGCTTCCGTCGCCTATAAGATAAATTCCGTCAATAATAGAGAAATTACCGTCGTGCACCGGTCTTATGGAATAATATTTATTTTCACAGCCGTAAAGCAGCGTGTCGTCGTTGGCGCAGCCCGGCGCAACCTTATCAAGAGCGTATATAGTTTCGATAATATTTGTAAGCGCCCTGTAAGGCAGGACGATGGAAAGATCGCCCGGAAACGCCGCGAGCGTGGGAATAACGCTGTTTGCCTCAAGACGGTGAGCGTTTGTCCTTCTTCCTCGCTTAAGGTCGCCGAAGCGCTGAACGATTATATTTCCCTCGCCGGCAAAATTCATATTTCTCGCAATATTTTCCGCATATTCCGTCGGCTTGTCAAAATCTCCTTCAAAGTGAATTGAAGAAAGTATGGCAAAATTACAGTTATCCGTCTTTTTCTCCTTTTGAGCAAAGGAATGACCGTTTGCTGTAATTATCCCGTGATTGTTTTCCGCCGAAACCAGTCCGCCCTGATTAAAGCAGAACATTCTCGTCCTGTCCTCAAAGGTTTTCGTTCTGTATAAAATTTTCGGCTCGTAAATCTTTGAAGAAAATTCCTTCCAGATAACGTCCTTCATCTCGACTCTTACGCCGATATCAACGGAGTTGGCGTTGATTTTGACGCCGAATTTTGAGCATATATTTTTAACAAAGGATGCGCCGCTTCTTCCTGTGGCGATAACAACCTTGTCAGAGAGAATCTCTTTATTTTCCCCGTCCTTGTTATAAATTATCTTATAGCCGTCCTCTTTATTATCTATGTCAAGGCAATCGGCCCGTGCCTCCATACGGACATTTTCTTCCTTAAGATGCTCGATTAATCTTAACATTGTGTTATAATTCTTATCCGTACCGAGATGGCGGACATTCATATCAAGCAGTCTTAAATTGTTCTGCAGGCACTTAAGCTTAAGCTCCTCGTTGGAATAATACATCTCGGGATAGTCGTCGGAAAAGCTCTCCAAAACCTTATCCACCATATTGATGTATTCCATAGCCTTATCCTCGCCAAGCTCGTTTCCCAAAAAGCCGCCGTAGGCTGTGCCTATATTAAACTTTCCGTCTGAAAATGCGCCGGCACCGGCATATCCGCCCGAAATGGAGCAGACCTTGCAGTGAACGCATTTTTTATTTTTCCCTGCCGGGCAGAAGCGCTTGTCCTGCTCAAAGCCTCTCTCCAAAATTATTACGCTCCTTGAAGGATCGTTTTCCTTTATCTTATAAGCGGCCATAAGTCCGCCGATTCCGCCGCCTATTATCGCAACATCGTATCTCAAAATAAATTTTCCTTCCTTATTCACTGTCAAGACTTACATTATGAAGGTCTGTTCCTATAAAGCACACTTCCTTAAAATCCTTCATATTGTGTCTTACAATATAATCTATATAGCTTCCCACATAGTCTGCGGTAAGCACATACCCTGCCGGGCTTAAGTGTCCGCCGAGAAAATACGTTTCATAAAATTCCTTATCGTATTCCGGCGCATACTTGTCAAAATCCAGCACATAAGTATTGTCGAAAAGCTCCGCAAGCTGTCTTATGCGCTCTGCATGGATTTTTCTTCTCGCCTCTTTTTCGGGAGGGAACATACAGTCCTTAGGTATCGTCATAAGGAAAAACTTTGCCCTCGGCTGAATGGTTTTATACTTTTGTATTATCGCCGCATAATAACCTGTAAAGGTCTTTTTGTTATTTTCGGGGTTTTCCATATCTATGTCAGATATATCCCCAATATTGTCCGAGTCCATATCATTTACGCCTAAGGCAATAATATATGCACTGCATGCCTTTTCAGGATCAAAAAAGTTATTGGCCTCAGCAAAGGACTCCATATATTCTGCCGCTGTCATTCCGCCTCTCGAAAAATTATATACCTTGCTTCCGGTGGCTCGTCCCAACACCTGACCCCAGGAATACTCGAACATATCGTGACAGCCTCTTACCCCGTCCTTTCCCATGGACTCAAATTCGCCCGAAGAAAGACTGTCGCCTATACATCCTATGGTTCTGAATATTCTTGTCATTCCGCCATTTTGAATTATCCTGTCAAACGGTTTTTCCGCCATAAAAATCACACCTTTCACAATTATCTATTATATAAGATAATTTATGAAAAATCAACTGTTTTTTAAATGCTGCCGTCATAAAACTGTAGGTCTTCTAAGGTTATGATTTTCTTATTTACCAGTTGTTATATAGAAAAAGTCGCTTTTCAGGCGTTAGGGGCAGGTTCCTGTGACTAAAGCCGGCTTTTTAATATTTTTTCGGAATTTTCCGAAAAAACGTTCTTAAATACCTCTCCCTTTTTTTCAATTTTCCGATATGCCTCATGCAGTCTGCTTTTTCTTACCTCGGCGCCGTGCATATCGCTTCCGGCAACCACGGTTTTACCGGATTTAATAAGCTTTTTTATAAATCCGTAGGTCTTAAAATCCAAAAAGCTGTCGGCGTTCACCTGATATATCACTTTGTCTATCATAAGAATCTTTTTTATATTTTCCTTAAAGGGAAGATACCTTTCTATGTGCGCCATTATTGGCGTAACACCGTATTCTGTCAACAGACAAAGCCTCTCTATTGCAAAATCGTCCCATATTTTAAAAGGCATTTCAACCAGCATAAAATCCGTATTTTCAATGCACATTTCCTTAAAATTTCTAAAGCCGGTAATTTCTGCGTCAAGGCGAACCTCAAAGCCCTTTAATAAAGAAGGTATGCTGTCCTTTTCAGCGGCGCCCGTAACGGCCGAAAACGCCTCGTCACGACGCAGTATCGCCTTTCTTATGTCCTCCTCGTCATAGGGTCTTATATGAGGAGTTGCCACCGCTGTTTCAGTTTTGTTTTTTTTCGCCTCTGTAAGCATTTTCAGCGATTCGGAAAGGCTTTTCGCCCCGTCGTCAATGCCGGGAAGGCAGTGAGAGTGCATATCTATCATATTTATTCCCTGTCCCTTATAGTAATAGTTGCCGTATAAATCTTTCCGTTAAATTTCTTTTTAATGGTTTTTGCACATTCGTTCATTGTTGCGCCGGTGGTAAAAACATCGTCAATAATTAAAATACTTTTACCTAAAGGTATGTCTTTAAGCTTATATGCGCCGAGAACGTTTATTCTCCTCTGACTTGCCGTAAGCTCCTTTTGCTTTTTGGTTTCTCTTATTTTTTCAAGTGCCTCGATATGCTCCGCACCCAAATACCTTGCAGTGTAAAAAGAGAGCATTTCGGTAACCGAATAGCCCCGTTTCCTCCTTGATTTATCGGTTTCCGGAACAAATGTCACCGCATCCGGAAAAATCTTATTTTCAATAAGCTTATCGGCAATTAAGCGAGCGGCCGGAGGAATAGCGCCCCTTTTTCCATATTTTACATTAAGCACCGCCCGTCTTCCCATTCCGGTATGCTCCATAACCGAAAAATTTCTTTCAAAATACGGCTTAATACTGCGGCACCTTGCACATATCGGCGACTCAAAGTGCGGATTTAACGGTATTCCGCAAACCTTACAGCACTCTCCCTCGGTAAATCCAATTTCCGGAAGACACTTCTCGCAGAAAACCGTATTTTCTCTTATAACCTCTCCACAGCATAAGCACTTCGGCGGAAAGAGCAGATTTTTAACATACTCGGAAAGCTTCATTAAAATTCACATACCCTGTCTTTTCCTTCAAGGAAGTTTAATTTGCAAACATATTGCTGTAAACACCGTCCGCAAGCACCATATAGGCGTTATCTGTCGTAACCGTAATATCTATGGTCAATAAAAAACGGGCTGCGGAAAAACGAAATGTTTTCGTTATGCACCAAATAAAATTCCGGGTCAAAATCGCCTCTTAAAAGGTCCCATTAAGACCGTTACAGTCTATGTCATGCATAACGCCGTTTTTCCGCAGCTTTTAATCAACCGCCGAGATATGCTTTTTTTATTCTGTCGTCCGACAAAAGCTCGGACGCTTTGCCGGTCATGGTTATATTTCCCGTTTCAAGAACATACGCCCTGTCGGCAATTGCAAGCGCCTTCCCGGCGTTCTGCTCAACTAAGAGTATAGTCGCACCCTCTTTGTGAATGTCCTTAATAATGTCAAATACCTGATCTACCAATATGGGCGAAAGTCCCATGGAGGGCTCGTCAAGCATTAAAAGCTTTGGGTTACTCATTAATGCCCTGCCCATTGCAAGCATCTGCTGTTCACCACCCGATAAAGTGCCGGCAATCTGGTTTTTTCTTTCTGCCAGTCTTGGAAATTTTTCATATACAGAATCTAAATCGTCCTTTATCTTCTTTTTATCCTTTCCGGTATAGGCTCCCATTAAAAGGTTGTCGTAAACCGAAAGCTCCTGAAATACTCTTCTTCCCTCGGGCACCTGAGTCATTCCCATTTTAACTATCTTATGGGAGGGTACCTTTGTAATATTCTGTCCGTTATATACTATCTCTCCGTGCTTCACCGGTATAAGTCCCATAATACTGTGCATGGTTGTGGTCTTCCCGGCGCCGTTAGACCCTATAAGAGTAACTATCTCGCCCTCGTTTACCTCAAAGCTTATACCCTTTATAGCCTGAATAACACCGTAGTAAACCTCAAGATTTTTAACTTCAAGTAATGCCATAAATACGCCCCCATTAACTTCCTATATAAGCTTTAATAACCTCGGGGTCATTTAAAGCGTCGCTCACTTTTCCCTGAACTAAAGCCGTGCCGAAATTAAGCACCGTTACCTCGTCGCAGAGTCCGGACACAAACTTAAGGTCGTGCTCGATTAAAAGTATCGTCATATCAAAGCTATCCCTTATAAAACGTACGGTATCCATAAGCTCCTTGGTTTCGTTAGGATTCATGCCTGCCGCCGGCTCGTCCAAGAGCAAAAGCCTGGGATTTGTCGCAAGCGCCCTTGCTATTTCCAGCTTTCTTTGCTTACCGTAGGGAAGATTGCAGGCAAGCGCCTCCTTCGCCTCGGCAAGGCCGAAAATAGACAAAAGCTCCTCTGCCCTTTTTATCATTTTGCTTTCCGAGGAAAAATGCCGGGGCAGTCTTAACATGCTCTCAAAGGGGGTACATCTGTACTCCGGCTGATTATTAAGTCCGACCAATACGTTCTGTAAAACCGTCATATTTGAAAACAGCCTTATATTCTGAAATGTTCTGGCTATTCCCTTGTGATTTGTTTCCGTCTGACTTTTACCGGTAAGATCCTCTCCGTCTAAAAAAAATCTTCCTGTTGTCGGCTTATACACGCCGGTGAGCATATTAAATACGGTGGTTTTGCCGGCACCGTTAGGCCCAATAAGCCCGTACAGCTCATTTTTTTCAATCTTTATATTAAGGTCGGAAACAGCCTTAAGTCCTCCGAAGGTTATGCCCAGACCTTGTGTTTCAAGCATTGATGCCATATCACTTATCCTCCTTTTTGCCGAATAGGGTTTCTCTGACTCCCTTAAGCGCAGGAGCGTTGTTGAAGATTATCATCACGATAAGTATAAGGGCGTATACAAGGTTTTTTATTGCGGCAAGGTCACCCGAAAGCTTCGTCTGAAGAAAGAAGTTTATGCAGGTAATAAGCGCCGCCGCAATCATAGAGCCGTTTATACTTCCCATGCCGCCGAGCACCACCATAACAAGTATCTCGATGGAATAATTGTATGAGAAAAACGTATACATGACCGGTGTATTGTAATGTCCGTATATAACGCCTGCCATACCGGCGAAAAACGCCGATATTACGAACACAATAAGCTTATAGAAGGTTACGTTTATGCCCATTGCCTTCGCCGCAATTTCATTATCTCTTATCGCCGTGATAGCACGCCCGTGCTTGCTTTTTATAAGATTCTGAACTATAAAAAGCATTATAAGCACCACAAAAAGTGCCGGAATATAAAGGTCGACTCCGTATTTTACCGTCGAAAGTCCCCTGGCTCCTCCGAAGGTCTTAAGATTTTTAAACACGTTTCTCACAATCTCTCCAAAGGCGAGTGTTACTATCGCAAGATAGTCGCCTCGAAGGCGGAGAGCCGGAAGTCCTATAAGAAATCCGAATACCGCCGCAATAAGTCCGCCGGCAAGCATGGAGATTATAAGCACTGCAAGCCTTGAGGGAATAATGCCGTGGAGAAAGTCTGCAAAAAAGCATCCCAGATATGCTCCGACGCACATAAAGCCTGCGTGTCCCAGACTAAGCTCGCCCAAGAAGCCGACTACGAGATTTAATGATACCGCAAGGATTATTGAATAGGATATCATTGTAAGAAGATTCATCTGAGATCTGTCCAGATAGCCGTAATAGCCCATGAAAGCCGTGACCGCCAGAATAACCGCAATAACGGCGTAATTTATATAGCCGGTCATCTTTTTAAGTTTGCCCTTGCCTGCCACAGATCACACCTTCTCTCTTCTCTGTTTGCCCAAAATACCGGTGGGCTTAACCAAAAGTATAACTATTAAAAGTCCGAATTCAATTGCAGTGGTATACTGCTCTATGGCAGGAATACTCTGCGCTATTTTCTCTATAAGCCCCAGCAAAACTCCGCCTAACATGGCGCCGGGAATCGAGCCGATTCCTCCTATTACCGCCGCAGTAAAGGCCTTGATACCGGGCATTGAGCCCAGTGTCGGGTTAACCGAGGGTATCTGCATAAGATAAAACACACTGGCGAACGCCGCAAGCGCAGAGCCGATTGCAAAGGTAACCGATATGATTGCGTTTACGTTTATACCCATAAGCTGAGCCGCCCCTCTGTCCTCGGACACTGCCAGCATTGCTCTTCCCGTTTTTGTTTTGTTTATGAATATGTTAAGAGCAATCATAAGCACGGCGCCCACAATAAGCGTTATAAGCGTCGCCTTGTTTATTCTTACCCCAAAAATATGCACGTATCCGAAATTTCCGATGGTAACGGGCTTAGACTGCGCTCCGTAAATAATCTGCGCCACGCTCTGCAAAAGGTAGCTGACTCCGATTGCGGTAATAAGCACCGCCAAAGGTGAAGCTCCCCTCAAAGGTTTATAAGCGGTCTGCTCGGTCAAAATACCCAAAAGCGTGCAGACTATAACCGATATAAGAATCGCAAGCGGTACGTTTCCGCTTAAGGCTATTGTACTTGAAATAGCATAAGCGCCCACCATAATTATATCACCGTGCGCGAAATTAAGCATCTTGGCGATTCCGTATACCATAGTGTAGCCCAGCGCTATAAGAGCATATATGCTTCCGAGGCTTAAGCCGTCTATTATAGTGCTCATAAAAATCTCCTTTCAGGGCAGTTTTCCTTAAAGCTGCAAATTTAAAAACAGATTTTGGTCGGACGGCCAAGTGGCCGCCCAACCAAAAAATATCATCAGGCTGTTATTAAAAACTTTACTTAAAAAGTCTTAAACACACCGGCAAATATTATTCGCCGAGAATAACAATCTGAGGAGCCTTTGAGCTTGCGCCCGACTCATCCCATGTCATTGTACCTGTAACGCCCTCTACGCTGAAATCGGAAGAGGTAATAACGGGTACGATCTTATCGCAAAGGTCGGAAGCCGAAATTGTGGGATCGGTAACGCCTGCCTTTTCAATTGCCTTGGCAATTGTATATATAGCGTCATATCCGTCTGCGGCAAACTGATCGGGAAGTGCGTTATATTTTTCCTGATAAGCTGCAACAAATGCGGCTATCTTTTCATTCTTGCTGTTTACATCGAAGGGTGTGATGTACTTAATAACATTTGTAACGCTGCTGTCAACCTGATCTACTATGCCGTCAAAGCCGTCGCAACCGAAAAGCTCGGCAGTAACGCCCTTAGCAGCCGCAGCTCTTGCAATAAGACCTGCTTCTGTGTAGTAGATGGGAAGGAAGATAACCTCGCAGTCAGACATAGCTTCTATCTGAGTTGAGAAATCCTTCTTGTTTTCAGCGTCAAATGTTCTTACAACATAATCAATGCCCAGCTCCTTCATCTTAGCGTCAAACGCCTCGAAGATACCGGAAGAATAGGGATCGCTTGTGTCATATATAGCGCCTATCTTGGTGAATCTGGATGTAAGGTCTTCAGCCGCAAGGATACCCTGGTCAGGATCGCCGAAGCAAATTCTGAAGCCGTTCTTTCTGCCCTCGATTACGTTAGCGGCAGATGCAGAAGGAGTGATGAAGAAAAGGTTATCCTCAGCCGCCTTTGAAGCGAAGGAATCGCATGAGCCTGAGGTTACGCTTCCGATTGAAACGTTCATTCCAGCTTCATAAAGCGCGTCATAGCCTGTAGCAGCCTCAGCCGTTGCAGCCTTGTCGTCCTTCATATCAAACTTTAACATAACGCCGTTTACTCCGCCGTTTGCGTTGATCTCGTCAACGGCAAGCTGAGCGCCCTGCTGAACGGATATACCGTAAGAGGATGCGTCGCCCGTAAGAGGTCCGGTCGAGCCGATGAAGAACTCTGTGTTAGACGAGGTGTAGCTTGTGTTTGAGCCGAAGCCTGCGCCCTCGTCGCTCTTTGAGCAGCCGGCAAAAGCAAATAAAGTTGCAGATGCCAAAACTACCGACAATAATTTTTTCATATAAATGCCTCCCAATAAATTTTCTCCGGAAATATGCATTCTCCGGAAATATGTATTATATTATACTGTAACGCGAATTAAAAATCAAGTGTTTTTTATCAATTATGCCTATATTCGGACAAAAAATTTTAATGTTTTGTTAATTTTTTAGTATTTTTTTATTTTTATATAGATTTTTTTGTAAAAAAAATACGGCGGATTTTTCTATCCGCCGTATTTTTTACCCCTAATCCGGATTATTCCCTTTCAAAAATCAGAAGCTTGGAGTCAAAATCTCTATTTCTCTGATATACATAACCGCAATTCATAAGGTACTCGCCTCTGACACGTCTTTTAGTAAATCTTTCATTGTATACGGCGTCAGGGTCAAGTCCCTTTAGCCTTATATATTCATTGTTTGAATTTGCATGGGCAAGGGTGTTTATTATTACCAAAACCGCATAGGATTTATCCTCCGATGCAAAAAGCCACGCAGAATATCCGTCGGTGTAAACGCTTTTAAGCCTGTAATAATCTGTATTCTGCATCATCGGCGAAAGCTCCTTATAAAGCTTTACCTGCTCCTTTACCTTCAAAAAGTCCTCTTCGGACAACTTTCCAAGATCAATCTCGTATCCGAACTGTCCTGCCATTGCCGCTGCGGCACGTGCTTCCATCGGAGTAACCCTCCCCACCTGATGATTCGGAACTGCCGAAATATGCGCACCTGCCGAGCAGGGCGGATATACGCTGTAGGTACCCTCCTGAATGTAAAGTCGCTCAATGGCATCTGTATTGTCGCTTGTCCATATCTGGGGGAAATAGTAAAGCATACCCGGGTCAAATCTGCCTCCGCCTCCGGAGCAGCCCTCAAAAAGAACCTCCGGGAATTTTTTTGTAAGGGTATCAAGAACTCTGTAAAGACCCAGCATGTACCTTAAGGGAAGCTCTCTCTGACGCTCCGGCGGCAGAAGCTCGTTTCCGACCTCGGACATATTTCTGTTCATATCCCACTTTACATACTCCACATTGGCGGAGGATAAAACATTTCCCACCGCATCTATTACATAATCGCATACTTCATCTCTTGACAAATCAAGTATAAGCTGATTTCTCGATTCAAGCCTATCTCTTCCCTTTATATGTATGCACCAATCAGGGTGCTTTCTGTAAAGCTCACAATCGCAGGAAACCATTTCAGGCTCAAACCAGAGTCCGAATTTTAAGCCTATATCGTTGACCTTCTTTGCAAGTCCGCTTATTCCGCTTGGAATCTTATCCTTATACACCGTCCAGTCGCCTAAAGATGAGTTATCCCCATCTCTTTTTCCGAACCAGCCGTCGTCTACCACTAAAAGCTCGATGCCGGCTTCCTTAGCCTTTTTGGCAAGATTTAAAAGCTTTTCCTCGGTGCAGTCAAAATAAACCGCCTCCCAGCTATTAATAAGAACAGGACGGCGACAATCCCTGTATTTACCTCTGCATAAGCGTTTCCTGTAGAGTCTGTGATATATCTGCGACATACCGTTAAAGCCCCTGTCGGAATATACCAAAACAGCTTCGGGCGCAGTAAATTCCTCTCCCGGACCAAGAAGATATGAAAAATCAAAGGAATTTATTCCTATATTTACCCTTGTTTCGTCATAGGCTGTAACCTCGGCTTCCGCTTCAAAATTGCCGCTATAGCAAAGGGAAACGCCGTACACCTCGCCCCTGTCGTCCGTTGCGCTTTTTTCGGACAGAGCAATAAACGGATTTTGATTGTGACTGCTTGCGCCCCTTTTGCTGTCAATTTTTTTAATTCCGTGAAAAAGCGGAGCCTTGTCAATATATCTTTCCCTTGCCCATGCGCCGAAAAGAGTAGTCATATCAAAATCTGCCCGGCAAAAATCCAAGGATGCGCTCATAACCTTTTTAAGCGAAACCTCCTCGCCGGTTGAGTTTATTACCTTAACGCTTCTCGTTATGGCGTCAAAGTCCTCAAAAACGGAATAGGTAAGCACTATTCTTAATTTCTTTACCGAATCTAACAGAGTTATATCCAAAGAGTCCGCCTCTGAGTCAGATTCCGTATATACCGAGGGCAATATTCCCAAGGACCTTTTTCCTTTATATATTTCGTGCTTTTCGTACTTAAGGACGCTGTATGCGCTGCCGTCCTTATACTCGGCATGAAAGGCCGGCTCTCTTAAATCGGAATTATAGGCGGCATATTCCTGCGGCAGACTTTCAAGGCATAATCCCGGCGTTTTGTCCTCATTAAATTCCCTTGCCATAAAGGATTTTACTCTGTACGGTGAAAAGCCCAGAGCGTCATATAAAGAATCGGTATGCTCAAGCCTTTTTCCGTAATATGCATGCACAAGATATCCGCTGTATATTCCCATCATATAGCTTGAAGATTTTGTCTTTAAGTGAAAAATTCCATTTTTCTCATCATAAAAAATACTCATTTTTATTCCCCCCCTTAAAATCAAATATATATTCTCGGAACTCTCATTCCGATACCGCACACTATCTCATAGTTTATTGTGCCTGCGATTTTTGCAATTTCGTCAGCGCTTATATACTCATTGCCGCTTTTCCCTATGAGTATTACCTCGTCGTCCACGGCAACAGAGCTTCCCGTGACGTCTATCATAAACTGATCCATGCACACACGCCCCACAATGGGAAATCTCTTTCCGTTTATAAGAACGCTGCCCTTGCCGGAAAGACTTCTGGGATACCCGTCGGCATAGCCGGCGGTAACTGTGGCAATTTTCATTTTTTTATCCGCAACAAAGGTAAGCCCATAGCTTATCCCGTCGCCTTTTTCTATTTCCTTGACAAAGGAAACCCGGCTTTTTAAGGTAAGCGCCGGCTTTAACTGTATAGAGTCCTTTAAAACCTCGTCCGACGGCAAAAGTCCGTAAAGTATAATTCCGGCTCTCACTGCGCCGCCGTAAAGACTTTCAAGGTCCATAATTGCGGCGCTGTTCGCAATATGGCAAAGCTTTCCCTCACCTGCGATCGAGCAAACCTTTTTAAACCTTTCCGTTTGCTTTTTTGTAAAGCTTTTATCCTTTATATCGGAAACGGCATAGTGAGAAAAAATACCCTCTAAGCTTATCCCGGAAAGCTTTGACAGCGCATTTATTTTTTCGGCTCCTTCACTGTCCGCCTTAAAGCCGATACGGCTCATCCCGGTATCTACTGCGGCGTGAACTCTGGCTTTTTTCCCAACCTCGGACGCCGCCTCGGAAATCCTTTTCCCTTCAGAAAGGTCCGACGCAGTAAGAATTATACCGTTTTTTATACATTCCGCCTTGTCCGAATCCGGTATCATACTAAGTATAATAATGTCCTTTTCCACACCGTTTTGTCTTAGATTAAGTGCCTCGTCTTTAGTGGCTACGGCGAACATATCCGCCGTTTTTTCAAGTATCCTTGAAACCTCTGTATCACCGTGTCCGTAAGCGTTCGCCTTAATAACGGCAATCAGTTTTTTTTCCTTGGCCTTTTCTTTTATACGCAAAGCGTTTTCAGCTATTGCGCCGGTATCTATTAACGCACATATTCTTTTTGTCAATAAAAACGCCTTCCTTTATTTTATTTTTTCTCCGAATTCCTCGAAATCCGGAATTGCGGCAATGTCGTGTTTTACAGCCTTCAAAACGAAATGCGTTTCGGTCGCGCTTACTCCCTCTAAGCTTTTTATATCTCTGTGTATACGCTCTAAGCTTTCGGAGGAATCGGTAAGTATTTTAAGCAAAAAGTCATATTTTCCGGTAAGGTAATAGCACGACTGTATTTCCTCGCTTTTTTTTACCATATCCACAAAGGCGTCGTAATATTTCGGATGCTCAAGGCTTACGTCCATAAGCGCAATGAGGTCGTTACCCAAAAGCCGCTGATTCAGCGTTATGGTATAGGACTCGATTATTCCCAGCGTTTCCATCTTCTTTATCCGCTCGATTATAGCGGAAACAGAAAGGTTTATCTTTTTTCCAATATCCGACGCTTTCATACGTGCGTTTTCTTTAAGACACATAAGTATCGCATAATCTGTTTTGTCAATTATCTTATCCATAATATATTCCTTCCTTAAGCTTAAGATACGGAGAAAAAGCGCCGCTTTTATTATCCAAACTTTTAACTCATTGTAATTATACTCGCAATATGCCACCAAGTCAAGGAAAACAGAGCTGTTTTATTTCAGAATGCTTAAGAATTAACGCTTATAATAAGGTTAGCATTTTAAAACGGATGCACTGATGTGCATCCGTTTTTCCTTTATTTATTATTTAACATTGGGACCTACAAGATTTCTTTTAATCTTATTGGACGAATTTTTCACAAATTCAGAGTCCCTTATAACAATTTCGCTTACCTGCTTATATCTCGGAAGAGGCGAAAGCGCCAAATCAATATCCTTTTTAAGCTTTGCCTTGATATCCGGCTCGTTCATGGCGCTTACCATATCTTGATCCAAAAATACCTCGGCGCAAATTCCGTCCTCGGCTCCGTTTTCATTCAAAACCGCATATACGACATTTTCCTTGATATAGGGGATATTGCCTATCTTTTCCTCAAGCTCCTCGGGATATACGTTTTTGCCGTTGGTCAGAACAATGATGTTTTTCTTTCTGCCGGTTATCTTAAGCCGTCCCTCCTTGTCAAGCATACCGTAATCGCCTGTAGAAAACCATCCGTCATGCATAACCTGTGCGGTAAGGTCGGGGCGCTTGTAATAGCCTAACATAACATTGTCACCCTTGACGCAAATCTCGCCTATTCCTTCGTCTGTAACCTCGTCAAACTTAATCTGGAGGCAGGGAAGCACAAATCCAACTGTTGTACAGTCGTCCATATCAAAGCGGTTTACGCTTATAAGGGGCGCACATTCGGTAATTCCGTAACCGTTCATAAGATATATGCCGATACTGTCAAAAAACTTGCCCAGCTCGCTTCTTACAGGAGCGCCGCCACAGATTAAGGTTTTAAGCTCTCCTCCGAAGGAATCCAATATGGATTTAAAAAATGTTCTTCGCTTATCTATTCCGATTTTCCTTAGAGCATTGCTTATGTGGATTAAAAGCCTTAAGGATTTTTCCTTGCCCTGTTCCCTTGCGGCAGCCCATATCTTTTTATAAAACAACTCGGCAAATGCCGGCACTATATATAAATAGTCGGGCTTAAACACCTGCATGTTTTTAAGCACCTGAGAAAGCTTTGCATTTATGCACATGGTATTGTGCTTGTGTATCAGCACAAGTATTCCGGGCACCGCCTCGTAGGTGTGGTGGAAAGGAAGTATCGCAAGCTCGGTTGTTTCGGGCTTTGATACCTGCATGCCGTAATAAACCATGCTTACAAGGTTATGCTCGGAAAGCATTACGCCTTTTGGATCTCCCGTTGTTCCGGAGGTATATACCAGCATTTTAAGCCCCGTATGGTCGGGTACCTGGCCGGTAAAGCCCATGTCGCCGCCGTCCAAGAGCTCTCTTCCCTTTTTTATGAGCTTTTTATAGGAGATAAACCTTCCCTCGTCCTCCTCACGGTCAAATCCGATAAAGTACTTTATATTGGGAAGCTCGGCTTCTTTTTCGTGAAATACCTTTTCAAAACGGGAGGCATAAAATACCGCCTCCGTATCGCTGTCGTTTAAGATATTTACCATATCGTCTGCCGGAAGCTCTTTATCAATGGGGACGAAAACTCCCTCCGACTCGAGCATGGTAAGGTAAGTGCATATCCAGTCATAACTGTTTTCACCTGTGGTCGCAACGTGACTTTTGGAAACGCCCAAGTCATTTAAGCCCGTGCCGAGATAATTAATAGTATCTTTAAACTCTCTGTATGTAACGGATTTTATATCCTTTTTGTCAAGCCATCTGAAGGCGTCCTTATCTCCTGCCTCGGATACGGCGATGTCCATCATTTCCCTTATTGTGTTAAATTTTGTAACCTTATTATATGTAAATTTTTTAGGCATAGAAAGCCCTCCTTACATAGTATTATTACTATTTTACACTACAGGCTACACAAAGTCAACACCCCAAATTAAATTATATTACCTTTGCGCTTTTAAGAGCCTTAAATATTATAGGCGTAACTATCGCCGTTATAATAATTTCGGGAATCATGTAAAGTCCGTTGTAAACCAGCGAGTATACTATGGAAAGAGCCATGCCGGAGAATTTGGAAAGAATCATTGCGCCAAAGGTAAAGCCCTCCTGGGAGAAAAACCACTCGGCATAGCTGCCCCATAAAATAACACCGGATAAAAAGTGGCACACATATCTTAAAAATGTAACCAAAACTGTTCCGGTAAATATTGCCGCCGTATCGTTTTTAATTTTTCCCTTAAATATTCCGCCAAGTCCAAGCACTGTAAAGGCAATGGTATAGTCTAAAATACACATTAATATTGCCTTGTAAAATACCATCTGATCCTCGCCGGGCAAAAATGCTGCACTTATTGTGCCGTGTGATAACAGCATTTGAATTATACTGTATACAAAGGCTGCCAAAAGGCCTTTCTTTGTGCCGAAGCAGAAGGCAATTAGTATAACCGGCATCATAGATGCAATAGTTATTCCTCCGCCGTAGGGAAGCTCGAACGGCTTAAAGATAGAAAGCACCGTTGCCAGTGCAAGCAGCATTGCCGTTGTCACAAGTTCTTTTGTTTTCATAAAAAACACTCCTTTAAATTTAAATATAAAAAGGAGCGCACTAAAAAACCTTATTTTCCCTTCGTTGGCATTATCCAAATCAGGTAATACGGGTATAATCTCAGCCTTTTGGGCACCCCTTTTTTTCATATAAAACGAAAAGCCGCTTGAACGCTCTTTTTCGTTGATTAAGGCAAAAGTCTTTGTTGACTTTTGCCTTGCCTATTCTTTTTCTTGCCGCGCGTCACTTGCCGAAAAAATGCTATTCGCATTTTTCTTTGCAACGAAAAGCCGCTTAATCGCTTTTTTTCGTTGATTAAGGCAAAAGTCTTTGTTGACTTTCCTTGCCTATTCTTTTCTTGCCGCGCGTACCTTGCCGAAAAAATGCTGTTCGCATTTTTCTTTGCAACGAAAAGCCGCTTGATCGCTCTTTTTCGTTGATTAAGGCAAAAGTCTTTGTTGACTTTCCTTGCCTATTCTTTTTCTTGCCGCGCGTCCCCTTGCCGAAAAAATGCTATTCGCATTTTTCTTTGCAACGAAAAGCCGCTTAATCGCTTTTTTTCGTTGATTAAGGCAAAAGTCTTTGTTGACTTTTGCCTTGCCTATTCTTTTTCTTGCCGCGCGTACCTTGCCGAAAAAATGCTATTCGCATTTTTCTTTGCAACGAAAAGCCGCTTGAACGCTTTTTTTCGTTGATTAAGGCAAAAGTCTTTGTTGACTTTTGCCTTAATTATAACATTATTCTCCTATTTTGTCAACACAGACTTTATTTTACAATTGTGATTTCCTGTGTATCTGCGTTCCAGGTAACCTCATAGCCTAAATTTTCGGAAATAAATCTTAAAGGCACGAAGGCTCTTGAATCCTTTACCCACGGAACAGTCCTTAAGGTATATCTTACCTCGCCGTAGATTCTATCAGTCACGGTAACAAGCTTTTTAAATGTCTGCATAGATATCGTAACTCCGTCTGCTACTATTGTTATCCGGTGAAAATTTCTATCCCAGTTAACTGTAGCACCCATCTGTTCCAAAAGACCTCTTAGCGGAATCATGGTATAGCCTTTGTCTATATAAGGAGCCACGTCCATGGTTTCAGTTCTTACCGCGCCGTTTTCCACGATTTTTATATTATTTGAGCCAATCTGTAAGGTATATTTTGTTTTATTCTCTACTCTCTCATTAGCGTCCGAGGCCTTTTCATAAAACAAAAGATCTGCACAGGTAGCATATTTTGTATGTCCTGACTTAATTTCAAACTTAAAATACCTCGCCACAACCGGCTCGTCAAAGGCAATAGTCTGTGTATCCAAGGTAAGTTCAAGGGCTGCATTTTCTTTTATAAGCTTAAGGTTTTGTTCATTGTCCCCTGCCCAGATATTATATTTTGTCCAGATTCCGTTCATTGTATTTTCGGCATCTTTTCTCGCATAATAAGCTATTTCATGAATTTTATAGCTTGCGCCTAAATCCACATTCAATATAACCGGGAAATATCCGGCCGTATTCCAATTGTCCGTTGAAGAATGCCATGTCGTCTGCGGAATACCGTCTATCGCCATCATTGCCGTATTATTGCCCCATTCGCTTGACGCCGTTGCCGTTATTTTTTTGCCGGGGATTGCAATAAGCTTTCCGTCCTCGCATATCTTTATAAATTCATCTATATTTGCAGCCGTCTTAATTTCCGAGCTCCCTACAAAAATATCAAGCTCTGAAACTACGCCGAAATTACTGGCTGAAGTAAGCGATTTAAATTTAAATTTCTTTATTTCTACATTTGCCGGAAACCTTACTTCTTTTTCGCTTGGGCTGTCCTCAAATACACCGGAGTAAATTAATTTAAGCTCGCCGTTATCAGAATCCGAAGCGTAAAATTCATAATCATATATTCTTCCTGTAGAAGGGGTTGTCCTGGGCGTGTAGGAAAATCCCGATATAACAGTCATCTCAGGCAAGGTTACTTCAATCCAATGAGGATTTCCCTTCTGTGAAATGATATTTTTTCCGTCATCGGTATAATCTGAGTGCCAAAAACTTTCGGTATTTCCGTCTATGGCATACTTTGCAGGATAATAAGATTTTTGCGACGAAGCTACTGCAGTCCAACTGCTTTTATCCTGAATCTTTGCGCCGTCCCCGATTCCCTGTTCTATCTGTGTCAATGACTTTTTAATCGAGCCGTCGTCCCCGACAAGGTAAAATTCAGCGCAGGTGCCGTAGCCCCACATACCTGCAGTAATTTCAAATACAACCTTTTTTACGTCAACGGTAAATCCGAACGGTACCATTTTAGCGCTTTCGTCCCCTACCATGGTACCTGTGTATATGCGCACATTTTCTCCACTGTCTGAATCGGACGCATATATATTATACGCTGTTACCGCACCGGTAGTGTTACCCTGCCTGGGCAAATAAGAAAATCCGGATATGGTGGTCTTTTCAGGAAGATAGAATGTCAGGTAAAACGGCGCTTCGTCCTTATTCGTATCGCTTACATAATCAGTATGCCAATAGGTGTTGGTCTTTCCGTCTATAACACGGTCTGCCGTGAAATTCTCTGATTTTCTTTCGCTTGATGCAGTGACTCTCCATCCTGTTCTATCCACATATTCTGCCATATATTCTATGGCAACGGTTTTCCCTTGACTTACCTGGGCAACCGTCTTTTCAGCTGAGCCGTCTGCCGCCAAAAGATTAAACTCTGCACAGGCGCCGTAGCCCCACTTGCCCTCTGTGATTTCAAACACTATTGTCCTTACTTCAACACTATATCCGAAGGATACCTTTTTTTCATTCGTATCCTCTTTTAAGGTACCCGAATGTATAAGAAAGGCATTACCGGAAACTGCTCCGGACGCATATATATTATATTTCGTTGCGACGCCGGTAGTGTTACCCTGCCTGGGCAAATAAGAAAATCCGGATATGGTAGTCTTTTCAGGCAGATAGAATGTCAGGTAAAACGGCGCTTCGTCCTTATTCGTATCGCTTACATAGTTAGTATGCCAATAGGTGTTGGCATTTCTGTCTATAACACGGTCTGCCGTGAAATTCTCGGATGTTCTCTCGCTTGATGCAGTGACTCTCCACCCTGTTCTATCCACATATTCTGTCGTATATTCTATGGCAACGGTTTCCCCTTTACTTACCTGGGCAACCGTCTTTTTAGCTGAGCCGTCTGCCGCCAAAAGATTAAACTCTGCACAAGCGCCGTAGCCCCACTTGCCCTCTGTGATTTCAAACACTATTGTCCTTACTTCAACACTATATCCGAAGGATACCTTTTTTTCATTCGTATCCTCTTTTAAGGTACCCGAATGTATAAGAAAGGCATTACCGGAAACTGCTCCGGACGCATATATATTATATTTCGTTGCGACGCCGGTAGTGTTACCCTGCCTGGGCAAATAAGAAAATCCGGATATGGTAGTCTTTTCAGGCAGATAGAATGTCAGGTAAAACGGCGCTTCGTCCTTATTCGTATCGCTTACATAGTTAGTATGCCAATAGGTGTTGGCATTTCCGTCTATAACACGGTCTGCCGTGTAATTCTCGGATATTCTCTCACTTGATGCAGTAACAATCCACCCTGTTCTATCCACATATCCCACGGCAAAAACTGCTGTCGTCAGAGAAAAGACTATCAAAAGCGAAAGTATTATAGAAAAAAGCTTTTTCATATTTTCTCCTCCTTAGTTTTAAAAATTAAAAATTCCAAGCCTTGTCAATTTTTTTATAAAAATTTTTTATCAAATAAGGCAAAAAGCTTTATTGCCTTTTGCCTTATTTTTATATAACCTATTTAACTATTGTGATTTCCTGTGTATCTGCGTTCCAGGTAACCTTATAGCCTAAATTTTCGGATATAAATCTTAAGGGCACAAAGGTTCTTGAATCCTTTAACTGAGGAACAGACCTTAAGGTGTACCTCACTTCACCGAAAGTCTTATCTGTTACAGTGACAAGCTTGTTGAATATCTGCATATTTATTGTAATCGGACCGGATTTTACGGTTATCTTGCTATATTCGCCGTCCCAGGTAAATTCCGCTCCCATCTCCTCCAAAAGACCTCTTAACGGAATCTGAGTATAGCCTCCGTCAATATAGGGAGCAACGTCCATGGCAACGGTTCTTACCTCGTCATTCTCTTCAATTTTTATTTCATTTGAGCCTATTTGTAAGGTATACTTTGCCTGTTTTTCCTGGCGTTTTTTAGCTTCTGAAGCTTTTTCTAAAAATGCAATATCTCCGCAGGTTGCATATCCGTTGTGACCGTCAAGAATTTCAAATTCATAATACCTTGCTTCAACAGGAGCGTCAAACGCCATTGTCTGTGCGTTAAGATTAAGGTCAAACCCTGCGTTTTCTTTTATAAGCCTAAGGTCTTCAGGGTCATCTCCTGCCCAGATATTAAAATCTGTCCATATTCCGTTCATTGAGCTATCGTCTATTCTCGGATAATAAATAATTTCTGAAACACTATGACTTGCTCCCAAATCCACGCTCAGCGTCACCGGGAACTTCTTCCAGTCATCGGTGTGTGAATGCCATGCCGTTTTCTGAATACCGTCTACAGCTAAAGCTACTGCGTGGGCTTCTTTCCATACGCTTGACGCCGTCGCATTCATTTCTGAGCTTGGAACTTTTACAAGCTTCTCTGCCTCATATATTTCCATAAATTCCTCTAAATTTGCAGCCGTCTTATTTTTGGTGCTTTCGCCGAACAGGTCAAACTCCGCAATCACACCGAAGCCGCCGCCTGAGGAAATAGACTGAAATTTGAACCGCTTTATTTGTAGATTTGCCGGGAATTTAACTTCCTTTTCGCTTCCATTGGCCGCAAATGTTCCGGAATCTATAAGCGTCCACTCTCCGGAATCGGTATCCGAAACGTAAAATTCATAGTCCAATATGTTTCCTGTACCAGAGTTTGCTCTGGGAGTGTAGGAAAATCCCGATATAACAGCCATCTCAGGCAAGGTTACTTCAATCCAATGAGGATTTTCCTCATGTGAAAGGATATTCGTTCCGTCATCGGTATAATTTGAGTGCCAATAGGTTTCGGTATTTCCATCTATGGCGTTGGTTACCGGATAATGAGGAAGTCTTTCCGACGAAGCCTTTATAGTCCAGCGACTTTTAACTTTTATTTTCCCGTCAACACCACTTATGAGTTCCTTGCTTGCCTGTGCAATCGTCTTTTTATTCGAGCCTTCGGCGGCAAGAAGATTAAATTCAGCGCAGGCTCCGTAACCCCACTTGCCCTCGGTTATTTCAAAAACCACCGTCTTTACGTCTATATCGAAACCGAAATCTGCCAGTTTTGTATCCTTGTTACCTACAAAGTTGCCTGAATATATGATCTGGGGTTCATCTTTATCCGACTCGGACGCATATATATTATACGCTGTTACCGCACCGGTAGTGTTACCCTGTCTGGGTACATATTCAAAGCCGGACACTGTTGTTTTCTTTGGAAGGGTAAATGTCAGATAAAACGGCGCCTCGTCTTTCTCGGAATCGCTATAGTCAGTATGCCAATAGGTGTTGATATCTCCGTCTATAACACATTCTGCCGTGAAATTTTCTGATATTCTCTCGCTTGATGCCTTAACCTTCCAGCCGCTTCTTGAAACATATTCTCTATCGATCGTGACTGTACTTGCGGTATCGGATCCTATCGTAAATTTTTTCCCTTTGTTTGCCTGTTCAATTGTCTTTTTTGTTGAGCCTTCGGCGGCAAGAAGATTAAATTCAGCGCAGGCTCCGTAACCCCACTTGCCCACGGTTATTTCAAAAATTACCGTCTTTACGTCTATATTAAAACCGAAATTTGCCAGTTTTGTATCCGTATTGTCTTCAAAGGTGCCTGAATATATGAGTACGGCTTCTCCTGTGTCCGCCTCGGACGCATATATATTATACGCTGTTACCACACCGGTAGCGTTACCCTGTCTGGGTACATATTCAAAGCCGGACACTGTTGTTTTCTGGGGAAGGTAAAATGTCAGATAAAACGGTGCCTCGTCCTTATCGGAATCGTTTACATAGTCAGTATGCCAATAGGTGTTGTCATCTCCGTCTATAACACGATCTGCCGTGAAATTTTCTGATGTTCTCTCGCTTGATGCCTTAACCTGCCAGCCGCTTCTTGAAACATATTCTTTAGCGCTTACCGCTACCGTCATGGAAAAGACCATCAAAAGCGAAAGTACTATAGAAAAAAGCTTTTTCATTTTTATTTCTCCCCTTTCTATTTAATGTACTTTAAAGCTGCCATTGCCGCACTCTGGGATATAGTCTCGCCGATTGCATATGCGCCGTCACCCAAGGACCGTACGCTAAGGCCGAAGCCGTCAGCAAGCATCGTTGCCGGAACATATATAATTCCGTTATTTACAACCGCAGAGTTGCCGGTATATGCTACCTTACCGTCAATTCTTAACTCAGGGCTTCCAAAAATATTGCATACCCAGTGAGAGTCGATTTCGTCCTTGTCGGTAAGCTCGGATTTTTCAAGGTAAAGCATATTAAGGCTACTGTCGTAGGTTATTTTCGACTGACCGTTTCCTAAAATCTCCTCAGCCGCAGTAACCGGGATATATATTGTTCCGTTCGCCTCAAAGCAGGAAACTCTTAAATCTTTGTCGTAAACATTCATCTTGCCGCCGTTTACTATCATTTTTCCGGCGCCTGACTTGATAACGGATACTCCCGAAAGAGCCGCTCTCTCGCTGTCCGTAAGCGCCTCCTGTCCGTATTCGGTGTACAGATAGTTAAATCTTCCGACGGGAGCCGAGTTGCCCTCTGTATAAAAGAGCATTATATCTCCGTTTTGCTCTATATTGTCAGTCCACTTAAACTCAAGCTCGCCGGTGTATCCTATAAGCTGCTTCGGAAGCTTTACCGTCATCATATTGCCGTTTACAGCGTATTCTGCCGTTCCTATATCGGTAAGCTTATATTCTCCGTCAGAAAGCTTTGATACCGCTCCCGCACCGGAGGCTCCTATAACGTAATCATAGCCCTCCCAGCCTGTCGCATGGTTTCTGTCTGTATTGATATAAAGTATCATATTTTTAGTATCATTAATCTTTATATCCTTTTCGCAAAGTGCCATGAAGTAAAGGTTTTCGCTGTCACGGGCAACCTTTAATCTTGAGAAGGAATTTACAACCTCTGTTTTATATACATAATTCTCAGTGGACTGGTATATTTTATAGCCGATTGCATCTCTCTCGTAATCGCCGTAATCGTTTATGTAGGTGGGCTCTACGCTGTTCCACTGATCAAGTCCGCCGTTAATATCTATAACCGCTTCACCCGAAGCCTTAGGAGCCGGACGCACGCCCTTGTACTTTCTTATGAAGTCTACTAACATCAAGTAATAGTCGTCCTTCAATATTCCCTTAGAAGGCTCGAAATCTCTGCTCTTATCGTCGTTATAAAGGTCGATAAACGCATTCGGAACGCCGTAATAGTCTCGTCCCCTTGCAGTGTTCCACTCGTTCCAGCCGTCTACAAACGCAAATTCCGGATCAACAGAAAGCACTCTCGATGCCTGCTCACGGAAGAAGTATCCCTCGTGCACCGCTTCAGGTCTGTAATCCTCGCCGAACGCCTCGGTATAGCTCTTTCCCTTTGTGTAATCCTCGGAAAATACGCCTACTCTCGTGGATTTATATAAATAGGACTCATTTATAGCCATACCAATGTTAACACATTCCGTCCTACCGGACTCGGTTTCGCCCCACTTAGGCTGCGGATAATTGCAAAGCCAGTGCCAGTATCCGTTTTCACCCGGGTTACCTCCGTGTCTGTTACCTGTCTGCCTGAAGGTGAAGAAGTTTACAAGCTCGTTTGCTAATTTTACCTCCTCGGTATCCTCCTGATTTGCCGCCTTTACGTTTTCACTGTATCCGTTTTGTATCATTAAAGGCTTACCGTCCCAGTAATACCAAAGGTCCTTGTAATACTCGTTGTAGCAAAGGTTAAAATATACCGCCTTTAAAAGACGCCATCTGTTGTCTAATGCCGAGCCCATCTGAAGATAACAGCTTATCTTGGGAACATCGATACCGGCCTCTCTTGCGTCATGATATGCTCTCATCATAACGTCAAGCCCCTTTATGTATGCAGAATCTCCGTTTGTGTAGTCTAAAAATACAACGTCAACGCCTGCGTCCGCCATAAGCTCGGCCGCTTTTCTGTAATGCCAGTAGTCCATGCCTGTATAAAAGCCGTAAACAGGCTCGCCCCACCATGCAGGACCTGAAGAAGGCCACGCTTCATGGACGTAATTGTCCTTTGCTTCAGGGTATTTTTCAATTATCTCCGACGCAACATAAGCCTGGGTGTTATGCAAATGCCAGTCATGGTAGAACATTCCCACCTCATGTCTGCCGCTTTTTACGCCGCCGGTTTCCTCAAAGTCTGCTATCTTTTTTCCCGTCTGGTCAACTGCAGTCCATGTGTCCGAATAATTATCTATTATTTTTCCGTCCGGCACCGGAGTAACCGCCTTGGGATCATTCCACACTTCATCAGACAATACAAGCTCATAAACCGAAAGATGTTCGGTATGGGCATAGTTTTGCTTTAAGTAAAGCTTGTGCTTTCCTGTAACACCACTTACATTTACTCCGTAATAAACGGGATCTTGTCTTTCTTCATTTACCACTATGTAGCCTATACATGTTCCTTTTAACGGATTGTCTATATAAAGTCTGAACGCTTCGCCATTCTCTGATAACATATAGCTTATGTTCGCCTTTATTCTTATGGACTTAATACCGGTAAAGTCCACCTCTCCAAATCCCACATAGCCCCCGTTGTTCCAGCCTGAAATCTTTTCCGCTGAAACAGAAACACCTCCGGAAGATGTTTCTTTTACATCACTCGGAAGATAAGTTTTCCCGCCTGCCGCGGAAATTGACGCTGTCAGCGAAATAACCATAGCAAGTGTTAAAAATGCCGACAAAATTTTTTTCATTGTTATTCCTCCTTAATTTAATAATTTATATACGCTAACATTTATTATACCCTATCCACAAAATACAGTCAATGCACTATATTGACTTTTTTTTTAACTATTTTGACATTTCGTTTTTTCCGGGCTCGGCTTACCGGTGTCTATATATGCAAATATATACAAAAGCTTACAAAATCTCCTATTTACAAGAGCTTTTTACAAGGCTATAATATTTATAGGTCAGGAAAGGTCAAATTTATTTTGGAAGGGTAAAATGCAATTAAGCAATTATATTTTAGCATATAATAAACGCCTTGCTTGAGGACGAAGCTATTTAGCGGAAATCAGGGGCAGGAGCTGGCAAGAGAAATGCTTTAAAAGGAGGAATAAAATGTCAAGCTTTGAAGACAGATTTACCAAAAAGGCCAAGCATGTTTTGTCCTACGCCCAGTCCTATGCCGAAAAAATGGGAACGGGATATGTGGGAAGCGAGCATCTGCTTTTAGGACTTTTAGAGGAAGAGGGCACTTTAGCATATGAATATCTTTTCGAGCAGGGAATAACAAAGGACGAGGTTATAAAAAAAATCGAGGAGGTGACCGACGTATCCTTAAAGCCCCGTGCCGTTGCCGATTATACTCCAAGGACTAAAAGACTGCTTGAGATAAGTTTTATGGAGGCAGGAAACTTGGGAAGCGGCTATATTGACACCCAACATATACTTTTAGCTATATTCAGAGAGGGACAAAGCGTGGCATACCGCATACTTGCTTCGCTGGGGGTCGGTCGAAACGCCTATAACGACATTTTAAATTATATTGCCGGAAGGATAACCGAAGAGCCTAAAGAAAGTTCACGCCCCTCTTTAAGCTCCGAAAAAAGCACTGCTTCCACTTTAGATAAATTCGGACGTGATTTAACTCGTCTGGCACGTGAGGGACGATTTGATCCCGTTATCGGACGTGAAAAGGAAATAAACCGTGTTATCCAGATTTTAAGCCGCAGAACAAAAAACAATCCCTGCCTTATAGGAGAGCCGGGAGTCGGCAAAACCGCAATTGCGGAAGGCCTTGCTCAGCTTATTGTAAAGGGAATCGTTCCCGAAATGCTTAAAGGGAAAAGACTTGTAACCTTAGACCTTTCTTCCATGCTTGCCGGCGCAAAATACCGCGGAGAATTTGAGGAGCGTCTGAAAACCGCCGTTGACGAAATCATAAAAAGCAAAAATATTATTCTTTTTATAGATGAGCTTCACACCATAATAGGAGCCGGCGCCGCCGAAGGTGCAATTGACGCATCAAATATTTTAAAGCCGTCACTGGCAAGGGGCGAGCTTCAGCTAATCGGTGCGACTACAATAGCCGAATACAGAAAGTATATAGAAAAGGATGCAGCGCTTGAAAGGCGGTTTCAGCCCGTCACCGTCGGAGAGCCTACGGTTGATGAATCCATACTGATATTACAAGGTCTTAAGGACAAATATGAATCCCATCACGGAGTTGAAATATCAGATGAAGCTATAAATGCCGCGGCAAGACTTTCTTCACGGTATATTTCCGACAGATTCCTGCCCGACAAGGCCATCGACCTTATAGACGAGGCGTGCTCAAAGGCAAGAATGGCGCTCCTTACCGCTCCTCCGGATCTTAAGGAACTGGAAAATCAGATTAGCGAAACCAAGAAAGAGAAAAACGCCGCCATCGCCGCACAGGAATTTGAAAAAGCGGCTTCTCTGCGAGATTCGGAGCGCAGTCTTTCAGAGGCGCTTGCCCAAAAGAAAAAGGAATGGAATAAGAAAAATTCCGAAAGTCACACGGTTATCACCGAGGACGATATAGCGTCGGTGCTTTCCGACTGGACTAATATTCCCGTTCAAAAAATCGGAGAAAGCGACTCGGAAAGGCTTCTAAATCTTGAAAAAACGCTCCACGACAGACTGATAGGTCAGGACGAGGCGGTATCTGCCGTCGCCCGTGCAATCCGCCGAGGCAGAATGGGACTTAAGGACCCCAAACGCCCCATAGGCTCATTTATCTTTTTAGGCCCTACGGGCGTGGGAAAGACAGAGCTTTCAAAGGCTCTTGCCGAGGCTCTTTTTTCCGACGAGAACGCTCTTATAAGGGTCGACATGTCAGAATACATGGAAAAGCACTCTGTATCAAAGCTTTTAGGCTCGCCTCCCGGGTATGTGGGCTTTGAGGACGGAGGACAGCTTACGGAAAAAATACGGAGAAAGCCATATTCTGTTATACTTTTCGATGAAATCGAAAAGGCACACCCCGATGTGTTTAATATTATGCTCCAGATATTGGACGACGGAATTCTTACCGATTCTCAGGGTCGCAGGGTCGATTTCAAGAACACGGTAATAATAATGACCTCCAACATCGGCGCCCGTAAAATAACCGACAGCGCTAAATCCATCGGCTTTGCCGACACAGGCGCTGAGGCCGACTATGAAAAAATAAAGGAAAACGTCATGAGCGATTTAAAAAAGGAGTTCAGACCTGAATTCTTAAACCGCATAGACGAAATCATAGTGTTCCGAAAGCTTAACGAAGAGGAAATCAAAAAAATCACGGAAATTATGCTGTCCACGGTTAAGAAACGTATGCTCTCGCTTGACATCGGCGTAAGCTTTGACGACAGACTGATTTCTTTAATTGCAAAGGAAGGCTTCGACCCCTCCTACGGCGCAAGACCGCTGCGGCGTGCAATACAGACAAAGATTGAAGATTTTATCGCCGAAAAGATGCTTGAGGGAAAAATCAAAAGGGGCGAATCGGTGACTCTTTCCGAGGAAAACGGGAGTATTTTAATAGGATAAAAACTGCTTAGTGCCGTATACCTTCAAGGAAATTCAGTCTGTGAGCATTTCATGGTATGTTAAATCCTAAGTTTTATATTTTAAATCAGAAATATAAGTTAAATAAAAAGACGCTCAAAATGGCGTCTTTTTATGGTTAGTTTTCATGTAGGATATAGGTGTCAGTTGCTTTCAATAAAAATATCCAAAATAAACCGGCTTCAAAATCCCCTTCATCGTCCACCGGACGCGGTCAGGCTCATTCCGGTTAACGCCGCTACGCGGCTATTAACCTCCACAGTGATTAGGTAAAGTCAACAGAAGATAAAAAACAAACAACACACATTCGTGTGTTGTTTGTTTTTGGCTTTCGTGGACAAAATAGATGTCCCCTGTCCCGAGTTTCCTTCTCGAAAAAAGATGGCAGTAACAATGAGCGGGCGCAAGGGCGCCTGCAGTCGACCTTGCGAGATAAGCGTACCTTTTTTGAAAAAGAAGGAGCAACGAAACATAATCCTATTTTCCCAAATAGTTCTGCACTTCCTTAACATCAACTGCCGACGGCGAAATATCATTCTTTATCGACAGTGCTGCTATAACGCCTGCTGCTTCGCCCAATGCCATACACACTGACATAATCCTAAAGTTGGAATGAGCCAAATGACTTCCTGATATATTTCTGCCCGATAATAGCAAATTATCTACTTTTTCCGGAATTACACATCCAAACGGAATTGTATATGTACCTGACTGCTTCCACTCCTTTTGAATTCCAGTTTTATCAAGGCCGTTTCCTGTTATGTTATGAACATCGAAATTGAAAAACGCACGGCGTACAATCCAGTCCTCGTGATATCTTGCCTCTAAGATATCATCAGCTTCAATAGATGTAAGACCTTTAAAATGTCTTGTTTCACGAACTCCCATCAATGATGCACCACTCATCAGCCAGCAGTTTTCATATCCTGGTGCATACTCCTTGAGAAACTTAACAATAGGCTCAATTTGAGAGCGTGCCTCAATAATTGCATCGGTAAGAGACTTTGCATTGGTTCCGTCTGCTTTTATAACATTGGTCATATTGCAGCACACAGTTCCCGGCGTAGTCTGACGATAGAGCAGCACATGTCCTGCCGGAAACGGCAAAATTTTTTTGCCCAAGGTTTGAAGCTCACCCTTCTCTATTTCGACCTCGGTTTCAAACGAGCCTGGAAAGCACGCCCTTTCAAAGTCCACTCCACCTATCTTAAACATAAGTGTTGCAGGCTGCATCGCATTGTCCTCTTCACGGCCCAAGGTAAACGGCACCCCTGCTCTTGCAGCCACATCTCCGTCGCCTGTGGCATCCACAACCCGCTTTGCAATGATTACTCCTCTGCCCGACTTATTTTCCACGATAACACCGATTATTTTATTTTCCTCAACTATGGCATCACAAACCATGGTTGCATAAAGGATATCAATATTTGCCTCTTTAAACATTTCCTCCAGCACAATTTTCTCGGTTTCATGGGATATTAATTCGCCGCTCACATCACCGACAAGTCCTAAATTTTCTGCTTTTGCAGCTTCTCTTCGTTTAATTTCAGGCAGTACCTTGCTTGATGCCACGCCTCCCCAATGGGACATGAGCCCCGCAGTTGCTATTCCTCCAAGACAGTTTTGAATCTCCACAACCATACAACTCATACCCATCAGTGCACTTTCCATGGCAGCACCTATTCCCGCAGGTCCCGAACCACAAACTAAAACATCAACATCAGCAATTATAGGCAGTTCTCTTTTCATTTCAGTAAACATTTTCATATTGACATTTCTCCTCTCATATATTACTATACTATTATACAGTGTTATTTTTATAAAAACAATAGAAATTTGATAATAAATCTTTGTTATATAACTATTATAAATAGAAAGGCGAAGCATTATGAAAAACGATATCATAACTGATATTACAAATTACATAGATTTTTTGAGAAGTCATGACCTTATGGTCAGTTTGAGCATTATTTCAGACAAACTCAGTATGGAATATCCTGTTCTTTATAAATACGAAATCCATACGCTGATCGTTTGTTCATATCTAAAGAGTTCAGAACATACCTTTAAGATGTGCGTTAAAAACAAGAACTTCCTAAAAAAATCCGTGCATAAAACGCCGTATTATTCATGTTGCTATGCAGGAGTTGAGGAATTTGTTGTTCCTGTTCTATCACAAAACGACATAATCGCGTATATAAACATATCAGGATACCGCAACACTTTGGATAAATCAAAAACAAGATATAAATGTATAAAAAAACATACAAGCAATGACTTTGAACACTATTATTCACTTTTATCCGACACACCGCCGGATATGCATACCATGTTGTCATTTGCCCACCCATTGGTATATATGTTAAAGGCACTTTATGACAGCTGTCCTGACAGTGCAGAACACCACGAAAGTTCATACATAATTTATCAGAAAATTTTATCGTATATTTCCAAAAACTATATGTACCGCATTGATTCCTTATCAATCGGAAAACATTTAAACTATTCGGCATCATACATCAACTATTTATTCAAAAAGCATAGTGGTGAAAGCATAATGAAGTATGTTTCACGATTGAGACTGGAGAAGGCAAAGGAATTGCTTACAAGAACAAACATCTCGATTGCTTCTGTTGCAAATTATACTGGTTTTTCTGATTCCAATTATTTTTCCGCTTATTTCAAACGCATTGAAAAAGCAACACCCAGCGAATATAGAAAAGCTAATCGTAAAAGATAATATCAAAACGAGATTTTCTAAACTGCGTCTTTCATAAAATTATATACGATAAGAAATTTATAATAAAAAGGATTTTAATGCCACATAATATATCGCATCTTTCATTTTTACATAATAAAAAACGGAACAAGCGTAACTCGTTCCGAAACGGCTCTTCCAACTGGGGCTCGAACCAGTGGTCCGGCTTGCAACATCACCTCATTTTCGTCACATTCGTGACTTGATTCGCTGTGTTGCGGCACATCCTCGCCCTCCTTTCTCCTTGCACCGCAATCAGTCGGGCTCGGCTCCCTCTGATTAACAGTCTTTTACTCTAAAAGCATCCGACTGTTAATAAAAGTGGCTGTTTCAACATAGTGAAACAATCAAAAAAAGAGTCCAAACGGACTCTGTTTTTGATTGGCTCCCCCTGCCTAACTCAGAACCAACGACCGGTCAGAAACAAAAGTCGTGCGAGCTACGCTCCGCTTGCCGCACTCCTTGTTTCTTCCGAATTCGCCTTCCCTTCATCGTCCACCGGACGCGGTCAGGCTCATTCCAGTTAACGCCGCTACGCGGCTGTTAACCTAAGTTGTAATTGATTTATGTTCGAACAAAGAAAGCAAAACAAAAACAGACGCCATAAAGTGTCCGTTTCGATGTGGAAAAGGCGAACAATTTAGATATCCGACTTATTTATTGGATTTCGATTTTAATATAGTATATAATAAATTAAAGTTTTTCGCAAGAAAAACCACCTCTATTATTCATTATTCATCAGCTGTAGGCGACTTCATTATTCATTACAAAAATCCTTTCTTAATGAATGATGAATATTGAATAATTAATAATGAATAATACAAAACAAAAAATCCCATCTTGCGATAGGATTTTTGTTTTGGCTCCCCCTGTTGGACTTGAACCAACGACAACGCGGTTAACAGCCGCGTGCTCTACCGACTGAGCTAAGGAGGAATATATAATTTTATCCTTGCCAATGTTTCGTGCTCTACCGACTTGACCCTCGCTTGCATCTGCAAGCTACGGGCTCACTTCAATGCTTCGCATTTACACACGGCTAAGGAGGAATATGCAGTTTTTCTATCCCCGGTCGCCGTGCTCTACCAACTTGACTAAAGCTTGTTTCGTTGCTTCGCAACTTCACTCGTTACAGCATTTCATGCTTCCACTCGGCTAAGGAGGAATACATGCACACTTTATCTTATGCGCCATGCTCCATTCATATTATCAGAAACAAAATCTTCTATG
>CAYXRC010000005.1:0-135104 GCA_964466295.1 uncultured Ruminococcus sp.
AAAAATAATTATTTTTCTCTCTGTCTTTCTATTGACATCACACCATTAGACTTACATAAGACATTTTTCTGTTTCTTTATCAAAGAAATGAATTCTTGACGGATTGAAAACAAATTCAATCTCATCACCGACCTTGCTTATTTCGTATTTTGAAACTCTCGCAACGGACGTGCTGCCGCCGAAAGTGAAGTAGAGATTGTTCTCATTACCCATAACCTCGGTATTTTCAACAACAGCTCTCTGCTTTTCTGATTTGAAGAGTTCAATATTCTGGGAGTCAAGCTTTATATCCTCGCCGCGTATACCTAAAATAAGCTCTCCCTGTCTGCCATTCAGCTTTGACAGCGTCGAGTCAGGCAGATGTATTTCTTTGCCGTCCTTAAAGGCTACCGTTGTGCCGTTTAAAACAACGTCATAGAAATTCATCTGAGGCGAGCCGATAAAGCCGGCAACAAACTTATTTGCCGGATGCTCATAAAGGTCCATGGGCTTTCCGACCTGCTGAACAACGCCGTCCTTCATAATAACAATTCGGTCGGCCATCGTCATAGCCTCAACCTGATCATGTGTAACGTAAATTGTGGTGCTGCCAAGCTCTCTGTGCAGTTTGCTTATCTCATTTCTCATACTTACTCTGAGCTTTGCGTCAAGATTGGACAGCGGCTCATCCATAAGAAATACCTTCTGATTTTTTACGATCGCTCTGCCCAATGCAACACGCTGTCTTTGTCCGCCGGAAAGATTTTTTGGCTTTCTCTTGCGGTATTCCTCAAGTCCGAGAATATCAATGGCCCAATCAACCTTTCTCTTTATTTCATCGGCGGGAATCTTCATATTCTTTAAGCCGTAGGATATATTTTTTTCCACCGTCATATGCGGATAAAGCGCATAGTTCTGGAAAACCATTGCAATTCCTCTGTCGCGCGGTGCTACCTCATTCATCTTTTTTCCGTCAATATAAAGCTCGCCGGAGGTGATTTCCTCAAAGCCGGCAATCATTCTCAGGGTTGTGGATTTACCGCAGCCGGAGGGACCGACAAAAGCAATAAATTCCTTTTCTTCAATATTAAGACTTACATCCGTTACCGAATTTTTGTCAGCGCCCGGATATTTTTTATATATATTTTTTAATTCTATAAAGCTCATAATTATTTTCCTTTCTAAAAATCCATTCCCATAAAGATTTTAAGTTGTTTTCATAATGCCTTTCAAAGACGACAAGCCAAAAGATACCGAAATTTCGCCATTTGAGGCGGGCTTTAATTGGCAGCGTCAGGCTAAGCACCGAATAGCATAAGCGAGGGTGTAATAAACTAAAGTCCGGCACCTTGAAATCGAATAGTGATTTTAACCTTCTTTGGATCCTGTCGATACAACGCCTTCCACGATTTGTTTTGAGAACAGCGAGTAAATTATTATAACAGGAATTGTTACCATTGTAATCAGTGCAAGCGTCTGTCCCATAGTAGTTGTTTCATTTGCCGTGATTGAGTTTAATCCTATCTGCGCCGTTAAAAGATTACTTGACGTAAATACCAGCGACGGCCAGAGATAGTCGTTCCATACGCCCAGGAAGGTAAACACGCTTACGGTAGCAACAACCGTTTTTGACATCGGCAGAACCATTGTAAAGAAATACTTTACAGGATTGCAGAAGTCAAGCTGCGCCGCCTCATATACATCGTCAGGCAGACTTATAAACACCTGACGGAACAGGAAAATGTTAAACGGATTTACGATCATAGGAAGAATATATCCTATTACTGTATTTAAAAGTCCCATTTTCGCAATGAAAAGGAAATTTATTGTGATAATTGTTTCTGTCGGAACAATCATCAGCATCATGATAACGAGCAGCCATCTTTCGCGGAACGGAAAGTTGATTTTTGCAAGCGCATATCCCGCAAGACCGTTCACAACTATTCCTAAAACAATCAGTATTGCAGCATACAGCAGTGTGTTTCCCATATATCTTAAAAACGAAGTGTTTGTGATAATTGATATATAATTTTCAAAGAAATTTCCGTCAAGTGCCGGGGGAATGAATGCTCTCATTGAGTTCATATCAGCCGTAATTGCCGCATCCGACTTAAAGGAGTTTGCTATCATCCACACCACGGGGAACAGGAAAAACAGCGACATGATTATCATCACTGTTACAAGCACCCAGTTAGCGCCTTTTTGCTTTTTTGTCAACATTTTTCTCCTCCTTATCCCGTGTCAGAAACGTTTGAATAATGGTTAATATTACAACGAAAATTACGAATACAATTGCCATGGTCGATGCAAGACCGATTTCCCAGTTTACCGTGCCGGTTTCATAAATATCGTACACAATTGTGTAGGTAGAATGTGACGGTCCGCCGCCCGTCATAACCATCGGCTGAACTATCATTCTGAACGCGCCTATTGTTATGGTGATAAACACGAACACACACAGCGGTTTCAGCTCGGGGAGCGTAATATCCTTAAACTTTTTCCAGCCGCTTGCATGATCCATTTCGGCAGCCTCATAAAGTCCGGGGTTAATCGCCTGCAAGCCGCCGAGGAAAATAATCATCTGATAGCCCATACCCTGCCAAGCACTCATTATCGCGATTGAGGGAAGAGCTTGATTTGCACCGTATATGAAAGGCTGTGGCGAAATTCCGATTTGTCCGAGCATTGTGTTTAAAATTCCCTCCGGGCTGTAAATCTGCATCCATAAGGTTGATACAACCGCCAGCGACATTACAACTGGGATAAAGAACGCCACCTTGAAATACTTTTTACAATACGTAACCTTGTTTATTAAAAGCGCCAAACCCAACGCTCCCAATCCTTGTAAGGGAACAATGATAAGCACAAATTTTACCGTGTTAATAAACGCCTTTAAAAACAGTTCATCCTTAAATATTTTAATGTAGTTGCCAAGTCCCGTAAAATGTGTTAAATCGGGATTTAATGCAAAATAGTCCGTAAAGCTGAACACAAGCGTCAGCAGCATTGGAAGAAACAGAAACACCGTAAGCAAAACAAGCGCCGGTCCGAAAAATGCCATTCCCAAAATTGAAGTTGAAGTTTTCTTTTTCATTACTCTCTGTTATAACGCTCAAGCTTGGCGTTAATCCTTTCTACAGATTTATCCAGTTCGCTCTTTGCATCCATTCCGCTTATAGCAATATTTTCAAGCGTCTGTTGGAATGAGATGCTCACCTGCGGATAAACAGGCGTCTTAGGTCTGGGATGACCGTAATCTCTTAACTGCTCATACAGCGCCTTAAAGTTTTCATCCTCTTTGAAATCCGAAATCCGTTCATAGCACGCATAGGTTGACGGAAGATTTTTAGTCTTTTCATAAAGCAGCAGTCCGCTGTCTATTCCGCTCATCCATTTTACAAGCTCTGTCGCTCCTTCTATATTTTCCGTTTTTGACGTAGCCGCATATGCCCATGAGCCTGTTGGGGTATACCGTCCGCCGTCCCAATTGTCGCTTACAACATACGGTGCGACACCAAGCTTAATATCGGGATAGCTTTCGTAGACATTGTTGACCTCCCACGCACCATCAAATTTGAATGCCGCTCTTCCGCTTTCAAACAGCTTTTCAATCGGGGTACGTGACATATATTCATTATCCACAAGGCTCTTGAAATATAGCATCGTTTCAGTATTCTTTTCCGAATTAAAAATTCCATCAACCTTCAAGCCGTCCGTGCTTACCAAATCTCCGCCGTTTGACCATATAAACGGAGCATAGTAGTATATGCTCGCTTCACCGGTAGGGAAGGTCATATCCAGCGGATAGCCGCCTTTTTCCTTCATAACAGGCTTCAGCTTTTCAAGAATTTCCTTAAATTCCGAAAGTGTCCACGGATTTCCTGCCTTCGGCACATCAATTCCGGCTTCGGCAAGTATGTCCTTGTTGTAGTACAGTCCCACACTGGATTCCATTGCACCCAAAGCATACAGCTTTCCGCCGACCGTGCCTTGCTCAATAATCGAATCAAGATAAACTCCTTTTTCTTCTTCTGTCAGCTCCGATAATGGCTGAATGATTCCGTTAGCCGCATAGGCCGAAATGTTCGGTCCGTCTACAGTAATTACATCAGGTAAATCACCTGACATAACCGATGCATTTACCTTATCCGAATAGCCTCCGCCGCTGTCGTTTCTCGGGATAAACTCAATATCCGCAAAATATCTGCCGTTATACTTGTCATTGAAATTATCCACCGCCTCTCTGTATGCCTGCCCCTCCGGTGTGTCCTCAATAGAGTGCACCCAGATTTTCAGGTATTCCTCGCCTTGGTCGAAACCGGCTACAGCTCCGGGCTGCACTTTCTTTTGCCCACAGCCGCTCAAAGCCACCGTTACAGCCAGAGCTGCCGCAATTAAAACAGTTCTTTTCATAGCTCCTCCTTATTTTGAATATTTTTTGTCCGTTTTTGTAACCGGTTAAGTAACCGGTTACTTTACAGTTTTACTATACCATATTTAATACTCACTGTCAATACTCCTTTGCTATTTTCGTGAATTATGTTTAATTTAAGTAACCGGTTTTGTACACCTTTTACAAAACCGGTTACTTTACCGGTTATTCTATTGAAAAACATAATGAAACGTGATATAATCATATAGGATTTAATTAGCCGGGAGGGAAATATATGAGTAAAAAAAATGTTACCTTTGATGACATTGCAAAATATACGGGCTTTTCAAAAACGACTGTATCAAGATATTTTAATAATCCCGATTCGCTTACATTGAAAAATCAGCAAATTATTGCCGATGCACTTGTCGCTCTTGATTATAAGGAAAATAAGGTTGCGCGTATTTTGGCAAAAGGCAACACAGAGTTTATAGGAGTTATTGTTCCCAATCTCTATCTTCACTACTATTCGGAAATGCTAAACCGCATTCTTTCAACCTATGAGGAATACGGATATAAATTCCTTGTTTTTGTCGGTGATGAAAACAAGAACATTGAAAGACAGTATATTTCTGAGCTTCTTGCATATAAAATCGAAGGTATGATTATTTTAAGCCACACGATTTCCTCAAAGGAGCTTGCGTCATATAACATTCCGATTGTCACGATAGAGCGTGAGGACGAATATGTGTGCAGCGTCAATACCGATAACTACATGGGAGCAGTTCAGGCAACAAGTCTTTTGATAAAAAGCGGTTGCGATATTCTTTTACATATCAACTCTCCGGTACCTGAAAATGTGCCGGCTTACGGAAGAATTAAAGGCTTTGAGGATATTTGCAGTGAGCGTAATGTTGTGCATGATGTAATTCTCACACAGCTTGGCAATACTTTTGAGGAAAACAAAGAAAAACTAACACAGCTTGTTGATGAAATTGAAGATAAATATACAAATAAAAAGAAAGGAATTTTTATGTCGAATGACACTCACGCAAATATTCTGCTGAATATTTTGATACGTAAATACGGTACGCTTCCTGATAATTACTGCATTGTGGGCTTTGATAATTCCCCTATTTCCAATGAAGCTGTTATACCGATAAGTACCGTTGGTCAACAGTCAGAGATCATTGCTGATGAAGCTATGAAGATCCTTGTTATGCAGATGAATGAAAGAAAAAAACGCAAGCCTGTACCGCTAAAAGAACCGATACACAAAATAGTAACACCTATATTGATAAGAAGAGAAACCACCATGTGATTTCTGTTTAAAGATTATGTGTATACAAAAAAGTGTTGAGTCATGCAAATAAAATAACCGTGATACGACAGGTGATGAAGCCAACATCTATCACGGTATTTTATTGTCCGAAAAAGTGTTGATATTTTCATTCAAAGCGGATGGAGCATATCTCCTTGCAATAAATCAAGAGTTCTTTCTATGGCTTTTGAACATGTTATAGATAGAACTTTTTTATAGGGCTTCCGTTTTTTATTATCTATGCTCAATAAGGGGGTATTATTATGCGAACAAAATATATACATAATTGGCTTTATCTCCTGCGTCACAACTGGAGAAACGGACGAATGTGATATAACACTTATCCACAACGCATTAATTAAAAATAAAAATAAAGAATTATAGAAATGAGGAATTTAAAATGGCAAATATAAAAGATACTTCAAAATGGGGTTTTGAAACAAAACAGTTACATATCGGACAAGAAGAAGCAGATCCGGCAAGCGATGCAAGAGCAGTACCGATTTATCAAACAACATCGTATGTTTTTAAAAATTCAGCACATGCTGCAGCACGATTTGGACTTGCGGATGCAGGCAACATTTACGGCAGACTGACAAATTCAACTCAGGATGTGTTTGAAAAAAGAATTGCGGCATTGGAAGGCGGTGTGGCAGCACTCGCAACAGCTTCCGGGTATTAAGCCGAATACTATCCGTCTGTCGATAGGTACAGAGATTGCAAAGGATATTATTGCTGATTTGGAGCAGGCGTTTAATGATTGAAATCTGGCTGAATTATTTTGTATATCAGCTTACACCATATAATATTGACAGTGCAAAGCGCTGAGTTTTAACTAAATTGGCAGAATAGAAAGGCGGTTATAAATATTATATATACTTACAGAAACGGAGAAAAAAGCAAAAATGAAGGAATTAGAATCAACTGACCTTGCCGTAAAAAATTTAAAAAGAAAACCGTTTAGGACTGCAGGACTTATTATACTTGTCGGAATACTTTCCTTTGTTTTGTTTGGAGGCACTATTCTTGCCGTAAATTTGCGAAACGGTCTTAACAGTATAAAGTCAAGGTTTGGAGCAGATTTGATGATTGTGCTGCTCGGAGCCAACTCCGACATGGAAAACATTCTGATTAAGGGCGAGCCGAATTATTTTTACTTTGATAAAGAGCTTGCGAACGGTATCGCACAAATACAAGGTGTTGAAAAAGCATCTTCACAGTTTTTTCTCACATCAACGAGTCAGGATTGCTTTGATATACCTGTGCAGTTTATTGGATTTGATCCAAATACGGATTTTACGGTTCGGCCGTGGATTAAGAATGTTTATGAAGGGTAAAAAAATCGACGTAGATGAAATCGGAGGAACTCCTCATCAGGTAGCAAGCGTATGGGTAGAGCAGGCAGGTATTTCCGCTCTGCAGGAAGATGGTGAGGTAACATTCTTACCTTTCTCAGACGGCAATCTGGAGCTTGAGGCTCTTTACAGCGGTCAAATTGATGTGGCGGCAATGTGGGATCCTCTCGGAAGCGTAGCTGAAAAGGCAGGAAAAGCCAAGGTTATATTCGACCTGTCGGAAGATCCGGCATTTGCAGGAAAATATTGCTGCTTCCTTTATGCTTCGGATAAGGTGTTAAAGGATGAGCCCGAAAAGATTTCAGCGCTTTTGCGCGCGCTTCAGAAGGCTCAGGATTGGATAAGCAATAATCCTGATGAAACGGTTGATATCATAATTAAAGGTAAGTATTCGCAAATTGATGATAAGGAGCTGGCAGTTGAACTTGTAAAGAGCTATGCATATCCATCGGAAGCTTTACTTTTAATATTAACAGTGCATACAGTCTTGTATTGCTTTTACTTGCGGCGGTTTATCTGCTTATAGGAATTTTTTCATACTTTGATAAAGAACGCCGCAGTAAATATGAAAAAAGAGCGGCATTCAGATTTGCCGTAGGAATTGCTCTTGCGGTTTGGGATGTTCTGGGCACGAAGCTTCAATATCTTCCTCAACCGTTCTTTCCGGGGCCTGCCGGAATTATTGAAGCCTTTTGCACTGACGCTGTTTCCCACACCGTTTTCCGCAGCAGCGTTTCTGATTGTAATATGCGCATGGTTTCCTGTGGCATCGCTTACCGCATCAGGCGTGCAAAGCACGCCGAAAGCGCAGTTTGAAGCAGCAAGAACACTTGAAGGAAGGACCCCTTATCCTGTGTTTAATGTAGCAGTGCCTCATGAAATGCCTCAGATTTTTACGGGTATAAAAACGGCGAATGCTTTTGCGTTTACTACGCTTGTAATGGCAGAGATGATGGGGCAGCCCGGAGGTCTTGGATATTACATAAATGCATCTAAGGTATGGAGCTCTTACTATAAGGTTTTTGCGGCAATCCTTGTAATGACTGTTTTGTTCAGCCTTATAACAAAGCTTGTGGGATTGATAGAAGCCCGTATACTTCGTTGGCAAAGGGGGCTTGTAAAATGAGCGATATTTTAAGAATACAGAATGTATACCGTACATATTCGGACGGAGAAACTGACGTAAATGCATTAAATAATATAAATCTCACTGTAAGAAAAGGTGAATTTATATCAATAATCGGTTCCTCCGGCTGTGGTAAAACTAAACTTTTAAGACTAAAATGATCCGGAGGTTCTTTTGCTTGACGAGCCTATGGGCGCGCTTGATTCGTTTACAAAAGCGGATATACAGGATAAGCTTCTTCAGCTTAAGAAAAATAACAATGCTACAATGATACTTGTCACCCATGACGTTGATGAAGCAATTTATCTTTCGGACAGAATTGTGATTATGACGCCCCGTCCGGGGAAAATCAGCGAGGTTATGGAGATTCATTTGGCACATCCGCGCCACAGAGGCGGTACTGAATTTCTTGCTATACGGAGAAATATTCTTGAAAAATTCCATCTCGCAAGCGCAGAGCCTCAGCCGGAATACACAATTTAATAAAAAATATGTTTTAAAAATATAGTATATGATCAACTTTGACCTAATAAAGGAGAAGATAAAATTATGAGTAAAATCAACTTAAGTACACCGGAGGTTGCTGTAAGAGAAATCCGTTTGGGTTCCGTTACCGGATTTCACGGCAACGCCTCCGAATTGGTGGAATGTTCCAGATGCGGGACCTTGAAAGATAAAAAACGGAGCTTTAGCCAATGCCTTGGCTGTTATAAGCCATGGACCTGTAGGCTGCTCAACCTGTCTGCACGAATTTGCTTTTACATACAGAGTAAATGCAGAGCTCAGAAATGTTAAAAATCCAACGCAGCGTAAAATTTATTCTACTAATCTTACGGAAAAAGACACAATTTACGGAGGAGCGGTAAAGCTTGAGGAAACAATACGCGAGGCATATAACCGCTCAAATCCGAATGTGATTTTTGTGCTTACGACTTGCGCGGCGGGAATTATAGGCGATGATGTTGAGAGCGTAACAAATAAGCTCGAGGCCGAACTCGGTATTCCGGTTGTAGCAATTTTCTGCGAGGGCTTCCGTTCAAAAATGTGGACCTCAGGTTTCGATGCAGGCTATCACGGAATTGCAAGAAAGCTGATAAAACCGGCAGAAAAAAGCGGAATATCATTAATGTAATAAACTTCTGGGGCAGCGATGTATTCAATAAATGGTTTAACCGTTTTGGCTTTGAGGCAAATTACATAACACCATATTCAACGCTGGAAACTCTAAGACATTCATCTGAGGCTGTGTGCACGGTTCAGGCATGTGCAACGCTCGGTTCCTACCTTGCAACAGCATTGGATCAGGAATTTGGTGTTCCTGAGCTTAAAAATTCACCGCCCTACGGCATTGCCCAGACCGACCGATGGTTCAGAGAGCTGGGAGAGCTTATAGGAAAGGAAAAAGAAGTGGAGGATTTCCTTAAAGAGGATGCAGGGTATGTTGTAGGTCTTTCAAGATTTTTGCTGCACGAAACGGGAATTGTTCCAAAGGAACAGTTTATTGTGGATAATACACCGCAGAAATATATAGAACAGATTACATCAGACTTGAAGGCGGCCTCAGATAAACGTGATATACCGGTTTATTTTAACCCGGATGCAGGTGCTGCACAAAATATTATCCGAGAAGTAACACACAGCGGACGCGGCTTGATTATGGGAAGCGGCTGGGATAAGGAGCTGGCAAAGGAAAAGAATTATGATTTTCTTTCTATTTCCTTGCCGACGCCATACAGATTGGTTCTCACAACCAACTATATAGGATATACCGGCGGACTGCGTGTAATCGAGGACATATATGATACTGTGTTGTATACATACAAGTAAGGCGGTGATGTCATATGTGGTTATTCAAATTGAACGTCAGGAAAAGATACGGCTAAAATAACCGGATTATTTAAGGAGGAATCCTATGGCAATAAGAGCGGCAGCAGCCAGCACGGACGGAAAGGTAATAAACTGTCATTTCGGAAAAGCAAGTAATTTCTTGATTTTTGAATTAAGAAACGGTGAATTTCAGTACATTGAAACAAGGAATATAAAGCCTTGCTGCAACAGAGGCGGGCATGAAGACAGCGCGTTTGAAAATGCAGCAAAGCTGCTTGCAGACTGCTCAATAATACTTGTGAGCAAAATCGGAATATCGGCAGCCGATTTTTTGGAGAGCAGAGGATTTGCAGTTTATGAATCACCTTTTCCGATAACGCAGTGTCTTAAAAAGCTTGTGGAAGAAACAGAGGTGGAATAAATGGCAATTAAATACGAAGAGCTTACAAGCAAGCATCCATGCTTTGCATTAGGGAAAAAAGGAAGTAACGGAAGAATACATCTTTCTATAAGCCCCACATGCAACATTGAATGTAAGTTCTGTGACAGAAAAATCAACGATTATGAAAAACGCCCGGGTGTGGAGAGGGCGGTTATTAAGCCCGAAGAGGCAATCGGAGTTATAAGGCGTTCGCTGGAGCTTTGCCCAGACATAACGGTAGCCGGCATAGCCGGTCCGGGAGATACGCTTGCTTCCGATTATGCTCTTGAAACATTTCGTTTAATAGGCAAGGAATTTCCCGACATCATTAAATGTATGAGTACAAACGGACTTTTACTTGCGGAAAAGGCAGTTGAGGTAATAGAAAGCGGTATAGATTCTTTGACAGTAACGGTTAATGCGGTTAATCCCGAGATAGAAGCTAAATTAAACGGCGGTATTCTTTATCACGGGGTTCATTACCGAGGTGTAGAGGCGGCGGAAATACTTATTAAAAATCAGCTTGAAGGCATCAGACGGGTAAGCGCTGCAGGTATTACAATAAAAGTAAACACGGTGTTTGTTCCGTGAATAAATGATGAACATATTGAAGAAATCGCAAAAACGGTGAGTGAGGCAGGAGCTTCAATCTATAATATTATTCCGCTTATCCCTCAAAACGAGCTGTCGGAATGTCGCGCTCCTTCCTGTCAGGAGATTGACGGAGCAAGGCAGAAATGCGAAAAATACATAGATGTTTTTCGTCACTGTCAGCGTTGCAGGGCGGATGCAATTGGCGTTCCGGACGAAAAGGATTTCGGAGAGCAGATATATCTGAAAAGAATATCAAGAAAGGATACCTTTTCACACGGTTAATATTGATCTTAGAAAAAGAAGATAAGGCAATACCGCATAAAGCCGTTAGGCGGTCTTTGCGCGGTATTGCCCTGAATGAAAGGACGAAAATAAAATGGCAAAGGAATTAAGACAAATAGCAATATACGGAAAAGGCGGTATAGGCAAATCAACTACAACTCAAAATCTTACAGCCGGACTTGTTGAAAGAGGAAAAAAGGTCATGGTTGTCGGATGCGATCCGAAAGCGGATTCTACAAGACTCCTTTTGGGCGGTCTTGTCTGCGGCGGTTTTGCGATGCCGATCAGAGAGGGTAAGGCAAAGGAAATTTATATTGTCGCAAGCGGTGAAATGATGGCACTTTATGCTGCCAACAATATTTCAAAAGGTATTGCAAGATATGCCTGTCAGGGGGGGTGTGCGCTTAGGCGGTATCATATGCAACAGCAGAAACTGTGACCGTGAAGCTGAAGTTGTGCGTGCATTTGCAGAGGAGCTTGGAACACAGATGATACATTTTGTTCCCCGTGATAATGTCGTTCAGCGTGCCGAAATACGCAAAAAAACGGCTATAGAGTTTCAGCCCGAGGCCCATCAGGCTGACGAATACAGAGAGCTTGCAAGGAAAATTGAAGAGAATACAAAGTTTGTAATACCAAAACCTATTACGCAGGATAGGCTTGAGGAAATCCTTATGGAATATGGCCTTATAGAAACTCTTGAAGATGATTATAGGATATAAAATAAAAGGTTGTGAATATTAATGGCAAATTTTGATACGCTCAGAATCAGAGCCGGTTATAACTCCGAAGAACATAATTATGCAGTAAACGTTCCGATTTATCAGACAGCCTCCTTTGATCTGGGGAGTATAGACCGAAGTAATTCCCTATGGGGACTTGAGGAAAACGGTGCGATTTACACAAGAGTAGGAAATCCTACGGTAACAGTGCTTGAGGATAGGGTAAAGGCCTTAAACGGTGCATATGCGGCGCTGGCACTTGCCTCCGGTATGTCGGCTATTCATACACGGTACTGGCTCTGACCGAGGGCGGAGGAAATATAATTGCGTCGCCGTCTCTTTACGGCGGCAGTAAAGATTCTTTTTCGCATTTCTTCCCGAGATTCGGTGCAAACATTAAGTTTGTAAAGGACAGGTTTGATCCTTATTCGTATGAAGCGGAAATTGACGATAAGACAAGAGGCATCTACATAGAATCCATCAGCAATCCGAACGCAGAGCTTTATGATATTAAGGCAATAGCAGAAATTGCGCATAAGCATGATATTCCCCTTATCGTGGACAATACGGTTGCAACACCGTATCTCTTAAATCCTTTTGAGTATGGTGCGGATATTGTAATATATTCTGCGACAAAGGCTCTGGGCGGACATGGAAATACAATTGCGGGGCTTATTTTGGAAAGCGGCAACTTTAATTATGACCGGGAGAAATATCCACAGTTTTATGAAAAATCGTATAAAATAAAAAGTAAGCAGGGTGTTTTACGCTCACCCTTTGAGGTCGATCCGAAATCGCCGTTAATTATTCATCTCAGGGCGTTTTATCTTGAGTTTATCGGAGCGGCATTAAGTCCTTTTGATGCATATCTGATACTTCAAGGACTTGATACTATTTCGGAGCGTGTAGATAAAGAAACAAAAAATGCAGAAAAAATAGCAAAGTATCTTGAAGGGAAAAAAGAGGTTGCATGGGTAAATTATCCTACATTGGATACAAGCCCATATAAGAAGCTTGCTGAAAAGTATTTTAAAAACGGTGCCGGTTCTATACTGTCTTTCGGCTTTACGGGAACAGAAGAACAGCTTGACAGCTTTTTTAAGCACTTAAAATATTTTTCATACCATGTAAATATATGGGATGTGCGTTCTTTAATCGTAAATTCTCCAAAGACAACTCATGCGGAAATGGATGAGGAGCACCTAAAGCGTGCAGGTATAAAAACCAATACGGTCAGAATTTCCGCGGGACTTGAAAGTGCAGATGATTTGACGGCAGACTTGGAGGCGGCGTTTGATTATGTCTTTAAAGGATGATTTGGTTATTGAAAATGCTGTCCCGGGTGATTTGGAGGAGCTTTCTCGGCTTGAAAGAATCGGATTTTCGTCAGATGAGGCGGCGTCAAAGGATGCGTTTGAATATAGGCTGAAAAAATTTCCGGACTGGTTTTTGACAGCAAGATACGGCGGTAAAATTATTGGATTTATCAACGGAATATTGTCGGATAAAAAGCTTATTTCCGATGAGTCTTATCTTCCAAACAGTGAAATAAGCGGTGGCGGAAGAAATCTTTTGTTGTTTGGATTGGTGGTTCATCCGGATTACAGAAAAAACGGGATTGCAGAAAGACTTATGAAAACAATTTTGAATAATGCTGAAAAAAGAGGAATAAGAAATATTGCATTAACATGCCGTAAAAGGCTTATTCCGTATTATGAGAAATTCGGATTTGTAAATATCGGCGTGTCCGAATCGGTGATTGGCAATGTTACTTGGTACGATATGATAATTAAAAATTGAAGAACAGAGCAGGGCGCCCCGATTACCCTGCTCTGTTCTTATATCACTGCAATTACTTCTATTTCGCCGCCTAAAACAGTATCACCGTCATAGTTTGAATTCTCTTACATTATTAATTCCGCTTGCAACAGGTCGAAATGTCATCTTTTCAGATGCTTTCATAGACATTCTCACAGCTTCTCATAGCCAAAATTGTTTTGGAAATCAGATCGTCCAACTCCCATCCGAGCATATCAGCACCATTTTCAATAACTTCTCTTGAACAACCGGCGGCAAAATTTGAGTTTTTATATTTTTTCTTGACTGATTTCAATTCCAAATCCGAAACGCTTTTTGAAGGGCGCATAAGAGCAACGGCGCCAATAAGTCCTGTTAGTTCATCCACTGCATACAGAACCTTCTCCATTTCGTGTTCGGGTTTTATATCAACCGTTAATGCATAACCATGACTGGCAACTGCGTGAATAAGCCGTTCGTCAAGACCACGTTCATGCATTATTTCTTGTTCTTTTATACTGTCCTGTACAGGCAATTGATCCCATAACACTTTCGTCAGATACCAAGAAGTGCATTTCCTGTATGCGCTGTGTGAAGCAGTGCCCCCATAATGCCAGAAAAGTCAATGGTGCTATGGTATCCATTGCAGCTATGGCAATTAAAAAGGCTTGTTCGGTCAGAAAAGAAAACCAACTATTTTTGTGAGGAAAGCGAAATTAGGAGGAACAATACATGAGGGCAGCAATCTTAAACGGTTATCATAAAAACAGCGGTACGCTTACCATATGTGACATTCCCTTGCCTGAAGTTGAAGATCACGAGGTTCTTGTTAAAATCAAAGCGGCGGGTGTAAATCCGCTGGATAATATGATTATTCGCGGAGAGGTTAAGGTGATTGTACCTTACAAATTTCCGCTTATCATTGGCAATGAATTTTGCGGAGTTGTGGATAAGGTTGGCAAAGCTGTTCGTAACTTTGCCGTGGGCGACCGTGTATACGGTCGTATGCCGCTGAAAAAGATAGGAGCATTTGCCGAATATGTTGCGGTTGATCAGAATGCGATTGCAAAAGTTCCCGAATATTTATCCGATGAGGAGGCGGCTTCTGTTCCACTGACAGCCCTCACCGCATTACAGGCATTTGAACTGATGAATGTTAAATCGGGAAAGACTGTTTTTATCTCCGGAGGCACGGGAAGCCTTGGAGCAATGGCAATACCGATTGCTAAAAGTATGGGACTTAATGTGATAACAAACGGCAGCGCGCAGACCTATTTATAGATTATAAATCGGAGGATTACTCTAAAGCTTTGTCCGATGTGGATAAGATATATGAATTATCTGAAGTAAATGGGGCACTTGCAAAGGTTGCAGGCGGAGGCTCTAAGGGAAAGACGATTATCAAAATCAGTTAGCTTATATAATAAAACAGGCACCGATACGCTGAATGAATGAACAGTCGGTCGGTGCCTGTTTTTTTATGCGGTATTTGCCGATTATTGAATATCCGTTACCTTGTAGCCCTGGTCGGCAACAGTCTTATTTAAAACGTCATCGGAAACCTCTTTTTCAAGGGTTACAACAGCAGTTCCCGTCTTGTGGCTGACTTCGGCCTTTTTCACGCCGTCAAGTGCTTCAAGCGCTTTTTTTACGTGCATCTCGCAGTGTCCGCACATCATACCTTCAATTTTTAATGTTTTTTCCATTGTTTTTGTCTCCTTTTCGTTAATAATTTTTAATTTATCATTGACTTTGCAATCCGCCTTGAAGAAATTTAAGCGCAGTGCGTTAGTTACTACGCTGAAGCTGGACAAGCTCATTGCCGCCGCGGCAAACATCGGATTCAGCTGCCAGCCCAGGGTGCCGATAAACACGCCTGCCGCCAAGGGAATACCGATAATATTATAGATAAACGCCCAAAACAGATTTTCATGAATGTTTCGAAGGGTTTCACGGCTCAAACGGATTGCAAGAGGTACATCGGACAGACGGCTTTTCACAAGTACCACATCCGCCGCATCAATCGCAACATCTGCGCCTGCACCGATGGCAACGCCCACATCGGCACGTGTAAGTGCCGGAGCGTCATTTACGCCGTCACCGACCATTATAACATTGCCTTTTTTCTTAAGCTCACGGATTACACCTTCCTTACCGTCCGGGAGCACTCCGGCAATTACTTCGTCGACGCCGGCCTTCGCTCCGATAGCCTTAGCCGTGCGCTCGTTATCGCCTGTCAGCATTACAACACGGATGCCCATATTCTGCATTTCTTTTATCGCCTGCGGACTGTCCTCTTTTATAACATCTGCAACGGCAATAATGCCGCAAAGCTCACCTGCTCGTGCAAAGAACAACGGTGTTTTTCCTTCTTCGGAGAGCCGCTCGGATTTTTCTTTTATTTTATGAGGCACAGGGATTTGTCCGCTTATAAATTTATAACTGCCGCCAAGCAGGACGTCGCCGTCAAGAGAAGCGGTAAGTCCGTTGCCCGGTAAGGCTGTAAACTGCCCCGTATCGCCGACCTCAAGACCTTCCTCCTTTGCCCTTTGATTGATTGCCCGTGCCAACGGATGCTCGCTTTTTTTCTCTAAGGCATAAGCAATGGACAAAAGCTCCTTTTCGCTTTTGCCGTTTACCGGAATCATATCCGTAACCCTCGGCTCACCCTGCGTTATTGTCCCTGTCTTATCAAGTGCCGCAATCTGCGTTTTCCCGGTTTTTTCCAAGGATACGGCTGTCTTGAAGAGAATACCGTTCTTTGCTCCGATTCCGCTTGAAACCATGATGGCAACGGGCGTGGCAAGACCGAGGGCACAGGGACAGCTTATTACTAACACGGATATGCCTCTTGCCAAGGCAAATCCCACTGTCTGACCGGATATAATCCATGCTATAACGGTTATCACCGCAATAACGATAACAGCCGGGACAAACACACCCGATACCTTGTCTGCAACCTTTGCAATCGGCGCTTTTGTGGCAGCCGCATCGCTGACCATCTTGATAATCTGCGAAAGCGTAGTGTCCTCACCGACTCTTGTCGCTTCACAAAGGATAAATCCCGACCGGTTCAGCGTTCCGGCAGAAACTTTGCTTCCAACCGTCTTGTCTACCGGTATACTCTCGCCTGTCAGAGTGGATTCATCCACTGCGCTCTCTCCCTCTAAAACGGTTCCGTCCACGGGGATATTTTCACCCGGGCGCACGACAAAGACATCGCCCTTTGCCACCTGTTCAATCGGCACGGTTATTTCGTTACCGTCCCGTTTAAGCGTGGCAGTCTTGGGAGCCAGCTTCATAAGACCTTTAAGAGCGTCGGTAGTTTTACCTTTTGAGCGTGCCTCCAGCATTTTACCCAGGGTGATAAGCGCAAGTATCATAGCGGCAGATTCAAAGTAAAACTCATGCATATAGTTCATTACCGCATCGGAATTTCCCTTTACCTGTGCATCTGTCATGGCAAAGAGTGCGAAGGTACTGTAAGCAAATGCGGCCGCAGAGCCCAATGCGACTAATGCGTCCATGTTCGGCGCACGATGCCACAGGCTCTTAAATCCGCTGATAAAAAACTTCTGATTTATAACCATGATTGCGACCGTTAACAATAGCTGTAAAAGCCCCATTGCCACATGGTTATTGTCGAAGAAAGGCGGCAGAGGCCAGCCCCACATCATGTGCCCCATGGAAACATACATAAGAACAATCAAAAAGCCGAGAGACGCAATCAGCCGCTTTTTAAGCAAAGGCGTTTCTCTGTCAGTAAGCGCATCCTCATCGGAAGATGATTGTGTATTAGGCTCTTTATTTTCTTTTTTCGGTGTTGCCTCGTATCCGGCGTTACGAACCGCCGCTATAATCTCCTTTGCATCGGCAGTTCCCTCCACGCCCATGGAATTTGTCAAAAGACTTACCGAGCAGGAGGTTACGCCCTTCACGCCTGATACTGCTTTCTCCACCCGGGCGGTGCAGGCGGCGCAGCTCATGCCGGTTACTGTATATTGCTCCATAATTTAATTGTAACGCCTCCTTTTATTTCATCAGTTTTTGCATAGTTGCCACTAACTCGTCAATTACTTCATCCTTGCCGTCACGGATATCTCTGGCAACACAGCCCCGAATATGACTTGCCAAAAGCTCCTTATTGAAAGCGTTGACTGCGGCGTTCACAGCGGCGGACTGGATTAAAATATCCGCACAGTAAGCATCTTTTTCCACCATTTTGCGAATCCCTCTAATTTGCCCTTCAATTCGATTTAGGCGGTGAATCAGCTTTTTGCGTTCTTCATCTGAGCGAGCTGTTGTTTTTCCACAGCATCCGCATACTTCTTTATCAGACATAGTCACATCCTCCTTATATACCCCAACCGGGTATTATCATTATATACCCTAACGGGGTATTTGTCAATAAAAAACAGAAAATTCATAAAAAATTTATTTGTATATGAATTAATTATTTAATAAAAAGTGTAAAATTATCACAGCTGTTAATATAAAATTTAAAAAGTAAAACAGCCCGATAATTCCCAGGTTTCAAGGGATTAACGTGCTGTTTTTTGTACTATCATTACCAATACTGTTTACTCAACCTTTATCATTCTGTATCCGACTCCCACATGAGTTTGAATATACTGCACAGAATCGGGAGATTTATCGATTTTTTTCCTGAGCGTTGCCATAAACACACGCAGGGAACCTACATCATTATCCCAGCTGCTTCCCCAGATGTTTTCGGTAATAAACTTGTGCGTTAAAACCTTACCAACATTCTTTGAAAGCAGGCTTAAAAGCTTAAATTCAATCGGCGTCAAATGAAGCTCGGCATCATCTAAGTATGCACAGCCGGCTGCATAATCGATTTTAAGCTTTCCGTTTATAAATACAGATGAAGTTGACAACACCTGTGTCTGGATAAAGTTAAGCCGTCTTTGCGTTACTCTCAGTCTTGCCAAAAGCTCCTCAACCGAAAACGGTTTTGTAAGATAATCGTCGGCACCGCAGTCGAGAGCCTCAATCTTGTCGCTGTCCTCGCTTCTTGCGCTTATTACAATTATAGGCGAATTTGACCAAGTTCGTATTTTCTTTATTACCTCTATTCCGTCCATATCGGGAAGTCCCAAATCAAGCAGTATTATATCCGGATTATAAGATGATGCCTCCATTATGGCGCTTGCTCCGTCATTTGCCGTTAAATATTTATAGTCGTGGGTTTTTAAGGTTGTTATTATAAGATTTCTTACGGGTGTATCATCTTCAACAACCAGAATTGTTGTTTTATTCATTCAGATTAACCTCCTTTGTGGGCAGTGTGAAAGTGAAAACAGCACCTTGCGGTTTATTGTCCGAAACAAAAATCTTGCCGCCATGGGCTGTTATAATAGACTTGCACAACGACAACCCGATTCCTATGCTTCTTCTGCTGTCAGCAATAGAGTTTGCACCGCTGAAAAACATATCAAATACCTTGCTTTTGCTCTCGTCCGGTATACCATAGCCGTTATCCGCAACGGACACCTCAACATTTTTACCGGTTACTTTCGTTTTGATAACTATTTCCGAACCCTCCGGCGTATATTTAATTGCATTGTCCACCAAATTGATTACTACTTGAATAATCAACCGTGCGTCTACATTTACGAGTGCAATTTCATCGGCATTGATGGTTTTTATTTTATGCGTACCACCCTTATTATTGATATGATGAAGCGCTTCGGTTATAATTTCGTCCATAAGCTCCAACGAAAGGTTAAGCTTCATCTGACCGTCCTCTAACTTTGTGACGGACAAAAGATTTTCAACAAGGTTAATAAGCCACATAGAATCGTCATAAATGTCCTTATAAATGAGATGCTTTGTTTCCTCATCAAAAGAAGCACCGTTCGACAGAAGATTGTCTGCATTGCCCATAATTGACGTAAGCGGAGTTCTAAGGTCATGCGATATAGCACGCAGAAGATTTGCACGCAGCTGCTCGTTTTTCGCAAGGATTGCCGCAGACTCCTTTTCTTTGGCATTCTGCTCGTTTTCCATAGCCAGCGCACACTCGCCCAATATAGATAACAACACACTGTTTTCAAAGGAATCGAGCACACTGCCGTTCATGTCAATACCAACTACGCCGTAGACATTACTGTTGACTCTTATTGCAAAATACATACATTTTGCACCGGAAAGGGTATCGGTGGTTGCTCCGGCGCGCTTGTTGTTTTTCATAACCCACTGTGCGGTAGCCTTTTCATTATCTTTAGTTAATTCATCCTCCGAAGCCTCGCCGTTTGCCCGAAAAATATGCGGATTTCCGAGTTTGTTGTTTTCACGGCAATATATAACAATGTTCTTTCCGAGAAGCTTTATGAGCTGATTTGCTGTTGCGGTAATAATCTCATTTGTACCGCTTGCCTTTTGAATCAGCTGATTGGTGTCAAACAGAATTTTAGTTCTGAATGCCGAATGTGCCGCCTGTTTTGCGTGATTTTTTAACTTTATCGCAAGAGTGCTTGTAATAAAGGCTACGGTGAGCATAATCAGAAAGGTTACGGGATAACCGTCATCATAAGCCATAAACGTAAACTTCGGCACCGTAAAGAAAAAGTTAAACACCAGTACGCTTACCACGGAAGAAACCATACTGTACAATCTGCGTGTTGTAATAACCGCAATAACAAGAACAGCCAAAATATATACGGTTACAATATTTGCTTCCTTAAAGCCAAGCCATGAAAAAGCGTATCCGATAAGTGTTGCTGCGAGAAGGATACCTATACTTTTCATCAAATCACGCAGAGAAATTGAAAAATCATTTGCTTTTTTGAAATTCGTCTTTCTGTATTTAACAATATCACTGCTGTCGGGAATAATGTGTATATCCATATTGGGCGCATGAGCAATCAGCTTTTCTGTTAATGTCGGCTTATTAAAGAAATGCTTTTTTACCGATGCACTTCGACCGATAACGATTTTTGAAACGCCTGACAGCCGTGCAAACTCTGCAATTTGGTACGGTACATCATCACCGTAAACAGTTTCGATTTTTGCGCCGAGCTGTTCTGCGAGGCGGATATTCTGCCGCAGTCGTTTTTTATCCTCGTCACTTACAGCGGCAAAGTCAGGTGTTTCCACATACAATGCCGTTAAAATGCCTTTAAATGCATTTGCCATTCTTGCTGCCGTTCGTATAATTTTTGCGTTTGACGGTGATGATGAGAGACATACCAAAATATGCTCATCCGTATGAAAATCACCGTTGTTTTTTATCCGCACATTCTCGCTCATAATATTAATTCTGTCCGCACATCGTCTTAGAGCGATTTCTCTTAATGCAATCAGGTTGTCAAGGGTAAAGAAATTATACATTGCTCTGTCTGCCTGTGTTTCTTTATACACATTTCCGCTTTTAAGCCTGTCCAAAAGTTCTGACGGCTCTATATCCACAAATTCAACCTGATCCGCCTTGTCAAACACAGCATCTGGTATTCTTTCTCTTACTATAACGCCTGTTATGGCGGCAACAGTATCGTTAAGGCTTTCAATATGCTGAACATTTACCGTTGTATATACGTCAATGCCGGCAGCCAAAAGCTCTTTAATGTCCTGATACCTTTTTGTATGCCGCATTCCGGGGGCGTCTGTATGTGCAAATTCATCAACCAAAACCAGCTGCGGCTTTCTTTCAAGAACTGCGTCCAGATCCAGCTCCGAAAGCTCTATATTTCCGTGCTTTATTTTTTTGCCCGGTATTTGCTCCAACCCCGCAACAAGAGCCTTGGTCTGCGGTCGTTCATGAGGTTCTATATATCCCAAAACCACATCAATGCCCTGCTCTTTGGCCGTATGGGCAGCCTGAAGCATAGCATATGTTTTACCGACTCCGGCTGCATAACCGAAAAATATTTTAAGATGCCCTATTGTGCTGTTTTCACTTTCATCACTGATTGCTTTTAAAAGGACATCGGGATTCTGTCTTGACATATGGATAATTCACCTCCGTAATAATTATACTGTATTTTTTGTTCTACCGCAATGAGTTGTCTTCATTTTCGTCCTTTTGTACACTATCTTCTGTGTCTTGTTCCTTAGCCTGACGCTACCAATTTGAACCCGCCTCAAATGGCGAAATTTCGGTATCTTTTGGCTTGTCGTCTTTGAAAGGCACAAAGCCTTCCTGCATCCTCCGCACCAAAATCTACTAAGAAATTTCATCCATTTAAGGTCGAAGAATTTTGAAAGAGAAAATTTTGGGTATATCAAGGCAAAAGCGGAGCAAATACTTTTTTGTATTTGCGAGCATTTTAACAAAGATAGAGCAAAAATTTGCCTTTCAAAATCGGTGTTCAAATTGGTTGCGTCAGGCTATCCTCATCATATTCAAAACCTTTGTAATTTTCAGCAAAGAACTTATCCACCTTACCCATAATAAAAAAGCCGAAAATCATAAATGCAATAACGGGTATGATCAATAAAAAATCCTGCATAACATCATCTCCTAAAGCATTTCCGATGCCATATCAAATTCGGAAACACTTTTGAAGATCCTTATGGTTTCCGAGGACAAGCATTGTTTCACCGCTTTGCAGTAATGTGTCGGAATGAACCGTAAGATTCAGTTTTCCGTTGCTCTTTAATGCCATTATATTGATTCTGTATTTTTTACGAATATCAACCTGACCGATTGTTTTTCCAATCCAGTTTTCGGGTATTGTAACTTCAAAAATAGCGTAATCATCGTCCAACTCTATGTAATCCATTATATGGTCGGCAGTATAGCGTATTGCAGTCCATGAAGCAATCTGTTTTTCCGGATATACAACCTCGTCGGCACCGTTGCGCCGCAGGAATTTCGCCTGCACATCTCTTTCGGCTCTTGACACAACCAATTTTGCACCAAGCTCCTTTAAAAGAGATGTTGTTTCCAGTGAGCTTTGAAAATCTCCGCCGATTGCAACGATGCATACGTCATAGTTGCCTATGCCGAGTGATTCCAAAAATTCTTCATTGGTGCTGTCGCCTATCTGTGCATTTGTTACATAGGGGAGGACTGCGTTAACTCGATCCTCACATTTGTCTATCGCCATTACTTGATGATTGAGTTCGCCCAATTTCATAGCAATATGCCTTCCGAATCTGCCAAGCCCCACAAGTAATACTGATTTCATCGTAATTTCTCCTAACATTCTGTATTTTTAGAGTACCTTAATTTTATCCGACAGTAATCTTTTCCTGAGGTTTTTTGGAAATATTTCGATTCACCGCAGAAACTGTCGCAAAGATAATTGTAAGTCCGCCTACACGTCCGAAGAACATAAGAACAATCAGAATTGCTCTTGATATCAAACCAAGTGTCGGTGTAATTCCGAGAGAAAGTCCTACCGTGCCTATTGCCGACGCAGTTTCAAAAAGACAGGGCATTAAGGAAAGTCCCTCAATCTCGCTTATGACAATACCGCCTGCAAGAAAAAGAACAAGGTACATTAAAAGTATTGCCGAAGCGTTTTTTATTGCGGTATCTGCTACACGCCGGTCAAAGCATTCAACATCGTCCCTTCTTCTGAAAACTGATATTGCCGAAAAGAAAAGTATTGCGACTGTGGTTGTTTTCATGCCGCCCGCTGTTGAACCGGGCGAGCCGCCGATTAGCATAAGCATAATGGTAATCATTTGTCCCGTGCCGCTCAGCTTTCCCAAATCCACCGTGTTAAAGCCTGCCGTTCTTGGTGTAACCGCCTGAAACAGTGAGTTTAATATTCTTTCATTTCCGGAAAGAGCTCCAAACTCTGCCAGATAAAAGTATATTGCGGGTGCAGCTACCAAAACAAGCGTTGTCGTCAAAACAACTTTAGACTGCATACGGTATTTGTTCCAGTGCAGTTTGTTTGTCTTGACATCGTCCCATACTAAAAAGCCGATACCGCCGACTATGATAAGAAGCATTATCACAATATTTATGACCGGATTTGACGAATATGAAGTAAGAGAGGAAAAGGCATCTATAGTCCCCATAAGGTCAAAGCCGGCATTGCAAAACGCAGAAACGGAATGGAACATTGCCATCCATATTCCTCTTAAGCCGAAATCCTTCCAAAAAACGGGCAGCATACAAACGGCACCGAGAATTTCTATCCCAAATGTTGTTTTTAATATGAAACCTGTCAGACGGACAATACCGCCCACCTTCGGAGCCGAGATTGACTCTTGCATTGCGCTTCTCTGCATAAGCCCTATTTTTTTGCCGGAAATCATCGCCGTTGCAACAGCCACCGTCACAATGCCAAGTCCGCCGATCTGAATAAGGAGCATAATGACAAATTGACCGAACACAGACCAATACGTGGCGGTGTCATGTACGACAAGTCCTGTTACACATACAGCCGAAGCTGCGGTAAACAAAGTGTCGGGAAACGGCGTAACCGTACCGCTTTTCGATGCAAACGGAAGCATAAGCAGCAGCGCCCCCAAAATAATTGTTCCTGCAAAGCCATATATAATTACATGAAACGATGATATATGTTTTTTACGTACCGTATTCATTCCAAAACCTCTTCGATTTTACATTTCTTAATTTTATTTTAACATAAAACGAATTAATTTTGTGTTAGTGGTTATTATGAACTGTTAAGATTTCATTAAGATACACTGATTTACCATATTCGTCGGCAAGATAAAATGAAAGCGTTAAGCCGAAGGAATACCTTTTGCCTAACGCCTTCATAGCATTTTAGCAATGTTTATTCCGTTAAAATCCCGTCAAGCATAAGATTTACTTTTAACACATTTACGGCTTTTTCGCCGAATACGCCTAAAAACCGACCGCTTGTGCATTTGTCTATAATATCTCTTACACTGTCCTCGCTCATATCATTTGCCTTTGCAATTCTTGCAACCTGATATTCGGCGGCAGTGGGAGAGGTGTGCGGATCAAGTCCGCTGCCGGAGCAGGTAACAAGGTCAACAGGGACTGCCGCCTCGTCCATATCGGGGTTTGCCGCTCTGAGCTTTTCCACACGCTCTCGGACAAGCTCTGCATATTCCTCACTTGCAGGGGAAAGGTTGGACGGAGCCGAATACATCGCCATCCATGATTATTTTTGCATCTTTAACAACCTTGCCGCCTTTTACACCCACCCCATAATAATCGATATTGGCAGCACAATTATAATCGTGCATATGCACACGGAACACAGCACGAATAACGGTGCAACTATAAAGATTGCCATAAAGAATAGGTACGGGTGATGCATGTAAAGCTGCAAAGCACACTTGTCAAATTTTTGAAATGTATTTACAAGGCCTGACATGCTCTATCCCTACTTCTGTATTTATCATAACACATTCCGTATTAAAACGGTAAAAAGATAAAACAGGGAAAATTAAGATGTCATTAGCTTTGAATATATTGACCTATTTGTATACGAGGCAATTTGGTCGCTTTACTATCAACAGTATTGATATTCTACCATATCAAAAGTATTTTTATCTTAAATAAAAACTAAATCCTGTAAACTAAAACTTCCGCACAGCTTGTCAAGCTGTGCGGAAGTTTTAGTTAAATACTGCTTTAAGTTATACATTATTATCAATTATTGTTTGTCTTATAAGATTATAAACATTTAAGACGGTGGTTTTTCTCACACGGCTGCGGTCGCCGGGAATAAAAAGCTTAAAAGCTTTTTCGAGCTTTTTTGTGGAAACGGCAATATATACAGTGCCGACCGGCTTTTCCTCCGTTCCGCCTCCGGGACCGGCTATTCCGGTTGTGGAAACTCCGATGTCGGATTTTGAGGCAAGTCTTACGCCCCGAGCCATTTCAAGGGCGGTTTCGGAGGAAACTGCGCCGTATGTCTTAAGCGTTTCTTTTTTTACAGACAAAACTCCCATCTTGGCAGAGTTTGCGTATGTTACGGCACCTAATAGAAATACCTCAGACGAGCCGGGTAAATCCGTAATTGCCGAAGACACCATGCCTCCGGTACATGACTCGGCGGCAGAAAAGGTTAGACCTTTGGATTTTAACAGCTTAAGCACAGTAGAGGGAAGAGATTCGTTAAGCCCCTCGGCATATATATAATCACCCAGGATAGAATATATCTTCTCTTTCATTTCTAAGGTCAATTCCTTGGCTTCCGCTTCGCCGGAAGCTTGTGCAGTTACTCTTAAAACCGTTTCTCCCGTACTGACATAGGGCGCAACAGTCGGATTTTCGCTTGAAGTCAGCGCTTTGATTTTGCTTTCAGCCTCCGCTTCGCCGATTCCGAAAAGATGTATATAATCAGAATGTACCCTGTACGGACATTTATCACGGAAAAACGGATAAAGATATTTATCAAACATGGGCGCCATTTCCCTTGGAGGTCCGGGGAGCATGGCCGCAATTTTACCGTTTTTCTCAATAATACAGCCCGGAGCGGTACCGTGCTCGTTATAAAGCACAGTTGAATCCTCAGGAACTAACGCCTGCTTTCTGTTTGAGGGAGTCATATCACGGTTTCGCTTTTTGAAGTATTCCTCAATATCGGAAAGAGCCTTTTTATCTTCTATAAGCGTCAGGTTAAAAAATGAAGCTACGGTTTCCTTTGTCATGTCATCGTAGGTGGGGCCGAGTCCGCCGGTTAAGATAACACATTCACACCGGGAAAAGGCAATTTTTAAAGCTTCATTAAGACGAGTCCTGTTATCGCCGACTACCGTATGAAAATGCACGTTTATTCCGAGTGAGGAAAGCCTCGAGGTAATGTACTTTGCATCGGTATTGGCGATCTGCCCCATTAAAAGCTCGCTTCCTACTGCGATAAGCTCTGCATTCATTTTAAAAGCCTCCTTTCTTAATATTTGCGTATGCGGATAGTTTCGATTCCTTCTATAGCCTCATCAATAAGCTCGTCTGACGGAATATGACTTTCGCTTTTTAATATATTTGCTATATTGGGATGCGTTGTCGGATGCTTCGGAGTAAAAACCGTACAGCAGTCCTCATAGGGAAGTATTGAGGTTTCAAAGGTTCCGATTTGACGTGCTCTTTTAACTATTTCCTCTTTATCCATTCCTATGCATGGACGGAAAACAGGTATGTCGCTGACAGAATCGGTAACGCCTAAAGCCCATATAGTCTGGCTGGCAACCTGACCGACAGATTCCCCTGTAATAAGCGCCTGGCAGTCCCTTTGACGGGCAAATTTCGCCGCAATCTTCATCATAAGGCGGCGCATTATAAGAGTCATATGCTCCGGAGGACAGTTATCCCTTATGGCAAGCTGAGCCTTTGTAAAGGGAACGATATGAAGCGGAAGACCGCTTGTATATTCGCCAAGCTTATCAGCAAGGGTGATAACCTTTTCCTTTGCCTTTTCACCGGTATATGGATAGCTGAAAAAGTGTATTGCCTCAATATAGACTCCCCGCTTTGCTATCATATGGCCTGCAACGGGGCTGTCAATACCGCCGGAAAGCAAAAGCATGGCTCTGCCGTTGGTGCCGGTGGGCATACCTCCGGCTCCCTGGATTTTTCCGGCGTAAACATATGCGTCAGTGTCACGCACTTCAACACGCACTACTATATCGGGATTTACAACGTCTACCTTAAGGTGACCGAAGACGTCTAATATAGCGCCGCCGACCATGGCGGAAATTTCAGGGGACTTATAAGGAAATGCTTTGTCGGCTCTTTTAGACTCTACCTTAAAGGAGGAGACTCCCAACAGAATGTCCTTTAAGTATTCGGGTGCGAACTTCATTATTTTGTCCATATCCTTTTCTATTATGCCGGCTTTGGATAGGTTTACAATGCCGAACACCTTTGAAAGTGCGCCGAGCATTTTGTCAATATCCTCATTCCTTTCAGGCTCTACATATATTGTCGCCTGCTGGTCGTAAATTTTAAATGGACCTATAGCCTTAAGCGAGCGTGCCATATTGCCCTTAAGCATATCCTGAAATCTTCGGCGGTTACCGCCCTTTAATATAAGCTCTCCTGTTTTTGCAAGTATAATCTCTTTCATCTTAAATACTCCAATTTTTTTACTATTATTTTATAGGCTTCTAAAAGCTCGTCTTCATTAGTGTCGTATGAAAAGCTGAATCTTATAGCGTTGTCGGGATGGCGTGCGCCGCTTGCCTTAAGCGCCGCATTTGCCTTTCCGGTACCCTTGGCGCAGGCAGAGCCGGCGCTTACAAATACGCCTTCTTCTGAAAGTGCGTTTAACATGATTTCCGAGCGTATTCCCAAAAAGGACACATTAAGTATATAGGGGATAGAGCTTTCGGGTGAGCTGTTTAATTCAACGCCGTCTAAAGCTAAAAGCTTCTGAGAGAAGCTTTCCTTAAGCCCTGAAATTTTACCGTAATACTTATTCGGATTTATTTGTCTGCTTGCTGCGGCAAAACCGGCTATTCCCGGCATATTTTCTGTTCCGGAGCGTAGATTTGATTCCTGTCCGCCACCGAAAATGACAGGGTGAAGAACGGCTTTTTCGCCTTTATAAAGAGCTCCGACACCTTTGGGGCCGTGAATTTTATGACTGCTTACAGACATAAAATCAACGCCCCATTTTGCAGGGTAAAGGTCAAGCTTCCCGTAGGACTGCACCGCATCCACATGAAAAAGTGCACGGGGCGCAATACGTTTTATAATGGGTGATAATTTTTCAATCGGCATTACGGCTCCGGTTTCGTTGTTTACATGCATAACGCTTACAAAAGATGTGTTTTCGGTTAAAGCGTCGCATATTTTTTCACATGTTACCACGCCGTCTTTATCGGGGGAAACATAGGTGACTGAAAAACCTCTTTTTTCAAGCTCGGCAAAAGCGTTTAATACCGCCGGATGTTCTATTTTGGTTGTGACGGCATGAGCGCCCCTTTTGATGTTTGCTCCGCCCAAAATGGCAAGATTGTCGCTTTCGGTGCCTCCGGAGGTAAATATGATGTTTTTATCCTCCGTATGTAAAGAAGAGGCGACGGCTTTTCTCGACTCAGTTAAAAGCCTTTCCGCCTCAAGCCCTAAGGTATATCGGGAGGAGGGATTGCCGAAATTTTGCTCCATAGCATGGGATACTGCGGCTATCGCCTCATCGCAGGGCTTGGTTGTTGCACTGTTGTCAAGATAGATCAAAAAAACACTTCCTTAAAATGCATGGAATTTTTAACATTATTTTTAGTAGTATACCACTTATTAGGAAAAAAATCAATATTGACATTATTTTTTTGTTGTGCTATACTTTCCACAGATTAAAAAGGGAGTGGAATTTATGATATATGAAAGAATCGGACTTGGCGACAGCGACGAAAACGTTTTTCTTGAGGCTTATGTTCCCGATAAAATACATAACTTTGTGCGTGACGGATTACTGGTTATTCCCGGAGGAGGGTATGAGTATGTTAGCAGCGACAGAGAGGGCGAGCCTATAGCCCTTGACTTTGTTCAGAAAGGGTGCGCAGCTTTTGTACTTCATTATTCAGTAGGCGAAAAGGCGCTTTTTCCAAGACCTCTTATCCAGGCATCAAAGGCAATGAAATATATAAAAGACAATGCAGAGCGCTATGGTATTGACCCTGAAAGGGTATTTGCGACGGGATTTTCAGCCGGCGGTCATCTTTGTGCGTCACTGGGCATACTTTGGCATATGAAAGAAATTTACGACGCTGTTCCTATGGAATACGGCTATAATAAGCCAAAGGGGATTATGCCTATATATCCGGTTGTATCTGACATGGTACCAACACATGCGGGTTCATTTAACAATATTTTGGGCAAGGATAATCCGAGCGAGGAGGAAAAGAAAAAATATTCTCTGGAGCTTTCGGTAGATGAAAATTCGGCGCCGGCATTTATTGTGCATACTTCTGACGATGGCGTGGTTCCGGTCTTTAACGCTCTTGCTTTGGCAAAGGCCTATGCTGATAAAAAAATGAGCTTTGAGCTTCATATATATAAGACCGGCGCTCACGGCATGGCGCTTGCAAATGAAATAACTGCATTCGGAGCAGATGGATGGAAAAACAAGATTAACAGCACATGGACATATTTTGCCAGAGAGTGGATGAAAACCATAAAGTAAAACCAGAGGTTTAAAAAGGATTTTCATAAAGCTTTTCGATCCGGACATGATATTAAGACCTCGGAACACGCTATACGCATAATATTTCATTTCTTCTTGTCAACTGCATTTTTTAAATTAAAGCTTAAAATTTAAGTATTTAACCTTTAATTTAAGGGCACAATAATCAAAAAAAGCGGAGGAACAAAATGAAAAAATCAGTGTGGTCCGACAGTGTAAAGATCCCTGAATTTAACAGGCTAAACGGCAGTGTAAAAACAGATGTTTTGATTATAGGAGGGGGACTTTGCGGACTTTTGTGCGCCTATTTTTTAAAAAAAGCGTCCGTTGATTGTGTCGTAGCAGAGGGCAATAAGATAGCCTCAGGCGTAACAAAAAATACTACGGCAAAGATTACGTTTCAGCACGGACTTATATATGACAGCCTTAAAAAAAGTCTTGGCGCCGAGAAGGCGAAAATGTATCTTGAGGCAAACAAAAACGCACTTTCAGAATATGAAAGGCTGTGTGAAAATATTGATTGCGGATTTGAAAAAAAGCCGGCTTTTACCTATTCAATTGATAACAGAGAAAAAATAGAAAACGAGGTAGCCGCAGTAAGGTCTTTGGGGGCAGAGGCTGAATTTACCGATACCACCGAATTGCCGTTTAAAATAAGCGGAGCTATAAGGTTTCCCGATCAAGCTCAGTTTAATCCTCTTTTATTTATCGCAGGAATTATAAAGGGCTTGAATATTTACGAAGAAACGTTTATAAGAGATATTACGCCTAAAAAGGCAATATCTGATACGGGAGAAATTACTGCCGATAAAATTATCGTTGCCACTCATTTTCCTTTTATAAATAAACACGGAAATTATTTTTTGAAGCTTTATCAGCACAGAAGCTATGTTTCCGCTTATAAAAACGCCGCAGAGCTTTCCGGCATTTATGTAGATGAGAATGAGAAAGGAATGTCTTTCAGAAATTACCAAGACCTTTTGCTGATAGGAGGCGGAGATCACCGCACGGGAAAGACCGGAGGCACATGGAATGAGCTTCATAGCTTTGCCGAAAAATATTATCCAAAGGCAGAGCTTAAATACGAGTGGGCAACGCAGGACTGCATGAGTTTGGACGGCATACCTTATATCGGACGCTACAGCAAGAAAACCAAGGATTTATTTGTAGCATCTGGCTTTAATAAATGGGGTATAACGGGCTCCATGGCGGCGGCGAAGCTTTTGTGCGATATGGTAAGGGATAAGAAAAACGACTTTAGCGAGGTGTTTTCTCCCGACAGAAGCATTTTAAAGCCGCAGCTTTTTGTAAACGGCTTTGAGGCAGCGGTTAATCTTATGACGCCTACTAAAAAGCGCTGTCCGCATTTGGGCTGTGCTCTTAAGTGGAACAAAAAGGAGCGAACATGGGACTGCCCGTGTCACGGATCAAGATTTGAAAAAGACGGTAAGCTTATTGATAATCCGGCAACAGGGGACGCTAAGGTTTAAGGCACCGGAGAGATAATGTTCGGTCTATATTTTAAAAATACGGTTTTGCTTCATGTATTCAGTTGGAGTAAGACCGGTTTTTTCTTTAAATGCCCTGCAGAAATGATAGGAATTTGAATACCCGCAGCGCTCGGCTATCGCATTGATTTTCAGGGCTCCGTCTGTTAAAAGCTGTTTTGCCATGCTGATCCTTATATCTATTATAAACTGCTTGGGCGTTGTCCCGTAACGCTTTAGAAAAAGACGCCTGAAATAACTTTCGCTGATATGACACAGCGTGGCAAGCGCGCCGGTATTTAAGTTAGGATCATTTAAATTTTGTTCAATATATTTAACCGCAGGAATAAGCATTCTGTCGGAGGAGCTTTGCGAAGACAGGCGGTAGATTATATTATAAAGTATGCTTAAAATTTTAGGTCTTGTTCCTTCAAAAAGCGAAAGCGCTTTCATCTGCTCGTAATCCTTGATATAGCTTTCACAGTTTTCAATGGGAATTGATATAATACTGTCGCCCGGAAAATTCATGCAGGTAAAATTAATGACAGGGAAAAGCCCTTTTTTATCACCGTACAGACTGTAGCTTTGATATTGGGGCAGGAAAATTGCATGATCTTTATCCGATATATATTTTTTACCTCGATGAGTGTATGTGATTTGACCTTCAATGCAAAATGACAGTCCCCAGTATTTTCGCATGTTTATTTTTTCAAAGCGCCCTTTAGGTGATGACACCGATACAAGTTCCGTTACATTGGTTATAACCGCATTGTTTAACATGCCATTGCTCCTCCTTTTTTGACTTATAAGAGAATTATACTGTTTTTTCTATTAAAATGCAATGTTATAATATAAAAAAGTATCGAAAACATCAAAACAGTATCATTTTGCACATTGCAATAAATATTGAGGATGTATAAAATTATATATAATTATTTTATGGAGGGTGATTGTATGGACTTTAAAGGAAAAACAGCAATATCCACAGGCGCGGCGTCGGGTATGGGGCTTTTATTCGCTCAGAATTTTGCCGGGCTTGGCGGAAATGTAGTAATGTGTGATGTCAATGAAGCGGCTCTTGACGAAAAGGTCAGCCAAATCAACGAAATGGGCAAGGGAATGGCAATTGGCGTTAAATGTGACGTAAGAGATTATGCACAGGTGTGTGCGGCGAGAGACAGGGCAGTGGAAAGCTTTGGCAGAATTGACATTGTAACAAACTTTGCCGGAGGTACGGCAAGACGTATGCTGAATGTCGGATGGGAAACAGATTTTCCGGATGTGCCGATTGAAGTATTTGACTGGGGGCTTGATGTAAACTTAAAAGGACCGTTTTATTTTGCACATGCTGTTTTAAAACAAATGAGAGCGCAAAACGGCGGCCTTATCATAAATATCGGTTCCATAACCGGAGCGGAGGGCGACGGTCAGGGAATGGATTATTCGACAGCAAAGGCAGGGCTTATGTACGGTCTTACAAAATCAATTGCACAGTACGGAGCGGGACATAACATAAGATGCGTATGCGTTTCGCCGGGACCTGTTCTGACAAGAGCGGCTATGGCAAATATGGGAACACTTCTCGGCAGAGCCGCAGAGCCGCAGGAGATTATTGATTTGATTTTGTTTATTGCGTCTGATAAAGGACAGTTTATAAACGGTGAAAACATAATGATAGACGGCGGAAGGAATGCGGCTGGCAGGAGGTGCTGATTATGAAACGTTTATTTTTGGAACAAGATAAACCGCTTCTTACGGTTATGGTTCAGGCCGATAATCCTGAAAGAGTAAAAGAGCTTATAGATAAATCTGTTCCCGAGGGAGCAGAGGCTTTCGGAATGCAGTTTGAGAAAATGAAAAGCGAATACAGGACAAAAAAGGTTTATGACGATTTATTTTCATACGCGAAGGATAAACCTGTATATGTGACAAATTACCGATATGGCTTTAACGAAGGGAAAACCGATGAAGAATTGTCGGAGGAGCTTATCGAGCTTGCCGAATGCGGAGCAGATCTTTGCGATGTAATGGGAGATTACTTTGACAGACAGCCGGATGAGGTGGCGGTTGATGCGGCGGCAATAGAAAGGCAAAAGAAGTTAATAAAAAATATTCATGACAGGGGCGCAAAGGTTTTGATGTCTTCTCATGTATTTAAATTCACTCCTGCTGAAAGAGTTCTCGAAATTGCTTTGGAACACCAAAAACGGGGCGCCGATATTTGCAAAATAGTTACCGGAGCGGAAACAATGGAACAGCAGCTTGAAAATCTTAAAATTATAAATATGCTTAAGGAAAAGCTTGAAATTCCGTTTCTGTTCCTGTGCGTAGGAGAGTGCCGCATTTTAAGAAGAATAGGCGGAGAGCTTGGCTCTTGTATGTATCTTTGCGTGCATGAATATGATGCGCTTGCAACACCGGCACAGCCGCTTTTGAAGGATGTAAAAGCGATAAGAGATAATATAATTATATAAAAAATTAAGGATAAAACATCTTGCGTAAAGGAGTAAAGAATATGAAAGCAATACTTGTAAATGATGACAGAAGCTTAAGATGGGATAATGTGCCAGATCCAAAAATTAAGAGCGAGGAGGTTCTCGTTCAAATTTATGCGGCTGCATTAAACCGTGCAGACCTCATGCAGCGCGAGGGCGATTATCCGCCTCCGCCCGGATGCCCCGATTGGATGGGACTGGAAATTGCCGGCGTAATCGTCGAGATGGGTGAGGAGGCAAAGGCAAAATCAAGCTGGAAGATAGGCGATAAGGTGTGCGCGCTGTTGGGCGGCGGCGGATATGCCCAATACGCGGCGGTAAAATATGATATGCTTATGCCCGTTCCGAATAACTGCTCAATGGCGGAGGCGGCGGCAATACCGGAAGCTTTCGCAACGGCATATTTAAACTTGTTTATCGAGGGCAATATAAAGCCGGGAAACACGCTGCTTATGAATGCCGGAGCGTCGGGGCTTGCAAGCGTTATTATCCCGATGGCAAAGGCATTCGGCGTACGAGTTATCACAACAGTTCTCAAAGACGACATTGCGGCATCCATAAAACACCTTAATGCCGACAGAGTTGTTGTAACGGCAAAGGAGGATATTTCAGAGGTACTTAAGGAGGAACTTGAAAACGGACACGGCGTTGATGTGGCAATTGACTGCCTCGGCGGCGAGATTATGGGCAAGTGTATACATTATCTCACACACGGCGCAAGGTGGATTATGATTGCGGCGTTGGCAGGACAGAAAACGGAAATAGACCTTAAAAATATTTATGTAAGAAACGTGCGAATCATAGGCAGCACGCTGCGTTCGAGAACGCCGGAGGTTAAGGCGCAAATTCTTTCAGAGCTTGTGGAAAAGGTATTCCCGAAGATTGAGAGTGGCGAGGTAAAGCCTACAATATATAAGACATTGCCCATAACCGAGGCGGAAGCGGCGCAGGATATTTTATACAGGGGAGAAAATGTCGGAAAGGTCGTATTGACAGTAAAATGAGCGAAATTAAGATTACGCCCGTAAAGTACGGCGAATCCTTTCTGCCTGAAAGCATGGTATTTCAAAACGGATCGAAGGATAAAAGCATTCCGATAGTATTTTTGGTATACCTCATAAAAAAAGAAGGCAGACTTATTTTGGTTGACGCCGGCTGTGTGACTATGCCCGGCTTTGAAATGAGCAATTTTATAGGGCCGGTCAAGGCTCTTGAAAAGCTTGGCATAAATCCAGAGGATATTACGGATGTTATAATAACTCATGCACATCACGACCATATAGAGTGTGCAGGATGCTTTAAAAATGCAGTAATACATATCCAGCGTGACGAGTATGAGGCGGGAAAAGGCTATCTTTCCGAGAATACGGATATAAGGCTTTTTGACGATAAAGCAAAAATATGCCAAGGTGTAATTGTCATTAAAATAGGCGGTCACTCTAAAGGCTCCTGCGTTGTTGAAATTACTGACGGAGAGGATAAATATATTGTAACGGGTGATGAATGTTATTCAAGAAAGTGCCTTGAACGAAAAATTCCGACGGGCTCATCATATTGCCTTGAAAACAGCATAAAATTTATAGAAAAGTATGCCGACAGTGAATATAAAGCCTTACTCTGTCACGAGGAATAGAAAAAAATACATAAAATGCGATTAAAAACGAAAAAAATGTCATAAAATAGACAAAAAATAAAAATTTCGGAAATTGGTATTGACAAAACCGAAGTATGGGTGTATTATAATCGTGTAATCAGCAAAGGCGCTGTGAAGTTAGAACTTCGCAGCGCTTTCTTTTTATTTAAATTTTCCTTAACAAAGAAACGGAGGGAAATGAAATGTTGAAAGCCAAAAGGATAAAATTCAAAAGTAACACGTTTAAAAAAGAAAAGGGCATTGACAGCGGATAAATATGCTAAAATTTTAGTTGCTTAAAATTTATTAATTATATAGGGAGGATGTTTAACATGGATGTAACAAGTATTTTGGAACAGGCAAGCAGTGCGACCTTTTCGGTCTGGTTTTTAATCGGAGCGGCGCTGGTATTTTTCATGCAGGCCGGATTTGCAATGGTAGAAACCGGTTTTACGAGAGCGAAAAACGCAGGAAACATTATAATGAAAAACCTTATGGATTTTTGTATCGGTACGGTTTGCTTCATAGTTCTCGGTTTTTCTCTCATGATGGCTGAAGATTATTTTATGGGTGTAATAGGTGTTCCGAACTTCGGAATTTTCTCAGACTTCGGCACATTTATTGAAACTAATGCTTCAAGCTTTGTATTTAACCTTGTATTCTGCGCTACGGCGGCAACAATCGTTTCCGGAGCAATGGCAGAAAGAACGAAATTTATATCCTACTGTATATACTCGGCGGTTATTTCATTAATCGTATACCCGATTGAGGCAGGCTGGATATGGAATTCACAGGGCTGGCTTGTAAACTTAGGCTTCCACGATTACGCAGGCTCATGTGCAATACATATGGTGGGCGGTATCGCCGCTTTAATCGGCGCAAAGATCTTAGGCCCCAGAATCGGTAAATACGTTACGGATAAAGACGGTAGAGTTACAAAGGTAAACGCTATCCCCGGACACGCAATTACAATCGGTGCTTTAGGATGCTTCATCCTTTGGTTTGGCTGGTACGGCTTTAACGGTGCGGCGGCTACAAGTGTAACAGAGCTTGGCTCAATATTCCTTACAACAACTATAGCGCCTGCGGTTGCTACCGTTGTCTGCATGATATATACATGGGTTAAGAACGGCAAGCCCGACGTTTCAATGTGTCTTAACGCCTCGCTTGCAGGTCTTGTCGGGATAACTGCCGGCTGCGCTGCTTTAGATGCATTCGGCGCTATCGTAGTAGGTGTTGTTTCCGGTGTATTGGTAGTATGGGTAGTAGAGTTCTTAGACCTTAAGCTTCATATAGACGATCCCGTGGGAGCTGTTGCCGTTCACTGTGCAAACGGTATCTGGGGTACTATTGCGGTAGGACTTTTGGCAAATCCCAGCGCACCCGCAGGACTTGAAGGACTTTTGTATACAGGAAATCCCAGACAGCTTTTGGTACAGCTTTTAGGTGTTGTAGCAGTAGGCGCTTGGACAGCAGTTTTGATGTTCATTACCTTTAAGATTATAAAGTCGACCATCGGCTTAAGAGCTTCGGCTGAAGAAGAAATCACCGGTCTTGATGCAACAGAGCACGGTCTTGTAAGTGCATATGCTGACTTTATGACCACAAACCTCGGCTCAAGCATAGCAGACCTTGCACTTACAGAGGCAGCATATACCGCACCCTCGGGAAGTGTTCCGGTTGAGCAGGCAGTTCCGGTTGTTGACAGAAGCGTAAAGGCTGTTTCTTCGGACGGCGTAAAGATGACACAGATTACAATGCTTATAAAGCAGGAGAAGTTTGAGGCTCTTAAAAATGCCATGTCGTCAATCGGCGTAAACGGTATGACGGTTACCAACGTGCTTGGATGCGGCATGCAGAAGGGTGCAAAGAAATTTTACAGAGGCGTTGAGATGGACGTAAATCTTCTGCCCAAGGTAAAAGTTGACATGGTAGTTTGCAAGGTGCCCGTATCTACGGTTGTGGATACCGCAAAGAAGGTCCTTTACACAGGCAATATCGGCGACGGCAAGATATTTGTATATGATGTTGAGGACGTAATTAAAATAAGAACCGGCGAAACAGGATATGACGCTTTGCAGGACGACTGATTTTTAAGATAACAGATTTTTTATAAGAATAAACCTTCAAAAAGAAGAAACACGGCCAAAATGGCTGTGTTTCTTCTTTTTACTGTAAATGATAGAGCTTTATATTTGGGATTAGTCATCAGAGAGCCAAACCGATTACGCCTAAAGAGTCTTGGATTTTAATTCATTATAGCTTCCTATGATGAATTTTTCCGCTAAAGAGGCAATTTGCGCCGGAGTTTTGGACATGTCGCTTTCAAGCCATTCGTGGCAAAGACCGGTGCAGCCTGATGATATAAAGCTATATAGAAAGTTAAATTCCGCTTTTTTTTCTGAAGATGAAAAGGGTATGCCGGCTAATATTTTATCTCTTACAACATTTTTAAGCTTGTTTATAAATGCCGCATCTCCGTTATGACCTACCAATACCCGGGCAAGGCTTGCATTTTCCGCAAGAAGCTCAAAAAGCTTTTCGAGAAAGAGAAACAGTGTTTCCGACCCGTTTGTGGGCATATACTCTGTAATGATAGTGTTGAATTTATCAAAAATTTCGTCCTGTATTTTGTCCACCATATCAAAGACATCTTTATAATGAAGATAAAAAGTGCCCCTGTTTATGTCCGCTTCGTCCGCAATCTCCCTGACTGTAATGTTCTTAAGCGGTTTTTCGGACAAAAGCTTTGCTAAAGCGTCGGTCATAAGCTTTTTTGTTTTTCTGACTCTCCGGTCATTAGGATTAGCCATATTTATCCCTCCGAAATAAACATTTGAAATGTAAATGTTTATTAATATACATAATCTTATTAATTGCACATTGCAAAATTAGACTATCATTGCTATAATGATATTATAATTGTTTAATAGACATTTGTCAATTATTTTTTTGTTAAAGGAGAATGTTTATGACTTCGGATGGAAAAGAAGCTTCAAACGGATTTAAAAAAATTGCCGCGTTTATAGTGGATAAAAGAAAAGCGTTCTACTTTATCTATGCTATTGTCGCTATTTTCTGTATAATTTCGTCGGGCTGGGTAAATGTTGACAACGAGCTTACCGATTATCTTTCCGAGGATACGGAAACACGGCGCGGTCTTTCTGTAATGGAAGCTGAATTTACTACATATGCGACGGCGAAGATAATGGTTGACAATATTTCCTTTGAAAGTGCAGATAAGCTTTGCGAAAGGCTTTGTGAAATAGACGGAGTTAAGGATATTGAGTTTGACCATTCAAAAAAGCATTACAATGAGTCCTCAGCTCTTTTTTCGGTAACCTTTGACGGAGATGATGACGACGAAGTTTCGGAAAAAGCCCTGTCTTCTTTAGAGGATTATTTGACGGGATACGATTATTACGTGTCGGCGGAGCTTGGAGATACTAAAGCCAAAACCGTGGAAAATGAAATAAATACCGTTATGATAATTGCCTGTGTAATAATTGTCGCCGTACTTTTGTTTACATCAAAAACCTATATGGAGGTGCCGGTCATGCTGGCGACCTTTGCAATGGCGGCAGTAATAAATAAAGGCACGAATTTTATGTTCGGAACAATTTCCTTCGTGTCAAATTCCGTTGCGGTCGTTCTTCAGCTTGCTTTAGCAATCGACTATGCAATAATACTTTGCCACAGATATACGGAAGAAAGGGAAACAAAAGAGCCTTATGACGCAGTGGTCACGGCACTTTCCAAGGCTGTGCCGGAAATATCCGGAAGCTGCCTTACAACACTGTCGGGACTTGCCGCAATGATGTTTATGCATTTTAAGATAGGCTTTGATATGGGCATTGTACTCATAAAGGCAATTATTATAAGTATTATATGCGTATTTACGTTTATGCCGGGGCTTATATATACCTTCAGCGATAAGATAGATAAAACGCATCATAAAAGCTTTGTGCCGAAAATTGATGCATGGGGCAGGATTGTCTTAAAGCTTAGGCATATTGCGCCGTGCATTTTTGCGGTAATTTTGGTTCTTGCGTTTATTCTTTCAAATCTCTGCCCTTATGCTTACAGCTATTCCTTGCTGTCAACGATAAGGAAAAACGATTCCCAGATAGCGGATGAGATGATTAATTCTACATTTGAGCCGACGAATGTTGTAGCCGTTTTAGTTCCGACGGGGCACTATGGCGACGAAAAGGCACTTTGTCAGGAGCTTTCAAAGCTTAGTCAGATAGACAGTGTTACCGGGCTTTCAAGTACCGAGGCTATGGACGGCTACGAGCTTTCCGATGAGCTTACGCCAAGGGAATTTTCCGAGCTTACCGATGTGGATATTGAACTCGTACGGCTGCTTTATACAGCCTATGCGGCAAACAGCGAAGAGTACGGGCGGATAGTAGGAGGCATAGATAACTATAAGGTTCCTTTAATAGATTTGTTTGAATTTCTCTATGATGAGGCAGACAGCGGAGCCTTTAACTTAAGCGACGATATGAAAGAGGATTTGGACGAAATCAAAGAGCAGCTTGACGACGGAAAAAGACAGCTTAAGGGAGAGCATTATTCGCGAATAGTTTTAAATCTTAATCTTCCGGAGGAAGGTCAGGAAACCTTTGATTTTCTTGAAACGATAAGGTCTAAGGCCGCAAAATATTACGGAGATGACGTGATTTTGTGCGGAAATTCCACCAATGATTACGATTTATCCTCAACCTTCGGAGAGGACAATGTTATTATAAGCATACTTTCAGCCCTGTTTGTAATTTTGATTCTGCTTATCACGTTCCAGTCTGCGGGACTTCCGCTTATATTGATTATCGTAATCTTAGGAAGCGTATGGATAAACTTTTCGTTCCCGTATATTCAGGGAAAGCCGATGTTTTTCCTAAGCTATCTGGTTGTAAGCTCAATTCAGATGGGTGCGAATATAGATTACGCTATTGTAATCACCAACAGATATACTGATTTAAGAAAGAAAATGGATAAAAAAGAGGCAATAGTGGCAACGCTTACACAGGCGTTTCCTACCATATTTACCTCCGGTATGATTTTGGCGTCGGCAGGTATTTTAATAGGACTTTTATCCTCGGACGCCGCAATTTCGTCCATAGGAACATGCTTGGGACGGGGCACGATAATTTCCATGGTATTGGTTATGGGAATACTTCCTCAGCTTCTGCTTTTATTTGACGGTCTTATAGATAAGACTGCGTTTAAGGTTTCCATTCCGGTAAAAAGAGTAAAGCTTTCGGGGAATAATATAATAAACGGAAGAATTTCCGGATATGTAAGCGGCAAGGTTGACGGAAGCTTTAACGGGGTGATTTCCGGAGAGGTGGACGCAAACCTTATAAAGGGAGAGGTTGAAGAGGATGTTAAGACCGTACCTGAGGGCGGATATGACACCGGCGAAAAAAGTGAAAATGAAAGCGAAGCAAAGGAGGAAAACAAATGAAGACTAAAAAATTAACGGCGTTTATTTTAGTTATGCTGCTTGCACTTTCGGTTTTCCCCCTATACGCCGAAGGAAGCATTATAACCGTTTCTGATAAATCGTCATTTTTGCGCCTTGCAGAGAAATGCACTCTTGACTCCTGGTCGGTCGGAAAAACGGTAAATTTAACCGCCGACATTGATTTTTCCGGAGAGGAGTTTAAGCCTATTGCGACTTTCAGCGGAGTGTTTAACGGTAACGGACACACTATAAAAGGGATAAAAATTTCAAAAAACGGATCGGCTTTGGGCGTGTTCAGATACATTGAAAAGGGAGCAAGCATAAATAACTTGAACGCTTCGGGGTATATTGAGCCGGACGGAACGGCGTCTTTTATAGGAGGAATAGCAGGCTCCAATTCCGGTAGTATAATTTCCTGCTCTTTTAACGGGACAGTTAAGGGAAAGTCTTTAGTCGGCGGCATTGCCGGGATTAATACCGAGAGCGGAAAAATAGCTTACAGCTCTTACCTCGGAAATGTTCTCGGCAGTAATTCGGTTGGGGGCATTGCCGGCAAAAACGAGGGATATATTTCATCGTGCACCAATTACGGCAGTATTAACACGGTTGAATTAGATGAATCGGGCAGCAAAATTACAGATTTCGATTTTGAAACCGGAATGGAAAATGCAAAAATATCAAACGAAACCGATAAGAAAACCGAGGAAAGCACTTTTAAAAGCTTTTACGATATCGGCGGCATTGCCGGACTTTCAAACGGAATTATACAGGGCTCTAAAAATGAAGGAACTGTCGGATATAAGCATGTGGGATACAATGTCGGGGGCATTGCCGGCAGACAGTCCGGCTTTATAGGAGGCTGTAAAAACAGCGGAGAGGTTTACGGAAGAAAGGACGTAGGAGGAATAGTAGGTCAGGCTGAGCCTTATATAATGCTGAATGTTTCACAAAGCGTTCTTCAGAAATTAAAGCGTGAGCTTGATACCTTTAATTCCATGACGGATACGCTTATTAACGATACCGATTCTTCAATAAACAAGGTAGGCTTATGCCTTGACAATATAGCGGACTATTCGGGAACGGCAAAGGATTCTGCCAAGGCTTTACTGGATTTGACTCAGAATTTTGTTGACGATAATTTTGACGAGCTTAATACATATTCAGCTATACTTACAACGGCGGTTGACGACAGCCGCAAGGTACTTGACCTTATTTCAGAGTCGGCGGATTCAATATCGGAGGCGGCAAATGAAATAAGGGAGGCGCTGGAGGCAATAAACCTTTATACGCCGGATATAGATTTTGAAATGGATCTTTTATCTGATGCTCTAAAAACCTTAGCAGACGGAGCAAAGGAGCTAAAAAGCGCTGCCGGATATGCAAAAAGGGCAATGAGCCGATTGTCCTCGGGCATTACGCTTGAAAATGAAAAAGAGGTAAGAGGCGCATTAAATGACATTTCAGAGGCTGTTACAATGCTTTTGTCAGGCAATAAAACCATAGAGCGAGCGGTACAGGAAATTTATGATATAATAAGCTCTAAGGATTTTGAAGGGGCAGAGGACGCAGTTTACGCATTAAAGGAAATTCTGGAGAATATGGGTCCCATGGCAGGGGCAATCGGGCAGATTAACACCGGTATAGGGACCGTAATTTCAAACACAAGGATAGATTTTGATGATTTTAAGAAAGCGTCAGAATATTTTGACGACTCTTTAGATTGCTTAAGCGCCGGATTTAAGGCGATAAGTACGGCGTCGGCGGCTTTGGCAGACTCAATTTCAGGACTTCATGAAAAGCTTTCCGATTTCTCAGAGGATATGACATCACAGCTTAACGAGGCGAAGGATTCTTTGAAAAAGGCGTCAAAGGCTTTGAGCTATGCTTTCGATGACTTAAGCGACGCATTTTCCGGACTTTCCGATATTGCCGAAGATATTTCCTCCGCAGGACCTATGGAGCTTAAAAAGCCGGGATCTGATTTTGAGGAAGCGGGCGACAGTCTTTTTGATTCGGTAACGGCAATATCCGATGAGCTTGAAAAAATGAAGGAACAGTTAGACAAGGACAGGAAGGCCTTAAAAGCAGATGTACAAAGGCTTTCTGATCAGTTTGACCTTATAATGAATTTAATAATCGACTCAATAACCGAGAACGAAGAAAAGTATCTTGACCTAAAGGCGGAGGACTATTTTTTGGATGTATCCGAAGAGGAAATCAATACAAGCACTCAAGGCAAGGTTACAAAGTGCGAAAATTCAGGCACGGTAAATGCGGACAGAAACGGAGGCGGCATTACCGGGGCGGTTTCCATAGAATATACCAATGACCCGGAGGACGATTTTAAAAAACCGACTAACCTTAACTTTATATATAAAACAAAAGCCATTGTATCGGAGTGCGTAAACAGAGGAGAGCTTTTGGGCAAAAAGGACTGTATGGGAGGTATTGCGGGAAATGTAAGTCTTGGCGTAATTTATATGTGTGAAAATTATGCGGACGTAAAAAGCGACTCGGGAGCATACGTTGGCGGTATAGCCGGATACAGCGAAGCGGTAATTAAAAGAAATTATTCAAAATGTTCGGTTGAGGGTAAATCAAATGTAGGAGGCATTACGGGCTATACTGAGTCTATGACCGACTGCATGGCAATCTGCGATGTTACAGGAGATGAATATACAGGAAGCATATCCGGAGATAAAAAAAGCACGGATATAATAAGAAACTGTTATTATCTGGATAAGGGTTTAGGTGCCGTTGACGGTATAAGCTATAAAAATCATGCCGAAGGGGCAACATATGAAAAGCTTTCAGATACAGAGGGCGTTCCGAATGAGTTTATAAGCTTTTATGTGACATTTAAGGCAGACGGAAAAACGGTTTCAAAAGAGCTTTTAAAATACGGTGAAAGCTACGACAGGATTAAAGAGCCTGCGGTGCCGGCGAAAAAGGGAGGCTTCGGAAAATGGGAGGATATAGGCGAGGGAAGTGTAAGCAGCGATATTGTTATAGAAGCAGTTTACAAAGACTGGATTACCTTAATTGAAAGCGAAGAGCGAAGCAACACCGGCAAGCTGGCAATAGGGCTTGCCGAGGGAGAGTTTACCGATAGCGCCGCGCTGAGAGTATCCAAAATAGATGTCGAGCCTCCTGATAAAGTAAATAAAAGCAGCGCTGACATATATGAAATAAAGCTTTCGGGAAGCGGACTTAACGACGGGAGTAAGGTAAAGCTTCGCCTTATTAATGAAAACAAGGATAATGTAACCGTATGGTATAAAAAAGACGGCAAGTGGATAAGGACTGACTCTCAAAACCGGGGTAAATACGTAAAATTTACGGTAGACAGCACAAATGTTACAGTATGCGTTGAACATAACGGAGCATCTTTTAGCTGGATTTTTGTGCTTGCGACAGTCGCCTTTGCTATAGCTATATTTATTGCTTTTATGAAAAAACGCAACAAAAATAAAGCTTCATAATAAAAAGGTGCGTTAAATCGCACCTTTTTTTAAGTGAAATATTAATAATATGAAAATAAATTATATAATTTGTGTAAAAAAATAAATAAAAATATTGACAAAAGTTAAAATCAGGGTTATTATAGACTTAAAGAAAAAGGTTAATAATAAATTTAGCCATAATGGAGGCGGTTAAAATTCCAAGCTGTTCCTTTATGACTTAAACTTAAAGAGGTGTGTTATGAAAAAAACATTATACAGTATCGTGTTAAATGATGACGTTGTGAGAGAGGTGGACGCTCTGGCACATAAAATGGGAACAAACCGCTCAAGCCTTATCAACAGAATACTTGCCGAATATGTTCATTATGTGACTCCCGAACAGAGAATAAACGAGGTACTTTCGGCAATCGAACGGCTTACAGAGCCGTCAAGAGATTTAGTACCGTTTTTTTCACCAAACAGCCTTTCGATGTCGCTTAAAAGCTCGCTGGAATATAAGTACCGCCCGACGGTTAAATATGAGGTTGAGCTATATAGCTCGCCAAACGGCGCTATCGGCTCTCTATCGGTAATATTCCGCACCCAGTCCGAGTTTTTAATCGGAAGGATTACGAACTTTTTCAGACTTTGGAAAAGAATTGAGGACATGTATCTTAAGCCTGTTTTAAGGTGTGATATAGATTATGCCCTTTATGACGGAAAGTTTGTACGAAGCATCGCCGTGCCCGATTCGGACTGTGACTCACAGACTCTCGCACAGGCGATTTCAGACTATATTACGGTATTTGACAGACTTATGAAAGGCTACCTGGCAGAAAGGCTTGACGCCCGTGATGTGGAAACGGACTATGTAAATTATTTAAATGAGGCTTCAATTCATATTTGATAAAGGAAAGGATGATGGATATGAACACAAACTATACCAAAAAAAGTGCTGAAGCTATAAATACCGCAAAATCTATGGCGGAGGAAAATCATAACAACTATATTATGCCCGAGCATTTATTTTATGCGCTGTTAGACCAGGACGGAGGACTTATTCCGTCCCTTTATGAAAAAATGGGAGCGGATACGAACGCTATTTTGTCAGAGCTTGACACGGCTATATCCAATCTCCCTAAGGTAGGTAATATGGCGGAAGGACAGACTTATCTTTCCGGGGAAGCAGACCGGGTGCTTAAGGCGGCAGAGCAGGCGGCAAAGTCTATGGGCGATGAATACGTGTCGGTTGAGCATCTGATGATAGGCATATTTGCCGCACCGACGGCTGAGATAAAAAAAATATTTTCAAATCACGGCATAACAAAAAAATCTTTTACGGAACAATTAAGCAAAGTAAAAACCGCGCCGGTAACGGGGGACGACCCGGAAAGCACATATGACGCACTTACAAAGTACGGAACAGATCTTGTCAAAAGGGCAAGAAATAATGAGCTTGACCCGGTAATAGGACGTGATTCGGAAATCAGGAACGTAATAAGAATCCTCTCCCGTAAGACGAAAAACAATCCGGTGTTAATTGGCGAGCCGGGCGTCGGAAAAACGGCAATTGCCGAAGGGCTTGCCCAGAGAATAGTTAGGGGAGATGTTCCGGAAAGCTTAAAGGACAAAACAATTTTCTCCTTGGATATGGGCGCACTGATTGCCGGAGCAAAATACAGGGGCGAGTTTGAGGAAAGGCTAAAGGCTGTGCTTGAGGAAATCCGCCGCTCTGAAGGAAAAATTCTGCTCTTTATAGACGAGCTTCATACAATTGTCGGCGCAGGCAAGACAGAGGGGAGTATGGACGCAGGCAATCTCTTAAAGCCCATGCTTGCAAGAGGAGAGCTTCACTGTATAGGCGCCACTACCTTAGACGAATACAGAAAATATATAGAGAAGGATGCGGCACTTGAGAGGCGTTTCCAGCCCGTGCAGGTGGATGAGCCCACGGTGGAGGATACAATTTCTATTTTAAGAGGACTTAAGGAGCGCTATGAAGTATTTCACGGCGTTAGAATTCATGATAACGCTCTGGTTGCTGCGGCAACGCTTTCAAACAGGTATATAACCGACAGATTCCTGCCTGATAAGGCGATAGATTTGGTAGATGAGGCGTGCGCTCTAATAAGGACCGAAATTGATTCTATGCCCTCAGAGCTTGACGATGTTCGGCGTAAAATCATGCAGCTTGAAATCGAGGAAATGGCGCTTAAAAAAGAAGAGGACACCTTAAGCCGTGACAGACTTTTAAAATTAAGAGAAGAGCTTTCGGCTCTTAAGGATAAATTCAATGAAATGAAGGCTCGCTGGGAAGCGGAAAAGAGTAGTGTGGATGAGGTTAAAAAGCTTAAATCCGACATTGAGAAAATGCATTCGGACATAGAAAACGCACAGCTTAGCTATGAATATGAAAAAGCGGCAAAGCTTAAATATTCCGATTTGCCCGAGCTTGAAAGAAGACTTGTAGAAGCGGAAAAAGCGTCAGAAAACAAAAAACAGGGTACAATGATTCACGATACGGTCACAGAAGAGGATATATCGGGAATTGTGGCAAAATGGACGGGTATTCCGGTATCAAAGCTTATGGAGGGCGAACGGGAAAAGATTCTTCATCTTGACGAATATCTGCATAAAAGGGTAATAGGTCAGGATGAAGCGGTAAAAAAAGTCAGCGAGGCAATTTTAAGGTCGAGAGCCGGAATATCCGATCCCAACCGTCCCATAGGGTCGTTCTTGTTCTTAGGACCTACCGGCGTAGGCAAAACAGAGCTTGCGAAAAGCCTTGCGGAATGTCTTTTCGATGACGAGCACAATATTGTGAGAATTGATATGACCGAGTATATGGAAAAATACTCCGTATCACGGCTTATAGGAGCACCTCCCGGATATGTGGGCTATGATGAGGGCGGACAGCTTACAGAGGCGGTAAGACGCAAGCCATACAGCGTTGTGCTCTTTGACGAGGTTGAAAAGGCGCATCCGGACGTATTTAATATACTTCTTCAGATTTTAGACGACGGACGTATTACCGATTCTCAGGGACGGACCGTGGACTTTAAAAATACAATAATCATTTTAACGTCTAATTTGGGAAGCCAATACCTTACCGAGGGAATAGACTCTGGAGGCAATATAAAAACTGAGGCTAAGGATGCGGTTATGGGCGAGCTTAAGAGGTTTTTCCGTCCGGAATTTTTAAACCGTCTTGACGAAACCGTTATGTTCCGTCCGCTTACAAGAGAGAATCTTACGGGCATCGTAGATATAATGATAGAAGGCTTAAGAAACAGACTTTCTGATAAATCACTTAAATTAGAGGTAACGGACGCGGCAAAGTCGCTTATCATAGAAAGAGGCTACGATCCCATGTACGGGGCAAGACCTTTAAGACGTTATCTTCAAAGCAGTATGGAAACTTTAATAGCACGTGAAATATTAAAAGGCGATTTTGAAGCGGAAAGCACAATTACCGTTGACGTTAAAGACGGCGAGCTCTTCTGCCGGATATAAAAAACTCCCCATATGGGGAGTTTTTTATACCTTATTATGTTGACATGAAGGCTTGTTTTTATTATAATAGAAGATAATTGCAGATTGCCGGGAGATATTTTATGAAAAAAATACAAAGTAACTGGATAAAGCTTGTTATTGCTGGCGCAATTTTAATTGTGATTTACAGATTGACTGATAATCTTGACAGTACGGCGTACAGTATAAAAAATTTTATAGGCGTGTTCACACCGTGCATTATTGGGGCGGCAGCGGCATTCTTTTTGTGGCGTCCGGCTCGTAAGGCGGAAGAGTTAATAGGAAAATGCAAAATTCATGCAATTGCAAAACGGAAAAAAGGGCTGTCGGTATTATTTGTATATCTGGTAATTTTTCTTTTTATCGGAATATGTGTTGATTTTATTATTCCGGGTGTCGTTAAAAACATTAAAGAACTGGCGGTTAATGCCCCTGAGTACATAAAAAGGGCGGAAACCTTTTTTAAGGAAAACGAATATCTGTCCCAGTATAATTTTATTGAAAAGTTAAATGATAAGGCAATGGTCTTTATTAAGGACAACCTTACCGCAGCTAAAATAAATAAATATGTAACTATGGTCAGCGGCGTTGCGAATTCTTTTATGAGCTTTTTCTTGGGGATTGTCTTTTCTGTATACATCCTTCTTGAGGGCGAATCAATTAAATCCTTTGTATCCAAGGTATATAACAGGTTCTTTTGCGGCAGAACAGTCGGCGTGGTAAAAACATATATTTATAAAACAATTGACCTTTTCTATTCTTATTTCTCTGCGCTTGCGCTGGACGCCCTGATTGTCGGAACGGTAACAGCCTTGGTTTTGGGAATATTTAAGGTGCCCTATGCGGTTTTACTGGGACTTTTGGTTGCGGTGGGAAATATGATTCCCTTTTTCGGGCCGATTGTTGCGGCCGTGTGCGTATATATCATTACAGCGATAGCGTTCGGCCCTGTTAAAGCCATATGGGTAATAGCCTTCCAGCTTGTGCTTGGACAGGTTGACGGAAATTTGATTCAGCCGAAAATCCTTGGAAAATCCACAGGATTAAAGCCTCTTTTGGTGCTTTTTTCCGTAGTGGTGTTCGGAGATATTTTCGGATTTTTGGGAATGATTATGGGTGTGCCGGTCATTGCGGCTTTGAAAATGCTTGTTGACGATTATCTGGATAACGGAAAAATCGATGCCAGCAACGGATAAAAACAGTATATTAATGAAAGGATGATTTTAAGTGAGCGATTGTACACATGAGTGCGGAAGCTGCTCTGAAAGCTGCTCGGAAAGAAGCGGAGAGCAGGAGAGCTTTCTTGAGAAAACAAACGATATGTCTTCGGTTAAGAAGGTTATCGGAATAGTAAGCGGAAAGGGAGGGGTAGGAAAGTCGCTTGTTACCGGTCTTATGGCGGTGCTCTCAAAAAGAAACGGCTTTAACACTGCGGTTTTGGATGCGGATATTACAGGTCCCTCCATACCGAAAATGTTCGGAATACATGAAAAAGCGACCGGCGACGGAAACGGAGTTTACCCGGCAGTTACAAAAACCGGAATAAGAATTATGTCTTTAAACCTCCTTATGGAAAACGAAACCGACCCCGTAGTGTGGAGAGGACCCATTATTGCCGGAACGGTAAAGCAGTTCTGGACGGACGTTATCTGGGGCGATGTTGATTATATGTTTATTGATATGCCTCCCGGAACGGGCGATGTTCCCCTTACGGTATTTCAGTCCATTCCCGTTGACGGAATAATCGTTGTGGCTTCTCCTCAGGAGCTTGTGGGAATGATTGTTGAAAAGGCGATAAATATGGCAAGGCTTATGAATATTCCCGTTTTGGGACTTGTAGAAAATATGAGCTATGCCGTTTGTCCCGACTGCGGTAAAAAAATCAATATTTTCGGGGAGAGTCATATAGATGAGATTGCAGAGAAGGGAAATCTCCCTGTATTGGGCAAGATTCCTTTTGACAGCAAGCTTGCAGCGGCATGCGATAAGGGAATGATAGAGCTTTTTGAAGGGAACTGGCTTTCAGAAGCGGAAAAGCTTTTTGACGAAAACAAATAAAATATACGCAGGGATTTATCCCTGCGTATATTTTTATTTGCGTGTTTTTATCATGAATTTTTTAGCTGCAAAAGCGCATGATGGTCAGCCTGCTACCTTTTCATCCACACATTTCCGAAGGAGTTATAAAACCACTTCATGATTTCTCTTAGCTGATCGGTGTCAAGTGAATATATAATTCTTTGCCCGTTCCTTTCAGAAAGTAAGAGTCCGGCCGACTTTAAGACGGAAAGATGCCGGCTTAAGGACGGCTTTGTTATATTAAAATGCGTTGCAATATCTCCGGCAGACATATTTCCCTCGCCCAAAAGCTCTAAAATCTTCCTTCTTACAGGGTCTGATAGCGCCTTGAAAATTTCATCGTGCATATAGTCACCTCTTTTTGACATTTAGCTAAAAGTCTAAATATCAGATATAGAAAAAAATCCTTATCTTAAACAGGATTTTGTGTATAATTTAACCAAAAAATAGCCTTAATTCTATTGACTGGGGCGAAAAAATTTGGTATAATAATAAACTGTATCGTATTGTGGTGAGGTATGACCTTATATATCAAGATTATACCACACAAAATATTTAAATGCAAGATAAATTTACAATTTTTTGAGTTTTTATTGCTCGAAGGAAGGAAGGTTAAGAATGTCAGATCCGAAAATATCCGGAGTAAAGGACGAAAAGTTTTACGAAGATATCTGCGAGAGAGCGGGAAAACTGGGCGTTACTCTGCACCCGGAAAAAATGGGCAAGAACACAAGACTGAGCTTTTCTAAAATTGATGAGGTTTTGGAAATGCCGAATCTTATTGACGTTCAGAAAAAGTCATATGAGTGGTTTCTCGAGGAGGGACTTAAGGAGGTATTCAGAGATATATCTCCCATAAAGGATCATAACGGCACCCTTATGCTTGAGTTTATCGATTATCACCTTGACGATAAGCCGAAATACTCAATTGAGGAATGCAGAGAGCGTGACACTAACTATGCCGCTTTGCTTAAGGTCAGAGTAAGACTTATCAATTTGGAGTCGGGAGAGATAAAAGAGCAGGATATTTTCATGGGCGATTTTCCCCTCATGACGGATCAGGGAACGTTCATTATAAACGGCGCTGAAAGAGTTATCGTATCTCAGCTTGTGCGTTCGCCCGGTATCTATTATACAAAGGATAAGGATAAAAACGGAAAAACGCTTATAAGCTCTCAGATGATCCCAAACAGAGGAGCATGGCTTGAATACGAAACAGATTCAAACGACGTTTTTTATGTAAGAATCGACAGAACGAGAAAGCTTCCCGTAACTCAGCTTATAAAAGCGCTGGGAGTTGATTCCGAGGCAGAGATAATTGATGTTTTCGGCGATGACGAAAGACTTAAGAGCACCCTTGAAAAGGATCCCACAACGAATAAGCGCGAAGCCATGTTTGAAATATATAAGAAGCTAAGACCCGGCGAGCCTCCCACGGAGGAGAGCGCTCAGACTCTTATAAATAACTTATTCTTTGATCCTAAAAGGTATGACCTTGCCAAGGTCGGAAGATATAAATACAATAAAAAGCTTTCTATGATCGGAAGAATTTCCGGTCATACTGCGGCTGAGAATATTGCCGATCCCGAAACCGGAGAAATCATAGTTGGAGAGGGTAAGGTTATAACCAAAGAGGATGCGGTTAAGATTGACTATGCCGGAATTAATGTTGTTACGGTTTATCCCGGAAGTAAGGCGGTAGAGTCGGGCGCCGCTCCCATAAAGGTATTTTCAAACGATATGGTGCATGCCGAAAAGTATGTGGATTTTGATCCCAAAGAATACGGCATTACGGAAAAGGTTGTCCGTGAGGTATTGATGGATATACTTGCCAACGCAGAAAATGACGATGAAATCAAGGAAGCGTTTTTGTTAAGAAGAGATGAGCTTATTCCCAAGCACGTTACAATAAACGATATATTTGCGTCTATAAATTACGCAACAAATCTCATAAATGAAATAGGAACAGATGATGACATCGACCATCTCGGAAACAGAAGACTGCGCTGTGTAGGCGAGCTTTTGCAGAATCAGTTCAGAATGGGACTTGCGAGAATGGAGAGAGGCGTTCGCGAGAGAATGTCCATTCAGGAGCTTGATACCGCAACTCCGCAGAGCCTTGTGAATATCCGTCCCGTTGTGGCAACAATCAAGGAATTTTTCGGCTCTTCGCAGCTTTCGCAGTTCATGGATCAGAATAACCCCCTGTCCGAGCTTACTCATAAGAGAAGACTGTCTGCCTTAGGACCCGGCGGTCTTTCCCGTGACAGAGCCGGATTCCAGGTACGTGACGTTCACTATACGCATTACGGACGTATGTGCCCCATAGAAACGCCTGAAGGACCCAACATTGGTCTTATCAATTCCCTTTCCATATATGCAAGAGTTAACGAGTACGGCTTTATCGAAGCTCCTTACAGAAAGGTAATAAAGGGCGAGGGCATAATAACCGACGAGATAGAATATATGACTGCGGACGTTGAGGACGAATATATTGTTGCACAGGCAAACGAGCCTATTGATGAAAACAATAAGTTTATAGATAAAAAGGTTGCGGCAAGATACCGTGATCAGATTATGGAAATCGAGGCCTCAAAGGTAGATTACATGGACGTATCTCCCAAGCAGGTAATATCGGTTGCTACCGCAATGATTCCCTTCCTCGAAAACGACGACGCAAACCGTGCGCTGATGGGCTCAAACATGCAGCGTCAGGCAGTTCCGCTTCTCCGTACGGATTCTCCCATTGTAGGAACGGGTATGGAGTATAAGGCAGCCCGCGACGCCGGAGTTGTTCAGCTTGCAAAGCATGACGGCGTTGTGGAAAAGGTTTCTGCGGACTATATCTATATAAGAACGGACGAGGGCGAGCTTGAAGAGCATAAGCTTATAAAGTTTACCCGTTCAAATCAGGGCACATGCTTTAATCAGAAGCCTATTGTAAACTGTGGCGACAGAGTGTCAAAGGGCGACGTTATCTGCGACGGCCCGGCTATAAATCAGGGTGAGCTTGCACTCGGACGCAATATGCTTATCGGATTTATGACCTGGGAGGGTTATAACTACGAGGACGCCGTTCTTCTTAATGAAAGACTGGTACGTGAGGATATTTATACCACGATTCATATAGAAGAATACGAGTCTGAGGCGAGAGATACAAAGCTTGGTCCCGAAGAAATAACCTACGACATACCGAATGTCGGAGAGGATGCACTTAAATATCTTGACGAGCGCGGTATTATAAGAGTCGGAGCAGAGGTAAGAGCCGGAGATATTCTTGTCGGCAAGGTAACTCCTAAGGGCGAAACAGAGCTTACTCCCGAGGAAAGACTCTTAAGGGCTATTTTCGGAGAAAAGTCAAGAGAGGTAAGAGATACCTCTTTAAGAGTGCCCCACGGCGAATGCGGTATCATAGTTGATGTTAAGGTGTTCACCAGAGAAAACGGCGACGAGCTTCCTCCCGGAGTAAATAAGCTTGTAAGATGCTATATAGCCCAGAAGAGAAAGATTTCCGTCGGAGATAAAATGGCCGGACGTCACGGTAATAAGGGTGTTGTTTCAAGAATACTTCCCGAGGAGGATATGCCTTATCTTGCGGACGGTACTCCTCTTGAGATTGTATTAAATCCCCTGGGCGTTCCCTCGCGAATGAATATAGGACAGGTGCTTGAGGTACATCTTGGTATGGCGGCAAGCAGATTCGGCGTAAAAATCGCTACTCCTGTATTTGACGGCGCTTCCGAGGAGGATATTGCAAAGCTCTTGGTTGAAGCCGGATGCAACGAAAACGGCAAAACGACACTTTACGACGGACGTACGGGACGTCCCTTTGACAATCCTGTTACAGTCGGATATATTTACTTCTTAAAGCTGCTCCACCTTGTTGATGATAAGATGCACGCACGTTCTACCGGTCCTTATTCGCTGGTAACCCAGCAGCCTTTGGGCGGTAAGGCTCAGTTCGGCGGACAGAGATTCGGAGAGATGGAGGTTTGGGCTCTTGAAGCATACGGCGCAGCCTATACCTTGCAGGAGATATTGACCGTTAAGTCAGACGATATTGTAGGACGTGTAAAGACCTATGAGTCAATTGTTAAGGGCGAAAATATTCCGAAGCCCGGAATCCCCGAGTCCTTTAAGGTACTCATTAAGGAAATGCAGAGCCTCGGTCTTGACATCAAGGTTATGGGCAAGAATAACGAGGAGATTGAACTTAAGGACACAGATTCCGATGATTATGATGAGCCTTCTATGGATACTGTTGAGGAGTTTAAGCGTAATATGGTTGACGACAGGAAGGAAGACTCCGGTTTTGTTCCCGAAGACGATACAGACGGAATTTTTGAAGATGACACAGACGAGCCGGAAACCGATGAAGAGCTCGACGAGTTTGACGATATAATAGACGATGAATTTTCATACGAAGAAGCCGACGACGAAAATTCTGAGGATTTTGAGTAAGAAAGGGGCCTTGAAGAATGGTAGAATTTAATGCGTTTGATGCAATAAAGATCGGACTGGCATCGCCGGAAAAGATCCGCGAATGGTCCCACGGCGAGGTTAAAAAACCCGAAACTATAAATTACAGAACACTTAAGGCGGAGCGCGACGGTCTTTACTGCGAAAGAATTTTCGGGCCTCAGAAGGACTGGGAGTGCGCCTGCGGTAAGTATAAGAGAGTGCGCTATAAAGGCGTTGTCTGCGACCGATGCGGCGTTGAGGTTACTAAGTCAAAGGTAAGAAGAGAGCGTATGGGACATATTGAGCTTGCCGCTCCCGTGTCACATATATGGTATTTTAAGGGTATTCCCTCAAGAATAGGACTTTTCCTTGACATATCTCCGAGAATACTTGAAAAGGTACTCTATTTTGCCGCTTATATGGTTATTGATCCCGGCAGAACTGAGCTTGAAAAATATCAGTGCTTAAGCGAAAAGGAATATCACGAAAACAAAGAAAAGTACGGTAATGCGTTTGAAGCCGGAATGGGTGCGGAAACTATTAAAAAGCTTTTAGAGGATATTGACATTGAAGAGCTTTCCGCCCAGCTTCATGAAGAGCTTGAAAGCGCACAGGGTCAGAAAAAGGCTCGTATTATAAAAAGACTTGAGGTAGTCGAGGCATTCAGACAGACCGAAAAGGCGAAGCTTACTTTAGGAGTAGAGATAGGCGGAAGACCGCTGTCTGAGCCTGTTACCGATCCCGTAACGGGCAAGGAGTATGAGTATAATCATGTCCTTAATCAGGATGAAATAAACGAGCTTTCCTCTCACGGAGTAGGCGAGGTTAATGTTTATATTAATTCTCCTTCGTGGATGGTAATGACTGTTCTCCCCGTTATCCCTCCGGAAATCAGACCTATGATTCAGTTAGACGGCGGAAGATTTGCGACAAGCGATCTTAACGACTTATACAGAAGAGTTATAAACAGAAATAACAGATTAAAAAGACTTTTAGAGTTAAGAGCCCCCGAAATAATTGTAAGAAACGAAAAAAGAATGCTTCAGGAGGCCGTTGACGCTTTAATTGATAACGGCAGACGGGGAAGACCTGTAACCGGTCCCGGAAACAGACCGTTAAAATCCCTTTCCGATATGCTTAAAGGTAAGCAGGGTCGTTTTAGACAGAATCTTTTGGGTAAGCGTGTTGACTATTCCGGACGTTCCGTTATCGTTGTAGGTCCCGAGCTTAAGATTTATCAGTGCGGACTTCCTAAGGAAATGGCAATTGAGCTCTTTAAGCCTTTCGTAATGAAAAAGCTGGTAGAAGAGGGAATTGCACACAATATTAAGAGCGCGAAGAGAATGGTTGAGCGTGTAAAGCCCGAGGTATGGGACGTTTTGGAAAGCGTAATTAAAGAGCATCCGGTGCTCTTAAACCGTGCTCCTACGCTTCACAGACTCGGTATTCAGGCATTTGAGCCGATTTTGGTTGAAGGACGTGCTATAAAGCTTCATCCCCTTGCTTGTACAGCGTTTAACGCTGACTTCGACGGTGACCAGATGGCGGTACACGTTCCGCTGTCGCCGGAGGCTCAGGCGGAGGCAAGGTTCTTAATGCTTTCGGCAAACAACCTCTTAAAGCCCCAGGACGGAAAGCCTGTAACTGTTCCCACACAGGATATGGTATTGGGCTCTTATTACATTACCATGGAGCGTCCTGACGAAAAGGGCGCCGGCAAGGTGTTTGCAAGCACCACTGAAGCTATGCTTGCCTATGAAGCGGGCGATGTTGAAATTCACGCTCCCATAAAGGTTAAGAGAGTGCTTGATGTGGTAATTACCGATAAAAATACCGGCGAGAAGAGAACCTATAAGGCTGAAGGCTTGGCGGACGCAACAATCGGAAGAATTATATTCAACGAGAAGGTTCCCCAGGATTTGGGCTTTGTTGAGAGAAAGGCTCCGATAGTTGATTTTGCTAATCCGGACAAAAAAGCTCTCGCAGAAGAGATAGATAGAATTAAGGCAGACGCGATTAAATATGAAATCGTTACTCTGACCGGTAAGAGCGGTCTGGGTAAGATAATTAATAAATGCATTAAGCGCCACGGAGCGTCATATACCGCGGTTGTTCTGGATAATCTTAAGGCTATGGGATATCATTATTCGACAATCGGTTCGATTTCAATCTCCGTTGCCGATATGGTTGTACCCGAAAAGAAGAAAGAATATCTTAAGGAAGCCGAAGCTCAGGTTGATAAGATAGAAATGCTCTTTAAGATGGGTCAGCTTTCCGAGGATGAGCGTTACAGACACGTTATCAAAACCTGGGAGGATGCAAACGAGAAAATTACCAAAGCTCTTATGGATAACCTTGATCCATATAACTCGCTGTTCATGATGGCGGATTCCGGAGCTCGAGGCAGTAAAAACCAGATAAGACAGCTTGCAGGTATGAGAGGACTTATGGCGGATACACAGGGACGTACGGTTGAAATCCCCATCAGAGCTAACTTCCGTGAGGGTCTTAATATACTTGAGTATTTCATTTCCTCTCACGGTGCAAGAAAAGGTCTTACGGATACAGCGCTTAAGACGGCGGACTCAGGATATCTTACAAGACGTCTTGTAGATGTCAGCCAGGACGTTATAATAAGAGAAGAGGACTGCGGCACAACCGACGGAATAGTCGTATCAGCAATAAAGGACGGTAACGAAATGATAGAAACCTTAGCTTCCCGTCTTGCCGGAAGAGTGCCGGTAGAGGATGTTGTTAATCCCGAAACCGGTGAAGTTCTTGCAGTTAAGAATGAGCTTATAAATGATGATACTGCGGCTATGATTGAAAATGCCGGAGTTTTAGAAGTTAAAGTTCGTTCTGTTCTTACCTGCCGAGCAAGAGTAGGCGTTTGCTCAAAGTGCTACGGCGAAAACCTTGCTACAAGCGCTCCTGTTAATATCGGCGAAGCAGTCGGAATTATTGCGGCTCAGTCCATAGGCGAGCCCGGTACGCAGCTTACGATGAGAACGTTCCATACCGGCGGTGTTGCGTCTAACGATATTACACAGGGTCTTCCCAGAATTGAAGAGCTTTTTGAAGCAAGAAAGCCCAAGGGACTTGCAACTATCACCGAAATTGACGGAACGGTTAAGATAAATGAAATTAAGCAGAAGAGAGAAGCAGTAGTTACAAATAACGAAACCGGAGAAGCTGAAACCTATGTTATACGTTACGGCGTAGAGCTTAAGGTGAAAGACGGCGACGAGGTTAAGGCAGGCGACGCCTTGACTAAAGGACCGATAAATCCCGGCGACATCTTAAGAATAAAGGGCAAGGACGCAGTTCACCGCTATATGATTCAGGAGGTACAGCGCGTTTACCGTCAGCAGGGCGTTGAAATTTCCGATAAGCATGTAGAGGTAATAGTCCGTCAGATGATGAAGAAGGTAAGAGTAGAAGAGGCAGGAGATACCAACTGGCTTGTAGGCTCTATGGTTGACAGACTCGACTATATTTTAGCGTGCGAAGAGGCAGAGAAGAACGGTACAAATCCTCCTGTGTGCAAGGATGTACTTTTAGGTATCACAAAAGCCGCTTTGGCAACCGATTCCTTCCTTTCTGCAGCGTCCTTCCAGGAAACTACGAGAGTGCTTACCGAGGCTGCAATAAAGGGTAAGAGCGATCCCCTTTTAGGTCTTAAGGAAAATGTTATTATAGGTAAGCTTATTCCGGCAGGAACAGGCGTAGATATTTATCAGGATATTGATCTTGAATATCCTATCGAGATGGAGGATATAAATTATCTTGCATAAGAAAAATCCGCATACATTTTGTATGCGGATTTTTTTATAAAAGGAGAAGCTATGGAAAAAATATTTCACCCTATTAAGCCTTTGTATAATGAAAATTCAAACATTCTTATACTTGGAAGCTTTCCGTCAGTAAAATCCAGAGAGCAGATGTTTTTTTACGGACATCCGAAAAACAGATTCTGGGCTCTTTTATCAAAAATATTTAATGAAGAAATGCCCCAAACAGTAGAACAAAAACGAGCCTTAGCGTTAAAGCACCGAATAGCGCTTTGGGATGTTTTGGCCTCGTGCGAAATTTCGGGAAGCTCTGACAGCTCAATAAAAAATGCAGAGGTAAACGACATTGCGCCGATATTGCAAAAAGCTGATATAAGGGGAATTTACGTTAACGGAAAAACTGCGGCAAGATATTATGAAAAATATATGGAGGAAAAAACCGGATTAAAGGCGGTCACGCTTCCGTCGACCTCACCTGCAAACGCTTCATACAGCTTTGACAGACTGTATGAAGCGTGGAAAATCATAAATCAGGAGAATTGAACAAAATTTTCAAGGAGGATATTAAATGAAAGAAAAAATAAGGAGGAAAAATATTTTACCTCTGACGCCGGCAGTATCCATTTCTGAGGTTGCTGATGTATATACGGCAAAAGGTGAAAATGAAAGCGAGTCTTAAAGCTTCTTACTGTTAAGATTTCTGTATTTTATATAAAAACATACTTTTACAGTTTATCTATGGAAATACCTGTATAGTAGGTTTTTAAAATTTCACGGTAATTTTCACCCTTTTGAGCTAAAAGGTTTGCTCCGTGCTGACTCATGCCGACGCCGTGACCATACCCCTTAACCGTAAATATCACATTTTCCCCGTCCGATGAAACGGTGAAATTTGTGGAACGTAAATTAAAAAGAGTTCTTATGTTCCCTCCGGTAAAAGCAATGCCGCCTATAACAACGCTTTTTACGTAGCCTGACCCATCGGTAACAATTTCGCCTATTTCTATTGAGCCTGCGTATTCTGCCGAGAGCGTTTTAAGCTTTTCTGAAAACTCTTGAAGCGGAACAGTCACGTAGGTTATGAAATTTTCTTCCGATTCTTCAAGGGGACTGTCAACGGCGCAAAGATAGGGGACAGAGCTTCCCCAGGCGCTTTCGGCAGAGGTGGTGCGCCCGGCGCTCATGGAATGAAATACCGCTGTTATAGGGTCGCCGGCATAGGTCATTATTTCGCCTGCGGTATCAGATACCGCTTCCTTTACCTTTTCAAGATTTTCTTTTCCGCCGGTATAGCTTTCGGGAGAAATATATGCCTGACAGCAGGTGTAATCTGTGCATACGGCTCCGCCCTCGTGGGCGCCGGAGCGTATTTTATTTACGGCGTAGGTACGGGCGGCAACAGCCTGGGCCTTTAAGGCTTCAGAATCGTAGGAGGCAGGCATTTCGGCAAGCACAACTCCAGTTATATAATCCTCTAAATACATTTGTTCGCTTGTTCCGTTATTTATAACCGTTATGGCTTCGGTTTCGGGAATATCGGGTAATTCATATGCGGAATCCTCGGGCTTTCGGTATGCCAATGAGGGAAGCAGGACTGTCGATAAAAAAACCGTGGCAAGACAATATAAAAATGTTTTCAAAAAAAGCGCCCCTTTCTCTAATGCTATTATATGGAAGACTTGTCCCCGGCATTACTTGAAAATTATATACTTTACAAAATTTGAAAAATGTGGTACAATAATTCAGTATACGTTATATGAGAAAGGCGGTATATTTTATGACAGATAACTTTATTGCGGACAGAATAAAGCCCTTGAAGGCTTCCGCTATAAGAGAAATATTTAAAATGGTCGGACAGAGTGATATTATCTCCTTTGCGGGAGGAAACCCGTCCGCGGAAATTTTCCCGAACGAAACATTGTCGCGCCTTGCCGGAGAGATATTGGAGGAAAACGGAACGGCGGCGCTTCAGTACGGCGTAACCGAAGGCTACGCTCCTTTGAGAAATCTCGTGAGCGAGGAGATGAAGCACGAAGGGATAATGAAAGAAAACGACGGCTGCCTTATTACTACAGGTGGACAGCAGGCCATTGATCTTTGCGCAAAGAGCCTTGTAAACGAAGGGGATATTGTGGCGGTGGAAGCTCCCAGCTTTATAGGAGGACTTAATGCGCTTCGTTCCTACGGCGGAAAGCTTATCGGAGTAGATGTAAAGGATGACGGGCTTGACACCGACGCTTTAGAGCAATTGGCGAAAAAAGAGAAAATAAAGCTTTTATATACAATCCCCACCTTCCAGAATCCTACCGGAATAACTATGAGCCTTGAAAAGAGGAAAAAGGTCCTTGAATTGGCTGAAAAATACGATTTTTATATTCTTGAGGATAATCCCTACGGCAGACTGAGATTTTCGGGCGAGGATATTCCCACGATTAAATCTATGGATACCGAGGGAAGAGTAATATATGCAAGCTCGTATTCAAAGCTTATATCTCCCGGCATGAGAGTCGGATACGGAATAGCAAGAAACGATATATTCGACAGAATGGTTGTGGGCAAGCAGGTGTCAGACGTTCACACGCCCTGCCTTACACAGATGATGGTATACAGATTCATTACGGAGTATGATTTTGACTCCCATATAAAAAAGAGCATAGATATGTACCGTGAAAAGTGCAATCTTATGACGGAATGTATAGATAAATATTTCCCCAAGAATATTTCACATACCAACCCCGAGGGCGGAATTTTCTTATGGTGTAATATTGACGGAGACAGAGATACCAAAGAAATAATGAAAAAGTGTGTGGAAAGCAAGGTTGTATTCGTTCCCGGAGCGACTGCTATGGTGGATTTGGATAAAAAGTGCAGTATGTTCCGTCTTAATTATTCAACGCCCACTTTAGACGAAATAGAAAAAGGCATGGAAATAATGGGCAGTGTTTTAAAGAGCATATAGGAGAGATAAAAATGTCAGAAGAGAAAAAACAAAGGGTTTTCAGTGGTATTCAGCCGTCGGGAGAATTAGGGCTCGGCGGATATTTGGGAGCGGTAAAAAACTGGCTTAAAATGCAGGACGAGTACGACTGTTGCTTTTGCGTTGTGGACGAGCATTGCATTACCGTAAGACAGGAACCGGCTTTATTAAAAAAGCGCTGTATGGAATTTTTGGCGCTTTATCTTGCCGCAGGAATAGACCCCGATAAGAGCCTTATATATTTTCAGAGTCATGTTCCCGAGCACGCACAGCTTGCCTGGGTGCTTAACTGCTATACCTATATGGGCGAGCTTTCGAGAATGACTCAGTTTAAGGATAAATCCGCAAAACATGCGGATAATATAAATGCGGGACTTTTTACATATCCTACGCTTATGGCGGCGGATATATTGCTTTATCAGACAGATAAGGTGCCCGTAGGAATAGACCAGAAGCAGCATCTTGAGCTTACTCAGATAATCGCTAAGCGTTTTAACGGCGTTTACGGAGATGTTTTTAAAATTCCCGAGGCAGTAATTCCCAAGGTCGGCGCTAAAATTATGAGCCTTACGGATCCTAAAAGTAAGATGAGTAAATCCGACCCGAAGGGAAGCATTGCTGTGCTTGACACTCCCGAGGTAATAATGAAAAAATTCAAAAGCGCAGTTACCGATTCTGATGCAAAAATAGAATATAAAGAGGGCAAGGACGGTATAAACAATCTCCTTACCATATATTCAATTGCGTCAGGAGAGACAATTTCAGAGGCAGTGGAAAGATTTTCCGGCGCAGGCTACGGAGAATTTAAGGTAAAGACCGCCGAGGCAGTTATTGAGATGCTCCGCCCGGTAAGGGAAAGATATGAGGATATAATAAAAAATAAGGACTATCTTGAAGGCGTTTACAAAAACGGAGCAATGACGGCGGAAAAAATCGCTTCTCGCACGCTTAGCAAGGTTTATAAGAAGCTTGGATTTATTGCAAGATAGGAGGAGAAAAATTGACAGAGGTAACAATAAAAATTGTTTTGTCCTTCATATGTGCATTCGTACTTGCTTTCGCTTCAACGCCGCTTGTAAAGCGTCTTGCATATAAAATCGGGGCAGTTGATGTTCCGAAGGACAAAAGAAGAATGCATACCGATTCTGTTCCCCTTTTGGGCGGACTGGCAATATGCATTGGATTTACAGTGTCAACGCTTATCTTTGCTAAAATTGATTATAAAATACTGTCCGTTTTGGCAGGCGCAATGGTAATGGTAGTGCTCGGGGTGTTTGACGATAAATATGCACTTGGGGCTAAATTGAAGCTTGTTATCCAGATACTTGCCGCCGCAATCCCGGTATTTGCCGGAGTAAGAATTGAAAGAATAATACTGCCGTTCTTAAAAAGCGGCGGAATAGAATTCGGCTGGCTGTCTTACCCTATTACCATACTGTGGATAGTCGCTCTTACGAATGCGGTAAATCTTATAGACGGGCTTGACGGTTTGGCGGCAGGAGTTTCGGCAATAGCCTCATTTTCCATGTTTTTAGTGGCGCTGATGCAGCATGATTATCTTATTGCGGTCATGACGGCGGCGCTTGTCGGCTCGTGCTTCGGCTTTCTGCCCTTTAACTTCAGCCCGGCGTCGATATTTATGGGCGATACCGGCTCAACGTTTCTCGGCTTTGTCATGGCGTCGATTTCGGTAATGGGGCTTTTCAAAATTCATGCAATTATATCCTTTGCGGTACCTTTTATTGCGTTCGGAATTCCGATTTTCGATACAAGCTTTGCTATTTTAAGAAGAATAAAGGAGCACAGACCGATTATGTCGCCGGACAGAGGGCATTTGCATCACAGACTGGTTGATATGGGCTTTACGCACAAACAGGCTGTACTTATAATTTACGCTATATGCGTAATTTTAGGGGCTGTTGCGGTACTGTCCTTTAAGTCAAAGCCTCTTGCCCTCGTTATTGCGTTCTTTGGCGTTATAGGCGCTTTTGTTTTCCGCTATTGGGGAAGAAGTAAAAACGAAGAGAAATAAATAATCTGAGGCGGGATTTTCCCGCCTTGTTTTTCGGAGATGGTTTTATGAACAAATTACAGAATATGATTGACGAAAGCAGCTACGTTGTATTTTTCGGAGGCGCCGGAGTCAGCACGGAATCCGGAATAAAGGATTTTAAGGGCAAGGATGGACTATATAACGAAAAGAACGATATTCCGCCTGAATTTATTTTGAGTCACGGGTATTTTGAAAAGCATACGGAGGAATTTTTTAAGTTCTACAAGGATAAAATGTTAAACCCCGGTGTTTTGCCGAATGCGGCGCACAAAAAGCTTGCCGAAATGGAAAAATCAGGAAAGCTTAAAGCGATAATTACTCAAAATATAGACGGGCCTCATCAAGCGGCAGGAAGCGAAAATGTTTACGAGCTTCATGGAAGCGTGCACAGAAATTATTGCACAAAATGCGGAAAAATGTACGGCGCCGAATATGTTTTAAATTCGACAGGTATACCGCACTGCGAGTGCGGAGGGGTAATAAAGCCTGATGTTGTTTTATATGACGAGGCACTGTCTGACGAGGTTGTAAACAAAGCGGTGGCGCATATTGCAAAGGCGGATTTACTTATAGTTGCAGGGACTTCTCTTACCGTATATCCGGCGGCAGGGCTTTTGGGCTATTTTCACGGGAAATATCTGGCACTGATAAATAAAGACGAAACTTTAGTGGATAAAATTGCAAATTTTGTATCTCACGACAAGGTGGGCGAGGTCCTGTCGGGCATAATAGTAAGATAGTTATTGACTTATTTTAAATAAAACCAAGCGAAAGGATGTGAATTTATGAAGGTGTTCTTTGAAAAATTAAAGTCAGGCTCTGCGGTAAGCTCGGTTGCCTTTGTGATTTTAGGACTTCTGCTTTTAATAAATCCGGGGCTGTCCTTTAACATCTTGTGTAAGGCTGTGGGAATAATATTGCTGCTTTTTGCGGCGGTTAATATTATAACGAATATAAAGAATCCTTTGCCGTATGCGTCCGGACTTTTCCTTTTGGGCGATATAGCCGTGGGAGCGACTGGAATATATTTTATATCGATGCCCGAAATAGTGAAAGGGATAATCCCCATAATTCTCGGTATTATTATGTTTTTTCATTCAGTAACTGATATAAGGGCGGCTCTTTTATTTAAGGAGATGGGAGAGCGGTATAAGTGGATAATGACAGTTGGAGTGATTACGCTTTTACTTGCGATACTCATTTTATTTAACCCCTTTAGCTCGGGAGATTTAATTATAAGACTGGTGGGTGCGGCGTTTTTATATTCCGGAATTTCGGGACTTTGGGTAATTATTGCGCTTTACCGCACAGAGGACAAGCATAAAAAAGCGAAAACTGTAAATTATAAAGAGCTTTAAAAGCCGAAATATGTTAAAAATACTATTGAATTTTACAAAGAGCGGTGCTATAATAAAAAAAGCTTAAAATAAAAGGGGCGTTAACTATGGATAAGAAAAATATAGACTGGGCGTCGCTCGGCTTTGGATATATCAAGACCGACTACAGATACGTTTCAAATTATAAAAACGGCGCATGGGATGAGGGCTGTCTTACCGAGGATGCAAATGTTGTAATTAACGAATGTGCCGGCGTTCTTCAGTACGCTCAGACATGCTTTGAGGGTATGAAGGCCTATACGACCGAGGACGGTCATATCGTTGTTTTCAGACCGGACCTAAACGCACAGCGTATGGCAAATTCGGCAAAAAGACTGGAGATGCCTGTATTTCCGGAGGATAAATTCGTTGACGCCGTTGTAAAGACGGTAAAGGCAAATAAGGAATATGTGCCGCCATACGGCTCCGGCGCTACGCTTTATGTACGTCCTTATATGTTCGGCTCTGACGCAGTTATAGGTGTTAAGCCTGCGTCGGAATATCAGTTCAGGGTATTTGTTACTCCCGTCGGTCCTTATTTTAAGGGCGGGGCAAAGCCGATAACAATTAAGGTATCCGATTTTGACAGAGCGGCTCCGAACGGAACAGGAAACGTAAAGGCCGGTCTTAACTATGCCATGAGCCTTCATGCAATTGTTACAGCCCATGAGGAGGGTTTTGCGGAGAATATGTATCTTGACGCAAAGACCCGTACAAAGGTAGAAGAAACAGGCGGTGCCAATTTCATTTTCGTAACGAAGGACAAAAAGGTTGTTACGCCTAAATCCGACAGTATCCTGCCGTCCATTACAAGGCGTTCGCTTTTGGTTGTCGCTAAGGAATACCTGGGTCTTGAGGTTGAGGAAAGAGAAGTGGAATTTTCCGAGGTTAAAGACTTTGCAGAGTGCGGACTGTGCGGAACGGCGGCGGTAATTTCGCCTGTCGGAAAAATAGTAGACCACGGAAAAGAAATTGCTTTCCCCAGCGGTATGGAGAAAATGGGCGAGGTAACCCTTAAGCTTTATGATACTCTTACAGGCATCCAGATGGGCAGAATCAAAGCTCCCGAGGGCTGGATAAAAGTGATTGAATAAAAAAGTAAAAAAATGCTTGCATTATAAAGGAAAGTATGATATAATATAATACAGTTATTGACTGTCGGCAAAATCCGACGGTCTTAAATGAACGAGAGGTGAACAGAATGAAACAGGGAATTCATCCGGATTATAAGCAGACAACAATAAAGTGCGCATGCGGAGAAGTCATTGAAACCGGCTCTACAAAAGAGAATATTACGGTTGAAATATGTTCCAAATGCCATCCTTTCTATACCGGTAAGCAGAAGCTTGTTGATACAGGCGGACGTGTAGAAAGATTCAGAAAGAAATTTAATCTTGAAAGCAAATAAAAGCGGGAATTTTTCCGCTTTTTTTGTTTTAAACCTTGTCATTGAATTGATTTGATGTTATAATGATAATGAATTATATTTAATATTATAAAAATAAAAAGCGGAGCCGAAAGCTTATGAAAATAAAAGTGGATAAACTGTCAATTAAAGAGTTTTCAGAATATGCAGACAGCACATTTGCCAAGCTTGTTAAAATGACGCTTGGCATTTTTCTGGGCGTTGTTATGCTTGTAATAGCACTTCTTGTAGGCTTTAACAGGGGAACGGAAGCGCTTAAAAGTCTTTGGATATGCGCAGGGATACTGGCGTTTCTTTTGATACTTTCAAATTCGTGTATCGGAATTTTATTTAAAAAATCGGGACTGTCCGATACTAAATGCTCTTATGTCTTTGACGAATCGGGTATGGATATTGCCGTGGGCGACCTTAAGGGCGACCTTGAATGGAAATATGTAAAATACCTAAAGGAAACGGAGCATCTTTTTATTTTAAGAGTTCAGGGAAGTCAGTTTATAATCCCTAAAAGATGCCTTAAAGAGGAAGAGTTTTATTCGCTGATTGAAAAGGTGCTTCCGGATGAAAAGATAAAAAAACAGAAATATAAAAAGAAAGACCGAGGAACTAAAAAAGATGGCGACAGTAAAGACTGATGAAAAAGAAATAGTAAAGCAGAAGAAAATAATGGAGGAAGTCAGGCTCTTAAACGGAGAGAACAAAAAGTGCTGTCTTTATACTTTGGGGTGTCAGCAAAATGAAAGCGACTCCGAAAAGCTTTCCGGTATGCTTAAATGTATGGGGTATAGGATGACCGGGGAGCCTAAGGAGGCGGATTTGATACTTTATAACACCTGTGCTGTCAGAGAAAATGCTGAAAAGAAGCTGTTCGGCAGAATAGGAGCACTTAAGCCTCTTAAAGAAAAAACCCCCGGTCTTTTAATCGGAGTGTGCGGGTGTATGCCCCAGGAGCCCGGTATGGAGCAAAAGTTTAAGCGCCAATATAAATATGTGGATATGGTGTTCGGTACTCACAGCCTTTATAGATTTCCGGAAATACTCAAAAAAGCAATTGATGATAAAACTCAGGTGTCGGATATAAGAGATATTGACGGAGAGGTAACGGAGGGCGTGCCGATTGAAAGAAACAGTAAGGTTAAGGCGTATCTTTCCGTTATGTACGGTTGCAATAATTTTTGCAGCTACTGTATAGTCCCCTATGTGAGAGGCAGAGAAAGAAGCCGCACATGGCAGGACGTAGTTAATGAGGCTAAGGAAATTGCAGATTCCGGCTGCAGGGAAATAATGCTTTTGGGACAAAACGTAAATTCGTATGACGGGGGAATAGACTTTGCCGAGCTTTTGTATAAGGTAAGCTGCGTTTCCGGAATCGAGAGAATCAGGTTTATGTCCTCTCATCCTAAGGATTTAAAAAGCGGACTTATTGACGTTATGGCAGAGAGAAAAAATATATGCAATCAGCTTCATCTGCCCGTACAGTCGGGAAGCGACCGTATTTTAAAGCTTATGAACAGGCATTACGATACGGAGCGATACCTTAAAATAGTAGACGAGGTAAAAAGAAAAATACCTGACGTTACGCTTACTACCGATATTATAGTGGGCTTTCCGGGTGAAACCGATAAGGATTTTGAGGATACCGTAAGTCTGCTTGAAAAGGTAAAGTACGACGGGATTTATTCCTTTATTTACTCAAAAAGAACGGGCACTCCGGCGGCGGAAATGGAGGACGTTATGAGCGAGGAGCATAAGCATGAGAATTTTGAAAAAATGCTTAAGCTTCAGAACGATATATCGCTTGAGCGCAATCTCTGCCTTATAGGAAGCGTACAGACCGTTTTGGTCGAGGGTGAAAGCAAAACCGACAATAAGAAGCAAAGCGGACGCACCGAGGGTGGAAAGCTTGTGCACTTTGACTCAGATAAAGATATGACGGGAGAAATGGTTAAGGTTAAAATAGAGAGCGCAAATACATGGACGCTCTCGGGAAAGCTTGAGGAAAAGAAATGATTCAGGACAGAAGCAAAATGTCTGCAATGATGAGGCAGTATCTCGCTACAAAAGACGAACACGAAGACTGCATACTTTTATACCGTGTCGGGGATTTTTACGAAATGTTTTTCGACGATGCAAAAACGGCGTCAAAGGAGCTTGACCTTGTGCTGACGGGCAAGGACTGCGGACTAAAGGACAGAGCGCCCATGTGCGGAGTGCCGTTTCACGCCGCAGATACGTATATTTCGCGCCTTGTAGCAAAGGGCTATAAGGTGGCTATATGCGAGCAGGTAGAGGACCCGAAGGAGGCAAAGGGACTGGTGCGCCGTGACGTTATAAGGATTGTCACACCGGGCACGACTACCGACGAGGCTCTTTTGGACTCAAGACCCACAAACTATATGTGTGCGGTAAATAAAGCCTTAGATAAGGCGGCGCTGGCTTTAGCTGATGTATCTACCGGAGAGGTGCTTGTAACAAAGCTTCAGGCGTCTGACGGGAACGGAGAGCTTATAAGCGAGCTTGACAGGTTTGCACCCGTTGAAATAATATTAAGCTCAAACGCTATGGCAGATAAGGAGCTTTTGTCGTATATTACAGAGCAGACAAAGGCGCTTTGCTTCTCCTGCGATGAAAGCTATTTTGAATATAAAAATGCAAAATGCGTTGTCCAAACTCAGTTTGAGTCCGAAAGCGAAAAAGTCACAGGGGATGAGCTTATAACAGGTGCTCTCGGCGCTTTAATGGCGTATATAAGAGAAACTCAAAAGGTGGAGCTTGCACATATTAAAGAAATAAATTTCTTTGATGTCGGCAGATATATGGAGCTTGGCAGCACGGCACAGAGGAATTTAGAGCTTGTGGAGAATATGCATGACAAGTCAAAGCGCGGAACGCTTATGTCGGTTTTGGATATGACCTGCACAACGATGGGCAGACGGACGCTTAAAAGCTGGATTCTGCGCCCCTTGATAGATACCGTGAAAATAAAAAGGCGGCAGGACGCTGTGGGGGAAATGGCGGAAAAGCTCATTTTGAGAACAGATATAAGAAGCCTTATTTCATCGGTAAACGATATTGAAAGGATTGTCAGCAGAGTTTCATTAAAAACCGTTAATCCGAGGGATCTTGTGGCGCTTAAAAATTCTCTTATGATTTTGCCGGCTTTATTAGAGCAGTGCTCTAAATTCACATCGGACTTCTTAAAGCGGCAGGCAGGCAATATTGATACGCTTTCTGAGCTTGCCGATTTAATTGACAGAGCGATAAAGGATGTCGACACACCCGTAACGGTGCGTGAGGGCAAAATAATAAAAGAGGGCTTTTCTGAGGAGATTGACTATTTAAATAAGCTGCTTTCGGGAAGCAAGGGCGTGCTTGCCGAGATAGAAAAACGGGAGAGGGAAAGAACGGGGATACCGAAGCTTAAGGTGGGCTATAACAAGGTATTCGGATATTATATCGAGGTATCTAATGTTAACCTGTCCAAGGTCCCGGATAACTACATAAGAAAGCAGACTCTGACCAACGGGGAGCGGTATATAACCGAAGAGCTTAAAGAGGTTGAAAAGGACGTTCTCTCGGCGGCGGAAAAGGTTGTTAGGCTTGAATATGACGCATTTATGAGCGTTGTTGAGGCTGTGTCAGATAAAATCAGCCGGATACAGAGAACATCTAAGGCGATAGGTACAATAGACGTTATATGCTCCCTTGCCGAGGTTGCAGTTAAAAATTCTTACTGTATGCCGGCTATAGATAACTCCGACTGTATCGAAATAAAGAACGGACGTCACCCGGTGGTGGAAAAGATGGCAGGAAATGAAATTTTTGTGCCCAACGATACATATCTTTTAAGGGGCAGCGACACTATGGCAATTATAACGGGACCTAATATGGCCGGTAAATCCACCTATATGAGGCAGGTTGCGCTGATTGCCCTTATGGCGCAGATAGGAAGCTTTGTTCCGGCGTCTGAGTGCAGAATCGGTGTGGTAGATAAAATATTTACAAGAGTCGGCGCGTCCGACGATTTATCCTCCGGCAGAAGCACGTATATGGTGGAGATGAGCGAGGTTTCCGAAATCATTAACAGCGCAACGGGTAAAAGCTTAATAATTTTAGATGAGATAGGCAGGGGAACCAGTACCTTTGACGGGCTTTCAATGGCATGGGCAATAGTGGAATACTGCACAAAGAATATAAAAGCACGGACTCTTTTTGCAACTCATTATCATGAACTGACAGAGCTTGAGGACATCATTCCGGGAGTAAAAAATTACTGTATCGCAGTAAAAAAGAGGGGCGACGACATTATCTTTTTAAGAAAGATAATAAGAGGCGGAGCCGATGAAAGCTATGGCATAGAGGTGGCTCGTCTTGCGGGAATAAAGGAAAGTATTATAAAGCGTGCCAAGGAAATATTAAAAAAGCTTGAGAGCGATAACGGCGAGGTTATATACTGCCATAAAGAGAAAAAGCCGGAGGAACAGATAAATATGTTTAAGATGGCGGCTGAAAAAATTATTGACAGGCTTAAAATGATAGATTTGACTGCAACTACGCCGATAGAGGCGCTTAACTTATTAAACGAGCTTAAAAGCTTGGCGGAAGAATAACAATAACTGGTGGTGAGGCTATGGGAAAAATTCATGTGCTTGATAAAAGCGTATCAAATTTAATTGCTGCAGGTGAAGTGGTATCACGCCCTGCCTCTGCGGTTAAGGAGCTTTTGGAAAACTCAATGGACGCCGGCGCAAAAAGCATAACCGTTGAGATAGCTAACGGCGGCGTTAAAAGTATAAGAGTTACCGACGACGGAAGCGGAATTGAAGAGGACGATATATTAACTGCATTTATGCCTCATGCGACAAGTAAGATAGAAAAGGCGTCTGACCTTGAAAAAATAGGTACCTACGGCTTCAGAGGCGAGGCATTGGCAAGTATCGCCGCAGTTTCAAAAACAGAGCTTACAACAAAGACAGAAGACGGCGACACCGGCGTAAGGATAAGAATAGAGGGCGGAGAGGTAAAAGAAAGTGAGAATGTGGGCTTCAGACGTGGGACAAGCATCACGGTAAGGGATTTATTTTTCAACACTCCGGCAAGATTTAAGTTTTTGAAAAAGGATTCGGCAGAAGCGGCGGCGGTGACAGACGTATGCCAGAAGGCGGCGCTTTCAAGACCTGATATATCGGTAAGATATATAAGCTCGGGGAAAGAGGTTTTTTACACCCCGGGCGACGGAGTTTTGCTTAATGCGATTTTTTCGGTGTTCGGCAAGGACTTTGCAAAGCATATGATACCGGTAAATTACAGTGAAAAGAATATAAAGGTAGAAGGCTTTATAGGAACTGCGGCAGTGGCAAGACCTAACAGAAATATGCAGATATTTTTTGTGAACGGCAGAAGCGTGTTAAGCAAAATAATGTCCTTTGCGCTTGCTGAGGGATTTAAAAATCAGCTTACCGTCGGTAAATTTCCGGCGGCGGTGCTTAATATAGAAATTGCCCCTGAAGCCTTAGACGTAAACGTGCATCCGTCCAAAACAGAGGTTAAGTTTACGGACGAAAAAGCCGTCTATGACGCAGTTTACTGGGGATGTAAAAATTCGCTTTACGAAAAGCCGTATATTCCTTTAGTGGAAAATGTGCAAAGTGAAAAAACAGAGTCGGTTAAAATTCACCCTGAGAAAACAGCGGAGCCTTTTAGCGGCGGTACGAGTATAAAAAAGGATGAATTCTTAAAGCCGCAAAATTTCATACCTACAAAGGAAACGGAAAATATTAAGGTTACGGGATTTACACCGGTTACAAGGACGGAAAAACCAATTAAAAGGCCGAGCTTTGCGGCAGAGCCCAAGGCGCATTATGAGGTTTTTACCTCAAATGAAAAAGAAAATGATAAATTGCCGGAACAGGCTGATGTAAAACAGGGCGAAGCACAGCAGGAAATGAATGTTAAGGAAACCGAAAATTTCCGGGTAGCAGGGCAGGTATTTGAAACCTATATAATTGTAGAAAAAGGAAGCGATATGCTTTTAATAGACCAGCACGCCGCCCATGAACGGCTTAATTTTGAGGCGCTTAAGAAAAAACGTGAAACCCATGAGGCGTCGGGACAGATGTTTTTGATTCCCCAGATAGCTTCTCTTGAGCCCTCCGAAATGGTACTCTGGGAGGAAAATCGGGAATTTTTAGATTCCATAGGCTTTGATACCGATAAAATGGGCGAAAGAGATATAATGATAAGAAGCGCTCCCTTGGGAACAGATGTTTCCGAGGCGGCGGATGTTATATTGGAGCTTTTAACTATTCTCGGCAATTCCGGACACGACAAAAGAACCTATCTTGAGGAGCGTGCCATGTACACCGTTTCCTGCAAGGCCGCAATAAAAGCGAATACCGCCATATCAAAGGCGGAACAGGAGGCTCTTGCAGCTAAGGTCATGGCCCTTGACGGAATAAATACCTGTCCCCACGGAAGACCCATATGTATAAAGATTACAAAGGAAAAAATTGAAAAGGAATTTAAGAGGATATGAAAATCCCGGTAATTGTTATAGCCGGTCCGACTGCGTCCGGAAAGTCTGACGCCGCACTTAATATAGCGTTAAAATTCGGCGGCGAAATTGTATCTTGCGATTCCATGCAGATATACAGGGGGCTTGATATAGGGACGGCAAAGCCCACAAAAGAGGAGCAAAAAAAAGTTCCTCACCACATGATTGATATATGCTCTGTAAACGACAGGTTTTCCGCCGCTGACTTTGTCAGGGGCGCTGAAAAGGCAATAGAGGACATATATTTAAAAGGGCACATTCCGATTATTTCCGGCGGTACGGGGCTTTATATAGATTCTCTGATTTACGGAGTAAGGTATTCTCATGCGGCGGAAAATCCGGTGCTGAGAGAGTCTTTATCACAGCTTGCAAAAAGTGAGGGAAACGAAGCCGTTCATGGGGTGTTGGAAAGGCTTGATAAGAATGCGGCTGAAAAAATACACCCCAATAATTTAAAAAGAGTTATAAGAGCCGTTGAAATTATAAACGCCACAGGAAAAAGTCTTGAGGAAAGCATAGAAAAGCCGGAAAAAGAAAGCAGTAGGTATGATTGTCTTTATACAGTTTTGGTAAGAGAGCGTAATGAGCTTTACGAACGTATTGACAAACGTGTGGAGCTTATGCTATCTCAAGGACTGTATGACGAGGCAAGGTGGCTTTTTGAAAATATAGAGGATAAAAACGCAACCTCCATGCAGGCAATAGGATATAAGGAGCTTCTGCCGGTCTATGAAGGAAAAATGACACTTTATGAAGCGGCTGAAATACTTAAAAAAGATACGAGGCACTATGCAAAAAGGCAGATGACATGGTTTAACAAAAAAAGCGATGCGGTATTTATTGACTGCGGCGAGGATAATTTAAAAGAATATGAGAAAATTGACAAATTCAGGGAGATTATTGACTCTATCGGAAAGGACAGACCATGAAAAGAAAGGTAATTGTATGCATTTTATGCGTAATCGCTCTTCTTACTGCGGTGCTTGCGGGATATTATATTAAATACGGCTCAGGTAAAAACGGGACAGTGAGCGCCGTAGTCAAGACGTTTGAAAAATCCGATGAAACGGAAGGATACATTGTAAAAAACGAAAGAGTTATAAATCTTGACGGCGGAAATTTCGCAAGATATTATTTTAAAAACGGAGAAAAGGTTGCGGCAGGAGCAAAGATTGTTTCTCTTTATAACAACGAAGAGGATGGGGCTTTAATCGCTGAAATAGAAAAAATAGACGAGCGGATAAAAAATCTTGACGGCGAATATGTAAATCTTACCGCAAATGACGTTATAAAAGTGGAAAATTATATAGATGAAGATATAGACAGGTTAGAGAAGACCTATCTTAAAGGAGATGCGGCTTCTGCGGCGCTTATTAAGGACAGGCTTGTGGCGCTTTTTAATATAAAGCATTCAAACCAAGCTCCGGCAGAGGATGATAAAAAGGCGCTGGAGCAAGAAAAAACAGCGCTTGAAACAAAGCTTTCTTCAGCAAAAAACGATATTTTATCTCCGACTGCCGGTATTTTTTCGGATAAGACCGACGGATTTGAAAATATTTTGACTTTCGATAATATTTTAAATATAACCCGGGAGAAATTTGATGAAATCTTAAAAGAAAAGGGAACTGAAAACAGTCGTGCATGTAAAATTATCGACAATTATAAGTGGTATATTGTATGTAAGGTAAAGTCAGCCGTGCTTTCGGATAAAAATACCGGGGCTTCAGTTTCGGTTATAATGTCTGACGGAGAAACATTAAAGGGAAAAATCGAACATATTGTGCCGTGCGAGGGGGCTGAAAGCATAGTCGTGCTCTCTTCGGACAGGGAATATTCAGGTCTTTCGGACGTAAGAAAAACCGAGATAAAAATAGTTTTTGACAGTTACACGGGCTTTGTTCTTCCTACAAAAGCATTTCATTTTTATGATGGTGAATACGGAGTGTTTGTAAAACAAAACAGCAGAACTGTGTTTAAAAAAACCGAGGTTATTTATTCAGATGATGAATATACGGTTGTGTCTAAAGGCGGAAAAACGGAGCTTAAATTATATGATACAGTGATAACGGACGGTGATCTTGATGAGTACTACGATTAAAGAAAATATAGAAGATGTCAGAAAAAGAATAGAAGAAGCGGCAGCTCGCTCCGGCAGAAGCCCTAAGGAGATATATCTTATGGCGGTATCTAAGACAAAGCCATTGTCAGAAGCAATAGAGGCCTATAACTGCGGTGTTCTTTTAGGGGAGAATTACGTGCAGGAATTTAAAGAAAAATATGATGCGGCAAGCACGCTTCCCTGGCATTTCATCGGTCATTTACAGACCAATAAGGTCAAATACGTTGTGGGCAGGGCAAAAATGATACATTCGGTGGATAGCCTTCATCTGGCGGAAAAAATAAATGCCGAGGCTGAAAAGCATGGATTAATTACCCAATGCCTTGCGGAAATAAATTCCGGCTCTGAGGAAAGCAAATTTGGTTTGACATTTGAAGAAACACCATATATAATAAAAGAAATGGCAAAGCTAAAAAATATTTCCGTTCGGGGGCTTATGACAATTGCGCCTTTTGTGGAAAATCCCGAGGATAACAGGGAAATTTTCAAGAAAATGAAGGAAACCTTTGACATGATTAAAAAGGATTTCCCCGGCTTTGATACCCTGTCCATGGGGATGAGCTCGGATTATGAGGTTGCGGTCGAGGAGGGCGCAACTGTTGTGCGAGTCGGAACGGCAATATTCGGCGCGCGTAATTACAGTAAATAATTATTACAAGAGAAAGGAAGATAAAACGTGGCAAATATATTAAATAAGATAAGCGATATGATTTTCGGCCCGGAGGAATACGACGAGGATATTCCCGAGGAAGAGGAAGCTACAGAAAGGCAGACGGAAGTATTTAAGCGTGACGACTTTAAGCGTGACGACTTTATTAAAAAGGATTATAAGCGTGACGAGGATAATTCTGTGCGCCCGTACGGAAAAAAGGGCAAGGTAGTGAACATTACCTCAACTACGCAGTTTGAGGTGGTCGTTCTTCAGCCCGAATCCTTTGAAGAAGCTAAGGATATAACCGATAATTTGAAATCTAAAAAGCCCGTCATAGTAAATCTTGAAAAAATCGAGAAAGAACAGGCAAGAAGAATGGTGGATTTTGTTTCCGGTGCGTCTTATGCCCTTGGCGGAGATATTCAGAAAATTTCAAATATGATATTTTTGGTTACGCCCTATAATGTGGGTATACTCGGCGACTTTAAGGACGAGCTTAAGAATAAAGGAATATTTCCCTGGAGCTATTGACATATGATAAATATTTTTAATATTATACTTATAATAATATACAGACTGCTTGAGCTTTTTGAGCTTATCTTACTTGTGCGCTGTGTGCTGTCTTTTTTCATGCAGGGCGGATATAATTCCTTTTATGCTTTTTTGTGCCGTATAACCGAGCCGGTGCTTGCTCCGATAAGAAATGTTCTTAACAGAACGCCTCTCGGGAATATGATGCTTGACTTTTCGCCTGTTGTTGCCGTTTTGCTGATTGGAGTAGTTGAGCGATGTCTTGTATTGATAAGCAGAATATTTTAAGGCACGCCTCCTCAGACGAAGAGAGGTTAGTGCTTGCGAAAGCTTTTGACGCCTTTACCCTGTCTGAGAAAATCGGACAGCCGAGGTTTTCGGGGTTCCTTTCCCCAAAGGACCGGGATTTAATCAATATAGCCTTCTCAAAAAGCGGAGCATTAAGCTTTTTCGGAGGATATGAGGATGCGGAAAGGCAAATTGCCGGATTTTTTTCAGAAAAGCCGTCCGATTTTCCTATATCCGTAATCCTATGCGAAGGTTGTTTTTCCGGGCTTACTCACAGAGATTTTCTTGGCAGTCTTATGGGACTTGGAATAACAAGGGAAAATGTGGGCGATATTGTAATAGTAAATGACTCAGCGTATATTTTCGTGCTTTCCGCACTTTGCGAATACATAAAAGATAATTTAGTTAAAGTCGGTAAGGTTAAAGTATCCTGCACGCTTTCTGATGTATTTGGCATCTCGGTTAAACGTGAGTTTGAAGAGCTTAAAAGAAGTGTTGCGTCATTGCGTGCCGACGCCGTTATCGGCGCTGTTTTCGGTTTATCGAGAAGCGATGCGGCGGCGACGGTATCAAGTGGATTTGCAAGTATCAATTATAAAATTATAGAGGCTCCGGATAAAAAGATAAACGACGGGGATATCATTTCGGTAAAAGGTCGAGGAAAAGCGAAAATATGTCTTTCCGGTGGCACCAGCAAAAAGGGAAGACTCATTATCGACATAAAAAAATATAAATGAGGGGGTTATTTTAATGTATTCACCGCTTGAACTTGAACAGATAGAATTTGAAAAGAAGGCCTTCGGCGGCTATAGTATTGAGGATGTTGACAGAACGTTTTCTGTGCTTAAACGGGATTATGAGGAGCTTTATGTGGAAAACGCCGACCTTCATAAAAGGCTTAAAGCGCTTGAGGGAAGAGTGTCGGAAAGCGACGATATGAAGGAAACACTGAATAATGTCCTGATTGCGGCGCAGAAAAGCAGTGACGACCTTAAAAAGGCAAGCGAAAAGGAAGCGGAGCTTATATTAAAGAAAGCAAATCTTTCGGCAGAGGAAATTATGAAAAATGCCGAGCGTGAGGTTGACGAGCTTTTGAAGAAAAAGGAAGACCTTAAAAACGAAATCGGAATTTTCGTTACAAAAATGAGCGCACTTTTTGAAGCCCAGGTCAAATACCTTAAAAAGACGGAGGAAATTTAATGTATCTTTTATTATGGGCGCTGGTTTCAGCGCTTATAGTTTTGCTTGATTTTGTTACCAAGCGAATTGTTTCAGGCTCCATGAAGCTTTATGAATCCATACCTGTCATCAAAAATGTTTTTAATATAACCTATGTCAAAAATACCGGTGCGTCCTTTGGTATGATGAGCGGAGCGCGCTGGTTTTTCGTGGCTGTGACGGTTGTTTTAATATGCGCTATTATTTTTTATACGGTCAAAAACAAAATTCACGATAAGCTATATCTTTTATCGGCATCTTTTGTCATCGGCGGAGGAATAGGGAATTTAATCGACAGGATTACTACGGGCGAGGTTGTGGATTTCTTTGATTTTTGCCTTATCGACTTTGCAATATTTAATGTGGCGGATTGTTTTGTGGTGGCAGGTGTTATATTGATTGTCTTATATTTTATTTTGGACGATTTAAAAAAACACAAAGAAAAAGGAAAAGCGTAAATGGAGAAGATAAGCTTCAAGGCCGCCTCGGAGAGCCGGATAGATGTTTTAATATCCGAACAGTGCAAAAATATTTCAAGGTCCTATGCAAAAAAGCTGATAGACGGTAATTTGGTAACGGTAAACGGACAGTCTGTTAAAAGTAATTATAAAACAAAGCCTGATGATGAGGTATGTGTATCGCTCCCTGCTCCCTCCCCGATAGAGGCAGAGCCTGAAAATATTCCCTTAGATGTTGTCTATGAGGACGATAGCGTTTTGGTTGTAAATAAACCCCGGAATATGGTTGTTCATCCGGCAGCCGGTAACGAAAGCGGAACTTTAGTAAATGCGGCACTTTATCACTGCGGTGGATCCCTTTCCGGAATTAACGGAAGTATGCGGCCGGGAATTGTTCATAGGATTGATAAGGATACTACGGGGCTTTTGGTAATAGCGAAAAATGACGAAGCGCATAAAAGTCTTGCAAGTCAGCTTGCGGACAGATCCCTGTCAAGAATATACTATACATTGGTAAACGGTAATATAAGGCAAGATAGCGGCACGGTAGATGCGCCCTTGGGGAGAAGCGACAAGGACAGGAAAATGATAGCTGTACGAAATGACGGCAGAAGCGCCGTGACCGAATACTATGTTCTTGAACGCTTCGGCAATTATACACTGTTAAAGTGTAAGCTAAGGACCGGGCGCACGCATCAGATAAGGGTGCACATGAGGTATATAGGTCATAGCATTGTGGGGGATAAAACCTACGGCATTAAGAACGAACGGTTCAGCTTAGACGGACAGCTGCTTCACGCCGGAGAGATAAGCTTCATTCACCCAAAGACAGGAGAGAGAATGAATTTTTCCTGCCCTCTGCCTTCAGATTTTGGTAAAATACTTGATATTTTAAGAAAGCAAAAATAATAAAAGGATGTCGGAGTATAATAAAATTCCGATGTCCTTTTTTATTCTATCACTTACAATATTGTACAATTATGTAGTCTTTGTACGATTTGTTAATACAAGAAAAGATAAATTAAGGCGTATGTAATCGAGGGGGAATTTATAGGATGAGTATTTTTTTGAAATGGCAATATATCTTAATAAAATAGCAATATATTGTATGGACAAAATAATGAATATTTGATAAAATATAGTTAAATCAAATAAGGGAGAAAATAAGATGAAACGGTATTTATGTATTTTACTTGCATTATGTCTGATATTTACCATGTGTCAGACAGTTTTTGCTGTGGATGAAAAAGTGCTCGGCGTAAACGACATAGCAGAAACAATCGGTGACGTAACCAAAGAATCGGGTTATTTTACCATTGGAGGAAATTATAAGCGTTCAGCAGTGGGCTTTGCAAATGTTGACCTTACCGGAATCAGGTCAATAGAAATCAAAGCAAAGGAATATGTGGGAGAAAACGGCGAAATATTCAGGGTGAAGATTGACGATCCAAATTCGGAGAGCATAGGTGAGGTTGTGTTCGGAAGCGGTGAAAACACTGCCACAGGAAATATAAAAGCCCAGACTGGTATACATACTCTTTATCTTTACACCACAAATCAGGCTGTAGGCGCTAAGTGGGAGATAGAAAGCGTTACCTTAAAGACCGAGTCAAAGGCGCTTATCACTCCGGTGCCGGATAGCAAAATAGTTGATAATTGGCACGATACCTGGGTTGCTACGGATAGCTACGGAAGAAAGGTTGCCGACTATGAAGAGGTCGGCTCCGTTAAAGAGGGTACCCGCAAGGTAGGAATGATGTACTGGTTTGCAGGACTGACCACCGGATCAAACGGGGTTATTCCCGAAATCATAAGAAACAATCCGAATGCATTCGGAAATTTCAGCGATCCTGCATGGAATAATGGCGGAAATATAAAATCTTATTGGTGGGGCGAGCCTGTATACGGATTTTACAAAAGTGCAGATTACTGGACATTTAAAAAGCAAGGAACTTTAATGGCAAATGCCGGAATAGACGCAGTATTTTTGGATTTTACAAACGACTATAATGTTATGACTGCAAAATATACGGCGCTTTTAAAAGCCTTTCACGACGCGCGTGAGGAAGGGATAAATGTTCCGAAAGTAAGCTTCTACGGACAGATGGGCGGTAAGGACGTTCCTCAGGAAACCCTTCCTGTAATTTATTACAATCAGGTTAAATCCGGCGAATATGATGACCTCATATTTAAATGGGAAGGCAAGCCTATGTACATAAGTCATCCGGTGGATGATAAGTATAAAGATGTCGAGGACGAAGATATTGTCAGACTTTATCAGGACATAGAAGATGAGTTCTGTCTTTTTGAGCCCGGAGAGTTAAGAGGCGGATCCGGCAATCCTAACCTCCGCCATGTTAACTGGCTTGAGGAATTTCCTCAGCACCCCTTCGGTATCGGGAAAAGCGGAAGAAGAGAGAGCATGTCTTTAGGTGTTGGAATTAACCAGTCGTATGTTGACGGACCAAGTGTTGTAGGAGTGTTCTCGGATCCCTACACCAAGGGCAGAGCATATTCAGAGGCGTTCGGCGAGGATTACAGTAAAGATAACGCAAGAAAGGCATATTTTTTCAGAGAGCAGGCGTCACATGTTCTTGACGTGGATCCCGAGTTTGTATTTGTAGACGGCTGGAACGAATGGCAGACACCTTGCTATAGCTCCTACGGGGCGCACAAAGGAACTATATTTGTTGATCTTTTTGATGAAGAGAACAGCCGTGACTTTGAGCCTTCAAGAAGCTATATTAAAGACGATTATTATAATCTCTTGGTGGACTTTATAAGAAAGTATAAGGGCGTAAGACCGGCTCCCACCGCAAGCGAGCAGACTGTAATTGATATTAATGCAGGCGCCGCACAGTGGGATAATGTAGGACCTGAATTCATAAACGATTACGATAACTACGAGAGAAATACAACCGCCGGAACAGACTTTTATACAGGTGAGAGCATACATTATGAAACAAAGGTAAATAACTCAATCAGCAGAGCGAAGGTTGCCCGTGATAACGACAATTTCTACTTCTATGTAAAGACTGTATCAGATATAAAGACGGGAACAGTCGGATTTATGAATCTTTATATCAATATCGACAGAAACCCCGCCACAGGCTGGGAGGGCTACGACTTTGCGGTTAATTTAAATGGATTAGGCGTAATTTCCAAAGCAGTAGGAAACGCATGGAAATGGGAAGCTGCAGGAAATGCGGAATATACCATTCAGGGAAATGTCCTTCAGATGAAGGTGCCAAAATGGATACTTGGAGAAGCAGGTATAGCCGACTTTGAGTTTAAGTGGACTGACTCCATCACACCCGACGGCGATTATCTCGACTTTTATTCGGAGGGAAGCTCGGCTCCCGTAGGTAAGTTTAATTATCTCTACACCGAGATTGCACAGACCTGCCTCACAGAAGATCAGCGCAGCATATTGTCAGATACTACAATTGTAAAGGAAGGAGCTACCAAGGCGATAATAAACGGAGGAAAGATGCCCGTATATGAAAAGGATACGTCTGTTGCGCCCTTTGAGATGAACGGAACCTGCTATGTGCCTTTAGATACCTTTGAAGAGATATTAGGCTACGGATATTCAAAGGTTGAGTGTTTAGCAGAGGATAATACCGTATATCTTGGCCGTTACGATTTGGAGGACACTGATAAGTACGGCACTTACAGCAAAATTGTAAACTATGAGTGGACCTATTCTGTAATCGGGTCTTACGAAGCAAGAAATAACGGAAAGCTTGCGGCACTTACCAATCCTTGCGTAACAGCAAACGGAATAGTATATGTTCCGCTTACATACGTTTCCGATGTATTTGGCTGGGATATAAAGAGCTTGGGTAACGGCGCATATGCCGTATCAAAGGACCTGGTAAACTTAACGGTTGCTACGCTTGTTCTTAACCATTTACAGTAAGGAGGGGAAATATCATGAAAAAAATCATATCTTTACTGACGGCGCTTGCCCTCATTTTGGGGCTTTCATTCACGGTTTTCGCTGAGGAAAAAACACTGTCAAAGAAAGCAGACTGGATAATAACGCCCTCATCGTCTTATGCTACGGGCGATATAAGTGCGGCGTTTGACGGAAATGGGGGATCATACTGGCATTCAGACTATTATTTTGATGGAAAATCAATCACATGGAAAGCAGAAGCTCCCCATGCGGTGAATATAATTTTCCCGTCCGCTACAAATGTTTCGGGATTAAAATATCTCCCAAGGCAGGACGATAACGAAACAGGTATCTGGCAGGAGATTAAGGTGTTCGGAACTAAAAACGGAGAAGAATATACCCAGCTTTATGAGGGAACAATGAAAGTCGATAAAACCGAAAAGTACGTTTCGTGGGGTGATGTTTCCCTTAAAGCTATTCAGATAGAAATAACAAAGTCAAACGGGGGATTTTGTACAGCGGCTGAGATTAAGCTTCTTACGGGAGGAACAGGCTCTGTAATAAATAATGGCGCCAAAATGCAGGTAGAGCCGCCTTATATTGCCCCGGAAAAGACAAACGGTACTGTTATAGAGAGGGATAAGACCTGGGTAGTAACTGCGACCTCAAATGATGCCAATAACCAAATAGTAAATGCATTTGACGGAAGTGAAAGTTCATACTGGCATACGGCGTATCAGACTAATGAAGATAATACGGCGATTATCTCTAACGACCAGCCGCCTCACATAATAACCGTTGATTTTGGCCAGGAGATGGAGGTTTCCGGATTTACTGTTGTTCCGAGGGCGAGCGGAGATACGGGTAAGTTTAAGGCATTTAACATTTATTCGTCAAAAGACGGCGAAAACTTTACCAAGATTGCTGAAGGAAACTTTGCCGTTACGCCCGGTGTATTTAAACCTAAAAGCTTCTCATGGGGAAACACTAAGATGAGAGCGATAAAAATAGAGGTTACGGATTCCGTAGGAGGATACGGAACAGCGGCAGAAATATATTTCTTAAAAGACAGCGTTCCCGAGGACAGAGTGTTTGACACTTCAAGCTGGAAAATAACCGCCAAATCACAACAGAGAGAGAACTCACAGATGTCTTGGGGCACTATAGGAGCAATTTTGGACGGAAACCCTGATAGTTTCTGGCATTCATACTATTATGCCGAGGGCGCTAATATAACAGAAATGGACAGCGGACCATATTATATAGATATTACACTTCCCAAGGAGGATACTATTCAGGGATTTTCATATACTCCCAGACAGGGGGATGATCATGGTCGACTCCTTGAATACAATGTAAAAGTGTCTGACTCCGATACAGGCGAGTTTACGACCATTTATAAAGGAGAAGAAGCCGCTTCAATGTCGGCGACTAAAACTATTGATTTCGGTGTGGCTGTTACGGTAAAGCGCATACAGCTTGAGATTTTACGGACATCAGGCAGTATGGGATCTATTGCTGACTTTATATTTAAGCCCGGACAAAAAGATGTTAAGGTTGTTAAACCGGAGGAATTTAACGACGCAATTTACACTACATATCTTAATGAGATTGATAAAACCAATTTCCAGTTAAAAGCAAACATAAAGGAGTTTAACACTAAATACAAGCTTTCAAACATTTTCGACGGCAGCTCTAACGCATGGCAGAGCGAATTGGCTACCGCTCCTGTAACATTAGAAATTAACCTTGGAGGAAAACATATAATTCAGGCGGTTAAAATTCAGCCTCTTCTTTCGAGCGGATATATAGGCTATTGGGATAAGATTGATATGCTCATAAGCGATGACGGAACACACTATACCGAGGTTTTAAAAGATTATAGCTTCCCTGAGAGAAATTTGGATGAAAAGACAATTACCCTTGATAAGGAAATCCGGACAAAGTACGTTGCATTCAGAATTAATAAGTATACGAATAACAGAGTGGCCTGCGGCGAAATAACCTTCCTTCAGACGTTAGAGCAGCGTGACCGCGAAGCAGGACGTGACGAAAAGTATACGCTTGTTATAGATAGCCCCTCAATAAAGGTTGAAAAAGAGGGACAGGGCTATGACAGAGCAATTGACGCGGCGCCTTATATAACCTCGGTAGGCTCAACCTTAATTCCTTTGAGAGGACTCTTAGAGGAGATGGGCGCAACCGTTACTTGGAGCGACGAGGATCAGACAATAGTGATTGACAACGGCACCAAAAAGATTACCATGCAGGTAGGAAGCAAGCTGGTATATATTGAAAACTCTGGCATAACGGTAAGATACACTATGACGGCTCCGCCTAAGATCAAAAACAGCAGAACGTATATTCCTGTACGATTTGTAAGTGAACATTTAGGATATAATGTAGCTTGGGACGGCGAAACCAAAACAATAACCATAAACTGATAAGAAACGGGGGCAAATCATTGGATTTGCCCCCGTATAATTGGTGCCTTAAGGCACCAATTATAAAAAAGCTTCCCGGTATATAAAAATATACCGGGAAGCTTTTATAGTTTAAGCCTTCTATGGGCTTAGACCTTTTTATTAATACATTCCGCCCATATCGGGACCTGCGGGAGCCGCAGGAGCCGGAGGCTCGGGAATATCGGTTACAAGGCTTTCTGTGGTCAAAACCATAGCCGCAATGCTTGCAGCGTTCTGAAGAGCGCTTCTTGTTACCTTTGCAGGGTCTACAATACCTGTCTTAATCATGTTTACAAATTCACCTGTAAGAGCGTTGTAGCCTATGCCGGGCTCTGCATTCTTAACCTCGTTTGCGATTACGGCGCCTTCGATTCCGGCGTTAAACGCAATCTGCTTCAAGGGCTCTTCAAGAGCGGCAAGAACTATCTGAGCGCCGGTCTTTTCGTCGCCTGAAAGCTCGCCTACAAGCTCTGCTACTGCCTTAGAAGCCATGATATAAGCAGTTCCGCCGCCGGGAACGATACCCTCTTCAACAGCCGCCTTAGTAGCTGCAAGAGCGTCTTCTATACGAAGCTTGTTCTCCTTCATTTCTGTTTCGGTAGCGGCGCCTACCTTGATTACTGCAACACCGCCGGAAAGCTTTGCAAGTCTTTCCTGAAGCTTCTCTTTGTCAAATTCGCTTGTTGTTGTTTCAATCTGAGCCTTAATCTGATTTATTCTGTCTGATATAGCGCTCTTGTCGCCGAATCCGTCAACGATAATGGTGTTTTCCTTGGTAATCTTAACCTGCTTAGCACGACCGAGCATTTCCATGGTAGCGTCCTTAAGCTCAAGACCGATTTCCTCGCTTATAACCTGACCGCCGGTCAAAATGGCGATATCCTGAAGCATTTCCTTTCTTCTGTCGCCGAATCCGGGAGCCTTAACGCCTGCACAGCGGAAGGTGCCTCTGATCTTATTTACAAGGATAGTAGCCAAGGCTTCGCCCTCAATATCCTCAGCTATAATTACAAGGCTCTTGCCGCCCTGTACGATTTGCTCAAGAAGAGGAAGAATCTCCTGAATGTTTGTAATCTTCTTATCTGTGATAAGAATCATGGGATCCTCGTAAACAACCTCCATCTTTTCGTTGTCGGTTACCATATAGGGAGAGATATATCCTCTGTCAAACTGCATGCCTTCAACGACTTCGCTGTAGGTTTCGGCTGTCTTTGACTCTTCAAGAGTAATAACTCCGTCTGCGGAAACCTTTTCCATAGCGTCGGCAATAAGCTCGCCTACAGATTCATTAGCCGCGGAAATTGCCGCAACTCTGGCAATATCCTCTTTGCCTGATACCTTAACGCTGGAATCCTTTATGGATTTAACGGCCGCGTCGACAGCCTTTGCAATACCGCCCTTAACAATCATGGGATTTGCGCCTGCGGCTATATTCTTAAGACCTTCTCTTACAAGCGCCTGGGCAAGAAGAGTAGCTGTTGTGGTACCGTCACCGGCAACATCGTTGGTCTTTGTTGCAACTTCCTTTACAAGCTGTGCGCCCATGTTTTCAAAGGGGCATTCAAGCTCGATTTCCTTTGCAATTGTAACACCGTCGTTTGTTATTAAGGGAGCGCCGAACTTTTTGTCAAGAACAACATTTCTTCCCTTTGGACCAAGTGTTATTTTAACTGTATCGGCAAGAGTGTTTATGCCTTTTTCAAGCGCTTTTCTGGCATCTTCGCCGTATTTTATCTGTTTAGCCATTTTATGTTTCCTCCTTTTAATTATTCAACTATGGCAAGAACATCGCTCTGCTTGAGGATTGTATATTCTTCTCCGTCAAACTTAACTTCCGTTCCGGAATATTTGCTTATAATTATTTTATCGCCGACCTTAACCTCCATCTCAACTCGGTGACCGTTTTCAAAAGCGCCGGGGCCTACTGCGATAACCTCTGCAACCTGAGGCTTTTCCTTAGCTCCTGCGGTAAGTATAATGCCGCTTTTTGTGGTTTCTTCGGCTTCAGTCATCTTAACTACTATTCTGTCTGCTAATGGTTTAATGTTCATGCATACTACCTCCATATCGATTGTTTTGCTTTAGCACTCTCATACCTCGAGTGCTAACAGGTTATATAATACTCAAAAAGAATGTATAAGGCAAATGTTGTAAAATGTGTTTTAAGGCTAAAATCGGAAAATATATTTGATTATCTTTAAAATACTTAAATTTACTTTTATTTTCTTATTTTTTCGCAATATAATATAAAGATGTTTTTTTAGGAAAATGCCGCCGGAACAGAAAAAAGACTTTTATCATAGTTTGCTTTCCGAGGCATAGTATATTAAAAAAGGAGGCTTTTTATGTCAAAACGATATATAATACTTCAGCCCATAGGGCATAATACGGGAAGCGGAGTGGTGTCGATTTCGGATTCGACTGTAACCGTAAGCCTAACCGGAACGGATGAGGAGCTTAACATTTATTTTTTCTGCAAAGGACCGTCGGGTGAGAGAATAAATGCCGGCAATATAAGAGGAGGATTTGCTAAAAGCTTTGAGCTTTTAGGGGATACGGCAAAACAAATAGATACGGTGGTTTTATTAAAAAAAGGAGAGCCGGTAATTTACGGCTCGCTTGCTCCGCTTATGGTGCCGGTTTCTGAACTTAGAATAAAGGAAAACAAAAAGATAGATAAAGATAATGTTCAGGAAAAAGGAAGCAGTACGCCTAAAAATAACTCGCCCTTAGGATATGACGACGGTTTTACATGGCTTAAAATAGAAGACGGCAGATTTGCGGAAAACTGCCCTATGATACGGCATATTTTTGAAAATATAGGCGTAATCGGAAGAATTAATGACGCAGGATTTTATTATTACGGAACAAAGGGCTATAAGTCCGCCGTGGCTATTGCTTCTTCGAAGGAGAAAGGCAATCCGTTCCTTCATATAGCTGAGTGTGCAAGATATATTAACGGATACTGGACGGTCGGAGCCGATAAAAAAGAACGGTGCTTTTATTCGCTTAAGGATTGATTGGTACTTGATTTTTTATGCAAAAGGATTTATAATTATAAAGAGATACTTGATATTTTAAAGCGCTATATGTATAATAGAAAAAACAGGAGGATTAATAAGATGGAAGAAAAAGAAATATTGGAAGAAAAAAAGGACGGTCTTAAAATTTCCGAAGAAGTTATAGCTGTGATTACGGGAGTATCGGCTTCAGAAACCGAAGGAGTAGTTTCCGTGGGCTCGGGAAGCATTGCGTCAAACTGGACCGAGCTTATAAGCGGAAAGAAAAACAGCGCAAAGGGAATAAAAATTTCAATGGGCGAAAAAACGGTCGCTATTGAAATTCAGCTTATCGTAAAATACGGAGTCAGAATAACAGACGTTGCCTCGGCGGTGCAGGAGAACGTTAAAAACGCCGTTGAGGAAATGACAGGTCTTTCTGTTGAAAAGGTTGACGTAAGGGTGACCGGAATAAAGACGGTACAGGCTGAAAAGAAGGCAGAAGAAACTGAGGAAGCAAAAGAAGATATAAAAGAGGAAAAATCAGAGGAAAACAGCGGGGAGCAGGATTAAGCCATGAAGAGAATAGCGGTTATTCCGAATACGGCAAAAAATGGAGCCGAAGACCTGGCACGAACAATTGTCCGGGAATTTCCCGAAGACTGCTATATCTTAGATGACGAGGACAAAAAACCCCCTGAGGCGGCCGTGGTGCTTGGAGGCGACGGAACAATGCTGCGCGCCGTTAAGCGGTGCTGCGGTGCGCCTCTTTTGGGTATTAATTTCGGCACTATCGGCTATATGGCGGCTGTAGAAAAAGAAGATGCGCTTTCATCGGTTAAAAAGGTTATAGACGGGGAATATTCGGTTGAAGAGCGAATGATGCTGGATATATCGGTTATAAGAAGCGGCTCTGAAATATCCCGTACTTTAGTGTTAAACGACGGAGTTATTACAAGGAAGGAGCACATGCTTTCGCTTTTTGAATATTTTAACGATAGCTTGGTTTACAGCTTTTTCGGAGATGGGATAATCATTGCGACGCCGACGGGCTCTACCGCATATTCGCTTTCGGCAGGAGGACCGGTTGCTCCGCCCGATATGCAGACGATAATTTCCACGCCTGTGTGTCCTCATTCGATACATATAAGACCGGTTATTGCGCCGCCTGATACGGTTGTCAGGCTTAAACTGGGAAAACGAAGCGACAGCGAAGCTTTTTTGAATGCGGACGGACAGAATATCTGTACCCTTTATCCGGGAGATGAAATTGTATTTAAAATGTCGCAGCAAACCGCAAGGCTTATCTGCCTTGAAAAGAAGAACTTTTACGACATATTACGCTATAAACTGTCAGGGAATAAAGGAGAAAAAAATGAGAGCGATTAGGCAAAACGCTATTTTATCAATAGTAGCGGAAAATGAGATACAGACTCAGGAGGAGCTTTCGGAAAGACTGCGACAAATGGGATATGACGTTACGCAGGCTACAGTTTCGCGGGACATAAAGGAGCTTAGACTGGTAAAGGTAAAAAACGACAACGGAATAGTGTGCTACAGGGCGGATTCCCAGTCAGACTCAGGTGACGTTCAGCAAAGATTAAGGTCTATATTAAAGCACAGCATGGTGTCTGTTGATTCTGCCGAAAACGATATTGTAATAAAGACGCTTCCCGGAGTTGCTCAGGCGGCGGCCGCCGCCATAGACGCTATGCACTGGAATGAAATAATGGGCACTATTGCCGGCGACGATACAATCCTTATGATAACCCGTTCGGCAAAAAGCGCCGAGGGAGTTATAGAAAAATTAAAAAAGGTCTGAAAATCCGTATTTTAGTTAATCGGGAGAATAAATGCTTAAGAAATATATAGGAACAAAAGAATTTTATAAAATGGTTCTGCTAATCACGGTTCCGATTATGATTCAGAACGGATTTACCAATCTTGTAAATATGGTTGACAATGTAATGGTCGGAAGAGTGGGAACCGATGAAATGAACGGCGTTTCAATAGTCAATCAGCTTTTAATGGTTTATAATTTAAGTATATTCGGGGGACTTTCCGGCGCAGGAATATTTACTGCACAGTATTTCGGAAAGAGGGATATGAAGGGCGTAAAAAATATCTTCAGAATCAAGATGCTTATAGCCCTTTTTATTGCTGCTTCGGGCATGGCGATACTTTACTTTTTCAGGAAGCCCTTGATTTATAATTTCCTTCATGAGGGAAGCGTGACCGGGAATATAGCCGAAACATACGCTTTTGCAGAGAGCTATATAAAAATTATGCTTATCGGACTGATACCCTTTTCCGTAAGTCAGTGCTATACAAGCACAATGCGTGAAACCGGAGAAACACTGCCGCCTATGTATGCAGGTATAATGGCGGTTATAATAAATCTGTCACTTAACGGAGTGCTCATATACGGGCTTTTCGGAGCGCCGGCTCTGGGCGTTAGGGGAGCGGCAATAGCCACGGTAGTATCCAGATTTGCCGAATGTTTTTTCGTACTTTTGTATGTAAATTTAAAAAGAGAGAAAAATGCTTTTGCTCAGCATGTGCTAAAGGATTTTAAAATCCCGGCTCAGCTTATAAAAAATACGCTGGTAACGGCATTTCCGCTTTTCATAAATGAGTTTTTGTGGTCTGCCGGCATGACGTTTTTGGCGCAGAGCTATTCCACAAGAGGGCTTGCCACCGTTGCCGCGGTAAGCATATGCAATACGGTTGTAAATCTTTTTAATATCGTGTTTATATCCTTCGGCTCGAGTATCTCCATTATAATAGGACAATTGCTTGGGGCAGGACGGCTTTCGGAGGCTAAGGAAACCGATACGAAGCTTATTGCCTTTTCGGTTGTCTGCTCGACTTTAACTGCCGCTCTAATGGCATTGGCGGCCCCGTATTTCCCGACGATTTATAAAACCAGCGAAGAGGTTAAAATTTTAGCCAGAGATTTTATACTTATCGCCGCAGTTTTAATGCCCTTTGACGCCTTTACAAATGCGGCATATTTTACCTTAAGAAGCGGCGGAAAAACGGGCATCACTTTTATATTTGACAGTGGATATATCTGGGCTGTTGCGGTGCCTTTAGCATATTGCCTTTCGCATTTTACAAATCTTTCGCCGGTGGGGCTATTCTTTTTCTGCCAGCTTCAGACGGTGCTGAAAGCTTTTATAGGATATTTCTTTGTGAGGAGCGATATGTGGATAGTCAATATGGTAAAGGACGGTTAATATGGAGGTTATCGCAAGAATAAAGACGGATTTTCCATGTAAATTCGGAATACCCAGACAAAGCGGAATAACCGATGACGAGGCATTTATAATATTTGAAAAGAAGTTCAGGGTTGATGCGGCGCTTTCGGGAATTTCAGAATATTCATACCTTTGGCTTATATGGGAGTTTTCGGAAAATAAAAGGACAAGCTGGTCGCCGACGGTAAGACCGCCGCGGCTGGGCGGCAACAAAAAGGTTGGAGTTTTCGCAACAAGGTCAAGCTTCAGACCGAATTCGCTCGGGCTTTCCTCGGTTCGACTTTTGGAGGTTTTAAAAAATGAGGAGTACGGGACATATCTTAAGGTGTCCGGCGCCGATATGATGGACAATACGCCCATATATGATATTAAGCCGTATATTCCTTACACGGATTCGCATCCTTTGGCAAAGGCGTCCTTTGCGGACAAATACCGGGACTTTAAGATACCGGTAAAGTTCAAGGAGGGGGCAGAAGAGGCGGTGCCTTGCGATAAAATGGAAAATCTTATAAAGATTTTGTCAAACGACCCAAGACCTACCTATCATAAGGACGGCAGAGAATATGCTTTTGAATATGCGTCCTTAAGAATTAAATTCATATATGAAAACGGCGCAATTACAGTCACTGAAACGAAAAAAATAAAATAATAAAGGAGGAATTACTAATGGAAAAATACGCATGGAAGGGTATGATTAAGGAGGGTATGATTGACGAATATGTAAAACGTCACAATGAAATTTGGCCGGAAATGGTAAAGGTATTAAAGGACGCAGGTATTAAAAATTATACCATATGGAATACGGGCAACGAGCTTTTCGGCTATTATGAATGTGAAAAGGGAGTTGATTATGCCGCAAAGGTACAGGCGGAAAGCCCGGTTGTTGATAAGTGGAACGAGTACATGAAGGATATTCTTATAATGGAAATGGATCCGGAAACGGGCGCACAGCCTTTGCTCAAAAAAGTATTTACTTTGGACTAAAGGGAGGACCTTATGAAAAAAGCTTCAGCTTTATTAATGTGCCTTATTCTTGTCGCTTTCTCGTCAGGATGCACAAAAAAAGACGTAAAGTATGCAGAGGCGCCTGAGAAAGTTAATGCCGAAACGGGAGCATGGGAAGGGAATGTTTACAGGGGAGAATTTACGGGCATAACTTTTACGCTTCCGTCAGGATGGGAAAAGGTGTCCGAAGATGAGCTTTTAGAGGCGATGGGAGAAAAAGAGGGTATAACATACGATATGATGTGCCAGAATGAGAATACAGGCTCTCATGTTATGGTATCCTACGAGGAGCTTTTAAAATCAGCCGGAACAGCAAGCATTACAGAAGAGGATTATCTAAAAATCGTTTCGGATAATCTTTATAATATGGGCTTTAATGTAAGCGATATATCCGAAACAGTGCTGTGCGGCAAAACCTTTTATATGGTAAGAGCGTACGGCGAGGGCGAGGGAATCACGGTTAATCAGTATTCCTTGGTCAGACGTGAAAAAGGATATATGATTTCTGTTATAATTAATGCTGTAAACGAGGGCAGCTTCGAGGATATATTAAATTGCTTTAGTGAATAAGAGGTGCGTTATGGATAAAAAAATACTTGACGGTACGAAGCTTTCATTAAGCCCCATTGTTTTGGGAACAGATGTTTACGGACTGGAGCTTTCTGAGGAAGAGTCCTTCTCAATGCTGGATTTCTACGCATCAGAGGGCGGAAACGTGATAGATACAGCCCTGGTCTATTCAGACTGGGCGCCCGGTGAACGGTCGAGGAGCGAAAAGCTTATCGGAAGATGGCTTAAAAAAACCGGTATCCGCAATGAAGTGATAATTTCCACTAAGGGCTCGCATCCTGAAATCGGGCATATGCACGTGCCCCGATTGTCAAGGAAAGAAATAGAATCAGACATTGATAAAAGCCTTATACACTTGGGCATAGATTATATTGATATATACTGGCTTCACAGGGATTCTGAAAAAGCGGATTTAGAGGAAATTGCCGAAACCTTAGATTCTCTTGTAAAGGGTGGAAAGACAAGATATTTCGGTCTTTCCAACTGGACAGGCGATAGGATAAACGCCCTTAATGAATATGCTGAGGCACACGGACTTAATAAGGCTGTTTCAGGGCAGATTCAGTACAGCATTGCAAAATCTCTGCCTGAGAACAACGATCCTACGCTTGTGCTTATGAACGATTGTGAGTACAGCTTTTACAGGGATAAAAAAATGCCTGTTTTCGCTTATGCTTCCCAGGCAAAAGGCTTTTTTCAGAAGCTGGATAAGGGCGGAGAGGCATCGCTTAGCCCGAAAGCAAGAGAGCGGTATCTTTCCGAAGAAAACAGGAAAAGGTATTTAAGAATAAAGGATGTGGCAGATAACCGTTCTGCTGGAGTGGGACAGGTAGCGCTTGCGGCGCTTATATATAATCCGGACTTTGAAACATTTCCTATTGTCGGATGCAAAAATTTAAGTCAGCTTGATGATACCTTAAAGAGTGCTGAGGTTGTATTAAACAGGGAAGAAATAGAATATATTAAAGGCAAAGAAGGAATTTGCTGACAAAAAACGCCCGATTATCCGGGCGTTTTTTGTTGTTCGTGCTATTTACTTTGGCCGGATTTTGTGGTATATTATCCTTTATGGGAGGATTTTTACATGGACAGACATTTGATTTTTCTTGACATTGACGGTACATTATATAATAACGGGACGGTATCCGATAAGGATCTAAACACTTTGGAGAAAGCAAGAAAAGCCGGTAATATGGTGTTTATCAATACCGGTCGTTCTTACGGCTATATTCCCGATGAAGTGAAAAATCTGCCTATTGACGGATTTGTATGCGGACTCGGAACATATGTAAGATATGAGGACAGCGTTTTAAGGAGCAGTACTCTTGAAAAAAAGATTGCCAAAGAGGTGGCGGACCATGCCCTTTTTAAAGGAATAAAAACTTTATTTGAGTGTGAGAACGGCATTATTTCTATAAACTGTGAAAGTGAAAATGAGCTTAAAAATGCCGATGAAATATATACAAAATATGAAAGCTCGAGAATTTCAAAGTGTACGTTTTTCGGTACACTTTCGGAGGATACGAGGGAATTTTTAAGTCGATATTTTACCATTTACGAATATAAAACCTATTCGGAAACGGTAAAAAAAGGATATTCAAAGTCAAAGGGAATGAAGGTATTGGGCGAATTTTTTAAGGTACCTCCCGAGCGTATGATGGCAATAGGGGACAGCGCAAACGATGAAGATATGATAAGCTATGCCGGAATCGGAGTCGCCATGGGAAATGCGGATATAAGCCTTAAGAAACAAGCTGAATACATAACCGCACCGGTGACAGAATCAGGCGTCAGCGCGGCGATAGAAAAATATATTTTCGGAAGGTGATCCGATGAAGAGTTTTGACTCGTTATCTAAATATACAAAGGCGTTTGGGCTTTGGTTTGTGCTGGCTTTGGCAGTAGGAGCTGTCACAGGCGTGGTCGGAGCATATTTTCATAAAACAATAGATTTTGTAACCGATTTCAGAGAAGAAAACGATATTATAATTTGGTTTTTGCCGATAGTGGGAATTATTATTACCGCCCTTTACTCTCTTTCAAAGGATAAGCTTACCACGAATGCGGTGATTTCCGGAATAAGGGAGGGCAAGGGCGTTTCGTTTGTGATGGTGCCCTTTATTTTTATAGGAACAGCTCTGACTCATCTTGCCGGCGGAAGCGCCGGACGGGAGGGAGCGGCACTGCAGATAGGCGGAGGAATAGGAAGCGGATTCGGAAAGCTTTTAAAAGCAGGAAAAAATATGACCGGAGTGCTGACCGTTGCCGGCATGGCGGGAGCATTTTCCGCAATATTTACCACGCCGGTTACAGCGGCGGTCTTTGCTATTGAAGTTGTAACGGTAGGGCACATGAGATATTTTCAGTTTATGCCATGTATGGTTTCGTCCATTACCGCCTATCTTATCAGCCTAAGCATAGGAAATACTCCTCTTTCTTATAAATCGGTGCCTTTTCCGGAGCTTGGAGTAACAGTTCTTATTAAAGTGGCAATTGCGGCAATTATAGTTTCGCTGATGAGCAGCTTTTTTTGTATAGCGCTCCATGAAACAGAAGGTTTTATGAAAAAAATTTTTAAAAACCCATATTTAAGGGCTTTTGTCGGAGGAGCCGCAGTGCTTTTGATTACCTTGGCACTTCAAACAAGGATGTATAACGGAGCCGGTATGGATACAATATCCTTGATGCTTTCCGGCGATAAGGAAAAGATTCTTTCTGTCATGACAGGACTTACCTTAGGTGCGTTTTTAATTAAAACTTTATTGACCGCTGTTACTATCGGTGCAGGATTTAAGGGCGGCGAAATTGTACCTGCGTTTTTTACGGGCACAACTCTCGGTGCGCTTTTGGGCATAATCTTTAATTTAGACCCGTCCTTCGCCGCATCGCTCGGTATGGTTTTAATGTTTGCCGGAATAACGAACTGCCCTATGGCTTCGGTTGTATTGGGCTGCGAGCTTTTCGGAGCGGACGGACTTATATATTTCGCACTTTCTGTAGGAATATGCTTTATTGTTTCGGGAAGGTTCGGGCTTTATAAAAGTCAAAGACTTGTTTACTCAAAATACGGGATTGAAAAAGAAAGGACAAGATAAAGTGAAAAGCTATAAAATGACCCTTTATGCAAGCTATATAGGGTATATAATACAGGCCATAGTTATTAATTTTGCACCGCTTCTTTTTGTTACCTTCAGAAATACTTACGGACTTACCTTAAGCAATATAAGTGCGCTTATTATGATAAATTTTGCCGCTCAGCTTGCAATGGATTTTTTGTCCTCTTGGTATATTGATAAGTTAGGATACAGAAAATGCGCTCTTTTGGCGCATGCGTCGGCTTTTTTCGGCATAGGCTTGATGGCGTTTTTACCCGATATGATAAATCCCTTTTTAGGACTTGTTATTTGTATGGTGCTTTCCGGAATGGGCGGTGGACTTATTGAGGTTATAATAAGCCCCATTGTAGAAGCGCTTCCCACAAAGTCAAAGTCGGCGGCAATGAGCCTGCTTCACTCATTTTACAGCTGGGGACAGCTTTTAACGGTACTTGCGGCAACGGCATTTTTTGCGGTTTTTAAAATTGAAAGCTGGAGATCATTGGCGTATATTTTTGCGGCAGTACCCTTAATTAACGGAATTTTATTTGCATTTGTACCCATAAAAACCCTTGAAGCAGAAAATGAAAGCTTGTCTAATATGTCAAGCCTTATAAAAAACAAAGGTTTCTGGCTCTTTTTAGGAGCAATGGTATGCGGCGGAGCGGCAGAGCAGGCTGTAATACAGTGGGCATCGGTTTTTGCCGAAAGCGGTCTTAAGGTTTCAAAAGCCGCAGGGGATCTGTTAGGTCCTGCTATGTTTGCTTTGCTTATGGGAATATCAAGGACGTTTTATGCGCTTTTCAGAGAACGGCTTAAGCTTATGAAATATATGAAAATAAGCGCATGGATGCTATTAGCGTCATATCTTGTTACGGTATTTTCTCCTTTTCCCGTGCTTTCTCTTGCCGGCTGTGCGCTTTGCGGTCTTTCAGTAGGTATTTGCTGGCCCGGAATGCTCAGCTTATCCTCAAGGAAAATAAAAGGAGGGGCGGCAATGTTTGCACTGCTGGCATTTTTCGGAGATATAGGGTGTATTACCGGCCCCGGTATAACAGGATTTGTTTCAGACGCCGTCGGAGGAAATTTAAAAGCCGGTTTCTTTGCCGCCGCCGTTTTTCCGCTGGCGCTTATAATTCTCCTTAAAGTAATGGAAAAACGAGAGAAGATATCATGAAAAAACGAAAAAAGCTAAGCATAGGAGATGCTGTCATATACGCTGTTGTATTTGCGACGCTTTTAGTCTATCTTTTCTTTTATTATGTCGGAGAATATAATGTGAAAAATCCCGAGGTCGGAGAGCTTGCAATGTATGTAATTGACGTCGGACAGGCAGATTCTTCCTTTTTCGTATTTCCGGACGGCACAAATATGCTGATTGACGCAGGAGAGGATGCAAACGCAAGCACTGTGATTTCACTTATTGATTCTCTTGGCGTCAAAAAAATAGATAAGGTAGTGTGCACACATCCCCATATTGACCATATAGGCGGCATGGAGAAAATTATAAGTGAGTATGATATCGGAGAGGTTTATTTGCCAGACGCCGTGAGTACGACAAAAGCATTTTCCGGCATGATTGAGGAAATTAACAGAAAAAATATTCCTATGAATTTTGTTTATGCCGGAGATGTTCTGTCGGACGAAGTATACAAAATAACCGTACTTTCTCCGGAGGATAAGGATTATGATGAAATGAATCTGTTCAGCGCCGTTATAAAGGTTGAATACGAAAATACGAGCTTTATTTTAATGGGAGATGCTGAGAAGGTAAACGAAAACGATATGGTCGAACGCTTCGGCGAAAGGCTGAAATGCAATGTGCTGAAGGTAGGCCATCACGGGAGCGATACGTCTACAACAGATAAGTTTTTAAGCTATACCCAGCCTGAAATCGCCGTAATATCGGTAGGCGATAATAACGATTACGGTCACCCGTCGGAAAAAGTCATAGACAGACTTAAAAGGAGAAAAATAGAAATTTTAAGGACAGATAAGGACGGAACAATTTCCTTTTTCAGTGACGGGCAAACTGTAAAAACAGTAACTGAGTATTCTGATTTACAATCTTGATATAAAAACAGTTGACAATAGTAGTAAAATGTGATAACATAGTATTAAATACTATGTTATCTTTTTAGGAGGTGCAATTATGCCGTTTGTAAAAAGCTTCAATAATCAGTCCTTGGGAGAAGAGATTGCCAACGGAGTATCACACTGCGTGGGTGCTCTTTTGTCTATAGCTGGGACGGCTGTGCTTATTGTGAGAGCCGCTTTTCATAGCAGTGCAACAGGCGTTGTAAGCGCCGCGCTTTACGGAGCGAGCTTGATTTTGCTTTACTGTTTTTCTACGCTTTATCACGGTATAACCAATGAACGGGCAAAAAGAGTGCTTCAGATTTTTGACCATTGCTCTATTTACCTTCTTATTGTCGGAAGCTATATACCTATAAGCCTTGTGATGATTGGACAAATATGCGGACATAAGGCTCTGGGCTGGACAATATTCGGGATAAACGCAGCGTGTATGATTTTAGGTGTTTTGTTGAACGCACTGGACCTTAACCGGTTTAAGAGGGCGGCTCTTATTTTGGATATTGTGATGGGCTGGATTATTATATTCAGTATCCGCTATATATGGGAGATTACGGGAATTTCAGGCATGCTTTTCTTGATATTCGGAGGTATAGCATATACGGTGGGAATTATATTTTACAAGAAAAAGAATGTAAAGTATATGCACTTTATATGGCATCTTTTCGTTTTGGCAGGAAGCATCCTGCACTATTTCTTCATACTGTTTTACTGCTACCCGGTAAAATAAAGGAAAAAATATGCGGCAAATGCCGCATATTTTTTCTTGCGTTAAACAATATGATATGATATAATATAAGAGAAGTAGCAGAACTTTTTAATATATGCAATTTTTGCCGCTTGGTGATAGCTAAGGAGGATACAGGATGCTTTACATATGGCTGTGGAATCTTTTTGTGTTTTTGCTTTACGGCGCCGATAAGCTTATGGCGGTTACGGGAAAACGCCGGGTTCCCGAAATTTGCCTGCTTGCCTCATCTCTTGTGGCAGGCGGCATAGGAGCCCTTTCGGCAATGGTAATATTTCGCCATAAGACAAGAAAAACTCTTTTCAGAATCGCCGTTCCCATATCTTTAATTATTACGGAAATGGTGGTTATTATATTTGATAAACATATGATTGTTTAAAATGCGGCGTACTTTTCCGCATTTTTATTTATGTACTTGGCGGCTTTTGGTTATAATCAAAATGAGGTGCTTTAACAATGAAAAAATTTTTTTTGGTTGACGGAAACAGCATTATGAACAGGGCGTTTTACGGAATAAAGCTTCTTACAAATAAAGAAGGTCTTTATACAAACGCAGTTTACGGATTTTTAAATATTTTCTTTAAGAACTTTGACGAAATAAAGCCGGATTATGCGGCGGTTGCCTTTGATTTAAAGGAGCCCACCTTCAGACATATAAAGTATCCCGAATATAAGGCACAGAGAAAGAAAATGCCTGAGGAGCTATCGGTGCAGATGCCGGTGATTAAAGAAATTCTGTCCGCAATGAATATTCCGGTATTGGAGCTTAAAGGATACGAAGCGGACGATATTATAGGAACTGTAGCAAAGCGATGCTGTGATATGGGCGTTGAATGTGACATTTTGACCGGGGATAAGGACGATTTGCAGCTTGCAACAGATACTACAAAAATATACCTTACAGTCACGTCTAAGGGCGTTACTGACACCTCGGTATACGACACCGGAGCCGTGAAAGAAAAATACGGCGTTACTCCAAGTGAATTTATTGATGTTAAAGGGCTTATGGGTGACGCTTCGGATAATATCCCCGGTGTTTCCGGAATAGGAGAGAAGACGGCGCTTGCTTTAATTAAGGAATATAAAAGCTTGGAAGCGCTTTATGAAAATCTCGACAGTGCAAAAATAGGACCTGCCGCCAAAAAAAAGCTAAAGGACGGAGAGGAAACGGCGTATTTGTCAAGAGAGCTTGCCACAATAGATACGGAAAGCCCACTGGATAAAGAAATTGATGAATGTGCAGTTAAAGAGTGGGATGAAGAAAAGCTAAAAGAAATTTTTACACACCTTGAATTTAAGAGCTTTTTAAAAAGGCTCGGCACAAATAAAGAGGATAATGGAAAAGACGCTGTAACGGTTATGAGCGAAGAGGAATTTAAGAAGCTTACCGATAATCTTGAAGAATTTTACTATTATATTTTCTGCGATAAAGAAGGACATTTTGAAGCGGCATCGTTTATGGCGGACGGGAACGCATATTATACGGAAACAGAGCTTGAAGGCTTCTTTGACATTTTATCCGATCCCGATATAAAGAAAATATCTCACGGAGTAAAGAAGGATATTTATCTCTCTTTTAAGAAAGGCAAAGAGTACAAAAATTATTGTTTCGATACGGAAGTGGCTTCTTATGTTATCGACCCTACGGCGTCTGATTACAGTGTATCAAAGGCAGCTTTATTATATCTTAAAAGGGATATTCCCGATGTTACGGCGTATAAAAAGGGCGAAAGCATAAGGACCGATCCTCATAAGCTTAAAACTGCGGCAAAGACTTTAGGTGCCGTCCGGGATTTATATATAAAGCTTAATGAGCTTATTAAAGAAAATTCACAAGAGCATCTTATGGAGGATATTGAGCTTCCACTTATAAGAGTGCTTGAAGATATGCAAGAGGAAGGTTTTAAGGTCGACACAAAAAGGCTTGAAGAGTATGGAAAAGAGCTTGATGTAAGGATAGAAAGCTTAAGCGACACAATAACCTTTATGGCAGGAGAAAAATTTAACTTAAATTCCCCAAAACAGCTTGGAACAGTGCTTTTTGAGCATATGGGACTTCCCGTAATTAAAAAGACTAAAAGCGGCTACTCCACTGACGCAGAGGTTTTGTCCCTTCTTTCCGAAAAATACGAAATAGTCGACTGTATATTAAAGTACCGTCAGCTTGCAAAGCTTAAGGGCACTTATGTTGACGGAATGCTTCCGCTTATCGGAAGTGACGGAAAAATCCATTCCACATTTAATCAAACGGCAACGGCAACGGGCAGAATAAGCTCTAATGACCCTAATCTTCAGAATATTCCGGTAAGAATGGAGGAGGGGCGAAAGCTTAGAAAAATGTTCACCGCAGAAAATGAAGACAGAATACTGGTAGATGCAGATTATTCCCAGATTGAGCTTAGGGTATTGGCGCACATGTCGGGCGATGAAGCTATGATTAATGCGTTTATAAGCGAAGAGGATATTCACAGAAAGACGGCATCGGAGGTGTTCGGCGTTGACAAAAAAAGCGTTACGGAGGATATGCGGCGACGGGCAAAGGCTGTAAATTTCGGCATTGTATACGGAATAAGTGATTTCGGACTGGCAAAGGATATAGGTATAAGCCGCGCCGAGGCGAAAAGATATATCGAGGCATATTTTTCGACCTACCCGAAGGTTAAAAAATTCCTTGACGAAACCGTAAAACAGGCAAAGGAACAGGGCTTTGTCACAACTTTATACAAAAGGAGAAGACCAATCCCCGAGCTTTCGTCGTCTAATTATAATATACGTTCCTTCGGAGAAAGAGCGGCGATGAATACGCCGGTACAGGGTACGGCGGCGGATATTATAAAAATAGCCATGGTAAGAGTCTATGACGCCCTTAAAAAAGAAACAAAGTCCGCAAAGCTTATTTTACAGGTTCATGACGAACTTATCGTTTCGTGTAATAGGAACGAAGAAGAAAAGGTCAGAAAAATTCTTGAAAGGGAAATGGAGGGAGCCGCAAAGCTTTCCGTTCCGCTTACGGCAGAGGCAAAAAGCGGCTACTCCTGGTACGATGCAAAATGAAATTTGTTATTGGGCTTACCGGAGGAACGGGAGCGGGAAAAAGTGCGGCGGCAGAATATTTTAATAAGCTCGGCGCACATATTGTCGACGCAGATAAAATAAGCCGTGAGGTTACCGCTCCCGGTATGCCGGCGCTTTTGGAAATAAACGAAGCGTTTCCGAGAACGGTAAAAAATAATGTTCTTGACAGAAAGGCTCTCGGAGCAATCGTTTTCGGTAACGAGGAAAAGCTTGAAATATTAAATAAAATAACGCATAAGTATATTGTAAAGCGTTCAAAAGAGCTTATAGATAAAAAAGATGGTCTTGTTGTGCTTGACGCACCACTTTTATATGAAGCAGGATGTGACAAATTCTGCGATAAAGTAATTTTCATTACGGCGGATAAAGAAATAAGGAAAAAAAGAATTATTGAACGGGACGGACTATCGCCTGATGACGCAGAAAGGCGGATTTGCTCAAGAAATCTTAATTTGCCGGGAGAGAAAGCAGATTACGTTATTGAAAACGATGGGGATATACATAAGCTTTTTACAGAACTTGACAAAATTATGAAAGGTTTTGCTATTAATAAATGAAAAAACTTTTAAGGCTTTTAGTATTTGTTTTTATCCTGGGACTTATAGCGGCTTATATAGTCAGCAGTCTTGAAGTGACTCATAAAGAGGATATTGATTTTTTCTGCGGCGAATATTCGCTTGACAAAAGCTTGGTTTACGCAGTTATAAAAACCGAAAGTGGGTTTAAAAAGGAGGCACTCTCTCCGAAAGGAGCGGTCGGACTTATGCAGATTACTCCGGAAACGGCAAAGTGGTGCGCTGAAAAGATAGGAAAGACAGAGCTTTATGACTCCTTAGCGGACCTTAAGTCTAATATAGAGTTAGGCTGTTTTTATTTATCCTATCTTTTAGAGCGATATGAAGGCTCGGAAACTGCGGCGCTCTCAGCTTATAACGCCGGAGCCGGAAATGCTGATAAATGGCTTTGCGATAAAAATTATTCCGACGACGGAAGGACTATCAAGGCGTGCCCATATCCTGAAACGGATATGTATTTAAAAAAGGTTATGTTTTATAAAAAAATATATAGAATTTTATATAGGTATTGAAAATGCGTTTTTAATTTGATATAATGCATATAAAAAAGAAAGGCGTGAACAAAATGAAAAAAGGAACAACGGTTTTGATAGCCGTCATTGTTGTAGTAGTTTTAATTGCGGCGGTATTCATAGGAGGGTATAACTCTTTGGTATCGGCAAAGGAAAATGTGGATTTATACCGTTCGGCAATAGATACCCAGCTTCAGAGAAGAAATGATCTGATTCCTAATATAGTAAATACGGTAAAAGGCTATACAAATCATGAGAGCGAGGTTTTGGGAGCCGTATCGGACGCTCGTGCCCGTCTTGCCGGAGCGTCAAATACTAAGGAGGCCGCCGAGGCTGACGCCGAGCTTTCAAGTGCGGTCGGCAGGCTTTTGATGATAGTTGAAAATTATCCCGAGCTTAAAGCGGACACGCAGTTTACCGCTCTGACCGACGAGCTTGCCGGAACGGAAAACAGGATTGCCGTTGCGAGAAAAGACTACAACGATGCGGCAAAAAGCTATAATACGATGATAAAGCGCTTTCCTAAGGTAATACTTGCAAATATGTTCGGATTTGAAAAAGCGGATTACTTTGAAGCGGCAGAGGGCGCCGAAAAGGTTCCCGAAGTAAATTTCTGATTTATATATGAAAAAAAGCATATTATCTTTATTTGTGTTTGTATTTGCGGCAATTTTCGCCGTAAGCGCCTCCGGAAATCTTCCTGCTCCTACAAAAGAATTTTATGCGGCGGATTATGCAGGAATCTTGTCTGAGGAAACAGAAGGTTTTGTGGTCGCACAGTCAGAGGCTCTCTATGATAAAACCGGGGCTCAGATAGTCGTTGCAACGGTAAAAGATATGGACGGTATGTCAGAGCGTGAGTATGCCTTAAAGCTGGCACGCGGCTGGGAAATCGGAAGCGAAAAAAATAACGGCGTGCTGATTTTGCTTGCTCTTTCCGAGAGAAAAATAGATGTTGAGGTAGGCTATTCTTTAGAGGGAGCGCTTCCGGACTCCAAGGTCGGAAGATTCATAGATTCGTATGCGCTTTCATATCTTTCGGATGACCGCTATGACGAGGGTATTTTAAACCTCTATAAGGCTATATTAAATGAGGTTTATTCTGAATACGGGCTTACGGCGCCCGATGAAGTTGTGCCTGAGGATTATTACGGCGAGGATATGGGTATCGCTGATATTATTGCGGCGATTGCCATGTTCGGAGTTATATTGGGTGTGCTGATTATTTTCTTTTCGGGAGGCGGCAGAGGCGGACGAGGCGGCAGACGCTATTACGGAGGATACCATACGGGCGGCTTTGGCGGCGGCTTCGGAGGCGGAGGCGGAAACTTCGGGGGCGGAGGAAGCTTTGGCGGAGGCGGAAGCTCCCGCGGATTTTAGTTAGCCTGACGCTGCCAATTTGAACCCGCCTCAAATGGCGAAATTTCGGTATCTTTTGGCTTGTCGTCTTTGAAAGGCACAAAGCCTTCCTGCATCCTCCGCACCAAAATCTACTAAGAAATTTCATCCATTTAAGGTCGAAGAATTTTGAAAGAGAAAATTTTGGGTATATCAAGGCAAAAGCGGAGCAAATACTTTTTTGTATTTGCGAGCATTTTAACAAAGATAGAGCAAAAATTTGCCTTTCAAAATCGGTGTTCAAATTGGTATCGTCAGGCTAAGCCGTTTTTAGATTACAGTAAAAAAATAAGCTGTGTTTATTTAAAACATAGCTTATTTTTTGTATTTTTACTTGATAAATCGTAAATTTAACTGTAAAAGGAGCATATTTTAACATAGGATAGTATCTATTCCGTAACAAAGAGACGGGTTTAATTATCCGATAAACCTTCTGATAATTTCAGCAACTGCGGATTCGTTATTGGTTTTATCGGAAATATAGTCTGCGTGAAGCTTTGCTGAGTCCGAAGCGTTTTTGACTACTGCGCCGACTTCGGCATAATCGAGCATCGGAATGTCGTTTTCGCTATCGCCGACGGCGACGGTGTCTTTTCTGTCAATATTAAGAAGCTCGCACACCTTTTTTACGGCTGTATCTTTTCCGCACTTTTTAAGCGAGAGGTCATAGTAACAGTCTGTTCTGTGAATGTTAAAAAACTCAGACAGCTTTTCAACCTCTGAAAAGCCCGTAGGCTCGGGGAACGCCACAAGCTTTGCAAGGCGTATATCCCGGCTTTTTATGTAATCCTCTCCGGTAATTACAAATTCGTCGGTTTTGTCTGAATACATAAGCAGGCGGTCACGCTGATTGGCAGGGTCGCTTAAGGCACGGTCAATCCTGTTTTTAGGAACATTGATTTCGTATTTTTGATATTCTGAGTCAAAATACATGTGCCAGCCTGAGGGAAGAGCGATTTTGTAAATTTTAATGGTTTCTTCTACTGTTGTACAGTATGAGCAAACGGTTTTTCCGCCTATTTTTATTGTGGCGCCAAGACTTGTTATTATGCCATCGGGATGGCATATCCCGGATATTTCATAGGGAAGACGGGAGGAGGCACGGCCGGTATTTATAAAGACAAGGCTTCCTTTAGCTTGTGCTTCCCTTATAGCTTTTAAATTTTCTTCAGTGACCTTTTTATCGTCCGTTGCAAGTGTTCCGTCAATATCTAAAAAAAACGCTTTCAAAAAAATCATTCCTATACATATATTAAAGATGTCGACAGGATAGCACAGAAAACGAATATTGTCAATTGTTTTTTTAGAAAAATTTAATATTTGTAAAATTGACATAAAAACGCCGATATGATAAAATGAAAGATAGGAGGGAATAAAATGACTTTTTATTATTACATATGGTATTTTATGTTTTTCTCTTTTGTGGGCTGGTGTATGGAGGTGGCATACCACACAATATGCTGCGGAGATTTTGCAAACAGGGGATTTTTAAGCGGACCTGTCTGTCCCATATACGGAGTCGGAGCGGTATTGGTGATTTTTGCCCTTAGGCCGTTTTCGGAGAAGCTTATACTGCTTTTTGTTTCCGCTGTCATTATAACTTCGCTTTTAGAGTTTCTTACAGGCTTCCTGCTTGAAAAAATGTTTCATACCAAATGGTGGGACTATTCCGATATACCGTTTAACATTATGGGATATGTATGCCTTAAATTTTCACTCTGCTGGGGTGCCGCATGTGCTTTTTTAATCAGAGTTGTTCTACCGGTATTGGATAAGGTTATCGGGAAAATTCCGATTAAGATGGGAGCGCCCATACTGGTAATATGCGGAGTGATATATTTCACGGACGCAGTATGCACGGTTATTAATTTAAGAAATCTTAACATTAAGCTTAAATCAATTGAAGAAATTTCATTAAAGATTAAGCTTGTTTCGGATGAACTGGGTATACATATATCCGATTCGGTATCGGAAATTATGGAAAAAACAGGGGAAGCCGCAAAAGCAGGAAAAGAAAAAATTGAGGAATTTGACAGACTTAAAAAACAGTACAAAGCGAAGCTGGCGGAATTTAATATGGAGCAGAAACGTATTATAAAGGCTTTTCCGTCGGTAAGCTCGGAAAAATATAAAAATGCAATTTATCATATAAAAAGATACATTAACGTAAAAAAGTGAAAAAACAGCGTCTAAAGCTTTAGACGCTGTTTTTGTTTACATAGAATTAACATAATATAGGTTTCAGAGTTAACATAAAGCGAGGTATAATAATAGCTGTAAAAAATAAAAAGGAGTGTATAAGTATGAAAAAATTTTTATCATCGGCGGCTGCGCTTATTGTTGCGGCAAGTCTTTTTACAGGATGCACAAGCGGCACAGACGGGGATAAGGAAAAAAACGTAAGTGAAGCCACCTTATCGGGAACTGTTTCAACCGACGGCTCGACCTCTATGGAGAAGGTTATAGGCTATTTAAGCGAAGCTTATATGGAGGAAAATCCCGAGGTTAAGGTGACCTACAATCCCACAGGCTCAGGAAGCGGTATACAGGCAGTAGCTGAGGAAAGATGCGATATCGGACTTGCCAGCCGTGACCTTAAAGAGGACGAGGCAAAGGATTTAGACTCAAAGGTAGTTGCAATAGACGGAATAGCAGTGGTTGTAAATCCGGAAAACTCAATCGCTGACTTAACTCTTGAACAGATTAAGAAAATATATACAGGTGAAATAAAAAATTGGAGCGAAATAGGCGGCTCTGACACCCCTATAGTATGCATAGGCAGAGAAGCGGCATCAGGCACAAGAGACGGCTTTGAATCTATAACGGGTACTAAGGATGCCTGCGTATACGCACAGGAGCTTACATCGACAGGAGATGTTATTCAGACAGTAGCATCAAATCCCAATGCAATAGGCTATGCCTCCCTTTCTTCGGTAAAAGACACTGTAAAAGCAGTGAGTGTAGACGGGGTAACGGCAACCGTTGAAACCATTCAGGACGGAAGCTACAAGATACAGCGTGATTTTAATCTCGTGACAAAGAAGGGCAAAGCCTTGTCTGAAACAGCACAGAGCTTTTACGATTTTGCTACAAGCAAAGAAGCGGACAGCCTTATTGAAAAAGCCGGAGCAATCCCTGTTGTGAGATAAATAATGAGAAAGAATTTTTTGGAAAAGGCGATGAATCTGATATTTACAATATGCGGCTTCATCGCCCTGGCCTTTGTAGCGGTAATAACACTGTTTTTATTGGCGTCAGGATGTCCGGCAATCGGGGAAATAGGACTTTATAAATTCCTTTTCGGTACGGTTTGGGCGCCGACGGCAGGTGAGCCGTCTTACGGAATACTGCCGTTTATCCTGACTTCCGTTTACGGAACATTGGGAGCGATCTTAATAGGAGTGCCCATCGGAATATTGTGCGCAGCGTTCATAGCGAAAGCGGCGCCTCCGAAAGCGGCAGGATTAATCCGCTCCGCAGTAGAGCTTCTTTCGGGAATCCCGTCGGTAATATACGGACTTTTAGGTATGATTTTAATTGTACCGAAAGTACGGGAAATATTTAATCTTCCGGACGGAGCAAATCTTTTTTCTGCAATCATTGTTCTGGCATTTATGATACTGCCGTCTGTAATAAGCGTTTCCGAAACTGCCATAAAAGCAGTTCCCAAGGAGTATGAGGAAGCGTCCCTGGCTTTGGGAGCTACAAAGACGGAAACCATATTCAAGGTGATTTTACCTGCGGCGAAAAGTGGTATATCGGCGTCAATGGTCTTGGGAATAGGACGTGCCGTTGGCGAGGCAATGGCTGTCATGATGGTATCCGGAAACGTTGAAAATATGCCGGGATTATTTAAGAGCGTGAGATTTCTTACAACAGCGGTGGCGTCGGAAATGTCTTATTCCTCCGGGCTTCAGAGAGAAGCACTTTTTTCCATCGCTTTGGTGCTTTTTATTTTCATTCTTGCCATAAACCTGGTCTTAAACCTTGTAATCAAGAAAAAGGAGCGGTAAAATGAATAAGAAGAGAAAAATTTACTGCGTTACCGCCGGATTTTTTATGTATGCATCTGCGGCCTTGGTCTTGTCGGCATTTTTAGGGATTGCAGGATACATACTTTTCCGGGGACTGCCTAATATTACATGGCAGCTTTTATCCGAAAAACCGAGCTTAATAAAGGAAACCATCGGAATACTTCCTAATATTTTGAATACGGTTTATATTGTTTTGATGACTCTTATATTGGTACTGCCTCTGGGCGTCGGATCCGCAATATATTTAAATGAATATGCAAAGAGTAAAAAGGCAGTAAAACTGATAGAGCTGGCAACCGAAACCCTGTCCGGAATTCCCTCCATTATTTACGGACTTGTCGGCATGCTTTTATTCGTTCAGTTTTTTTCACTGGAAACAAGTCTTTTGTCCGGCGCCCTTACACTTGTTATAATGACGCTTCCCACTATTATAAGGACAACACAGGAAAGCCTAAAGACCGTTCCGGATTCATACCGTGAAGGAGCACTGGCTCTGGGAAGCGGAAAGTGGCATATGATACGCACAGTAGTGCTTCCGAGCTCAATGGACGGTATCGTAACAGGATGTATACTGTCAGTCGGAAGAATAGTCGGAGAAAGTGCGGCGCTTTTGTTTACAGCCGGCATGGCAAACGAAATAATAAAAATTTGGCAGGCACCGTTGCCCAAGCACGCCGGTTCAACACTGACGGTTGCTCTTTATATGTACGCAAAGGAGCGCGGAGAGTTCGGAACTGCCTTTGCCATTGCGGTTATTTTGCTTGTGCTGACCTTTATCCTGAATATTGCGGCAAAGCTTGCCGCCAAAAAACTTAAAAAGTGAAAGGAAGGTAGTAATGTCTTCTATTGAGGTAAGTAACCTTAATTTATGGTATGATAAAAATCATGCGCTTAAAGATATAAATATAAGTATACCTGAAAATAAAATAACTGCCCTTATCGGACCGTCCGGCTGCGGAAAATCCACATTCCTAAAATCCCTTAACCGCATGAACGATTTGGTGGAAGGGTGCAGAATTGAAGGAAGCATTATTTTGGACGGGGCGGATATATATAAGGATGTGGACGTAACAGATTTAAGAAAACGTGTCGGTATGGTGTTTCAGAAGCCGAATCCGTTTCCGATGAGTATATACGACAACATTGCTTACGGACCTAAAATACACGGTATAAAATCGAGAGTTAAGCTTGATGAAATAGTGGAAAAATCCCTCCGCCGCGCCGCCATATGGGATGAATGTAAGGATAGGCTAAAAAAAAGCGCACTGGGAATGAGCGGCGGTCAGCAGCAGCGTCTTTGCATCGCACGTGCTCTGGCTGTGGAGCCTGAGGTGCTGCTTATGGACGAGCCTACAAGCGCATTAGACCCTATTTCGACTTTGAAAATCGAAGAGCTTGCTATGGAGCTTAAAGAAAAATATACTATAATTATCGTAACGCATAATATGCAGCAGGCGATGAGAATAGCTGATAAAACAGCATTTTTCCTGCTTGGAGAGCTTGTTGAATTTGCGGACACGGAAAAAATATTTTCTTCTCCTTCTGATAAGCGTACAGAGGATTATATTACGGGGAGGTTTGGATAATGAGAAGCTATTTTGACGAGCAGCTTAATCTTTTAAATACTGAGCTTATTACAATGGGTGCACTTTGCGAGGATGCGATAAGCATGGCTGTTAAATATCTTACAGAAGACAATGAGCCTCTTAAGAACAGCGTGGCCGGGATAGAAAAAAAGATTGACAGCAAGGAAAGGGATATAGAGAATCTCTGCATGAAGCTTCTTTTGCTTCAGCAGCCGGTAGCCGGAGATTTGAGAAAAATCTCCTCGGCGCTTAAAATGATTTCAGACATGGAAAGGATCGGCGATCAGGCGGCTGATATAACGGAGATTGCCCATTTTGTAAATGAAAGCGGCTACACAGGTAAAGTGCATATAGAAGATATGGCGAAAGCGACCATAAACATGGTTACCGAAAGTATAGATTCCTTTGTAAAAAACGATATGAAACTGGCAGAGGAGGTTATGAAGGCCGACGACGAGGTCGACGAGCTTTTTCTTAAGATTAAAAACGAGCTGATTGACACCGCGGCAAGCGACAGGGCAAATGCGGAAGCGTTAATAGACCTTCTTATGATTGCGAAGTATTTAGAGCGCATTGGAGATCATGCGGTAAATATTGCCGAATGGGTAGTTTATTCAATTACCGGAGAAAAATAGTCATGTATTTGCAAATCTTGTCTTTGCGTGATATAATAAAAGCTGAAGAGAAGATATTTTCTTATATAACTTTGCATTGAAAGTGGTGAATGCCTTGATATATTTGCTTGAAGATGATGATAACATAAGAAAGCTTTTAAGTTATGCTTTATCAAAAGAAGGATACGAGGTTTTAGGATTCTCATCACCGGGACCGTTTTGGGAAAAAATAAATGCTTTGATTCCTGAAATGATAATACTTGATATTATGCTTCCTGAGGAGGATGGACTTTCAGTCCTTAGGAAGCTGAGAAGCCGACCTGATACCGGGGATTTACCTATTATGATGCTGACTGCCAAAGACAGTGAATATGACAAGGTGACGGGACTTGATTCCGGAGCGGACGATTATGTAACAAAACCTTTCGGTATGACAGAGCTGATTTCCAGGGTACGCGCACTTTTAAGACGGACAGAAAAAAAGCAAGAAGACGGAAAGTATAGCTTCGGCGGTATAGCCTTAGACGACAGAAAGCACACCGTTTTTGTATGCGGCGAAGAGATTTCACTGTCATATAAGGAATACTCTTTGCTTTTGGAGCTTCTTAAGGCCGAAGGAAATGTAGTCACACGAGAAGAGCTTTTAAACAGAGTGTGGGGAGAATATTATGATGAATCACGGACATTGGACGTACATATAAGAAAGCTGAGGCAAAAGCTTGGAAAAGAAAGCTCGACTGTTAAAACTGTAAAAAATGTGGGATACAGGATAGGAGGAAACTGAATATGACCGTGAAAATCTTCAGGTCTGTATTTTGTACCGCAATGATAGTCTTGGCTGTAAGCCTGTTTTTTATTGTAGGCATACTGACAGAGGTATATGACGGACAGATGAAAAACGAACTTAAAAGCGAGGCAGAGTATGCCTCGCTTGCTATAGAAGCGGGAGGCATATCTTTTTTTGACTCTTTTAATAGCGATAACCACCGTATAACTCTTATAGCTCCGGACGGAAGTGTAATAGCAGATACGCAGGTTAATCCTGACGGCATGGATAACCACCTTGACAGAAAAGAAGTGATAGACGCTATTGAGAAAGGAAGCGGAACAAGTACAAGATATTCTTCTACGCTTACGGAAAAAACAATTTACTATGCGGTTAAAATGAATGACGGATATATAGTAAGAATATCTGCAAAGCAATATACTGCGGCTACAGTTTTGATGGGGTTGGGATACCCTCTTTTAATTGTTGTTGTAATAGGGATTATTTTGTCGCTTTTCCTCTCCTCAAAAATTTCGTCGTCTATAGTAAAGCCGATAAACGAAATTGATTTGGACGATCCCAATAAAAATTTATGCTATGATGAGCTTACTCCCCTTCTGAAAAAAATAGGTGTTCAGAAGGATACAATTTCAAAACAACTCGAAGAGGCGTACCGCCGGCAAAAGGAATTTGAACTTATCACGGAAAATATGAGCGAAGGATTTTTGATTATTGACAGCAGGACGAATCTCATATCCTGTAACTCTGCGGCGCTGAAACTGCTTGGGGCAGAGGATATAAAGGACGGAAGTGTTCTTGCGTTAAACCGTACCGAAGGCTTCAGGAGTGTAATAGCTAAAGTGCTTTCGGGTCAGCGCGCTGAAAACAGAATGGAGTGTTTGGGGGCGACGTACAGTCTTATTGCAAATCCGGTAACCGAAGAAGACAAAGTAATCGGAGCTGTCATAATCATTTTGGATATCACGGAAAGCGTAAGGCGTGAAAAATTGCGAAGAGAATTTACGGCAAATGTATCCCATGAGCTTAAAACTCCGCTGACGTCAATATCCGGCTTTGCCGAGATATTGAAAGAAGGCAACACAGATAAGGAAACCGAAAAGGATTTTGCAAAGTCAATTTATGATGAAGCCCAAAGACTTATAAGCCTTGTTGGGGATATAATAAAAATTTCAGAGCTTGATGAAAAAAATGCCAAGATTTCTTTTGAGGATGTGGACCTGCTTGAGCTTGCGAATAATGCGGCGGAAAGAATGAGGCCGTTAGCCGGTAAAAGAAATGTTACGGTAAGCGTGTGCGGAACTCATGAAGTTGTAAAAGGAGCTTACAGGGTTCTTGAAGATATGGCAGATAATCTCTGCGACAATGCGGTAAAATACAATAAAGCAGGGGGAAGCGTTGAAATATCCGTCGGCAAAGACGGGGATAGCTCGTATTTTGCCGTTAAAGATACGGGTATAGGAATTCCTCAGGAGGATATAAACCGTGTGTTTGAAAGATTTTACCGTGTGGATAAGGGCAGAAGCAAGGAAACCGGCGGGACCGGTTTGGGACTTTCGATAGTCAAGCACGCTGCAATTTGCCACGGTGCGGAAATACGTATTAAAAGCAAGCTTTCCAAGGGTACGGAAATAAAAATAATTTTTGCTGAAAAAACTTGTAAATGTCAAGAGTAAATGCGAAAATAATTGAAAATATTTTAATTTTCCCCCGCTTCACACCGTGCGTGCGACTTTCACTTAGATTTTTAATAGTATATGAAAGAAACAAGCACCACCTACAAAAATGTAAGTGGTGCTTTATTTTTTTAGTTGAAATTATGCCCACAAGATTGGCATACACAGATGGTTCTCTGTCTGTTAACTGCTTTTTGTTTTTTATGACCAAATATTTTAAAGATAATTGCAGGTATGGTAAAAACAAACCATTTCTCTCGGAGGCTCTTATCATATATTCACTTATTCATCACCGTTTAATATCCAATTTTCATCATAACCAAATTCCATTGAAATGATTTTGGCAAGCATAGGTGATATAACTTTGTTTTGATCCATGTCTTTTCGGCTGTTACCTGTGAGAATGTATATATAATTCTTTGTAACACCGATGCGACGAGCAAATTCAATTTTTGATATATTTTGCTCGTCAATTATTTTGTTTAATCTATCGGAAAGTGTCATCCCTTATTTAATCCTCCTTCGCAACAGATGCGAGAATGGCTTTTGCATATTCGATGAGTTGTTTTCGTGATGTAACGCCCAATTTGCTGTATAAGTTTTTGTTGTGGAACTTCAATGTATTCTCCATAATTGAAAGTTCTGACAATACTTCTTTTGTAGATTTTCCTGCAAGATAACAATCATAAATAGAACGCTCTGTCGGCGTGAGCTTTGGTAGCTGCTCAGCAATGAATTTGCAATGTTCAATAAATTCCTTTGAATCTTTCTTCAAACCAAAACTTACCGTTTGAGGTGTTGTTATAGTCTGTGCTTTTAAAGCCGCAATCAGTTTTTCCTGATTTTGAATCATAAGATATACACTGATTAAGAAAAGCTCCGTTATAATATATGAAATTGATAAAATTTCAAAATCAATTTTGACAAGTTGTTCAAGAAGCCATACAAAAATATTTACGAATACTGCAACTAAAATAATGATTGCGTGAGAGGTTGATTCTATCTTCTTTGTAACGATAGCATATACCATTGTCGCTATCATCATTGTAAAATATCCAAGCAAGGATAAAAGATAAATACTATGCCATGAACCATATTCTTTATTCAGAACAGAAACACCGCCAATAGTTTCAAGGGTAACTGATTTATAGTATATATCAAGCCATCCAGGACTTGCTGCTATAAAAAAAACTACGGCAGAAATGCCTATCAAAACAGCATTAACCCATTTAGAATATTTTAATTTTGAGATTTTCTGTATGGTTTTAAGCATTGAAAGCGGCAGGAATACCGAACCGAGGTATGCAATACGGTTAGCCCAAAGTGCCATATCCAATGTGTCTGACACGGACAGCATAAGGTATCCGATATTTACAACAAAGACAGATGTAAATAACACATAAAACCATTTTTCTTTTTTCTTTATACTGAAGAAATATCCAATCAAAAGCAAAAAAGCTAAAAAAGTAGTTGCCATATATATAAATGTCATGCTTGCAGTCTTATTTCCGATTGGAGCACAACCGGATAAAAGCAAGAGTGGTATCAGTAAAAAACCAACCAAGTTGGATTTTAATTTATTCATAATGCTTTCTCCTTCGGATATGGGGTGTTTTTTTCTCTCCCCACACCATCCCACACCAAAACCCACACTTTTTACCACACTTCCTTCAAAAAAAGTTTGTTTTCCCACACTAAAACTTTTTGAAAGTGTGGCGACTTTTAATAAAATCAGAGATAAAATATAATTGTAAATTTCAGATAGGATATACATTTATCTTTCGAAATTTGAAATTTATGTTTTATATATTATATCACAAAATATTGATTCAGTCAATCTTTTGTGAAAATTTCGGTAAAAATTGCTAAACTTTTTTATTATGAAAAGGAGCTGAGGCTATTGATGAATGAAAAAAAGACAGCGAATTACAAACGTCAGCAAACGCCAAACGGAAACAAGTATCAGTTTTTTTGTGACTTGTCGGATGCTTTAATTTGTACCACAGCTCCGGTCAAAGCAGATACTCCCGATGAAGAGCTGATGCTTGCCTGGAATACTTATGCAAAGGCACTCTTTAATCAATGCCATAAGTGTGGCAGGTGGATTATAAATGAAATGTATAATCCGGATGTTTTGAACTGTGTTATGTGCACTCCCATTGAAGATTACCCGGAATATTGTCCCAAATGCGGTGCAAAAACATCTGATCCGTCGTATTTTTGTCATATGTGCGGTACAAGGTTGTTATATGGAGGCGAAGAAAATGAAGATAAAATTGCAGAATGTAATTAGAAAAGATTCTCTTTCACGTTTTGGATTTGGCTCGGACGCCATGAAGAAACTTTCGGTATGTCCAAACTGCCACACTCTTCAAAATAGCGAAAATACAACTTGCTCTATTTGCAGAGCTAAGCTCACAAAATCTACGCTTTATGATATTTACAAATCTAAACATAGGGCGTGTCCTGAATGCGGAACTGTGGTTTCAAAAGGAATGCAGTTTTGTCCTCATTGCGGACATGTTTTAAATTCCAAAACAGCAGTCTGCTCAGTTTAAAGGAGGTGAAGACAATGGATACAATACAAAACTATAAATGTCCTTGTTGTACAGCACCTTTGGTGTTTGATGCCGAAAGTCAGAATCTGCATTGTGAATCCTGCGACAATACATTTCCACTTGAAACGATGCAGCAAATGACAGAAGGCTCTGCCGATTCCGGCGGTACATCAAAATATGATTGGGAAAGCTATACACCGAGAAGCTATGAAGACACAAACGAGGTTACTCTTTCAAATTATTCCTGCCCGTCCTGCGGAGCAGAAATTACCGGCGATGATACACTGGGCAGTACGGTTTGCCCGTATTGCGGTAATTCTACCATTGTCAAAGGTCAGTTCGAGGGAACCTTGAGACCTGACTACATAATTCCGTTTAAGCTAAATAAAAAAATGGCAATAGCGGCATTTGAGGGAGATTTCAAAAATGCACCGTTTCTTCCCGACAGCTTTAAGAACAAAAAGAAAATCGAGGAAATGGCAGGCGTGTATGTTCCGTTTTGGATGTTTGACTGTGATTGTGATGCGGCAGTAACCTACAACGCAGAAAGAGTGACGGCATGGAGTGACGCAAACTATAATTACACCAAAACAGATTATTTTAAGCTATTCAGGAGCGGAAGTATCGGCTTTGCAAACATTCCCGTTGATGCTTCAAAAAAGGCTGACAACACATATATGGAGGCTGTGGAACCGTTTAATTACAAAGATGCTGTGGAGTTTTCAGGAGCTTACCTTTCAGGTTTTCTTGCCGACAAATATGATGTCAGTGCTGAGGATAGCATTGAGCGAGCAAATGAACGAGTAAAAAATTCTACCATTGAGGCTTTTAATGATACGACCAATCGCTACACAGCGGTAATCCCCGAAAGCTCAAGAGTTGGATTTTCAAACGGTAAGATAAGATACTCTCTCCTTCCGGTATGGATGCTAAACATTAAATATATGGATAAAATGTATAAGTTTGCAATTAACGGTCAGACCGGTAAGGTTGTGGGCGAATATCCGGTTGACAACGGCAAAAAGTGGAAGTATTTTGCCAAGGTTGCAGGCATTGCGTATGTGGCAGCCGCTGTTGTTGGCTGGTTGCTGTTACATTGAGGAGGTGATGATATATGAAAAAAATGTTTTCGTGTATGTTGCTTCTTTTAATCTCAATGACTTTGCTCTTACCGGCTTATGCGGCATTTGAAAATCCTCCGATTATTGACGATGCCGGATACCTTATGCAATCAGAACTTGCAAAGTTGTCAGAAGAGCTTGATCAAATTCGTGAAAAGTATAATTTTGAGGTTGCTATATATACCGAATCGGAAATGTCGGGAAATACAGCTGAAGAAGCAGCGGATGATATTTATGACTATAACGGCTACGGCGCAGGTGAAAATGATGACGGAATTTTGCTTTATATCTGCCGTGGTACAAGAGAATATCACTTCACCACTCACGGGAAAGGTCTTGAATACTTTAATAAAAACGGACTTATCTATCTTGAAAGTAAGGTTTTGCCATATCTTGAGGATGATAACTACTACAAAGCCTTTGAGGTATATATTAAAACAGCAGATGAGCTTCTTAAAATGGCAAGTGAAGGGAAACCATATAACGAAAAGCAGTACAGCACAAAATACCTAATCGGCGTTATTGCTATATGCCTTGTTGCTCCGCTTCTGATAGCTTTTTGGATGATGAAAAAGAAGCTTAAGAAAATGAAAACGGCTGTAGAAAATGATTATGCTGCAAATTATATGAAGCCCGGCAGTATGAATCTTGCCATGTCAAGAGATTTATTCTTGTATTCAAGAATAACAAAAACGGAAAAACCAAAGGGAGACTCCGGCACGCACACCTCATCGTCAGGCAGAACGCACGGCGGACGAGGCGGAAGTTTTTAATTTGGAGGGTAATTATGAAAAGAATTTTATCACTTATTTTATGTTTAACAATGATTATGAGTTTTGCATCGATCGTTCATGCAGAGCGCTATTCAAAATTTACTGATGTAACACAGGACAGTTGGTACTACGAAGATGTTGATAATGCCGTAAGGCTTGGTATTATAAACGGAAAAACCGAAACAACCTTTGCTCCCGATGATAATCTTACATATGCTGAAGCGATAAAGCTTGCAGCTTGTATGTATCAGCTTTATAAGGACGGAAGCGTGTACCTTGTATCAGGAGGAAATCCTTGGTATGAAACCTATGTTAATTACGCAAAAGACCACGGAATAATAACAGATAATTTTTTCTATAAGGTTAATGACATTAATGAAAAAGCTACAAGAGCAGGATATATGGAAATATTCGCAAATGCCCTTCCTGATGAGGCGCTTATTGGTATAAACAATGTCCCTGACGGCTCTATTCCCGATGTTCCTATGGTTCACGAGAGTGCAATAGGTATTTACAAGCTCTATCGTGCAGGAATTCTGACAGGCGTGGATGCAAAGCACAACTGCAAGCCGGAGGATAACATCAAAAGATGTGAGGTTGCAGCAATCATCACAAGAATGATGGACGAAACAAAGCGTGTTAAGTTCAGTATGGGAACAAATTCCGAAGAACCTAAAACAGAGGAACCAAAAGCAGAAACACCCGACATGTATGAGCCTTTTGAAATTGCAGTTCAGCCTACGCAGATTGACGGAGCAGACGAGGGCGAAAAGCTTGAATATACCGTAACTGCTACCGGAGGAAAAACTCCATATACATACGAATGGAGTGCACGGAGCTGGCATGATCAGTGGTCTCCTCTGGAAAACGGCGAATACATTAAGGGTGCAAAAACAAAAACCCTTTCCGTAACCTTCAGCATGGACAATCCGCTCACAAGCCAGTTCCGTTGTAAGGTTACCGATGCTCTTGGTCAGGAAGTAATTTCGGATTATGTGACATTGCCTGAGCAAGCATTCATTTTCATGCCGGAGGATGTCGTTAAATATAAGTCCGGTTATATTTTCACAGGAAGAGTTAATAAAGGTGCTTTAAGAGTCGGCGAAACAGTTTCGATGCATATGCCATCACACGGCATTGAGATTTTCGGTGTTGCTGCAAAAATCGAAATGTTCAAAAAATCCATTGATGAGGTAAAGGAAAACGATTATTGCGGAATCCTGATAGAAGAACCGGAGAAAATTCCATATGATTCATGGGTGGTTGAGAATCTTGGAGAAACACTGGCAAAAAGACTTGTAAACATGGGCGATTATGGCTTTAAGGCTTGGATGCATATTACACCTTGCATATACTCCGCAGATGTTGGAGATAAAACATATGTGCAAGTTAACGTTTTCGGCGGTAAAGCTCCATACACATATGAATGGTATAAGAGCGAAAACTCAGGCGACTATACAGAACTTAAGAGCGATAACAAGTATAAAGTAGATGAAGGTAATGTAGAACTCCTTGTCGATGAAGCTGAGTTCTCAGAACGTATGACATATAAGTGTATAGTAACCGATGCTACAGGCTTTACCAAAACAGCAAGTAATATGTATGTTGCTCCTAAAACAACACCGTATCTCGCATATCAGCCAAATACTGTCCGTGCAAACCATGGTGAAGAAGTTTCATTCTATGCTCGTACGAGAAACATCGATGCAACCTATCAGTGGTACATAAAAAATGACAACACAAACGGTTGGAAAAAAATCGAGCCGACCGACACATGGGCAAAGGGTGCTACAACATCAACACTGAAAATACAGGTTGAGAATGCTGATTTCATATGTCACTGTGAATACAAATGTGAGGTAAAGCAAGGAAGCTATAGCGTAAGTTCAGATGCAGCAAAGCTGCTTCCTGAAAATGTTGTTATAACACAGCAACCGAAAAATGTGTCCGCAAAGCATGGGGAAAAAGCGCAGTTTAAGGTAGTGGCAGAGGGTGCAAACGGCCCGTTTACATATCAATGGCTGATACAGACTCCCGATAACGAAATTCCGCTTAAGATTACAGAAGCATTCCCATGGGCAGAGGGTTATTATACAGATACTCTTTTGGTGGCTGTTGATGAAAAGAAGCTTACATCTGATTACAAGTTCAGCTGTATTGTAACAGACAAAAACGGCGTAAAGAGAATATCCGATGAAGCCTATGTTATTGTTACTTCCGATGCAAGCGTAAAATTTGAGGAAAACTATTCCGACAAGTCGGATATAATAGTTATTATGCCTTAAATAATAAATAATATAAAATAAAGAAAAGAGGTAAAAAACCATGAAAAAAGTATTATCAGTAATCCTTGCACTTATGATGAGTGCATCCACATTGACAGCGGTATATGCTGCCGAAGGTGACGGAAAGAAAGACGTTGGACCGCATGAACACCAGCTTATGGATATGGCAAATATGTCTTGCCATTATTCAGAATGTACCATTTGTGGTGAGCTTTTCAATGTAGGTGACCACACCTTTAAAGATGGCAAATGTACCGTTTGCGGGCATGACGAACTTGTAAATCCTTTTGTGGATGTAAAAAAAGATGCGTGGTATCATGATGAAATTGTGGAAGCTGTTTATACGGGAATTATTAACGGTAAAAGTGAAACAATCTTTGCTCCAGATGATCTTCTCACATACGCAGAGGCTGTAAAGCTTGCAGCTTGTATGAGCCAGGTTTACTTAAACGGCGAGGTTACTCTTACATTAGGTACTCCCTGGTACCAGCCTTATGCTGATTATTGCAAAATAAACAACATAATCACAAAGGACTATGACTATAACCAGAATGCAACAAGAGCAGGATATATAGAAATCTTTGCAAATGCTCTTCCTGACAGTGCTTTTGAGGATATAAACAATATCCCTGATGGAAGTATTTTAGATGTAAAAACCTCGGCCTCATATGCACATTATGTATATAAGCTTTACCGTGCAGGTATTGTGACAGGTGTTGATGCACTTCACAACTGCAAGCCTGAGGATAATATCAAGCGCAGCGAGGTTGCGGCTATTATTTCTCGTATGATGAATGATGATAAGAGAATTGAATTTGATATGCCGGGCACCTCGGGCAAAGAAGAACCTAAGGAAGAACCCAAAACAGAGGAGCCGGGAAAAGATAATCAAAAAACAGATGAAGTTCCTACGCAGACAGTTACACCGGATGTAACAGTAACACCGACTAAACCTGTTGACGGTGGACAGCAATTAGTTCCGGATACAGAGCTTACCATCCACAAACAGCCTGAAAGCTTTGAGGCAGATGAATATGGTATAAAATATGAAGCTGAGGTTCAGGTATATGGCGGCAAAGCGCCTTACAACTATCAGTGGTTCTACTATACAGGTCACAGAAACAATACTGACAAAATTGCAAACGGTGATTATGTAAAGGATGTAACAAGCGACGCATTAGTTCTTTCTGTTGAAAAAGAAAATACACTTCTTGGCCGGAAAATTTATTGCGAAATAACTGACAGCGAAGGAACAACAGTAAAAACAGATGAAATCAAGGTTTACGGACCGTTCTCTATGCCGGTTGACGAGTCGCTCAACGATTCAGGCAAAAATGTTCTCACAGGCAGAGTGGCAGACGGTATTCTTAAAAAGGGTGAAAAGGTATCTGTTATTCGAGACGGTAAGGTTATCGCAATAGGTGTGGCAGAAGATTTGCAGATGTTTAATAAATCCATGGACGAAATCGTTAAGGGCGAAAATGGTGGAATCGTATTTAACAGAGAAGCCGGTGTCAGACCGATGAGCGGCGATATTGTAGTAAAATATCAACCATCGCACAAGCTTGATACAAGCGATATTGTAAACTGAGTTGTTAATTAAATTTAACATAAATTTATAAGGAGGCAAAGATTATGGGATTAGGCGATTTCTTTAAAAACATTTTTGGTAAAAAGACCTGCGCTTTTTGCCAAGGTGAGTGCGGAATGTTAAATCGTACCAAAATTGAGGGGGATGAGTATATCTGCGGTAAATGCGATGATATGTGTTCGTTCCATATTCAGAAGTACAGATTCACAAAGGATGAGCTGGCAGGACATATGGAGTATATGAAACGCTCTGACAGAATTTACAAAGAAGTAATTCTACCGAATGTCCAAAAGCACGAGTGTTATCCGTCTGCAACAAGCCGACAAGGCATTGAATTTTTCGATGATTTTGGTATGTTCCGCATCATAGATGGTTCAAAGGACAACAAGGAACAGTATCCAAAAGAATTATTCCGCTATGACCAGGTGGCAAGCTATGAGCCGTATATCGAGGAATCAGAAGAAACTGATGAAAACGGAAAAACCAAAAAAGTGTTTGGCGAGGGCGGTATCAAAATCACTTTAGTTGGCGGCAGAGATGACATAACTACTATGAGAAAAGGACTTCGTGCTCATCCTTACATAACAGAGGAAATTACTGTTTGCTTTGCAACAAACGACAGAGAAAAAGAAAACTACTTAAAATATGCAGAAAATGCAATCCGTCACTTTGACTACATATTCGGTGTAAACGATGACAGAAAAGGTTTGTTCAGCTTTGGTATGTCAACAAAAGAAAAGCGTGACCTTATGGGAACTGTTGCATTTGCAAAAACGGCGATTGACGCAGTAAAGATTGCAAAAGACGGCGGCGAAATTTCCGAAGAAAAGAAAGCCGAAATTCAGGCAAATATGAACGCTATGGAAGATGCTAATACAGGCGGTCTTGCAGAATACACTCGTCGTGCTGATGCGGCAGAAGCAAAAATAAACTAAATTCAGGAGGGTTTAAATTATGAAAAAGTTATTATCTGTTATATTAGCACTTACATTGGTTTTATCGCTTGCAGCATGTGGCGGCGGTGGTAAGGCAGTAACAATGACGCAGGTTTGCGATGGTGATGAAACTATGAATGCAACGGTTACAGTTGGCTATAAAGACGGAACCACTCCTTCTGAAGCAGAAGCATATGAGGCAGAGCTTATAAACGAAGAAAAGGATTTTTCTGTAGAGTTTTATCTTTATTTTGATAACGGTCTTGATTACTTTGTAGATGATGCCAAAACGCAAGAAACCTATAAAGAAGTAAAATATTCGGGATTTAACGGTTACATGTATCAGTGCGATGATTATGAGTATGAAATCTGCCTATATCTTGAAGAAAAAGATGATTACGATGTTTATCTTTTCGCTTATGTAGCACCGGGCAGTGAACTCATTGATACAGAAACAACCGATATGGAAAAAATCTTTAACCAGAAAGAAGTTCAGGATATCCTGAATTCTGTTAAATACAAAGGCATAGAAAACAGTTCTAAATAAAACGGAGGTAAATTGAAATGAAAAAATTATTAGCATTATTATTAGCAGGAATTCTTGTTTTTGCACTTGTTGGTTGTAACAATGCAGAAGTTTCAGACGAAACAGACAATTCAGGATATTCGGAAGAACTCGATGAAGCCGAAGATGTAGTAGAGAAAATCAATATGACCTACGGCGATGACGAAACAAAGATTACACTCTATAAGCCTGATGGCGCATTCTTTTCAGTTGATGCAGAGGACGCTGACGATGCAGGTGACATTGTAATAATGCTTGCTGACGATTATTCCTGGGATGCAGAGATTATGGGATATAAGCATTTTGAGGGCATCAGCAGTAACGTGCCATTTGTAGAGTATTATTTTGATGGAGCGGCATCTGATGACTATACTTTCTATGAACAGGAAGCATCTGACCTTGGCATTGATTATGAAGGAAAGCCTGTAAAACTCATCAGATACACCTACAAAGAAGTTGATGACGAAGAAGAATACAAAGAATGTTTTGTAGGCTTTGAATACAAAGGTACAGAGGACAGTGGTCTTTTCGGACTGAAAATTACTCCTTCTGACGAAGAGCTTTCAGATGACTACATAAAAGATTTGTTCAACCAAATTTTCCGTCTTGAAAGATAATTTGTAAGCGATCGAAGGGAGCCTTCGTTCCCTTCTTCTCAAAGCCCTTCAACATCATATTGAAGGGCTTTGAGAAGAAGAATTTCTTCGCGAGAAAGGAGGTCGTTTTTATGATGAAAAAAACAGTATGTATAGGAATGGTGGTTTGTATCTTGCTTTCACTTTGTTCCTGCAAAAAAACTCCGAATACTGTTGTAAATGAAACTGACGGAGAAGATATATCCTTCATTTCGGTAATGCTTGGTGATAAAAACATGGAGGAATGGAATGAGAACAATGTTATAGCAAATGTGGCGTGGAACAAATTAAAGCTTTCCGAAGATGATGAAAAGAAGTTCCCGGAGCTTAAAAAGACATTTGATAAGCTTAACGATGAAGCATTGAAAGATGCAAAAGCATTGATGTATGAACTCTCGGGAGCGGCTAAGGATTTAGCGGGTGATGAATATAATCCTCTTTATCTTGAGGGAGAGTCAAAAGTATATCTGCAAAGAGCAGACACAAAGATTGTAAGTTACCTTGAAGATATATATGTATATTCCGGTGGCGTACATCCCGATTATCATTACATAACCTCAAATTTTAATCCACAAACGGGAGAAAAACTTGTTTTGACCGATGTCATGCCAAGTATCAAGGGGCTGCCTGATATTCTGGAGGGAGAACTGAGTACCAAATACGATTATCTTAATTTCGGCGAGAATCAGTTATGGACGATTTTCAAAGAGTATTCTGAGGATGATTATAACTGGACACTTGATTATCAGGGCATTACATTTTGGTTTAGTCCTTATGATATAGCCGCCTATGCAGTAGGTCCTCTTTCTGTAAAAATCTACTTTGATGAAGAACCCTATATTTTTAACGAAGAATATACAAAAGCGCCTTCCGAAAACTTTTGCTTGATGCTTCCGATGCGACAAAAGATTGATTTTGACCTGAGCTTAAATGATGATAAAAAGGATTGCATTGAAGTAGATACAATGCCGGATCAATATGGCTCGTACAACATGTTGTCAGTTACAGTAAATGGTAAAACCTATACCGATGAAGATGGCTATGCTTACGATTGTGATGTTTATTTAGCGCATGTCGGCGGTAAAAACTATATTTATTCCGATTCGTGGAGCGATAATGACTACCATATGTTCTGCACTTGGGACATAAACGGTGATACTCCCAAGATTTTGCAGGAGCTTTCCGGAACTGAAATTGATTATGAGTATATAGAGGAAGGCTTTGAGGAAGGGACTGTCTACAAACAGGCATTCAATAACCCTGAATTTTTAAGACTTGAAACACGCTTTGAGATTTTAGGCACAAGAGGTGCAACCGCAAGCTTTAAGCTAAGTGAAACAGACGGAAAGCCTGAAATGACAGATGATGCTTATACATTTAATTACGGTCACGATGTAAAAACAGCAATACCTCTTGAAGCAGAACTCTTGCCGAATATGGAAAAAACAGAAATTCCTTTCGGAACGTTGCTTACGCCATATCAGACAGACGGAAAAAGCTATGTTGATTTAAAAACAGAAAACGGAGGAATAGTAAGGCTCTCTATTGATGTATCCAATTGGCCGAGAACAGTTAACGGCATTCCCGAAGATGAATGTTTTGAAGAACTTTTATATGCGGGGTGATTTTGTGAGGGCGGTGAAAAATATTATGAAACTCACGGCAATATTAACTCTTATAGCAAGCCTTTTTGGATGCTCTGTGCAAAAACCAAATGTGGATGACGGTCCCGGAATGGTATATAAAGACTCGGAATACCGGACTCAGTATGCAAATGTTTTCGATTTTGATTCATGTGAGGGAAAGCCGTATTTTGCAGTAGCTTTTTTGGGCTATGGCGAAGACAGACGGGGCTTTAGAGATACTTATGTAGCGGGAATTTTTGAATCTCTTGAAGATCTTGCAATCGAGCAGGTGGCGCATTTTGATTTTGAAGGCGATGAATGGTATTTGATTGTTCCGAGGTATAAGGATTATGTTACTTTGACAAATCTTGAAACGGGAGAAAAGCACACCATATATCACGGTGAGGCTTTTACCGTAAAATGTAATCTGTCTGATTTACATTCAAACATTGAAATCAGCACAGATGATAGCCAAGGACATAAATTCAGTCCGCAAATTGGCGGTGACGGAAGACTCGTAACATCTGAAGATGTATGGGATATAACCGATTATTCGGTAACAGATGAAAATTTATATGTTCAGGAAGGAGAATAAATTATGGGATTATTAAAAGCAGGCGTAGGTGCTTTATCAGGGGTACTCGCAGACTCTTGGCGTGATTATTTTTACTGCGAAAGTATGGATGCAGACACTCTTGTTCAAAAGGGCGAAAAGAAAGCCGGTGGGCGTTCATCGAACAAAAAAGGAACGGACAACATCATTTCAAACGGTTCTATTATCAACGTTAATGACGGACAGTGTATGATGATCGTGGAGTCAGGCAAGGTTGTTGAACTTTGTGCAGAACCCGGTGAGTTTGTATATGATTCAGGAACAGAACCAAGTATTTTCTACGGTCCTTTGGGCGAAAACATCAAAAAGAGCTTTGCGGAAATGGGCAAGCGTTTTACCTTTGGCGGCGAACCAGCAAAAGACCAAAGAGTATATTACTTTAACACAAAAGAAATTATAGGAAACAAATACGGAACACCTTCACCTGTGCCGTTCAGAGTTGTAGACACCAACATCGGTCTTGATGTGGATATTGCAATTCGCTGTCATGGCGAATATTCCTACAAAATAACAAATCCAATGCTTTTCTATACAAATGTATGCGGAAATGTTGAGGATACATATGTGAGGGAAACAATTGACAGTCAGCTTAAAACTGAGTTACTCACGGCGCTTCAGCCGGCGTTTGCGAGAATTTCGGATATGGGTATCCGTTACAGTTCACTCCCGGCACATACAATGGAAATCGGAGATGCCTTAAACAATGTTCTTTCTTCAAAGTGGAGAGATTTAAGAGGCATTGAAATCGTTGTATTCGGTGTATCAAGTGTTAATGCTTCCGAAGAAGATGAAAAGATGATTAAGGAAATTCAGAGAAATGCGGCGTTCAGAAACCCCACAATGGCTGCTGCTCACATGGTGGGTGCTCAGGCACAGGCTATGCAGGATGCGGCTAAAAACGAAGGCGGTATGGGTGCTATGGGTGGTTTCTTTGGTATGAATATGGCACAGAACGCAGGTGCAGGTGCTGCGGCAAACCTCTTTGCTATGGGACAGCAGCAACCGCAAGCACAGCAACAGGCTGCGCCGTCCGGATGGGTATGTGCGTGTGGTCAGGGCGGCAATACCGGCAAATTTTGCATGAACTGCGGCAAACCGCAGCCGACAGAAAACGGATGGACCTGTTCCTGCGGCACCGTAAACAGGGGCAAATTCTGTCAGAACTGCGGAAGTAAAAAACCCGAAGGTGCTCCTTTATATAAGTGCGATAAATGCGGATGGACACCTGAAGATCCTCATAACCCACCGAAATTCTGCCCTGAATGCGGTGATGTTTTTGATGAAAGCGATAAGCAGTAATATTGGAGGTGTCGTTGTGAGCTATATTGGTAAATGGCGATTTCATTCTATCGGCGTGATAAATGAGGCGGGCAATCTTACATATATGAATGCAGAAGAATATATAAATTCTCCTATGCCATATATTGATGAGACAGATGAAGAAGCAATAACAAGTGAGATGCGTGAAAGAAAACAAATTACAAGCTCGTTGATTGAAATTTGCGATAACGGAAAGCTCTTGATGCTTATTCCCATTCCAAAAGAGGAATATGAAAGTTATCTTGCTGAATTGGAAAGCGGCGGAGAAAAAGAACTTCGCCCCGGGATGATTTGTATGAGATGCTCTGATTGGGAAGAAAGAAACGGAGAACTGTGGTTTGATTCCGGTATTGAAGGCGAAGCATTTGGTGAGGATACAGATACTTGGGCAAAGGCTACCAGTGAAAACGGACTATTCACATTTATGACAATGAGATATGAAAAGGAGTGAAAAAGTTATGGGTATTTTTGATTCAATAAAAAATATAGCTGAAAGCACAATAAAAAGAGAGGCTTCAAAGACAATTACCAATGCAGTAAATTCTATTGGCAAGGGCAAAAACAGGTCTGAACGCTTTAGCTTTACTGCTATTCCTCAAAATTCAAGTGAGCTTCAGGCTTTTCCCGAAGCAACACTTGATACCCCTTTCAAAACTGCAGCACTTACCGTACTTGCATTGTGCTTATATAAAGATAATCCCGACGTCGTTATAGAAATGCTTGATTTTCTCAAAGGTCCCGAAAGCGTTAGTCCTTATGAAAAGCAGTTTTATAAAGACAGACTTTACGAAAAAGAATATATACCATTTTCATATTTTGATGGTGCAACACCTGACAACGGTTATACTCCATCTGCACCTATGACAATAGCAATATATGAAAATCCGTATTCATTTGATAATGAAAATTGGGCAACCCTTTGGGTTAAAAGCGGTGGCGCTGACAATATGCGTTCAATTAAACTACGCAAAAAGCCTTCAACCGGTCAATGGTTTTTGAATGATATTCAATGTCTTTCTGAAATCAGAGTTCCAAAAGAAGCCGATCCGTGGGCATAGCTATGAATAATAAACTTATCGGATGTTAGGTAAGTGCAGAGATGTCCTTTTGTACCTATAACTTTCTGCCTGACGGAAAGGGATTCTATTCCTTTTTTGATGCGAAAAAAGAATTTACATATACAGATAACGGAGATAATGTAATAATTCATTTTTCGGGTGATTTGATGAAAAGTACATTCAAATATACTATTGAAGAAGATGTATTGCTTATAGAGGACAGTTTTGGAGCTCTTGTCAAGTACAAAAGAAATAAGGAGGAGTGTATTAATTAATGAAAAGATTTATAAGTATTTTACTTACCTTTACAATGCTTCTTTCCTGTGTAGGAATAGTTGCAGTTTCTGCTGAGGCAGAATATGTAGAGGTTGGTACAGTCGAGGAACTCGGAAACATTTTACGAAGCAGCGGAGACAGGAATATTATTGTAACACGTGATCTTATCTACACCTGTCAGGTAAATGATGTGGGTTCTTACTGGATAACACTCGGCAGAGGTGAAAAAACCTTAAATTTAAACGGTAAGTCTGTTGAACTCAATGCAGAAACAGGTGTGGAGACTACTATGATAAGAGTGCCAGGTGGTTCATCTCTTATTATCAATGACACAAGCGGAGATAATTCGGGTAAATTGTTTTGCTACGCTAAAATTGACCATCCCCAAGACGATGATGGATTTCCGGAATATTTCAATAGCGATGTAAAGTATAGAAATGTTTTGGAAATTGACGGCGGTACCGTAACAATAAACGGAGGTACTTTAGAAGCAGGGCGTTCAAAAAAACACTGGATATGTGATGGCATGGATGTCTATGATTTAAGACACCTGCTTGATTATACTATACAGTTCGGAGTTCTGGGATTGGCAATAGGTGCAAGATTCGACGGGTATGCATGGCAGCAGGTAAACGGCGACTGTATTACGGTAAAAGACGGAAGTCTTTTGGTAAACGACGGTATTTTCCTCGGCAGAGGCTTTTCAAATCTTGAAACATTTGTGAAAGAAGGCGACAATGATTTTGATGTAGAGTTTTCGCGTTCTGCGTGTTTAAGACTTCTGGGCGGTAATACAAACATCAACGGCGGTACATTCTGGGGCAGAGGAAACGCTGATGTTCTTGGGGCTACAAAGAATGCCAAAATTACTGTTAAAAGCGGAACCTTCAGTACAAACCATCTTCGCGTTTTGATTGTTCCAAGTATAAATGTTACAGCGCACGGTTACTATCACACATATGTTATAGGACACAAACAACGATACGGATATGAGTATCACCCTGCATCAGATGTGGGCAGTGTAAGACTTACATCAGATATGCTTGACCCACAGCGAAACACAGCAGAGCTTAATGGTGAAACCTTACCTGTCAGCGAATGGGCAAAGCTTAATGCCACAGGAAATGACGGCTCGGCTACAGTTGTTATAACACACCATGTGTCAAATGCCGACAGAAGAAACTTTATGTCGGGCAACAGAACTACAGACAGAAAAGAAATAAAGAACCTTAATATAAGCGGTACAAACGCTTACGGTATGACACTTTCTTCTGATGTACTTTCATGTAACGAGGAGGGTGTAAGAAGCATTTCTGTTGAATGGTATCACAACGACGAGCCTTGCGATGATGAAACAACAATGGTTGCAGGAAAATATCAGGCAAAGGTAGAGGTAATACTCGACAGCAACTATATTTTCTCTGATTCGCCCAAATTCTCAATTATGGGCGATAGAGTAAGCGGCTATGATTTATCTTCTACAAAAAGAACAGCGACACTTTGGTCAAAGGTTTATAACTTAGAGTGTAACCATTCATATAATGAGGACGAATATCTTCGCTTTGATAACGACAAGCATTTTATGCAGTGTTCGGTATGCCAAAAGATACTTCTCGATGAAGAACATAACTTCAGCGACGGCGAACAAGCCGATGGTTCCATAATTTACAAGTGCCGTACATGCGACTTTTCATACGGTGAAGTTGATGACGGTAAAATCAGAATAGGTTATCTTAATATCAATATTCCAAATCCCAAGACAGGATATTGCCCCGAATACTTCGGTTTAATCAGCGGTGAGGGTGTAAGCTTCTCAAACGGCGGAGATGAGTTTACAAGAAACGGAATCCGCTGGGGACTTTACGTAAACGATTTCGGCGTTGGCGAAGATGATCTTTTCGCAAGCGGTATGGGATACCGTGCTACCATATACTTAAGAGCCAATGAGGGATATACTTTCAGCAAAGACCAGAATGCACAGTATAATCCTGTTGTAATTGTAAACGGTGAACAAGCAGAGTATGAAACAGACGGCGAGCTTATGACGGTTAAATACGAAACAAACGCACCCGAAATTACCGTTTCTTATGTCAGTATGTCAGGTCTCGATTTCCCTGAGGTTGGAGAGACTGCCGATCGTGAGTCTGAATCGGATGAGCCAAACTATTACGACTGCAAGAATATTGCTTGGTACGAAGACGGCGAATATATGGATTACGACGACACCTTCAAGGAAGGTAAGGAATACCAAGTTCAGATGTATATAGATACAATCCGTTCGGGTTGGGATTATACTGCAAAGTTTGCCGAAACCTTGAACGTATCCGTTGACGGATTTGCTGTTAAGGGTGAAGATGTCCGAAGACTTCACGACACATCAACTGTTGTAACCTACACATTCCCCGTTCTTGAGGAAGAAAAAACAGAAGAACCCGAAAAGCCAACTCAATCAGAAAATCCTCAGACAACGGAAAAGCCTGCTGAAACAGATACACCAACTCAAACAGAAAAACCGCAAGAAACTCCAAAATCATCATTTGTTGATGTAGTGAAGGGACAATATTACTATGATGCAGTTATGTGGGCAGCAAATGAGGGTATCACGGGCGGAACAAGTGCTAACACCTTCTCTCCAAACTCAAATTGTTCAAGAGCGCAGGTTGTAACCTTCCTCCACAGAATGATAGCTTCCCCCGAGCCTGCATTAATAACCTTGCCGTTTACTGATGTATCGAGTAGCGACTATTTCTACAAACCTGTAAAATGGGCATTCGGCAGTGAGATAACCGGTGGAACAAGTGCAACCACATTCAGCCCAGATAGTAACTGCTCAAGGGCACAGGTTGTTACATTCCTTTGGCGAACTACGGGTCAGCCTGAACCGACCGGAAAGAATAATCCGTTTACGGATGTGAAAGCAGACAGCTATTATTATGATGCTGTTCTTTGGGCGGTCGAAAATGGAATTACCGGCGGAACAGGTGCTAATACATTCAGTCCTGATGATTCTTGCACAAGAGCACAGGTTGTAGCCTTCCTATATAGATTTATAAACAAGTAGAAAAATGACCTGTGTCATTTTGTGGCACAGGGTGTTTCAGAAAGGAGTGTTTAGATGCCAAGAATACTTATCGGTATGATACTGCTCTTGACAATGGGTTTTAGCGGATGCGGATTCCCTCGACGCAATACAGACAACATCGATGGCGGTGTTGTAACACGAAATTCGGGCGAGGATTCACCAAAGGTTATCGAATCAACAGACATTATAAGCTTTAATTGTGAACTTTCCTTTATTGCTACGGTTTTTGATGAAGAAAATGAGCTTGAAGGCAAGGTTTACAAGATGAGCGCCGCTTTGGAAGATGGTACAGTAAAAGCAAAAATTGATTGGCACGATAGATCAGGAAACGGAGATAAAGCTGTGTTTGAAGCAGATGTTTCTTTTATGTCAAAGCTTCAGGAAATTGTATCAAAATATAACCTGGCACAGCATAACGGATATAGCCACCGTGTATCGGGACTTCCTAATATGTATGGTGAGTGTATTGATATAAAATACGCATCAGGAGAATCAATATATGCATCGGATAACCAAAGCGGTTTTCTTGCAAAGGAGGCTGCGATGGAATTGATAAATCTGTTTTTATCTTTTAATATCTGAAAATGAATATATTGCTATATGACAAGCGAAATGCTTGACTAAGAGTAAACTTTCCTCTTGATGATAATGAAGTGAAAAGAATTTTTAATGCCCTCGATCTCAGATACGATACAAAACATGCGTTGGTTTTTGGTAAGTATTGCAACAATGAGTTTATGAGAGATGAAACTATGGTTGCTGAGACGATCAGCCAATATGTTTCCTCGGAGTGTAGTTTCCGAGGAATAGGTGTTGATAGTGTTATAGAGTCTTTAGAGGGAAACGACAGCGAGAGAAATTCACTTTTAAGTGATCTCTGGGGAAATGATTAATTGTTATGTGAGGAGTACCTGCGGGTGCTCTTCTTTTTTTGTGTATGACGGGAATGCCAATGATCTGTGGTGAAAGTCACCGAGGCGCAGTTGCCGACGAATTCAAAAGCGATTTGCAAGTTTCACATCTTCAATTTAAGTGGTGGAAGATAAATGTTATAGATTTGCACTTATAACGAGTTAAAGAAAAGGGAAAAGTAAAATTGCATTTAAGTTACTTGACTAAAAGTTTTTGCATTTGTTTGCATAAACTTGACAAATTTAATTGTTTGTGTTATAATTACAATCGGAAGGATGGTGTCATTATGTCTGCCCTAAAAGAATTGAAAAACAGAGATTTATACCTGAATAAACTTATATCATTTTGCGATATGGAGCCGGTTAAAGTGATAACCGGCATAAGACGTTGCGGAAAATCGTCCTTGTTAAAGCTTATGGTTAAGTATCTTAAAGAAAAAGGAATTGAGGAAGATCGCATAATAGAAATGAATTTCGAATCCTTTGAGTTTAAAGATATGACAGAAAAAGAGTTCTATAATTATGTTAAAGAAAGATGTACTCCCCAAAAAAGAATGTACTTGTTTTTCGATGAAGTACAAAGAATTGTAAAGTGGGAAGATGCGGTTAATGCATTTCGTGTTGACTTTGATTGCGATATATATTTGACAGGCTCAAACTCACATTTGCTGTCTTCGGAGTATTCAACATATCTGTCAGGTCGTTGTATTGAAATAAATATGCTTCCGCTTTCTTTTAGCGAATTTTTATATTTTAATGGTTTTGAAGTTAAAGAAACGAAAAGTGCCCTTGGCGGAACACGCAAGCAGGTGATTGATAAAAATGGAGAAAAATATGAGTTAAAGGAAGTTTTTGAAGCATACACAAAATTTGGAGGTATGCCAATTATAGCAGATATTGGCTTAGATCAGGAAAAAGCGTTAATACTCCTTGATGGAGTATATTCATCCGTTGTTGTTAGGGATATATTGGAAAGAGAAAACAGACGTGGACAAAAAAGAATTACAGATCCTGTTCTGCTTAAGAAAATAATACTCTTTCTTGCTGATAATATAGGCAGCAATATTTCTGTGAGTTCGATTGGTAATGATCTTGTGAATGAAGGACTTATCGAAGACGGAAGCAGAAAGAATCCCCCAAGTGCTCATACTGTTCAGGCTTATGTAAATGCTCTGCTTGAATCCTATGTTTTTTATGATATTAAGCGGTTTGATATAAAAGGCAAGGAGCTTTTGAGGACGCTTGGAAAGTATTACATTGTTGATATTGGATTCCGTAATTATCTCTTGGGGTTCAGAAACAGAGATACAGGTCATGTGCTTGAAAATATTGTTTACTTTGAGCTTATACGCAGGGGATATGATGTTGCAGTCGGCAAGGTTGATTCAAAAGAGGTTGATTTCATTGCCACAAAGGCAGATGACAAGATATATGTTCAGGTAACAGAAACTATGACAAGCGAAGATGTTAGAACACGCGAACTCTATCCCCTGCAGAAGATAAGAGATAACTATGAAAAAATAGTTCTCTCGCTTGATACCGGACTTGAAAATTCCTATGAAGGCATAAAATCAATTAATTTGATTGATTGGCTTATTTCGTAAGGAGAAATGTGAATATGAAAAACCACATGATTGTAAATGGTAAACTGCTTCAGACAAATAAAAAAAGAATATTGTTGTGTTTAATTGTCCTTATTGTAGTCGCAGGTATACAGATTAAAGGTGGGTAAGACAAATATCAAAATGCGCTTGAAGGCATGCCGTTAGAACAAGCATTTCTGAACTTCAGAGTAAGGAAAATTATACACAGTATGAGGATGTCCCGGAAATATATTATAAAGCTCTTATCGCAGTTGAGGACAGGCGCTTTTATAAGCATAACGGATTTGATATAATCGGAACGGGAAGAGCAATATATAACGATTTAAAAGCGTGGAAACTTTTGGAGGGTGGAAGTACAATATCCCAACAGCTTGCTAAAAATTTGTACTTTCCTCAGGATGATACTCTTCAAAGAAAAATAGCTGAAATATTTATGGCTATGAAAATAGAGCGTGAATACAACAAGGAAGATGTCCTTGAATTATATGTCAATGGCATATATTACGGCAGCGGTTATTACTGCATATATGACGCGTCAAAAGGGTATTTTGGTAAGATACCAAAAGATATGACAGATTATGAATGTACCTTGCTTGTAGACATACCGAATGCTCCGTCAGTTTATTCGATTGATGTAAATCCGGATTTGGCACATCAAAGACAGGAAAAGATTGTAGATTGTATGGTTGAGCTTGAATACATAACAGATGATGAAGGAAACAATATTTTAGAGGAGAATGCACAATGAAATACTTAATTGTTGTAGATATGCAAGTAGATTTTATAACAGGAAGTCTCGGCAGTAAACTTGCTGAAGCAATAGTCCCCAATGTTGTTGAAAAAGTAAAAAACTATGATGGCAAAGTAATCTTTACAAGAGATACACACTTTGCAGATTACATGCAGACACAGGAAGGGAAGAAGCTTCCGGTTGAACATTGCATTAAGGACACAGACGGTTGGCAGATTTGCGATGAATTGAGACCATTTGTTGATACTGTTGTAGATAAAAAAACTTTTGGTAGTGTTGATTTGCCTGTAATGATAGTAGATGCTGACGAAATTGAATTGTGCGGTTTATGCACAGATATCTGCGTTATCTCAAACGCTATGATATTAAAAGCAACATTCCCAGAAGTTAAAATTACAGTTGACAGCAAGTGCTGTGCAGGTGTAACTGTAGAGAGTCATAATACCGCACTTGATGCAATGAAAGCGGTGCAAATTGAAATTGTGTGATGATTAGAGAAATAGAAATAAATAACACTACAATTCAATATGATTTGCAGTATAAGAAGGTTAAAAACATAAACCTTAGAATCAAGTCTGATGGCAGTATCAATGTTTCTGCAAATAGGAGAGTGCCTCAAAAGGCGATAGACGAGTTTGTGATGTCAAAAGCTGAGTTTATTATTCGTGCTTTGGATAATTACAAAAACAAATCAAACGAGGTATCCAAACAGATATATTCTGAAACAGAGGTAAAGGAACTGATACTAAGCCTATGTGAGAAAGTATATCCATATTTTGAAAAAAGAGGGATTAAATATCCAACGATAAAGTTTCACAAGATGGTCTCTCAATGGGGAAACTGTCGTTCGGAAAAAGGTATTTTGACTTTCAATACAAATCTTATGTATGCACCATTAGAGTGTATAGAATATGTGGTGATTCATGAGTTCACGCATTTTTTACAGCCAAATCATTCAAGCAAGTTTTATGATGAACTTGCAATGGTATGTCCGAATTGGAAAGAGTGCAGAAAGCAACTAAAGGAAATAAGCATCAGATAAAAAAGAGGAGGAGAGAAGCTATGAACAGAATATATTGTGCCCTCCCAGCAAAAATGGACACAAAAAAGCTTCAAAAAACGGAATGAAT
>CAYXRC010000006.1:0-124044 GCA_964466295.1 uncultured Ruminococcus sp.
TTATAATACAAGTTTGCAAACTTATTCAGTCCGTAAACTAAATATTTTCGGACAACGTAAAATTCGGCATTATTACTGGATTTTACGGCTGTTTATATTTAATGACAGCATAATATGTTAAAATAATTATAGCACATAAACTGCGGAAAATCAAGCATTTAGGGGATTTTCTCCCTTTTGCACAAGAAATATTTTATTTTATTCTCCGTCAGTATTGTAGTCAGATGAAAGGAAGTGTTATTATGGCTCGCAGAGGCGAAAATATCTATAAACGCAAAGACGGTCGATATGAGGGCAGATACATAAAATATTATGATATGTCCGGTAAGGCTGTTTACGGATATATTTATTCCAAAAGCTATACAGAAATCAAAGAAAAACTCGCAAAATGTAAAACAGAAAGACAATCAGCATATAAAGGTTCAAACACCCTGCTTTGCGATTGGCTTGAAATATGGCTGATGTCGCAAGGTGTATTAAAACCTACTACCAAAAGAGTTTATAAAAGCCATATTAAAAACCATATCAATCCGCAAATTGGTAATATTCCGCTCAAAAAGCTAAATACCGAAATTTTGCAGAATTTTATAAACAGTTTGGAGTTGTCAGCTTCAACGATAAAAACAGTATTCAGTACATTGAAATCCGCTTTATCAGAAGCAGAAGATAAGGGATTTATAACAAATGTATGGAGCAAGGTAAAACTGCCCAAAAAGGATATATCAATAGTTCGGGTATTATCGGCAGCAGAACAGCAACGGCTTGAAAAAGCATTAACAGACAATGCAGATATAGGTATTTTAATTTGTTTATATACAGGACTTCGCATTGGTGAATTATGTGCGTTAAAATGGACTGATATTAACTTTGAATTATCTGTATTAACTGTAAACGGAACACAAGCCCGAACAGAAAACGGTGTTGAAATTATATCTCCAAAGAGCAAGACTTCAAAAAGAGAAATTCCCATACTGCAGTTTCTTCTTGATAAAATCAAGTCACTACCACGAAAAGGTGAGTTTGTTATTTCAAAATACGGAAAACCTTTTGATGTCCGCACTTATAGGCGGCATTTCAAAAAAGTATTGGAAAAAGCGAATTTGCCGGATATAAAATTCCATTCTCTGCGGCATACATTTTCAACCCGTGCTTTAGAGGTGGGTATGGATTATAAAACCTTGTCGGAAATTCTCGGGCATTCATCGGTAGCAATTACCCTTGATTTATATGCACATTCTCTTAAAGAGCATAAGAAAAAGCAGATGTGCAAGCTCGGTGAAATTTTTAATTCGTAGTCAAAATTTATAGTAAAAAAAGCGTAAAGGCTGATAAAATCAGGACCTTTGCGCTTTTTGTCCGAAAATATTTAGTTTACGGACAAATGGAGATTTTTTCTTGTATTAACACTGTTTGATATGATAAGCATGCTTTACTGACGGCAAATTTTTAAAAGAATAGAGGTGTATATTGCAAGGTAAGATACAATTATGGTTTGGTAGCTGTCAAAGAATATCTGTTAATGTCATGTAGAGCCAATTTTATTGAGTTTTGCGATCGGTGCAATAATAAGAAAGGAGGAAACCATCAATGAATAATTCGAAAAAAATATTTGTTGCAAGTTCCGGTGAAGAAAAAGATTTTGCTGAAAAAGTTGCAGGGATGTTAGAGGAAATAGAGGATGTTGAAGTTGTTTCGTGGTGGGATGATAATGTTTTTATTCCCGGCCAGATCACCCTAAAAGAAATTTTAAGAGCGACCGCAGGATGTGACGGAGGCGTTTTTATATTTGATAAATCGGAAGATTCTCACGAAACCGATATAGAAAAAGAAGATAAATCAAAAGAGAGCAATCCATCAACAGTTAAAAAGAAAGATTACAAATCTCTTAAAAGAAAAATACCAAGCGGAAATGTTTTGATTGAAGCCGGAATGTTTTGTGGAATGCGTGATCCGGCAACGATATGCTTGCTTACCCATGCGAGCAGCAATATTGACATGCCAACGGATTTTTCGGGATTAACAATGATTATCCATTCAGATGACAAAAAGTACAGAACAAAAGCAAAGTTGCGAACTTGGGTGGGAAATATAGATGACCACAAAGGAAAGTACATATTAGCAGATAATCATGGAATAAAAAGCACTATTCCGGTCTTTATGGCTGATAAGTCAGAAATAGAGGAATGTTTGCCATTAAATGATCGTGAGGAAAATGCTATAGAAATACGGTTGGTTAATTATGCAGGCACATCATTTTTGTCTAATTCAGAGATTGCTGACAGTTATGATGAAAAGTGGAAACAATGGTTTGAGTCGGCTTTAGAAGGTTCGGTAAAAATTACATTGGTATTAACAGATCCGAATTCTTACGCCGCCAAAGATGCCGAAAAATACAAAATGTATCCTCCAATGGGCTCGAAAGCAGAAATAAAAGATATTATTTCTAAAAATATTGAGAAATTAAATGAACTATACAAGGGACATAAAAATATTAAACTGGTAGCATATTTAACAGATATTGCGTTGCCATACGCCATCTTTGAAACAAGATTCAAAAATTCTGACAAAAACCATATAAAAGTGGACTTATATTCGCCATTAACATTTAATGATGATAAAAGACCATGTTTTATGGTTTATAAAAAAGAAAATCCGAAATTGTATAAACATTTTTCTGATGTGATAGACCATATAATTTATATCCAAGGCAAGAAAATTAAGGAGGAAAGTGAAATGGGAAATGATAAAGTGTTTCATTTAACAAAAGAGACGATTGATAATGCTCTTTCAAACGAATACCGACAGTATTTTATCGGCGAATTGTCAAGACCTCAGCTTTTGGACTACTTGGAACAGGGTGATTTGGAAATAGGAACATCTCTTTACAAAGAAGCAAAGGCAGATGTTCCGCATATGCACAGCAAGACATCGGAAATCCTGTATATTCTGAAAGGCACATATAAAATTTTAGATATAAATGCTGACAAGGAATATACACTAAATGCTGGAGATTTCTTTGTTTTGCCGCCCAATACGCCCTATGCAAGTAAGGCAAAAGCTGATACGCAGGTATTTTTCATAAAAACAGGTGGAAATGATAAAATGAACATTGAAATATCTGAACAACTACAAAAATGGTTAACGGAATTAATAAACTAAAAGGAAAGGAAAATTAATAAAATGAAAAAACGGTTTTTAAGCTTAATTTTGACAATATGTTTAACCACAAGTATTTGTGCATTTATGCCGCTAACCGTGAGTGCGGCAACAAGTGGTACATGCGGAAATAATCTGACTTGGACGCTGGATGACGAAGGTACGCTTACAATTAGTGGTAATGGTACAATGCCAAATTATTATGTTCAACATTCACCATTTTATAATAATGATAATATAAAATCTGTTATTATTGAGAATGGCATCACTAATATTGGTGTTCGGGCGTTTAAGGATTGCCATAACTTAACTGATGTCACAATTCCCGACAGTGTAACAAGTATAGGGAGTGCTTCGTTTTATGCGTGCGGCAGTTTAACAAGTATGTCAATTGGTAATGGACTCACAAACATTGGCAATGAAGCGTTTGACTGGTGCGATAATATAGAAAGTGTATATATAACAGACCTTGCTGCGTGGTGTAATATTTCATATGAAGACTGTTATGACAGTGTATTAAATGGGAGCAATTTATACGTGAATAATGAGTTAGTTACAGAGCTTATAATCCCAGACGGCGTTGTGAATATTGGAACTGGTGCATTCTTCGGGTACAATAATTTAGTGAGTGTGACAATCCCAAACAGTGTTACGAGCATTGGCAGTCAAGCATTTCGCGGTTGTGACGGATTAACAAGGGTTACAATAGGTAATAGTGTTGTAAATATTGATAGATTAGCGTTTGAGGGTGATTGTAATTTAGAAAGTGTATACATAACAGACCTTGAAGCATATTTGAATATAAAGTTTGAGTATGCAGATTCAAATCCGATGTATTATGCAGATAAATTATATTTGAACAACAGAGAGGTTTCGGGTGAGGTGATAATTCCTAATAATGTAACGTATATCCCAGTATATGCATTTGAGGGCTGTGAAAGTATAACAGCTGTAAAAATCCCAAATAGTGTTACAGGCATTGACGGACAAGCATTTGGTGGGTGCATTAACTTGACAAGTGTAACAATACCCGACAGCGTTACAATGATTGGGTATGACGCATTCAACGGCTGTAAAAATTTAATACATGTGGTAATTCCAGAAAGCGTTACAAATATTAACTATCCATTTCCTGATTGCGACAGACTGGAAAGTGCAGGCCCTATAGGTGGAGGATATAATTATGAATTTGGTTGGACAAATTCAATTCCTGCGCGTGCATTTATGAGAAGTAAATTAACGAGCGTAACAATACCCGATAGCGTAACAAAGATTGGATTTGAAGCATTTTATGAGTGTGATAACTTAACTGATGTATATTATACCGGAAGTGAATCGGATTGGGAAAAAATAATAATAGATGAATGTTATGGTGAAAATGCCGCACTTAGAAATGCAACAATACATTACAATTATAAACCGGATAAGCCGACTGAGCCCTCCTATCCCGATGCTGTTGAATTTGTTGTAAGGAATAATTATTGCGTTGAAAATGAAAAAAACTACATTTTTGGAAATGTATCAATATCTGAAAATAATCAAACTATTGATGATGTAACGAGTAAAATCACATGGAAAAGCAGTGACACATCTATTGCAGAAGTTGGCAATGTATCTTATACCAATAGCGAAGATGAAAAATCAGCCTTAATAGACGTGGAAATCATCGGGCATAAAATCGGCAAAGCGACAATTACCGGTACAACGGCAGATGGAAGAACAGCAGAGGCTGTAGTCAGTGTTGAGCCAAAATTACAGTCACTTAATCATGGCACAATTTTTAGTCCTACTACAATAAAATACAAGATTAGTACAGAAAGCGATAATAAAGAATACTTTGAAGAATTTGTATCATCGTTAAATTATGATATATCGGCTATAAACTCTGTAGGAATTTCTGTTGATAGCACAGAATATATAATTAGTAGTAATGGCAAAAATGCTGTGTATATAATAAATGTCACTCCTACCTTAAATTTGACAGATAATATTATTAAACTACAATCTGCGTATGGACAGAGTGCTGACATAAAAGTACGAGTGCAAAAGAAAAATGGATTTTCGATAAAGAATGACGGTTGGAGCTTTGCAAATTCAGAATTCAGTTTTTCAGGTAAGTATACAAGTGAGAATATATACACTATGCCACTTGAAATATATGACCAAGTTTACGGAAGTGCATACATAAATGCAAATAACATAACAACTGGCGAAACATTTGGCGGATATTGTGAGGGTATGAGCGACACAGCTATTTTGTTTTACGATGAATTGTTAAAATGGTATGATATAAATAATTTATATAATGAAAGTTTTAATACGGTTAACAGCTATTATGATGGAATAAACTATTATAAAACGAATCCGATTATTGGAGATACATACTATTTTGTCACTTCAAATCCATCTTCCGAAGTAACTCGTCTCATTGAATGTTATCAATTGTGGGGTAATCATGTTGGTCGTAAATGTGTATCATCAACATTTTTAGATGTATTTGAAACTTATTGTAATGGTAATACTACAAATAATAATTACGAATATTTACATTACGAAAATGGAGGAACATATGTTTAAGATGTTTTAAACAAAATAAAACAGGCGGTTACTGACGATACACCATTGCTGGTGACTCTACAGTACCAAGCGGGGGGACACGCTATTGTAGCAAGGACAGATAAAATGCCTGAAGAAGAAGGTAATGGTTGGTGGAAGGTGTTTGTATATGACCCTAATAAACCTTATATTAATGATGATATTTTAAATACAATTTCAAATGAGAATTCACAATACGAATTATTACAAAGTAGTTGTAACGAGCTTTTGAATAATGGTGATGATAACTATATGGAGTTAAATCCTTCAAAAAACTTGTGGAGGTATCATACATCGTTAACAAGTGGAAGTACAGAAGATTTAATTGGATGCGATGAAAATGAAAATTTTAAAATAATGGTTCGAGGAAGTGAAACAGAACCAGAGTATTTACCAGAATATTTCTTTGTTCAAAATCCAAAAGAATATTTTGCTGGAACTTTTGAAAATCCTAACCGTTCGTGGCTTCCAAGTGAAAATGAAAACACAATAACTATACAGTTAACAGACGGAAGCAGTTTTGAAATCTATTCTTTGGATCATGTACTTTTGGCGAAAGCCGCAAAAGGATATGGAATATCATATGACGATGACATTTACTTTTTGCCATATGTAAATTCTGATTCAACGCAATGTGGTACAACTGGAGAATTGGTTATTCCAAAGGATAAATATCAAATTGAGGTCAACAACGGAAATTTACGGATTTGGGGACATGACAATGTAATTAGCTTAGATGCAAGTGCCGGTGTGTCTGCTACATTGGATATTGAAAAAAACAAAATAGATTTAACTTCAAATGATAACATTAACATTGTACTGTTAATGTCGAATGTTGGCGATGCAGATGAATATGATACATATAAATTAACCGGAGAGTTAAAGGAAAGCGATAATATAAGTGCAGAATTACCGGATGGGAAACCACTTCAAACCGAAAGTAATACTAAAGATGTTGTATCTGTTTACCATAATAGTGACAAACAGGACAATGAAACATATGAATATACTATTGGTGAAGCATCAAAAAGCACGCATAGCGGAGGAAGCGGTTCATCTTCATATATAATTAAATTCAACTCAAACGGCGGCAGCACAGTTGCAAACCAAACTGTAAAGAAAAATAGCATTGCTACTAAACCCGCTGATCCTACAAAGGAAGGATATGTTTTTGGCGGATGGTACACTGATAAAGAACTGATAACTACATATGATTTCTCGGAAAAAGTAATAAACAATGTTTCACTTTATGCAAAATGGGTAGAAATCGAAACAGAGAATGAAACAATCGAATGGAAAAATCCATTTAATGATGTAAAGAAAGATGATTGGTTCTATGCTAATGTTAAGTATGTTTATGAAAACGGGCTTATGAATGGTACGACTGAAACCACATTTGCACCGAATGACCATTTAACTCGTGCAATGCTTGTTACAATTCTCTATCGTGCGGAGGGTGAGCCAGAAGTAAATAATAGTATTCCTTTTGAGGATGTAACTGCTGACAGCTACTATGCAAAGGCTGTTATCTGGGCACAGCAGAACGGCATTATTTCGGGTGTATCCGAAAATGAATTTGCGCCTGATGAAAATATCACAAGGGAACAGATTGCAGCTATTATGTACAGATATGCGCAGTACAAGGGTTATGATGTCAGCGTTGGAGAAAACACAAATATCCTCTCTTATGACGATTTTGACAGCGTTTCCGAATACGCAATATCAGCTATGCAGTATGCAGTCGGAAGCGGTTTAATTAAGGGCAAATCCGAAAGTACATTAAATCCGCAGGACAATGCTACAAGAGCAGAAATAGCTACAATACTTCAAAGATTTATTGAGACTAACAAATAAATACTAATACAAGGCTCTGTTTGATGTCGTTTCAAGCAGAGCCATAATATTTATAAAGGATTAAACTGTAATTTACAGCTTAGTCCTTTTTCTTTTGCTCAATTTTCGGTCAAATCGTACTCAATGAGTTTTGTTCACTATTATGCTATTCTAAAAGCACAGAAAGTCGGTACAGCGGAAATACCACTTTTTGAATATTTAAAGCCACAGGAGGATAACGCATTATGAACACTTTTAGAATTAAAATACGGAGAAAGGAGGACAAAAGCTATGAGAGAATTTAACGGAATAAAAATCATAGGAATAGACCACGGGTACGGCAATATCAAGACCGGTTGCACCGTTACACCTACAGGGCTTTTCAAACATGAAACCGAGCCTATATTTTCGGGTAACATTCTTGAATACAATGGCACATATTACCGTGTAGGTGAAGGTCACAAGGAGTTTATTGCCGACAAGTCAACCGACAACGAATACTACATCTTTACCCTTATGGCTATTGCAAGAGAATTAAGCCGTGTTGGTATCACCTCTGCAAATGTGCATATTGCCGCCGGACTTCCTTTAACTTGGGTACGCTCACAGCGTGAGAAATTCCGCAAATATCTTATGCAGAATGATGAGGTTGAATTTCGTTTTAACGGCAAACAATACTATGTTCGCATTGTCGGGAGTAGTATATTTCCGCAAGGCTATCCGGCAATAGTAGAAAACATATCACAGTTTACAGGCACAAACATTCTCGCAGACATCGGCAACGGCACAATGAATATTATGTATATCAACAACAAAAAGCCGGTTGAAAGCAAGTGCTGGACGGAGAAGCTCGGTGTTAATCAATGTATGATTGCCGCTAAAAACAGCATCATGGATAAGTTCGGGGTAAAGATTGAGGATTCTGTTGTGGAACAGTATTTACGCTTTAAAGCAGCAGATATAAGCAAGGAATATCTTGACTGCTTAAACAGCGTTGCAACAGAATATACGGAACAAATCTTTTCTGCTCTCAGAAGATATGAATACAACTCCGGCTTGATGAGGCTATATATTATCGGCGGTGGAGGTTGTCTTGTTGAAAATTTCGGTAAGTATGACAAAGACAGAGTAACCGTTATAAGCGATATATGTGCAACAGCAAAAGGCTATGAGTATCTTGCGTACAACAAGCTGCGAAAGGAGCAGAGCCGATGAAAAACAATATTATCTGCACAAATATCCGCTTTAACCTTGATAATCCCTTGCACCAAAAGGCTTGGGAATATCTGCAAACAATGGATAAGTCACAATTTAAGTCATACACCCACGCAACGGCGCTTTCAATCACAGAAATGTTTGACCGCTTTTACAAGCTGCAAGCAGATCCTTATCTTGAAACCCGTCAGCGAGAGGAACAATTTGTGGCACAAATTGTTGAAGCCGTTGAAAAAGCCTTGAATGAGGCTTTACCGAGTTTTCTGCTTTCGTGTATTGCGTGTTTTGCTAATCTGCAAATATCTCCTAATATTGCTCAAAATCCGATGCAAAACAATGACAGTAATACCGAAAACGAAGAAATTGACTGGGATTTTATCAGCGAAAGCTAATAATGGTATTGAAAATTGCACTTCCAATACCATAAATTAAAGCTGTAATTATGCCTTAATCGGCATAATACCAAATATAATTGATATTCGTACCTTATCGGTACAGAAAATCAATTATATTTAATGCGTAATTGCAAAAAGTCAATGCTTTTTACAATTACGAAAGGCTTTCGGGCAAACTGCCCTACAGCCTTTGTGCGCACCTTTCGGTGCGTGTGCCTGTGCGTTCCGCTTACGCTTTGTGTTTTATTCCAACAATAGTTTGGAAAGCACAGGCACTTAATGCCCTTTAGCTCCGCTGCTAAGTGAAGCATTGTTATCAACTAACGGCGATAACAACACTTCCCTTATCCGCTACACTAAAGGGCATAGGCAGGTAGTGCAAGTGGATAGACACTTGCAACCTGTTCAGGGGGAAATCCCCCTAAAAACCCCCTTTGCGGTAACGCAAAGTCAATGTTAAACTTCCGCTTAACATCAGACTTTGCATTACCTGCACAATAATTTGAAATATCAGTGTCAAATTATTGTGGTGCAAGCCGTTATGTCTTGCACACTTTCGCACAGCGAAAGGAGGCGAATTTATGAATCGCAAGCGAAATCATCAATTCTCCCTACGCCTGTCCGACAGCGAACAAGCGTTATGGGATAAAAAACAGACTGCAAGCGGTCTTAATAAAACTGAATTTTTTATCCGCATACTGAAAAACTCTGTTGTAAAAATATACCTCTTTGATGAAAGCATAAAGGAACTGATTAAGGAATTACGCAAAATCGGTGTAAATCTTAATCAGGCGGCACATCTTCTAAACAGTGGTTTCCTTTTTGAAGCGAATCAGGAAATTCGCAATATGAACAGCGAATATTCCGAAGTCATGGGGAAAATTAAAAATTTTCTTGAAAAGCCTTTGGTAAACGCAACCATTATTGATAAAACGGTCGGTGATGATAATGCCGTTCGGTAATGTCAATGTTAAGTATCAGCCGTGTAAATCGGTAGGACAGCTTAAATCGGCAGTAAACTATATGCTTGGCATACAACCGGAGCAGATACAAAACGGAGTAGTTAAAACGCAAGACCATCTGTATTCTGCTCTCGGCTGTAACCGTGATAATTTTGCAAACAGCATACTTGTCACAAGAAAGCTAAACGGCAGAAGCTACAGCAGAATGAAAGAAAATAACATAATTGCTCACAAATTGAGTATATCATTTCATCACGCGGACAATGAAAAGCTGTCTTATGAATTGGCATATAAAATTGCTGAAGAATTTGCAAATGAATTTATGTATTCAAAAGGCTATGAAGTTTTATTTGCAGTACATACAGACACCGAGCATATTCATGTTCATTTTCTTGTGAGCAACTGCAACATAGACACAGGCAAAAGTTACAGACGGAATAAAAAAATGTTATATGATATGTCGGAATATTTCGGCAATCAATGTCTTCAACACGGCTTGACGCACTCTGTCCGCAATGAGTTTTACAATCACGAACTTGATGAATCAAGAGATAATTTGACTTTTGCGGAATATCAAATGCGCAAAAAAGGCAAAGAGAGCTTTAAGGACGAGCTTAGAGAGGTTATTCAGGTAGAAATAGCGGATAAAGCAAACAAGACCTTTGATGATGTTATGGCTGCCCTTTGGCGGCACTATAATGTTGAAACAAGGGTTAAGGGAAACACAGTATCATACAGACACCCCGAATACAAGGACAAAAACGGAAATCTTGTATCTGTCAGGGGAAGTAAATTGGGTGATTTATACACCCGGAAAGGAATAGAATATGAGCTTGCAAAGAAACTCACAAAACAATATGAACAATCAGCCGAAGCCCAGTATTCTGGAGAAATTACGGACACCGCAGGAGAGCATAGACACTCGTATGGAAACATTGGAAAGTCTGTGGCAGAAGCTACAGACCTTGCGAGAGGACAACTTGAACGAGGCAGAGGACAAGCTGCAGCTAACGGCATATCTGACAATAGCGGAAGAAATGTTCAAAGCTCTGATGACTTTTACGAACGCTATAGAAAGCGACATCAAAAGTCTAAAGGAAGAACAAATGAAGCTGTTAAGCCTGCAAAACGAGTACATCAGGACGAGTGGGAACGAGATTGATAAAATTGTTTACAACACCTATGAAGATGTAAAGGATAAATATGCTGTGCTCATTGAAAAATCCTTAAAAGAAGCTACCGCCAACCACAACCGCAGTTTAAAAGCAATGGAGCGTGTTGCCGAGAAATGCACCGAAACCGCAAAGAAAGCACAGGAGAATAATGCTACACTTTGTCGTGTAGATAATTTTTGGAAGTTTCTCAATTTTACAGCACCGATATATGTTATTGCGGATATAATAATACGGCTGATTTTTAGGTGAAATTTTAATGCCCTGCACGTTGATTTGTGCAGGGCTGAAGTTCTAATTACGGCGATTATCTATCTGATAATCTGTCATACTGTATTTCGGCTTCTCCTGTAATTTTGTTTGTTTTCTTTTTATACAGCAAAGCGTATTTTGCTTGTCCGGCGGTATAATCTTTATCGCCTTTTGGGAAGAAAGAACGGCAGAAATGAGAATCAGAATTTTCAAGTCTGTCAAGGAATATGTATATATCTCTGCTGTAATGTTCAGATTGAAGCAAATAATCCGCCTGAATTAGTGAAAATACTTGTTTCTTTGAATTATATTTGAAAATAATCTCGTTGCTGTCAAGCATATTTTCTAAAAATTCAAAATACTCAATTCGCTCTTTGACAAAATCAAAGTTTTCACTTTTAGTTAAAGTGTCATAATCTATCTTTCCGTCTAATGTGTAGTCAAACACTTTCTTCCTTGAAGCGGTACGGAAAAATTCATTGTCAACGAGTTTATGAAGTCCGGCTAAATGCACAAACTCCGTTTCAGAAAAGTTAAGTATTATTTTTGACATTCGACCTTTTCTGCCAATAATGATTTCATATTGTGTATCAATCAGCTTTTGGAAAGCCAATGCACACCTTTGTAATTTGTCTGCCATTGTAAATATCCTTTCACATAGGTAAAAGCCGTTCCACCAAGAAAGCAGAACGGCTTTTAGTGCATTTTCTTTCGGCATTAAGCCTACGCCGATTTGAGGTTACACTACACAAACCCCTCCCGAAAGCTCCGTATGCCAACGCATATCGGCACGCCGACATACACCTACGCTTTAACAGACACACCTGTTGCCTGTTGCTAATATTATTATACTCAAAACTTTAAAATATGTCAATAGCTTTAAAGGAATTTTGTCATTATGCCTAAAAATATTTTTAATAGCAGTTTTTATCCATAAATTCCCGCAGTTTATCTGCCTTTGTGCTTGTGAGCAATGTTTTTAATGCAGACGATTGAAATTCTGCATATTTCGCTTCAAGCAGTTCAGGCTCGTCTTTCCACACTTCGGAATATATATCCCAAGCTGTATCAATTCTGTTTTGTGCTTTGTGTACTTCTCCCATATCCATATACATCAGTCCTGCGCCCCAAAGGATATTGGCATAATCGGTTGTATCATACAAATCCGAATCATGCAATACCTTTGCACATCTCTCAAGTGCGTTGACTGCCTTGTTGTACTCTCCCAATTCTGCTGCCAAGTGTGCATAATTGAAAACCTGTGCAACTCCGTCACGGCTGTTATATAATCCGGCTTGTTTAAGAACGTCATACCCAAACTCCATATATTTTCTTGCTTCTGTCTTATTTCCGTTGGATAAATATACACCGCCTAAATTGCTGTATATATTTGATACAAGTAAGGGATTTTCCTTTTCCAATCCATTACAGTATTCAGCAGCCTTCTTTTGATAATGTAACGCCTTTTTAAGATTATTGTTAAACACTTGCTCATAAGCTGCCTTATAATCAAGTAATAATGCTTGCTCGGATGTATTACATATTCCGTCTGCTGTCATTCGTTCAAGCTCGGACAGTATTGTTTCCATACCGATTTTGTACCTATACTTTTCCATATACGGAAATACATCTACAAGCAGTCTTATATATGCCCGTATATCGTCTTTTTCAGCATATATGATTATATTTTCCGCAACGGAAAACAACAGCTTGTGATGCGGTAAGTCAATACCGTGAAACAGGCATTGAAATCTTGTGTTATCAATAAGTGTTTTACAGTTGCTTATACTTGGTTTTGTATCATCGACAGTAACCTCTTGAATTAAAGGGTGCAGATATATCTTTCTGCAATCCGTCTTTTGAATGAATCCCAACTCGATTAGTTCGTTTATGTCATTGAGATTTTTCAGTTCAAGCCATTTTGCAAACATTTTCGGATTTATACCCTCTGTAGGGATAAAAGCCATATTACGCATTATGTTCTGTGCATTATCGGACAAACAAGCTAACGTTATCAGCATGTGGATATGCTCATAATATGTTCCTTGTGTGTTTTTTCCGTCTTTTACAATACCTATCCTATCATCAGTATTCAGTACGGTTTTTGTTTCTTGTAGTTTTTGTAATAGTGCCTTTGCATTTAATATCCCCGAAGCTAACAGCCTTGCGGAAAGTTCAACCGCCAATGTGTGACAATGTACGGCTTCTATAATCTGATTTATAACATCGATATTTTTATCGTTAATTTCATAAAAATATCCCACAAGCTCTAACAAAGAATCCATATCTGCCATTTCCGAAATATCAATGAAATGATAATTGTCAAATCTGCTTCGTGTTGTAAACAGAATACGACAACGATATTTCATAATGACATCAAATATCGGATCTGCTGAAGCCGTTGTATTAAAGTTGTCAATGATAATCAGCGTATCTTCTTTTAGACTACGCAAAAAGCGGTTATGGTTTTTGAAACGCACATCAGTATTATCTGTTGCCATATCATCAGCAAACTCAAAGTCAGCTATCATCTGCTTTAAATCGCCTGTATATGTGAAGAACAAAATATTTGTATAATCCTTTTTATGTACTTCTGCATATTTCTTGCCAATCTCGCTTTTGCCAATTCCTGCAACACCCTGTAAAAAGACTTTATCTTTATTTTTCAGCATTTCATCTATAGTTTGAAGTTCGTTATCCCTACCACAGAAATGTTTACAGGCTTTAGGAACAAAACCGTCAATAATATAATCTTTCACAATAGGTGATAAGCTTCCTGATGCAAGAAGCTCCTTTGTCTTGCTGTCCCTTTTCACAAAAGTACGCTCCATACCAAAACACAACACTCTACTGATAAAATCAGCTTTGTCCTGTTCGTTATTATACGGATAATCTCCACATAAATATTCTTTCTTCTCCGGCGATATATCAGTATCGTTCATAGTCAGGTTATATATTTCACTAACTGCCATATCTAAATCATAGAGTAAAGGGAATACAAGATTTTCTATATCGAGAGACAGCTTTTTTTGTGCTTTGGAAGTTGAATAATACTCTATAATCCTCGGACTTATTTTAGCTGTTCCGTTCAGCCATTTGCATACAAGACCGTTATCCAATGAAAAATCCTCAGAATACTTGCTTTGAAAGAAATTATCAAACAAGCACTCTTGCAGTAAATCCGTCTGATTTATACTTTCGCTTTGGCTTATGTAGTTTGAAATAATCTGCATTACAGATGAAAAATCACATCTTTCCATTCGTATCACCTCGCTTTGTCAATTTACGCTCAATTTCGTGTCAATGTATTTTGAATCATACAGCTATATACTAAACCTGTCAAACGGCGGTATTATGCTAATATTATTATATCACATAATTGGTAATAAATCAAATATTACATATCCGCCTGATGATAATTTGTTGATTATGGACAGGAGGATAAAGCGCAATGACATTAAGGGACAATACTCTACAAAATAATACAGAAGAAAACTTGAAAAATCCTCAAAATATCAACTTTAAGAAAAGCATTGGCAAAACAACCTATGTTGTAAATGCACATTTCAACGAGAAAGTGAAAGAGGATATTGTCACGAAGATTAAAAGGCTAATTACACGACTATAGCAAGTTGTAATTATGCATAGTCAACAAAATTATATTTTGTAATTCAAAATCATTGAATTTGACATTCGGATATGGTATAATTTATATACTGCAATATTTATCATATCCGGCTGTCGGAAAGGAGAATTTACAGAATGAAAAGACAGTCAAATGATGATAAAATAACAGCCCTGTACTGCCGATTATCGCAAGATGATGGGCGAGAGGGCGAAAGCAACAGTATAACAAATCAAAAAGCAATTCTTGAAAAGTATGCGAAAGACCATAACCTAATCCCGTATAAGTTTTATGTTGATGACGGGGTAAGCGGAACAACCTTTGAGCGTAATGGATTTAAGGAAATGCTTGCTGACATCGAAAAAGGGAATATATCGGCAATCGTTGTTAAGGATTTATCCCGTTTCGGACGAGATCATATTATGGTTGGTTATTACACCGAAATATACCTGCCGTCAATGAATGTGCGATTTATCGCAATCAATGACAATGTTGATACAGATGACAGCGAAAGCAATGAGTTTGCACCGTTCACTAATATTTTTAATGAGTGGTATGCAAAAAATGCAAGCAAGAAAATTCAGGCTGTATTCAAAGCAAAAGGCGAATCGGGACAGCGTTTAGGCTCGGCTATCCCTTACGGCTACAAAGCCAATCCCGACAATCCGAAAGAGATTATCATCGACGAGGAAGCCGCAAAGGTTGTGAAATATATCTTTGAATTATGTATGTGTGGAAAAGGTCCGGGTAAAATAGCAAAACAGCTAACCGCAGAGGGTATTTCAACACCGATGGTATATTTCAGAGAACACGGCTTGCCTTGCAGAACAAAAGCCAATATGAGCAATGTGTGGTGTAATAGAAGCGTTTCGGGAATACTTGAAAATATGACCTACATAGGACATACAGTTAATTTTCGGACTGCTACTGTAAATTACAAAACTCATAAGAAAGTACGCCAACCAAAAGAAAATTGGCTGATATTTGAAAACACGCACTCACCCATTATTGAAATCCCGGTATGGGAAAAGGTGCAGGAATTACGCAAGAATAAACGCCGTTACACAAAGTCGGGGAAGAAAAGTATTTTTGCAGGGCTGCTTGAATGTGCGGACTGCGGTGCAAAGCTGTATTACTGTACTTCCAAATCCCATAAAGAGGATCACGACTATTTCGTTTGTTCCAATTACAAGGGAAACACGGGAAGCTGCACGGTACACTATATCAGAGAAAGCGTTTTATATGATATTGTTCTCACACAGGTTCAGACAATGCTTGCATATCTGCAATCTTTTGAAAGTGACTTTGTAAAAAGTCTTGTTGATAAATCTGCCAAGGACAAGAAAAAGGAAATCTCTTTACGCAGAAAAAAGCTTGAAACTAACAAAAAGCGTATTTCAGAGCTTGACGGAATATTCAAACGGATTTACGAGGACAGCATCAGCGGAAAGTTAAGTGATGAACGGTTCGCCAAGCTGTCAGCCGATTATGAAAGAGAGCAAAAACAGCTTATATCCGATACAGAAGAACTCGAAAACGAATTAAATCAAGAAGCTGAACAGGTTGACAATGTTGAGTATTTCCTGAACATAGTCCGTCAATACACCGAGATAAAAGAGCTTTCTGCAAGAGTGGTAAATGACTTGATTGAAAAAATCAAAGTCCACGCAGTAGATAAGTCAAGCGGTCAGAGAATACAGAGGATTGATATTTACTATACCGCAGTCGGTCTTATAGATGTATCACAGCATACAGAAGAATTAGCTATCTAAATATTTTTATTTGATAAACAATGAGGCGATACAAAGAGCAAAAAGCCCATTGTATCGCCATTTCTTTAAACTTCCTTATAATCATTTAACAGAAGCTGACGCATGAAAAAACGCAAACTCCGATTGTCGCTACACAAACTTAAATCAGAGAAAGATAATACCTTACTTACACTATTTAAGTGGAATCTGCGTTTTAACCAAATTCTAAAATAGCGTAAGCACAAAAAAGGTATATTATTCCCTAATAAAGAAAATATCCCTGATTTTTATTTATTCAGTTTGTGTAGCACAGTTATTATACCATAAATTAAATATATTATCAATACTTTTTTGTATTTTCAGACAAAAGAAAGCCCTCGTTTTAAGGTAATTTAATTTACCTTAAAACGAGGCCTAAAAATAAAGGGGACAGCATTAGCTGTCCCCTTTATTTTTAATGGCTGTTATTTCATCTAATTTTTTCTCGACTTCTTCCTTTGAAACGGCGGCAATATGAGAAAAATTATAGTGTAAAGCCGCATCAAGCTGCTCTTTTGCTTCGTCAAGCTTTCCCTGTTTTTCAAGCACTAAGGCGTGATTATAATATATTACGGGAAGGTGTGTTCCTTTTTCCATTATCTTATCATAAAGAGCCGCCGCCTCGTCAATTTCGCCACGTTGAAAATGACTCATTGCCATATTATCAAGTATTGAGGGGTCGGAATTGTTATATTCCATAGCCTCTGAGTTAAACGAAAAAGCTTCGTCAAATTTTCCTTCCTCAAGCAGTATAAAGCCCAGCTGACTGTATGTTGAGGAATTGGGACAAAGCTTGTGCGCCTGCCTGAAGGCCTCCTCGGCACCGTTAAAATCGCCTGTTTTTCTTAAATATAAGCCCTTTGTGGTTTCTATTTCCGCTTTTTGAGCCGGGGTGAGCCGCTTTATTTTCTCCGCTTCGCGAAGATAGACTATGCATTTATCCTCATATCCATAGCGCAGAAAAACATAGCAGGCATATATCTTATAATCCGTCCTCGTATGATTTTTTATAGCCTTTTCATAAAGCTTTATACCCTTTTTCGTTTCTCCTGACTTTATGGCTTTACTGCCCCGGATCATAAAAATATCTCCGCGCATAACTAAAAGAATATATATTACCGCCGCTAAAAGACCTAAAAAGCTTCCCGAGAGTCTGTGACCGTATGCCGCACCGCTTTGCGCGCCGATTAAGACCAACACAACCGGAATAACGTAATTTACTATAAGCTGCATTTATCTTTCTCCTTTTGTAATTTTAACATATTATAATACAAAATTTATGAAATTACAATAGCAAATTAATTTGAGCTATTGAAAATATTTCCTAATTGTGATAGAATACCCTTGTCAGTATTGATTTTATCGGAAAGGAAAAGGAACCCCAGTATGAGCAGAAGCTCCTTATCCTCGCAGCCGTCGCCTATCAGAAACAAAATAAGCCCTAAGAGTACAAGGTCATCCTTAGGCACGGAGGAAAGGATATCTGACAGCCCCTTTGAAGGCTCGCTGAAGTACCTTTTCGTCATTTAATTAAAACAGCTCCTTTAGAATATCTGAATCCTTAAGCATTCCGGCGATTTTATAAAATCTTAAAAATTTTATGCATGAGTCAAGATTTTTTGCTCTCTGGGCTGAAAGGTATGGTCTTAAAGCCGTTAAAAGCATAACCCGAGGATCCTTATCATGCATCGCCGAATCGTACATGCTCTTAAATTTCATGATTTTTGATATGTCGGGCATTGCACTTTGAAAATTTTGAGCGTTCGGGGTGCTTTCGCCGCTTGAAGAGCCCACGTCCGCCCCTCCCGACAGGCTTTGGACTATATCTTTGATTTTTCCGCCGGTTTCGGGGTCGGAAAGTATGCTGTTTATGGCGTCGGCAAAGTTCATTTCATCCATTTATAAGACTCCCTCTCAATGCAAATTTTTTAACGTGTCGGCTAAAGAAGGATCCTTTGAAAGCTTGGATAAAACGGCATTTTTCTCCTCCTCGCTCATGGAAGAAACCTTTTTTAAAAGTTCGTTTTTATCGATCGAAGAAAACTGAGATATTATTTTCTGTCCCTCGGAGGAGCGAGCAAAGCTTTTTATTTTATTTAAGACCGAAGGGTCTAAATTTTTCATCATTTTTTCTATTTCATTCATTGCATTATCCCCCCTTTTAAATAAATATGCCGGGCTCTATCATTATATTATGTTTTTTAAAATATTTTGTGACGGAGGAAGCTATGTACCGTGTTTTGATTACAGGTGATACCCACGGAAGATTAGATTCTGTTTTAAGACTTATGGAAAACGTGCCCTTTGACGGGGTGATACACTTGGGAGATTACGTAAGGGACGCCGTAAAGTTAGAAAAGCTTTATAAAGATAAGATTTTTTATTCGGTTAAGGGCAATAACGATTTAGCCGGCGAAAATGAAAAAATTATAGACATATCGGGACATAAAATATTAATATGCCACGGGCATACCTACGGAGCGGATCCTTTAAGACTAAGCCTTGCAGCTAAAGAAAAGGGAGCGGAAGCTGTTTTTTTCGGACATATTCATACGCCCTGTGATTTTTTTGAGGACGGCGTCCGCATCTTTTCTCCGGGAAGCCCTGAATATCCCCGAATCAGTGAAAAATGCGTAGGTATTTTAGAGGCGGACAAGGAATATTTTAAAATTGCCCATTATTTTTTATAAAAAGAGGAAAAATTATGAAAAGAAAGCTTACATTTTTGGCGATTGCGGCTGTAATTTTGGTATATGCCGTTCTGCTTTATACCGAAATTCCGTATAAGGGAGTCTTACAGCTTGTGCTTGTTCTGACTTTAGCGGTTCTTATATACTTGGCTATGAGAAGTAAAAGGTAGGTGGAAATATGTTCGGGATAATATCAAAGGTTGCCAGCGGCGTATTTGTTCTGGTGGTGTATTATTTCATTTTTATTGTTGTGAAAATGATATATTCCGATATTCGTGTTATGAGCAGGAAAAAGTCCGGTCTGCCTGTATATGACGCATATATAAAGCCCATAAATCAGCCTCATGACACGGGCTTTCCCATAAAGGAAAGCTATCCCTTGTCGGGAAACGATGTGATAGGCAGGGGAGAGGACGTAAGTATTTTTATAGACGATAATTTTATGTCCCACGAGCATGCGAGGATATTTAAGGAGAAGGACGGATATTATATCGAGGACTTAGACTCCACAAACGGCACGTTTTTGAATGGTACAAGGCTTGATGAAGACGCAGTAGAGCTTTTGGACGGCGACAGGATATGTATAGGACAGCTTGAATTTGTTTTCCTGCGCCCCTCGCTTAAGAACGGTGAGGTGAATTTATGAGTGAGAAGCAATATAAAGGCTATGCTCCTCTATTAATGCTTGCCCTTATGAATGCGATAGGATTTTCTATTTTATCTTTTCACTCAGAATCCTTAGAAGAAAGAGTCAAGACAGGTATAACCGGTATTCTTTTCATTGCTCTCATTGTGATTTGCTACTGCCTTATAAAAGCCTTTCGCATGGGGGATCCCTATCTTTTCCTGCCTGTTACGGCGCTTTTGTCAATAGGGCTTATCATGCTTACCAGAATTGACCGCTCCTACGGTGACAAGCAAATGGTATGGTTTATTATTTCTGTGGCTGTATTTTTTGTGTCATATTTTCTTTACCGGGCAGTTAAAATAAAGCAGCGGCTTTTTCTGATTTATGCCGTAGCTTCCGTAGCTCTTTTTGTTGCCACCTTAATTTTCGGAAGGACTATTTACGGGGCGAAAAACTGGATATATATAGGAAATCAGGGCTTTCAGCCGTCTGAGCTTATAAGGATTTTCTATGTTTTCGCATTATCCTGTCTGTTGCAGTTACAGGCTAAGGGAAAGGCGTTTCAAACTGAGGGCAGACGGGGCATAATCATCGCCGCCTATGTATATTTAAATCTCGGCTTTTTAGTTATCCAGCGTGAGTGGGGAATTGCGGTTTTGTTTTTCCTTATATATATGTCAATGTATTTTGTATTCGGCAAGAAAAAGTCGCTTCTTTTGATAAATGCCGCAATTGCCGGAATGGGCGGATATATAGGCTATAAAATGCTTTATCATATTCAGACGAGAGTAAAAATGTGGATAGACCCTTTCTCGGACCCGACGGGACGGGGATACCAGATTGTGCAGTCGCTTATTGCGCTGGCAAGCGGCGGCTTTGTGGGCTCCGGGCTTGCCGGCGGAAGTCCCGAATACGTTCCTTTTGTGGAATCTGATTTTATTTTTTCCGCAATCTGTGAAGAGTTCGGACTTTTAGGAGGTATCGGTGTAATACTTTTGTTCTTCATTATGGTTTATAGAGGCTTTAAAATTGCTCTTGCCGCACCGGAAGGCTTTGATAAAAAAGTGGCGTTCGGGCTTTCCGCCATGTTCGGATTTCAGACCTTTATTATTCTCGGCGGAGTTATAAAGCTCATTCCTCTTACCGGCATAACACTGCCTTTTATAAGCTACGGCGGCTCTTCTTTGGTTACAAGCTTTATGGCGCTGGGAATATTGCAGGCGATAAGCGTGGGGGAGGTAGACAGCATTGAATAAAAAAATAATAATTGTATTGTCGCTTGTTCTTATGCTTTTTTTGTCGCTGGCTGTTTATCTTACGTATTTCGGCGTGTTCAAGGCTCCCGAGCTTGAAAAAAGCGTGTACAATCAACGCCTGTATGACAAGGAGGAGGAAGTAAAGCGGGGCACTATATACGATATGAATAAAACGGTGCTTGCCGAGAGTAAAATGACCGATGAGGGACAGAAAAGAGAATACACCTACGGAAAAATTTACACTCATGTTATAGGCTTTAGCTCAAGGACATACGGAAGAAGCAAGATTGAGCTTGCGTACAACGACTACCTTTCCGGCTCTAATGAGCTGGGGCAGGCGCTGAATTTGGCATCGGTGATGGCCGGCGGCGAAAAAAGCGGCTTTGACATCACTCTGACCATCGACCATAAGCTTCAGCAGTATGCGTATGACCTTTTGGGCAAGAAAAACGGCAGTATTATAGTAATGGACACAAAAAGCGGCGCTATACGTGCCATGGCTTCAAATCCTACCTTTGACCCCTCGGAGGAGAGCCTTAAGAAAAACTGGGAGGAGCTTTCGCAAAGGGACGACGCTCCCTTTGTGGCAAGAGCTGTTTCGGGACTTTATGCACCGGGCTCTACATGGAAGATGATAACCGCATCTGCCGCGATAGAAGCCGGAATGTCCGACGAAACCTTTACCGATGAGGGCACCGCAGTAATAGGCGGACGGGAGTATAAAAATTCAGGAGGAAAAGCTTATGGAGAGGTGAACCTTGAGGAGGCGTTTCTTCATTCAAGCAATGTGGTTTTCGCTCAGATTGGCGAAAGACTCGGAAAAGACGGAATGAGTATATATGAAAGATTTCTGCTCGGAAAGGATATAAAGTTCGATATTCCGTTATCAGAAAGCTATCTTGCAGATAAGACCTATTCTATGAGTACGGCGGATATTGCTTCCACCGCAATAGGTCAGGGAAAGCTTATGGTTACACCTCTTTATATGACCTTGGTCGCTTCGGTTTTTGCCAATGACGGAGATATGGTAACGCCTTACCTGGTAGAAAGCATAGATAAGGGGAGTGTTACGGCATACAGTGCAAGAAAGAAAATTCTGGCAAGACCGGTAGACTCTTTAGTTGCCGGAGAGGTTAAGGAAATGATGCGCTCATGCGTTACAAAAGGAACGGGCACAGGCGCAAACTTAAGCGGACTTAAGGTTTACGGAAAAACCGGAACTGCTGAGAATGAAACCTCAAAAACTCACGACTGGTTTGTAGGCTTTGCAGAAAATGATTCAGGCGAGAGCATAACGATATGCGTAATTCTGGAATATAACGGACAGGGAAGCTCTGAAAGCGCACGTATCGCAGGCAAAATTTTCTCATACCGGCTTAAATAAATTAATTAAGGGATGTTCCCGGAGAAAAACAGAGAACATCCCTTTTTATGGCTGTATATCAATAGGACTTGAATCGGAAAATCCCGGTAAAAGGGGCTTACTGATTTAAGCCCTGTTTTTATGCTTAGGTATAAGAATTCAGGGTGTACGTCTTGATCATAAACTGCTGAAATTTACAAGGCTTAAATTAAAGAAATGATAAAGACAGTCAGGCAAAATTCAAGATTTAGAATTGGGAGTTTTACCCTATTTTTACTCTTTAAAAAGTATAATGAATTATTATAGCCTGACAGACGGTATAAGTGTCGTTTTGTCCGGCCTATTGCAGGTGGTAACTTTGAAGGTCGCATACATTGATGATGATATTGTACAGCACACGCAATTTAAACGTATTTTTAGCGAAATAACAGATGTTTCCGGAATTGAATGTTTCGACAACCGGGTACAGCTTTTTTCATACCTTGCATCAGAAAAATCATGTAACATAATTTTTTCGGAAACGGTATTGAATGGAGTTCATTCTATGGATATTATCGGTAATGTCAGGAAAATAAATCCACACTCCGAGGTCGTTTTCCTGACAAAATATCCCGATTATGCTCTTTCTGCCTTTGACGCCGAGGCGTTCGGATATATATTAAAGCCTTGTACCGCAGAAAAAATAAAAAAGGTAATAAGGCATTATAAAAGAGTATACGGAAAACTCAGAGAGAACATTATAAGAGTTCACACATTCGGAAGATTTGACGTTTTTTCCGGAAACAGGCTCATACATTTTTCGAATAAAAAATCAAAGGAGCTTCTGGCGCTTATGATAGACAGGCGAGGCGGAAGCGTGACCATGGAGCAGGTAATCGACGCACTTTGGGAAGACAGAGTTTTTGACGAGGGAACAAAGGCATTATACCGAATTGCGCTTAAAAATCTACGTGATACATTGGAAAAAAACGGGTGCCGCAACATAATAATTGAAAAACGGGGAGAGCGGTGCATAGATACCACTTTGGTAGACTGTGATTATTATAAATTTATGGATGATCCCGTAAAATATTCGGACATTTTTAACGGAGAATATATGGTTGACTATCCGTGGGGCGAATATACTTTGGCTCAAATTGTAAGGAAAGCTGAAAAAATATTAAAAATTATGCCTTTTTGACATATTTTTTTACGTTTATTTTACCCTAAGGACGGTATAATGTACTCAAAATGGTGTGTAAGTCCGCTTTATAAAGGATTTGTCGCCGTTAAAATGTTTAATGCGTTAAGCAAAAGGAACTTTGAGTGCCTGCCTTGCCACCGAAGAGCCGTTTGCCTTAAGGTGTTAAACGAAAAATATATTTTTTAGAAGGAGGAGAGGTCTTTGATTATGAAAGGACTTTTCAGAAAAACGATCGCAGGTGCTATGTCGGTTGCAATGCTTGCTTCTATGAGTACGGCGGTTTTGGCACATTCAGAGATGGATAATATGGTATTTGCCGGTTACGACACAACGGACCCCGAGAATCCCAACAGGATTTATAACGAGGTTATTAACGGTAAATACACCAACAAACAGGTTTTGGTTCCCGTTACACCTGAGTGGAGAATCGAAGGCTATGAAACACAGTATCCGCATGCTGGCTACAGCAGAATGTATCTTGATGGCAAGGCTCAGGATATAACGCACTACAACAATCTTTTTCCGCAGTGGGAAACCAGATACAAGGATTATATGTGGGAAATCGGAGAAGATGCAAACGGTAATCACATGATATGGCAGCGTCAGCAGACCAAGATCAATAACAGGACCTGGGCATGGGATTACGGAAATGCGGCGCTTAATATTCCGGACTCCGCCGTTATGCAGAGAACGAACAGACCTGCCGTTGTTCTGTCAAAGGTATTTAAGGATTACGGTTTCGGAAGATATAATAAAAACGGCAAGGCGCTTACCGACAATGAAAAGAGAATGTATGAGGACTGGGGTCTTTCAAACGTTATTACAAGCTGGAACAGCTTTGTAAACGAAGCTAAGGTCAAAGATTCCGACGGCAACGGCGTTTTGTCCTATGATGAAAAGGTTTCAAGCTTGCTTTCTCAGAGAGATTCTTATGGTCGCTATGTTATGACGGACGAAATGATTGCAGATATGATAAGCGTGGTTGAAAACCAGTATATAACAGCTAAGTTCAACAAGAACAGCAATGAGGGTCTTGCAACAAAGAACGTTGCGGAAGAATATTTAAATCACATGAACGACGGCTGGAACTGGACCTACGGAACTATCAGAGTTGCTTCTCATAAGCCTGTAATTTCATGGACAAATCCCGCTTCAAGCTATGAGAACACAGATCCTTATCTTCAGTATCAGTATCTTATAGTAAACGGCATAGTAATGGACGGTCACCATCTCGGCAACGGCGAATATGCTGATAAGATTGTTCGTTATACAGGCGGTAAGGCTACTCCTAAGGTAACATGGAAGTTTGCGTTCTTCCAGAATGCAAAAGACAAGGATGGCACTATAATTCCCGACGTATATGAAGTAGTTGAGCAGAAATTCATAGACGGCAAGCCCGGTATGGATGGAACAGTAACTGACGAAAATGGCAATGTTATAGGCAATCCCATATACAGAATACCGGTAGGCAAGTACGGTAACACTTACTTCAAACTTAACGGAAGCAAGATAGAGTACTGGGTAGTTGATTCTGACGGCAACAAGGCATTACTTGAAAGCTATGATAATGTTACAGGAAATCTCGGCGGACTTATCGACGCATATACTTCAGGAATGCTTCACGTTGAAGGAAACTACAACTGGAAATAAACAAAGATTATAAGGTCAAATGCATTTTATATGATTTTTGACCGTATTGGCGAAGGCGGGCGATAGCCCGCCTCCGCTTTTAAGTAGGTGTGTCCTGAACGATTTTGTTTTTGAGAAAGGGGTATGAACATGAAAAAGCTTTTAGCATTAGCTATTGCAGCGGCAATGCTGTTGGTACCTATGGCTGCGGCGGCAAAGAGCGAGCTTGCACATTTGGGCACCGTTGAGGTGATTGAAAGAGAGCATGAATTTACGCATGAAGAGGTATCAAAGATTGTCAATGATGCGGCAAAGGCCGAGATTGAGGCAAAAAAGAACGGCCAGGCAATTTATACGCCTCAAGTATCCGAGAACTTAAATGGCGAGAAAAACGAAACATATAAAACATTAAGAGATTTTTTTGCCAATAAGACAGCAAGATAAACTTATAAAACGTTATATCGCTTAGAAAAGAGCTTTTGGAGTCTAATGGCAAAGAAAATAAAATGAAAAATGCTTAGCCGTCGTTAATCGGTTATGCATTTTTTTTGACCTGAAAAGGCAGGCGGAATTTTCTTAAAATTTCAGAATACTTTTAAAACGTAGTTTTTTTCGTGTAAAAAGGCGGATAGACCTGTCGGTTTTCGATTTAATATACAACGCTGATAAAACTTTTTTAAAAATTCACAAAAAACACTTCCATATTTGATAAGAATGTTGTATAATATACTTGTTAAAATATAAAGAGGAGGGAATCTGTATGGAAAATGCTTTCAGTACACTGCTGACACAGTTTTCCCGTTTTTTCGGAATGGTAAAGCTAAACGACGTAATTGATATACTGATAGTTGCCGTGACGTTTTATTACATAGGCAAATATATGATAGAAACAAAGGCGTGGCAGTCTTTGAAGGTTGTTATCGCTTTGGTTATTCTGACGCCTGTGAGTGCACTTTTGCAGCTTAATACGGTTAATTTCATTTTGAGAAATCTCATTCAGGTGGGCGCTATTGCGGTAATAATTGTCTTTCAGCCTGAGCTTAGAAGCTTTCTTGACAGACTCGGACGGGGAACGGCTTTGCGTAAAATGTTTTATCCGGGCATAATAATAGAAAAGGACAGAATCGAAGCTATCGTTTCCGCCGTATCAAATATGGCCGAGGAGTGCACCGGAGCTTTAATCGTGTTTGAAAAGCAGAAAAAATTAGACAGCGTTATAAAGGTAACCGGTACCGTTATCGGCGCTGAAATATCCCAGGGGCTTTTGGAGAATATTTTTGTAAAAAACACTCCCCTTCATGACGGAGCGGTTATTATAAAAAATGAAAAGATAGCTTATGCCCAGAGTATACTTCCCCTGTCGGAAAATGCGGCTATAAGCACCGAGCTGGGAACCCGTCACAGGGCGGCAATCGGCGTCACGGAAAAGAGCGACGCAATTGCCGTTGTGGTTTCCGAAGAAACCGGAAGCATTTCTTACGCTAAGGACGGAGGACTGCACCGGGACATTACGCCGGAAAACCTACGTGAAATATTAAATATCGAATTTTCCGATATGGCTCCCGTGGAGGCTGATATACGCGGACTTTTCAAAAGGGGGGACGGAAATGAACAAAAATAAAAAAAGAAGCTCCGAAGCCGCAGAAAAAGGGAAAATACTGTCAAAGAAATTTTGGGGCAAGGTTGCCTGCACTTTTTTGGCATTTTTAATGTGGATATACGTATCATACGATGAAAATCCGAATTCGACAAACACTTATACCAATATACCCGTTACTATATCGGGTATAGCGGCTCTTGAAAGCAGAAATATTACGGTTTTAAGCAGTGATCTTCAGATTGCCGTTAAAATATCCGGAGCAAGGAATGTTCTTTCAAGGCTCAGTAAATCCGATATAAATGCGATTGTCGACGTTTCTAATATAACCGGAACGGGCGAGCAGAAGCCCATAATAAGCATTGTTGGAATACCTGACTCGTTAAGCGTTGAAGAAAAAAAGGTTACATCGGGAAAGCTTGTAACGGACATACTTATAAGAAAAACGGTTGAGGTGGGAATAGACATTGTAGGCACGATGGATGACAATATTGTTGAGGGAGAAAAAACCGTTTCTCCGTCCCAAATTACTATAAAGGGACCGGGAACGCTTCTTGACAAGGTTACGGCGTGGACCGAGCCGATTGATGTAAGCAGTATATCGAAAAGCGAAAATATATATAATACTGCAATCGTGCTTAAGGATGCGGCAGGAAATGCAATTAAAAGCGATATGATAACAAAGTCCGAAAATGAGGCGACCGTTACGGTCAACTGTCAGAGTAAAAAAGAGGTTAAGGTTAATCCTCCGAGAATAGTGGGAAGCCTTGAGGGTTATATTGTAAAAGTAGAGTCTGTTAATCCGGAAAGCGTTGTAATTACAGGCCCGGTTGAGATTGTTGAAAAAATTGATTCTGTTGATACGGCCGATATTGACGCATATTACGCAATGTCCTCCAAAAGCTTTGTGAGGGATATAATTTTACCTGACGAGGTAAAGGCTGAAACGTCCAGAATTACAGCGTCCGTAAGTATAACGCCTGTATCGGATTCCCAGATTAATACGACCCAAGGTGCGGAAACGCAATAAAAAAATAAAAAATATACCGCAAAAGTATTGACATTTTATGAAAAAGAATGTATAATATACTTTGCTTGCAGAGAGGAATCGACAATGAAAGTAAATATTTCAAAAATAGCGGATTCTGAAGGTAAGATACCCGTAGACGGATTTGTCAGTTTAGGCAAGATTGATTTTGACGGAGGAGAATATGAGTTTTCCGATGTTCACGTTACGGGAAGCATAATAAATATCGGCGGAAGTCTGGAGCTTAAAGCAACAGCTGCCGGAGAATATACAACTCCATGTGCAAGATGCTTAAAGCCTGTAACAATCAGCTTTGACGCAGATATTTATGAGGATCTAAGCGGTGACGAGGCAAATTCAGAGGCGGTTTCCCCTGATAAGAGTGAGTGTGACCTTTCGGATATAGTCGGAAATTCGATTATTTCCGAATTGCCCATGACGGTGCTTTGTTCAGAGGACTGCAAGGGAATCTGTCCTAACTGCGGAAAAAATCTCAATGAGGGAGCCTGCGCTTGCAGGAAGGATGATTGGGATCCGAGATTCGACATATTAAAAAATTTCAAAGCTGACTTATGATTAATGGAGGTGTAGAAAATGGCAGTACCAAAGACCAGAATATCAAAAGCAAGAAAGCATTCGAGAAGAGCTAACTGGAGACTTAGGGTTCCGGGCATGGTAAAGTGTCCTCAGTGCGGCGAGCTCAAAATGCCTCATAGAATCTGCCCTGCCTGCGGATATTACAAAGGCAAAGAGATTATAAAAAAAGAAGCTTAGAAAAGTAAAAAACACGCCTTTAGAGGCGTGTTTTTTGTGTTTTTCGGAGCAAAGCTTTACTGTTTTGTATCAAAGGATAAGGTGTTTGACGGCGGCAGACAGGTATTGTCTTTGCATATATAATATGTGGTTTTGCCGTTTAACAGCTCATATTTTTCACTTTCTTTTTCCGTGACCGCATTGGAAAGAAGGGGAAGAGTGTATATTAAAGAGTTAATATCCGAAGGGTCTTTTAAGACGCATACAATGTGCGCCGGCGGATTTTTATATAAAAGATATGACAAAAGAAACATAGAGCTGCCGTGGGGATAATCGTTTATGCGTGAAAGCATAAACTTAACCTGCTTTTTTTCAAGCTCATAATAACGGGTATTTTCCGTAAGCTGATGAAGCCTTGTTAAGTTATATGCCATGACCGAATTTCCGGAGGGAAGCGCCCCGTCGTATGTTTCCTTAGGATTTATGAAAAGCTCGCCGGAGTCTTTCCTGCACAAATAAAAGCCACCGTGTTCCCCGTCGTAAAAAAGCCTTACGGTCTCGGATAAAATATCCTCCGCCCGCTTAAGATAGCTTTTTTTTAGGGTTGAATCATAAAGTGCGATTAATGCGGCTATATAAAAGGCGTAATCGTCCAAAACGGCGCTTTCGGAGTGCTTTGAGTTTCTGAAGCTTGTATAAAGCTTTACGCCGGAGCATAAATTTTTTCCCGCAAAAGAAAAAGCTTTTTTTGCCGCATCGATATATTTTTCGCTATGGGATACTTTTCCGAGCATGGAGAAAGCGGCTATGGCAAGAGAGTTCCAGGACAGGATAATTTTATCGTCAGTTTTCAAGGTAAAACGTTTTTTTCTGTATTCGTATAGTTTTTTTATATTCTCGGTAAAATCCTCGTTTAAGAGTCTGCTTTTAAGAAGATTGGGAATATTTAAGCATTCAAAATTACCCTTTTCGGTTATATCAAAGGCTTCGGCAAATTTTTTGCCCCGTAACGGGCCTAAAACATCAATAACTTCCTTATATGAAAGAGTGTAATATTTTCCCTCCTCACCCTCAGAGTCGGCGTCCCGGGCGCTGTAAAATCCGCCTTCAGGCGAAGTCATTTCGGAAAGAATGTAATCTGCCGTTTTTTTAGCGGTATCTAAAAAAATGTCTTTTCCCGTTTTACTGTACGCCGCACAGTACGCCATAATTAAAAGAGCATTGTCGTAGAGCATTTTTTCAAAATGAGGCACAAGAAAATATTTGTCCGTGGAATATCTGCAAAATCCAAAGCTGATTTGGTCGAAAATTCCGCCCATACGCATTTGAAGCAGTGTTTTTTCAACGGCATCCATTATTCTCTTATCATTTTTTTGACTTGCATAAAGCGTGAGAAATAAAAGATTGTGGGGCGACGGAAATTTCGGAGCTGTGCCGAAGCCTCCGTTTATATTGTCAAAGCTTTCAAGGAAAAATTCTGCCGCCTTATCCTCCGCATTTTCATCAATTGCGCCCGGTGTTAAATTTTGGGCGCTTTTTATATGCGCTATTATATTTTCCGCATAGCCTGAAAAAGCGTTTGGGTCTTTATCCCAAAGCTTGGAAATATTTTTCAGTATATCTAAAAAGCCTAAGGCAGTGTACATTCCTTCTTTAGGGAAATATGTCCCGGCGAAAAAGGGGCTTTTATCCCAGGTCATAAATATGCTCATGGGCCAGCCACCGCTGCCGGTAAACGCCTGGCACACAGACATATATACGCTGTCGATGTCAGGACGCTCCTCGCGGTCGACCTTAACACAAATGAAGTGACTGTTTAATAAATCCGCAACTTCTTTGTCCTCAAAGCTTTCACGCTCCATAACGTGACACCAATGGCAGGTACTGTAACCGATGCTTAAGAAAACGGGTTTGTTTTCCGTACGGGCACGGCAGAAAGCCTCGTCGCACCAAGGATACCAGTCTACAGGATTTTCAGCATGCTGTAAAAGGTAAGGACTTGTTTCCTTCGCTAAATGATTGCTCATATAAATCCTCCGGATAAGTATTTTACATAGTATGCCTCATTTTTTATAAAATAAATGCATATTTTATAAAAATATGCATTTATTCTTTATGTTTAAGCTATTGCAATTCCTCGTCGCCGACCTTCACCATCATATAGCCTATGCCCGTGTGAGTCTGGATATATTTCGGAGAGTCGTAAGAGGGCTCTAACTTTCTTCTTAATGTACCGGTAAAAACTCTGAGGGACATGATGTTGTTTTCCCAGCTGCTTCCCCATATTTCACGGGTTATAAAGGTGTGTGTGAGTACCTTGCCGGCGTTTTGTGCCAAAATACATAAAAGCTGATATTCAATGGGAGTAAGATGTATTTCCTTACCGTTTACCGTTACCCGGCGTGCTATGTAGTCTATTTTAAGACCGCCGTTTTCAAAGACCGAGTCCGGAGCCGACGAGGCTTTTGACGAGGGAAAGCGCCTTTTCATAACTCTCATTCTCGCAAGAAGCTCCTCAATTGAGAAGGGCTTTGTTATGTAGTCGTCCGCACCGGAATCCAGTGCCATAACCTTGTCATAATCCTCAGTGCGTGAGCTTATGACAATAATTGGCACCTCGGACCAGGAGCGGATATTTTTTATAACCTCTATGCCGCTCATATCCTGAAGCTCCGGATCGATTAATATTATATCGGGATTGTGGGATGACGCCAATAGTACGGCGGTTTCTCCTCGCTCGGCTGTTATGCACTTGTAACCGTGGGTTTTAAGAGTTACATTCACTAGGTTTTGTATTCGCACATCTTTTTCGACAATCAATACGGTGTTATCCATCCGCCATACCTCCTTTATCAAAAATAAAACCTCACCTGCTCCTTAAGCAAGTGAGGTTTAAATTGCATTAATGTAAAAATTCTGTTGAAAGAAAGCCTTTTTTCTCACTGCTTATTATACAACGCAAAGAAGCATAGCTATAATCACTATGCCGATAATGCCTGTAATATATAGTGAGCTGAAAAAATGCTTCATAAACAATTGTACCTTTCCCATTTTTTTAGAATTATACATCAATATCGGATAAATGTCAAGAGAAAAAAACAAAACCTGACAAAAATATCACATTTTAAAGACATCCTCGCTGTTTCCCGCGATAACCGTGTCAATAAACTGCTTTGCCGCTCTTGCAGAACGTGCAGATCTTGAGAGAACAAAGCGCTCTGCCGCCGCATCAAGCTTATCCGGGTCGTAGGAAATACCGTTTTTGTCGGCAAGAGTGTGCACGATGTCAAGATAGGTCTTTTTGTCGGGACGGCAGAAGGTCACCTGTATGCCAAATCGCTCGGAAAGCGACATTATTTCCTGAGTAGTGTCGTTAAAATGAATGTCGTCGCCCTCACGATCCGAAAACCTTTCCTTTACAAGATGACGGCGATTGCTTGTGGCGTAAATCACAACATTTTTGGACTTTGCGGAAACAGAGCCCTCAAGAATAGCCTTTAATGTGCTGAAACTGTCGTCATCCTTGCCGAAGGATAAATCGTCGATAAATATGATAAATTTAAGGGGATTTAAGGAAAGCTCGTCTAAAATAGCCGGAATGTTCTTAAGCTGTTCTTTCCTGACCTCGATTATACGAAGCCCTTCGGTATATAGCTCGTTCACTATGGCCTTTACCGTGGAGGATTTACCTGTTCCGGCGTCGCCCGTAAGCAGAATATTTGCGGCAGGAGAGCCTGATATAAGCGCCTTGGTATTGTCAAGGATAATTTTCTTTTCACGCTCATAATCCGCAAGGTCAGAAAGCCTTACCGTATCCGGATAGTGAACGGGAGTTATAAGCCCGTCGGTTCCTATATAGAACATATGATGTTTTGCGTAAATTCCGTAGCCGTATTTTCCGATATTCTTTATTCTTAAAAGATAATCGCCCTTTATATCGACTGTTTTGGTGCTAAAGCTCGGAAAAGAATCAATTTCCTCTATATCGGGCTTCAAATCCTCGGGGGTAAGAGATGCGATTTCGCCCATGATGTCTAAGTCCCTGATAAGACTGTCTTTAACGCATAAAGGAGGCGTCTTTTTAGCGCCGACAGCGGTAATGTAGATATTTTCCTCTTCATTTACCGCCTTTTTGATATATTCCGTTAAGGAATCGGTGCCGCTTTTGTAAAGATTATAAACAAAAGCGGAATATTTATCGGCAATATCGGACTTAGATGCGGTAAAACATGAGTCAAGATATTCTGAAAGTGCGCCGATAACCTTATCCTGTAAAAGCCCCTTAAGCACCGAGAGGGTGTGAAGTGACAGTGAAATTTTTATTAAATTTCTCTTTGTATTCATGGCGTTTAGTTGAGTACAGCTCCTTTTGCGCCGGAAGAAACAAGGGAGGCATACCGTTTAAGATAGCCGGAAAGCTCCTTCTTTTTGGGCTTAAATTCGCTCATTCTGCGGTCGATTTCTGCCTGATCAACCTTAAGCTCAAGCTTATGCTCCGGGATATTTATACTTATAATATCGCCGTCTTGTACGATACCTATTAAGCCGCCGCTTGCCGCTTCGGGAGATACGTGACCTATGCAGGCGCCTCTTGTAGCGCCGCTGAATCTTCCGTCGGTAATTAATGCAACACTGCTTCCTAAGCCCATACCCATAATAGCTGAGGTGGGGTTTAACATTTCACGCATACCGGGACCACCCTTAGGTCCTTCGTACCTTATTACAACCACGTCGCCGGGAACGATGCTTCCGGAATTTATCGCCTTCTGTGCGTCCTCTTCACATTCAAAAACTCTTGCCGGTCCCTCGTGAATAAGCATCTCGGGAGCTACCGCCGAGCGCTTTACAACGCTTCCGTCAGCGGCGAGATTTCCTCTTAATACGGCAATTCCGCCGGTTTCGCTGTAAGGATTTTCGATGGGACGTATAACATCGGTGTTTTTATTTAAGCAATTTTTTATGTTTTCGCCGACGGTTTTTCCGGTTACCGTCATGCAATCGGTATTAATGAGATTTTTCTTTGAAAGCTCGTGCATAACCGCATAAACTCCGCCGGCCTCGTCAAGCTCCTCTATATATGTGCGGCCTGCCGGAGCAAGATGGCAAAGGTTGGGAGTAACCTCACTTATACTGTTGGCAATGTCTAAGTTGATTTCAATTCCGCACTCGTGTGCGATTGCCGGAAGATGAAGCATACTGTTTGTAGAACAGCCTAAAGCCATATCAACGGTAAGAGCGTTATGAAACGCCTCCTTTGTCATTATATCCCTGGGACGTATATCTTTTTTAAGCATATCCATAACTGCCATTCCGGCGTGCTTGGCAAGAGCAATTCTTGCAGAATATACGGCAGGAATTGTACCGTTGCCGCGAAGCCCCATTCCCAGTGCCTCCGTTAAGCAGTTCATGGAGTTTGCGGTATACATACCGGAGCATGAGCCACAGGTGGGGCAGGTTTTACATTCATATTCATAAAGCTTTTCTTCATCTATTTTGCCGGCGTTAAATTCTCCTACCGCCTCGGATATGGAGGAGAAGCTGGTCTTGTGTCCGTCAACATGACCGGCAAGCATGGGACCTCCGCTGACAAATACGGTAGGAACGTTGACTCTTGCTGCCGCCATTAAAAGACCGGGCACGTTCTTGTCGCAGTTTGGCACCATTACAAGGGCGTCAAAGCCGTGGGCGAGAGCCATTGCCTCGGTAGAATCGGCAATGAGGTCACGGGTTACAAGAGAATATTTCATTCCTCGGTGACCCATTGCAATACCATCGCATACCGCAATGGCGGGGAACACCACCGGCGTTCCCCCTGCCATTGCAACTCCCAGCTTTACGGCATCTACGATTTTGTCTATGTTCATGTGACCGGGCACAATCTCGTTATATGAGCTTACAATGCCCACGAGCGGTCTTTCTATTTCCTCATTTGTCATGCCCAGAGCATGGTAAAGCGCTCTGTGGGGTGCGTTCTGAGGACCTTTTTTTAATGAATCGCTAACCATAAACTTTTTACCTCCGTAAAGGGATTATAATCAGTTGTTTATAAGCTTGTCTTCGCCGTTCCAGCTGTAAAGCTTTCTGACGTCTTTACCTACAACCTCGGAAGGATGCTCTGACGCAAGCTTACGCATTGCGTTGAAGTGAACCTGAGCGCCGGATTCGGACATATCAAGCAGGAAGTCTTTTGCAAAAGTACCGTCCTGAATGTCCTTTAATATCTTCTTCATGGTCTTCTTTGTTTCCTCGGTTATAATCTTAGGACCTGTAATATAGTCGCCGTATTCTGCGGTATTGGAGATTGAATATCTCATTCCGGCAAAACCGCTCTGATATATAAGGTCAACAATGAGCTTCATCTCATGGATACACTCAAAGTAAGCGTTTCTGGGATCGTAGCCTGCCTCAACCAAGGTTTCAAAGCCTGCCTGCATAAGAGCGCATACGCCGCCGCAAAGTACTGCCTGCTCGCCGAAGAGGTCGGTTTCGGTTTCCGTTCTGAAGGTTGTTTCAAGAACTCCGGCTCTTGCACCGCCGATACCTAATGCGTACGCAAGACCTATATCCCATGCGTCGCCTGTTGCGTCCTGTTCAACGGCGATAAGACAGGGAACACCCTTGCCTGCAAGATATTCGCTTCTTACGGTATGACCGGGACCCTTGGGAGCTATCATTATAACATTAACATTCTTGGGAGGCTTAATGCATCCGAAATGTATGTTGAAGCCGTGGGCGAACGCCAGGGTCTTACCCTCTGTAAGGTTGGGCTCAATGCTTTCCTTGTAAAGCTTAGCCTGCTTTTCGTCGTTTATTAAAATCATGATAATGTCTGCGTTTTTAGCCGCTTCGGCGGAGGTCATAACCTTAAGCCCCTGAGACTCAGCCTTTGCCCAGCTCTTGCTGCCCTCATAAAGACCTACTATAACGTCTACGCCGCTGTCCTTAAGGTTTAATGCGTGAGCATGTCCCTGGGAGCCGTAGCCTATAATTGCGACGGTCTTTCCGCTTAATTTCTGCAAATCGCAGTCCTGCTGATAGAAAATTCTTGCCATGATAAATACATCCTTTCTTATTTTAATTTTCGTTTTCTGATATTGTTTTGACGCCGCGCTCTAAAGATACAATTCCCGTGCGGCATATTTCAAGGATTGAATAATCCTTCATCAGCTTTATAAATGCGTCTATCCTCTTACTGTCGCCGGTTATACGCATTATAATGGATTCCTTGGTGTAATCGACGATTTCCGCCTTAAAGGCGTCTGCGGCAGTGCGAATATCCTCTCTTGTTTCAGGCTCGTTCTTAACCTTTATAAGCATAAGCTCGCAGTTAACCGAGTCATCCCCGGAAAGCTCCTTAACACGGCACACGTCGTGAAGCTTGTTAAGCTGATTTACAATCTGATGATTAAGAGAGGGGTCGCCCTCGTAGGTAACAGTAATACGGGAATATTTATCCGATTCGGTTTCGCTTACTGTCAGAGAGTTAATGTTAAACTGTCTGCGGCGGAACATACTCGTCACCCTGTTTAAGACACCGAACTGGTTTCTTACCAAAACAGCGATAGTGTATTTCGGCATATTCAGTCACCCACCTTTACAATAATATCGTCCATGGAGCCTCCGGGAGGCAGCATGGGAAGTACAAATTCGTCTTTACAGATAGTGCAGTCTATTAAATAGGGACCGTCTGCGGCAAACGCCTTTTTAAGGGCGCTGTCAAGCTCCTCTAAAGTTTCCGCCTTAGTGCCGTCTGCTCCGAAGGCCTTGGCGAGAGCTGAAAAATCGGTCTTTCTGTCAAGCACGGTGTTTGAATAGTGCTTGTCGAAAAAGAGTGTCTGCCACTGTCTTACCATACCCAATACGCCGTTATTCAAAAGCAGTATTACAACCGGCACATTGTAGGTTACGGCTGTCGCCAGCTCGTTTAAGCACATGCCGAAGCTTCCGTCGCCCGTTACGAGAACGGTTTTTTCGCCGGTGCCCATTGCAGAGCCTATTGCCGCGCCAAGACCGAAGCCCATTGTACCCAGACCGCCGCTTGTTATAAAGCGTCTGGGACGCTTAAAGCTTACCGTCTGTGCCGCCCACATCTGGTGCTGGCCGACGTCGGTTGCTACGGGCGTGTTTTCTTTAAGATAATTATTTAACTCAGAGAGCACGTTTTTAGGAGTCATACCGGGACGCTTATCCTCGTTTTCTCTTTCCGCTTGGCGAAGAGAGTCTATTTTTTCCTGCCATTTGGGACGCTTTTTCTCCTCAAGCAGAGGAATTATTTTTTCCAAGGTAAGCTTTACGTCGCCTCTTAAAGCGTAGGCCGGATTAACGGTCTTTGAAAGCTCGGCTCCGTCAACGTCTATATGAATGATTTTTGCCGAGGTTGCAAATTTTGCCTTGTTTCCGGTTACACGGTCGTTAAAGCGCACGCCGAGAGCGATTATGCAGTCGGATTTATGCATTGCCATAGACGAAGCGTAATGGCCGTGCATACCCTGCATACCGAGGAAACGGGGATGGTCGGTAGGTACGCCGGATAAGCCCATTAAAGAACAGCCGATCGGAGCGTCTATAATGTCCGCCATCTTCATGATTTCATTTTCTGCGCCGGAATTTATAACGCCGCCGCCGAAGTAGATAAACGGACGCTTTGCCTGATTGATACATTCAGCCGCCGCCGTAACGTCTGAGCAAGGCTTTTTTTCGTCTGCCTCAACGGGGAGGAGAGGCTCGTAATCGAACTTTGCTATCTGAATGTCCTTGGGCACGTCTATAAGTACCGGACCCGGTCTTCCGGATTTGGCAATTCTGAAGGCTTCTCTTATGGTGTCGGCAAGGGTTTCCACCGAGCCGGCTATATAGTTATGCTTTGTTATGGGAAGGGTGATTCCGGTTATGTCTATTTCCTGGAAGCTGTCAGAGCCTATCTGAGAGCTTAAAACGTTTCCGGTAATAGCTACTAACGGAACAGAGTCAAGATAAGCCGTGGCGATACCCGTAACAAGATTGGTCGCTCCGGGACCGGAGGTGGCAATAACGACTCCGACCTCGCCGGTTGATCTTGCATAGCCGTCGGCGGCATGCACAGCGCCCTGCTCATGAGCGGTTAATATGTGGTTTATTTCATTCTGGTATTTATAAAGCGAATCGTATACGTTTATAATCTGACCGCCGGGATAGCCGAATACCGTTTTAACATTCTGCTCAATTAAGGTTCTTACAATTATATCTGCACCTGATAATTTCATTTTGTCACCTCTTTATATGGTTTGCTATAAGACTGCCCATGGCCGAGCAGCCGACTTTTTTACATTTTAAGGCCAATGTCTTATCAGAAGGCATTATATCTGCGCATCTTATGCCTTCCTCCAAAACGTCGTAAACGGCCTTTTCTATGCTGTCGGATTCCTTTTCCATGTCGAAGCTGTATTTAAGCATCATTGCCGCTGAAAGAATAGTGCCTATCGGGTTTGCCGTATCCGTTCCGGCAATATCGGGAGCGGAGCCGTGTATGGGCTCGTAAAGCCCCAAGGTACCGTCGCCGAGGCTTGAGGAGGGAATCATACCTATGGAGCCCGTTATCATCGAGGACTCGTCTGAAAGTATATCTCCGAACATGTTCTCGGTAACTATAACGTCAAACTGCGACGGGTCCTTGACAATCTGCATAGCGCAGTTATCCACAAGCATGTCCGTTAAGGTAACGTCGGGGTATTCCTCGGAAATACGGTGCATAACAGCTTTCCAAAGACGGCTGGTATCAAGCACATTGCTCTTTTCAACCGAGCACAGTCTGCCCGAACGCTTTCTTGCCGTTTCAAATCCGATTCTTCCTATTCTCATTATTTCGCTTTCGGAATAGCACATATCGTCCGAGGCACGCTTTTCTCCGCCGTCATCAAATGTCCGGTGCTTGCCGAAATAGATACCGCCTATAAGCTCTCTGACAATTATAAAATCAATGCCTTTGTCAACTATTGATTTTTTAAGAGGGGAGGCGTCGGCAAGCTGAGGCCATATTTTTGCCGGACGGTTATTACTGTAAACGCCCATACCGGCACGAAGTCGTAAAAGACCTTTTTCCGGACGCATATTTCCGGGCACGGAGTCCCATTTTTTGCCGCCAACGGCGCCTAAAAGAACGCTGTCTGACTCCAAGCATCTTTTAAGCATTTCATCGGGGAGCGGATCGCCCCATTTGTCTATGGCACAGCCGCCCATATCAACATCTATGTAATTAAAGCTGTGACCGTAAACCTCGGCGACCTTATCAAGCACCTTTATGGCTTCGTTGACAATTTCCGGACCTATCCCGTCGCCTCTTATAACCGCAATATTCTTTTGCATATATTTCTCCTTTTTCTAAAAAGCCTGATTATTTAAAAAAGCTGATAAAAGTTTTACTTTTTAAGAGAGGCTAAAAGACCGCCCTTTGATATTATTTCCTGAATAAATTCCGGGAAAGGCTCAGCCTTAAAGGTTTTGCCTTTGGTAATATCAGATATAACGCCGGAATCAAAATCTATGCTTACCTCGTCGCCTGCGGCGATTTCCTCTGCCGCTTCGGGACATTCTAATATAGGAAGACCGATATTTATAGCGTTTCTGTAAAATATTCTCGCAAAGCTTTTTGCGATTACGCAGCCTGTGCCGCAGGTTTTAATAACCAGCGGAGCGTGCTCTCTTGAAGAGCCGCAGCCGAAGTTCCAGCCGGCAACCATTATATCGCCCTTTTTTACGTTTTTTACAAAATCCTTATCTATGTCCTCCATACAGTGCTTGGAAAGCTCGCTTGCGTCGGAGGTATTAAGGTACCTTGCCGGAATGATTACGTCAGTGTCCACGTTATCCGGATATTTAAAAACTTTTCCTTCTGTCTTCAAGTAAATCAAACCTCCTTAGGACTTGTGATATAGCCTGTAAGCGCACTGCTTGCCGCAGTAGCCGGGCTTGCAAGATAAACCTCGCTGTCCGTATGTCCCATACGTCCGACAAAGTTTCTGTTAGTGGTCGCAATACAACGCTCGCCTGCGGCAAGTATACCCATGTACCCGCCAAGACAGGGACCGCAGGTGGGAGTGGAAACTACGGCTCCTGCGTCTATAAACGCAGTGACATAGCCTCTTTCGACACATTCCTTATATATTGCCATAGTAGCCGGGATTATTATGCACCGTACATTGTCAGCAATTTTTTTGCCGGAAAGTATCTTATATGCCGCTTCCATGTCCTCCATACGTCCGTTTGTGCAGCTTCCGATTACAACCTGGTCGATTTTTATATCTCCAAGCTCACTGGCCGGTTTAGTGTTTTCCGGAAGGTGAGGGCAGCTTACGGTGGGAACGATTTCGGAAAGGTCAATGTCTATAACCTTTTCATATTCTGCGTCGCTGTCGGCAGTATAGATAACACCCTTGCGCTCACAGCGTCCCTCCATATATTTTAAGGTAACCTCGTCCACGGGAAAGATTCCGTTTTTGGCACCGGCTTCAATCGCCATATTGCATATACAAAGCCTGTCGTCCATGGAAAGAGAGGCAACTCCGTCCCCGGAAAATTCCATACTGCGGTAAAGAGCGCCGTCAACCCCGATTTTTCCTATTATAGTAAGGATAACGTCCTTTCCGCTGCAATTCTTACCAAGGCTTCCTGTAAGGTTAAACTTAATCGCAGAGGGAACCTTAAACCATGCCTTTCCGGTTGCCATTCCCGCCGCCATATCCGTGCTTCCCACGCCTGTTGAAAAGGCGCCCAAGGCACCGTAGGTGCAGGTGTGACTGTCAGCACCGATAATTAAGTCGCCGGCGGTTACAACGCCCTGCTCGGGTAAAAGAGCGTGCTCAATTCCCATTTTTCCAACGTCGTAAAAATGACTTATACAGTGTCCGCAGGCAAATTCTCTGCACTGCTTTGATTGTTCGGCCGCCTTAATGTCCTTATTGGGTACGAAGTGGTCTAAGACCACGGCGATTTTATCCTTGTTAAAAACCTCGTCAAAGCCTGCCTTTTTAAATTCGTTTATGGCGACGGGGGTCGTTATGTCGTTTCCCAGCACCAAATCAAGGTCGGCGCTTATAAGCTGTCCTGCGCTGACGCTTTCTTTTCCCGCATGTGCGGCGAGAATTTTCTGAGTCATTGTCATTCCCATATATTTAACTCCAATCAGTAAATATTTTTATATGCCTTTTATCATATTGTTATATGCGCTTAAAAGGGCGCGATAGCCGGCTTTTATAATATCGGTATGCATACCTGCGCCCCAGCTCATTTTTCCGCTTTCGGACTCTATGCCGATATAGGAAACGGCGGCGCTTTTAGAGCCTTGAGTCTGCATGCTGTGCTCTGTGTATACGCTAAGCCTGTATTTATCGCCGGTATATTCCTTAAGAGCGTTGCTTACTGCGTCAAGAGAGCCGTTTCCTGAAGATGCAACGGTTTTTTCGATGCCGTCTTTTGAGAAGGTGACCGTAGCGTCTACGCCAGAATCGGTTTGCACGAAATGAAGCTCTTTAATTTCAACGGGATTTTTATAGTCAAAGTAGTGATTATTAAATATTTCAAGCACTTCGGCAACCTTAAGCTCCTTATGCTCACGGTCGGAAATATCCTTGCACAGATAGCTTAAATGCTCGCGCATGCCGGCAGGAAGATCATAGCCGTAGGTCTGCTCGAGAAGATAGCCTATTCCGCCCTTGCCGCTTTGAGAATTAACCCTTATGACGTCTGCGTCATATGTACGGTTGATGTCCTTGGGGTCTATCGGAATATAAGGAACTGTCCAGCAATGGAGATTTTTATCCTCACGCCACCTCATGCCCTTTGCGATAGCGTCCTGATGACTGCCTGAAAATGCGGCGAACACCAAAGAGCCTGCGTAGGGAGAACGGTCGTGCACATGCATTCTTGTGCATTTTTCAAAGGTTTCGACAATGGATGGCATATCGGAAAAATCAAGCTTCGGATCAACGCCGTGACTGTACATGTTCATGGCAAGAGTTATAATATCCACATTGCCGGTACGCTCACCGTTGCCGAATAAGGTGCCCTCGACTCTGTCCGCTCCGGCAAGAAGAGCAAGCTCGGTATCCGCCACGCCGGTACCCCTGTCGTTGTGGGGGTGAAGGCTTATTGTAACGTATTCTCTGTATTTGATATTTTTAACTATGTATTCCACCTGAGAAGCGTAAATGTGGGGAAGGCTCATCTCAACCGTTACGGGAAGATTTATTATTACGTTGTTGCCGGGACCGGGCTCTAATATATCCAAAACAGCGTTGCATACCTCGAGAGCATATTCCGGCTCTGCTCCCGTAAAGCTTTCGGGAGAATATTCAAATCTGAAATTGCCTTCATATTCTGCGGCAAGCTTTTTGACAAGCTTAGCTCCGTCAACGGCAATTTTCTTTATTTCTTCTTTGGATTTTTTAAATACCTGCTCTCTCTGCGCCACGCTTACGGAATTGTAAAAGTGGATAATGGCGCTGGGAGCACCCTTGCAGGCTTCAAAGGTTTTCCTTATTATATGCTCTCTGCACTGAGTCAGCACCTGAACGGTAACGTCATCAGGAATTCTTTTCTCATCAATAAGCTTTCTTAAAAACTCGTATTCGGTTTCGGAAGCGGCCGGAAAGCCCACTTCGATTTCCTTAAAGCCGACCTTTAAGAGCAGATTGTAAAATTCCAGCTTCTCGTCAAGACTCATGGGGATTACAAGACTCTGATTGCCGTCCCTTAAATCCACGCTGCACCACTCGGGAGCATTTTCCACATGGTCTTTTTTCACCCAGTCGTAGGTTATGTTTTCGGGCGGATAATATCCTGTTGAATATTTTGTTACATCCATCATATCGTATCCTCCTTCCGGCGATTAAATTTCGGCTATCGCTTCTACTTCTACAAGCACGTTTTTGGGAAGCTGCTTAACCGCAACGCAGGATCTTGCCGGCTTGGATACAAAATACTTGCCGTAAACCTCGTTAAAAGCGGCAAAATCTGCCATATCGCTTAAGAAACAGCAGGTTTTTACTGTTTTTTCAATAGATGTTCCGGCTTCCTTTAAAATTTCCGAAATATTTTTGCAGACCTGATGAGTCTGTTCTTCTATGGTTTTGGCTTCAACAATGCCGTTTTCGGGATTTATTGCGATCTGACCTGATGTGAAAACGATATTTCCCACACATACAGCCTGTGAATAGGGACCGATTGCGTCTGGTGCGTTTTTTGTATATATTATTTTACTCATGATTTATATCCTCCGATTCGTTCGTTATTTTACTATTTTAAAACCTTCGTCTTTAAGAGCCTTTGTTATCTGCATAACATGGTCGTAATTTCTTGTTTCCATAACTACTCTTAAATAGCAGCCGGTTACGGCCTCTATGTCCTCGTTGCGCTCGTGATGTACGCTTATTACGTTTCCGCCGCAGTCGGCGATAATCCTTGCGACGTTTTTTAGCTGACCGGGCTTATCCACAAGCTCTATCAAAAGACTGCTCTGTCTTCCGGACTTCATAAGACCGCGCTCTATAACTCTTGAAAGAATGGAAACGTCGATATTTCCGCCCGATACAAGGCTTACTACCTTTTTGCCCTGTATGGGAAGCTTGTCAAACATAGCGGCGGCAACCGATACCGCTCCTGCGCCCTCAGCTATCATTTTCTGCTTTTCGATAAGCGCCAAAATGGCGGAGGCTATCTCGTCGTCCGACACTAAAGCAATGTCGTCAACATATTTTGACACAAGCTCTAAGGTGTGCTCTCCGGGCTGTTTTACGGCAATTCCGTCGGCAATGGTGGAAACGGAGTCAAGACACTCCATTTTGCCGTCCTTTACCGCATTATACATGCTGGGAGCTCCCGTTGCCTGAACGCCGTATACCTTTATTGAGGGCTTAAGCGCCTTAATTGCATAGGCTACGCCGGAGATAAGTCCGCCACCGCCTATGGGAACGATAACCGCATCTATATCGTCGATTTCGTTTATGATTTCAAGACCGACGGTGCCCTGACCGGCTATAACGTCCTCGTCATCAAAGGGATGAACAAAGGTGAGTCCGCGCTCCTCCTTAAGCTCAAGAGCCTTCTGGTATGCGTCGTCGTAGCAGCCGTTTACAAGGCAGACCTCCGCACCGTAGCTTTTTGTTGCCTCAACCTTGGATATGGGCGCACTGTCGGGCAGACATATAAGGGAAGGAATTTTGCACTTTGATGCCGCAAGTGCCACGCCCTGGGCGTGGTTTCCGGCAGAGCAGGCGATAACGCCCTTTGCTTTTTCTTCATCAGAAAGCATTGCAATTTTATATCCGGAGCCTCTTAGCTTGAATGAACCTGTATATTGTAGGTTTTCCGGCTTCAAATATAGTCGGCATCCGTCGGCTATTCCTGAAGTACTGACAATCTGTGTGCTTCTTACTATTTTTTTCAGAACCACCGAAGCCTGAAAAATTTTGTCCATTGTAAGCATTTTTATCGCTTCTCCTTAAAATAAAATTTTATGCTTGTTACGCATTTTTAATATTATATCACAACTGATATAAAGATTGTATAAAGATTATTCTGTGATTATAAAGATTAAATAATGGAGAAAATTTACTAAAAAGGGAAAAAGAGAAAAATAAAGAGATTATTTGTCAAGTTAAGGCTGCTTTTTCTTTTTTGCTATTTACAAAATCTCTGTAATGGTGTAAAATAACCATAAAGAATGTTTTGGAGATGTGTTATGGAAGATAATAACAGCTTTATTAAAGGCGTGATTTCGGGTATACCTATATGCCTCGGATATCTGTCGGTGGCTTTTGCGTTTGGTATTTTTGCCGTAGAAAGCGGACTCAGCGTTGCCGAGGCTCTTTTTATGTCAATGGCAAATGTTACGTCGGCAGGTCAGCTTGCGGCAGTACCGGTTATAACCTCAGGCGGCTCTGTCGCCGAGCTTTTGGTATCCCAGGCGGTTATAAATATGCGCTATGCGCTGATGTCGGTATCGTTGTCACAGAAGCTACAGGATAACGTCAGCCTTTTTGACAGATTTATAATATCCTTTATGAACACGGACGAGGTGTTCGGAGTTGCCGCCGGCAGAAGCGGTAAGGTGGGACGGCGGTTTCTTTATGGACTTATATTAACGCCGTACATAGGATGGAGCGCCGGAACCTTAATAGGAGCGGCGGCGGGAGCGGTGCTTCCGGAGTCTGTTACCAGCGCATTGGGAATTGCCATATACGCCATGTTTTTGGCAATTGTAATTCCTTCGGCAAAAAAAAGCAGACCTACCGCCTTGTGTGCACTGACCGCAATCGCTTTAGGGTGTGCGTTTAAATACATTCCTCTTTTATCAAAGGTGCCGGGCGGATTTTCCATTATAATATGCGCGGTTATATCGAGTGCTGTATTTGCGCTTCTTTGCCCCGTCGATGTCCAGGAGGCGATGTGACGATGAAAAATTATTACGTTTATCTTGCGGCAATGGCGGGTATTACTTATCTTATAAGAATGCTGCCGCTGGTTTTGGTTAAGAAAAAAATAAAAAACATTTTTTTATTATCTTTCCTTTATTATGTACCTTATGCGGTGCTGAGTGTTATGACCGTTCCGGCGATATTTTATTCTACCGATTATATCTCCTCGGCGGTTATCGGCTTTGCCGTGGCGGTTATATTTTCGTATTTTGAAAAAAGTCTTGTCACAGTGGCGGCTCTTGCGTGCGTTTCGGTTTATATTGCCGAGCTTATAATAAATTTTGGATAAAAAAGGAGGAACAGGAATGAAAAAGAGGATTATGGCATTATTTTTGACGTTTTTTCTTGCATTTTCGGTTTACACGGCGTTTGCGGAAGGGGAAATTTTTGCAGATGAGGGCGAGGAGAAGCTTTACGAAGAAGCAAAGACCGAGGAGAAAGATGCAGATGTTAATACGGATGGCGCAGAAGTGCAAAAGGAGGAGGAAGGCTTAACCGGAAAGGTTATCGGGATACACGCCGAGATAAAAAATGAAGGTTACATAAACAGGGAGGTTTCCTTTGCCGTATATAAAAAGGAAGGAACAGAGGCACTGTCTGAAAAAAGCATACGGCTTAAAAACTTCGTTACAAGCTTTAATATGGAATTTGAAGTTCCGGAATATAAAATGGGCGAAGAATTTGTTATAAAAATTACCAAAGGCGAGGCACAGGCGGAGTATAACGGTAAGAAGGGAACGGAGTTTACCGTTCAGCCTTATATTTACGCCGACGAGGAAGGAAAGGCTGCCTGTCAGACCACCTTTTATATAAATCTTGAAACCGCCGCACAGAAAAAGGAGTACAAGGTATATATTTTTGGGAAAGAGGTGCCTTATCCTTATTATCTTTCCGGGGAAGAGATATATATGTGCGAGGACATGATGAAGGATTTAAGGATAAAATGCGAAAAAAATGAGTCCTCGTGGAAGCTTTTGTCAGAAACAGGCAATGTGACCATGCAGTTTTTCAAAGACGATATATATGCGCTTAAAAATTATATCGGATATAATTTAAACCGCCCTGTATTTGAAATAGGCGGCAAAGGATATTTTCCTTTAAAGGATATTGCAGAGCAGTTTAAGTGCGGCTACAGCGAAACGGAAACGGAGGGCATAATTAAAATTGAAATGTCGCTGTCAGAGTATAGGACAAATCCCTTAGAGGATTTTGTGAACTCTAAAAATCTTGAGAGCAAGACGGATTATCTTATATGGGTATCCAAAAAGGACTATCAGGTAAATCTATTTATAGGAAAAAACAAGTACTGGAGCCTGGCAGGCTCATATCCTTGCACAATCGGCACTGACTATACTCCTACCATCGAGGGGGAATTTGAATATATTGAAAAGATTAAAAGGTGGAATTATCCCGACTTTTACTGCGGACCTGTAATGCGGTTTTATAACGGATACGCTCTTCACTCCACTTTAATAAAGTATGACGGTACGTTTTACGATAACAGGGTGGGTAAAAAGCTGTCGCACGGATGTATAAGATTAAGACCTGAGGATATAAACTACCTGGTGGAATATGTGCCGCTTAAAACGAAAATATTGGTTACCGCATAAAATACGGATTATAAAAGGGACATAAAAATGTCCCTTTTATCAGACTGTCGAAAAAGTTGGTCAACCGCAAGCAAGTTGTTATTAACTCAGATTCTAAAAAATTTTACGCTTAACAAAACTAAAATAAAGTTAATGCCTGAAATGTGTGCATTTCAGGCATTTTGCTTGCTTTCGTCCAAAACGCTCTCTACCGTATCTATATACGCCGACGAGACCGTTTTGAACAAATTTACCGTCCTTTTTCGATGTCTGCCAGCGTGTCGATAGGTTTATCGACACGCTGAAAGGGACATAAAAATGTCCCTTTTATTTTTAAAAATACTTGACAGGGTAAATATTTTGTGCTATACTGCTGTAAAGCATAAGTGCTTTACAGCAGTGAGAGAGGTATTTGATATGGATAAAAAAATACAAACGGCGATACTTCTTGACCTGTATAGGGGACTTTTGACAAAAAAGCAGTCGGAGGTTCTGGATTTATACTGCAACGAAGATCTTTCTTTGTCTGAAATCGCCGAAAACACTCATGTTACAAGGCAGGCGGTGCATGACGCTATCGCAAAGGGCGAGAAAATTTTATTTGAAACCGAGGAAAAAACCGGGCTCGGAAAAAGAATAAAAATGCTTGAGGAAAGACTTTCGGAAATTAACTTATTGGTACAGTCGGACGGGAGCAAGACGGCGAAAAGAATAAAAGAGCTGTCGGAAATCGGAGAATAGATATGGCATTTGAAAGTCTGGGCGAAAAGCTTCAGGAAACCTTTAAAAAGTTAAAATCCCACGGCAAGGTGTCCGAAAAAGATATTAAGGAGGCTATGCGCGAAATAAAAATGGCTCTCCTTGAGGCGGACGTTAACTTTAAGGTTGTTAAAAACTTTGAAAGCTCCGTTAAGGAAAAGGCTTTGGGAAGCGCAGTGTTAGAAAGCCTTACCCCGGGTCAGCAGATAATAAAAATCGTCCGGGACGAGCTTACCGCACTTATGGGGGGCGAGGCTGAAAAGCTTAAGGTTGCCTCTAAGCCTCCTACGGTTATTATGATGGCAGGACTCCAGGGCGCAGGAAAAACCACTACTACGGGAAAGATAGCGAAATTCTTAAAAAAACAGGGCAAGCGTCCACTTCTTGTGGCATGCGACGTTTACCGTCCGGCGGCGGTAAAGCAGCTTGAAATCGTAGCTTCTCAGGCAGAGGCGGGATTTTTCTCATTGCCTTCATCTAAAAATCCCGTAGAAATAGCAAAAAAAGCTGTCGATACCTGCGACCTTTCACTTTACGATACGGTGATAATAGATACTGCCGGACGTCTGCATATTGACGAGGAGCTGATGGAGGAGCTTTGCGCCGTTAAAGAAGCGGTTAAGCCCGACGAAATACTTCTTGTTGTGGACGCAATGACCGGACAGGACGCAGTGAATGCAGCAGAAGCCTTTAATAACAGACTGGATATTACGGGAGTTGTATTATCCAAGCTTGATTCGGATACCAGGGGTGGTGCCGCCATTTCGGTAAGGGCGGTTACAGGCAAGCCGATAAAATTTGCGGCGTCCGGTGAAAAGCTTGACGACATCGAAACCTTTCATCCGGATCGCATGGCGTCGAGAATTTTGGGCATGGGCGATGTTTTGACTTTAATAGATAAAGCCGAAGAGGCTTTTGACCGTAAAAAGGCACAAGAGCTTGAAAAGAAAATGCGTGAAGCAAGCTTTGACCTTAACGACTTTTTAGAGCAGATGGATCAGATGAAAAACATGGGTCCCTTAGACAATATATTGGGCATGCTTCCGGGCGTCAATAAAAAGGCGCTTCAGGGCGTTTCGGTAGATGAAAGTAAGATGGGGCGCACGGCGGCAATAATAAAGTCAATGACGCCCAAGGAAAGGGAAAATCCCTCCATTATAAACGCAAGCCGCAAAAAGAGAATAGCAAAGGGAAGCGGCACAGAGGTCAGGGAGGTAAATATCCTGCTTAACAATTTCGAGAGTATGCAGAAAATGATGAAGCAGCTCTCAAACGGAAAGTTTATGAAGAGGTTTGGAAAAAAATTTGGTATGTAATTTAGCAAATTTTTTGACATAAAGCAAAATTTCGGAGGTGAAAAAAATGGCAGTTAAAATCAGACTCAGAAGAATGGGCGCTAAAAAGAATCCTTTTTACCGTGTTGTAGTTGCAGATTCGAGATTTCCCAGAAACGGAAGATTTATCGAAGAGATAGGTACTTATAATCCTATGGTAGAGCCTGCGGACATCAAGATAGACCCGGATAAGGCAAAGGAATGGATCGCCAACGGAGCACAGCCCACGGAAAGCGTTAAAAGTCTTCTTAAGAGAGCAAAAATCGTTGACTGATAAGGAGCATTGATGATGAAAGATTTACTGGAGTACGTTGTAAAATCGTTGGTCAATAATCCTGACGGCGTCAGAATCGAAGAAAACGATAACGGTAACGAGGTTGTTTTTGAAGTTCACGTTGCACCGGAGGATATGGGCAGAATCATAGGAAAGGGCGGACGGATTGCGAAAGCGGTGCGCTCTTTGATGAAGGCTGCTTCATTTAAGGAGAATAAAAAGGTCAATGTTGAAATCATTGACTAAATAAGACGCTAAAAAGCGGCGGCACGGTTATCCATGTCGCCGTTTGTCGTAAATTGAAATTTTTATAAAGGATTTGGAAATCAAATTGATATTTTTGGATTTGATATTTTAAGGAGAAAGACTTATGGATAATACGCTGCTTGCGGCGAAAATTGTAAAAACACACGGTATTAGGGGCGAGCTTAAGGCCTTTTGCTATACCGATTCGCCGCTTTTTTTCAAGGGTATAAAAAATGTAATTTTAGAGCCGGGAGAGCTTTCCTTTGAGCTTTCCTCCTCAAGACCTCATAAGGACGCGGTGCTTTTAACCCTTTCCGGCATAGACAGTATCGAAAAGGCTGAAAAGTTAGTTGGCAAAGAGGTTTATGTTAAACGGGACGAGGCGGCTTTGCCCGAGGGAAGGTTTTATATAGCGGATATTTTAGGACTTTCGGTAATTACCGACAGAGGCGAAACGGTGGGAGAAGTGACTGATGTGTTTACCGCCGGCGGCAGTGATGTTTTTGAGGTTAAGAGGGAAAACAAGAAAAAAGCGTATATCCCTAATATATCCGATATAGTCAAAAATATCGACATAGAAAAAAAGACCGTGACCGTACACGTGATTAAGGGGCTGCTTGACGATGAAGATTAGCGTTTTGACGCTGTTTCCCGAAATGTTTGAGGCGGTATGCGGAACAAGTATAATAAAAAGAGCGCTTGACAACAAGCTTTTCAGCCTTGAATTTATAAATATAAGGGACTATTCTTTAGATAAGCATAAAAGAGTGGACGATTACCCTTACGGCGCCGGAGGCGGACTTGTGATGCAGCCTATGCCTATATATGCCGCTTATCAAGCGGTAGCTGAAAAAGAGGGGAAGAAGCCTCACGTTATATATATGTCACCCCAGGGCAAAACCTTTGACCAGAAAAAGGCGATTGAAATAAGTCGAATGGATAGCGTCATAATTCTCTGCGGTCATTATGAGGGAGTAGACCAGAGGGTGCTTGACGAAATTGTCGATGAAGAAATTTCCATAGGCGATTATGTCTTAACCGGCGGAGAGATAGCGGCAATGGCAGTTATCGACGCATCTGCCAGAATGATACCCGGTGTGCTTGACTCTGAAGAGACAAGCTCAAACGAGTCGCATTATGACGGACTTTTGGAATATCCTCAGTATACAAGACCCTTTGAATGGCACGGAAAAACCGTTCCTGAAATCCTTTTATCGGGACACCATGCCAATATTGAAAAATGGAGAAGAGAAATGTCCGTTGCCATAACCGGAAAGAAAAGACCGGAAATGCTTAGAAAAGCACAGCTTTCAGAAAAAGAACGGGAATTTGTAAAAAAATACTTGCAAACTTAAAAATAGTATGATATAATGGTTTGGTAAAAATGGCGGTCCTCTGTAAACGTGATTTGCACGAACGCTTGTGAAGAAGGGAGGCTACATTCATGGATCAGCTTATGAAAGCAATTACTGCGGACCAGATAAGAACAGATCTGCCCCGGATTAATGTCGGAGATACTCTCAAGGTTTACCTTAAGATTAAGGAAGGCGAGAAGGAGAGAGTGCAGATGTTCGACGGTACTGTTATCGCGAAGAAGCACGGCGGAATAAACGAAACCTTCACCATAAGAAAAGTATCTTACGGCGTTGGCGTAGAGAGAGTTATTCCCGTAAATTCTCCCAACATCGACCGTATCGAGGTTGTAAGAGTCGGCAAGGTAAGAAGAGCTAAGCTTTATTACTTAAGAGACAGAGTAGGTAAGGCAGCTAAGGTCAAGGAAAAAATCGTAACCTCGAGCGAGCAGTAATAATGAATGTAGTGACGGATTGTTTTATGCAATCCGTTTTACATTTTATAAAAAGGTGGCGGATATATGAATATACAGTGGTTTCCGGGTCATATGGCGAAAACCGAGCGCATGATAGCCGAGAACTTAAAATATGTTGACGTTGTGCTTGAGCTTGTGGACGCAAGGATTCCCTCTTCCGGCAGAAATCCTGATATACTAAGGCTTTGCAGAGGAAAGCCGATATTGACTCTTTTGAATAAATCCGATCTTTCCGACCCCGTATATAATACAGTATGGCAGAAGTTTTACGGGGAAAATGCAATATTCATTAATGCTGTTTCAGGAAGCGGAATGAAAGCAATTTACCCTAAAATTAAAGAAATAATGAAAGAAAAGACAGAAAGAGACCTTGCTAAAGGAATACGGGCAAGGGCGGTCAAGCTTATGATAGTGGGCGTTCCCAATGTGGGAAAATCGTCCTTTATAAACAGATTTTCAAAAAAGGCGGTGACAGAGGTCGCCGACAGACCCGGTGTGACAAGAGCAAAACAATGGGTCAGACTTACGGAAGGCTTTGAGCTATTGGATACTCCCGGAGTTCTGTGGCCGAAGTTTGACGACGAGGAGGCGGCACGCCGCTTAGCTTATACCGGCGCTGTCAAGGACGATGTAATAGATATAGAGGAGCTTTGCCACTATTTCCTGGAATTTATGAGGGACTTCTATCCTTCTAACCTTTCCGCACGGTATAAAATAGAAAATTTTCATAGCCTTGCAGGCTATGAAATAACAGAGCTTATCGGAAGAAAAAGGGGATTTGTTGTTTCCGGAGGGGAAATTAACACAGAAAGAGCGGCCAGAGTTATTTTAGACGAATTCAGAGGCGGACTTTTGGGCAGGGTAACCTTTGACAGACCGGAGGAGCCATAATGAAAGAAAAAGAGCAGGAAAGAATATTAAATATGTCTGAGTTTGACGAAAAATTCAGAGAGGGCAAAGAAACGGTCATTTGCGGAGTCGACGAGGCCGGAAGAGGACCTTTGGCAGGCGACGTATACGCCGCCGCCGTGGTATTGGGCGAGGGAACGGTTATTGACGGCTTGAACGACTCTAAAAAGCTTTCTCCCAAAAAGAGAGAAGCACTTTTCGACGTGATAAAAGAAAAGGCGCTTTACTGGGCCGTAGGAACCGCAAGTGTTGAGGAAATAGAAAAAACAGATATACTTTCGGCGAATTTTCTGGCAATGAGGAGAGCAATCTGCGCTCTCGGAGTAAAATGCAATCTCATACTTGTGGACGGAAACCTTAAAATCAGGGGGCTTGAAGATATTTGCGTACCCGTGGTAAAGGGCGACTGTCTGTCAGAGTCCATTGCCGCAGCTTCGGTGCTTGCAAAGGTATCAAGGGACAGATATATGATAGAAATGGCACAAAGGTATCCTGAATATGAGTTTCAGACTCATAAGGGCTACGGAACGGCAAGACATATCGAGCTTATAAGAAAATACGGACCGTCTGAAATACATAGGCTGTCTTTTCTTAAGAACATATTAAAATGAGAGAGATAGGAAAAAAGGGCGAGGACTTTGCCGAAAAGCTTTTAAAAAAGAATCATTATAAAATAATTGAGCGTAATTTTACCATAAGAGGCGGAGAAATAGACATAATAGCAAAAGACAAGGAAACGCTTGTTTTTGTTGAGGTAAAGCTGAGAAAAAACTCAGATTACGGAAGACCGGCGGAATTTGTAACGCCTTACAAGCAAAAGAAACTTATATTTACCGCACAAAATTATCTTGCCAAAACGGGAGGGGAAAAAGGCTTATGCCGTTTTGACGTTGTGGAGCTTATAGGAGATAAGGGGAAAGACGGAAAATTAAAGATAAAAGAGGCCAATATTATTAAAAATGCGTTTATTTGTTGACATAAGCTAAGTAATAAAAAGTGGTACAGTTACATAAATATAAAAAATCGGAGGATAAAAAATTGCGTAAAAAAATATTATCATGCCTTTTGTCGGTAATTTTATGTATTTCTTTTGTTTTACCAATATGTGCCGAAAATACGGCTCTTGACAAGTTTGAGCTTGTAAATCAGGTTGCCTTATTCTTAGAGCAAAACTATAAATTCGGCGTGACGAGCGAGCAGCTGAAAAATACTGCCCTTGAATATATGCTCCAAAATTCGGATACGGATGTGGATCATGTGCTTGCCGCTATGCTGGGAAGCCTTGACGACTATACACGCTATTTTACGGACGAGGAATATAAGAGCTTTACGGGAGTGCTTACCGCCTCCCTTAAAGGCATAGGAGTTACGGTGAAAAAGGTAAAAAGCGGAGTTGCCGTTACAGATGTTTTGGAGTATTCGCCGGCGGAGAAAGCCGGAATAAGGCTCTTTGACGTTATCACAGCTGTTGACGGAACAGAGGTTAAGGGTATGGACGTAGATTCCGTTGCCGCACTTATCCGAGGCGACGAGGGAACAAGCGTTAGAATCGGCGTCAAGCGTATAGGTGAAGAGGAAACGCTTTATTTTGACATTGTAAGGGCAAACGTGGAACAAAGCCCCGTTTATTTTTCTAAATTAGACGACGAAACGGCATATATTTATCTTTCTCAGCTTACACTAAACAGTGATGTATTCATTAGGGAAGCGCTTAATGAAATAGACAAATGGGGTATTAAAAAAATAGTTCTTGATTTAAGGGATAACAGCGGAGGATACCTTGACGCAACGGTAAATATCTGCGGTATGTTTGTGCCGGAGGGTGTTGTTGGATATATTGATTATAAGGATCCGGAAAAATTAGAAACCTTTTATTCGGAAAACAAAAATCCCAAGTATAAGCTTGCGGTTTTGATAAACGGAAATACTGCGAGCGGAGCCGAGCTTTTATCCGGCACCATACAGGATACGGGAGTCGGAAAGCTTTTCGGTGAACAGTCCTTCGGAAAGGGCACTGTCCAGACCACTCTTGCTTTAAGAAACGGCGGCGCAATTAAGGTTACTATAGGAAAATATTATACGGCAAAAAAACAGGACGTTGCAAAAAATCACATTAATCCCGATTTTGAAGTGGAGAATTCTTATATCAAGATAAACGAGGAAAGATTTGAGCCTCTTGATTTTGACAATTTAATTGCCGAGGGCACGCAGGGTAAAAATGTGCTTGCAATCGAGGAAAGATTAAAGGCTTTAGGCTATCTTGACGAGGCTGACGAGAATGCCGACAAAGCTACAATGGAGGCAATAGCTCTTTTGAAAACAGCTTACGGTCAGGACCCGGACTTTAATGCGGACATTGATTTCCTTTCATACATAAACAGTATAGAGTACGATCGGATTTATACTACCAACGACAGGCAATTTAAGGCGGCATACGACTATCTGAAGGGACTTGAATAAATGGATTTTATAACACTTTTCTTAATAGCGTTAAGCCTTGCTATGGACGCCATGGCAGTTTCCGTGACAAACGGGATAAAATTATCGGGCTGTAAGGTATCCGACGCAGTTAAAATGGGACTTTTTTTCGGAGTATTTCAGTTTATTATGCCGCTCTTGGGCTTTTATTTGGGTCAAAGTGTAACCTCCTTTGTGGGGATATTTGCTCCGTGGCTTTCCTGTGCAATTTTAGTTTATCTTGGAATACGTATGATAATAGAGGCACGCCATGCTTCTAGTGGCGAGGAGGAAGAGCCTTGCAAGGATAAGCTGGGATACGGAGAGCTTTTCTTTCAGGCAGTGGCTACAAGCATTGACGCTCTGGCAGTCGGTATAAGCCTTGCAATAACTAATGATCATACGGGAGGATACGTCTACTATGCGTCTGCGATAATCGGAGTGGTCGCTTTTTTATGCTCCTTTGCAGGGGCTATGGCAGGAAAAAAGCTCGGCGGTCTTTTTGAAAAGAGGGCGGAAACAGCAGGCGGAGCGGTGCTCATCGCTATCGGAATTAAAATTCTTGCAGAGGGCTTAATTATAGCTTAAACAAAGGAAATGATAAAATGAAACAGATAGGTACGGTGGTTAAAACCGAGGGCGAATTCGCATATGTAAAAATAGAAAAGCAGTCGTCGTGCAGCGGCGACTGCTCTTCGTGTTCCTCGTGTAAAACGCTAAAGGAGATTACGGCAAGGACCTATAATAAATGTAATGCCGAAAAAGGGGATAATGTGTATGTTTCGCAGCCGGCTTCAAAAGCTTTGTTTTTGGCGGCCTTAACCTATATTTTCCCTCTTTTGATATTTTTTATATTCAGTGCGCTGTGCAAAAACGAAACTGCGGCGGTTATTGTGCTTCTGGCTTCTTTTTTAATATGTGCGCTTTTGGCAAATACCCTTGCAAAAACCAAATATTTTATGAGTATAACCGAAAGGATAGATAATGCTGATTTTTGACTGTCACTGCGACACGCTTGGAAAATGGACCGACAAGGAGAAGGATACGCATGTAAATCCCCGGGAAATGAGGAACGGCTATATACAGGTGTTCGCCGCATTTTCCGGCACCGGCAATGACAAATGGGCAAGAGTAAAAAGCCTTATTGAAACCTATGAAAAAATGACCGGGTTTAATAAAATAGAGTTTCTGTGTGACTTTGAAAAGTTAGAGTGCGGCAGAAATTCCATGCTTTCAATTGAGGGCGGAGAGTGTATCGAAGATAAGATAGATAGATTAGACGAGCTTTATAAAATGGGAGTCCGAATATTTTCTCTTGTCTGGAACAGCAATAATTTAATTGCGGGAGCGGCGATGGATATTGACACCGGGCTTACCGAATTCGGGAAAAGCGTAATAAAAAGGGCGGAGAGCTTAGGCATAACGCTTGATTTATCCCATGCCGGCGAAAAAAGCTTTTACCGGACAATGGAAATTGCCGAAAAACCGGTGGTTTTGTCCCACAGCAATTCAAAGGCGGTCTGCCCCCATAAAAGAAACATAACGGATGCACAGTTTTCTGAGCTTATAAAAAATAAAGGGTGTGTCGGAATAAATTTTTATCCGCCTTTCTTGTCGGGAAAGAAAGCGTCGGTATATGATGTTATAAAGCATATAGATCACTTTTTGTCGTTGGGCGGCGAGGATAATGTCGGAATCGGCACCGACTTTGACGGAATAGAAAGCCTGCCCCAAGGAGTATGCGGAGTAAGAAGCATTTATACATTATGCGAAAAACTTTCATCTCTTTACGGCGATAATGTGGCGGAAAAGATAATAGGCAAAAATTTTTTGCGTGTTTTAAAGGGAAACATTAATTAAAACTATTGCAAAAAACGATAAAATACGATATAATAAAAAAATGCGATAGACAAAATACGCTAAAGTATGTTATTCGGTAAAACCGGATATTTACATTTATATAAAAGCTTTAAATACTTTTTTGGAGGATGCATTTTATGGAACTCAGCGCAAAATACAAATCAATCAGTCCTTCGTCGACACTGCAGATTGATTCAAAGTATAAGGCTATGAAAAAAGCCGGAGAGGACGTTGTGGGCTTCGGCGCAGGCGAGCCGGACTTTGACACGCCCCAGCATATCAAGGACGCCGCCATTGGAGCAATAAACGACGGGTTTACAAAATATACGCCGGCGTCGGGCATTATTGAGCTTAAAAAGGCAATATGCAAAAAATTTAAAGAGGAAAACGGTCTTGAATACGGACCTGAAAATATTGTGGTTTCCAACGGCGCAAAGCACTCTTTAATGAACGCCTTGGGAGCACTCATAAATCCCGGCGACGAGGTGCTTTTTTCATCTCCCTATTGGGTAAGCTATAAGGAAATGGTGCTTATTTCAGACGGCGTGCCGGTAGTGATTGACACAAAGGAATCCGACTCCTTTAAGTTTACCGCAGAGGAGCTTGAAGCGGCGATAACCGATAAAACAAAGGCGCTGATATTGAATACGCCCTCTAATCCGACGGGAATGGTATACAGAAAGGAAGAACTTGAGAAAATCGCCGAGGTTGTGAAAAAGCATGACCTTTACGTTATTTCCGATGAAATATACGAGCACCTTATTTACGATATTGTAAGACCTCCGTCAATTGCGACCTTAGACGGAATGAAGGAAAGAACGATTGTGGTTAACGGCGTATCAAAAACCTTTGCCATGACAGGCTGGAGAATAGGATATACTGCGGCAAATGCCGAGATAACAAAGCTTATGGCAAATGTTCAGAGCCATTATACCTCAAATCCCAATTCGATTGCCCAGGTAGCGACGATTGCGGCGCTTGAAGGACCCAAAGACAGCATTGAAAAAATGAAAGAGGCCTTTAACGAAAGACGCCTTTATATGGTTGACAGAATGAATAAAATTGATGGTGTATCCTGCATAAAGCCCGAGGGCGCTTTCTACGTTATGATGAATATTTCAAGACTTAAGGGCAGAAAAATCGACGGAAAGGTTATAAACACCTCGGATGATTTTGCTCAAAGCTTCCTTGAGAAGGAGCTTGTGGCGGTAGTGCCCTGCTCCGGCTTCGGAAACGACGATTTTGTAAGATGGTCTTACGCAACTTCGATGGAAAATATTAAAAAGGGTCTTGACAGACTGGAGAAATTTATCGGAGAACTTGATTAAGGAGAGAAAAAATGGATTATGATGCTTTGGCCGAGCTTTTGTTCGGAGATATTGACACTACGCCTGATGATATAGAAAAAATGTACCCCCAAAGACAGCTTAAGGAGGGGGCTATGGTTACGAGAATAGCGCCGAGCCCCACCGGCTTTGTGCATTTCGGAAATCTTTTCCCGGCGATAACCTGCGAGCGTATGGCGCATCAGTCGGGCGGTGTGTTCTATTTAAGAATTGAGGATACGGATGCTAAAAGACAGGTACCCGGAGCCGTTGAAATCATTATGAAGGCTTTCGGGAGCTTCGGACTTAATTTTGATGAGGGCGCGACAATAGAGGGCGACGTCGGAGCATACGGACCATACAGACAAAGACAGAGAGAAAAAATATATAAAACCTTTGCCAAAAGGCTTGTAAAAGAGGGGAAGGCATATCCGTGCTTCTGCAGTGAGGACGAGCTTAAAAGCATCCATGAGGAACAGGAAAAGGAAAAAAGCAATTTCGGATATTTCGGAAAATGGGCGAAGTGCAGAAATCTTTCGTTTGAGGAAATAAAGAAAAACATAGATGAAGGGAAAAGTTTTGTGCTTCGCTTCAGAAGCGAGGGCTCATGCGAGAATAAAATTAAATTTAAGGACCTTGTAAAGGGCGAGATAGAGGTATCTGAAAACGATATTGACCACGTTCTTTTAAAGTCCGATAAAATCCCCACATATCATTTCGCACACGTGGTGGACGACCATCTTATGGGTACGACTCACGTTGTCCGGGGCGACGAGTGGCTTTCCACGCTTCCCTTCCACCTGCAGCTTTTTAAGGCTTTGGGCTGGAGAACTCCCAAATATCTTCATATTTCTCCGCTTATGAAATTAGATGGGGACAGCAAAAGAAAGCTTTCCAAGAGAAAAGATCCCGAGGCGGCGCTTACCTTTTATGCGTCAGAGGGCTATCCCTCCGAGGCAGTATATGAGTATATACTTACCTTGTTAAATTCCGGCTTCGAGGATTGGAGAAGGGCAAACCCGGATAAAAGCGCAAGAGAATATCCGTTCCAGTATAAGAAAATGAGTGTTTCGGGAGCTCTTTTTGATATTGTAAAGCTTAACGACGTAAGCAAAAATTACGTTTCGCGCCTTTCTGCGAAAGAGGTTTACGATGCAGCGGCAGAATGGGCAAGGGAGTACGACGAAGAGTTTTACAAGCTTTTCACTAAAAATGAAGACTATACCCTTTCAATATTGTCAATCGGACGGGGAGGGAAAAAGCCCCGTAAGGATTTCGGAATATGGGGCGAAATAAAAGGGTATATGGACTTTTTCTTTGACGAGCTTTTTGACCCCGATTACTGCTTTGATGAAAGATTTTCAAAAGAGGATATAACTGACATTCTCAGAGAGTATAAGGACATATATTCGGAGGATGACGATAACAACCTGTGGTTTGAAAAAATAAGAGCCCTTTCCGAAAAACACGGATTTTGCAAGGATGTTAAGGCATACAAGGAAAATCCCGAGGCTTATAAGGGGCATGTGGGCGACATTTCCATGATATTACGAATCGCCGTATGCGGAAGGACCAATTCTCCCGATATGTACAGCGTATTTAAAATATTGGGCAAAGAAAGGCTTAATGAAAGAATAGATAAAGCCTTAAGCTTTTTACATTAAAAAGAAGGTGAGATAATGGCAGAGGAATATTCAAACTTTATACACGACATCATTGACGAGGAGATAAAAGACGGGTTTAAAAGAGAGATTCATACCAGGTTTCCGCCTGAGCCCAACGGCTATCTTCATATCGGAAGCGCAAAGGCAATATGGATAAACGCAAGCACCGCTAAAAAGTACGGAGGGCTTTTTAACTTACGATATGACGACACAAATCCCGCAAGAGAGGATAACGAATATGTGGAGTCGATTCTTGAGGATATAAAGTGGCTGGGAGCTGAGCCTACCGGAGGCGTTTTTTACGGCTCGGACTATTTTGATAAATGCTATGAATTTGCCGTAAAGCTTATAAAAGACAAAAAGGCATATGTCTGCGATCTTTCACAGGAGGAAATGAGATTATATCGCGGCACGCTTACGGAGCCGGGAAAAAACAGCCCTTACAGAGATCGGAGCGTTGAGGAAAACTTAGACCTTTTCGAGAGAATGAAGAACGGAGAATTTCCGGAGGGCTCAAAAACCTTAAGGGCTAAAATAGATATGTCTTCGCCGAATATGAATATGCGTGACCCTGCAATATACAGAATAGTTTATGCCGAGCATCACAGACAGGGCAAAAAGTGGTGCATATATCCTCTTTACGATTATGCCCACCCCATACAGGACGCTTTGGAAGGCATTACGCACTCTCTTTGTTCCATAGAGTTTGAAAATCACAGACCGCTGTACGATTGGGTCGTGGAAAATATCGGATTTAAGGATAGGTTTAAGGACAAGCCCCGCCAGATAGAATTTGCCAGAATTAACATAACTCATACGGTTTTAAGCAAAAGATATTTAAGAGAGCTTGTGGAAAAAGGAAAGGTCGACGGCTGGGACGACCCGAGAATGCCCACATTGTCGGGGTTAAGAAGGCGCGGCTATACACCCGAGGCGATAACTGAGTTTGTAAAAAGAGCCGGAGTTGCGAAAACCGACAGCGTAGTTGACTACGGACTTTTGGAATACTGCTTAAGAAACGACCTTAATAAAAAGGCTCTTCGCCGCATGGCGGTTTTAGACCCTGTTGAGGTCTTAATAGAAAATTATCCTGAGGGTAAGACGGAATATTTCGAGGTATTAAACAATCCCGAGGACGAGAACACAGGTAAAAGAAAGCTTGCCTTTACAAGGAAGTTATATATAGAAAGAGATGATTTTGCTCTCGAGCCTCCGCCTAAATTCCACCGTCTTAAGGTCGGAGGAGAGGTAAGACTTATGGGTGCATATATAATAAAGTGCGAAAGAGCCCAAACCGACGAAAACGGCAATGTTACACGCCTTATATGCACGGCTGACCTTGAAACAAAGAACGGTAATCCTATTGACGGAAGAAAAGTAAAGGGTACTGTTCATTGGGTATCGGCTGAAAGGAATGTTAAGGCGGATATTAATATTTACGACCTTTTGTTCACAAAGGCTAATATCAACGACTTGGACGAGGGGGAATATTATCTTGACTATTTAAACTCCGAGTCCCTTAAGGAATATAAAAACTGTGTGCTTGAAGAGTCATTAAAGGATGCCGAGAAGGGCGATAAGTTCCAGTTTGTAAGGCTTGGGTATTTTTGCCGAGACAGCAAGGCAGAGGGTCTTACCTTTAACAGAACGGTCACACTTAAGGATACCTGGTCTAAAAAGAACTAAAAAAATGCGAAAGGAAAATCCTTTCGCATTTTTTATTATCTTACTACGGTTACTGCCGGGGGTGCTTCGACGATTGCTTCTGTTTTACCGTCGGCAGTTTTATGAGCTTCTATTTTAATTATTCCGTAAGGAGTGGGATATGTACCCTTTATTCTTGTAAGGCTTCCCAAATTGGGCTTTACGGACACCTTTTTACAGCCGGGCTCTAAGACTTTTACGCCGAGGATATATTCCTGTATAAAAGCCGCAGGACCTGACGCCCAGCCGTGGCATAAGCTGTGTCTGAAGCCCTTATAGCAGAAAGCACCGTGATCGCCGTGAATGTCGTTTGCGTCCTCCGGGACAAATTCATCTATTCTGTAAGCGCCGTCCGTCCAATCTAAGTTAAAGTCCTCAAAGAAGGTGGTTGCGCCAAGCTCAATCATCTTGCCCCAGAATTTATCCATAAGCTCAATCGTGCCGTCAATATCTCCTGCTTCTCCGCGAGCCTTTAATATGTAATAGCCTAAGAAGGTGGAAAGATTATGAAGGGGATCCTTTGAAAGCACCTCTTTATTTACCTTGTCATAGTCTAAAAGTCCGGCAAGAGATAAAAGGGCTGCTGCCTGCTTGCAGGAGCCGGGATCGGGAACATGAGCCTTTAATATCTCTAAATATGAAAGGCATTTTTCTCTCATCTTGCTGTCCTTATACTCGCCTGAAATGTTGGCGGCGGCTTCGATTGCCATTGTCAAAATGGCGTACATTCCGGCTCTCGAACCGTCAGGATCGGGGCTTGTCGGCCAGTCGATAAAGGTATAATCTATATCAAGAGTACCGTCTGAATGAATTTTGGAAAAGATAAATTCGAGCATCTTGTAAAGGTAATCCTTTTGCTCATAAAGATACTCATAATCTCCGTTTTGCATATACCAGTCCCAATGAATTTTAATCCACCACATTGAATATGAAGGGATGTTATTCATCCACCGGTCCGGGGCAAAGCAATCCTTTGTAAAGTCAAGGCTTTTGGGAACGCAGTCGTCATATCCGAACACCTTCTGTATTGTCGAGGTTTCCGGATGCATGTCGCCTATCCAGACAAGTCTGTCACGCTTTATTCCGTCCCAAAGGAAGTTTTGCATATTTAAGTGAACGGTATATACGGCGGTTTCCCATACCTCGTTTAACATTTTGTCGTCAGACTCAAAAGAGCCCTTGTATTCAACGTCCTGATAAATGAATATTGCCTTTATAGTGTTAAACTGAACAAGACCTTTCGTGCAGTCAATACGAACGAATCTGAAGCCGGTATTTCCGACCTCAAGCACGCCCATCATAGGCACCTTTATGTCATAGTCACGCATTGCATGATCGTTAGTTGCGTTTTTTTCGCCGCGCACAGGAGTCATACACTCCATAACCGATTCGCCGAAACGGATATGTAAATCGCCCTCCCTTTCAACCGTTCCGCTGCTACCCTGAGTTACCAAGGCAAGACCGCCGTGAAGCTCGCAGCCGAAGTCTAAGAGCACGGAGCCGCCCTCTTTTATTTCGCAAATGCTTTTGGGAACCAACGGAGCCTGAACAGGCTTTGACTCGTCCAATAAAACCTCAGAGCTTGCAACAGGTCCTTCCTGCCATATAATTTTTTTGGGCGCCAGGTATTTTTTTACCCTTTTGTCGCAAGTACCCTCGCTGAAAATCTTTCTCATTACTTATTCTCCTTAATATTTAAAATTTCTCCTGTGTATATTGTGTGAAAATCTCCGTTTTTGTACCATTTTGTCCGCTCAGAATCGCTTGTGCCGTCTTCAGACATCTCCGCCTTGTATATTACTCTGCACTCATAAACCGTACAGCCGCCTATTCCGGGCACATCGGTTTTATCGGACATGACAAGCGGAAGCTTACATTCTGATACCTTGTCAAAATCCCTGCCGGATTTTGAGCCGCAGAAGATAAGCGCATCTTTATATCTGTCATCCTTCGGCACGCTTACGGTAAATTCAGAGTGCTTATCAATCAAGGCTTTTGAAAAACGGGACTGCCTTATCATAACGTTAAGAACGCTCTTTCCGCAGGATATGCCTATCTGAGCCCAGCCGATAGTCATAGGATTTATCTTATCTTCATCCTTAACCGTAAGAAAAGCGGTATATTTATCAAGTCGTGAAAGAACGTCAGCCGTTTTGTCTAAAAAATTCATCAATATTCCCCCTTGATAAAATTCAATAGTTATATTATCATATTAATATGAAAAATTCAAGACAAATATCTAAATTTAATAAAGAAAAAGGTGATTTTTTTGAAACGGGAAGAAAAATTATTATTATTAAGGGAAAGGCTTACTAAGCTCTACCCCGATTCGGAATGTACCCTTAATTACGATACACCCTTTAAGCTTCTTATCGCCACACAGCTTGCCGCCCAGTGCACGGACGCAAGAGTGAATGTGGTCACAAAAACTCTTTTCTTAAAATATCCGACCGTTAAAAGCTTTGCCGAGGCGGATCTTAATGAGCTTGAGGAGGATATAAAAAGCACGGGCTTTTATCACAACAAGGCAAAGAATATTATTGCGTGTTCCAAAAAGCTTTTATCGGATTTTAACGGGGAGGTGCCCCGTACAATGGACGAGCTTTTGTCCCTTGCGGGGACCGGAAGAAAGACGGCAAACCTTGTGTTGGGGGACGCTTTCGGGATTCCGGGGATAGTCATAGATACCCATGCGAAACGCCTGACAAAAAGAATAGGGCTTACAAAGGAGGATACGCCCGAAAAAATCGAGGCGGATTTAAAAACCTTTGTGCCCGAGGACTATCAGACAAAGTTAGGACATCATCTTGTAGACCACGGAAGAGCGGTGTGCAATGCAAGAAAGCCCGAATGCTTAAGGTGTGTGCTTTCTGATATATGCGACTTTTTTCTTAAAAACGGTAAATAAAAGACTTAAGTTTTGAATATGCTAAAACCGAGGTGATTTTATGGCTAAAATTTCTGATTTCAGGCAAAAAGAGGTTGTTGACATAAACACGGGGAAAAGGCTCGGTTACATATGCGATATAGATATTGACTCAGAGAGCGGGAGAATAATTTCGGTTACGGTGCCGTCGGGAAAAATATTTTCGTCGGTTATGAAAAATTCCGATAAGGTTATACCCTGGGAGAAAATAGCGAAAATCGGCGGAGATATTATACTGGTGGACTTTGACGAGTAAAAATGCTTGCAATAGAGGCTTTTTTATGGTATAATAAAAAAATAGCTAAAAAGATGCACTGAGTTTTTTAAAATATAAGTATTAGGGTGTTTTTATGGATTATACTAAAGTGGTTTTATATACGGCAAGCGAGGGCGTTGAGCCGGTAACCTCGGCATTGTACGATTTTGGCATAACCGGAGTCGAGATAATGGACAGAAACGACTTTGAAGAGTTTATGAAAAGCAATTTAAGAGCGTGGGACGTTGTTGACGAAGAGCTTATGAGCGCAATGCTTTCAAAGGAAACTACGGTGACCTTTTACCTTGAAAATAACGAGGAAAAAGACGGAACGCTTAAGAAAGTAAGAGAGGCTATTTCTATTCTGCCCCGTGGCGAAAAGTACGGACGCATGAAAATAGAAACGTCTTTAATCAAAAACGAGGATTGGGAAAACAACTGGAAAAAATACTATAAGCCCTTAAGAATCGGAAAGCACATTCTTATTAAGCCCACATGGGAAAAAGCCGAAATAAAAGAGGGCGACGCAGTGGTTGAGCTTGACCCGGGAATGGCATTTGGAACGGGAAGTCACGCAAGCACTCACATGTGTCTTGAGCTTTTGGAAAATACGGTCAAAAAAGGCGACAGAGTTTTAGATATAGGAACCGGGAGCGGAATCTTAGGCATTGCGGCGTTAAAGCTTGGAGCCATGAGTGTTACGGCTGTGGATATTGACCCGATGGCGGTAAAAATAGCCCGGGATAACGCAGAGAAAAACGGATATTCGGAGCCTGAATTTACCGTCATGGAGGGAGATCTTGACGATAAGGCTGAAGGCTTTTATGACGTCGTTACGGCAAACATAGTTGCCGATATAATATGCGAGCTTGCAAAAACAGTCGGCAAATACATAAAAGACGGCGGAGTTTTTATAACCTCCGGTATTATTGATTTTAAGGCGGAAAAGGTAAGGGATGCCTTAAGAAACGCCGGAATATCCATAAAAGAAGAGAAAGCGGAAAAGGACTGGAGAGCTTTTCTGTGTGAAAGGACTTAAAATAAAATGAGCGGATTTAGCAAAGAAATGATTGACAAACTTAAAGAGGTATACAGAATTGAGCCCTCTTTATATGAAAAATACAATGTAAAAAGAGGCTTAAGAAATAAGGACGGCACAGGTGTGCTTGTCGGCCTTACAAAGGTAGGCGAGGTACGGGGCTATATGATAGACCAAAACGACAAGGTCAATGTTCCCGGAAAGCTTATGTACCGGGGAATTGATATGGCAGATATTGTCAGGGAGAACGAGGCTAAGGGACGGCACGCCTTTGAGGAAACTATGTATTTAATCCTTATGGGAAGCCTGCCTACGGACAGCGAGCTTGAGAGATTCAAAAATGTTCTTGCCGATCACAGAACGCTGCCGTCAGGCTTTACTGAGGATATGATACTTAAGGCTCCGAGCCCTAATATAATGAATAAGCTTGCACGTTCCGTTCTGGCGTCCTATTCTTACGACTCTAATCCGGACAGTCTTGAGCTTGATAATCTTTTAAGGCAGTCGGTGGAGCTTATTGCAAGATTTCCCGTTATGGTAGCTTACGCATATCAGGCGAAAAAGCATTACTACGACCATGACAGCCTGTATCTTCACTCGCCCAGAAGCGACTACGATACGTCTGAAAATATACTTCACTTAATAAGACGGGATAACAGCTTTACCCGTCTTGAAGCGGATACCTTGGATCTTATGCTGGTAATACATGCCGAGCACGGCGGAGGAAATAATTCCTCCTTTGCAACACATGTTGTTTCCTCGAGCGGTACGGACACCTACAGCGCAATAGCCGCCGCAGTCGGCTCTCTTAAAGGACCGAAGCACGGCGGAGCAAACGCAAAGGTTATGGGCATGATAAACGAAATTAAGGAAAACTGCAATTGGAAGGACGAGGGCTCCTTAAAGGATTATCTTGTAAAGATTATAAATAAGGATGCGTATGACAAAACGGGACTTGTGTACGGAATGGGACATGCGGTATATACCTTAAGCGATCCGAGAGCTGAGCTTTTGAAAGCTAAGGCGCTTGAAATGGCAAACGCCACGGGAAGCGAGGACGAATTTAAGATGTACGACGCAATAGAGCGTATGACTCCGGAGCTTTTTGGCGAAATAAAGGGTGTGGACAAGCACCTTTGCGCCAATGTAGACCTTTATTCAGGCTTTGTTTACAGTATGATGAATATCCCGGAGGAGCTTTATACTCCGCTTTTCGCCGTATCGAGAGTTTCAAGCTGGTGCGCTCACAGAATGGAAGAGGTCGTAGCAGGCGGTAAGATTATCCGCCCGGCGTATAAGAGCGTTACCGAAAAAAAGCCTTATACACCCATAGAAAAAAGATGACACGAGAGGTGATATAAGTGCCCCTTGACGGACTGACCTTAAGATGCGCCGTAGAAGAGCTTTCCTGTCTTTGCGGTGCGTCGGTGCAGAAAATTTATCAGCCGGAAAAAGACGAAATAGTTTTTCTTTTGCATACGTACGATAAAAATAAAAAGCTTTTAATATGTGCAAGCCCCCAGAGTCCAAGACTTCAGTTAACGGAGGCGAAGCTTAAAAATCCGGAAAGTGCCCCCATGTTCTGCATGCTTTTAAGAAAATATTTTTCCTCATCAAAGCTTGAAAGCATAGTTCAAAGCGGTCTGGACAGAACAGTTGACTTGACCTTTGAATGTAAAAATGAAATGGGCGATACCGTAAAAAGGCACATAATTGCCGAAATTATGGGGAGAAACTCAAATATAATCGTGACGGACTCAGATTACAGAATATATGACTGCTTAAGAAAAAACGACTTGGCATCTTTATCCGAGCGGACGATTATGCCCGGCTTCATATATACTTTTTCAAAGCAGGAGGAAAAGACCGATATTACAATGGCGGATTTTGACGAAATAAAGAGGCGGGCGGGAGAATGTAAGGATTACCGCCTTGCGTCGGCATTTACAGGCTTTTCTCCGCTTGCGGAAAGAGAAGCGGAGCTTTACGGGGACTCTGAAGCCTTTGTAATGGAAATAAAGCACAGAATAGAAAACGGGCTTTTTACGCCGTCGGTAGTGTCCTCCGAAGACAGAATAGTTGACTTCTGGTGCTTTAGACCAATGCAGTATAACGGGGCGCTTTCGGTAAAAACATATTTAACCTTAAGCGAGGCGATGGACAGCTTCTATACCGAAAAAGATATGGCGGAGCATATGCTCAAGAAAACCTCCGCACTTACAAAGCTTGTCGCAAATCTCATAAAGCGTGCGGAACGCAAAATTAAAATACAGACAAAAGAGCTTGCCGATGCGGAAAAAAAGGACGAATATAAAAATATGGGCGATTTGATAACCGCCAATATATACAAAATAAAAAAGGGCGACTCTGTGGCTGAGGTGTCAGACTGGTCTGACGGAACGGAAAAAATAATCCACATCCCCATGGACAAGACTCTTTCCCCGGCAGAAAACGCTCAGAGGTGGTATAAAAAGTATGCCAAGGCAAAAAATGCAGAGGTCGTTATATCCGAACAGATAGCGACGGCAAAGGAGGAAGCGGCATATTTGGAAAGCGTTCTTTTGGCAATAGCCGATGCGGAGGATATGGACGATATTGCCGAGATTAAGGACGAGCTTGCCGAGGGCGGATATATTAAAAGGGAAAAAAGCAAAAAGAAAAAGGAAAATAAAAATCAGCCCATAGAGGACGAGTATATGGGATTTAAGATTTTTGTCGGAAAAAACAATAAGCAGAACGATTATCTTACGCTTAAAATTGCCCGTGCAAACGACATGTGGCTGCATGTAAAAAACAGCGCCGGAAGTCATGTTATAATTTCTTCGGGAGGGAATGCTGTTCCCGATGAGGTTATATATTATGCCGCCTCTCTTGCGGCAAAGCACAGCAAGGCTAAGGGTGCGCCGAAGACCGAGGTCGACTATACCAAGGTTAAATATGTAAAAAAACCGGCAGGAGCGAAGCCGGGTATGGTAATATACACAGACTATAAAACCTGCGTTATTTAAGTGAAAAAGGGGGAAATGTACTTATGAAAAAGGTAATGCTTGTGTTCGGAACAAGACCTGAAGCGATTAAGATGTGCCCGCTTGTAAACGAGCTTAAAACGAGAGAAAATATAAAAACCTTAGTATGCGTTACAGGACAGCACAGACAAATGCTTGATCAGGTGCTTGACGCTTTCTCTGTTGTGCCCGATTACGACTTATCTATAATGAAGGATAAGCAGACACTTTTTGATATAACCTCTAGCATTCTTGCAAGGATAAAGGACGTCCTTGAAAAGGAAGCTCCTGATGTTGTCTTGGTGCACGGCGATACGTCCACTACCTTCGTAACCGCATTGGCGTGCTTTTACATGCAGATTCCCGTAGGCCATGTTGAGGCAGGACTTAGAACCTATAACATTTATTCGCCGTTTCCCGAGGAGTTTAACCGTCAGGCGGTAGGAATAATTGCAAGGTACAACTTTGCACCGACCGAGCTTTCTAAGGCTAATCTCATAAAAGAGGGTAAAAATCCCGATAGCGTATATGTTACGGGAAATACCGCAATTGACGCCTTAAAAACCACGGTAAGAGAGGATTATACACATCCGGAGCTTGAATGGGCAAAGGGCTCACGCCTTATAAGCATAACGGCTCACCGAAGAGAAAATTTAGGAGAGCCTATGCATCATATGTTCAGGGCGATAAGGAGAATAATGGACGAGCATGAGGACGTTAAGGCGATATACCCAATTCATATGAATCCGGTGGTCAGAAAGGCCGCCGCAGAAGAGCTGGGAGGCTGTGACAGGATTCATATAATTGACCCCTTAGAGGTGCTGGATTTCCACAATTTTCTGGCAAGAAGCTATCTTATACTGACGGATTCCGGCGGCATACAGGAGGAGGCGCCGTCTTTGGGCAAGCCGGTTTTGGTAATGAGGGATACCACCGAGCGTCCTGAAGGGATACGGGCTGGCACGCTAAAGCTTGTTGGAACAGATGAAAATGTTATATATGATAATTTTAAGGAGCTTTTGGAAAATAAAGAAGCTTACGAAAAGATGAGCAAAGCCTCCAATCCTTACGGCGACGGATTTGCGTCAAAGAGGATTGCGGATATACTGGAAAATTAAAATAAGCCGCCCACGGGCGGCTTATTTTAATTTTTTAAAAGTATTTTTAATAAAAGCTTATGTCGATATAAAGAGAAAAAGACCGTTTATTATTGAGAAAAACAGCAAATAAGACGTATGGCAGTGCAATATGGGGGAAAAATATATTTGACTAATTAAAAAAATGTGGTATAATATATTTTGGATTTGGTGTTCGGAAATTAGAGCAGTCACGATTCGGGTCCGGTTCGTGCCTGCTGATTATGACGGAGGTGAAAAGGTGGCAAAAAAACAAAAATTGAAGATTATTCCTCTGGGCGGCATGAATGAAATTGGTAAAAATCTCACCGTATTTGAATACGGCGATGAAATAGTCGTTCTCGATTGCGGAATGACTTTCCCCGACGAGGAAATGTTGGGTGTTGATCTTGTAATACCCGACATGTCGTATCTTATCAGCAACAAGGATAAGATACGTGCTGTTCTTCTTACACACGGACATGAGGACCATATAGGAGGTCTTCCTTATTTTTTAAGGTCGATGAGCAATGTGCCGATATACGGCAGTCGTATGACTATCGGTCTTGTAGAGCATAAATTAAAGGAACACGGAATACTGTCCATTGCAAAGCTTAATCCTGTAAAGGCAGGAGATACAATAAAAATAGGCAACAATTTCAGGGCAGAGTTTATAAGAGTAAATCATTCCATTGCGGATTCCTTTGGCATTGCTCTTTTCACGCCTGCCGGAACGGTAGTTCATACAGGCGATTTCAAGATAGATACAACGCCAATTGACGGAGGCATGATAGACCTTGCAAGATTCGGAGCGCTGGGAGATTCAGGCGTTCTTGCGCTTATGAGCGACAGCACAAACGTGGAACGCAAGGGCTATACAATGTCGGAAAGGACAGTCGGCGAGAAATTTGATGAGATATTTTCGTCGCACCATAAAGAGAGAATAATCGTAGCAACGTTTGCGTCAAACGTACACAGGGTACAGCAAATAATAAATGCCGCTATAAAGACAAGGCGAAAGGTTGCCGTATCCGGAAGGAGTATGTTAAATGTTGTAGAGGTTGCAATAGAAAACGGCTATATGAAGGTTCCTAAGGGGCTTCTAATCGGTATTGACGAAATCCATAAATATAAAAACAGTCAGCTTGTTATAATAACAACCGGAAGTCAGGGCGAGCCTATGAGCGCTCTGACGAGAATGGCGTTTTCGGACCACAGACAGGTTGAGATCGGTAAAGGAGACTTAGTAATAATTTCAGCATCACCAATTCCCGGAAATGAAAAAACGATCTCAAAAGTCATAAACGAGCTGTTCAGAAAGGGAGCGGAGGTAATTTATAAGGCTCTGGCAGAGGTACACGTATCAGGTCACGCCTGTCAGGAGGAGCTTAAAATAATCTTAGGCCTTGTCAGACCGAAGTATTTTATACCGGCTCACGGAGAATATCGGCATTTGGCTACGAGCGCAAAGCTTGCCGTTCAGTCGGGAGTTAATCCGAAAAATACTTTTCTTATGAATTTGGGAGACGTGTTGGAGATTAACCGCGAAAGCGCAGGCATAACAGGAAACGTCCCGGCAGGAGCTGTTCTTATCGACGGCTACGGTGTAGGCGACGTGGGCAATGTTGTCTTAAGGGACAGAAAGCATCTGTCTGAGGACGGAATTATCGTGGTTGTGTCAACTCTTAACGGAAAAAGCGGAAAGATTGTATCAGGTCCGGAGGTTGTATCCCGAGGATTTGTGTATGTCAAGGAATCTGAAGCCTTGATTGACGGTATTAAAAAGGTTGCAATAGCGGCAACCGAGGAAACCGTTAAAAGGAATCGAAAGCCCGGAATTGACTGGGTTGCAATAAAGAACGCAGTGAAAAATCAGATTTCGGATTTCCTGCAGGAAAACACAAAGCGGCGTCCGATGATTCTTCCTATAATTATGGAAGAGGGAAAGAACGGAAAATAAATAAAAAGGGCGGCAGACTTTTATGTCTGCCGCCTTTTTCTTTTATAAAAGCTTTATTAAAGCAAAGTTTTTAGTTATCTTCAGAGAATTTTCCTGTCGCAAATACGGCAAGATTGTAATCTGAGTAAAGGGAGTCAAGCATCCGGATTGTTACGTCATTTCGCCCGGTATTTTTATGTATAGAGCAACATACAAAAGGAAAAATGAAGGGTTATGCTTTGACATATAAAGGAGAAATGCCTCATATATTGTACAGAGGTGAATCCTGTGAGAGATTATATTGAAGAACGTACTTTAGAGCTGGCGGAATACATAATTCAAAATAAATGTACCGTACGTAAGGCGGCAAAAAAATTTGGGATTTCAAAATCAACCGTACATAAAGATATAAGAGAGAGGCTTAAAGGGATAAACCCCAAAATGGCGAAGGAGGCCGTGGCTGTTCTTGAAGAAAACAAAAAAGAGCGTCATATAAGGGGCGGAATGGCGACAAAAGAAAAATATGAAAAGTACAGAAAGATAAAAACCGGACAAAAAACTTGTCCTTGATTTAAGATAATTTTAATTTATATATTGTTATATTTTAAAATCTATGATATACTTTTTATATAAAAATTAATTTACGGTGATTGGATGAAAAGAAAAGGGATAAAATACTTTTTGAATAATTTCGACTGGCTTTTGTTTAGCGCGGCGCTCATTGCAAGTGTTTTGGGCATTGCGCTTATATATAGTGCCGGTCTTTCCGGGGGCACAAGTCAGAGGGACGTTTTGGTGCAGTCTGTTGCCCTTATATGCGGACTTTTAGCAATGGCAGTTTTGTGCTACATAGATTATGATATTTTAGAGGCGCTCGGATGGATAATCGGAGGGGTTGGAATTGCACTTTTGATTTTGGTGCTTTTAATAGGTACAGGCTCTGAAGAGGTAGGAACAAAGGGATGGATATTTTTGGGGCCTTTAAGCATTCAGCCCTCGGAGTTTGCAAAAATTGCATTTATCATTTCGCTTTCAACTCATGTTTCCAAGGTTCATGAGAAAATAAACGAGAAGAAAAATCTGCTTTTGCTTGTGCTTCATTTTGCTGTTTATGCCGCCCTTGTGCTTTTGCAGCCGGACTGGGGAACGGCAATGGTTTTTGCGTTTATTTTTATAGGGATACTCTTTATGGCAGGAGTAAAAATAAAATATTTTCTCACAGCGGCGTTTACATTCGCTTTGGCCGTTGTGCCTATTTGGTTTTTTGTGCTCGACGATTTCCAGAAGGCAAGAATCACAACATTCTTAAATCCTGAGCTGTCCCCGTTGGGTGACGGGTATCAGGTGCTTCAGTCCATGCTTGCAATAGGCTCCGGCAGGATAACCGGTAACGGATATATGGAAGGCAATCAGACGCAGCTGGGGTATCTGCCCCAGGCAAGAACGGACTTTATATATGCGGTCGCCGGTGAGGAATTCGGATTTATAGGATGTATTTTTATACTTGCGATTTTGATGCTTATTATATTCAGATGCTTTTATAATTCCGGAAAGGCAAGAGATGTTTTCGGAACTATGCTGTGCGTAGGGGTCGGATGCTTCTATTTATTTCATACCGCCGAAAATATCGGAATGTGTATAAACCTCTTGCCGGTGACGGGTATACCTCTTCCGTTCTTCTCATCGGGAGGCTCCAACCTCTTGGCGTCATATATGGCTCTTGGACTTGTACTTAATGTTAAAATTCGGCGCAAGGTATACGGACTTTGGAAATAAAAAAACAAGGCTCAGTGTTAAGCCTTGTTTTTTTGTGTAAAGTGATTGTATTTGACAAATTATAAATTTCCTTGACAAATAATTTTAAAAAGAGTATAATTTTTAAAAAGCAATTTCACCGGGACATTACATAAAAAGCTATGAAATTGCCTTAAATATTAAATATCGGGAGGCATATATTATGGACAAAAAGGTTTCAGAATTAATTAACGAGCAGATCAATAAAGAGCTTTATTCGGCATATCTTTATCTTGATTTCGCCAATTACTATGCTTCGGTCGGACTTGACGGCTTTGAAAACTGGTATAAGGTACAGGCTCAGGAGGAGCGCGACCACGCTATGTTATTCTATCAGTATTTACAGAATAACGGCGAAAGCGTTACCTTTGAGGCGGTAGATAAGCCCGAGTGGGAAAGAGGGGACAATATGGCTCCGCTTAAAAAGGGTCTTGAACACGAAAAATATGTAACCGAGCTTATCAATACCATATATGCGGCGGCATACGAGGTTAAGGATTTCAGAACTATGCAGCTTTTGGACTGGTTTGTTAAGGAACAGGGCGAGGAAGAAAAGAACGCTTCCGATATGATTACAAAAATGGAACTGTTCGGAACAGACGCTAAGGGACTTTATATGTTAAACAGCGAGCTTGCCGCAAGAGCGTACACAGCTCCTTCCCTGGTACTGTAAATTTAAAAAAACTTAGGACTTTTAAAAATCCAAAGTACAAAAAGACAAAAAAACACCTCCTATGGTTTTATACCATGGGAGGTGTTTTGTGTTGTCCTTAAAGTAATAGCAGAGTATATTTACATTTTTTCAGAAAGGTCGTCTATTAATAAATCACCGACTTTATATACGTCCCCTGCGCCTACGGTCATAACGATGTCGCCCCTCTTAAGCTTGGACAAAAGGTAATTTTCAGCGTCCTTAAAGTCCTTTGCAAGATAAGAGCCGGGGATTTTATCTGAAAGGTTACGGCTTGAAACCTTGCCGGTATCCTTTTCACGTGCGGCGTATATGTCTAAGAGCACCAAATGCTCTGCCTTTGAAAGTACCGAAACAAAGGAATCGAAAAGCGCAAGAGTTCTTGTATATGTGTGGGGCTGAAATACAATGTATTTATCCCCACCCTCGATTACGTCAAGAGCGTTTAAGGTGGCGTTTATTTCTGTGGGATGATGAGCGTAATCGTCATAAATCCTTATGCCGCCGATGTCGGCTTTTAACTCAAAGCGTCTTTTTACTCCGCAGAAGGAATTAAGTCCCGACGCAATATCTACCGATGATAAGCCCAGCTCATAGGCGGCAGCGAAAGCGCAGAGAGCATTATTTACGTGATGTATTCCGGGGACCGATAAAGAAACGTTAATAAGTCGCTTTCCCTTACGGCAAACGTCAAAAGAATACTCGCCGTATTCATTTGAACTTAAATTGTCTGCGTAATAGTCTAAAGCTTCTTTGCGCGACACGGTAATTATATCGCCTTTGAAGCTTTTAAGTGCGTCAACGGTATTTTTGTCGTCCGCATTTATAACGACCTTACCGGACGCAATGGCTGCAAAAGATGAAAAAGCGTCTTTAATATCCTCTAAATTTTTATAATAGTCAAGATGATCTTCTTCAATGTCCAGTATAATTGCAATATAAGGATGAAAGCTTAAAAAGCTCCTGTGGTATTCGCATGCCTCGGAAATAAAGTATTCGGAAGAGCCTATTCTTTTATTGCCACCTATTGAGGAAAGCTCGCCGCCGATGAGTACGGTGGGATCCTTTTTTGCGGCAAGGAAAATGTGCGCAAGCATGCCGGTTGTACTCGTTTTGCCGTGAGTACCGGAAACGTCAATGGGAAATTTGTACATTTTTTCAATTTCACCCAGAAGGGCACTGCGCTCTGCCGACGGGATACCGTGCGAGTCTGCGTATACCCGTTCGGGATTATCCGGTTTTATTGCCGCAGAATAAATAACAGCGTCGGCACCTGCGGCGTTTTCGCCTTTATGACCAATAAATATTTCGGCACCCGCCGCTTTTAAATTAGAGGTGTATTCGCTTTCCTTAGAGTCTGAGCCTGAAACCTTATAGCCCTTTGATAATAAAATGGACGCCAGTGCGCTCATGCTTACGCCGCCTATTCCGATAAAGTGTATATGGCTTTCAGGCTTTATATCTTTAAAATTTACTGACAAAATAAAACTTCCTTTCGGATAAATATATAACTATATTATAGCATTTTTATAAATTATATCAAGTTTTTTCGGAAAAGAACTGAGAAAAAGAGTCACTAAAATATTAAATCGGCAAAAAAACAGTAAAAATTACATAAAAATTTTAAAAATATATTGACAAATTTATGAATAAATGATAAACTGAACGTAAGAAATGGGAAGTATCAAAGGAAGGGTGGAATAACACAGCATGAAAATCACGGATATCAGAATCAGAAAAACAAGCACGGAAGGAAAAATGAGGGCTGTAGTTTCGGTTACATTTGATGATGCCTTTGTTGTACATGACATCAAGATAATAGACGGAAACGAAAAAATGTTTGTGGCAATGCCCAGCAGAAAAACCCCTACGGGAGAATTTAAAGACATTGTACACCCCATTACCTCCGAAATGAGAGAGGAGCTTCAGAACGCAATTATTTCTAAATATGAAGAGTTCTTAAAAGAGGAGCCGGCTGAAGCTTAATTATAAAAGTTTTAACAAAAAGGCAAACAAAAAATGTTTGCCTTTTTCTTTGCCCGGATGTATAATATAATAAATTGATTTTACCTGAAAGGAAGTAATTTTATGGAAAATAAATTTACTGCTGTTATTTTGGCAGCCGGAATGGGAACGAGAATGAAGTCGGATATTCCGAAGCCTGCGCATAAGGCTTGCGGAAAGGAGCTTATAAATTGGGTTACGGATGCGGCAAAAGAGGCAGGAGCCGAAAAGATAATCGCCGTAGTCGGTCACGGTAAGGATGCGGTAATGGCGGCATCAAGAGATGGTGTGGTTTTTGCCGAGCAGACATCTATGCCCGGTACCGGCGGAGCCGTCGCAAGCGCTCTTTGCGAGGTAGAGGACGGCTATGCCGTTATACTCTGCGGAGATACTCCGATTATCAGGGGAGAAACAATAAAAGCGGCGGTAGAGGCAACCGTAAAAGGAGATTTTGACGCTCTGGTTATAACCGCAGATGCGAAAGACCAGCACGGATACGGAAGAATTGTTAAAGAAGACGGACTGGTAAAAAGAATTGTCGAGGAGAAAAACTGCACCGAGGAAGAGAAAAAGATAAAGGAAATTAATTCCGGAATGTATGTATTTAAAAGCGAAGCGCTTTTTGACTCTGTTAAAAAGATAAAAAGAAATGAGGTTTCCGGGGAATATTACTTTACGGATACAGTTGAAATTCTTGTAAGCGAGGGCAAAAAAATCGGTAGCTATAAAATATCTGACTTTGACGAGATTATGGGCGTTAACGATAAGGTTGCTCTTTCCTTGGCCGACAAGCTTTTGAGGAGAAGAGTAAACGAGCGTCTTATGTACAGTGGAGTTATCATAACCGACCCTGAAAGAACATATATTTCAGACGGCGTGAAAATCGGAAAGGACACTGTTGTTATGCCGGGCTGTGTGCTTGAGGGCGAAACCGTTATAGGCGATGCCTGCGTTATAGGTCCCGATACCATGCTGAAGGACGCAAATATAGGAAACGGAACCGAGGTTATAAAAACCGTGGGAAATAGCTGCACAGTCGGAGAAAACACACATGTGGGACCTTTCGCCTATTTAAGACCTGATACAAAGGTCGGCGACGGCTGCCGAATCGGCGACTTTGTCGAGCTTAAAAATTCAAATATAGGAAACGGAACAAAGGTGTCCCATCTTACCTATGTGGGCGACAGCGATGTTGGAGAAAGAGTAAACTTCGGATGCGGAACTGTAACTGTTAACTATGACGGTGCGAATAAATACAGAACGAAAATCGGAAACGACGTTTTTGTGGGCTGTAACTCCAATCTCGTTGCACCCGTAACTCTTTCCGACGGGGCATATACGGCGGCAGGTTCGACCATAACGGATGACGTGCCCGAGCATACCCTTGCCATTGCGCGCGCAAGGCAGGTTTTAAAGTCCGGCTGGAAAGATAAAAGACATAATAAAAAATAAGAGGAACTAAAAGATGTTTTTAATAGTTGGACTGGGCAATCCCGGCAGAGATTATGTGGATACAAGACACAACGTGGGCTTTGAGGCAGTAAGCGTGCTTTCCTCTTACTATAATATTCCGCTTAAGAAAATAAAGCACAAGGCTCTTTTGGGAGAAGGAAAAATTGAGGGAGAACGGGTTATTTTGGCACAGCCCCAGACATATATGAATAACAGCGGAGAAGCTGTAAGGGAAATAGCGGACTACTACCGCATACCTATTGAGAATATAATCTTAATATATGACGAGGCGGCGCTTGATACCGGAAGAATAAGGATAAGACCCGGCGGCTCCGCCGGAGGGCATAACGGCATGAAGTCAATAATCTATCATTTGGGCAGCGACGGCTTTCCCCGTATAAGATTCGGTATCGGAAGCACATCCGGAGATATGGCGGATTATGTTCTCGGTAAATTTTCAAAGGAAGAAACGGCGCTTATGATTGATGCGGTAAAAAACATTCCGGATATTATAGCGCTTATAATAGACGGCAAGACACAAGAGGCTATGAATAAATATAACAGATTGAATCCGGGGGATTAAATGTCGGTATTTAACAAACTGCTTTACGACTCAGAAGAATATATAAAAATCAGGGCTGCTGCAAAAGAGTGCATCAGTCCTATTCATGTTTCGGGCACCTCCGACGCAGAAAAGGCAGAGCTTTTGTATTCGCTTTCATCGGATCTTGGTAAAAAGCTTTTTATTGTAACTCCAAACGAGATAACCGCTAAAAAGCTTGAAAGCGATATGACGGTATTAAATAAAAATACCGTAAGAATAAGCGAAAAGGAGCTTAATTTAAGAAAGGTTGACGCACTTGGAAGAGATACTCTCTACGATAAGCTGGCTTTGGTGGGTAAAATCGAGTCGGCGTCGGCAGTGATTTCCTCCGTCGGCGCTCTTTTACAGCTTATAACGCCCAAGGAGAAGTTTGACGCAGGGAGAATCTCCTTTAAGGTAGGGGACTTTTTTGAGCTTTCCGAGTTATCCGAGCGCCTGACTGAAATAGGATATAAAAGGTGCGATACCGTTGAAAGCCGGGGCTGTTACAGCATACGAGGCGGAATAATGGATATTTTTTCTCCTGATGCGGACACTCCCGTAAGAATGGAGTTTTTTGACGATGAAATTGATTCCTTAAGAGAATTTGATCCCATGACTCAGAAATCCACGGTAAAAATTGAGTCGGCATCAGTAATTCCGGCGGACGACATAGACGAAACCGGATCGCTTTTAAGCTATATAGATCCTTTAAGTCTTGCGGTTATAGACGAGCCTATGAGAGTGAAAGAGTCCGCAAGAGCGATAAAGGAGGATGTTGAAGAGAGGGTAAAAACCCTTATTGAAAGCGGAAATTTAGATAAGCTTAAGGAAAAATATATAAACGATTACGGGGAAATTTTATCCGGCATTATGAAAATGCAGGTTGTAAGCGTGGCAATGCTTTCTGAAAATACTCCCGATTTCAGACCGAAGGCTCTATTTAAGGAAACCGTAAAGACGGTAAAGCCCTACAGCCGCCATACCGACCTCATGATAGAGGACATAAGCTATTTTAAAAAGCAAAAGTACAGAATAATCCTCATGGCAGGCTCTGACGAGCGGATAAAAAACCTCACGCAGATTTTGACCGATAACGGTATCGCCGTAAGCACCGACGATTCGGAGGTCTTAAAAAGAGGTATGGTACAGCTTCTTAAGGGAAGCTTTTCTTCAGGCTTTGAATATCCGCTTATAAAAACCGTAGTTATAAGCGACAGGGAAACTCCCGACTCATTTAAAAGAAAGGGAAGAAAAAGAAAAAAGGGAGAGGATATTTTATCCTTAAACGAGCTTGAAATAGGCGATTATGTCGTTCATGAAACACACGGTATAGGAAAATTCACCGGTATGCAGAGGATAAATACCGAGGGCAGTATAAAGGACTATTTAAAAATTGTCTACCGGGGCGACGACGTGCTTTACGTTCCGGCAGGTCAGCTTGATGTTATTCATAAGTATAAAAGCGGTACGGACAGCGGAGAGGAAGTAAAGGTCAAGCTTAACAAATTAGGCGGTACGGAATGGAAGAAAACCAAAAGCAGCGTAAGAAAAAATGTTGTAGAGCTTGCCGAAAAGCTTGTTAAGCTGTATTCGGAGAGAAGTGCGAAAAGCGGTCACATGTTCGGAGCCGATACAGAGTGGCAGAGGGAGTTTGAGGCGGAATTCATATATGATGAAACCGAGGATCAGCTTCGGGCAATAGAAGAAATGAAAGAAGATATGGAGTCGATAAAGCCCATGGACAGACTTCTTTTGGGGGATGTGGGCTACGGTAAAACAGAGGTCGCCATGAGAGGGGCTTTTAAATGCGTATCGGACGGTATGCAGGTGGCGTATCTTGTGCCGACAACGGTTTTGGCTTCTCAGCAGTACTCGGCATTTTCTCAGCGCATGAAAAATTACCCAATCAATATAGAAATGCTCAGCCGATTTAAAAGTAAAAAAGCGGTGGAGGATATTATAAGACGCACAAGAAAAGGCGAGGTTGATATTCTTATAGGCACTCATAAAATACTTGGCAAAAACATAAGCTTTAAAAATTTGGGTCTTTTAATAATAGACGAAGAGCAGCGCTTCGGCGTTGCGCATAAAGAGGCTATAAAGGAGCTTAAAAGCAATATTGACGTTTTGAGCCTCTCGGCAACTCCGATTCCGAGAAGCCTTAATATGGCGATGATAGGCATAAGGGATATGAGTGTTTTGTCAGAGCCTCCCCAGGACAGACTTCCCGTGCAGACCTTTGCCATGGAATATAACGAAGGCGTGGTAAGGGAAGCGATAGAGCGAGAGCTTTCAAGAGGAGGGCAGGTATATTATTTATATAACCGAGTTGCCGGAATATATAAAAAGGCTGAGGAAATAAGTAAGATGTTTCCCGAATTTAAGGTAGGCGTCGGACACGGACAGATGAACGAAACCGAGCTTGAGAATGTTATGATGGATACGGTCGAGGGCAAAATCGATATTTTGGTATGTACCACAATAATAGAAACGGGTCTTGATATTCCAAATGTCAATACGATTATCATTGAGGATGCGGACAAAATGGGACTTGCACAGCTTTATCAGCTTCGGGGAAGGGTTGGCAGGTCAAGCCGGCTTGCATATGCATATTTAACCTACAGAAAAAACAAGGTGCTATCGGAAATAGCGGAAAAGCGATTAAAGGCAATTAAAGAATTTACCGAATTCGGCTCAGGATTTAAAATAGCGTCGAGGGATCTTGAACTTCGCGGTGCAGGAAATCTTTTGGGTCCGGAACAGTCGGGCTTTATGTCAAGCGTCGGATATGACGTTTACTTAGAGCTTTTAAGCGACGCCGTCGCAGAAGCAAAGGGAGAGGTACGTGAGGAGAAAAAGGAATGTCTTGTAGATATGGACGTTAACGCCTATATTCCCGAAAGCTATATTGAAAGCGCATCTTCGAGAATTCAGATATATAAAAAGATAGCGCTTATAGAGGAGGAGCAGGATAGCTTTGAGGTGTCGGAGGAGCTTATAGACCGATTCGGCGACATTCCGCCTTCGGTACAGCGGCTTATCGACGTTTCTCTTATAAGGGGCGAGGCAAGAAGGCTTGGAATAGAGGAGATAAGCGAAAAGGACGAAAAAATTATTCTGTACCCGGGCGAAAATATGACAAATATCCCGGAAAAGCTTGCCGGACTTACAGGTCAGTTTAAGGGAAAGGTTATGTTTTCTTCCTCCGGAAGGAGCGCTTTTCATATAAGATGCGGTAAACTTTCACATACCGAAATAATAAAATTTGTTAAAAAAGTATTACAAAACTTGAAATCTTCGGAATAATATAGTATATTACTAAAAGATAATAAAATACGGAGGATGTTAAAGATGAGAAAAATATTAAAGGCTTCACTGTGTCTGGCATTGGTACTTGCACTTTTTACCGGCTGCACCGTGGTAAATGTGGCTAAGGTAGGAGAGGTAAACGGAGAAAGTATTTCATTAAGCAGCTATAAATATATGCTTAAGTTTGCCCAGCTTTATTTCGGAGCCGCAGATTACGATGACAATTTAACTATGGTATGCATGTATGATTCTTATATGCGTCAGTTTATGTACAGCGATATAACCGCTCTTTTATCCGAAGCGGGAAGCGAAGAGGACGGAAAATCGTTATGGGAAAAAGAGTTAGACGGCGAAACAGTCGGAGATAAGCTTAAAAACTTGGTATTTGACAAGGCTGCAGAGCTTTTGCTTATTTCCCAGATGGCGGCGGAAAAGGAGATTTCTCTTACAGAAGATGAAAAGTCGAAAGTTAAGGACTTGAAAAATTCATTTATCGGCGCTTTGGGTTCAAAAACTGCATTTGACAAGGCTCTGGATTCAATAAATATGACGGAAAACGAGCTTACCGGAATGTGGGAAAACATTCTTCTTGCCGATAAGCTTAAGGACAGCCTTACCTTAGAGGACGAGCTTACGGACGATAAGTTAAAGGCATATTACAACGATAACTATATGAGAGTAAAGCATATACTTATCAAGGTCGGAGATGACGATATAAAGGATTTGGATGCGGCTAAGGTAAAGGCCGACGAGGTAATAAAGGCTCTTGATACCGGTGCGTCGTTTGAAAGTCTTATGGCGGCATATTCCGGCGATGTGGATTCTGACGGCAATGTAAACGGCGGTGAAACAGGATATGTATTTGCCGAGGGAGATTTCGGAAACCCGGCGTTTGAAAACGCATCAAAGGAGCTTGCGGTTGGCGAATATACAAAAGAGCCCGTTAAGGTAGAAGCAAGCTATTCGGGTTACCACATAATAAAGAGGCTGCCTCTTGAGGAATCGTATTTTGACACGGACACCGACAGTATTAAGGACGCTGTTAAAGAAAAGATTAAGGACGCTTTTTACGCTAAGGCGATGGAAGAGTACAAGTCGTCTGCCGATGTGACCAAAAAGGAGTCAAAAATAAAAGGCTTAAAGCTTGAGAAAAAGACGAGCGATACGGAAGAGTAATTAGAGTAAAGAGGCGGAATTTTATTTCGCCTCTTTAGGGGTTTATATAAGGACTTTTAAAACTTAAGCCGGGGGATTTTTAAAAGACGGCGCAAAGGAGAAAAACATGATAAAAAGTATGACCGGGTACGGACATTTTGAGGATACGGTAAACGGCAGAAAAATAAGTGCGGAGATAAAATCGGTAAATCACAGATTCACCGATTTTAATATAAAGCTTCCGAGGCAGTATGGCTTTTTAGAGGACACAGTAAGGAAAGCGACCGCAGATACGGTTAAAAGAGGAAAGGTTGATATTTATATATCCATAGTGGACTATAACGAGAACAGCGTCACAGTAAACGCCAATACAGCCCTTGCGAAGGAATATCTCTCGGAGCTTAACAGGCTTTCCTATGAGCTTGGTGTGGAAAACGACGCAAAGATGACCTTTATTGCCTCCTTTCCGGATATATTTAAGGTAGATAAGCCGCCTTGCGACGAGGACGCTTTAAAAAGCGATGTTATGGGAGTATTTAATAAGGCTCTTGAATTATACGATAAAATGAGAAAAGAGGAGGGCGCAAGACTCGGAGCCGATCTTTTGATAAAGGGCGGCAATATCTTATCTTATGTAGATAAAATAAAGGAACGTGCGCCGATTATTGTTAAGGAATATTCCGACAGACTTAAAGAGAGAATGGAGGAAATATTAAAGGGCGTTCCGGTTGACGAGGCAAGACTTCTTAACGAAGTCGCAGTGTTTTCCGACAGAGTGTGCGTAGACGAGGAAATGGTCAGGTTAAAAAGCCACATTTCCGAGCTTGAGGCTATAATAAACGGAAATATTCCCGGCGGAAGAAAGCTCGATTTCCTGATACAGGAGATTAACCGGGAGGTAAATACCACAGGATCAAAATCAAATGATGTAAAAACCACTAAGATGGTAGTTGAAATGAAAAACGAAATTGAAAAAATGCGTGAGCAGATTCAGAACATTGAGTGAGGGAATGGCAATGAGGATAATAAATATCGGATTCGGAAATATCGTTAATGCCTCACACGTGGTGGCGGTTATATCGCCCGAGTCAGCTCCCGTAAAAAGGCTTGTTCAGGAAGCAAGGGAAAAGGGCAAGCTGATTGATGCAACATACGGAAGAAGAACGAGAGCGGTAATTGTTACCGACAGCGATCATGTTATTACGTCGTCTGTGCAGCCCGATACCATAGCTCACAGATTTGACAGTGGGGAGGAATCGGAACAGGATGTCTAAGGGAAGTATATTTATAGTGTCAGGCCCGTCCGGAGTGGGCAAGGGTACGGTTGTGAAAAAGATACTGGAAAAGGAGGAAAATATTTTCCTTTCAGTATCCTGCACAACACGCCAGCCGAGAGAAGGGGAAAAGGAAGGCGAAAATTACTATTACATCTCCAAGGAAGAGTTTGAAAAAAGAATAGAAGAGGGATATTTCATTGAGTGGGAAAGATATGTGGATAACTACTACGGAACGCCGAAGGCACCTCTCATAAAGGCCGTTAAGGAGGGCAAAAACAGCATTTTGGAAATTGAGGTCAAGGGCGCTTTCAAGGCAAAGGAAAGCTATCCGGACGCAGTGCTTGTTTTTGTGGCGCCTCCGGAAAACGGGGAGCTTAAGCGCCGTATTATGAAGCGTGACGAGGGAAATCCTGTAGCAATTGCCTCTTTGGATAAAAGGATAAAGCGTGCGAAGGAAGAATACGAATTTATCAAGGATTACGATTATATTATAGTTAACGACGATGTTGAAGAATGTACTGTCAGGCTGAACGACATAATAAGAGCCGAGAGTATGAGAGTTAAAAACAATAAGGACATAATCAAAAAATTAAAAGAAGATTGACCGTTTTTAAGAAAGGAACGATTTTTATGATGATTTATCCGTCGGTAGACGAACTTATGAAAAAATTTGACAGCCGTTACAGTATTGTTATCGCAACGGCAAAGAGAGCGAGAGAGCTTGAGGATAAAGAAAATTCGGCAGAGCCTTTGGTAAGGACAAACTCCGAAAAGCCGGTTACAATAGCCGTCGAAGAGATATACGAGGGCAAAATCGGTTACACTATGACGCCGGATAAATAACTCCGGTATTTGGAGGAATGAATTTGGAAACCCTGGCAAGGATTTTTGTCGATTCTAAAGTTGTGTCACTTGACAGAGAGTTTTATTATAAAATTCCGGAAAGCATTTCGGGCAAGGTACAAACAGGACAAGCTGTTTTGGTGCCGTTCGGACGTGGACGAAAAACCGGAATAGTCGTTGGATTTACAAATGATGAAACGGATTATGAGCTTAAGGAAATCATAAAAATAAAATCGGAAGAGCCGATTGTCGGCGAAAAAGAAATTGAGCTTGCCTTCTATATGCAGAAAATTTATATTGCTCCGTTTTTCGATTGCTTAAAGCTTTTGTGCTCCCCGGGCACCTTTGGAACTGCCGATAAAAAAATAAGACTTTTAAAAACTCCGGAGGAAATAAAAAAGCTTTTTCCCGACGGGGGAATTTTAAAAGATATTTCAGACTATTTGGAAAGCGAGGGCAAGGAAAGCACCCTTTCCGCCCTTAAGGCAGAGTTTGGTCCATCGGCTTCAGATAACTTAAAAACGCTTCGGGATAGAAAAATCATTTCTTCAGAGCGTATGGATTTTAAAAGCAGCGGCGCTCTTAAAAGAAAATACATAACTCTGAATCCTGATGCACAGGATATAATAAGGCTAAAGCCCCTCAAAGGCAAAATGCAGATAATGGCTTTTGAAGCTCTTAAGAAAAACGACATCGCTTTAAGCGAATGTGAAAAGTTAGGGTTTAGCGCCGCTTCAGCAAAAGCTCTTGTTAAAAAGGGAATTGCAAAAATATACGAGGAAGAAAAGCGCAGAAATCCTTTTTCGGGAAAAGTCGTAAAGAAAACGGAAAATATGCTCCCCACAAAAGAGCAGGAAGCTGCACTTAATGAAATTTTCTCCATGCTGGAGGAGGATAAAAGCTCCTGTGCTCTGCTTCACGGTGTGACAGGGAGCGGTAAAACCGAGGTCTTTATGCAGGCGATAGAACGGGTGCTGAAAAAGGGCAGGGGCGCAATAGTATTAGTCCCCGAAATCTCCTTAACGCCGCAGATGACCGACAGATTTTTAGGTCGTTTCGGCGACAATATTGCAATCCTTCACAGCGTGCTCTCAAAGGGCGAACGGATAGACGAGTGGATGAGGATAAAACGGGGAGAAGCAAGGGTTGTAATCGGCGCCAGAAGCGCAGTTTTTGCTCCGCTTGATGACATTGGAATAATAATAGTGGACGAGGAGCACGAGAATACTTATAAATCTGAGCAGACTCCGAAATACGATGCAGTAGACATTGCAAAAAAACGTTGTGAACAAAACGGCGCCCTACTGCTTCTTGCTTCAGCAACGCCGTCGGTTACGGATTACTATAAAGCCCAAAACGGCGAATACCGTCTTATAAAGCTTAAAAAACGCTATAACGAGGTAGAGCTTCCGAAAGTAACGGTGGCGGATATGCGCCTCGAGCTTAAAAACGGAAATCGCAGTATGCTGTCGAAGGTGCTTCAAGGGGAAATACAAAAAAACCTTGACAGAAAAGAGCAAACAGTGTTGTTTTTAAATAGACGAGGCTTTTCGACCTTTGTTTCCTGCCGCGACTGCGGCTATGTGGCAGTGTGTCCGGAGTGCGCCGTTGCGCTTACCTATCATAAAAGCACTCAAAGCTTAAACTGCCATTACTGCGGCTATAAAACCGACGTTATAAAGACATGTCCGTCATGCAAGGGACACCACGTTAAATATTTCGGCTCGGGAACGCAGAAGCTTGAGGATGAAATAAATAAAATATTTCCCGGCTGCAGCGTAATACGTATGGATGTGGATACGGCTTCGGGTAAAAATGCACACGAAAAAATACTAAAAAAATTCAACGATGAAAAAATAGACATACTTTTGGGAACTCAGATGGTATCTAAAGGACTTGACTTTCCCGAAATCTCTCTTGTGGGAGTTGTTGCGGCGGATATGTCGCTTAATATTGACGATTACAGGGCGTCAGAAAGAACCTTTGATCTTATCACGCAGGTATGCGGACGGGCAGGCCGAGGCGAAAGGCGAGGCAGAGCGGTTATCCAAACATACAGTCCTGATAACGCAGTAATAAAGATGGCAAAAAATCAGGATTACGAGGCGTTTTATCAGTCGGAGATTGCGTTCAGAAATATGTTCGGATACCCTCCTTATAACGACATAATTTTAGTGGGCTTTTCCTCGGAGGATGAAAACGAAGTTAAAAACGCCTGCATCCAAACGGAGAAGCGCTTTAGGGAGGCGTTGGCGGACTTTGAAATCACTTTGTATAAGTCATCTCCCGCACCTGTCAATAAAATAAAGGGCAGATACAGGTGGAGATTCTGGTTTAAGGCAAAAGCCGAGCCTGACTTAAGAGAAAAATTAAGGTCACTGTATGCTGAATTTAACAACAAAAAAGTTAAAATGTCGGTTACGGTGGATCCCTTGAGTATGTTTTGATACGGAGGAAATTTATGGCTATAAGAGAAATAAGAAAAGCGCCGGACGAAATCTTATATAAAAAATCGAGGGAGGTTACCTCCTTTGACGAAAGACTTCACACGCTTTTGGACGATATGGCGGAAACTATGTATAAGGCAAACGGAGTCGGACTTGCCGCCGTTCAGGTGGGAGTGCTTAAAAGAGTTTGCGTAATTGACGATGGGAGCGGACTTATTGAGCTTGTTAATCCCACTATTGAAAAAAAGGACGGTGAGCAGACGGGAACAGAGGGCTGCTTAAGCTTTCCGGGTAAATGGGGAATAGTTACACGTCCCAATCACGTTTTGGTTAAGGCAAAGGACAGATACGGAAACGAGGTCTGCTTTGAGGGGCAAGAGCTTCTGGCAAGAGCGTTTTGCCATGAGATAGAACATTTAGACGGTCATGCTTTCACCGAAAAGGTTGAACGCTTTGTAGACCTTAAGGAAACGGAATAGAGAATTTATGAAAATTTTGTTTATGGGAACTCCCGACTTTGCGAAAGCTCATCTTGAGGCGCTCTTAAATTCAAGACATAACGTGGCGGCGGTAATAAGTCAGCCCGACAAGCCCAAAGGCAGAAAAAAGGTGCTTTCCATGCCGCCTGTTAAGGAGTGTGCGCTTTCTTTTGGTATACCTGTATATCAGCCCGAAACATTAAAGGACGGCAGTGCCGAGGAAATACTTAAAATGTATAATCCGGATATTATAGTTGTTGTTGCGTACGGTAAAATTCTGCCGGAATATATATTAAATTTTCCCCGTTACGGGTGTATCAATGTTCACGGCTCGCTTCTGCCCTCATACAGGGGAGCGGCTCCCGTGCAGAGAGCATTGATTGACGGACTTAAAGAAACCGGAGTTACGGTTATGTATATGGATAAGGGCTTAGATACAGGGGATATGATACTTAAGAAAAAGTGCGAAATAGCTCCCGACGACGACCAGACAACGCTTTTTTCAAAGCTTGAAGGTCTGGGAAAGGAAGCACTTTTAGAGGCTCTCGATAAAATTGAAAATAATACCGCAGAGAGGATAAAGCAGGACGATAAAGAGGCAAACTACGCACAGATGCTTACCTCAGATACAGGAAAAATCGATTGGACAAAGGACGCCGATACCGTTCATAATCTTATAAGAGGAACATATCCCTGGCCTACGGCTTTTTCCTATTTGGGCGGAAAAAAGATAAAAATCACCAAAAGCGCAGTGTGCGATGAAAAGGGAAAGCCCGGAGAGGTAAAATCTGCCGGAAAAGACGGAATAACGGTCTGCTGTCTTGAGGGAGCCGTAATTATAAAACGGCTTAAAATGGAGGGCGGAAAGGAAATGGACGCAGGTGCATTTCTTTTAGGTCATAAAATTGAGCCGGGAACATTTTTGGGAATTTAAGAAGGACATTAAAGGTATGGACAAGGTCAGAATTGCGGCATTAAAAATCCTTTACGAAATAGATAAAAATAAGGCATATATGAATATCCTACTCAGTCAAAAATGTTCAGAGGAGGGCTTTTGCGGCAGGGACAGCGCCTTTTTAAGCGAGCTTGTAAAGGGAACGGTCAGAAACAGATACTATATAGATTACGTTATCGGGCTTTATTCTAAGGTTAAAATTAAAAAAATATCGCCTTGGATAATGAATGCTTTAAGACTTGGAGTATATCAGCTTAAATTTGTGGATAAGGTGCCCGAAAGCGCCGCCGTAAACGAAAGCGTGGCTCTGGCAAAAAAGTTCGGTCATTCCTCCTCTGCCGGATTTGTAAACGCCGTTTTAAGAAAGATTTCCGCAGAAAAGGAAATTCCCATGCCCCAAGAAAGAGTAAAATACTTTTCCGTAAAGTATTCATACCCCGAGTGGATGGTAGAGAAATTTACAGAGGATTTTAAGGAAAATGCCGAAAAAATACTTGAGGCCGGAAACAAAAAGGCAGATACCGTTATAAGAGCAAATACCTTAAAAATATCCGCCGAAAAGCTTTGCTTAAAGCTTCAGGATACAGCGCTTTTCAGAAACGGAAATATGATTCACATTAAGAGTAATATTCCGGTTGACAGTATTTTAGGATTTCAAGAGGGGCTTTTCACCGTTCAGGCAGAGCCGTTTAATAAAACAGCCGAGCTTTTGGAGCCTAAAGAAGGTATGACTGTTATAGACGCCTGTGCGGCGCCCGGAGGCAAAACAACATATATTGCCGAGCTTATGAAAAACAAGGGCGTTATTTATGCTTTTGATATATATGAACAAAGACTTAAAATGATAAATGATACATCAAACCGGCTGGGGATTAATATAATAAGGACAAGGATACATGATGCGACAGAGCCGGCTTTAGAGCTTAGGGACAGCTGCGACAGGCTTTTGCTGGATGTTCCGTGCTCAGGGCTTGGCATAATAAGACGCCGTCCGGATATAAAATGGAACAGGGAGCCTGAGGATTTTTCCGTAATACAGAAAAAAATATTGGAAAATATGTCAAGGACCTTAAAAAGCGGCGGAATTTTAGTTTACAGCACGTGCAGTATAGATAAAAGGGAAAACGAGCTTGTAGTACTTGATTTTTTAGAAAAACACAGTGAATTTTTTCCGATCCCCTTTGAGGGAGCAAAAAAGGGATACAAAACATGGTATCCCGGAGAAGACGGCTGTGACGGAGCCTTTATATGTAAAATGGGAAGGAAGTGATAAACAGATGAATCTTGCGGATATGACAAAAGATGAAATGAAGGATGTACTTTCTATCCCTGACTATAAGGCAAGGCAGCTTTATAAATGGATAAGGCGCGGAGAATGCGACATATCCGCTATGACGGATTTGTCAAAGGAGCTAAGGGAGCACCTTAAAGAAAATTTTACCGTAGAATGGCCTTTGGTATATAAAAAATTTAATTCCCGTGAGGACGAAACGGTAAAATACTTAATTAAGCTTTCGGACGGAAACATAGTTGAAACGGTGCTTATGAGCTATCAGCATGGATACAGCGTGTGCGTATCCACCCAGGTGGGCTGCCGTATGGGGTGCAAATTCTGTGCGTCCACTATGGACGGTCTTATAAGAAATCTAAGCCCCTCTGAAATTGAAGGGCAGATACGGGCGGTAAGCATTGATTCCGGAAAGAGGATAGGAAACATTGTAATAATGGGAATAGGCGAGCCGATGGATAACTACGACAATGTTATAAAGGCTCTCGGAGCCGTAAACAGCCCCGAGGGGCTTGGCATAGGCTACAGGCATATTACCCTTTCGACCTGCGGACTTTTAGAGGGTATAAAAAGACTTACAAAGGAAAATATCCCGATAACGCTTGCTCTTTCGCTTCACGCACCTAATGATGAAATAAGAAGAAAAATAATGCCTGCGGCAAACGCAGTCACGATAAAAGAGCTTTTAGAGCTTACGGACGCATATTCGGAGAAAACCAAAAGGCGAGTCACCTTTGAATACGCCCTTATAAAGGGGGTAAACGACAGTATAAAATGCGCCGAAGAGCTGGGACAGATTTTATCGGGCAGGCTTTGTCATGTTAACCTTATTGAGGTTAATCCTGTGGAGGGCAGAAATTTTAAGCGAGGAAAAAACAAGCACGAATTTATTTCGGTGCTTTCAAAATATAATGTGACCGCAACGGTCAGAAGAGAATTGGGAAAAGATATAAGCGCATCCTGCGGACAGCTTAAAAAATCTGTGGCAAAGGGGGAGTAGAAATGCTTTTTGCATATGTGACCGACAAAGGGAGAATACGGGAAAAAAACGAGGACAGCGTGTATGCGTCGGACAATCTTTTTATTGTTGCCGACGGAATGGGAGGACATAACGCCGGAGAGGTAGCAAGCGCAATGGCGGTTAAAATCATAAGTGAACGGCTTTCTTTTGTAAAGGGAAATTTAAGGGAGGAAATATCGGACGCCATAGCCTTTGCAAATATGAAAATATACGAAGATGCGGTAGGCGGTCTTTCGGGCATGGGAACGACAGTTGACGTATGTATGTACGACGGACAGCATTTTCATATCGGACATGTGGGCGACAGCAGGGTGTACCTTATACACGGAAATTTAATCACTAAGCTTACGGTAGATCATTCCTATGTTGAAATGCTGCTTCAAAAAGGTGAAATAACCAAGGAGGAAGCAGATAATTACCCTATGAAAAATATGATAACAAGAGCTGTCGGCGTAAGCGAAGGCGTAAAAATCGACTATTATGAAAAGACGGCGGCAGAAGGGGATATACTTCTTATGTGTACGGACGGTCTTACCAATGCCGTGAGCGAGGAGTATATTCTGTCGACGGTATTAAGCGAAAAGGATTTGAAAAAGTCGGCTCAAAAGCTGATTGACGCCGCAAACTTAAACGGCGGACCGGATAATATAACGGTTGTTATAGCTAAATGTATTTAAGCTAAAACCATGCGAAAGGAACGGTAAGAAAATATGGCTGAAATTATTCTTGGCGGAAGATACGTCATAGAAAATGAAATCGGCGCCGGCGGAATGGCTATAGTATACAAAGCCCACGACAATATGTTAAACAGAACGGTTGCCGTAAAAGTGTTAAGACCGGAATTTAAGCAGGACGAGGAATTTATCAAACGGTTTGATATAGAAGCAAAGGCGTCTGCTGGACTTAATCATCCCAATATAGTGGGCGTATATGATGTGGGAGTGCATGAGGGATATCACTATATCGTCATGGAATACATAGACGGTATCACTCTTAAGGAGCTTATTTCAAAAAACGGGCGGCTTCCCTGGAGAAAGGCGCTTAAATATGCGTCGCAGATATGCTCGGCTCTTTCCCATGCTCATGCGAGAAAGGTCGTACACAGGGATATTAAGCCTCATAATATAATGGTGACTCAGGACGGCTCCGTAAAGGTCATGGATTTCGGAATAGCAAGGGCGGCGTCGGCTTCAACAATGACAGTGGGAACAAAGGTTTTGGGCTCTGCTCACTATCTTTCGCCCGAGCAGGCGAGGGGAGGATTTACAGACGAGCGATCGGATATTTATTCTCTCGGAGTATGCATGTATGAAATGATAACGGGAAAGGTTCCGTTTGACGCAGACACTACCGTAGCGGTCGCTATGCAGCATCTTCAGAAGGATCCGGTTCCTCCCACAAGTATAGTTTGTGAGCTTCCCAAATCCGTGGAATATATAATATTAAGGGCTATGAGAAAGGAGCAGTCGCAAAGATACCTTTCCGCAGGCGCTATGGAATCGGATATAATGAGGGCGCTTGCAGATCCTAACGTTACGCTCACGGATGATGATAAAGACGCTGCATTTTATTCGACAAGACAGATAGATACGGCTGAGGCTTCGGAGGGTACGCCTTCACCGGGGAAAAAATCCGGAAAAAAAGGAGCTTTTATCGGAATAGGAGCTGCCGCTTTAGCTTTGATTTTATTTTTTGCGGCGAGAGGATTATTTTTTAAATCGGCAGAAGAAACCGTTCCCAATCTTAAGGGACTGACTATCGAACAGGCCTATGAAAAGACCGCAGAGATTGACGAGGAAATAGTTATTATTGTCCGCAGAGAGGAATACAGCAAGAAGGAAGAGAGAGATAAAATAATCGAGCAGGATCCGGAAGAGGGCATGAAAATTCCCGGCTCTAAGGAAATAGAGGTTATTATAGGTCTTGGAGAGGAATCCTTTGAGGTAGAAAATTATGTTGGTCTTGATGCCGAGAAAGCAAAGGCAAAAGCCCAAGAGGACGGTCTTTTGGTTAAGATAGAGGACGAAAGTGACGACGACCTTAACGAGAAGTATAAAGAGGGCACTGTTACAAGACAGAGCATAAGCGCAGGCAGTAAGGCAGAGTATGAGGACGAAATAGTATTATATAAGAGCAAGGGCTCGGATAATGTTTTGCCCAAGATGATTTCGGTTATCGGCAAGAGTGTGTTTGACGCTAAGCAAGCGCTTTATGACGTAGGATTTACAAATATAGAAACTGTGGTAAAGGAAAGCGATGAGGAAAAGGATAGCGTAATCGACCAGTCTGTTAAAGAGGGGACGAGAACTAAGTCCGATACGAAAATAACGCTTACCGTTTCGGGGGGTAAGGCTTCGGAAACGAAAGCGGCATTAAGCTTTACTCTTCCGCCGAGCCCCGAGGCCATGAACGTCAAGGTGATAAGAAAGGATAACGGAGAAAGCGTTTATACAAGACGGCACTATGCCGGCGAAACTGTGCGTATAGATGTAACGGTAACCGGCAAGGTGACCTATGAAATATATTTGGACGACATGTTCTGGATGGAAAAGAGCGTAAATAACTGATGCGAGGTATCATTATAAAGGGCGTCGGCGGACTTTATACCGTTATGTCGAATAATTTAAGATACGAGTGTTCGGCGCGGGGAAGATTCAGAAAAAAAGGGATGATGACCCCCATAGTCGGAGATTATGTTGAAATCGAAAAAGCGGACGACAGCATATACGCAATAGATAAAATATATGACCGAAAAAACGAGCTTATCCGTCCTAATGTGTCAAATATAGACCAGCTTATAATAACCTTTGCTGCGGCAAAGCCGGAGCCTGATCTTCTTTTGGCGGATAAGCTGACGGTGGAGGCGGCAAGGCAGAATATAGAGGCGGTTATATGTATAACAAAAAGCGATATTAAGGATGCGTCTGCATACAGAGAAATATATGAAAATGCAGGCTTTAAGACTATCGTAACGGGCTTGGGCGCTGAGGACGGACAAAGAGAGCTTGACGAGGTTACGAAAGGTAAAGTAACGGCTATTGCCGGCTGCAGCGGAGTGGGGAAATCCACCTTAATAAATGCTATGTGTGACGGACTTAGCCTTAAAACCGGCAGTGTCAGCAGAAAAACCGAGCACGGACGGCATACCACAAGACACGCTGAGCTTTTACCCCTTGAAAACGGCGGATATATTGCGGACACTCCGGGCTTCAGTGCTTATGAGGTTGATTCGGGCGGTCGTATAAGCGATTATTTCAGAGAATTTTTAAGGTTTCCCGGCTGTCGGTTTTCGGACTGCACTCATATAAGCGAGCCTGACTGCCAAGTCAAGGAGGCGCTGGCAGAGGGAAAGATTTCACAAAGCAGATATGAAAATTATATAAAAATATTTAACGAGCAGTCAGGAAAGGAAAGATACAGATGATTAAAATATCTCCTTCGATTTTGTCGGCAGACTTTTCAAAACTCGGTGAGGAAATAAAAAAAATAGATATGGCAGGAGCGGACATGGTGCATATTGATGTTATGGACGGAAGATTTGTTCCCAATATATCCTTTGGGCTTCCGGTTATAAAATCCATAAGAAAATGCACCGATACTGTTTTTGATGTTCATCTTATGATTGAGGAGCCGGAGCGTTACATTGAAGAATTTAAAAACGCCGGAGCCGATATTATAACCGTACACGCAGAGTCAACTAAGCATCTTCACAGAGTGCTTCAAAGCATAAAGGCCTGCTCGGTTAAGGCAGGAGTGGCGCTTAATCCGGGAACTGACGTTTCAGCAATACGAAATGTGCTGTCTTTAACAGATATGATTCTCGTTATGACGGTCAATCCGGGATTTGGAGGTCAGAAGTTTATTCCGGAGATGATAGATAAGGTAAGAGCGGTTAAAGAAATGATAGGAGAAAGAAAAATAGATATTGAGGTGGACGGCGGAATAAACTCCGATAATATTTCAGACGTAGTTTCAGCCGGAGCCAACGTAATTGTCGCCGGGTCGGCGGTGTTTAACGCTTTATCGGTTGACGCGGAAATGGCAAAAATGAGGAAGCGTGCAGAAATATGAAAAAGGCGATTATAATTGCGGCAGGCAGCGTCTTTGATATAAAATCCGACGGCTCTGAATTTATTATAGCGGCAGACGGAGGATATGACGCCGCAGTTAAGGCCTCTCTTAAGGTTAATCTTTTCGTAGGAGATATGGATTCCGTAAAGGGGCAAATTGATGCCGAGGAAATTATAACGCTTAATACCGATAAAAATTTTACCGATACCGAATACGCTGTAAACGAGGCAAAAAGACGCGGATATTTTCATATTGATATTTACGGCGCAACCGGAACGAGGCTTGACCACACCCTCTCAAATATTTTTATGATGAAAAAATACCTTAACGAGGGAGTCTTTATAAAAATAAAAGATAAGAATAATGAAATGCTTGCGATTAATAAGGACACCTCGTTTTCAGGGCTTTTCGGGAAAACGGTTTCCTTTATTCCGGCGGATACAAAGGTTTACGGAGTTACTCTACAAGGGTTTAAATATCCCTTAAACGATGCGGATATTGAAATCGGGTCGACGCTGACAGTCAGCAATATCGCACAAAGCGATAATGTAAAGGTTAAAATAAAGAGCGGAACGCTTATCATGATAATTGCACAGGATTAAAAACGGTCAGACATAATGTCTGACCGTTTTTCAGGCTTTATATATAGCAAAATAATGCTTGTAATGATTTTGCTTATAATGTATAATTAGTTAAGAGGTCAAAACATAATATATAGGTATAACAAGTTTTTTAAAAGTTGTGTCTGACACTTAATATGAGGAGAAAAATTATGCCTTCGGTTATGGATTACATTGCATGGCGAGGAGATTTGACAATTGAAAACTCGCCGTTTAACGAGATTGACGCCTTAATTTTTACACAGCTTTCATATGTGGATTTTTCCGAAATAGTATCTTGCGATATTAAGACTTTTATTTCGGTAAAAGACGCATGGGAAAAATTTTCCAATAAAAAAGAAGATTATTTGGGGGCGCTTTTACCTAAAGATATTACGGAGCTGTTTAAGGCTATGGCGGAATCTGAAAGATACAAAAATATGCGCCTCTCGGGATATGTGAATCTGATTGATAATGACAGCGAGGAACAGTTTTCCGCTCTGTTAATAAATATGGGCAGGAGTATCTTCGTATCTTATCGGGGGACGGATGACACCTTGGTCGGGTGGAAGGAGGACTTCAATCTTGCCTATATGGAACGTGTGCCGTCCCAAAAGGAGGCGGCGGATTATATTGAAAGGGTTATATCGGCGTTTAAAATTACACCGATATATACGGGGGGACATTCCAAGGGAGGAAATCTTGCTGTTTACGCATCGGTACACTGTAAAAAAAGTCACAGGAAGCATATAAAAGAGGTATTTAATTTTGACGGTCCCGGATTTTTAAGCGAGGTTTTGGAAAAGGAAGAATATTCTGAAATGTCAGAAAAAATAGTAAATATAATACCTGAGGGCTCTGTGGTCGGCAGGCTTTTAAATCACTGCGGAAGAGAGAAGATAGTAAAATGCGGCGAAAACGTGATACTTCAGCATGTAGCGTTTAACTGGCAGGTTATGGGTGCGGAATTTATAAAAGCCGATAAGTTAAGCGACAGCAGCGTCCTTATAGATAATGTTTTGTCCGGTTGGATATCAAATATGACGAAGGAGGAGAGGGAATCCTTTGTGGAGGCTTTATTTGATGTGTTTAAAAATTCGGAGGCAAAAACGCTCACGGATATTATGAACGATAAAATGGGATTTTTTAAGGCTTTCGGAGCGGTAGATAAGGATAAGAAAAAGGAAATAAGAAAAAGCATGTCAAAAATTATTGAAGAGGCCGCCAAGCTTATGATGAAAAAGAACGGCTGAATATAAAAAATCCGTCTTTAAAAGACGGATTTTTTCTTAGAAAATTTAATCTGTTTTTACTCCTGACACGACTCGGTCATGTCCGCTTAAATCCTTTATAATTTTTATGTCCGAGAAAAAGTCTGACATGATTTCCGATACGGGCTTACCCTGGTCATAGCCTATTTCGAATGCCAGTACGCCGCCTTTTGACAGTGCGCCGTGTGCCTTTTTTGTTATTGCCCTATAAAATTTAAGACCGTCTTTTCCTCCGGATAAAGCGATAATCGGCTCAAAGTCCTTTACATCCTTTTCAAGGGTGGGGATTACAGAAGCTTTTACATAAGGCGGATTGGATACTATAAGCTCAAAAGTATCCTTAATATCCTCAGACAAAATATCAAGACGGGAGCAGTGTATTGTAACGCCGTTACGCTCGGCGTTGCAAAGCGCTGTCTTGCAGGCCTCTTCCTTAATATCTAAGGCATACACCTTAGAAGCCTTTATATATTTTGCGAGGCTTACGGCTAAAGCGCCGCTTCCTGTTCCTATATCAAGGATTTTCTTTTTACCTAAGCTAATGGCGTATTCCGCTAAGGTTTCTGTGTCCGGACGCGGAATCAGTACATGCTCGTTTACAAGAAAATCAAGCCCCATAAATTCCTTGTGTCCTGTTATATAGGAGATTGGTTTTCCGGTAAGACGCAATCTTAAAAGCTCTTCATATGCCCTTAAAGCCTCTGAAGCTATTGACTCATCACGGTTTTTTATAAGATACAGTCTGTCACAGCCTAAGACCTTTTCAAGCAGAATTTTGCTTTCAAGAGAGGGGGAAGGGGTGACTTTGGAAAGGGCTTTAGCCGCGCTCATCAGCGCCTCGGATATTACCATTTATCGTCCTCGCCGTTTTCCGGTAAAACTGCGGTCATGGCGGCTATGGCAATTTCAAGCATACTGTCGTCAGGCTCCTTTGTGGTTATGCGCTGAAGCCAGAGCCCAGGCTTGCTCAAAGCCTTTACTATAGGATTTTCGCTTCTGCCGGCCCATTTGATTATTTCGTATGAAATACCGGCTATTACGGGAAGCAGTAAAAGCTTTATCAAGATACGCTCCCACCCGAAGCCAACCCTTACAAATGCAAAGACAAGTATGCTGATAAGCAGAACGAAAACTAAAAAGCTTGTGCCGCATCTGGGATGAAAACGCTTCATTTTACGGCAGTTTTCCACAGTAAGCGGCAGTCCGGATTCATAGCAGAAAATTGTTTTATGCTCCGCCCCGTGATATTCAAATACTCTCTTTACATCTCTTTGCAGGGTGCATAAAATAAGATAGCCCAAGAATATAACTATTCTTGACACGCTTTCCGAAATACTTCTTGCAGTGGCAACGGCGGATTCGGGAGAGTTTTTAAAAAGCAGCGATATTCCTTCGCCTATAAGCATAGGGAGCAGGAAGAAAAGACCGACACTCATTATAAGCGCCAGAAAAACGGAAAAATATATGATGTAATCCTTAAGCTTATCTCCGCATTTTTCAGACAGCCATTTTTCAAATTTAGTTTCTTTCTCGTCTTCTGAGTCAACGTCTACAAATTCGGCACTGTACATTAAGGCTTTCATACTCGTTACCATGGAATCGCAAAAGGCGAATATACCGCGGATAACTGGAATTTTTCTTAATTTACTTTGCTTATTTTTAATTTCACTTACATTTAAATCAATATCTCCGTCCGGCTTTCTTACGGCAATGGCCATTTTTGAGGGCCCGCGCATCATAATACCCTCAATGAGAGCACTTCCGCCGATGGATGTCTTTTTTTTAAGCATACTTAAAATATCCTTTCACATATAATATATTATATTATATCAAAATACCGATGCTTTTTCAAGTGGTTAATTTAATAGTGGCAATTTTTAAGTTTTTTTTCATTTGCTTTTTATCCGGTTGGGCATTTTGCTCAAAAAAGTTAATATGATTTATTGTTTTCAACAAAAAAAATTAAATTTTGCTAAAATTTGTGTTGATTTTTTGTGCATATTGGTATATAATAAGTAAGTACATTATATGATACGGCTTAACAGCCTTAAATCCCGTTGTTTAAGGGAGAGGCGGTGGGATTAGCCGGGCAATAATTATTTCTACAGGAGGTTTTAAAATGACGTCGAGAAAAGCTACGGCTGTATTACTTGCTATGCTTGTTTTTTTGACAAGCTTTAATGTGATTTGGCCAAACGAAGCAGAAGCTGCGGCGAGCACAACTTTTGATGCGCTGAATTTTGACTACGACAGAAATGATGTATATGCAAACTATATACAAAATTATGCTGACGCAGCAAGACCCGAGGCGGATATTTATGTGCCTGCATCAGCGTTTACAGGCTCAAGTAGCCCGGATACCGTTATAGGCTGGAGCGAGCTTTACGGTATGCAGGAGGTTGTTGAATTTAAAGAGGATGTTCAGTGGGTTGAATACACTGTGGATGTTCCGCAAGCCGGTCTTTATAATATAAAGTACAGCATAAGAGGACATGAGAATGTTAAAAACGACATGGAGTTTTCGGTGGAAATAAACGGTGAATCTCCTTTTAACGAAGCTATGACAATAAGGTCGTCGAGAGGATGGAAAAACAGCGACGACGGCTTTAAGGTTATTGTGGACGAGGATAAGAACCGTACTGCCGAGTTCGCACAGGACCGCGGAAATGACTTAAGACCCAATCAGGAAAAGGACCTTAAGTGGAGAGAAGAGTATCTTGTGGATTCCGGCGGACTTATAGACGAGCCCTTGTCGTTTTATTTTAATGAGGGCTTGAATACTGTAAGGATAACCACGGTTGGAGAGCCTTTTTATATTTCAAATATAAGACTGACACAGTACAAGGCTCCGAAGCCTTATTCGGAAGTTAAAAAGATGTACGATGAAAACGGATATAAGCCTGCAACAAAGCAGTTTAAGGTGCAGGCCGAAACGGCGGATGAATTTTCAAAGTCATCTCTTTATCCGATATCGGTCAGAAATAAGGCGCAGATGGAGCCCCATCACACCAGCAAGACGAGGATAAACGCTGCCGGCGGCTCTAACTGGAGCAGTGCGAGAAGCTGGCTTCAGTGGACGATTGAGGCTCCGGAGAGCGGACTTTACCAGCTGGCAATAAAGTTTCAGCAGAGCGATTATGTGGGAATGAACGCCACAAGAAGTATTTATGTTGACGGTGAAATTCCTTATGAAGAGCTCAAGCATGTTAAGTTTGCATACGACACCGGATGGCAGATGCTGAAAACACAAAGCGACGATAAAGAGCCGTATTACATATATCTTTCAGAGGGTGTTCATACAATCCGGATGGAGGTAAATCTGGGAGAGATGGCGGAAATAGTAGACAGGCTTACAACCGTTACTTACAGGTTAAACAGCATATATAGCTCAATTGTTATGCTTGCGTCTACATCTCCCGATAAATACAGAGATTATAACTATGCAAGGAATATACCGGGCTTGGTAGAGGACCTTAAATGGACAAGAGATGAAATCTCGGAAATCAAGGAATCGATAATAAAAGTAACGGGTACCGGCAGCAGTCAGACAGCTACGCTTGTAAGCTTTATAGAACAACTTGATATTCTGATTGACGATCCTGAAGAGTTTAATAAAAGACTTGAAGCGTTTAAAAACAATATAAGCTCATTGAGCCAGTGGATTATTGATAACCAGACACAGCCCGTTAAGCTTGACTATTTTGTATTCGGACCTGAGGATATGACTCTTGACAAACCCGAGGCAGGCTTTGTAAAGTCTCTCTGGGAGGGAGGAAAGACATTTCTTGCTTCTTTCGTCGAGGATTATAATGTTATAGGTGCTGTTCAGGGCGAAGGAAGAAAGATTAAGGTTTGGGTAAATACAGGACGTGACCAGATTGGCATAATCAATAATATGATTAACGATGAGTTTACGCCTGAAACGGGAATCAATGTTCAGCTTGAGCTCGTGCAGGGCTCAATTATTGAAGCAACCTTGGCAGGCAAGGGTCCTGACGTTGCGCTTATGATAGCTTCCGACCAGCCTGTTAACTATGCCATAAGGGGCGCCCTTGTAGATCTTTCTAAGTTCGGTCCGATGGATTTGAACGGTGACGGCGAAAATGAAGTAAGAGGCTTCAGCGACGTCTATAAAAGATATAATAAAGAAAATTTTGAAGGCTTTGCTTTCCAGATGAACGAGCACAAGGACTACGAAAAAGAGCATGAGGGAGAAACCTGGACGTGCGATACTTGTGGAACGGTAAATAATACGGGAATTTGCTCCGGCTGCGGCTACAAAAAGTATTACGCATATTACGCAATTCCGGAAACTCAGACCTTTAATATGATGTTCTACAGAAAGGATATATTAGCGCAGCTCGGTCTCGGCGTTCCCGAGACCTGGGATGACTTCTATGCGATGCTTCCCGTACTCAGAAGAAACAATCTTGAGGTCGGTGTTCTGTCTAACACAATGTATCAGATTTTGCTTTATCAGTACGGCGGAACCTTCTATTCCGAAGACCGTCATTCCTCCGGACTTACCACCGATGAAGCTAAAGAAGCGTTTGTCAAGGTAACGGACTGCTTCATTAAATATGATTTCCCGATTACATTTAACTTCTATACAAGATTCAGAACAGGTGAGATGCCTATCTCCATTCAGCCTTATACACAGTATAACCTGATAAATGCCGCCGCTCCCGAAATTCAGGGACTTTGGGATATGACGAAGGTGCCCGGAACAAGAAGAGAGGATGGAACAATTGATTATGCACAGAACGTATCCTCGGCAGGATGCATAATGTTTGAAAATACCAAGGATAAGGATGCGGCATGGGCATTCATGGAATGGTATACGAGAAACGATATGCAGACAAGATATGGAACCGAGCTTGAGTCCATAATGGGCGCTGCCGGCCGTTATGCTGCGGCAAATGTGGAAGCGTTTGAAAACCTGGCGTGGACCAGACAGCAGACGAAGCTTTTAAGCGAGCAGATGGGTGACCTTGTGGGTGTGCCCGAGGTTCCCGGAAGCTATTATCTTGCCCGGTCGCTTACTTTGGCGTTTAACGATTCTTATATTGAAATGGAAAATCCCTACAAGGCGCTCGCCGAACGTGCCGAGGATTTCGATGATGAAATCACGAGAAAGTACGAAGAATTCGGATTATATTAATAGGAGGTGTGGATTTTGTTTAACTTAAAAAAGAAAACGGATGTTCTCCCGAACGAGAACAAAAAAAATACGTGGCTTGAAATAAAGAAGAATAAATCCAATTACCTTCTTATAGCTCCGTACATGATAATTTTTATCATATTCACGGTTATCCCGGTTGTGTCCTCCATGGTTTTGAGCTTTACATATTTTAATATGTTCCAGTGGCCCGAATGGAGAGGCTGGCTTAACTACAGAAGACTTTTCTTGGAGGACGACATATTCCTTATCGGTCTTAAGAATACATTAATGTTCGCTTTTATCTTAGGTCCTACGAGCTATGTATGCTGTTTCTTCTTCGCATGGCTTATAAATGAACTGCCTCCCAAGATAAGGGCGGTTATGACACTTTTGTTTTATGCTCCGTCTATGTGTTCTTCAATATACACTATCTGGCTTTTCATATTCAGCGGAGATGCCAACGGACTTGTAAATTCATATCTCATGAAGTGGGACTGGATAAACGCTCCCATACAGTGGTATACGGATACAGCATATAATGTTAAGGTCATAATTATCATTCAGCTGTGGCTGAGCTTAGGAACAAGCTTCCTTTCCTTTATTGCCGGCTTCCAGTCCTTGGATAAAAGTTATTTTGAAGCCGGAGCAATTGACGGCATAAAAAACAGATTTCAGGAGCTTATATTTATAACGGTGCCTGAGATGAGACCCCAGATGATGTTCGGTGCCGTAATGCAGATTGCAAGCTCCTTCGGTATCGGTCCCATATGCCGTACTCTGGCAGGCTTCCCGAGTACAAACTACTCTCTTCGTACCATAGAAACCCATATTTACGACTACGGTACTACGAGATATGAAATGGGATATGCTTCGGCAATTGCGTTTTTCCTTTGCATATTGATGATAGTTACACGAAACTTGATGGCGAAGCTTATCAAGGTAGACGACTAAAGGAAAGGAGGAAATGAAAGTGGCAGATACGATAATTACGGCGGAAAACAGAGAGGTCAATATTAACGATCTTCCCGAAGAATTAAGAGAGCATAAAGCGCCTAAGAGAATGAGAGCAAAAAAGAAAAGAGTAAACCGCTCTCTCGGCGGTGATATATTTGTTATTCTTGTGCTTGTTTTAATGGGACTCTTTATGGGAATTCCGCTATACTATACAATTATATCGGCGTTTAAGCCATTGAATGAGCTTTTCATATTCCCGCCGAGATTTTATGTTGCACAGCCTACAACCTCAAACTTTAAACAGGTTTTGGACCTGGCGACAGGCTTATGGGTGCCGTTTTCAAGGTACGTATTCAACAGCGTATTCGTCAGCGTTGTGGTAACTGTCGGACACGTTATTTTAGCGTCAATGGCGGCGTACCCCATGGAAAAAGCAAAATTCCCGGGCTCAAAAGGACTTTTTAACCTTGTACAGCTTACCCTTCTTTTTACAGGCGGAACAATGGCGATACCGCAGTATATAGTTATGGCGGTTTTGGGGCTTGTAAATACATACTGGGCGCTGATACTTCCGGCAGTTGGCTCAAGCCTCGGACTTTTCCTTATGAAGCAGTTTATGAGAGGAATTCCGGATTCCATGCTTGAGGCGGCTAAGATTGACGGTGCAAACGAGTTAACAATTTTCTGGAAGCTTGTAATGCCTAATGTAAAGCCTGCATGGCTTACACTTTCGATTTTCGCCTTCCAGTCAATATGGAATAATACGGGCATAAACTTCATTTACTCTGAGGAGCTTAAAATGCTTCCGACAGCCTTAAACCAGATATATGCGGCTGATGCTGCAACAGGTGTCGGAAATATCGCGCGTCAGGGCAGTGCGGCAGCAGTTGCACTTATTCTCATGATACCGCCGATAATTTTCTTTGTTGCAACTCAGAGCAACGTTATAGAAACAATGGCATTCTCCGGAATGAAAGATTGATGGGAGGTAGAAAAGATGACGGTGAAAACAAAAATCAGACAGGCCGTGAAAATTCTTCTCTGCCTCACACTGACAGCGGCGTTCCTCTGCACGGGATTTACCGCTTTTGCAAAGGAGCCTTATAAGGGCTACAATTTTAACTATTACGGAAAAGCGTCTTCTCCGAACGGATACCTTCCGAAGCATGCTTATAACGGCACGGAGTGGGGAATCGGATATTTAACAGATCCTACCGATATGTATGTTGACAAAAGCGACTGTCTTTACATATTGGACGCAGGAAATAAACGCATTATAAAGACAGACGGCAATCTTAATCTGCTGTATGTTTTAGACAACTTTGTTATGGAGGACGGAACAGAGACTTCTCTTAACAATCCTCAGGGTATATGCGTAACTCCGGACGGAGAAATTTATATCTGTGATACCAATAATAACAGAGTTTTGGTCTGCGATCAGAGCGGCGTAGTACATAGAGTTTACACTAAGCCAGAGACCTCAATGCTTTCGGAAACTTTGGTGTTTCTTCCGAAAAAGATAGAGGTTACAGCAACGGGTGACATGTATATTATCGCCGACAATATTGTAGACGGAGCTTTGGTAATTACAGAGCAGGGCGAATATAAAGGATATTTCGGAACCGACGCCGTAACTCTTACAGACGATGCCTTAAAGGTTATCTTCTGGAGAATGATAATGAGCGACGAGCAGATAAAGAAAATGATGTCTCTTCAGCCCGTTCCCTTTGACAATATGTATCTTGACGGCGACTTTCTTTATACGGCGACTACTTATCTCAGAGATGAAGATCAGATAAGAAAGGTTAACCCTGCCGGAACAAACCTTTTTGCCGGAAATAGCTACGGAGAGGCGTACGAAGGCGGAACAGGAAGCGGTTACGAGCAGGCGGCATTCATAGACGTCAATGTAACAGATGAGGGATTTTTCTACTGCCTTGATAAGACCTTCCGTAAAATATTTGTGTATAATCAGGATAATGAGCTTTTGATGATATTCGGAGGCGAAGGTGATAATCTCGGACAGTTCAACGCACCTTTGGCAATTGAGTCTATCGGAAGAAACGTGGTTGTCCTTGACTCCGGAAAAAACAGTGTAACGCTCTTTAAGCCGACATATTACGGCAATCAGATAATGGACGGCTCGTATCTTTACGAACACGGCGAATATGAGGCAGCTATGGAACCGTGGAACGAGGTACTGAAGCTTAACGTAAATTCCGAGCTTGCATACAGAGGTATCGCAAGAGCAGAGTATCTTTCAGGTGATTACTTATCTGCAATGGAGCATTATGCGGCGGCATATGACAGAGAAGGATATTCCGAGTCAAGACAGAAATACAGAGCTCAGTATTTGTCAGATCATTTCGGAGCGATGATGGCAATTATTCTTGTGGCAGCAGTTGTAATTTATGTACTTGTTAAAAATAAAAATCGTTTTTTAGCAAAGTGCGGCTATGAAACATTGGAGCAGACAGGCTATGCCGGCATGAAAAAATGGAAATATCCGTTTTATAATATGAGGCATCCCAGCGACGGCATGAGCGAAATGCGTTATAACAAAAAAGAGTCTTTGCCGCTCGCAATACTGTTTACACTTCTGTGGTATGCTTCTGTTGTTGTAATGAGACAGTATGAAGACTATATCTTTAATTCCACAAACAAAAACGACATCAATATCTTTATGATACTGGCGACAACAGTCGGAATTCTTTTAATAGGATGTATTGCAAACTGGGCTATTACAACTTTAGTAGACGGTAAGGGAACGTTTAGGAACGTATTTATTTACTGTTCGTACGCACTTATTCCAACTGCGATAGCAAACCTTATTGTTACATTTATCAGCCATTATATGGTGCTTAACGAAGCGGTATTTGCACAGGCAATATTACTTATAGGTTATGTATGGACAGCGATACTCATATTTATCGGCTTAATGACGGTACATGATTTCACATTTAAGAAGGCTGTGCTGATGGTGCTTCTTACCGCAGTGGGTATGATCTTGATAGTGTTCCTTTTGATGCTTCTTGCGGTTTTATACAGCCAGGTTGTGACATTTGTAACAACCATTGCCTACGAGCTGTTCTATAAATTAGCTATATAAGAAGGGAGAGAATGCATAATGAAGAAATATATATCTTGCTTGCTTACACTGACTCTCCTTGTATCACTGTTTACCGGAGTTATTATAACAGCTACCGGTGACAGCACAAAGGACAGTAACTCGGCACAGACAGATGCGGTACAGGAGGACAATACTAAGGCGGAAGGCGAAAATACCCAATCCGCTGATGAGACGGAAGCCTCCGGCGACAAAGAAGCTGCCGCAGAAACAGAAACGGTCGGTCTTGTAAATGAAGAAACAGTCGATTCATATGCTGAGATTGCGAGATTAAGAACTCCTGATAATACCAGCATTGGACCCGAGTTTCAGCTTATTTCTGAAAATGATAAGCTGGCTTTGTACGCGATTACCACTAACGAGCAGAAGAGAATCGGAGAAATATGCGTGCTTGATAAGGCGTCCGGTTATGTTTGGAGAAGCAATCCTACCGATATGAATGAGGACGCAATAGGACGTGCGGCAGGTCATGCATATTACAGAACAAAATCACAGCTTGCATTTTCTTATACTCAAGGGTATAACTATTATGATATGAACAGTTATTATTCCTGTGTATTAAACGACCTTGTTACAGCTACGGTAAATCCGGGTAAGTCGGTTAAGTTTCTTTACAAGTTCGCGGATTTAAAGTTTGCGGTGCCTGTAGAATACAGCCTTGACGGTGACAGCTTTAAGGCGGAAGTGCTTTTAAACGACGACGAAGCAAAGCTTACCTATACGGAAATGGGTATCGTAACCTTAAGCGGTGATTATGCCGGAACCGTAGAACAGGAAATTGATTATAACATAACCGAAATCAAGCTTCTGCCGGCTTTCGGTGCTACAAGCTATAATGAGGACGGTTATCTGTTCATACCTGACGGAAGCGGAGCTTTAGTTTACTACAATAACGGAAAGTCAAATGTTAAACAGCCTTACAGCGCTCCTGTTTATGGAAATTATAAGGACAGTAAGTCTGACGATTACAGAAAAGCTTCTGACAAATTTTATCTTCCGGTATTCGGAACGGTAAAAAATGACAGTCATGCCTTAATGGGCATAGTTGAGGATAACGCTAATGTCGCATTTATCAATGCAGAGGTGAGCGGATATGAAACGGCTTATAACAAGGTTTATTCCTCCTATCTTCATAAGATAATCAAGGGCGCGGATAAAGAGGGTCAGGCTCAGCCCATGTCAAAAGAGCTTCGCGATCCTGATAAAAACTATTCGGTAAAATATTACTGTCTGTCCGGAAACGACGCCTCTTATGTGGGTATGGCAAAGCTTTACAGACAGTATCTTATTGACGAAAAGGGAATGCAAAAATCCGATGATTTAAGAGATTCCTCTCTTGTATTGGATATGTATGCAGGCGTTGAGAAGAAAACAAGTATTTTAGGTATACCCTGGAATATTTTCGACGTTATGACAACATATGAGGATTTGAGAAATATTTCAGACGATATGACGGAGGCAGGAATTGATAACGTCATATTCCGGTATAACGATTGGACTAAAATGAAAAACCGCAAAAAGGTGCAGAACAGACCGAATTTTGAAAGCTCGATAGGAGGAAAGAGCGGTTATCAGAAGACTGCCGCATATCTTGCCGATAAAAATATGGGCTTTTATCTGAATATTGATTTTGTAAACTATTCGGAATCCGGTCATGGGTACAGCAGACTTTCAGACGCAATCAAGTATCCTAATCAGGCTCCGGCATATCAGACGAGCGGTATGTCAGACCATATTAATATGGGTACCAGATGGTGTCTTTTGAAATCCGATAAAGTAAAGGACGCCGCCTTGAAGTTCGCTTCAAAATGCGCTAAATATGATATTACTTCAATTTCTCTTGAAAATATCGGAAATGCAATATATTCCGATGGGTCCAATAAGGGCGGACTTACAAGAGGTCAGTGTATGAATACCTGGGAGGAAATAATTTCGGCATATAAGGAGCAGGGTCTTAAAGTGTTGACTTCTTCTCCCAGCGCTTATGCTATTATAAATTCGGACATTCTTTTGGATATTCCGACCAAGGATACATACATTGAAATTGCAGACGAGGGCGTTCCTTTCTATCAGATTGTTGTAAGAGGATATAAGACTTATACTTCTGAAAACGTCAATATGTCAAGCAGTCCGGAAAATGTAATCCTAAACGCTGCCGAAACCGGAAGCAGTCTTTTGTATAGCCTTACTGCCGGCGATACAACAACCCTTAAGGAAACATATCTTAAATACTTATACAGCTGTAACTACGGCGAGTGGAAGGATGAAATGATCTCCGAATATAAAAAGCTCAGCGAAACATTAAAGTGTGTAGACGGGCAGACAATCGAAAATCATGAGAAGCTTGCCTCCGGAGTATATAAAACTACTTATTCAAACGGTATTGCTGTTTATGTAAATTACAACGAAAGTGATTTTGCGTTGGATAACGGAACGGTTGTTCCGGCAAGGGGTTATATAGCACAGGGGGGTGAGCAATAATGACGAAAAAAGAAAATACGGCATCTGTTTCTGAAAAAGCAGAATTTACTGAGGATAAACAAAAGCGCATGACAAAAGATGAAAAGGCAAAAGCACGTGCGGATAAGAAGCGTATTGCAAAAAAGAGAAAGGCTGCTGCGGCACTCAGTGAAAAGCAGGCACGGGTAGGATATTGGTTTATTGCTCCCTGGATTGTCGGCGTTATATTTCTGTTCTTAATTCCGGTTTTCAACTCACTTATATATTCTTTCTGTCGGGTAGGAGTAAAAGCTGGTGGAGCAAAGCTCACATTTGTCGGCCTTGACAATTATATTTACATCTTTACGAAGAGCGAAACATTTTTGCCGGCACTTGCAAATGCTCTTAAGGATATGCTTTATCAGGTGCCGATTATAGCATTTTTCAGCATGTTTATAGCGCAGATATTAAATCAAAAGTTTGTCGGCAGAACTGCCGCGAGAATATTGTTTTTCCTGCCTGTAATCATTGCCTCGGGAGTTGTAATAGAAATATTGACTAGAACCGGCATGAGCACCAGTGTAAACTTGGGAGCACAGTCGAATATATTCACTTTCCAGGAAGAATCCGCAATTATAAAGATACTTAATCAGAGCGGCTTGAGCAAAACAGTAATCGATTATTTAAAGACTCTTGTAAGTAATATATTTGATATTACGTGGAAGAGCGGCATACAGATACTTTTGTACCTTTCCGCTTTGCAGGGTATTCCGAAATCTTATTATGAGGTTTCCTCTATGGAAGGTGCTACTCCCTGGGAGGAATATTGGAAAATAACATTCCCTCTTCTTTCTCCCATGACCTTGGTATGCGTCGTATATACAATCATTGATTCATTTACATATTATCAGAATGAAGTTATGAAGCTTATCGACGCAAATAATATGGCAAGCGGAAATGCCGGACAGGGGTCGGCAATGGCATGGATATATTTTATAATCATAGCGGTTATTTTGGTTTTGATAAGTAAATTCGTGTTTGCAAAAACCGTATATACTGAAGAATAGGAGGTGCCGGAATGAGACCTGAATTATCTAAACTTTCCAAACAGGAATTTGAGCAGGAAATGAAACGTCGTGAGCAGGAAATGAAATCCAGCGACCGTTCTCACAGTATAGGATTAAAGCGTTTTGGTTCGGCATTTTTCAGAAAGCGGCTTATGCATATTATATTTGCTGTTTTCCGAGCATTTCTTCTGATTGGACTTTCTTATATCGTACTTTACCCGGTTTTCAGAATGCTCAGCGGAGCTTTCAGCGAGGATTATGTACAGTCCGCTACAAGCATCTGGATTCCCGAGCATATAGGACTTACAAATATAAAGTATGCGGTGACGTTTTTGAAATACGGGGAAGCATTTTGGTGCAGCGTCAGGGTTTCTTTGGGAAGCGCACTGTTGCAGGTAATTTCAAGCGCGCTTGTCGGATACGGATTTGCCAGATTTAAGTTTAAGGGCAGAAATCTTTTATTTGGACTGGTAATCTTGACCATGATTGTACCTCCGCAGACCTACTTGGTTTCCTTGTTTATGATTTTCAGAAAATTTGACTTCTTCAAATTGCTGGCTATCCCTTCTCTCATTGCAGGAAAGAATCTCGGAATTAACCTTATAGGTACATCTTGGACTATGTGGATTCCGGCAATACTCGGCGTCGGATTGAGGGGCGGTCTGTTCATATACATATTCAGACAGTTCTTCAGAGGTATGAGCAAAGAGCTTGAGGAGGCGGCTTATATTGACGGATGCGGTCCTTTCGGAACATTCCTAAAAATTATGGCTCCGAATGCTTTATCCTCGGCTCTGGTAGTATTCCTGTTTTCGCTTGTATGGCATTGGAACGATTACTTTGTTACGGCTTCTCTTTTCACATCGCCTAACAAGCCGAGGCCGTTGTCTCTTACACTTCTCGCAAAGTACAGTGAAATAGGAAACACATTCTTCTCCAGTGCGGACGCAAATAAAAATTACATATTGAACGCTGCGGCTCTAGTCGTAGTATTGCCCTTAGTAATTGTATTTGCCGTAGCGCAGAGATTCTTTATAGAGAGTGTTGATAAGGTCGGAGTAAAAGGCTAATCTGTCTTTTACAAGCGGTAAATAACATGAAAATAAAAAGCTTTCCGTTCGGAGTTAAGTAAACCGAGCGGAAAGCTTTTTGTATTTAATTTATATGAATATTTTTATAAAATTTACCCGGAAGGAATATAGCAAAGGGAACTATATGTTTTTAATTTGCCAGTCAATTGGCGATTTTACAAGGGATATTAAGGTTTCGTTAGCCTTGGAAAAATGACGGCACCCCAAAAATCCCCGGGAGGCCGATAAAGGACTCGGATGAGGAGCTTTTAATATATAATGCCTGGAAACGTCTATAAGCTCGGCCTTTGACTGAGCGTGACTTCCCCATAGCAAAAATATAACCGGATCTTCTCTTTCGTTAAGAGCACTTATAACTTTGTCGGTAAATATTTCCCATCCATGTCCCTTATGGGAAAGAGCTTCGCCCTCACGGACAGTCAAAACGGAGTTTAATAAAAGCACACCCTGCTTTGCCCAGTCCATAAGATAACCGTTATTGGGAATGTAAGTCCCTAAGTCATCTCTAAGCTCCTTGTAAATATTTAAAAGAGACGGGGGTATAGCAACTCCCGGTTTAACGGAAAAACACATTCCGTGGGCCTGACCTACCTCGTGATACGGATCCTGACCGATTATTACCACCTTGGTATCCTTGTAGGATGTGGTTTTTAAGGCTGAAAATATGTCATGCATATCGGGAAAAACTTTATTTTCGGCATATTCCTTTTTTAGAAATGCTCTTAAGGACAGATAATAATCCTTTTGAAACTCGGAACCTAATATATCGTTCCAATCGTTTCCGAGATTGACCATTTGAATCATCCTTTCATAAGGCGATAAAATAAAAATGCGGACGGAACGTCCGCATTCTGATTATCTTTTCTCAGCAAACCCCGTTTATGTTAATGCGAAGGCTGCGCAAGTATTACATATACTTTCTTTTACGAGCTGCTTCCGATTTCTTTTTTCTTCTAACGCTGGGTTTTTCGTAATGTTCTCTCTTTCTTACTTCGGACAAGACACCTGCCTTAGCGCAAGAACGCTTAAAACGACGAAGAGCGCTGTCCAGCGACTCGTTTTCTTTAACTCTGATTTCCGACACGGTATATCCCTCCCTCCGCAGTTACAGTTGGCAAAACATAAGTTTTGTCACAATGAATTATACGGGATTTACAAAGTGATAAAAGAATTATACATTAAAAATCGAAAATAGTCAAGTTATTTTGGAGAAAAATATTATTTTTTTCTTAAAACCGATAAAATATATATAGATAAAATAAAGTATTAAAGCGGCTGCGCCTGAAATAATTGCGGATACTAAAGTGCCGAAAAAGGGAAGTACAGCGAAGTATAAAATCCCTCCGGAGTAAAATGCAGCTCCGCTGGGAAAAAGCTGCATGAATGAAGATACAATTGAGTGCACGGACAAATTCAACGAAGAATATACCGTAGCAAAGCCGGGGATAAGCATCAGTATGTTGGAAGCAGTGTAAGCAAAAACATAACCGTAAGCTCCGAATTTCGGAACAAAAAGTAAAATAAGCAAAAGCTCTGAAATGTTGCCTAAAAAACAGTAAAGGGAAGAAACCTTTTCTTTGCCGCAGGCATTCATTACTGAATTTAATATATGCCGAAATATTGCGGCGGCACCTCCGACTGCCATGGGCGGGAGAAAAAGCGCAACTCTGGAATCGGAAAAAAGAATTTCGGCTATGGAGTCTTTGAAAAAAATCATAGCAAACATACACGGGAAGGTGAAAAGAGATGTTACAAGCAAGGCTTTTTCGCATTTTCTTATTACGGCGCCCCGGCTGCCGCGAGCAAGATTTTCTGAAATGTACGGAACAAGATTAACGGCTACGGCGTTGGTAAATACGCACGGCATATATAAAAGAGGCATTATCATTCCGCTTATTACACCGAGTATTTCTGTGGCTTCCGAAACCGAAAGTCCGTAAAGCTTAAGAGCAAAGGGGAGCAGAATATTTGACAGTGATCCGAGAAAGCTTTCGGCAGTTTTTGCCGCAGTAACGGGGACTGCGGTTTTTAATATGCCGGAATCTGAAACCGTAACATGTTCGCATGCGGTTTTAGAGGTTATTTTTCTGTATGAAACAGAAAGAATTACAAGACTTAGTGCTTCGCCTAAAAATACTCCGGCGGTCAAAACGGCGGAGGAGAGGGTGGTATTATCTTTAGCGATAAAAATCAGCATCAAAATCACGCAAACTGTTCTGAAAATTTGTTCCGCTATTTCGGTAAAGGCCGGAATTTTAACAAACCCGTCGGAATAAAAGCTGCTTTTATAGACATTTTCAAACCCGGTTATCAAAACGGCGAAGGAAAGAATCCAAAGAGATAAACGCGTACGGCTGTCGCCTAAAAGACGTGACAACGGTCCGGATAAGAAAAAAAGCCCGAAGAAAAGTATGACCGACACCGCGAAAACAATTTTCAGCGAAGACAAAGTCAAAGCTTTTCTTTTTGAAGGAGCGTCGGCTTCCGATATCTTTTTCATTGCCGCTACCGGAATACCGGACGCAACAATGGCACAGCAGACCGAATAAACCGGCATAACCAAGGCGAAAAGACCAAGTCCCTCGGCACCGATAAACCGGCTTATGAAAATACGGTATAAAAATCCTGCCAGCCTTGTAACAACATTGGCACAGGTCATAAACAGAGTGTTGTATGTAAAAGAATTTTTTTTCAAAACTAAAAGCCTCCTTGTTTATTTTAAAATTTTATGCTTATACTTAAAATAATATCAATGAAAAAATTGACTTTGGTAAATTTATGTGGTAAAATATAAAAAGTTATGATGTTTTTCGGTAAAACGGGAAAGGAAAATAATATGAGAAAAGTTATTTCGGCTGTTTTGGCTTTAATATTTTTATTTGCTGTTCTTTGCGGATGCTCCGGCACCAAGACGGGAGATACCATATTCGGCACGGTTACGATAACCGGTCCTGCCGGAGAGGTTATCTTGGACAGCGAGCTATATGTGGATAAGGACGGGGCTACGGCTGCCGACGCCATAAAGGCCGCCTGCGCCGAAGTCAGACTCTCGTACACCTATGAAAACGGGATGTTCGATAACTTTAACGGGATTGCATCGGGCAAGGAGGACGGATGGCTTTTTTATAGCGACGGAGTGCTATCCGAGGTCGGAGCCGGTGAATGTCCCATAAAGGATGCGTTTGAAATTGAGTTTAAATACGTAAATTATGCAGAAAGTTTTAACCTTAATTAATAAAAAACTTGACATGCTTGACATAATGTGATATAATCTATAATTGTATTGGTATGTGAAAAGGTGAGAATGATGCTCAGTGAATTACAGACCTCAGATAAGACGGTTGGCATTAAGCAGTCAATGAAAAAAATACATTGCGGCGCAGCTAAAAAGGTTTTCATTGCAAAGAATGCCGCACCGGAGCTTAAAAATGAGGTGTTAACAGCATGCGAACGCTCCGGAGTTTCCTACGAATGGGCGGAAACCATGGAGGAGTTGGGCAAAGCCTGCAAGATAGACGTGGGCGCCGCTGTTGCTGTCGTATATTAACGGATAGGTCGTAAAAGACTTTCCGATTGATATAAAAAAAATAATTCAGGAGGTGAGAAATTAATGCCTACATTTAACCAGTTGGTAAGAACGGGCAGAACCACAAATGTTAAGAAGTCTACCGCTCCCGCACTTCAGAAGGGATTTGACTCTCTTAAGAATAGGGCTACCGATCAGGACTCTCCCCAGAAGAGAGGCGTTTGTACCTATGTTAAGACGAAGACCCCCAAGAAGCCTAATTCAGCGCTTCGTAAGATTGCCAGAGTAAGACTTACTAACGGTACTGAGGTAACAAGCTATATCCCCGGCGAAGGTCATAACCTTCAGGAGCACAGCGTTGTTCTTATAAGGGGAGGAAGGGTAAGAGATCTTCCCGGTGTTCGTTATCACATTATCAGAGGTGCTTTAGATGCGTCGGGCGTTGCTAACAGACAGCAGGCCAGATCAAAATACGGCGCTAAGAAGGCAAAGGCTAAGAAATAAAAGCCGCTTTAAAAAGACATGTTGTTCCGTAGATGGAATGACAAATTAGGTTGTGCGGTCTACGGAATTTTTATAGATTGCACTTGCAAGAAAGGATTTCTTGAGTACCTATGAATTCATTATCTAAATTTTATGAAGGAGGGAAGAACAGTGCCGAGAAGAGGATTTGTTCCCAAAAGAGATGTTTTGCCTGATCCCATGTACAATGACACCACTGTTACAAGACTTATAAATAACATAATGCTTGACGGTAAAAAGGGTGTTGCGCAGAAGATTGTATACGATGCGTTTGATATAGTGCGTGAGAAGACAGGAAAGGAGCCGCTTGAGGTTTTCAATCAGGCTATGGAGGCTATAATGCCCGTACTTGAGGTAAAAGCAAGAAGAGTCGGCGGTGCCACATATCAGGTGCCCATGGAAGTACGTCCCGAAAGACGCCGTACTTTAGGGTTAAGATGGCTTACACAGTATTCGAGAGCTCGCAACGAGAGAAATATGTGCGAGAGACTCGCAAACGAAATCATTGACGCTACAAACGGACTTGGCGGAGCGGTTAAGAAGAGAGAAGATACTCACAAGATGGCCGAGGCCAACAAGGCGTTTGCGCATTACAGATGGTAGTATTGCCTTTAGGTAGTAACCGACGAAAGGAGAGATATTTTTGCCAAGAGAATACCCACTTGAAAAAACAAGAAATATCGGCATAATGGCTCACATCGACGCCGGAAAGACCACCACTACTGAGAGAATTTTGTACTATTGCGGTAAAATTCATAAGATTGGTGATACTCACGATGGAGATGCAACCATGGACTACATGGAGCAGGAGAAGGAGAGAGGTATAACCATCACCTCCGCTGCTACAACAGCCCATTGGAAGGGTCATAGAATAAATATAATTGATACCCCCGGACACGTTGACTTTACGGTTGAGGTTGAGCGCTCTCTCAGAGTTCTTGACGGAAGCGTAACGGTTTTCTGCGCTAAGGGCGGTGTTGAGCCTCAGTCTGAAACCGTATGGCGTCAGGCTGACAGATACGGAGTTCCCAGAATGGCATTCATCAATAAGATGGATATAATGGGAGCTGACTTTTATAACGTTGTTCAGATGATGAAGGACCGTCTTCAGTGCAAGCCCGTTCCGCTTCAGCTTCCCATCGGTAAGGAGGATACCTTTAGGGGAATTATAGATCTTCTTACCATGAAGGCTGAGGTTTACTATAACGACGACGGTACCGACATAAGAGAAGAGGACATTCCCGAGGATATGAAGGAGCTTGCTCAGGAATATCATGACGCTGCGATTGAAGAAATCGTAGGCTATGACGACGCTCTTATGGAAAGATATTTCAACGGCGAGGAAATTGCTGTTGAAGAGCTTAAGAAGGTAATAAGAAAAGCAACAATTGCCAACGAAATCGTTCCGGTATTCTGCGGAACTGCGTACAGAAATAAGGGCGTTCAGCCTTTGCTTGACGCTATCGTTGACTATATGCCGGCTCCCACCGATATTCCCTCAATAAAGGGTACAAACCTTGCCGGAGAGGAAGAGGACAGGCATGCAAGCGATTCTGAGCCTTTCTCAGCACTTGCGTTTAAGATTATAGCGGATCCCTTTGTAGGTAAGCTTTGCTTCTTCAGAGTATATTCAGGTACTCTTTCTACCGGAAGCTATGTATTAAACTCTACAAAGGACAATAAGGAGAGAATCGGACGTATCTTACGTATGCATGCCGATAAGAGAGAGGATCTCGATATGGTATATGCCGGAGATATTGCCGCAGCGGTAGGACTTAAGAATACTACCACAGGTGATACGCTTTGTGCCGAGGACTCTCCTGTAATTCTTGAATCCATGGAATTCCCCGAGCCTGTTATCAGGGTTGCTATTGAGCCCAAGACAAAGGCAGGTCAGGAAAAAATGGGTCTTGCTCTTGCAAGACTTGCGGAAGAAGATCCTACCTTTAAGGCTTATACCGATGAGGAAACAGGACAGACGATTATCGCCGGAATGGGTGAGCTTCACCTTGAGATTATCGTTGACAGACTTCTCCGTGAATTTAAGGTAGAGGCTAACGTAGGACAGCCTCAGGTTTCTTATAAGGAAACAATAAGCAAAAAGGTTGATATCGAGCATAAGTATGCACGTCAGTCAGGCGGACGCGGACAGTACGGTCATGTTAAGATGATTATGGAGCCGCAGGAAGCCGGAAAGGGCTACGAATTTGTTAACCAGGTTGTCGGCGGCGCTATTCCCAAGGAATATATTCCCGCTGTTGATGCCGGTATCAAAGGTGCAATGGAGTCCGGTGTGCTGGCCGGCTACCAGGTTGTTGACGTAAAGGTTACGTTATACGACGGATCTTATCACGAGGTTGACTCTTCTGAAATGGCGTTCAAGATTGCCGGCTCTATGGCATTCAAAGAGGGTATGAAGAAGGCTGACCCCGTTCTTAAGGAGCCTATAATGAAGGTTGACGTTACCGTTCCCGAGGAATACATGGGCGACGTAATGGGCGATATAAGCTCACGCCGCGGTATGATTCAGGGAAGCGAAACCAGAAACGGAGTAGTAACCGTTTCCGCTCAGGTTCCACTTGCAGAAATGTTCGGTTATGCGACAGATCTTCGTTCCAGAACGCAGGGACGCGGTAACTATTCTATGGAGCCCAGTCACTACGAGGTAGTGCCTAAGAGCATTATGGAAAAAATTATCGATCAGAGATCAAAAAAGAATGATTAATGCTTGATTTTTCTGCTATAATGTAGTAAAATAAAAGTAAATTATTAAATATTTAAGGAGGACAAACAAAATGGCAAAAGCTAAATTCGAAAGAACAAAGCCCCATGTAAACATTGGTACCATAGGTCACGTTGACCATGGTAAGACAACTCTTACAGCAGCTATCACAAAGGTACTTGCTATGAAGGGTGACGCAGAATTCCAGGATTATTCCAACATTGATAAGGCTCCCGAGGAGAGAGAAAGAGGTATTACAATTAATACCGCTCACGTTGAGTATCAGACAGAAACTCGTCACTATGCTCACGTTGACTGCCCCGGACACGCTGACTACGTTAAAAACATGATCACAGGTGCCGCTCAGATGGACGGTGCAATCTTAGTTGTATCTGCTGCTGACGGTCCTATGCCTCAGACAAGAGAGCACATCCTTCTTTCCAGACAGGTTGGCGTTCCCTATATCGTAGTATTCATGAACAAGGTTGACCAGGTTGACGATCCCGAGCTTCTTGAGCTTGTAGAAATGGAAATCAGAGAGCTCCTTTCTGAGTACAGCTTCCCCGGTGATGATATTCCCGTAGTAAAGGGCTCTGCTCTTAAGGCTCTTGAGAGCACATCTACAGACATTAACGCTCCTGAGTATCAGTGCATACTTGAGCTTATGGATGCTGTTGATTCTTACATTCCCGCTCCTGAGAGATCTACTGATCTTCCCTTCCTTATGCCTGTTGAGGACGTATTCACAATCACAGGTCGTGGTACAGTTGCTACCGGAAGAGTTGAGAGAGGTACTCTTAACCTTTCTGACGAAGTTGAAATCGTTGGTCTTGTTGAGGACAAGAGATCTGTTGTTGTAACAGGTATCGAAATGTTCAGAAAGATGCTTGATTCTGCTCAGGCAGGCGATAACATCGGTGCTCTTCTTCGTGGTGTTGACAGAAAAGACATCGAAAGAGGTCAGGTTCTTGCAAAGCCCGGCACAATTCATCCTCACACAAAGTTCAAGGGCGAGGTTTACGTATTGAAGCAGGACGAAGGCGGACGTCATAAGCCCTTCTTCACAAATTACAGACCTCAGTTCTATTTCAGAACAACTGACGTTACAGGCGTAATCAAGCTTCCTGCTGATAAGGAAATGTGCATGCCCGGTGATAACGTAACAATCGAGGTTGAGCTTCTTAAGCCCATCGCTATTGAGAAGGGACTTCGTTTCGCTATTCGTGAAGGCGGCAGAACAGTTGGTTCCGGCGTTGTTTCCGAAATCGAGGCGTAATTTAGTTACTAACCAATAAACATAAAAACAATCTCCGAATTATTCGGAGATTGTTTTTTTCGTTATTATTGCGTTGAAATATCTTTACAACTATGGTATAATTAATACGAAGATCCCTGCAACAAAATAATTTTTTGACCGGTCTTGACAAAAGAGATTTTATCGAATAATATTTAAAATATAAAAACAAAGGAGATGTAATTATGGGATTGTTTGGACCTTCAAAAAAAGAAAAAGCATTGCAGGCAGAAGTGGAAAGGTTAAGTAGTTTGATGTTACCCGAACAAAGAGAAATCAATTCTCTTAATAAGCAAATTGAATTGCTAAAGGGAAATATTGTAACTTTAGAAAAGACGATTGATGTTAACCAAAAGAAGATTAATGAACTAAATGGCAATATTGATGATCTTAATCAAGAAATATCGGACAAGAAAAAACTAATATCAATTTTTGATGTCGATATTGATGCTCAAGAATATGGTCTTTACAAACCGACATTTGAGTTTGCAAATTCAGATTTATATAAAGATAAATTAAAGGAACTTCGAGATAGACAAAAAGAATGTATAAAAAATGATTCTGCAGCTCTTGGTAGTACTAATTGGACTGTTGACGGTAGTCAGGCAAAAGGACGTGCAATGGTTAAGGATAACAAGAAATTATTGCTTAGAGCTTTTAATGTTGAATGTGATGATATTGTTGCAAATGTAAAAGTGTCAAATCTTGACAAATCTATCGAACGGATTAATAAGATAAGTGAACAAATTTCAAAGCTTGGAAAAACGATGTCAATTTCTATTACTCCTGGATATATAAGATTGAAAATTGAAGAAGTTAAATTGGCGTTAGATTTTCAACAAAAGAAACAAGAGGAAAAAGAGATGCTAAAAGAACTTCGAGCACAGGAGAGAGAAGAAGCGAAAGTTTTAAAGGAAATCGAAGAAGAAAGAAAACGATTGAAAAAAGAACAAACGCATTATCAAAATGCTTTGGATAAAATTTTGAGTCAAATTGATAAAAATGGTGAAACGGAAGATTTGCTTGAGAAAAAAGCTCAGCTAGAAGCACAAATTAACGATACTGCAGCTGCAATAGAAAACGTTGATTATCGTGAAGCAAACAGAAAAGCAGGCTATGTATACATAATAAGTAATATTGGTGCTTTTGGTGAAAATGTATACAAAATAGGCATGACAAGGCGATTAGACCCACAGGAGAGAGTTGATGAACTTGGTGATGCTTCTGTTCCATTCAACTTTGATGTGCATGCATTGATTTTTACAGATGATGCTCCTGGATTAGAAACTGCTTTACATAACGCTTTTGAATCAAGAAAATTAAATAAGATTAATTCTCGGCGTGAATTTTTTGCAGTTTCTCTTGATGAAATCAAAGCGGAAGTAAGAAAGAATTTTGACAAAACGGTAGAATGGATAGATGTTCCAGAAGCAGAACAATACAGACAATCTTTATTGATTAAATAGTCATGAACTGTATGGGATGGTTTTACTTGTGTCAAGTCTTTAAAAATTAAACATTAGTTTGCGATTTTAAATATTTACATATACTATCGGATGCGAGAAAATCCAGTATTCTTGCGGGTTCTAAGGAAAAGTGTTATAGGAGAAATCAGTTTAAAAATTGGATGAAAAATAGTATGGCCTATTATGCTTTAGCATAACAAGGTTCTCCGAAATATAGAAATCTTTGATTTCGTTATATTTCGTGATGGTTCTTATTATTCAATGTTTTCCCGACTTGACACGAGTATTTACAGTTAAAATAACTTCTATTATAAGTAATCTATGATAACGGGAGATGATACAATGAAAAAACTATTTACAGCACTGCTATTTTTCTTGATTTTTTCGGCAATTACAGTTTTTGCTGAAAATAAAACGGCTGTCCTGCCAACCTTTGACGTTGAGATAAATGGTATCAAAATAGAGAACGATAACAGGCAATTTCCTCTATTAGTATATAATGATATAACTTATGTCCCGATGACATACTTTGATTGCCGTTATCTTGGTCTTTCTGCCGAATGGGACGGGGAAACAAACACCCTTACTATTGAGAAAAGCAATATAACATGCGCATACCGGGATTATAAGTGGGATTGGCAAAACAGCATAAACAATACGGCAACCGTTTGTGATTTCAATATAATTGTGAACGGTAAAAAAATTGACAATTCCAAAGAGGAATACCCCTTGCTTACCTTCAGAAATGTAACATATTTTCCCCTTACATGGCATTTTGCGGCAGAAGAATTTGGCTGGAAATATTTATTTGACGCCGAAAACGGACTTTCTATAATCTCTGATAATAAGCAAACAGAGATTGTAAATCTTCCCAATATTGCAGGAAGCGTTGCAACTGATGGAAAATACTATTATTACAACGGTGATGACGGCGATAAACATGTAGTTTACCGTGCATTGGTAACAGATATAAAAAATCCCGAAATTATATTCGAATACCCGGACTCCGGAATGACGAGAAGAGTAAATTTTGTTGAATCGGAGGGAAATATCTACTTTTACTATTTTTTGGGAAGCTCACCTGTTATGAGCAGTCGTCATGTCAGAAAAATACAGCCTGACGGGACTCTTACGGAGGAAAAACCTGCATATTATTCCTACTCTGCCCTTGGTTATAGTGAGTGCTATGTGCGCGGAAACGGAATAGACTTAAAGGCAGTGAATCCCTATTTTGACAGCAGAACAGAATTTATCTATACGGTTGACGGCATTACCACAGAGGTTGAGCCGCTTCCGGGTCGTATACAGTTAGGATTAAGAAGAAACGGAATGAAGGACTATTCTTCTTTTATCGAAAACTATATTAAAATCCACGGCGAAAAAATATATTTCACGGCAATAGACCTTGACACCGAGGAAGATAGCGCTCTTTATGTCATCGATACAAAGACAGGTAAGTCAGAAAAGCTCCTTGATGGCGTGTACGGTTTTCATGTTTATAACGGCTGGGTGAACGAACTTTCTAAAGAAAGTACAATGATAATTTATGACAATAACGGTACCCTCATGCGTTATACAGAGTGTAACGGTGATGTAAGGCAGATTGAGAAAGAAAGCGAGGAAGGTCTTGCATTAATAACCGCAACGGGAGGATATAATATTACTGCCGTCCAGAGGACATTAGACGGGAAAAGAACTGTTGTCAAAGTGTTTGACTGTTATGCATCAGGCTTTGGAAGCGTAAAGGAAACCGTATTTGAAACTGCTACCGGAGCAAATTACGTAAAGTCGGCAGACAAACTTTGTGTTTACACAATTGGGGAGTCTCCAAACGATGAAGTAAGAATTGTTGTACCGGGCTCTTACTATTCATCTGATGTGGTAGAGAGTGCATTTATATATAAAGATATACTCATTTATAAACTCTGTAACGAGGACAGGGTTGTCAGAGTGGATTTAAATTGATTTAAGAGAGCGTGAGGACTTCATGGAAATTTTTAAGAATGATGAATATACTGTTGAGATAGACGGATACACATCTGAAGGCGCAGGCGTGGGTAGGATAGGAGGCTACCCGGTATTTATTCCTGAAACTGTAAGAGGAGATATTATAAAGGCTCGTATTTTAAAAGCAGGAAAAACCTTTGCCTACGGTAAGTGTATTGAGTTAATAAAGCCGTCCTCTGAGAGAATAGAGCCGGTCTGTCCTCATTTTCACTCCTGCGGAGGTTGTGCAATTATGCACATGTCTGAAAAGGAAAGGGCATTTTTTAAGCGGGATAAGGTTAAAAATGCACTTTCGCATATCGGGGGAGTTACAGCTCCCGTTTATGAAACCGAAACGGCGTGCGAGATAGGTTATCGAAATAAAACTCAGATGCCGGTGAGCGGCGATTATACACAGGCTATGTATAAGACAAGGACGAATGTGAAGGTCAGTGTGCCTGAGTGCGTTATTCAGGATAACGATAGCCGGCGAGTGACAGAGATAATATTAGATTACCTTAAAGAGAAAAATATTCCTCCTTACGACGCTGTTACGAAAAGCGGAACAGTAAGGCATATTTATACCAGAATATCGGCATATACCAAAGAAATTTTGGCGGTTATAGTCGCAACGGAAAAAATACCGCTTCAAGGGCTTAAGGAGCGGCTGGAAAACACAAATACCGTGGGCGTTGTCCTTAATATAAACAAAAGTACAACCAATAAGATATTGGGGGATACGTCCTATAAGGTTTTTGGACAAGACCATATTACAGACCGTCTGTGCGGCACGGATTTTGATATTTATCCGGATTCGTTTTTTCAGGTTAATCAATTCTTGACAGAGCGGCTTTATAACAAAGCGGTGAAGCTTGCAGACCTAACGGACAAGGAAACGGTTTTTGACCTTTACTGCGGAGCAGGAACATTAACTGCGGCGCTCTCAAAGCATGCCGGAAGGGTCTTTGGTATAGAGATAGTGCCCTCAGCAGTGAAGTCGGCAAAAGAGAGCCTTGAGAGAGCCGGGATAGAAAATGCAAAAATAATATTGGGCGAGGCAGAAAGGGAGGCACCGCGCCTTGTAAAAGAGGGGATTATACCGGACTGTGTGGTTATTGATCCGCCGAGAAAGGGCTGCGGAAACGAGCTTTTGGATATGCTTAACGAGATAAGATGTAAAAGGATAGTGTACGTATCCTGCGACCCGGCAACACTTGCAAGAGATGTAAAGAAGCTTACGGAGGGCGGCTACACGGTAAGGGGCGCATATCCTTATGATATGTTTCCTTATACTCACCATGTCGAGTGTTGCCTACTACTATGTCGCAAAGATTTAATTGAAGAATAACAACGAGAAAACCGCCATTTCTGGCGGTTTTCTGCGTTTAGTATTCTCTTGACTTGAACTTGCGACCATCGCTGTAATCTCTGCCGTCAACCGCAAATTCCATTCCGTTAATCAGAACGAAAGAGAAGAACACAGGGGTGCGAATAATAACCTTATCGACAATAGCCTTGAAGATACTATCGTCAAACCCGGTGAGCGGATTGCTGTTCGTGTTGATAATCTCATGGATAACGGAAACCTGACGAAGGAGAGTGTGAGAAAAAGTCTGTAAAATTGAATCCTTCTATGATAGAATAAAAAT
>CAYXRC010000007.1:0-114423 GCA_964466295.1 uncultured Ruminococcus sp.
TAAATTTCTTTGACTTTTTTCATTTTATCTATTGACTTTTAATAGTTAGTCTTTCTTTATATTTTATTATATATACCATGTATAAGCTTTGTCAAGTTAGAAACTAAATCTTTTTAATATAACCTGCGGTTGTCAAATATATTCCATTTTCATAAAAAATTTATTTTTCTATTGACAAACTTATTTTTTTACAGTATAATATTAATGTTAGCTTGCTATTATAGCTCAGATGGTAGAGCGCATCCTTGGTAAGGATGAGGTCACCGGTTCAATTCCGGTTAATAGCTCCAAAACGGGACAAGCAAAAGCTTGTCCCGTTTTTTTGCGGTTTTACATAATATATGTTTCGGTCTTTCCCATTCAATGCTTTAGCACATGGGGGAGAGGGATACTTATTTTATCCTTAAACAGTGGCAAAAAAAGAACGCAGATTTCTCTGCGTTCTTTTAATGTTATAGGGTCAGATTAGCCAACCTTTACCTCGTAAACTACAACGTCAACAGTGTCGCCGTCATAAAGCTTAGCGAATGCAACATATACTGTGTCGTCTGCTTCAAGGTCTTCGTTAAGAGACCCAACGTAGTCAGCGATAGAGGTATCAACTGTTACGGTGTTCTTTCTTGCGCCCTGCTCTACAAGGTAGATGTTACCCTTCATGCCTGCGCCTGCAGTAGCGATGCTTACGAAAGCTTCTGCGTCACTGTACTCTGCAACAAGGTCAACAACCTTACCGGTACCGCTTACCTTATCAGAAGCGATAGCACCGAATACATAAGCAACTCCGTCTTCATAGTCCTCGGCTGTAAGCTTGTCGCCGTATACAGCCTTTTCAGCAGTCCAAAGAACCTTAACTGTTTCTACCTTGCCTGCACCGTCAAGAGCAACCTCAGCGATTGCGCCGCCGGAAAGATTTTCGAAAGCAGAATCAGTTGTTACAACTTCACCCTCGTAGGTGATGTCAGAAACTGCTACAGACTCAAGAGCAACTTCCTTACCGTCCATATAACCGTTGATTACGAAATAATCGTCATCATCGTTGGAGGTGATTTCTGCGCTCTGAATTACAAGGAGAGAAGCCTCGTCGTCGATCTTATTGCCGGCGTTGGTGATAACCATGCACTTATAAGCATCGCCGTCATAGTCGTAAGCGAAACCAGAGTACTCGCCCTCATCCTTGAAGAGCTTGTAAGTTGAAAGAGCAACTTCCTTCTTCTTGGTTACGTTTGCAACATTGTCGCCATCAACGTCTATTGTAAATACTACTGTAGACTCGCCAACGCCACCCTTGTAGGTGATGCCTGTGAATCTGTTAGAGGATTCCTTATAGGTTGCGCCTTTTTCTGTGAAGTCGTCATAAGTGAAGTTATCTTCATCAAGACCTGCTACAGGAAGAGTAATCTTGGTGATTTCGCCGTTAGAGTTAAGAGTATACTTAAATATTCTCTGAGAAGCGGCTCCGCCAAGCGCAAGTTCGTCTTTAGCGTTTACAGTTAACCAATTGTCTGTAGCAGCAGCAATGCCTTCTTCAAGAGCGTCGATATCCTTGAACTTCTTAACTTCCTTGCCGGCTTCATCATAGATAGCAAGCTTCTCATAGAGATTAGCGTCTACCCACTCGCCCTTTTCGTTCATGAAACGAAGAGTGAAGGTCTTACCGTCAGCAAAGTCTTTGTCTGTGTTTACAGTGAGTAAGAAAGCGTAGTTACCTTCCTTAGATGTAACGGCTTCCTTGTAAGCAACTCTTCCTCTGTAGTTGAGGTAGAAAGTGCCCTCGTCGCCTCTCTTAATCTCTTCACCGTTATTAGTAGATATAGCAGACATAGCGTATACTGTGCCGTCGATCTTATACTCGTTCTTAGCGGCAGAAGCTGTGGTAACATAGCCCTCTACCTTGTCAGAAGAGATATAAACCTTAACAACGTTTGAAGCCTTAAGAGTAGCCTTGTTGTATACTACGGAAAGGGTGTCGCCTTCCTCGATAGCAGAGAACTCAACCGCTACGTCATTCTTGTAGAAGTTTACATACTTCTCATCATCTGTAGGATCAAGAGTGATTGACTTGGAGTTGATCTTGTCTTCAACCTTGTATGTCTTAGCTGTGATAGAATCAACAACATACTCGTCGTTTACAGTTTCAACAAAGAGGTAATCATAGTATCCGTCTGAATCGTTATCAAGGAATCTGATGTAACCTTCCTCTGTGTCGTAATTGGGATCATACTTGTTAATAAGAGTTACGATGTCATCAACATCATTATTAGAGCTCTTTACACCGTTGTAATAAAGACCGATCTCATCGTTCTTCTTAGAAACCTTACCGGTAGTTGTATCGTCGTCATCAACGTTTGCATAGTACTCAAATTCAATGTACTTAGAATTTGAATTATCTGCATCATCTTCTGCGAAGTCGTCGAAGGAAACGTCAAGAGTCTTGTTCTTGTTAGCCTTGGGAGCTACTGCAACAAGCTTGTCAGAACCTTCGTCGAAGTCCTTAACGTAAGCAACTACTGTGTAGCCGAGATAATCCTCAGCGTGAGTGCCGTTAGCGTCTACAGGATAATCCTGGCCGGGCATATAAGTGTAGTCTATTTTAGCGTCTTCAAGGCCTCTCTTGGTGTAGCCGTCGATTGTGCTGATATTGATTGTAACGTTCTGATCTTCCTTATCCTGGAAGTCAGCCGCAGCAAGGAATGTATCTGTTACAACACCCTCAACCTTGGTAACTTCGAGGTAATCCTTTAAGAGAGTCTGGTCACCCTTGATATACTCGGGATCGCTTGCGCTCCACTTTTCAGGCTCCATGATCTTTGTTTCAAGAGAGTTGAATACAAGTCTTGCAACAACCCATCTCTTAGCAGCGTCGCCTGTAGTACCGGTAGCGCCCTTGGTGATCTTAGCTACGTTGTTAGCAACATAGAGATAACCTGTGGGATAGCCGCCCTTTACGTTTGCAACAGGAGTGTAACCAAGCATTGCAACTACCATCTTTACGATTTCCTCGTAAGAAACGGGAGCTTCGGGATCAAATATGCCGTTTCCACGACCGTTGATGATACCAAAGTTTGCAGCGTAGTTTACATAACCTGCAGCCCAATGAGATGCGGGAACGTCTGTGAAGATTTCCTGGTCAGCCATACCCTTTGCCTGATCTTCGGCATTAAGAGTGCATACCAAAACCTTCGCAGCTTCCGCTCTGGTGATTGTGTTATCAGGAAGGAAGGTTCCATCCTCATAACCTGTGATGATTCCCAGCTTGCTGAGCATTGTTACTGCTTCAAGATAGCTTGCGTCTTCGGCAACATCCGAAAATGCGAAAGCGCTCATCGTGAAGAGCATTGCGCATGCTAAAACAAGTGCGAGAACTTTCTTGAGATTTTTCATAACCTCAATTCCTCCTTATAAAAAATTTTTTGTTGGCGAAAGAATCCGCTTCCCGCAGCAGTCGAGCATTTTTAAGCCCTGCCGCATGTCAAAAGCCTATACCTGATACAGTCTTCCAACCATGGTCACATTATAGCATTTGATTTTTTATAAGTCAATGCTATTTACTGACTTGTTACATAACTGTAAAAATGGAATCATATTGCTGCAAAAAAACACGGTATTCTTTTGCCTTAACCATTTTATAATATTATTTTTTTCAGAATTTGTCAAGTTTTTTTGCCGATTTTCTCTATTTGTCACCGTTTTGTTACATTTACAGCCGAAGGTGTTTGTATACTTTGTCAAAGCAAAAACTGCGGCGATGAAAATTTTTTCATCGCCACAGTCTTAATTATAGGAAAAAACGTCGTCAGGTAAGCCCCATATATAATGAAGCTTTTTACCGCTAAAACGCAATTTCAGGAAAAAGAATATTTTGCCTCTGTTATATATCTGTTTGCCGCGTCTGCCGCACGCTCTCCGTCGCATACTGCGTCCACGGCGGTATGTGAGGAGCCCGCCCTTACCGCTCCGGCGGCAAAAACCCCGGGAATTTGTGTTTCTGTATTTTCATTTATAATGACCGCCCCCTCATCGGTCATTCTCACGCTTCCCAAAAGCACATCACTGTTCGGCTCGAGCATGGTCGCCACAAACACCGCCTCAAGCTCTGCCGTTTCAATCTCCATCGTTTCACGGTTTACTATAACGGCGCCGTCTAACATAAACATGCCCTCGGAAACGCTTGCAATAAGGGAATTTTCATATACCTTAATTTTGCCGTTTTTTGAAATTTCATCAAGATATTTTTTCGAGGCGCAAAGCCTTTCCTCCGGGCATATCAAATAAACGCTACTGCATATTTCCGAAAGCTCCAAAGCCTGACGGCAGACATAAGAGCCTGCGCCCCATACCGCCGCCCTTTTTCCCGAAACCGCCTTAGCACCCTCGTTTACCGAATGAAATATGCCGAGTCCGTTAAGCGCCCTTTCGTTTTCAAGCCCCATCTCACGTATCCTCGCTCCGCAGGCGATAATCACACTTTCGGCTTCGTACTCTCCCCGGTCGGTGGTTATTTTCTTTATTTTTTCCTCCAAATCAAGTGCCGTAACCCGTTCGTGAAGTATCTTTGCGCCGGCAAAAAGAGTCCCCTTTTCCATACGGTCGGTAAGCTCCTCGCCGCTTATCCCTTCAGGAAAGCCGGGAAAGTCCCCGATATGTTTCGCCTTTACCGCCATTCCGCCAGTATACATTGCCTCTAAAAGCAGAACGGTAAGCCCGTGTCCGGCGCACCTTTGCGCCGCAGAAAGCCCGGCAATTCCGCCGCCGATAACAATTACGTTATAGCTCATAAAAATCCGCCTCCCGGACAAATCTCTTCCGCCGTCTTAATAACCGGCTTTACACCGGTATTTTATCATAAAACCTCGCTGTAAGTCAACATTGCCTTTTCTATTGCCGGAAATATTCGTTTTTCAATCCCCTCCGCCATGGAGTCGTCTAAGGGATTTACGCCTTTTCCCACCTCCAGGGTGAAGCCGGGCTTTTTGAATTTATCCACAAACCAGTCCTTCATTCCTCCGAAGGATGCCTTATACTCCGGCTCTTCAATTTTATAGCCGCTTACCTTAGCCATTTCCTCGGCTATCTTTAAGCTGCCCTTAGGATAATGTCCCTTAAAGCCGTGATATATCACCTCGCCCTGGGAATGGAGGCATATAACCATGTCAAACCGCTCTTTTCTTACCAGATTTACCACCGCCCGTGTTTCCGGCTCGCTTTCCGGGTATCTTCCCGAGCACCGGGAGGGACCCGCCGCCTCAAGCTGCTTAAAGTCGGCGTCATAATTATGATTTAAGTCCACGCCGTTAGCGTTTGCCTGCCATGCTCTGTAAATATCGTTCCAGCCGTTCATGCGGCGAAGATTTTCATATATTACGGTGCTTTTCGGCAAAAGTCCCTGGGCGACCGCCACTCCGTCGGGATTTACCATGGGCATGACGAACAGAGTCCAGTCGTTTGTTTTTCCCTTTATATAGGAATAAAAATCCGCGCATATTTTCGATGTTATATATTCGCAGCCGTGATGCGCCCCGTTAATGAAAAGCTTTTTGTCGCCGCTTCCCACCTTGTAATATAAAATCCTGCGTCCCCAAACGCTCCTGCCTGCGGTTTCCGGCTCGAGCTCTGACAATTTTGCGCACATATCCTCGTAAGTAAACATTAAAACTCCTCCTATAAATTTTGTAAAATTTAAATTTGTGGTTGAAGAATTGTAAAAATTGTGCTATCATATTATTATATGATAATATACCCTTTATTTATAACTATTTTACAGAAAGGCATTATGGTCTTATGTCAGGTTTTTCTATCGGGCGGAATCAGGTTATCTGTATCCCGTGCGAATTTGTCGATTACTGCATGAAGGAGGCAAATCCGACCTTCATCGCCGTATATATTTACGGCTTCAGGCAGTGCTACTCAGAGCACCCGAAATCTACGGTAGCCGAGGTTGCCGCCGCACTCTCCCTTTTGGAAAGCGACGTGGTAAAGGCGTGGAAATATTGGGAGAGCAGGGGAGTGGTGACTCTTACATATAATTCGGAGTCGGATCCGGCGGACTTTTCCGTACAGTTTGCCGACCTTTCGGGGCTCGCGCCCGAGGAAGCGACTGAAGATATTCCCGATAAAAAGGAAGCTCGCCCCGCTTATAAGATGAGCGAGATTGCCGCCCGTCAGTCTGAGGATCGGGCTCTTAAGGAAATGTACGAGCATGCACATATTTTATTGGATCGTCCTCTTTCGCAAAACGACACTATGACCCTTTACGGCTTCTATGACTGGCTGGGGCTTCCCGTCGAGGTCATTTTGATGATTATCGAGCACTGCGTGTCCTTGGGAAAAAAATCCATGCGCTATATGGAGTCTGTCGCCTTGAATTGGTATGATATGGGCATATGCACGCCGGAGAAGGCCTCGGCGCATCTTGCCGCAATTGAAAAAACAAGCAAGACAAGGCGCAGATTCAAAAAGCTTTTAAATATCAGCCGGGATTTGTCGGACTCTGAATATCGCTGTCTTGCCGAGTGGAGCGAAAATATGGGCTTTTCGGACGATATGATTAAGCTTGCCTATGAAAAAACGGTAATGAACACCGGGAAGGCGTCTTTTCAGTATATGAACGCAATAATTAAAAATTGGTATGAAAGCGGTATAAAAACGCCTGATGAGGTTTCCCGTGAAGCTAAAAGCGAAAAAAAAAGCGTCAAGGTATTGCCGCCAAAAACAAGGTTTTCTTCCTATTCCGAAAAAGGGTCTTACAGTGACGAAGACATTGAACGCATAATGAAAAACAATAAGGTCACCGTAAAAAAATCCTGACTCTATAAGGAGGTAACGTATGTCATACGATAAAAATATCGCCTCCGCCGTCGCCGCTTCCTTTGAAGCGAAAAAACATGCGAGGGAGGAGCTTATAAAAAATCGCCGCACCCTTTTATATTCCGAAATTCCCGAATTAAAAGCGCTGGATGATGAAATTGCGCAAATCAGCTTTTCGGTTTTCCGCCGTGTGGCGGACGGGTATGACCCCGATAAGGCGGCAAAGGAGATTCACGAAAAATCGACCGCTCTCACTAAAAAGCGTGACAGCCTGATAGAAGCTTCCGGCTTTGACAAGGATTTTTTAAATCCCCCTTACGACTGCCCTTTATGCAGGGACGAGGGCTTTTTAGGAAGCTCCTACTGCGAATGCTTTAAAAAAAGGCTGATTGAAGCGGTATTTGCCGAATCAAATCTTGCCTCTCTGTCCGGCAACACCTTTGATAAATTCGACTTGTCCTGGTATTCCGACGAAAAAGAAAACGGACAGGAAAGCCCTAAAGAGGCTATGAAAAAGGTGTTTGACTCCTGCAAAAGCTTTGCGGAAAATTTCTCGTCTACCGACGACAATCTTTTCTTAACAGGCCCCTCCGGGCTTGGCAAGACGTTTTTGTCCTCGTGTATCGCAAATTATCTTATAAGGCAAGGAGTAAGCGTGATTTATCAAAGCGCCGGCGTGGTTTTTTCACTACTCGACAGGCTTAAATTTTCAAAGTATTCGGAAAGCGCCGACGTTTACACAGCAAAAAGACTGACCGACTGCGACCTTTTGATTTTAGACGACTTAGGCACGGAATTTATCACTGATTTCTCCGTTTCCGAGCTTTTCAGGATAATAAACACGAGGCTTTTAACCGGTAAGAAAACCGTTATCAGCACGAATCTTTCGCTTTCCGACGTTAAAAAAATTTATTCCGAGCGCACTTTTTCTCGTATTGTCGGAAATTTCGTACTTCTTAAATTCAGCGGAAAGGACATCCGCTTTCTGAAAAAGATGCAATAAAATATTAAGGAGGATATTATTTATGGCTAATCTCAAAACCCTTGCTTACGATTTCGGCGCAAGCTCCGGAAGAGCTATTTTGGCTCAGTATGACGGGCAAAAGGTTTCTCTTACCGAAACTCATCGCTTCTCCAACGATTTCGTTGCGGTGGGGAAGGACCTTTACTGGGACATTTTAAGGCTCTTTTTTGAAATTAAAACCGGAATTAACAAAACGGCTATGGACGGACACAAGGACATTGCCTCAATCGGTATCGACACCTGGGGCGTGGACTACGGTCTTTTGGACAAGACCGGTCGGCTTCTTGCCAACCCCCACAATTACCGTGATGGGAGAACTTTTCCGATTTTTGAAAATATCGAAAATTACATAAGCAAGGACGAAATATATTCACAAACAGGTATACAGTTTGTTAACTTCAACACCATATATCAGCTTCTTGCCGACAAGCTTTCCGGCTCTCCGGCTCTTGAGAATGCGGAAACCATGCTTATGATTCCCGACCTTTTTAATTACTTCCTGACAGGCGAGAAGGTAACGGAATATTCCATTGCCTCCACCTCTCAGCTTTATAACTCCGTTACAGACGACTGGGCTTGGCCTATTATAGATAAACTGGGACTTCCCAGAAAGATTTTTACAAACGTTATCCATCCCGGTCAGATGATGGGCAAGGTAACCGCAGATATTGCAGAAGAGCTTGGAATCGGCACCGTACCCGTTGCCGCAGTCGCTTCCCACGACACCGCCTCCGCAGTAGTTGCGGTTCCGGCAGAAAAGGACGAAAGCTATGTTTACATAAGCTGCGGCACCTGGTCGCTTTTGGGCGTTGAAATCGACAAGCCCTTAATAAACGAGGCTTCCGCTAAATTCAATTTCACCAACGAGGGCGGTATCAATAAAACCATAAGATTTTTGAAGAATGTTATGGGACTTTGGATAATTCAGGAAAGCCGCCGTCAGTGGAAGAGAGAGGGAAGGACCCTGTCCTTTGACGATATGGAGCAGGCGGCATGGAACGCAAAGCCCTTTGAAAGCTTTATCGACCCTGACTATACAGGTTTTTCCGGTCCCGGAAATATGCCCCGTTTTATTGCTGATTTCTGCAAAAAGACAAATCAGCCTATCCCTGAGGGAATAGGTCCCGTTACACGCTGCATAGCGCAGAGTCTTGCCATGAAATACCGTTATTCAATAGAATGTCTTGAAGAAATTCTCGGCAAGAAAATAGATGTCGTTCACCTTGTGGGCGGAGGAATAAAGGATAAGATGATTTGCCAGTTTACCGCCAACGCAACCGGCAGAAAAGTTGTGGCAGGTCCCGTTGAGGCGACCTCTATGGGCAATATTGCGGCACAGCTTATGGCGCTTGGCGAAATAAAATCCTTAGACGAGGCGCGCCAGATTGTAAAGGCCTCCTTCGAGCCCGTATATTACGAGCCTCAGGATTCCGCCGCTTGGGATGTAGCTTATGAAAGCTTCAAAAAAATTATCGTAAAATAAATTTAAAAATAATATAAACCCCAAAGTTTTTTTGGGGTTTATATTATAATATGTTTATATCCCGGGAGGTATTTATGGATACATTTATACTTATCCTTGAAATTATAGGGACGGTTTCCTTTGCCGCTTCCGGCGCCATTGTCGCCGTTAAAAAAAGCATGGACATTTTCGGGGTCTGTATTTTAGGAGTTACTACCGCTGTGGGCGGCGGTATGATAAGAGATATTATTTTAGGGCTTACTCCGCCCTCGGCTTTGGTCAACTCACGCTATATTGTAATTTCTATCTTGGTATCATTACTTATTTTTATTCCGTTTATAAGAAGGATAATTACGGCAAAGCCTCTGCTTTATGAGTTTTTAATGCTTTCGGCCGACTCGGTCGGGCTCGGGGTATTTACCGTGTACGGCCTTAAGGTAGGCATAGAATCGGGGTTTTCCGAAAATCCGCTTCTTTTGATATTTATATCTGTAGTTACCGGAGTGGGAGGGGGAGTCCTTCGTGATATTTTTGCCGGCGAAAGACCGTATATATTTAAAAAGCATATATATGCCTGTGCGGCTATTGCCGGAGCCCTTTTATCTTATATTCTCTGGCGTCCCTTCGGTCAGGGATTAAGCATGGTATCCGGGCTGATACTCATAGTTATAATACGATTCCTGGCCGCTAAATTCCGCTGGAGTCTTCCTAAGGCTAAAAGCTTTTAAGGCATATATTGTTTCATAAAATAAAGGGCAAGTCTTTTGACTTGCCCTTTATTTTATGAAATTCTTTATTTAATTTTGCTCCGTTTTTTACATTGTTCCGAAAAGTCTGTCGCCGGCGTCACCAAGCCCGGGAACTATATAGCACTTTTCGTTAAGCTTTTCATCAAGAGCGCCTATATAAACGTCTACGTCAGGATGAGCTTCGGTAAGAGCCTTAACACCCTCCGGAGCGGCGATAAGGCACATAAACTTTATTTTCTTAGCGCCTCTCTTTTTAATAAAGTCAATAGCTGCCGCCGCAGATCCTCCCGTTGCCAACATGGGATCTACAACTATTACCGTGCGCTGGTCTATCTCCGTAGGCAGCTTGCAGTAGTATTCAACAGGCTTATGGGTATCAGGATCTCTGTAAAGACCGATATGTCCCACCTTTGCGGAGGGGATAAGGCTTAATATAGCGTCTACCATTCCAAGCCCGGCTCTTAAAATCGGTACAACGGCAACCTGCTTGGTAACCTCCTTGCCCTTTGCAATAGCTATGGGCGTTTCTACCTCAACGTCGTTAAGGGGCAAGTCCCTTGTAGCTTCATAGCCCATGAGAAGCGCTATTTCGTTAGCAAGAAATCTGAACTCCTTAACCGTCGTTTCCTTTTTCCTCAATATAGTGATTTTATGCTGGATCAGAGGATGATCCATTATTGTAACCTTTGCCATTTTTTCTCTTCCCTTCTTTTGTTAGTTTTTTATCCTGCGTAGCAAAGACCGTCCAGATAATATGACAGCGACTCCCCGTTTACCAGTCCGTCGTCGCTTATATATATCCAGCCCTTATCTCCGCTGCCCGTTTCAATGTATATCCAGTTTTTCAAATCTGTCTTTACGATAGTTCCGGTATAGCCGGGGTTAAGTACAATAGGGGGGTGCTCTGCGTCACTTACTGCGCTCTCTAAATAGTTTTGAACGGTAAAGTCAGAGTACTTTCCTATTGTATAATATTCACTGCTCTGGGCTTCAAGCCTGTTTTTACTGTTTATCTTATACTGCACCCTTATAAGCATGGTATGAACATACTGAACGCCGATATTTGCCGTTATCGTTCCGTCAGTATTTATGCTGACTGCGCCCCATTCATCGCCGATAGGCGTCAGGTCTGTTCTTACCGAAATGTCGCCCACAGTTTCAATATATCCCATAAGATACAAAGAGTTTCCTGTATACCTGTAAATCGCCAGCGAGTCCTGGCCGTAATCGTCCTCTGCAACGGCTATTTCTTTATATTTATCTTTTTTGTCAATGTCTATTATATAATAGCGGTTTGTTTCTGTATTGCATACTCCGCCAAGAGCCGCCAGACCGTCTATAATAACAGCATAGGTTTCACCGTTTGTCATGATTTTTACCTTTTCATCTACTCCGTCAAGATAAAGGTCTTTCTCGAATTCCTTTGCTGTTTCGGTATAGGTATCAGCCATTCTTTTTGCGTTAAGCCTGCCGGCTTTTGAGAGCATTACCGCAGCCTGGGCTCGTGTAAGGGTTTTTCCGGGACCGAAGCTTCCGTCCTCAAAGCCGGAAATAAGTCCGCTTGCCGCCGCCGCACCTACCATTTCTTTATTTCCGATAAGGTCGTTGTCTGTAAACTCCGGCGTTCCCGAGGAAAGCTCAAGCGCTCTGCTCATCCAGACCGCCGCTTCTTCTCTTGTTATATCCTTGACCGGCTCGAATTTTTCTCCGTACTCCTCCGTAAACAAAATAGTACCGTATGCTTCCTTAATATAATAGTATGACCAACGTAAGGGGGAAACATCCGTAAACGGCGAATTCTCCAAAAGCTCGTTCATCTTAGGCGGATTTTCAAAGCTTGACCTTATATTCGCATTTTTACTTGTTGCTATAAGTAGCATTTTCAAAAACTGCTCCCGTGTAACGGTATCGTCCGGCGCAAAGACTCCGTCGCTTTTTCCGTTTATAACTCCGGACATTGTAAGCTCGTCTATATAGATTTCAGCCCAATGTCCCTTTGTGTCGTCAAACATTGCCGCAAAGCTTAAATTAGTCAAAAGAATAGTTAAAGCCGCTGTTAAAGCAAGTAATTTCTTCATGTAAACCTTCCTTTCTATCTTTTATATTTCTCAAGATATTTTATTATTTCTTCACGCTGGAGAGAATCGTAATATTCAATTTCGATTCTGCCGCCCTTCTTTTTCTCCTCCAAAACCACCTTCGTTCCCATTCTGTCCGATAAGTGCTGTTCCAAATCCATTACCTCCGGACTTTTATTGTCCGCTTTTTTTATCTTTTTATTTTCTTTATCGCTGTTTAGCATTAACGCCATGCGTTCTGCGCTTCTTACGGATAAATCCTCAGATACTATTTTGTCCGCCAGAAATTCCTGTTTTTTCTCATCCTTAACCATGAGTATTGCTTTAGCGTGTCCGCCGGATATTTCCTTATTTATAACCTTTTCCCGTATCTTTTCGGGCAACGCCAAAATTCTTAGTGCATTTGCCACGGCGCTTCTGCTTTTCCCGACCTTATTTCCGACCTCCTCCTGAGTCAGAGAATAATCCTCCATAAGCTTTTTATATCCCATCGCTTCCTCCAAAGGATTTAAATCAGTCCTCTGAAGATTTTCAATAAGAGAAACCTCAAGCTCCTCGAGAGATGAAAATTCAACAACACGAACAGGAATTTTTTCAAGCCCGGCAAGCTTTGCCGCCCTCCATCTTCTTTCTCCGGCAATTATTGAATAAAAGCCGTTGCCCTCTTCTTTTACGGTTATCGGCTGAATTATGCCGTATTTTTTCACCGACCGAGAGAGCTCCTCAAGCTCCTTTTGGTCGAAGCTCTTTCTCGGCTGATCCCTGTTCGGCTCTACAAATGCTGTATTCACGGTTATAAACTCTTTATTTTCGGCGGTGCTTTCTTCATTTTCATCTGTTGCAAAAAGAGCGTCAAGACCTCTCCCAAGTCCCTTTTTTACCATATGTGTTTCTTCCTTTCGTTATGCTTGATTGTGCTTTATAACTTCATCTGCCAAAGACCTGTAGCTTTCTGCGCCTTTAGACCTTGTATCATAGGTCAGCACCGACTCGCCGAAGCCCGGCGCCTCGGAAAGCCTGATATTTCTCGGTATCACCGTTTTATAGACCTTTTCGCCGAAATATTTCTTGACCTCGTCCGCCACCTGTATGGAAAGATTTGCCCTTCCGTTAAACATGGTGAGGAGCACTCCCTCAAAATCTATATCCGGATTTATACTTTTCTTAACTCTTTTTATCGTTCCTGTGAGAAGAGCCAGCCCCTCAAGGGCATAAAATTCACACTGGATGGGAACAAGCACCGTATCCGCCGCCGCAAGAGCGTTTAATGTTACAAGTCCTAAAGAGGGAGGGCAGTCTATCAAAATGAAATCATAATTTTCTTTAACATCCTCAAGCGCCTTTTTTAACCTGTGCGCCCGGTCATCGGCTTCCACAAGCTCAATCTCCGCTCCCGACAGCTCTGAATCGGACGGGCATACAAAAAGTCCGTTATATGCGGTTTTTACTATAACCGATTCCAAGCTTTCTCCTTCGGTTATTACATTGTAAAGCGTTTTGCCTTCTTTCCCCACATTTATGCCGAGTCCGCTTGTAGCGTTGCCCTGGGCGTCAGAATCTATAAGAAGAACTTTTTTTCTTTTTTCGGCAAGAGCAGCACTTAAATTAACCGCCGTTGTGGTTTTTCCGACGCCGCCCTTCTGATTTGCCAGCGCAATTACTTTTCCCATAGCGAGCCCCTTTTCTTTTTTATTAAAGTATAACACACTTTAATAAAAAAAGCAATCGTTTCACGTGAAACAATTAAATAAAATTTAAAAAGGAGAGAGGAGTGTTTCACGTGAAACACTCCTCCCATAAGAAGAAAAGGGGTTATGCTTTGTTAATGCTTATTTTGTATATGTAACTGTTATCATCCTCGCTTTGCTCTATCCGGGTTTCAATGCCGGATTTATTTAACAATTTTATCGCCTTGTTAACTGTATTGCAGAAAATTTTCTGTTTCTTCATTCCCTCACTTACCGAGGCTTTAAACACTCCGAATCTTTTATTTTCCGCTTCGCCTTGCGCCATTTTTTCTATCATGCTTTCGCTTTTTGCGACATTTAGCTTTTTTTCCGTTATAATTTTCAGCGCTTTTTCACGGCTTTTTTTACTTGCCAGCTTAAGCAGTGCCCTTGCATGGCGTTCGGTAAGCCCTGCCTCGAAGATGGCGTTTTTTGTTTCTTCGTCAAGCTTTAAAAGCCTTAATTTATTTGCAATCGCTGACTGGCTTTTTCCAAGCTTCTCCGAAAGCTCCTCCTGAGTCATGTTATACTCGGTCATAAGCCGTGAATAGCCCTCCGCTTCCTCAAAGAACGTCAAATCCTTTCTTTGAAGATTTTCCAAAAGAGCTATTGCCGCACTTTCCTCATCGCTTAAATTAACCACAATTGAGGGAATAGTTCTCTTTTTTGCCATACAGCTTGCTCTGTACCTGCGCTCTCCGGCTATTATTAAAAATCTTCCGTCTGTCTTTTTCTTAACGGTTATAGGCTGTATGACTCCGTACTCGTCTATTGACGCCGCAAGCTCTGCCAGCGCTTCAATATCGAAAAATCTTCTCGGCTGAGACGGATTGGTATCAATCCTTGACAGCGGTATATCTATCACCTTTTTCGGTATCTCCTCCGAAAATACGGCGCTTATCATAAGTATCCTCCTTTTCTTTAAATTAAAAAGGTAACGCTGTTTTTAGCATTACCTTTTACAGCGTATTTTCTCTACACTGCCAGTTTAACATTATTTCCATTTTTTGTAAATAATAAGTTTTCGCCTTTTTTCTCTCTTTACTTGTCATTTGAGAGGAGATTTTGAGGGCTTGCCCGGCTTTCTGGGGTATTTGGTCGGTGTTTGCGATATTTTTTTAACAATAACAATGCTGTGGCAAATATCGCCCGGAAGTGTGAAGTCCTCTATTTTTTCTATTTTCCCTCCTAAAAGCTCTGCGGCTCCCCGGCAGGCTGATGCTTCATCATAAACGGTCGGTCCCTTTAATAAAAGAACATGTCCTCCGACCGAAGCAAGTGGCAGACAGTACTCCAATATAACGGAAAGAGGCGCTACCGCACGTGAGAGCACGACGTCAAAGCTTTCTCTTAAGCCGTCGTCATGTCCTGCCTCTTCCGCTCTTTTATGAATACAATCCGTTTTGTCGAGGTCAAGCTCCCGGCACACGGTTTTAAGAAAATTAACTCTTTTTTCAAGAGAATCTATCAAAGTAAGCGATATATCTCTTTGGGCGATTTTTATCGGAATACCCGGAAAGCCTGCTCCGGTTCCCACATCGGCAATTTTCATGCCGTTTTCTATAAGTCCTGTCTTTATCGGCGTAAGAGAATCCAAAAAATGCTTTATTTCTATTTCCTTACTGTCTGTTATAGCGGTAAGATTCATCACCTTGTTATATTTTACCAAAAGCGTCGAATATTTAGAAAAATCCTCTTGTGCCTTATATGATATTTCTATCCCCATATCGGCGGCAAGCTTTTTAATTATAAAATCACCTTCTTTTCATCTGCTCTATATATATTAAAAGTACCGTAATATCTGCCGGAGAAACGCCTGAAATTCTTCCTGCCATGCCGATATTTTCAGGTCTTAACGCCGCAAGCTTTTCCCTGGCTTCTTTCTTTAAGCCGCCCACGTCGTTATAATCTATATCCACAGGAATTTTTTTGCTTTCCAGCTTTTTAAATGCTTCCACCTGCTCCTTTTGCATTTTTATATATCCCTCGTATTTTACGGAGATATTTACCTCCTCCTGAACGTCATAGGGAAGGGGCGGTCTTTTATCATCTATTTTTTCCAATAAAAAATAGTTTAGCTCAGGCCGCCTGATAAGCTCGGCAATCTTAAAGCCTGTCGTAATCTCTGTACTGTTATTTTCCCTCAATAGAGCGTTTAACTCCTCCGTCGGCGGAATGTTTGTTTTTTCACAACGGTTTATTTCGTCGTCAACAAGCCTTTTCTTCTCCAAAAATTCCTCATATCTTTCATCGCTTATAAGCCCTAACATATGTCCCTTTTCGGTAAGTCTTGCGTCGGCGTTATCCTGACGAAGCAAAAGCCTGTACTCAGCCCGTGAGGTCAACATTCTATATGGCTCTGCCGTTCCCTTTACGGTTAAATCGTCTATCAAAACTCCGATATAGGCCTCTGACCTGTCCAAAATAAAGGGCTCTTTTCCCTTTATTTTAAGTGCCGCATTGATTCCCGCCATAAGACCCTGCGCCGCCGCTTCCTCGTAGCCGGAGCTTCCGTTAAACTGCCCTGCTCCGTAAAGACCCTCTATTTTCTTAAATTCCAAGGTTGCCTTAAGCTGAGTTGGGTCAAGACAGTCATATTCTATGGCATAGGCATTCCTTTGTATCTTTGCATTCTCCAAGCCCTTTATCGAATGGAGCATTTTTATCTGAACATCCTCAGGAAGGCTCGATGACATTCCCTGAACGTAAAGCTCCTCGGTATTTTCGCCCATAGGCTCAATGAAAATCTGATGCCTCTCCTTATCGGCAAATCTCATTACCTTATCTTCTATGGACGGACAGTATCTGGGACCCGTTCCCTTTATTGACTTGTTAAAAAGGGGTGCTCTCTCTATATTATCCCTTATTATTTTATGGGTTTCGCTGTTGGTATAGGTTATATAACATTCGGCGGTGCTTTCTCTTTTATTCTTTGTTGAAAAAGAAAAGGGAAGAGGGGGATCCTTTTCCTCCTGCTTTTCCATTTTATCAAAATCCACGCTTTTCCTGTTAAGTCTTGAGGGCGTTCCGGTCTTAAACCTCATAAGCCTTATACCCTGGTCAATAAGGCACCCTGAAAGTGAGTTTGCCGGCATCATTCCGTCCGGTCCGCCGTCAATTTTAAGCTCTCCTATTACAATTCTTCCTTTAAGATAAGTTCCCGTCGCTATAATACAGCATTTAACCTCGTATATTCCGCCGGTATTTGTAACAACGGACTTTACCTTGCCGTCTTCAAAATTTATTTTTATAACCTCGCCCTGCTTCAAGTCCAGCTTTTCCTGCATTTCCACAGTGTGCTTCATTCTTTCGCGATACTTCATACGGTCTATCTGAGCCCTTAAAGAATGAACTGCCGGACCCTTGCCTAAATTAAGCATTTTTATCTGTATATATGTTTCGTCTGCCGCTTTTCCCATCTCGCCGCCTAAAGCGTCTATTTCTCTTACCAGATGTCCCTTTGCCGTGCCTCCTATATGCGGATTGCAGGGCATGTTTGCCACGGCGTCAAGATTAACCGAAAACATTATTACACTGCATCCCATCCTTGCGGCGGCAAGAGCCGCCTCGCATCCGGCATGTCCGGCTCCTATAACGGCAATATCGTATTTTCCTGCGTTAAATAATTCCATCTTGTTACTCCTATTTTCCGATACAGAATTTTGAAAATACTTCGTCAATAACCTCGTCGGAAACCGTCATTCCCGTTATCTCTCCTAAATATGACGCCGCTTTTTCAAGATTTATGGATATAATATCCGCTTCAATTCCGCTGTCTAAGGCGTCAATGGCTTTTTTAAGCTCGTTATCTGCCGATATGCATGCTTCCTTATGACGGTTGTTGGTTATCATTACACTGTCTTGTGAAAAATCCTCTCCCATCAGCATTTGGTATATTTTGTCCTCAAGCTCTGTTATTCCGGTTTTATTTTTCGCCGAAATATATATAGGCTCCGTAATATAGGGAGGAAGAGTGCATTTTTTTTCAAGCTCCTTCTTATTAACTAAAGTTATAACCTTTTTGTCCTTTATTTTTTTCCATATTTCCTCGTCGTTTTCGTCAAAAGGACGGCTGTTATCCGTTACAAAAAGGCATATATCAGCCTTTTTTATATATTGGAGAGCCTTCTCGACACCTATTTTCTCTACCTTGTCGGTGTTTTCTCTTATTCCGGCTGTATCGGCAATTCTTACCGGTATATCTTTTATATTAATATATTCTTCTATAATATCTCTCGTTGTACCTTCAATGTCGGTTACAATAGCCCTTTCCTCGCCGGAAAGAGCGTTAAGAAGAGAGGATTTTCCCACATTCGGCTTACCTAAGATAGCACAAACTGCGCCCTCTCTTAATATTATTCCTTTGTCAGAGCCTTGAATAAGCTTTTTGGTTTCTTTTTCGGTTTTTATTATCTCCTCTTTAATATTTACTCCCGATAAGCTGTCGGCGTCTTCGTCCGGAAAATCCGACGAAACCGTAATATAGCTTAAAATCTCAATAATTTTATTTCTTATTTTATTTATTCCTTCCTTAAGCTTTCCCTCAAGCTGATTTACCGCCGCCGTCTGCGCCAGATGAGTTTTTGAATTTATTATATCAGAAACCGCCTCCGCCTCCGATAAGTCTATTCGTCCGTTCATAAACGCTCGTAAGGTAAACTCTCCTGCCTTTGCCGGTCTTGCTCCGCTTTCTATTACGGCTTCCAAGGTTTTTCTTGCCGATATTGCTCCCCCGTGGACATTTATTTCCACAACGTCCTCTGCGGTATAGCTTGCCGGCGCCCTCATAACAGAGCAAAGACACTCGTCAATAATGCTGCCCTTTGATACAACCCTGCCATATACGATTTTGTGGCTTTCTGTTTCCTCAAGTCTTTTTTTCCCTTTAAAAACCCTGTCCGCTATTTTTACGGCGTCGTTTCCGCTTATTCTTATAATGGCTATTCCGCCCTTTTGCACGGCTGTGCTGATTGCGGCGATTGTTTCTGACATAGCTTTTTTCCTTTCGTTTCCGATAAAATAAAAGCGGTCTTTAATAGACCGCTTCTTTTTTATTCTTCCTGACTTTTTCTGTAGCCGCCGGCCATTCCCTTATACGCTACGATAACCTTTCTGTTGGGATCCTCTCCCACAGAATAAGTAGTTACCTCAGGATAATCCTGAAGAGCCTCATGTATTATTCTTCTTTCATAAGGATTCTTCGGCTCTATAATCATATTTTTCTTATATTTTACCGCTTTTGCGGCAGTTCTTTCAGCTAAAGAAACCAAAGCCTCCTGTCTGCGCTCCCTGTAATTTTCGGCGTCAACGGTAACCTTTATATATTCGTCCCTCTTTTTGTTGACGAATATATTTGTAAGATACTGTATAGCGTCTAAGGTTTCTCCCCTGCGTCCTATTAAAAGACCCAAGCCGTCACCCTTTAATTCAACCTTAAGAAGCTTTTTTTCTTCGTCAAAGCTTATATTAGGATTAACCGAAAGACCTAATCTTTCGGTAACGCCAGAAATAAATTCTTTCGCTTTTAATACCTCTTCGCTTTCCTTCTGAGTAACTCTTACCTTAACCTCTTTGCTTCCCAAAATTCCGAAAAGTCCTTTGGATTCCTCTATAATTTCTATTTCAACCGCATCTTTTGAAACGCCAAGCTCCTCAAGAGCCTGATTTACCGCTTCATCAACGGTTTTAGCCTTTTTTTCCACAAATCTCATTTCTTTTTTCCTTTCCCTTTTGCCGAAGCAGTTTCTATAGGATATTTTCTCTCAAAATATTTGGTCAGAAGATACATCTGAGCTACAGAAAGCATTGTACTGCAGAACCAATACAAACCGATGCCTGCGGAAAGTGTAAATGTAAAAAACAGTGTCATCAAAGGCATCATAAGATTCATGCTCTTCATTGTCTGCTGCTGTTCTTCGCTTACCGGATTTAACTTTGAAGAAACCCAGTTTGAGAAAAATGCCGCTGCCGTAGCCATGATAGGCACTATCCATATAAGACCCGGGTGTGATATATCCGGAGTTGCCGACAAATCAAGACCTAAAAAATTAAAATTAACAAGATCAAATTTGGAAGCTATATCTATCTGAGTTACACCCAAAGAGGTTTCCTTTTCAAATACCGAAACTATATCCGATACACTGTTAAGCCCGGCTAATTTATCGCTTCCTTCTGCCAGCGACTTTAATCCTTCAACAGCCTCTTCTTTTGTAATTATACCCTTTGATATGATATTTTCAATAGCCTCTACAGGAGTGCTTCTTAATATCCAGCTTATAGGATACTGAATTACTCTGTAAAGTCCCAAAAGTATCGGAAACTGAACAAGTAAAGGCAGACATCCTCCCATGGGATTTATGTCATATTTCTGATAAAGCTTCATCGTTTCTTCGTTCAGCTTTTCTTTATCATTTTTGTATTTTGACTGTATTTTATCAAGCTCCGGCTTTATCTGCTTTGTTTTTACCATTGTTCTCTGCTGTTTCACTCCCAGCGGAACAAGCAGAATTTTTACAACAACCGTAAACAAAATAACCGCAACGCCGTAATTTCCTACCAATCCGTAAATAGGATCTATAATATAGCTTAATATATTTGCAAAAAAATCAGTTATACCTATCACTCCTTATTTTCTTACGGAACGGGATCGTATCCCCCCGCATTAAAAGGGTGACATTTCAAAATTCTTTTAACGGTTAAAAAACCGCCCTTTAACGCACCGTATTTTTCTATTGCTTCATAGGCATAGGCAGAGCATGTGGGATAAAACCGGCATTTTGCCGGAAACAGAGGGGATATATATTTCCTGTAAAGTCTGATAAAAAAAAGAAATAACTTTTTCATCCTTGTTTTTCCACCATTTTGCTTTTTTCTAAAAGTCTGCCCATATCTTTTTTTACTTCAAAAAATCCTACCTCGGGTGTTTTTGTCCTTGCAACAAAAACTATATCATAACCCGAGGCAAAATTTTTAAAGCTTCTGTAGCTTTCTCTGATAAGCCTTTTCGATCTGTTTCGCCTGACTGCTTTTCCGATCTTTTTGCTGACAGTTATTCCCATGCGGCAGTAATCAAGTCCGTTTGGAAGATAATACATTACTACTGTGGGAGATTTTAAGCAGCGGCCTTTTTTGTAAAGTTTTGAAAATATCAGGTTGCTTTTCAGCGACAGCTTACTTTTCATTGCAAAACCATTCTTTCCTTAAAAATTTTAAGCGGAAAGAACCCTTCTGCCCTGTCTTCTTCTTCTGGCAAGCACTTTTCTTCCGTTTTTAGTGCTCATTCTCTTTCTGAAGCCGTGATCCTTTTTTCTCTTAAGTCTATTGGGCTGATATGTTCTAAGCACAAAAAACACCTCCTTAAAAAGTAAAATATAAAATTACAGACTTTTTTTTATTATATATACTAAAAAATTATTTGTCAACCGAAAAATTAAATTTTTTACAAAAATATAAAATAAATCTTGTAAAAATAAATTTTTTTTGATATAATATATGATGTATGTAAATATCAAGATATAATTATAATTCTTTTATTGTTGAAAAGTTTTCCACAGCCTTTTTTGCTTAATTTCGGTTTTTGAGGATTATTTTTAAAGGTTTTCCACACTTTTCAACCGTATTTTTACACAATTGTGGATAAATAAGGAGGTATAACCGTTGTCCGCACTATCTGATATTTGGCAAAAATCCTGCGAATATATAGGGGAAGAGCTTTCCTCCAAGGTTTCATACAGAACATGGATAGAAACAATAGTTCCTTATAAAATGACAGAGGACGAGATATTTCTTTCCGTTCCCACTGAAATCAATAAAAGCATGCTTGAGCAAAGATATAAAGACCTTATAATAAATTCGGTTTTGGAAGCGGCAGGAAAAAAATACGGTATTATAATTACCGTCGGAGAGGATATAAAGGAAGAAGCCGAAGAAAAAGAAAAAATTTCCGAGGAAGTAAAGAAAGAAAAAAATTCTAATTATACCTTTGACAATTTCGTAGTCGGTAATTCAAACCGTTTTGCCCACGCTTTAGCTCTCGGTGCGGCAGAATCTCCCGGAAAGGCTTACAATCCCCTTTTTATATGGGGAGGAGTGGGACTGGGGAAAACCCATCTTATGCACGCCATGGAAAATTACATAAACGAGAACAGTCCTCACCTTAAAACTCTTTTTGTTTCTGCAGAAACCTTTACCGTTGAGCTTATAGAGAGCATTGCCAAGAAAACAACCGATTCCTTCAGAGAAAAATACAGAAAGATTGACGCTCTTTTTGTGGACGATATTCATTTTATTGCCGGAAAGGTATCCATGGAGGAGGAATTTTTCAACACCTTCAATTCCTTGTGGGATTCGGGAAAGCAAATAGTTCTTTCAAGCGACCGTCCCCCAAATGAAATAGCAAACCTTGCAGACAGATTAAAATCTCGGTTCGGATGGGGATATTTGGGAGATATACAGCCTCCCGAATACGAAACAAGAGTGGCAATATTAAAGCAGAAGGCTGAAAATCAGAACATTAATATAGATACCGAAATTTTAATGTATATAGCCGACAATATAACAATGAATATAAGGGAGCTTGAGGGAGTATTTAAAACCTTGTCTGCATATTCCGGTCTTGTAAATAAGGAAATTACATTGGATATGGCAAAGGAAGCTATAAAAAAATACAGGACAACCTCTTCTTCAAAGATTATCACTCCGGAAATGATAATAAAAGCCGTAGCTTCCATGTTTCGTATAAAGGAAGAGGATATAACCTCAAAGAGAAAAACAAAAGAAATTGTTGTTCCTCGGCAAATTGCAATATATTTATGCAAAAACCTTACCGAGCTTTCCTATAACAAAATAGGTGAATATTTCGGAGGAAAGGATCACTCCACAATAATACACGCAATTAAAAAAGTAGAAGCCTTTATAGAAGAGGACGACGAGCTTAAAGAAAAAGTAGAAAAAATTTCCTTAAATTTGAAAAATAATTAGTTTATAAACCAAATAAACAGGTAGTGGAAAAAGTAAAATCGGGGTTTTAATATTTTTTTCAACATGAAAAATTATTAATAAATTCCATAATATAAGAGTTTTTTTGACTTTTCCCCTTTTTCCACCTACACTACTTTAACTAAAATTTAAATATATATATTTATAAAAAACCTTTTAAGAAGGGAGAATTGACATGATTTTTCAGTGTCAGAAAGAAATACTTTCAAATACGTTAAATATTGTTTCAAAGGCCGTTTCTCAGAAAGCGTCACTGCCGATACTTGAAGGAATTTACATAAAAGCAGAAGCGGAAGCCTTGACAATAGTCGGAAACGATATGGATCTGGGAATAGAGTGCAAAATACCTGCTCAGGTATACGAGGAGGGCGGAATAGTTCTTTTAGCAAAGACCTTTTTGGATATTGTAAGAAAGCTTCCCAACGATACCGTAACATTAAAGGTAAACGAAAACAGAAACGCAGTAATTACATGTCAGAATATAGAATATAAAATTTTAGGTCTGCCGGATGATGAATTTCCTTCCGTTCCCGAAATTGAAAAAGAACACGAATTTGAAATAGAAGAGGGAACATTAAAAAATATGATAAGAAGGACTCTTTATGCCGTATCTCAAAACGAAAGCAGAATTGTCCTTACCGGCTCTCTTTTTGAAGTTAAGGACGATATTTTAAATATTGTTTCGGTAGACGGCTTCAGACTTGCCTTAAGAAAAGAAAAAATAGAGGGCAAGGGTGATAATTTTTCTTTTATAGTTCCCGGAAAAACCTTAGGTGAGCTTTCAAAAATATTAAAAGACGGAGAATCAAAGGTTAAGGTAAGCTTAACTCAAAGGTATGCCTCCATAAAGACAGAGGATGCAAAGGTGGTAACACGTCTTATTGAGGGAAATTTCTTAAATTATGAAAAAACAATTCCGGCAGTAAATAATTACAGCGTTGTTATTCCCGTAGCCTCCGTAACGGAAAGCGTTGAGAGGTGCGAGCCTATTATAGCGGCTGATGAAACGAAAAGTCCTATAAGATTTCATTTTACCGAGAAGCAGCTTGTTATTAAGTGTATTACCGCAACGGGACAGATAGTGGATACTCTTGAAATTCCCTTTGAGGGAGAGGAAACGGAAATAGGCTTTAATAACAGATATATTCATGACGCTTTGAAGGCGGCGGAAACAGATGTTGCAAAAATGGAATTTAATTCAAATTTAAGTCCCTGCATAATAAAGCCTTTAGATGATGATTCATTTATTCAAATGGTACTTCCCGTAAGACTTAAAAATGAGAATTGAGAAAATAAAGCTTTTAAATTACAGAAATTTTGAAGAAGAAGAAATATTTTTAAATCCCGAAGTAAATGTAATAAGGGGAAAAAATGCCCAAGGGAAAACCAATTTTTTAGAAGCAATATATCTTTTTTCAAAGGGAAAAAGCTACAGACCGGCAGGAGATAAGGAGCTTATAAGATTCGGCTGCGATTATTTTTCCTTGGATATGGATTTTTTATCGGAGGATTTTTCTTATCATGCTTTTATGAGGGTGGATAAGGAAGGAAAAAAGGAGATAAGCTTTAACTCTATTCCGCTAAAGAAAAATTCTCTTTTAAGCGAATATTTTAAAACAGTTCTTTTCTGCCCGGAGGAAATAGAAATAATAAAAGGAGAAAAGGAATTAAGAAGAAATTTTCTTGAAGATTCAATTTCTGTTTTAAGACCAAATTACGTTAAAATTTTAAGAGATTACAATAAGTGCTTAAAACAAAAAAACACCTTGCTTAAAAAAGGAGACATTAAAGAAATATCTTCAATGCTTGATATATGGAATCAGCGTCTTACCGAATACGGAGCACGGCTTTTCATGTACAGGGGAAGCTTTATTTCACTTTTGGAAAAATACAGCTCTGAAAAAATGGAAGAGCTTACTGGTGGAAAGGAAAATCTTAAAATAAAATATGTTCCCTCCGTACCCTTAAGAGATATAAAGGATGTTGAAAAAATAAAAAATGATTTTAGGGAAAAGACAGAAAGGCTAAAAAATGCAGAAATAGAAAAATGTCAGGCATTGACAGGTCCTCACAGAGATGACGTTGAGTTTTTGATAAACGGGAAAAATGTAAAGCTTTACGGCTCTCAGGGACAACAAAGGTCTGTAATTTTGTGTATTAAGCTGGCAATGACGGAAATTATAAAGGACAGAACAGGCACCTTTCCGGTTTTGCTTTTAGATGATATTATGAGCGAGCTTGATAAAAAAAGACAGTCGTATTTAACGGAAAAAATAAAGGGAAAGCAAACGGTTATTACCTGTACCGGCACAAGCGGACTCAGAAAAAGCAAAAGAGTTTCTTTTTTTACTGCGGAAAAAGGAAAAATTAAAAGAGAGGAATAAAAATGTATCTTCATATAGGAGGGGACTTTCTTTTAAGAAGCGAAGATATTATAGGTATTTTTGATATAGAAAATACCAGTATATCAAAAATAACGAGAGATTTTTTAAAAGAGTCTGAAAAAAATAAAAAAGTAATAACGACATCATACGACCTGCCGAGATCATACATACTTGACAAGGAAAGCAGGCTTTATGTTTCGCCTATTTCTCCGGCGACGCTGTTAAAAAGAATAGAAAATGAAAAGTCGTTTTAGAAAGGAAATTTAAAATGAGCGGTAAAATAACGGGTTATGATGAAAAACAGATACAGGTACTTGAGGGACTTGAAGCAGTAAGAAAAAGACCCGGTATGTATATAGGATCCACTTCAATAAGGGGACTGCATCATCTTGTTTATGAAATTGTGGACAACAGTATTGACGAGGCATTGGCAGGCTTTTGCACTCAGATTGAGGTTACTATAAATAAAGATAATTCCGTTACTGTAAAGGACAACGGAAGAGGTATTCCTCACGGAATACACCCGAAAATGGGAATTTCAACAATAGACGTTGTATTTACCGTGCTCCATGCCGGAGGAAAATTCGGCGGAGGCGGATATAAGGTATCCGGCGGTCTTCACGGTGTGGGAGCGTCTGTTGTTAATGCGCTTTCAAAAAGACTTGAGGTAAAGGTTTCAGACGGTGAGAAGATTTGGTATCAAAGCTATAAAAGAGGTGTTCCCGACGGTAAGGTTCATACCATAGGAGATACGGATAAAACGGGAACAGAGGTAACCTTCTGGGCTGACGACGAAATATTTGAAGATACGGTTTACGATTACGGCGTACTTCTTAAAAGATTAAGAGAGCAGGCTTTCTTAAACGGCGGAATAAAAATAATATTTAAGGATTTAAGAAAAGATACGCCTACATGTGAAACTCTCCATTACGAGGGAGGAATTAAAAATTTCGTTTCTTTCTTATTTAACGAGAAAAAAGAGAGAAAAGAAGATTTAAATGCAGTAAACGAAGAGGTTATATATGTAAGCGGCTCTAAAAACGGAAGCGTTGCGGAGGTTGCCATGCAGTGGACTACCGGTTACGATGAAACGATAGAGTCCTTTGCAAATAATATTTCAACTACCGAGGGAGGAACTCACGAAACGGGATTTAAGTCCGCTCTTACAAAGGTTTTGGTTGACTATGCGAAAAAATATAAGCTTATGAAGGATGATGAGGAGCTTACCGGCGAGGATGTAAGGGAAGGTCTTATAAGTATTATTTCCGTAAAGCTTGAGGAGCCTCAGTTTGAAGGACAGACAAAAACAAAGCTCGGAAATTCGGATATGAGAGCTTTGGTTGAAAATATGGTAAAAGAAAAACTGACGGATTTTTTAGAAGAAAATCCTCAGGTCGGAAGAAGCATAATAGAAAAGGCAATGTTTGCTTCAAGAGCGAGAGTTGCGGCAAGAAAGGCAAGAGAAGCGACGAGAAAAACTCCTTTAGGAAGCAGCTCTCTGCCCGGAAAGCTTACCGACTGTATTGTTAAGGATCCGAGCAAAACCGAGATATATATAGTGGAGGGAGATTCTGCAGGCGGCTCTGCCAAAAACGGCAGAGACAGCAAGTATCAGGCAATTTTACCTCTTTGGGGAAAGATGTTAAATGTTGAAAAGGCAAGGGCTGATAAGGTTTACGGAAACGATAAGCTGACTCCGGTAATACAGGCTCTGGGTACCGGAATAGGCGAAGGCTTCAGCATGGAAAAATTAAGATACGACAAGATAATAATAATGGCCGATGCCGATGTTGACGGAGCGCATATTCAAACACTGCTTTTAACCTTTTTCTTCAGATTTATGAAGCCTTTAATAGAGGCAGGACATATTTATCTTGCAAAGCCTCCTCTTTATAAGCTGTCGAGAGGGAAAAAATCACGTGTTGCATTCAGTGATGAGGAAAGAGATTTAATAAGTGAAGAGCTTAAAGACAACGATACAAACGCCAAGGTTGACATAAGCAGATATAAGGGTCTTGGTGAGATGAATCCCGAAGAGCTTTGGGAAACTACTATGGATCCGAAGAACAGAATACTTCTTAAGGTGACAATGGAGGATGCAGAACGTGCGAACGACGTTTTCAGCGTTCTTATGGGCGACGAAGTTGAGCCGAGAAGAATATTCATAGAAGAAAACGCACAGTATGTTCAAAACCTTGATATATAACCGTCACATTTAATAACGGAGGCAAATTATGGCTAAAAAAAATAAAAGGTATGAAGAGTCTCATTTTGAGGAGCATCTTGAAAATCAGACTATCGTAAATATAGATATAGAAAAAAGAATGAAGGAAGCGTTCATTGATTATGCCATGAGCGTTATTATGAGCCGTGCCCTTCCGGATGTAAGGGACGGACTTAAGCCTGTCCACAGAAGAATTCTTTATTCCATGTATGAAGAAAATCTGACCTCGGACAAGCCCTTTTACAAGTCTGCTACGACGGTAGGAAACGTTATAGGCAGGTATCATCCTCACGGCGATGCGTCGGTATACGACGCAATGGTGCGCATGGCGCAGGATTTTTCCATGCGTTATCCCTTGATAGACGGTCACGGAAATTTCGGAAGCGTCGACGGAGATCCTCCGGCGGCTTACCGTTATACCGAGGCAAGAATGAGCAAGATCTCAAATGTTCTTTTAGAGAATATTGAAAAGGATACTGTTGATTTTGTTCCGAATTTCGATGAAAAAAGAAGAGAGCCGGTAGTTCTTCCCACAAGGATTCCCACCCTTTTGGTTAACGGCTCCTCCGGTATAGCCGTAGGTATGGCGACCGAAATTCCTCCTCATAATTTAAGAGAGGTTTTAGACGGAGTTATTGCACAGATTGACGACCCTGAAATTACCGTTGAAGAGCTTATGGATTATATAAAGGGTCCCGATTTTCCCACAAAAGCTACGATTATGGGGAGAAGCGGAATAAGAAGCGCTTATGCAACAGGTAAGGGAAAAATAATCATAAGGGCAAAGGCAAATATTGAAGAGCACAAGGACGGAAAAGCGTCTATCATAGTTACCGAGCTTCCCTATAAGGTAAATAAAAAGGATTTGGTAGAGTCAATCGCAGCCCTTGTAAAGGATAAAAAAATAGACGGGCTTGACGATATAGACGACCACTCCTCGGACAGAGTGGGAATAAGACTTGAAATATTCCTTAAAAAGGACGCAAATCCGCAGGTAGTATTAAATCAGCTTTATAAATATTCACGCCTTCAGGACAGCTTCTCCATAAATATGATTGCGATCGACAACGGCAGACCGCGTACGATGAATCTTAAGGAAATTTTAGACAGATTTATAAAATTCCAGGAGGAAATCGTTACCCGGAGAACGAAGTTTGACCTTGAAAAGGCAGAAGCGAGAATGCATATTTTAGAGGGCTTAAAAATAGCTCTTGCCAATATCGAAGAAATAATTAATACCATAAGAAATTCTTACGATAATGCAAAGGCAAATCTTATTGAAAGATTCGGATTCTCGGACATTCAGGCACAAAGCGTTTTGGATATGCGCCTTATTCAGCTTCAAAAGTTAAACGGAGAAAAAATCGACGAGGAATATAAAGAGCTTACCCAAAAGGCCGACGAATATAAGCTTTTGCTTTCGGACAAAAAGCTTCTTTTGGAGCAGATTAAAAAGGAGCTTACCGAAATTAAAGAAAAATACGGTGATGACAGAGAAACAGAAATAGAAAACGTCGTAGAAGAAATCGAGGACGAGGATCTTATCGAGAAAGAAGACTGCGTTATTACCCTTACCCATTACGGTTATTTAAAAAGAACGGTAAGCTCTGTGTATAAAAGCCAGCACAGAGGAGGGCGTGGAGTATCCGGCCTTCAGACCCGCGAAGAGGATTTTGTAAAATATATATTTACCGCTTCAACCCACGACTATATTATGTTCTTCACAAATAAGGGAAGGGTATACAGAATGAAGGGGTATCAGATCCCAGAGTCCGGCAGACAGGCAAAGGGCTCGGCAATTGTAAATTTACTGCCTGTTGAAAAGGACGAAAAGGTAACGGCAATGATTCCGGTTAAGGAATTTTCAGAGGATAAGTACCTTACAATGCTGACAAAGAAGGGAATTATAAAGAAAACCTCCTTAGACTGTTATGATACTTCAAGAAAAGGCGGTCTTATAGCTATTGTCATAGACGAGGATGACGAGCTTATCAGCGTAAGCATGACCGACGGAGAAAACGATATAATGGTAGGAACGAATAAGGGTATGGCGATAAGATTTAACGAAAAGGACGTAAGACCCATGGGAAGAGTCACAAGGGGAGTTAAAGCCATAACCTTAAGAGACGGCGATTATGTTGTGGGAATGGCAAATGTTGATGAAAATTCCGAGCTTATGATTGTTACCGAAAAGGGATTCGGTAAAAAGACGGAATTTAGTCTCTTTAAAACCCAAAAAAGAAGCGGTATGGGACTTATCGGATATAAGGTTTCCGAAAAAACGGGAAAAGTTATCGGTGTAACGGCAGTAACAGAGGATGACGACATTATGCTTATAGCTTCGGACGGCGTTATTATAAGAATGAATTCGGAAGAGATAAATTCCATAGGCAGAGCGACAGCCGGAGTAAGACTTATGAGACCGGCTGAAGGCGTAAAGGTAATAGGCATGGCAAAGACAGCTCATGAGGAGGAAGAAGCTTTAGAAGAGGAAGAAAAGGCAGAAGAATAAGAGAATAAGAGCAAAAGAAGCAAATTGCTTCTTTTGCTCTTAAAAAAACAACATGAAAAGAAAAATATTATATTTATCAGCGGCGGTTTTTTGGATAGCAGTATTTTCATTTTTATATATAAAAACCGAAAAAAGGGACAAAATAGAGTATACAGAGGGCAAGCCTTTGGTTTTTGACAGCACGGAAATGGTATTTATAAGCGACAACAGCGAGATATATCATAAAGAAGACTGTTTTTATGTAAATGAAAATTATTATGAAACAGAAAAAGAAAGAGCGGAATATATAGGAAAAAGAGCTTGTAAAAAATGCTTTAAGGAAAAATAAAAAAAAGACTTGACAAAAAGGAATATTTATGGTATCCTAATATAGCTGTCACATAAAAGCAGCTATTCGGCGGCATAGCTCAGCTGGCTAGAGCAAACGGTTCATACCCGTTAGGTCGGCGGTTCAAGTCCACCTGCCGCTACCATATAAGGCTCGTTGGTCAAGCGGTTAAGACACCGCCCTTTCACGGCGGTAACACCAGTTCAAATCTGGTACGAGTCACCAAAACAAAAATCCTATCGCAAGATAGGATTTTTTGTTTTGTATTATCCATTATTAATTATTCATAATTCATTATTCATTAATTGCGACAGGATTTTTGTAATGAATAATGAATAATAGAAGTGTTATTTTTCAAGACGGAAGGCGTCGATTATTCTGTCAATTTCAGAATCGTCAATCTTAACCATATTTCCTAACGACTGGGCGTTTATAATTGCCTTGGCGCTGTATTCGGCAACCTCAAGACGGTCAAAGGCATTAAGTAAAGAGGTACCCATAACAATACAGCATTCGTTGTCAACCAAGGTAACGGGTTTTTTAAGTCCCAGTTTTTTTGCGGTAGCTTCAGGCTCTAAATAGGTCGAGCCGAAGGGAAGCTTATCAACGTCACGAAGCATAATGTAGCTTTCCGGAATGATTCTCGAGTCAAGCTCTGCGTCTGATACGGCAAAGGCCATCAGATTCGGCGGATGGGCAAGAATTACGGAATTTATCTCGGGATGCATATCGTATACATGTTTATGGAAAAGCACGCTTCTGCTCGGATTTTTTCCAAGCTCCTTCATGTCTCCCTTGACCTTAACAAGATCCTCCGGTTCAAGATACTTTCTGTCCTTGCCGTAAGGAGTTATAATAAATCCGCCGTCAGGCATTCTTTCCGAGAAGGTTCCCTGTGCGCTGGTGAAAAGCCTCTGATGATATGCCCTTGATATTAAAGAGCACATGGAGGCACGAGCCTCTTTTTCTACGCTTGAATAGCTGTCGGGGACAAACTCACTTAAGGATACGCTGTTTTTTGCCTCGGCAACTGCTATGGCACGGTCGCTTAAGGTGTGAAGCGTTCCTATTTTTAACGCTTGGAGCTGAATCCTTGCACAGTAATCCAAGGTTTCAAAGGCCTTAAACGCTTCAAACAAATCGCTTTTTCCCAGAACAACACCATGGTTTTCAAGCATTACCGTAGAAATGCCGGACTGGAACACCTTGGCAATATTTTCGGAAAGCTCACGGCTTCCGGGAAGCTCGTAGGCGGCGTATTTTACCTCACCGCAGACGGTGTCAATATTTGGAATAATGTTGGTTTCCGGAATCTGTCTGGCGATTGAAAAGCCCAAAAGAGCCGGAGGATGAGCGTGAAGCACCGCTTTTATATCCGGTCTGCTTTTGTAAATGATGCTGTGAAACGGGAACTCCGAGGAGGGCTTGTGCCGTCCTATTACTTCGCCTTCAGGGGTAACCCTTACCATATCGTCCCTGGTAAGAGAGCCCTTGTCTATTCCTGCCGGAGTAATCCAGATATCTCCGTTATCGTCCAAAATAGACAGATTTCCGCCGGAGGTAGTTGTCATTCCGTAAGAATAAATGCGCTCCATAATCATTACAAGCTGGTCGGCCGGATGCATAAGCTTAAAATTCATGGCAAAAATCCTTTCATAAATTTTACGGCAAAATTACTTTTACCGATTATATATTTATTATACTATTTTGATTATTCACTGTAAAGAAAAATTTTTTACAAGAATGATATATTTATTTTGGATGTTTTAAATAAATTATTCACGGGATTTCATATAAAGTCAATAAATTTTTAAAAAATTTAAAAAAAGTCTTGCAAATTCATATGAAATCTGTTATTATAATATTTATCGTGACGAAATGGAGGTGTTTTAAATGGCAAAATGTGATGTTTGCGGAAAGGGCGTAACATTCGGAATCAGAGTCAGCCATTCTCACAGAAGAAGTAACAGAACGTGGAAAGCTAACGTAAAAAAGGTAAGAGCGCTCGTTAACGGCACTCCCAAGACAATTTCGGTTTGCTCTCGCTGTCTTCGTTCGGGCAAGATAGTGCGCGCTATCTGATGAATCTGAATATAAAAGCTTAAAATTAAAAAGGACGGGATTTTTATGCCCGTTTCTTAAATGACAGTAAAACGGAGATGTGAATATCACATCTCCGTTTTTGCATGCTGTTTAAAGATAAAAAATCTGCTGCCGTAAGAAGAAATTTAATTTTCAGCGGCTGAAAAATCTTTTTATATAAATTTCTAAAAAAAGAGAGACAATTGCGGTAATATATAATATATCAGAGGAAGCGAAAACAACTTCAACGGAGCCTCGTTGGTGAAGAGGATTATCGGAAAAGGATAAAAAGAGTGCGAAAAGTGTCAAAATAAAGGAGAATATGAGACCTGTGAAAAAGACCGTTTTGGTTATTTTATGAAGTTTTCTCCATGAAAAAAGCAAATTTTTCATTGAAATCATCCTTATATAAACTAAAATTGTAAAATGCATTATATATTTATAAGTTTATCATAAATAAAACGAATAAATCAAGAAGAATATTATGGTAAATATACAAATAATGTTAAGAAAACATTAAGACATTATATGTAGAAAGAGATTGTGAAACGTCAACTGTGCCTAAAATATATCGAACCTTAAAAAATTTTTTCCTTTAAAAAGCCCGCAAACATATGAAATAACCGAAAAAATTACTGGACAAACAGCCGGTAATAAATTAAAATCTAATAGAAATAGGGGAAAGGAATGGTAAAAATGAAGGGCATAATAAAAAATGATTCCGCATATTCAGTGGACCAAAAAGAAGGCGGATTTGTTTTTAGAATTAAAGTAGGAGAATATGAAAAAGGGGTTTTGGTTAAAAACATTACTGACGATGCGGCAGGCAAGTTTTTATCGGTGCTGGCGGATAACGGTGTTGAGCCCGGACATCTTTTTGACGTTGCACAGGACTATGATTTTGCCGAAATATCCGCCGTTTAATTGATAAAGATTAGGCAAAGAAAGTAGCGTCAGGCTAATGTAAAAGTTGACATAACAAATAAGGTTGTGCTATAATACAATAAAAATGCTTTGTTGCATTTTTATTGTATTTAAGTTCACACATATACGGTATTCTGATTCATACCGCACTAAAAACGGAGTGATGAATATGTCAACTAACAACATGGAGGCCGGAAAAAGCTTTTTTACCGAACGGCTCGTAAGAAAAGAATCGGATAAAAAAGAGCTTTTGCTTTCGCTTTTGACAGCAGTCTTAGCCGCTTTATTATGCGCTCTGGCATTTTTATTTTTTAAAACGGCGGCGATAATTATATGGGCGGCAGTAATATACGGAGCTTATTATCTTATAAGTGCACTCCTTTTTAAGGAGTATGAATATATTTTGACCGAAAGTACCCTTGATATTGATTTGATTACCGCAAAACGCTCAAGAAAAAGATTAAAAAGCATAAATGTAAAGGAGCTTAGCGGAGGAGGAAAATTTGACGGGAAAAAAAACGGTGAATTTCTTTGCCCTTCTGTCAAATCGGAAAATCTCTATTATCTTGAGGGGAAGAATGAAACGCTTATCATAGACCCTAACGACATGATGCTAAGAGCGTTTGAATATTATATGGGAACAAGGTTTAAAAGATGATATACGGGGTCGGTACGGATATTGTCAGGATTGAGAGAATGAAAAGCTTCTGCGAATCAGGCGGTCTTGACCGCTGTTTCACGGAGGGAGAAAAAGAACACTGCACAAAAAGCCGCAGTCTTTATGAAACTGCGGCCGGTATTTTTGCGGCAAAGGAAGCTCTTTCCAAAGCCGTCGGAGGCACGCTTTTTTATGTTTTAAAAAACTCTGAGGTATGCTGGGACGACGGCAAACCGTTTTTCAAAGTGAAAAATGGTTTGGGGAAAGGGCTTTCTTTGCATCTTTCCGTTTCCCACGACGGAGAATACGCAGTAGCCTTTGTTGTAGCTGAGGAGGGGAAAAATGTATAAAAAAGCGGTATCTTCAGACCAAATGCGCCGTGCCGATAAGAATGCGTCTGAAATGTTCGGAATAAGCGAGGAGATTTTAATAGAAAATGCGGCTCAGGCGTTGCTTGAGGAGTGTCCTTCGGTGAAAAGCGCCGTAATACTGTGCGGTACGGGAAATAACGGGGCGGACGGGTACGCCCTCGCAAGAAAGCTTTTCCTTAAAGGGACGGACGTAAGGATATTAACCCTTGACAAAGCCGAGCATAAAAACGCCCGGATTGATGAAAAATTGGGTATAAAAATAACGGATTTTTATGAAAAAGATGACTTTGAAGCCGAGCTTTACGTTGACGCACTGTTCGGCACGGGGCTTTCACGCCCGGTCGGCGGCAAAGCGGCAAAGATGATAGAATATTTTAATTCGGCTCGAGGCTTTAAGCTTTCGGTGGATATTCCAAGCGGAGTAGACTCGGATACAGGAAGGATAATGTCGTGCGCCGTTAAAGCGGATAAAACCGTTACCTTTGCTTTTGCGAAAATGGGACTTTATCAGTATCCGGGGAAAGCCATGGCAGGAGAAACCGTTATAAAGGATATTTCACTTCCGGACACCTTGGGCGATACAAAAAAATATATCGTCCTTGGAGCAAAAGAGGAAAAAAGGCTAAGGGATTCAAATAAAGGTGATTACGGACATGTTTTCACCCTCTGCGGCTCTGAAGCCATGACCGGAGCGGCATATATGTCTGCGGCGGCCGCAGTTAAAAGCGGCTGCGGACTTGTCACTGTAGGAGTGCCTGACATAATTAAAAATACGGTGGCGTCAATGCTTCCGGAGGCTATGACCGCCCCTCTTTTGTCGGAGGACGGAGCCTTTTCTGCGAAGGCTTTGGACGGAGCAGAAAAATATTTTGACAGAGCAAACACACTTTTAATCGGCTGCGGTATTCGCAATACCGAAAAAACAGCATATCTTGTAAGAGAGGCTGTAAAACGTTTTGCCGGTAAAAATATTGTTATTGACGCTGACGGGTTGAACGCTCTTAAAGACGAACCGGCGTATTTTGAAGACACCATAATAACGCCGCACCCGGGAGAAATGGCAAGGCTTATGAAAACGGATACGGCCTCGGTTCAGAAGGACAGGGCAAAATGCGCATTATCGTTTTCCGAAAGGTACGGCTGCGTTGTGGTATTAAAAGGAGCGGCTACCGTCACGGCATATCCGGACGGTCGCATATATATTAATACAACGGGAAATCCGGGCATGGCAAACGGCGGAAGCGGAGACGTTTTAGCCGGACTTACTGCGTCTTTTGCGGCACAGGGTATAAAGGAGGCTCCGGTAAAGGCGGCGTTTGTCCACGGTCTTGCCGGAGATTTTGCCGCACAAAAATACTCGGAAGGCTCCTTCAGCGCAACCGATACTTTAAAAATGATACCTCGTGCAATAAAATCCATGTATGATTAAAGGAAATTGTGAGCAGAATAGGAAGGGGTCGGAAAAACTGCTCATTGATTTTGCTTCGGATCATACATAAATGGAAGCAGACGGGCGTTTATCCATAAACTGTAATTGACGTACCGGTAAAAAAGATGTATAATTACTATATACTGATTATATATCTTAACGGGGGTTCGGTTTATGGGTAACAAAAAAATATTAATTTCCATGCCGGAATCTCTGCTTTGTGAAATAGACAGATTGTCTTCATCGGAAAATATGAGCCGCAGCAAATGGATTAGACAGACCGTGCAGAGCCATATTTTAAAAAAGCGCCGGGAAAAAAACGAGGAGGCGCTTAAGCAGGGTTATAGGGCCATGGGAGAAATTAATTTAAGTCTGGCCGAGGAAAGCGTTATTGCCGATAACGAGCAGCTTCTGACCTACGAGCTAAAGTTATCGGAGAGTGAATGATTTGATTATTAAAAGAGGAGACATTTTCTATGCGGATTTAAGCCCCGTAATCGGGTCGGAGCAGGGCGGAGTCAGGCCTATTTTGATTGTGCAGAACGACGTGGGAAATAAATACAGTCCGACGGTTATCGCGGCGGCGATAACATCGCAGATTAATAAAGCCAAGCTCCCCACTCACATAGAAATAGATTCCAAGGAATACGGACTTACAAAGGATTCCGTTATTTTACTCGAGCAGATAAGAACAATTGACAAAAGAAGACTGAGGGAAAAAATCGGTCATCTGGATGATGAACGCATGAAAAGCGTCAATTATGCGCTTAATGTAAGCTTCGGATTGCCGAGCGAGGATATTTAAAGCTTAAATATCTAAAAACCTCAAAAAGGAAGGGAACGGTACTTATGAAAAAGAATAAAAGAGAAAAAATTTTTGCCGCCGTGCTTTTGCTTTCTTTGGCGTTTTGTGTTGTCAGCAACGGTGCGGTGGGCTCTGACGACGATCCGCTTATATCTTTAAGCTATATCACCAATGTTGTGATGCCGTATATTGACAACGCCGTTTCTTCGGCGCCGGCAAGCGGCTTTAGCGTAGTGGAGGTGCCCGATGGCAGGTCATTAAGCGCAGGTGAGGGAACGGAGCTTATATTAAGAAGCGGAGAAGGAACTGTTTTGCTGTCAAAAACCGCCTCCGGAGGATTTACCGATGTTACCGATGGAAGAGATGTAGGTGACGGAGAAAGGGTTTCCTCCAATCATCACCTTATATGCCCGAGAAGCGACGGAAGAAGCATAAAGGCTAAAGGCACTGTCTATATGATGGTAAAAGGCGTATATGAAATTAAATAACGGGCGGCAAGGGGAGAAGCAAATCATGAAAAATATTTTTTTTGCCGCAGCCGTTTTCCTTGTTATGATGTGCTCGGTGATTTTTGCCGCAGATATTCCGTATACGGTAAGAATAGGAATAAATGCGTCAAGTCCTTCGTCTTTAGTAAAGCTTACCTCAGATACCGGAATATATACATATTCAAATTTTGCCGCCGGTGACTCAGGCGGCGAGGGACCTTACTTAATAGACCAAAGTGTTACCGTTACCATCTCGGATAGCGGTACGCTTTGCTGTAACGGAATAGATTCCGGTGAAACACAGCTTGACTTTTTTAAGGCGTCGGAATTTATAACGTGCGACGGCCGGCTTTACCGCGGCGATATAAGGCTTATGGTGAAAAACGGCGGAATACTTATAGTTAATATAGTAAAAACCGACGAATACCTTTACGGTGTTGTGGGGCGTGAGATGTCGGAGGGATTTCCGATAGAGGCACTTAAGGCTCAGGCGGTTGCCGCAAGAAATTACATGGTAATTTCCATGGGCAGACACTCCTTTGAGGGCTTTGACCTTTGCAACGGAGTTCACTGTCAGGCGTACGGGGCGGTCGCAAGCGAGGGTGAAAAGGTCAAAAAGGCGGTGGACGAAACCTCGGGCAAGCTTCTTTTATATAAGGGTGCGCCGGTGCAGTGCTATTATTATTCCTCCAACGGGGGGTACAGTGAAAACAGCGAAAACGTATGGGTAGCCGAGCTTGGTTATCTTAAGGGTAAAAAAGACCCTTTTGAGCAGGCAGATAGGATTAATGGCTATAACTGGAGCGTTACCTTTACCGCCTCCGAAATAAAAAATACGCTCGCCCAAAGAAATATAGATATTGGGGACATAAAGGATGTCAAAGTAACAGAATATTCTGAAAATAATCACGCCTTAGAGCTTTTAATAACCGGAACGGCAGGCACTAAAAGCTATTACAAGGACAATATAAGAGCGGCAATGCCTAAAGGGCTTAAAAGCACTCTTTTCACTGTGGAAAAAAGCGGCGGAGAAACATATTCCAAGGTTCTTACCGCAAACGGACTTATTTCTGTTGTAACGCCGGATTCCGACGTTCTTTCGGGCAATGGTAGGGTGCATATCGGCGGAGGCTCAGAGGAGATAAGCTTTACCTTCAAAGGAAGCGGAAACGGACACGGCGTGGGAATGAGTCAGTACGGAGCTATGTTTATGGCGGAGCAAGGTTATTCCTACATTGATATATTAAAATTTTACTTTACGGATACGGAGATAGCAGACTGATGAAATTAGAGGAATTTGATTACGATTTGCCGAAGGAATTTATCGCACAGGAGCCTTTAAAGGATAGAGCGGCGGCAAAGCTTATGGTTTTGTCAAAGGAAACCGGAGAAATAAGCCACAGGATTTTTAGGGATATTGCGGATATGATAAATCCCGGCGACTGTCTTGTGCTGAACGATACGAAGGTAATTCCGGCACGTCTTATAGGCACAAAGGAAAAGACCGGCGGCGCAATAGAAATGCTTTTATTAAAAAGAATAAATACCACAGACTGGGAGGTTGCCTTAAAGCCCGGAAAGCGTGCCAAAGAGGGAGCAAGGTTTGAGTTTGGCAAAAAAGGCGAGCTTAGAGCTGAGATATTAAGTATAGTCGAGGGCGGAAACCGAATGGTAAGATTTGAATATGAAGGGCTTTTTGAGAATGTGCTTGATAAGCTCGGTCAGATTCCGCTTCCCGGGTACATAACAAAAGAGCTTGGCGATAAGACCATGTATCAGACGGTATACGCTAAATATGACGGAAGTGCCGCGGCACCCACAGCAGGACTGCATTTTACAGAGGAGCTTTTGGATAAAATTCGCGCTAAAGGCGCAGATACCGCCTTTGTGACTCTGCATGTGGGACTTGGCACCTTCAGACCGGTAAAGACCGAAAATATCGAGGAACATAAAATGCATTCCGAGCATTTTCAGATAAGCGATGAAGCCGCCGAAAAAATAAACCGAGCCCGCAAAAACGGAAAAAGGGTCATTGCGGTCGGCACAACCTCATGCAGAACATTAGAATCGGCGGCAGACTCTGACGGCTTTGTAGCACCCTGTGAAATGGATACAAGCATATTTATCTATCCGGGCTATAAATTTAAGGCGGTAGATGCGCTTGTTACAAATTTTCATTTGCCAAAATCCACTCTCATGATGCTTATATCCGCATTCTGCGGCAGGGACAAGGTTATGAATGCTTATGAGGAGGCAAAGGAAAACGGTTATAGATTTTTCAGCTTCGGCGATGCGATGTTTATTTTATAAAATTTTACTCATAGAAAGAGGAGCTAAATGTTTGAACTTTTAAAGCAGGAAAAAAGGGCAAGACGCGGACGGTTTACCACTCCCCACGGCACGGTGGAAACTCCGGTATTTATGAATGTGGGAACATCTGCGGCAATAAAGGGCGGTCTTGATGCAAAAGACCTTAAGGAGCTTGGCTGTCAGGTTGAGCTTTCAAACACATACCATCTGCATGTACGCCCGGGAGATGACGTAGTATACGAAATGGGCGGCATACGGAAATTTATGGGATGGGACGGACCTGTGCTTACCGACAGCGGAGGCTTTCAGGTTTTTTCTTTGGCGGATTTAAGAAAGATAAAGGAAGAGGGAGTGTCTTTTAAATCCCATATCGACGGCAGACCAATATTTATGGGGCCGGAGGAAAGCATGAGAATTCAGTCCAATCTTGCGTCTACCATTGCCATGGCCTTTGACGAGTGCATTGAAAATCCGTCCCCGTACGAATATGTAAAAGCTTCAATTGAAAGAACCACCAGATGGCTATATAGATGCAAAAAGGAGCTTTCACGGCTAAACAGCCTTCCCGAAACCATAAATAAGGAGCAGATGCTTTTTGGCATAAATCAGGGCGGAACTTATCCGGACCTTAGAATCGAGCATATGAAGGCAATAGCCTCTCTTGACCTTCCCGGCTACGCAATAGGCGGTCTTGCCGTCGGAGAAACGGCAGAAGAGATGTATGAAATTATAGAAACGGTAGAGCCCTATATGCCTAAGGACAGACCCAGGTATCTTATGGGAGTGGGAACGCCGGAAAATATAATAGAGGCGGTTTGGCGGGGAGTGGACTTTTTTGACTGCGTAATGCCGTCGAGAAATGCACGACACGGGCTTTTATTTACAAGCCGGGGGATAGTAAATTTAAATAATAACAAATATTTAAAGGATAGCTCCCCCATTGACCCGGACTGCAATTGTCCGGCATGCCGGCACCATTCAAGGGGCTATATAAGGCACCTTCTTAAGGCTAAGGAAATGCTGGGAATGCGCCTTTGCGTTCAGCATAACATATATTTTTACAACAAGCTTATGACGGATATAAGAAAAGCCTTAGACGAGGACAGATTTGAAAGCTTCAGGGCGGAAAAAATTCCCCTATACACCCAAAGAGTGTAAAAAACTATTGCAAATATGAAAAAAGTAGGTTATAATATTGAATAACATAAAAAACGGAGGTAATAAATTATGATGAACATTTATGCAGCGCCCGAAACGGCCGCAAGCGGTGCTCCCGCAGGCTCGGGCTGGTCAAGCCTTATAATTATGGTTGCGATATTTGCGGTATTTTATTTCGTACTTATCGTACCTCAGAAAAAGCAGGAGAAAAAACAGCGCCAGATGATCGACGCATTAAGACCCGGAGATGAGGTTATTACCATAGGCGGCGTTTACGGAAAGATTCAGACGGTTAAGGACGATTATGTAGTGCTTGAATCCACGGCAGACAAGACAAAGATTAAGTTTGCAAAGTCTTCTATCAGCAAGTGTCTTACCACCCATGACGACGAGCCTGAAAAATAATTAAGTATAAAATAAGCCTTCCTTGAATAAATATATATCAGGGGAGGTTTTTTTATGGCTGAAAAGGAAAAAGAGGAAAAAACCTTATTTATATACTGTACGCTTAAAAGCTTACTTACGGCGCTTTTATTGACCGCACTGCTTCTTTTGATAATATCAGCGGTATATCTTGCCGCCGATATAAAAGAGGAAGCCTGCCGCGCACTTATTACAGCGAGCGCAGTTTTTTCGGTATTTTTATCCTCTGTATTTGGAGGACGGAGAATAAGAAAGCAGGGTATATTCTTAGGTGCGGCTAACGGAATACTTTACACCCTGGTTTTATATTTAACCGGCTTTTTAGCGTTCGGGTTTCCCGGAATGGGAAAGGGTGTTATAGCAACTGCGGCACTCTCTGCTCTCGCCGGGGCCTTAGGCGGTATAATAGGAGTAAATATCAGGGCAAAAAATGCAAAGAGGCGTCGGTAGAAAAGTATAAAAAAAGAAGGATTTTAAGTAAAATCCTTCTTTTTTGACTGCATTTTAGAAAATTTAGGTTGACTTAGCCCATTTTAAGAGATATAATAGATATGCTATACATTTTTTAAGGAGGAAAAAGCATGAGAGCAAAAAACATTATCGCATTTCTGCTGATTGCCGCCGTCATATTTATGGCGTGTTTCGTTTGCGTGTTCGACGTAACGATCGGCGATTACAGATTCCCGGATGCTCTTGATGAGGAGTACGGTATTAAGCAGGGTCTCGACCTTGTAGGCGGCTCGCTTATCGAATTTAAGGCGGAGGACGGCGTAAATCCCACTCCCGAACAGATGGAAACGGTTACATCGGTTATGAGAAACCGTCTTGACAGCCAGAGCTATTTTGACGCTACGGTGGCAGTTCAGGGCGAAGAAACCGTAAGAATTGAAATTCCCAACATAGACGACCCTTCCGAAGCGGTTGAACTTTTAGGGTCTACCGCCCAGCTTACCTTCAGAGATTACGAGGGCAATGTTCTTATGGAGGGTACCGAGGAATACGTAAAGAATGCACAGATGCAGTACGGTCAGGTTTCGGAAACCGGCGGCTCACAGTATTTCGTATCTTTAGAGCTTACCGATAAGGGTCGGATCGCATTCCGTGACGCTACAAGCACTGTTTTGGGCTATCAGGCGGAGGATAACAAATATATCGCAATTTACCTTGACGAGGAAGCTGTATCAAAGCCCAGAGTTTCTGAGGTTATAGACGATGACAGCTGCGTCATAACCGGTAATTTCGATAAAGACAGCGCAAGCACTCTTGCGGCGCAGATAAGAAGCGGACAGCTTCCCTTTAAGCTTGAGGTTGCACAGCTTCAGAGCGTAGGTCCTACCCTCGGTGAAGAAGCGTTGTCCAAAAGCCTTATAGCCGGCGGTATAGGCATACTTATGGTTATAATCTTTATGATTGCCATATACAGACTTTCCGGCGTTGTGGCTTCAATCTGCCTTTGCGCGTATACAAACCTTGTTGTAATTATTCTTATAAGACTCGGAGCGACGCTTACTCTTTCCGGTATTGCGGGACTTGTTCTTTCAATAGGTATGGCGGTTGACGCCGACTGTATTATATTCGAGCGTCTTAAGGAGGAATTAAGAACAGGTAAGACTGTCGGAGCGTCTATTGATGCGGCCTTTAACCGTGCTATGATAACTATTTTTGACGCCAATATTACGACCATGATAGCCGCAGTAGTGCTTTATATGTTCGGAACAGGCTCAATAAAGGGCTTTGCCGTTACTCTCGGCGTAGGTACCTTGGTAAGCTTCTTTACGGCGATAGTTCTTGCCAAGATAATAATGAAGCTTATTGTAAAAGGATTTGGTGTAAAGAGTTCCGGCTGGTTCGGAGTGAAAAGGGGTGCTGTAAATGAAACAGTTTAAGTATACTCAGAAAAGCAAATTTTTTGCTCTCGTATCTTTGGTGCTCATAATTGCCGGAGTTATAGGGCTTTTGATAAACGGCGGTCTTTCCTACGGCATTGATTTCACCGGCGGTACAAATATCCAGGTAGATATGCAGGGCGCAGAGTTTTCAACAGACGATATTGAAGCGGTTGTTTCCGAAGCTATTGGCGGAGCGGACGTTCAGGCTCAGCTTTTAGACGGCGGAAAATCGGTAACTATAAAGACCGTTGAACTTTCAACTTATGCCGAAAACGGCGAAGAAAGCGAAGTTGACAGCGTTTTTTCCGCCCTCGAGGACAAGTATAATATAACGATTCCGGCAAGCGAGCGTAACGTTACGACTATCGGCGAAGCTACAAGCAAGAAAATACTCACCGACTCTATGTATGCGATAATCATCGCAGTTGCGCTGATGCTTTTATACATCACCGTAAGATTTGAGTTCTTGTCCGGCGTTTCAGCGGTAGTGGGACTTATTCACAATATCGTTATAATGATAGGCTTCTATGCACTGTTTAAGATTCCCGTAAACAACTCCTTTGTTGCGGCGGTCCTTACAATAGTCGGGTATTCCATAAACAATACCATTGTAATTTTTGACCGTGTACGTGAAAACGTAAGGAAAAATAAAAATGCGTCCTACGAGGAAATTGCCGATACAAGTATAAAGCAGTCCTTGAACAGAACTATTAACAGCTCTATAACAACGCTTCTTACTATAGGTATGCTTTATATTCTCGGCGTAAATTCCATAAGGGAATTTGCTCTTCCGATAATCGTAGGTATTATCGCAGGAACCTATGCGTCTATATTCCTCTGCGCTCCTCTTTGGGTTAAGATGAAGGAAGCGGCGGCAAAACACAGAAGAAATAAGATTGCAAATAAAAAGACTCCCGGAAAGAAAAAATATGAGGGAGCGCCCAAAAAGAATCAGGACTAAAAAAACGGCAGACGCATTTTGCGTCCGCCGTTTTTGTCATTGAAATTAGCCTTTAATATTTTATATTAAGGCTTCGTAAAGCTTTGTAATTTCCTCAACGCTTGTATCCTTAGGATTGCCCGGTCTGCAGGCATCGTCGAATGCTGACTTGGCAAGGAAAGGAATATCCTCTCTCTTTACGATTTCCTTTAGGTTTTCAGGAATCCCCACGTCGGAGGAGAGCTTTCTTACCGCATCTACCGCAGCCTTTCTGTATTCGTCCTGACTCATTGACTCGGTGCCTTCGACGCCCATGGCTTTTGCGATATATTTATACTTGTCGCCGGTAGCCGGAGCGTTATACTCCATAACAGTTGGAAGAATTATGGCATTTGCGACGCCGTGGGGAGTGTTGTAAAGTGCTCCTAAGGGATGCGCCATTGAGTGCACTATGCCAAGACCGACGTTGGAAAAGCCCATGCCGGCAACATACTGTCCCAGCGCCATGCCTTCACGTCCCTCGGGCGTATTTTTAACAGCTCCTCTTAAATTGTTTGATATAATCTCAATTGCCTTAAGATGGAACATATCGGAAAGCTCCCATGCTCCCTTGGTGATGTAGCCCTCAATTGCGTGAGTGAGCGCATCCATGCCGGTAGCGGCAGTAAGAGAAGGAGGCATGCTTGACATCATATCGGGATCTACAACGGCGATAACCGGAATGTCGTGAACGTCAACGCAGACCATTTTGCGGCTTTTTTCCTCATCGGTTATAACATAGTTTATCGTTACCTCGGCGGCAGTGCCGGCGGTTGTCGGAACAGCTATAATCGGAACGGACTTTCTTTTTGTGGGAGCAACTCCCTCAAGGCTTCTTACGTCGGCAAATTCGGGATTTTCGATTATAATTCCGATAGCCTTTGAGGTGTCCATTGCCGAGCCGCCTCCGACGGCGATAAGAGCGTCGGCGCCGCTATCTTTAAAAGCTTGAACGCCGTCCTTAACATTGGTTATTGTGGGGTTTGCCTGGATTTTTGAGAAAACCGAATAGGGAATGGCTTCACGGTCTAAAATATCTGTCACCTTATTCGTTACTTTGAATTTCAAAAGATCCGGGTCTGTCACAACAAGGATTTTCTTAAATCCTCTTGCCTTTATTTCGGCCGGAATTGAGTTTACGGCACCCGCACCGTGATACGAGGTTTCATTTAGAACAAATCTGTTTACCATATTAACAACTCCTTTTTATATTTTGGGCTTTTTGCTAAACCCTACACCTTCATATTAAAACAAATTCTCAAACGTGTCAACATATAAAAGTAAATAAAATGTAAAAAGTAAAAAAGCATGTACAGATTTTGCCCGTACTTGACAATTTCAATAAGTATGATATAATTAATCAAAAGTGCGTAAGGAAAATATAGCCTAAAGCGCTTTATAAAGAAATTAATTTCATATTTTATATGTGACATGATTTTAAGGAGGGTGTTTTTATGCTTACAAAAAGACAGGAAGAATTTTACGACTGGATATTTTATCAAATTTATCCGAGAAGCTTTATGGATTCAAACAAAGACGGAATCGGCGATTTAAACGGTATCACCGAAAAATTGGACTATCTTAAAGATTTGGGAGTTAACGCCGTCTGGCTTTCTCCGTGCTATAAAAGCCCCAATGACGATAACGGCTATGATATATCCGATTATTGCGATATTATGGACGAGTTCGGCACGATGGACGATTGGAAACGAATGATAAACGAGATGCATAAACGGGGCATAAAATTGATTATGGATTTTGTCGCCAATCATACCTCGTCAGAGCACAGATGGTTTAAGGAGGCGAGAAAATCCAAGGATAACCCCTACCGTGATTATTATTTCTGGGCGGATGAGCCTTTAAACGACTGGAAATGCGCATTCGGCGGCTCTGCGTGGGAATATGATGAAACGACCAATCAGTATTATCTTCACTCTTATGCAGTAAGTCAGCCGGACTTAAACTGGGATAATCCCAAGGTAAGGGAGGAGATGGTTAAGGTTGTTGATTTTTGGGTAGACCTGGGTGTTGACGGCTTCCGCTGCGATGTACTTGACCAGATTTCAAAGGATTTTGAAAAGAATATGGATAGGAACGGACCGCATCTTCATGAGTACATAAGACTTCTTTTCGGCAGAGAAAAAACGAAACACCTCTTCACGGTCGGCGAATGCTGGGGAGCGGACGAGAAAAATATAAAAGACCTTGTGGACGGCAGCAGAGGAGAGCTGTCTGCGGTATTCAATTTTGAGCATGCTACTTTAGGGTTTTGCGGCAGCAAATTTAACCCGGTGAAATTTTCTTTGGACAATTTGAGAGACGTTTTGGTAAAATGGCAGAATATAATGCAGAAAAACGAGCTTTTATATACGCTGTTTCTTGAAAATCACGACTTGCCCCGCTCTGTTTCAAAGTTTGGAAACGTCAGGGATAAAAGGTATGAATCGGCAACAATGCTTGCGACAATGATGTATATGCAAAAGGGAGTACCGTTTATTTATCAGGGACAGGAAATCGGCGTAACAAATGATGTTTCCGACAAAATAGAGGACTTTAACGATATTGAAACGATAAACTACTATAATGAAAATAAAGATAAAAAATCCCATGAAGAGCTGATGGCGGGCATTAATTACTCGAGCCGTGACCATGCAAGACATCCCATGCCCTGGAACGGCAATAAGGATTCGGGCTTCGGCAGTGACAAGCCCTGGATGGGAATATATAAAGGGCACGAGGAAATTAATGTTGAGAGCGATATAAAGAGCGAAAAGTCAATCCATGAATTTTATCAGAAGCTTATTAATATAAGAAAGAATTCAAATGCCATACGTCACGGACTTTATGAGGATATGACAAATGGGGGAAAGGGCTTTTATATCTATAGACGTAAAGACGCTGATGAGGAGCTTTGGATAATCTGTAATTTTGAAAACGAAAGCGATATAAAGCTTGATATTAAAGGCGAAATCCTCCTTACGAACTTAAAAAGACGCAACATAAGCGGAGTGTATGCTCCTTATGAATGTGCGGTTGTAAGGATAGTCCGCTAAAAAATAAAGGCTTGTAAGGATTATAAAAAGAACAAAAAGTCCCCGTTCAACCTTGAACGGGGACTTTTTGTTCTTGTACGCTATGCGGCGCATTTTGAGCAGGGTGTAAGCCCGGCTTTTTTCGCTTCATCAAGAGTTATTTCAAAGCTGTTTTTTCCTCCGCATTGGGGGGCTAAATGATATTTTTTTCCAGTAGGAGTGCGGTATACTGAGGTGGGAATTTTTAAAATTTCGTCACGGGAGGCTTCGGGAGGCGCATCTTGTGTTATGTGCTCGCCGACAAAAGAGCTTGCTCCTGTTTTATAGTCGATTTTTATGTTCGGCTGTACGTTGTAGCAGTACACGCAAAAGGATATTCCCTGTCCTTTGTCAGGGACGGAATACGCTTCTAAAAGCACACCGTCGGCAACAAGGTTATTTTCCTTAAATACCGGAGTGGAGCGGTAAATAACACGGTTTTTGGTTTCCTCTATATAATCTGCCACCATGTTCTCAAAAGGAAGCATGCCGGAAACGTTTAAATATCTGGTTCCTGTAATTAGATTTTTTTCGTTGGCGTTTTCGCCTGTAAGCTGAAAGCCGATAAGATGGCATCTGTTATAAAGATAGCCGCCGTCAATATTGTCATAGGAGGCGTTTAACCAGCCTGTCGGCGTTACGGAGCTTATGCTTTCCCGTTTTTCCTCTGGCATTATATCTTCCGCAATCGAAGCGAAGCAAACATCGCACCGCCCCAGGAAGTCGACCTTGCTGTAATATTCAAAGGAGCCGGTTATTATTTCGTAATCCTTAAAAAATGGCTTGTTTCCGTTAACCTCTGCATAAGGCTTTCCCGAATAATCGGGAAGGATACCGGTTAGAAAGCTATACTCGTCGTCGGTAAGCGAATCTCTTATAATTGATACGGTTTTGGTATCGCTGTCCCAGGCAACGCCCAGATTAAAGCCCTCGGCAATAAACCTTATGGGGAGCATTGTGCGGCCGTTTATAACAGCCGGCGCCGTATCGAGAGCTTCCTCATCATTGTTCAAATAAGCAATATTACTTCCGATAACTAATTTGATTGTATCCTCCTCCATTGTCAGCAATACGGCTTTTGAGCCCTCGTCCCAGACCACATCGCCGCCGAAGGCCTCTATTATTGCCCGTATAGGCACCAAGGTGCGACCGTTTATCACTTTGGGAGCAGTGCCTCGCCCTGCATCGATTTCAAAATCGACACCGTTTACCGCCATTATGGGATTATCTATTTTAAGACTGACAACGACATCGGGAAGGTTATCGGCAAAAGCGGCAGAAGGGAAGAAGATTGTGCAAAAAAGCATAACAGATAGGATTAAAAGCTTGTGTTTTCTCATGTTTTCACCTCAGAAAACAGTATATCACACATTTAAAAAATTGTCTATATAAATATAGTGAAGCAGCGTATAAGTTTCTTATGAAAAATAATAAACATAAAGTTATTTATGAGGATCGGAACGGAGAAAAGATAAAGTTTTTAAGACTTAGCGCTTCAGAGTTCACGAGAAGTAAGGAAAGCACGAGATATTATAATAATGACCCTGAAACATTCAATAAAAAAATGAGACTCATACCGAGCCTCAAAGATTTGCTGTTAAATTACGAAGTATCGTGATATAGTAAGTATCACAAAAAACACAAGCTTTTCAATAAAAACGGATTTTCAAATTACCGCGGCAGAGTAAAATTTGACAATATCATGTTTAATTATGTTGTCAGAGTTGGAAAAACAAACACCGACAATATATTTTATGACATAAATTTAGAGGTTGCCTCTTACCTCCCTCACGCCAATAAAATCGACGCTTCAGATACGACAACCTCTAAAGACAGTGTATCACAAAGAAACAAAACTGTCAATAGTAATTATATGCAAAATGGAGAAATAAGACCTTCAGCATAAACTGCGAATATGTAATGAAAAACGGATACGCTTATGTTGCTCTTGACGGAAGCGGTGAAATAGAAATCGAATTTGATATGCCCGTAAGACTTATCGCCGCAAACCGCCGTGTCCATGCCGACGCAGGGAGAGTCGCAATAATGCGTGGTCCCGTTGTTTACTGCGCCGAGGGCTTGGACAACGGAGACCCGCACCCCTCGACACGCTCCGCGTGCCGAGTATTCAAGACTATTTACACAATCAAAAAAGAGAAAGCACCGACAAAATCGGTGCTTTCTCTTTTTGGCAGGGGCAGTAAGACTTGAACTCACGGCACGCGGTTTTGGAGACCGCTGCTCTACCAACTGAGCTATACCCCTAAAACAATATAACAAGGTTATTATATCACGAAAACATCGGTCGTGTCAATACCTATTTTATTTTTTATTGTAATTCTTTGGAAAGCTTTTCGGAGGGGTTTTAAATTAATTTGAAAGTTAAAGGTGCATTAACGATGTTTGGCGGACATGCTAATTTAAAGTACAGGTTTAATAATCGGAAAAATCGTCATTCGTTTCATATGCGGAAAACATATCCTTCATACAGACTGAAAGCTCACCGTACTCGGGAGAGTCGGGTGTAAAATGACGGTAAGAATCCCCTGTGCCCCGTATAAACCTGAAAAGGTAATCGTATTTTTTGCCGTGAGTGGAAAAATCCGCCTCATTAAACTGAATATAGCTTCGTGATGAGCCGTCCCGGTCGGTATATGTATAATGGGGAGTGTTGCTTGAAAAAAATATTATATCGCCGGGCAGGGCTTTAAAGCTTTCGTTACCCGTTCCGCATATGAGAGAGCCCGAGTCAACATAGATAAGCTCAAGCTTGTCATGGTAATGATAAATATTTTGCCAGTTGTCGCCCTTGCACCAGGTATTCATCGGCTGCTTTACGGTAACGCCCAAATTTAAGTTTTGTACCGAAATAACCGGATGTTCGTTAGTAAGTCCCAAAATTCACCTCACACATTATCCGGGAGTCTTGTAGCCTCAGTGCCCATAAAGTCCGCAACGTCTGCATAAACCTCCTCGATATGACCGTCCTCGTAATAGTCTGCGGCGGAAACAGAGGCGTTTCTCACCCACGGGATAAGCCTCATATCTTCTTCTGAAATATTGCGCCAGCGGCACATCAGTGCGCGTATCGGCGTTGCATGAGTCGCCGTCAGCACGGTTTTCCCCATGTTCTTTTTTGCAATTTCAAGGGCGGCGGAATTTACTCTCTCATAAAGCTCTTTTACGCTTTCGCCGCCGACAGGCTTTGCTTTTCCGATGTCGGAAAGCCATAGACCGTATTCTAAGGGATATTTTTTCTCTAAAGCGGAAAAAAGTGTATTTTCCCATTCGCCGCCGAAAATTTCACGCATTTTCTTTAGGGGAACGGGAGTCTTACCGTGTCTTTTGGCGATGTGCACGGCGGTTTCATAAGCCCTAATTAAGTCGCTTGAGTAAAAAACGTCTATTTTTTCATCTTTTAAAAATTCAGCGGTAAGCTCTGCCTGAAGATGCCCCTTTTCGCTTAGGGGCGAATCGGTATGCCCCACATAAATTCCGTCTAAGTTACCCATGCTCTGACCGTGTCTTACAAATATCATTCTTGTTTTATTCATTTCTCTTCCCCCAACTTGTATGCGGCATATATGTCGCTTTTTTTAACTCCTCTGTCCTTTGCGGCGGCCTTCATTGCGTCCTTTTCGGTCATGCCGCTTTTGATATAATTTTCAACATGCTCCTTAATGCTTATATCGGAAAAGTCCGCCTCCTTTTTCTCTGCGCCGGAAAGCACCAGAACAAATTCACCCTTAGGAGGGGACTCTGTGTATTTTTCTATCGCTTCGCCGACCGTACATCTTACATATTCCTCGTGTATTTTTGTAAGCTCCCGGCAAAGGCATATGCGTCTTTCGGCACCGAAATATTCGGAAAAGTCCTTAAGGGTTGACAAAAGCTTGTGCGGCGCCTCGTAAAAAATCATTGTCCTCGTTTCGTCCTTAAGAGACAAAAGATGCTCACGCCGGCTTTGGCGGTTGACCGACAAAAAGCCCTCGAAGCAAAATCTTCCCGTGGACAGTCCGCTTCCGATAAGCCCGTTTACTGCCGCCACGGGGCCGGGAACGGGAACAATGTCAATGCCCCGGCTTATGCATATGGCAACCAAATCCTCGCCGGGGTCGCTTATTGCCGGAGTTCCGGCGTCGGTTACAAGGGCGACTGATTTTCCGTCAAGCATTTGGCTTGCCAGGTGTTCGCCCTTTTCCTTTCTGTTATGCTCGTAATAGCTCGTAAGAGGCTTTGAAATTTCAAAATGATTTAGAAGTGTAAGAGTCCTTCTCGTGTCCTCTGCGGCGATAAGGTCGACTGATTTTAATACTTCAAGACAGCGCAGCGTTATATCGGACAGATTGCCGATAGGCGTTGCACAAAGATATAGCTTTCCTGCCATTTTACTGCTCCTTAATATACATCATGTAGGTTTTTAAATAATGTCCGCCGCCCTTTTGCCCTTCGATAAGAATAAGGGATGTAGGGGATTTCCTCGAGTCTGAAACAATTGCCAGCCGTTTAGGCTCAAGAGAATATTTTCTCATAAGGCACATTATATCCGTAAGGCGGTGGGGTCTGTGCACCATGGTAAAAAAGCCGCAGGGCTTTAGAAGACGGGCGGCGCATGAAACAACATCCTCTAAGGTGCAGAAAATTTCATGTCTTGCCGCAGCCTTGTCCCTGTCGGGATTTACAAGACCGCCGCCCTCATTCATATAGGGCGGATTGCAGGTTATTAAATCAAACTGTCTGCCCTTATAAATTTCAGCGGAGTTTTTAACATCGCCGCAGGTTATGCGGATTGTATTTGAAAGACCGTTAAGCTCCATTGTTCTTTTTGCCATGTCAGCGCATTTTTCGGATATTTCCAAAGCTTCGAAAAAAGACGCCTTGTTTTTTCCGTACATTAAAAGAGGCACTATGCCGCTTCCTGTGCAAAAATCAAGCACAGCGCCGCCTTTTTTGACCTTGGCAAAATCCGCCAAAAGCACGGCGTCGGTTCCGAATTTAAATAAACTGTCCGACTGTATTACCTTAAGTCCGCCGAGCCCAAGCTCATGAACTTGTTCGTCAGAATACAGCAAAAAATCACCTCATTTTAATATATAGATACATTATAAAACAAAAATCGGTTTTTCACAAGTAAAATTAATAAATAAATTATAAATTTTCGGAAAAGACATTTTTTTTCATCTTGCATAAAGTAAGAGGGCGTGATATAATTAAAAAGAAGTTATTTTATGGGAAGGAAGTGTCTTTATGGCAGACCTTAATTTGTTAAAAGAGGAATTTATAAAGGTATACGGCGACGGGGGAGAAATAAGATTTTTCTCTTCTCCCGGACGTGTTAATTTAATCGGAGAGCATACCGACTATAACGGTGGCTTCGTGTTCCCGGCGGCGATTTCCGCCTCAACCACAATTGCGGTGAGAAAAAGGGAGGATAACATTGTCAGAATTAAGGCGACGGATTTGCCGGAGGTTGTTACGATAGAGCTTGATAAAACAGGCGACTATAAAAATTTGTCCTACGGCAACTATCAGGCCGGTGTAATAGATGAAATGAAAAAGGACGGCTATATTTTAACGGGCGCCGATATGCTTTATGAGGACGGCGTTCCCCACGGAGGCGGACTTTCCTCCTCTGCGGCAATAGAGGTGGCGACTGCCTGCGTATTTTCAACCTTTTCAGGCGAGGCCGGCGGAAAAACGGCAGACAAGACCGAAATGGCTTTAATCGGGCAGAGGGCGGAAAATAACTACGTGGGCGTAAACTGCGGCATAATGGATCAGTTCGCCTCGGCAAACGGCAAGGCGGATATGGCGATTTTCTTAAAGTGCGACACCTTAAAATACGAGCTTGTTCCGATTGTACTTGGCGATTGCAAGCTGGTGCTTTCAAATACAAATAAAAAGCACAAGCTCGGCGAATCTAAGTATAACGAAAGAAGAAGTCAGTGCGAGGAGGGCTTTGCCGCACTTAAAAAGGTAATGCCCGATAAAAACTGTTTGGGCGAGATCAGCCCCCGGGAGTTTGAGGCTCATAAGGACGTACTCGGCGACGAAATCATTAAAAACAGAATTACCCACGTTATATACGAGGACGACAGGGTGTTAAAGTCTGTTGAGGCGCTTAAAAAAGGCGATATAGAAGCCTTCGGCAAATATATGAATCAGTCCCATGCTTCCCTTCGTGATTTATATGAGGTTACCGGAGAAGAGCTTGATACCTTGGCAGCTGCGGCACAGAGCCTTCCCGGCGTTATCGGAAGCAGAATGACCGGCGGCGGCTTCGGCGGCTGTACGGTAAGCATTGTTAAGGAAAGCGAAATAGAGAATTTCACCGAAACCGTCGGTAAAATTTACAGAGAAAAGATAGGCTATGACGCGTCGTTTTACATTTTTGACATCGGCGACGGCGCAAGAGAATTGAAATAATGCTTTTATAAGCTAAAAAAGGTATACCGTTCTTAGGGTATACCTTTTTTATGATATTTGCTGTATTTTATACAATTCGGGCTGTAATTTATGCATAAATTATGCACATTTTCCTTAAAAATGCATAAAAATACATTTTAGACAAACGAAAGCCTTGACAAGAGAGGCTTTACGGCATATAATTACATTTATTATTATTTATACGGCGGTGGCGGAAAATGAAAAAGATTTTTATAGACGGAAAATCCGGGACTACGGGACTGAAAATAGCGGACAGACTTAAAGAAAGAGAAGATATAAGCCTTATCACCTTAGCGGAGGAGGAAAGAAAAAATCCCGAGGCAAGGAAAAAAGCCATAAACGAATCGGATATAACCTTCTTATGCCTTCCCGACGATGCGGCGAGAGAGGCCGTTACTTTAACGGAAAATCCCGATACGGTAATTATAGACACATCTACCGCCCACAGAACAGAGGAGGGCTGGGCGTACGGCTTTCCCGAGCTTTCAGAGGATTTTTACGAAAAAATAAAAGCGTCAAAAAGAATTGCCGTGCCCGGCTGTCACGCCGGCGGCTTTATCGCCTTGGTCTATCCTCTTGTAAAGGCAGGAGTGATAGCTAAAGACTCAGAATTAGTCTGCACCTCGATTACCGGCTATTCCGGCGGCGGCAAGAAAATGATTGCCGAATATGAAGCTGAGGAAAGAAGCCCTCTTTTATCCGCTCCCAGACAGTACGCCTTAGGGCAGATTCATAAGCATCTTAAGGAAATGAAGGGTATCACGGGGCTTTCAAAGGAGCCGGTATTTTGTCCCTTTGTAGCCGACTTTTACAGCGGCATGGAGGTGACTATTCCTCTATTTAAAAGCCGAACGGGTGCATCATTTGAGGATATACGGAAAATATATGAAGAAAGCTATAAAGGTCCTATAGTTTCCTACTCTCCCGATTTGGGCAGGGACGGATTTTTGTCCGCAGCCTCTTTTTCGGGGCTTGACTGTATGAAAATAGGGGTTTTGGGAAACAGCGACAGAATTTTACTTACAGCGGTATACGACAATTTGGGAAAAGGTGCGTCGGGCGCCGCAATAGAGTGCATGAATATAGTCCTTGGAGCGGATAAAACCAAGGGACTTGACTTATAACGGAGGTATAAAATGAATATTATAGAAGGCGGCGTGTGTGCCGCAAAGGGTTTTTCCGCTTCGGGCGTTCACTGCGGAATACGGAAAAATAAAAAAAAGCGCGACCTTGCGCTCATTTACAGTGAAAAGCCGGCCTCTGCGGCGGCGGTATATACGAAAAATCTGGTAAAGGGCGCGCCCTTAAGAGTGACGAGAGAGCACCTTTCAGACGGCAGAGCCCAGGCTATTATCTGCAACAGCGGAAATGCCAATACCTGCAACGCAAACGGCAGAGAAATTGCTCTTGAAACCTGCCGGCTTACGGCAGAGGCTCTCGGTATAAGCGAAAAGGATGTTGTTGTAGCTTCCACGGGAGTTATCGGTCAGCCCATGACTATTGACCCGATAAAAGAGGGAATACCCCGGCTTATTAAAAATCTGGGAAATCACTCTGCCGAAGCGGCGGAGGCGATAATGACCACGGATACACGCTTAAAGGAAATTGCGGTAAGCTTTGATTTGGACGGTCACGAGTGCAAAATAGGCGGTATCGCCAAGGGCTCGGGCATGATACATCCCGATATGGCGACAATGCTTGTGTTTATTACAACCGACTGCGCCATATCGCCCGAAATGCTTAAAAAGGCATTGTCGACCGACGTTAACAATACCTTTAATATGGTAAGCGTTGACGGGGATACCTCCACAAACGACATGGTAACCGTTCTTGCCAACTCTATGGCGGGAAATGACGAAATCACGGAGGACGGAGAAGCTTTTAACGTATTTATGCAGGCGCTTAACACGGTGACCTTAAATCTTTGCCGGCGCATAGCGGCAGACGGAGAGGGCGCAACGAAGCTTATAGAATGTAAGGTAAGCGGAGCGAATTGCGAAATGACCGCAAAGACCGTTGCAAAAAGCGTAATCTGCTCGTCCCTTACAAAGGCGGCTATTTTCGGAGCGGACGCCAACTGGGGAAGAGTCCTTTGCGCCATAGGCTACAGCAAGGTGGAGGTTGACATAGACAAAATAGACGTAAGCTTCGCTTCGGACAAGGGAACAATTCTTGTCTGCAAAAACGGCTCCGGCGTAGATTTTTCCGAGGAGAAGGCAAAGGAAATTCTTCTTCGTGACGAAATTGAAATTCTTATAGATTTAAATTCCGGCGAATTTTCGTCAACCGCCTGGGGCTGCGATTTAACCTATGAATATGTAAAAATAAACGGCGATTACAGAACTTGATTTTAAGGAGCATTTAAAATGGAAATTACGAACGCACAGCGTGCGTCAATACTGGTGCACGCACTTCCGTATATACAAGAGTACAGCGGAAAAATCGTGGTAATAAAATACGGCGGCAACGCCATGATAAACGAAAAGCTTAAGGACTCGGTAATGCGTGACATTGTGCTTTTATCCCTTATCGGAGTTAAGGTGGTACTGATTCACGGCGGCGGTCCCGAAATTACCCAGATGTTAGACAAGGTGGGCAAAAAAAGCGTTTTTTGTGACGGTCTTAGGGTAACGGACAAGGAAACTGTTGACATTGTTCAGATGGTTTTAGCCGGAAAGGTTAATAAAAGTCTTGTCGGACTTATCGAAAATAAGGGCGGCAGCGCAATCGGGCTGTCGGGCATTGACGGACATATGATAGAAGTCAAAATGAAGGACGAGCGGCTGGGCTTTGTGGGCGATATTACCAAGGTCAACGTAAAGCCGATATTGGACGTGCTTGAAAAGGGCTACATACCCGTTGTTTCCACAATCGGTTGTGACAGCGAGGGAAATGCGTACAATATAAATGCCGATACCGCCGCCGCAAAAATTGCCGGCGAGCTTGGCGCCGAAAGCCTCATTTCCATGACGGATATAAGCGGCATATTAAAGGATAAGGACGACCCTTCTACCTTAATTTCCGAAATAAGGATAAGCGAGGCGCCAGCTTTAGTCGAAGAGGGGATTATCTCGGGCGGTATGATACCTAAGGTGGAGTGTTGTATCAACGCCATAAAATGGGGCGTTCGCAGAGTGTTTATAATAGACGGCAGAATTCCCCATTCAATTTTGATAGAAATGCTTACAAACGAAGGTATCGGTACCATGTTTATTGACGAGTGAGGTTTAAAATGGATATAAAAGAACTGGATAAAAGCTATATAGCCCATACCTACGGGCGGTTTGACACTGCTCTGTGCCGAGGCGAGGGCTCGTTTATATGGGACGATAACGGGAAAAAATATATTGATATGGCCACGGGAATTGCGGTCAATACCTTCGGAATTGCAGACAAAGAGTGGATTGGCGCCGTAACGGCACAGCTTGGCAAATTGCAGCACACGTCAAACCTTTATTACAGTGAGCCCTGCGCTCTTTTGGCGAAAATGCTTTGCGAAAGAACGGGCTTTTCCAAGGTGTTTTTCTCAAACTCGGGTGCCGAGGCAAACGAATGTGCCATTAAGGCGGCGAGAAAATATTCCCAGGAGAAAAAGGGCAGGGAGTATTATAATATAATCACCTTAAAAAACAGCTTTCACGGCAGAACGGTAACTACCCTTGCGGCAACGGGACAGGAGGTTTTCCATAAGGACTTCACTCCTCTGACCGAGGGATTTTTATATGCCGAGCCTAACGATATAGAATCGGCAAAAAGGCTTATCGAAAATAATAAATGCGCCGCCTTTATGCTGGAGGTCGTTCAGGGCGAGGGCGGAGTTAAGCCCCTTTCAAAGGAATATTTAAAGGAGCTTTATTCACTTTTAAAAGAAAACGATATTCTTATGATTTGCGACGAGGTGCAGACAGGAAACGGACGGACGGGCAAGCTTTACGGCTATATGAACTATGATATTATGCCGGATATTGTGTCTACGGCAAAGGGACTTGGCGGAGGACTTCCCATCGGAGCCACCATGATGACCGAAGAGGTGGGAAAGGTTCTTGTTCCCGGAAGTCACGGCTCTACCTTCGGAGGTAATCCCGTATGTGCCGCCGGAGCGGTTAACATACTCTCACGCATAGACGATAAGCTTCTTTCGGGAGTGCAAAGAAAGTCTGAATATATAAAAGGTGAGCTTTCGGGCGCAAGGGGCATAAAAAGCGTAACGGGGCTTGGACTTATGCTGGGCATTGAAACTTTTAAAAGCGCCGGCGAGGTAATAGATGAATGTATGAAAAACGGCGTTTTGGTAATTAAGGCAAAGGAGAAGGTGCGCCTTCTTCCGGCTCTTAATATACCGGACGAGCTTTTACGCGAGGCGGTTTCTGTAATAAAAAAAGCGTGTGAAATTTAAAAGGGCGGTCTTTTGACCGCCCTTTTGTAAAAAATACAGGTAAAAGTCTGTCTTCTTGGTATATATTTGGTTAATAATTAAGCCTTGACTTTAAGCATATATAATGGTATAATGTTTATCACATTAGTGCGTTAGCACATTAGCGTGATGAAGTGAACGGGAGGAAAGCCGATGATAGACGAGGCGGTATTAAAAAGCGAAGAGAAAGCGGTGCTTGCCCTTCGGGGTCTTTATAAAAAATACGGTTATCAGCCGTATAAGGTAAGCAAATTTGAGGAATACGAGCTTTATTTGAGAAATAAGGACTTTTTGGTAAGCGACAGGATAATAACCTTTAACGATACGGGCGGACAGCTTCTTGCCTTAAAGCCCGACGTTACCCTTTCCATAATAAAAACAGGAGAGGATATACAGGGCGTAAAGCAAAAGGTGTGCTACAACGAAAATGTATACAGGGTATCGGAAAGCACCAATCATTTTAAGGAAATAATGCAGGCAGGGCTTGAGTGCATAGGAGATATTGATATATACGACGTTTCGGAAGCCATAATTCTTGCCGCAAAAAGTCTGTCACTGCTTAAAGGCTCCTTTTTATTAGATGTTTCGCACCTTGGCATATTGTCCGCCATATTGGAGGAGATAAGCTCCGATGAGGGATTTTTAAAAGACGCAACGGCATACATCGCCGCTAAAAACGCCCATGATTTAAGGGCGCTTTGCGAAAAAGAGGGCGTTACGGGCGATAAAACCGAAAAGCTTTTAAGTCTTATAAAAATATACGGAAAAAGAAGCGAGGTTATAAAAAAGCTTGAGGCTATATGCTCTTCCGATAAGGCGAAAAAGGCGCTTTCAGAGCTTTCGGAGCTTTCGGCTCTTCTTGACGGCACTGAATTTTCCGATAAAATCTTTTTTGATTTTTCCGTGGTAAACGATATGAACTATTACAGCGGTATCGTGTTCAAGGGCTTTATTGACGGTATATGCGAGGGAATTTTATCCGGCGGCAGATACGACAAGCTTATGAAAAAGCTTGGCAGAAAGTCGGGAGCCGTAGGCTTTGCCATTTATCTTGACCTTTTGGAGGGCTTAAATAAGATGAAAGAGCGAAGCGTGGATTATATAGTTTTATACGACGATAAAACCGATAAAAAGGATGTTTTAAAAGCGGTCAAAGGTGCGGCGGATGAAGGGAAAAGCGCAAGCGCTCAGAAAGCGCTGCCCTATGACTTAAAATACGGAGCAATAATTGATTTAAGAAAGGAGGCGCCGGAATGTTAAATATCGCTTTGCCGAAGGGCAGGCTGGGAGAAAAGGTTTACACCATGTTTGAAAACGCAGGCTTTCCCTGTCCTTCTATTATGGAAAAGGGAAGGCGGCTGATATTTGAAAATCCCGAAAAAGGAGTAAGCTTTTTCTGGGTTAAGCCCTCCGACGTTTCCATATACGTGGAAAGGGGAGCGGCGGATATAGGCGTTGCCGGAAAGGACATTTTATTAGAGTACGAGCCTGACGTTTACGAGCTTTTAGATTTAGACATCGGTAAATGCCGCATGGCGGTTGCCGCTAAAGAGGATTTTTTTGACGACGGAGAAAAAACCTTAAAGGTTGCCACGAAATTTACAAATATCGCCTCCAAATACTATGCCGGACTGGGGCGTGATATAGACATTATAAAGCTTAACGGCTCTATCGAGCTTGCACCCATACTGGGGCTTTCCGACGTTATAGTGGATATTGTGGAAACCGGAGCCACATTAAGAGAGAACAACCTTAAGGTCGTTGAAACGGTAGTGCCCATAAGCGCACGGCTTATTGCCAACAAGGCTTCGTTTAAGTTTAAGAATAAGGAAACCGAAAAAATAGTTGAAGGCATGAGGAAAGAGGCGGAAAAATGATTAAAATTATAAAGTGCGGCGATATAAAAAACGAAAATATTTTTAAAAGAGAAACCACAAAATATGATGTTTCGGATACCGTAAGTGAAATTATTAAAACCGTACAGGAAAAAGGGGACGAAGCTCTTTTTTACTATGCCCGAAAGTTTGACGGCGCTGATCTTACCTCTCTTGAGGTTACAAAAGAGGAAATCGACGAGGCGGCAGACTCCGTAAGCAAGGAATTTTTGGATATATTATCCGAGGCGGCGGGAAATATCAGGCAATTTCACCAAAATCAGGTGAGAACAAGCTTTATTATAAACGATAAGGACGGTGTGATAACCGGTCAGAAGGTTACTCCCATCGAAAGAGTAGGTCTATATGTTCCCGGCGGTACGGCGGCGTACCCCTCCACGGTTTTAATGGACAGCATACCGGCAAAAATAGCCGGCTGCGGTCAGATTGTTATAACAACTCCTCCGGGAAAGGACGGCAAGGTAAATCCCGTTATTCTTGCGGCGGCAAAAATCGCCGGAGTGGACCGCATATTTAAAGTCGGCGGAGCGCAGGCGATAGCGGCGCTTGCCTACGGAACGAAAACCGTTCCCAGGGTGGATAAAATAGTAGGCCCCGGCAACGCCTTTGTGTCGGAGGCAAAAAGACAGGTTTTCGGTCGTGTTTCCATAGATATGATAGCAGGTCCAAGCGAAATTTTAATTGTGGCGGATAAAGGCGCCAATCCCCGTTTTGCGGCGGCAGACCTATTATCTCAGGCAGAGCACGATAAAATGGCGAGCGCGGTTTTAATATGCGACAGTGAGGAATTTGCTAAAAAAACAGCTATGGAGATAGAAAAACAGCTTCCCCTTTTAGAGCGTCGGGAAATAGCAAGAGAGTCCATTGACAATAACGGTAAAATCATAGTAGCAAAGGACAATCTTAATCTGGCAATGGATATTGCCAACGAAATTGCGCCGGAGCATTTGGAGCTTTGCGTGGAAAATCCCTTTGAATGGCTGGACAAGGTTAAAAACGCCGGCTCGGTATTTATGGGAAATAACTGCCCCGAGGCGCTGGGCGACTATTTTGCAGGACCCAATCACACGCTTCCCACAAGCGGAACGGCGAGATTTTCTTCGCCCCTCTCGGTGGACGATTTTGTGAAAAAGACCCAGTATACCTATTACAGCAAAAACGCACTTTCTAAGGTTTCAAAAAAGGTAGAGTATTTCGCTCTTAAGGAGGGACTCCATGCCCATGCAAAGAGCGCAGTTATACGGTTTGAAAATGAAAATGGGACAGAGGAAGAAAAATGAGCAGATTTTTTTCGTCAAAATATGATAATCTTACGCCCTATACGCCGGGCGAACAGCCGGTTGACAGGCGATATATAAAGCTTAATACCAACGAATCGCCCTATCCGCCCCCTGAGCCTGTGAAAAAGGCGGCGGTGGACTCATCGGAAAATCTTAATCTTTACTGCGACCCCGAATGTACGGCTTTAAGGGAAAAGCTTTCCGGTGTATACGGTGTAAAAAAAGAGAAAATTATTGTCACAAACGGCTCGGACGAGGCGCTGGATTTTGCATTTAAGTCGTTCTGCGATAAAAAAACGGGTGCGGCATTTTCCGACATCACCTACGGCTTTTACAGGGTTTTTGCCGAGGCGAACGGAGTTTCTTATAAGGAAATTCCATTAAAAGAGGATTTTTCCTTAGATATTTCGGATTATTTTAACATAGGAAAAACCGTATTTATTGCCAATCCAAACGCTCCGACGGGACTTTGTATTCCCCTTTGCGATATTGAAAAAATCGTAAAAGAGAATAAAAACAATGTGGTTGTCATCGACGAGGCGTACATTGATTTCGGCGGCGAAAGCGCATTAGAGCTCACCGAGAAATACGACAATCTTTTAGTGGTACGAACCTTTTCAAAATCTCGCTCCATGGCAGGAGCACGCTTAGGCTTTGCCGTCGGAAGCGAGGAGTTAATCGGCGACCTTAATACCTTAAGATTTTCAGTAAATCCCTATAATGTCAACAGCATGACTCAAAAGACCGGCATTGCGGCTCTTTCGCAAGAGGAGTATTTTAAGAATAAGGCAGGCGAAATAATAAAGGAAAGAGAGCGCGCAAAGCGAGAGCTTTCAAAGATGGGCTTTTACACCTTGGACTCGTCGGCAAATTTCCTTTTCGCAAGGTCAGACAAAATAGGCGGAAAAGAGCTTTATTTAAGACTTAAGGAGAAAGGAATTTTGGTACGTCATTTTGACTCGGAAAGAATAAAAGAATTTAACAGAATAACCGTCGGCACAAGGGAGCAAATGGATGCTCTTTTCTCGGCGGTAAAAACCATATTGGAGGAACGGTTATGAGAGAAGCGCAAATCAAAAGAAAAACAGCAGAAACCGACATCGAGCTTTCGCTTAATTTAGACGGAATCGGAAAATCTGAGTGTGATACGCTCTGCCCGTTTTTTGACCATATGATGACGCTTTTTGCCCGTCACGGCAGATTCGATATTTCCCTTCGCTGCAAGGGGGATATAAAGGTGGACTATCATCACACTGTGGAGGACGTGGCAATATGCTTAGGACAGGCGTTTAATAAGGCCCTCGGCGATAAGAGGGGGATAAACCGTTACGGTGACGCTCTTCTTCCCATGGACGAGGCTTTGGTATTGTCGGCGGCGGATATTTCCGGACGGGGCGGATATTATTCGGACGTTTCGGTGCCGACCGAAAAGGTGGGGGATTTTGACACGGAGCTTTTCAAAGAGTTTTTTACGGCTTTTGCACGGGAAGCCGGAATTACTCTCCACATAAGGCTTTTGACAGGCGAAAACTCACATCATATAATAGAGGGTGCGTTTAAGTCTGTGGCAAGAAGCTTAAAGACGGCAGTTTCAATCCAAGAGGGCTATGAAAACGAAATTCCCTCCACGAAGGGAGTACTTTGATGATTGCGGTAATAGATTACGGCGTGGGAAATCTTTTTTCCCTCTGCTCCTCTCTTAAATTTATCGGCGAAGACGCAAAGATTACCGCAGATGTAAATGAAATAAAAAGCGCAGATAAGCTGATTTTACCCGGCGTGGGAGCCTTTGCCGACGCAAAAAAGAAGTTAGACGATACGGGGCTTTCAGACCTTATTAAGGAAGAGGTAAAAAGAGGTAAGGAGATTTTGGGCATTTGCCTTGGCATGCAGCTTTTGTTTGAGGAAAGTCACGAGTTCGGCGTACACGAGGGGCTTGGACTTTTAAAGGGCAAGGTCGTTGCCATGGAGGGGAAAATTCCGGACAAGCTTAAAATTCCCCATATCGGCTGGAATTCACTTCACCTTGTCAAGGATAATCCCCTTTTGAAATATGTAAACGAGGGCGATTTTGTATATTTCGTTCATTCGTATTTTGCCAAGGACTGCCAAGAAAGTCTTATAGCCGAAACAACATACGGAATCCCCATGACTGCGGCGGCGTCCTTTGAGAACGTTTCGGGCTGTCAGTTTCATCCGGAAAAAAGCGGCAAAACGGGACTTTCCATTCTTAAGGCGTTTTGCGAAAAGGAGGCTTTAAAATGATTATATTGCCGGCAATTGACCTTTACGGGAAAAAGGCGGTAAGGCTTTACAAGGGCGACTATGAGAAAATGACCGTTTACAGCGACTCGCCCTTAAAGGTCGCTTACGATTTTGAAAGAAGCGGAGCCGAATACATTCATATTGTAGACCTTGAGGGTGCAAAGGACGGGACTACCCCCAATCTTTCGGTTGTTTCGGAAATTGCCGGTGCTACCAAGATGAAAATCGAGGTGGGCGGCGGAATCAGGAGCATAGAGGTCATCGAAAAATACTTAAATTCCGGAGCAGACAAAGTGATTTTGGGTACGGCCGCCGTAACCGACAGAACGTTTTTAACAGAAGCGGTAAAACGGTACGGACAGGCGGTTGCCGTGGGAGCGGACGTAAAGGACGGCTTTGTCGCCATACGGGGCTGGAAGGAAAAAAGCGCCTTCACCCTTTCCGAGTTTATGAAGGATATAGAAAAGGTGGGGGTAAAGAACATAATCTGCACGGACATTTCAAAGGACGGCGCAATGCAGGGAACAAATCTTTCCCTTTATAAGGAGCTTTCCGAAAAATATCAAATGGACATAACCGCCTCCGGCGGAATATCAGGAATAGAGGACATAGAGGCGTTAAAGAAAATGGGCATATACGGGGCGATAGTCGGAAAGGCATATTACGAGGGCGCCTTAGACCTCGCCCCTGCAATTGAGGTGGCAAGATGTTAACGAAAAGAATTATCCCCTGCCTTGACGTAAAGGATAAAAGAGTGGTAAAGGGTGTAAATTTTAAAGGTATATCGGACGTGTCGTCGCCCGTGGATTTGGCTAAATATTATTCGGAAAGCGGCGCAGATGAGCTGGTTTTTTACGATATTACCGCATCCTTTGAAGAGAGGGAGCTTTTTACCGATATACTAAAAAAGGTTGCCGAAGAGATTTTTATCCCACTTACGGTGGGCGGCGGAATAAACAGCCTCGAGGATTTTGACAGGGTGTTAAAGTGCGGCGCCGACAAGGTAAGCGTAAACTCCGGCGCCATAAAAAATCCCGATTTAATAGGCGAGGCGGCGAAAAAATACGGAAGTCAGTGCGTGGTTATTTCCGCCGACGTAAAAAGGGTAGGCGGCGAATTTCACGTATTTTCAAAGGGCGGACGCATAGATACCGGCATGGAGGCAATATCCTGGATAAAAAGATGTACCGAAGAGGGCGCCGGCGAGGTAGTGGTAAATTCCATTGACACCGACGGCGTGAAAAAAGGCTTCGATATTGAGCTTTTGGATTTGGTGTTAAAGGCTGTCAAGGTGCCCGTTATCGCCTCCGGCGGAGCCGGCTCTGTCGAGGACTTTATAAAGCTATTTCACACTCTGCCCGATATAGACGCAGCTTTGGCGGCGTCGGTCTTTCACTTCGGAGAGATAAAAATTCCCGACCTTAAGGCAAGGCTTAAGGAAGAAAATATATTAGTGAGGTATTGATATGATAGATATAAAGGAGCTTAAATTCAATAAACACGGACTTATTCCGGCAATTGTTCAGGACGCAGTCACAAAAAGAGTGCTTACCTTGGCTTATATGAACGAGGAAAGCCTTAAAATATCCATGGAAAAGGGGCTGACCTGCTTTTACAGCCGCTCCCGTCAGGAGCTTTGGCTTAAGGGAGAAACCAGCGGAAACTATCAGCATATCGTTTCGATTACCGCAGACTGCGACAAGGACGCTCTTTTGATTACCGTTGAAAAGGACGGACCGGCATGCCATCTGGGAAACGACAGCTGCTTTGAAAATCCCCTTTGGCACAGCGATTCTAAAAATGAATTCAGCTTATATGGGCTTTACAGTCTTTTGGAGGGACGGAAAAAGGAACGCCCCGAGGGCTCTTACACCTCATATCTTTTCGACAAGGGACTTGACAAAATATTAAAAAAGGTGGGAGAGGAAAGCACAGAGGTTATTATCGCCGGCAAGGCAGAGGACAAAAAGGAAACCGTTTATGAAATCGCCGATTTATTTTATCACGTAATGGTGCTTATGGTCGAGATGGGCATAAGCGTAAACGACGTTATGGCAGAGCTTGCCTCCCGTCATATCATTGACCACAAGGTTAAGCAGGAGAAAATGACAAAATGACGGAGTCAAATTTCCACACGCACACTTCCTTCTGCGACGGAAAGGACACGCCGGAGGAGCTTATTAAAAAGGCTTTGGAAAAAGGGTGCAAAAAGATAGGCTTTTCAGGGCACTCCTACACGGCGTTTGACGAATCCTACTGCATGTCAAGGGAGGGCACTGACCTTTATAAAAAAGAGATTCGGGCTCTTAAAGAAAAGTACTCGGGGCAAATTGAAATCCTGCTCGGAGTGGAGCAGGACTATTTTTCTAAAGAGGAAACGTCAGATTACGACTATGTAATAGGCTCGGTGCACTATGTAAAAAAGGACGGACTGTTTTTCCCCATAGATTTGGATAAGGAAAGCTTTGTGAAAACGGTAAATGAGCATTACGGCGGCGACTTTTACGCTCTGTCGGAGGATTATTACGCTCTTTTATCTGAAATTTACGAAAAAACCAAATGCGGTATTATCGGTCATTTTGACCTTGTTACAAAATACAACGAGAAAAATAATCTTTTTGATACAAGAAATGAAAGATATATAAACGCCGCATATAAAGCCATAGACGCTCTTTGTGGTACAGGCGCGCTGATAGAAATAAATACCGGCGCCATTGCAAGGGGCTTAAGGGAGGAGCCGTATCCTGAAGAGCTTTTGAGAGAATATATGAATAAAAAGGGCTTTAAGTTTATAAAAAGCTCAGACTGTCACGATAAGGAAAAGCTTTTATTCGGATTTGAGAAGATAGGCTTCGGAAAGCTCGAAATGACGTCCCTTTGATTTTATTAGCCCCTCTCGCCGAAGGGACGAAAGACAGCGTGCCATGGCGCTTCGCTCAAGGCACAGATAGTCGGCAAGCGCCGATTGAGTATAGGGAATGTCAAAGGACAGGGAATTGTTTTTCTTTGAAAAGCTTTCAAGAAACGCAAGAATTTTTTCTCTTGCGCTTCTTTTTTTTAATAAAGAAAGGTGAAGCCCCTCTTCGCTTATACGCTCTGAGGACATTCTGAATAGATTTGACAACACGGCGGTATGATAATAGCAGGCGTTTTGGCAGGGATGTATTATTTTCTGATAGTCGAAAAACAGCACCGTACAGTCGGAGTCGGCGAAAACCTCTACGGTATGTCCCAAAGGAGGAAAACCGAAAAGCTCTCCGAAGGCGGAGCCCTTTGAGTAAACGTCCTTGCGATACACGAAATCATTGTTGCTCTGCCGGATTAAAATTTTGCCGTCGGCAACAACGCCGACCTTTAATATACGGTCGGGATTGTATGTATATATGCTCTCACCCTGCATATAGTATTTTTCTTCGCAGTGCATACAATTTTTTATTTTTTCCGTATCAGAACGCGGAATCCCAGAAAATACCGATGTTTTAGCCATTTTTATACCCCCTATATATAGATGATAACCAAATAAAAATATACTATATATAGAATTATATCACAAAAAAGTTGCAAATGCAACAATAAATGTTTTACATTATCAAAGCTGTTAGTATATAATGAAAAAGCGATATAAAATATGCCGTATAGCAAGAGGGAGTATAAATATGAAAATTATAAAAAGAAACGGCTCTGAAGAAGAATTCGACAGACTTAAAATAAAAAAGGCTATTGAGAAAGCGAATAAGGCGACCTCCGGCACAAGGGAGCTTACCGACAGACAGATTGACTACATATCCTTAGTTATCGAGGATTACTGCCGGGATATTGGGCGTGCCATGTCGGTTGAAGAGATACAGGAAATGGTGGAAACACACATAATTATGCAGGCGGCGCCGGAAACGGCGAAGCGGTATATAAGATACCGTTTTACCAGAAATCTTGCCCGTGTGGCGAATACCACCGATAACCAGATACTTACGCTTATCGAGTGCAATAATGAAGAGGTAAAGCAGGAAAACTCCAATAAAAATCCCACGGTCAACAGCGTGCAGAGAGATTACATGGCAGGCGAGGTAAGCAAGGACCTTACCAAGAGAATTTTGCTTCCGGCTGACGTGGTAGAGGCTCATGAAAGCGGAATAATCCACTTCCATGACGCAGACTATTTTGCACAGCATATGCATAACTGCGACCTTGTAAACCTTGATGACATGCTCCAGAACGGAACGGTAATTTCAGGCACAATGATTGAAAAGCCTCACAGCTTTTCCACGGCGTGCAATATTGCCACTCAGATAATCGCTCAGGTAGCGTCAAATCAGTACGGAGGACAGAGCATAAGCCTTACGCATCTTGCTCCGTTTGTCCAGATATCAAGAGAAAAGATTAAAAAGCAGGTTACAAAAGAGGTTGCGGACGCCGGTGTTTCTCTTAGCGAGGAGAAGATAGACAAAATTGTGGAAGCAAGGCTTTTGGACGAAATAAAGCGAGGCGTTCAGACCATACAGTATCAGGTGGTGACGCTTCTTACCACTAACGGACAGGCTCCCTTTGTTACCGTATTTATGTACCTTAACGAGGCAAAGGATCCCGTTTTGAAGCACGACCTTGCGCTTATCATCGAAGAGGTGTTAAAGCAAAGGCACGAGGGCGTTAAAAACGAAGCCGGCGTTTATGTAACACCGGCGTTCCCGAAGCTTATTTATGTGCTTGAGGAGGATAATATTACCGAGGATTCGCCCTACTGGTATTTGACCGAGCTTGCGGCGGCATGCACCGCCAAGAGAATGGTGCCCGACTATATTTCCGAAAAAATCATGCTGGAGCTTAAAAAGGACAAAAACGGCGAAGGTCACTGCTATCCCTGCATGGGCTGCAGAAGCTTTTTAACTCCTTACGTTAACAAGGACGGCAAGCCCCAATATTACGGCAGATTCAATCAAGGCGTAGTTACGTTAAATCTTGTGGACGTTGCCTGCACGGCGTGCAGCGGAAAAAAGGACGAGGAGCGGTTTTGGAAGATATTGGACGAGAGATTGGAGCTTTGCCATAAGGCGTTAAAGTGCCGTCACGAAAGACTTGAGGGCACCTTGTCCGATGCGGCTCCCATACTCTGGCAGTACGGCGCAATCGCCCGTCTTGACAAGGGTGAGCCTATAAACGAGCTTTTACACGGCGGATATTCAACCCTGTCTTTGGGCTTCGCCGGTCTTTGGGAGTGCGTTTACGAGGTTACCGGCAAGAAGCTTACCGAAAAAGAGGGCGAAGAGTTCGGCATGAAGGTTCTTGAAAAAATGAACGAGGCGTGCAGAAAGTGGAAGGCGGAGGAAAATATAGATTACTCCATTTACGGAACGCCTCTTGAATCCACAACATATAAGTTTGCAAAGTGCCTGCAAAAGCGCTTTGGCAAAATTGAAGGCGTAACCGATAAAAACTATATTACAAATTCCTATCACGTGCACGTAACCGAGAAGATAGACGCATTTTCCAAGCTTGCTCTTGAGGCAAAATTCCAGGCGCTTTCTCCCGGCGGCGCAATAAGCTATGTGGAGGTGCCCAATATGCAGGACAACATTCCGGCGGTGCTTGAGGTTATGAAGTTTATCTATAACAACATTATGTACGCCGAGCTTAACACGAAGTCCGATTACTGTCAGGTATGCGGCTATGACGGCGAGATACAGATTGTAGAAGAGGACGGAAAGCTCCAATGGGAATGCCCGAACTGCAAAAATCGTGACCAGTCGAAAATGAACGTGGCACGAAGGACCTGCGGATATATCGGCTCTCAGTTCTGGAATCAGGGCAGAACGCAGGAAATAAAGGAAAGGGTTCTGCACTTATAATATGAATTATTCCGCTGTAAAAAACTGCGATATAGCAAACGGTTTAGGCGTGAGAGTGACGCTTTTCGTTTCGGGCTGCACTCACAGGTGCGACGGGTGCTTTAACAAGGAAACCTGGAGCTTTGACGCAGGAGAAAAATTCACGAAGGAAACCGAGAATCAGCTTTTAAAAATGCTTGAGCCCTCCTACATAAACGGGCTTACGCTTTTGGGCGGAGAGCCGATGGAAAAGGTGAATCAGGAGGGACTTATAGGATTTTTAAGGCGTGTTAAAGAGCGTTTTCCCGAAAAGAATATATGGTGCTATACAGGATACCTTTTAGAGGACCTCTTGCCCGGCGGACGAGCGCATTATAGCGTTACGGACGAGCTTTTGTCCATGATAGACGTTTTGGTGGACGGTGAATTTAAAAAAGAGCGTTACAGCATTGTATTAAAATTCAGAGGCTCGGACAATCAGAGAGTGATAGATTTAAAAGAAACAAAAAAACAGGGAAAAATCGTTTTATTTTTAGAATGACTCCTTATAAAAAATTAACATAAAAATCGCCCGGGATTTATCCCGGGCGGTTTTTGCCTTTAGGAGCCGAAATGTGAAAAAGCTTTTCTTTTGTTGACACATATATTATTTTTGTGTTATAATACATAGGGAATATACGGGCGGAAAAACCTGATCCGTAAATTCCAAAGTCCGTTTTATACGGGAAAAATAAAAAAAATTTAAGGTGGCGCAGTATTCTAGTCAGCTCCTGCCGTTTTGAAGGCGGTCGTAAAAAGCCGCTTAAGGGCACATCGATGAAGTTCCTCGTGCGTGCTTCCGATGCCAGTCGGGGGTGTGTGCCGGGAGTTAAGGTCTGAGGGCGAACCGCAATGGCATGCGGCGAATGACCCTCTCTCCGCGGAGACCTTGCTTCGTGGGAGGCGCTTTAGGCGCGTGTCCTACGGGTAAGGGTTAAACCTGTCATGCAGTACCTTTTTTCTGTGATGCTGTGGACAGCGTAGCCTGCCTTGAGTGGATATGCGGGATAGAGGACAGACAAAATTTTTTTGGCCAGAAGGATTTCGTTATAGCTTCTTGAAAGTATATCTGCAAAAGAGGATAGGGACGGTTTCGACTGATGGGGAAAACCCCTAGACTGTATTTTCAGGCGTAAAAGGGATTGCAGTGCGGAACTTAGTGGCAATTCGGTACTGTGACAGGCGACGTCACAGGGATGGATTTAAAGGGGAACCGCTCTCATCGGCGACGGGGGAGCATCCGTTTGGGAAAGCCAACCGAACCTATGCCGCAAAATTTACTTTTTACGCCGCCACTAACTTTTTTTCGGAGTGTGATTATTTTTGGATACCACAGGACAGGGCAGACCCGACCCGTCGGAAAAAGCCCGGAGACAGCGAAGAAAATACTTACGATGGACTTTATTAAGCACGCTTTTAACCTTTTCGCTGTCATTTATTATTAATCTTTTATCGGAGGTATCCATTAACGGAGCGCCGCCTCAAGCGGCGATCTTGGTGCTTTTTTTGATAGTTTTGATAGGCGTTCTTTTCGACATGATAGGCACGGCGGTAACAGCGGCAGAGGAGGCGCCCTTTCATTCAATGGCGGCGAGGCGTGTAAAAGGTGCCGCAACCGGCATTAAGCTTATAAAAAATGCGGAAAGAGTATCTAATATATGCAACGACGTTATAGGCGATATTTGCGGAATTGTAAGCGGATCCACTACGGCGGTGATTGTGGCACGGCTAGTAGCTTCCGATACTGCCGGAGGATTTTTTTCCGGAATCGCATTGACCGCTTTTGTGGCGGCGCTGACCGTCGGAGGCAAGGCTTTCGGTAAAAGCATAGCGATTTCAAGCAGTAACAATATTGTGTTTACCGTTGCCAAGATACTTTCTGTTTTTGAAAAGGACTCAAAAAATGGAAAAAAGAATAAGAAAAATACTAAATGAAAATATAAATCATGAAACGCTTGAAAGGCTTAATTTCCAGGAGCTTTCCTGCCTTTGCGAGGAAATAAGGGAATTTTTGATTGAAAGCGTTTCCAAAACAGGAGGGCATCTTGCGTCTAATCTGGGAGTGGTCGAGCTCACGGTTATGCTGCACAGATGCTTTGATTTTAGTGCGGACGACCGTATAATATTTGATGTAGGGCATCAGAGCTATATCCATAAAATTCTTACGGGTCGCATGAAATATTTTGACAGCTTAAGAATGACTGACGGGCTTTCGGGCTTTCCGAGGCATGAGGAGAATAGTCAGGATCTTTTTGATACAGGACACTCGGGAACATCCCTTTCCTTGGCGGACGGTATAGCGTCGGCTAAAATGATAAAGGGCGAAAAGGGCTTTTCCGTCGCTCTTATCGGCGACGGCGCAATGACCGGAGGGCTTTGCTACGAAGCGTTGAACAACATAGGCAACACGAAAAAGAATATAATAATAATACTTAACGACAACGGAATGTCCATTTCAAAAAATGTGGGCGCTCTTTCAAATATTTTATTGAGGGTCAGGACGAGCAAGGGCTATTTCCGTGCGAAAAAGGATTTAAAAGGAGCGCTTAAGGCACATCCCGAAGCAGAACGGCATATAAGGAGGCTTAAGGACAGGCTTAAGCTTATGATGGTGCCGGGTACCTTTGCGGAAAGCTTCGGAATTAAGTATTTCGGGCCCGTCGACGGTCACGATTTAAAACAGCTCGGAACTTATATCGAACGGGCTAAGACGGTTACAGGTCCCGTTTTAATACATGTTAAAACCGTAAAGGGCAAGGGCTACGGATATGCGGAGGCGCAGCCGTCAAGATTTCACGGCGTGTCTGCATTCGAGGTAGATAAAGGCACGACTCACAGCCTTAAGGAGGACTATTCCGAAGCCGTGGGAATGGAGCTTTCTTTACTTGCCTGTAAAAATAGCAATATGGCGGTAATATGCCCGGCTATGACGAAGGGGTGCGGGCTTTCCGGCTTTGCAGAAGCTTATCCGGAAAGATTTTTTGACTGCGGAATTGCGGAAGAGCATGCCGTTACCTTTGCGGCAGGTCTTGCAAGAGAGGGTATGATACCCGTCGTGTGCACCTATTCCACATTTATGCAGCGTGCCTATGACCAGATTTTGCACGATGCGGCGATAAACGGTCTGCACATTGTATTCTGCCTTGACCGTGCAGGAAAGCCCGGCGCTGACGGGAAAACACATCAGGGCATATACGACCTTTCATATCTTGGAAGCATACCGAATGTTGCTGTCCTGTCGCCGTCGTCTTTTTCAGAGCTTTCGGCAATGTTAAAATATGCGGTGGAGGAGCATAAGGGACCTATAGCCATAAGATACCCGAAGGGCAGGGAGGAGCTTTCCGGCAGAGCGGGATTTAAATTCGGAAAGGCGAGGGTTGTATCTGCCGGAAAAGACATTACTCTGTGTGCAGAGGGAATTATGCTTAAAACCGCTCTTGATGCGGCAGGGAAGGCGGAAAACGCCGGATTTAAGGTGGAGGTTATTGAGCTTTCCACTATTTACCCCACAGATTTTGAAACAATAGAAAAATCAGTTCAAAAGACCGGAAGGCTTATTACCCTTGAGGCCAACGCCTTAAGGGGAGGCATGGGCGAGGAAATTTTCGCCCGTCTTAAGTGTCCGGGAAAAGCAATATCCTTTCCCGACGTCTTTATCGAGCACGGAAAAACAAAAACGCTTATGGAAAGGTACGGATTGGATTCTGATTCCGTAGCCGAGGATATATTAAAGCTTTGCGGAGGGCAAAATGAGGCTTGACGTTTATCTTGTTAAAAATTCTCTTGCCACCGGACGGGATAGAGCCAAGGAGATGATTTTATCCGGCAAGGTAAAGGTTTCCGGCACTGTTTGCTTAAAGCCAAGCCTTGAAACGGACGGAAAGACCGTTGAGGTTTTAAGGGATGAGTGCTATGTGGGGCGGGGCGCTTACAAGATAAAAAAGGCGGCGGAGGAATTTTCTCTTAAAATTTCTGAAAAAACATGCCTTGACGCTGGGGCAAGCACGGGCGGATTTACCGAATATATGCTAAATTGCGGTGCAAAAAAGGTATATGCGGTAGACGTAGGTCACGGACAGCTTGCCGAAAAGCTAAGGTGTGATGAGCGTGTTGTCAATATGGAGGGTACGGATATAAGAAGCTTACACCTTGACGAAAAATGCTCGTTTTTTGCCTGCGACGTTTCTTTTATTTCGTTAAAGCAGGTGCTTTTTCCTCTTTATTCTCTGACAGACTCTTTTGCAGAGGGAGTGTGTCTTATAAAGCCTCAGTTTGAGGTCGGCAGAGCCGCCGTGGGGAAAAGGGGCGTTGTTAAGGACAAAAAGGCGCAGAGAAAAGCCGCCGAAAGTGTTATGGAATATGCCCGGTCGGTGGGGTTTTATATATCGGGGCTGACATTTTCACCCGTAACCGGTCAAAACGGCAATATAGAGTTTTTACTGTATCTTACAAAGGACGACCGAAAGCTTGTCCCGGATACAGAAAAAGTGGTAAATAAAGCATGGGAGGCTCTTTTATGAATATTGAAAAAACATTGAAAAATCTTAAAAAAAATAACATGACGCCCTATGTGGTAAAGGACAAAAACGAGGCCGCAAGGAAGGTGTTATCTCTTCTTTCGGAAAATGAAACCGTTGCGGTGGGCGGCTCAATGACGCTTTTCGAATGCGGAATTATCGAGCTTTTAAGAAGCGGTAAGTACAACTTTTTAGACCGTTATAAAGAGGGTATTTCACGTGAGGAGGTTATGAAGCTTTACAGGGAAAGCTTTTTCGCCGACACCTATATATCAAGCTCTAACGCCGTTACCGAAAACGGGGAGCTTTATAACGTGGACGGAAATTCAAACAGAGTGGCCGCATTGCTTTTCGGTCCTAAGTCCGTTATAATCGTGGTCGGAAAGCAGAAAATTGTCGAAAATCTTGACGAGGCGGTGCGCCGTGTTAAAAAAGTCGCCGCACCGAAAAACTCAAAAAGGCTCTCGTGCAGTACATACTGTGAGAAAAAGGGAGTCTGTGTATCGGAAGCGTATTCAGCCTCCGATATGACGGACGGCTGCGCTTCAGATGACAGAATATGCGCAAACTATACGGTCATGGCGCAGCAGAGAATAAAAGACAGAATAAAGGTAATCATAATAGACGAGGAAGCCGGATATTGATTGGGAGGGATACATATGGACAGAAAGAAAATTCTTGTTGTAGACGACGAAAAAAATATCGGGGACATTTTAAAGATAAACCTTGAAAAGGAGGGCTATGGGGTTTCGGTTGCCATGGACGGCGAGGAGGGCTTGGCTCTTGCGCTGTCGGAAAATCCGGATCTTGTGCTTCTTGACGTTATGCTTCCGAAAATGGACGGCTTTGAGGTCTGCAAAAAAATAAGGCAAAAAAGCGAAGTGCCCATTGTTATGCTTACGGCAAGAAGTGAGGAAATAGATAAGATTTTAGGACTTGAGCTGGGAGCCGACGACTATGTAACAAAGCCCTTTTCCGTAAGAGAGCTTCTTGCCAGGGTAAAGGCGAATTTAAGGCGCACCGTCCCGGCAACCGAGGCGTTGCAAACGGGCGAAGGCGACATAAAGATAGGCGAGATTACCATAAATACCGAGCGCTATGAGTTAAGAAAGAACGGCAAGCCCATAGAGCTTACCTTAAGAGAGTTTGAGCTTGTGAAATTCCTTGCCGAAACGCCCAACAGAATATGCTCGAGAGAAACTATTTTAAGAAAAGTGTGGGGCTATGAATATGTGGGCGACGACCGCACGGTTGACGTTACCATAAGCAGGCTGAGAGAAAAAATCGAGGATAATCCGAGCGAGCCGAAATATATAATGACCAGGCGGGGTATCGGCTATTATTTTTATAAGGAATAGCTTGTATGTTTAGGAGTATTCAGTGGAGAATACTGACCCTTTTTATAATACTGACGGTAAGCGTCATGTCATTTGTGGGCGTATTTTCCGCATGGGGAATAAAAAAATACTATAACATGCAGTTTACCGAGGATATGCAGATAAACACCTTTACCGAAGCTATGACGGCAGAGCTTTCAAGAGCGGCCGCAAGCTCTCTTGACGACCTTAAAAAGGTGCTCTCGGCGTTCAGCGTCAGAATGGGAATAGACTCATACAGGGACGCATATGTGCTTTCGGGAGAGGACGCAAAATGCCTTTACTCTCTTTCCGGGCGAAATACTGGCGAGGATTTTGAAATTACAGAAAACATCATAGCCGCACTTTCCGGAAAAATCGGAAACGAAACAAACGAAATCGGAGAGTTTATGGATTTTGCCGTGCCGGTAAAATCGGGCGGAAAAGTAATGTATATAGTATATGTCAGGGACACCAAGGTTGAGATGTACGAGGTAATGAAGAGCATCCTTAAAAATATTTTCCTTGCACTTTTAATCGGGTTGGTGCTGTCGGTATTTTTGGGCTATGTCTTTTCTAAATCGCTAATTGCTCCCTTGGTAAGGCTTAAAAATTCCGCTTCCCATATGGCAAAGGGGAATTTCAGCGATAAAATAAAGGTGTCGGGCGACGACGAAATAGGAAGCCTTACCGAAGCCTTTAATCACATGGCCGAGGAGCTTAACTTTACCATGAGCGAAATGGCGGCGGAAAAAAACAAGATTGAAACGGTTCTTTTATATATGACAGACGGAGTTGTCGCCTTTAATTCGGACGGAAAGCTTATCCATATAAATCCGGCGGCAATGAAGCTTTTGGGTGTAACCGAGGAATCGGTTACCGGCTTTGACGAATTTTTTGCCATGCTTGGTACCGATATTACTATCGGACAGTTTCTGTATCTTGCCAAGGAGCCGGCAGAGAAAAGCATAGACTACGACGGCAGACATTTTATGGTTTATCTTGCGCCTCTTGAAAGCGAGGACAAGGTAATAGGCGTCGTTTCGGTATTTCAGGACTATACCAAGCAGCAAAGGCTTGACAATGCAAGGCGTGAGTTTGTGGCAAACGTATCTCATGAATTAAGGACTCCCATAACCGTCATAAAAAGCTATACGGAAACGCTTATGGATTATCCGGGGCATGATGAAACGGAAAATAATTTCCTTGCGGTCATAGACGGGGAAACCGACCGCATGACACGCCTTATCAGCGATCTTTTATCGTTGTCCCAGCTTGATAACAACATTGAAATGAAAAAAGAGCCCTTTGACATTAAGGAGCTTTTAGAGCTTGCATGTCATAGAATGAATGTAGAGGCTAAAAAGCACGGACAGAAGATTGTTTTTAAAGCAGAGGAGCTCATGCCTAAGGTAAGCGGCGACAGAAACAGGCTTGAACAGGTGATTGTCAACATTATAGGAAACGCAGTAAAATACACCCAGGACGGCGGCGAGATTTGGGTTAGCTTAAATGCGGATAAGGGTTTTGCATATATTAAGGTAAGGGATAACGGAATCGGTATCCCCAAGGAGGATATTCCGCATCTTTTTGAAAGATTTTACCGTGTGGATAAGGCAAGAAGCCGCGCCAAAGGTGGCACAGGCTTAGGGCTTGCTATTGCAAAGGAAATTATAGACGCTCACGGAGGAAATATCAATATTGAGAGCGAAGAGGGAGAGGGCACCGAGGTTACGGTTGCACTGCCGCTTTAATAAAGTTTCTCTCTTGTTAAGTAAAAATAACTCCGCCGTAACAGTCCTGTAACAATAACGTGGTATAATAAGCGTATAATAAAAATGAAAATCCGAAATTCTTAAAAAAGGAGGTGCCGATTATGAAAAAAATAACAGCGATGGTTTTAGCATTTGTTATGATGATTTCTATGTCGGCAGTCTGCCTTGCGTCAGGTGTTACTTATAAGGATGTCGGAAACGCCGCAAATATTCTGGTTATAAAAAAGCCCGAAAATGCTCAGTCCCAGAGCAATAAAAGCGTTTATCCCGTATCCGGAGTCGCCGATCCGTACTGCACGGTAACCGTGCTTACATATAATTCGTCGGACGGTCTTTATTATCCCGCTACGGATTCCGAGGGGAAGACCCTTCAGACTACGGTAGGCGCAAGCGGTCTGTTTTGCTTTAATGTTCAGCTTAAAACCGGCGATAACAATTTGGCTGTTCAGGCAGTTACAAGCGACAGAGCAAAGGTACAGAGAGTATTTTTCAAAATTAATCTGGTGTCGCAGGGCTGGTTCAGCAGTATAAAAAGTCTTATTAACGGTTGGAACCGCTGACGGACAGGAGAGAAAATAAGTGAAGGAACGAATTAAGAGTTTTGTATTGATACTGTTGGTTTTGGTCAGTATAGGTCTTACTTCGGTCACATGGATGGATGAAAGGCTATGGCCGGAAGGCTATAGCCTTTTTGCTAATGTAAAAAGCTGGCCGATAATCAGAAATTTTTTCGATAATTATTATTCTGAGCCCTTGGAAAACTTAAAAAAGGCGAGAAAAATAGTAATCGCCGACGGAAACGGTTCAAGCTCGGTTTTTTATAACAGCGACAAGGCTTTTGAAAACGTCTACACCGATATAGGGAATCTGGTATCTGGCTTCCTTGACGGCAGTATAGAAATAACGGAGGAGTCGCAGCTTTCCAAAGAGGATTTAAGGAAGATGTTAAACGAGCAGGTCATGTACGCCTATGTCAGCTATCCGGTCGCAACGACTCCGAAGCTTTTCAGCCGTCTTATGGGCGTTTCCGATTCTGAGAGTCTTAACAGAATTGACGCCGTAAGGGATTTTTTCATACTCCCGACAGGAGGTGACAGCGTTGAATTTCTTGCGGTTGATTATGAGGATAAAAATGCCGTCCGCTATGAGCTTTTCTACAAAGGGACGCAGGATTTAATAAACTCCTTCACAAATTATGTGGCAGGTGTGGACCCGGATCATAACTGTACCTTAGCCCTTGAGATGAACTTAGATACCGTAAATGAGGACGAGGCGGTAAAAATGAAAACGGTGCTGGATTCATTTTTGGTATTGGACTCGGCATCCACGGCAAAAAATCAAAGGCAGAAGATTTCCGGCATAAATCCCTTGGCAAAAAGCTCCGAAGCGGCAGCTCGTGCGATTGGATGCTTCGGCTATAACCCCAAATCTATACACCGCTATGTGGACAGCGACGGCACCGAGATATACCTTGAAAACGATTCCATGCTTAAGATTTATAATAACGGAGTTATCGAATACGAGGCGACGGGCTCCTCCCACGGAATAAAAATCTCCGGCGACGGGTCCTTGTACGAATCCCTTAACAGCGCGGTAAAATTTGCAGGAGAGGTATACTCCGAAGCCTCCGGTGCCGACTTTAAGGTTAACGTTTCCGGCGACCTTTTATACGCTTCCTCGGGAGAGATGAATTTTTCGTTCGATTATTATTTTTCGGGCATACCTGTTACGACAGAGGTTGAGGTCGGCGGAAATAAGCTTGACCATGCGATAGAAATAACGGTAGAGGACGGATATATTACCAAGGTTAAAATGCTTTTGAGGGAATATGAGGAAACGGACGATTATTTGGATACCTTAACTATCTATGAAGCAATAGATAAAATCGCTCTGCTCTATAATGAAAAAGAAGAGCCGGTGAGAATTTATGATATTTTCTTATCTTACGGAGAATACGGGAGCGAGGGAGTTATCTCCCCGGTATGGACGGGATATGCCGACGGAGAACGTGTTATTATAAAAAATTAAAAGACTCTTTAATAAGGAAAGGAGCTTTAAGAAGAAATGAACTGGCCTAAAATAAAAACGGTTTTAATATGTCTTTTTCTTGTAATAGACCTGTTTTTGGCAGGCTGGGACATTTCCCAAAGGCACGGGAAAAATAGTGTCAGCGAAGAGGTGATTGAAAACACCGTTAAGCTTTTGGAGGACAGGACAATAAAGGTTTCGCCTGACCTTATAAGGCGCTCTTTGCCGAAAATGGGAGCGGTCACCGTTAAAAATCCCATGTCTGACGAGGCGGAATTTATCGGAAAAATATTGGGAAGCGGCTATGCCAAAGAGGATAACCGGTTTTATATCCCCGGTAAAGAGGTTGTAATAGATACCAACAGCTTTAAAATAATCGAGGAGAAAACCTTAAATTCCCTTGAGGAAGCAAAAAAATGGCTGGAGGAAAACGGCTTTGATTTAAGCGGCACGGTGGAAACCGAATACATGGGAAGCTATGTGTTCAGGACTGTTTACGACGGCTTCGAGCTTTTCGGAAGCAATATTACCGTAACCTTTGAAGATAAAACCGCCGTTGCCGAGGGAAGCTTTTTCTACGTTACAGAGTCCGGCAGAGAAAGCGGAGAGATACTGCATGTAACCTCGGTTTTGCCGCATCTTATATCGGACGGAGCAGAAAACTCTGAGATAACAAATATTACACCGGGATATAGGTGTATGTCCGCAGAAGATGTGCGCTTTTCGGAGGCAAGCGCCAGTCCCGTATACAGAATAATATTGTCCGACGGTCGTGAATTTTTTTACGATGCGGTAAAATAGTATTTACAAAAACGGATTTTTGTGATATTATAATAAAAGATATGTGCCCGTAGCTCAGCCGGATAGAGCAATGGCCTCCGACGCCATGTGTCGTGCGTTCGAATCGCATCGGGCATACCACGTCGGAGCAAGCTTTATATCGCTTGCTCTGATTTTTTTAATTAAAACAATGCTTAAAACGTCTTAAAATATCTTTTGCCGATACGGATATTTTAAGACTGAATTTTTAAATGGCAGATAAGAATAACAATGCCAAAGGGTGTGAAGATATGAGAATGGTAGTAAAGGTGGGCACCTCTACGCTTGCCCACGAAACAGGAAGGCTTAATATAAGGCGCATTGAAAGCCTTTGCAAGGTTTTAAGCGACCTAAAAAATGCCGGACATGAAATTATACTTGTGTCCTCCGGCGCTATAGGAATGGGTGTCGGAAAGCTGGGGCTTGAGAAAAGACCGTCGGATATTCCGGGCAAGCAGGCCGCCGCGGCGGTCGGACAGTGCGAGCTTATGTATACATACGACAAGCTTTTTTCCGAGTACAATCATAATGTAGCGCAGATACTTATTACGGCGGCGGATATACGGGATAAGGAAAGGAAAGAAAATTTCCACAATACAATAGAAAGGCTTCTTGAGCTTTCAGTCCTTCCCGTAATCAACGAAAACGACACGGTTGCTACAGACGAAATCGCAATAGGCGACAACGACACTCTTTCAGCAGTGGTCAGCGTAAGCATAAGGGCCGACCTTTTGGTGCTTTTGACCGATATAGACGGGCTTTACGATAAAAATCCCAAGGAGGATCCCGGCGCCGTGCTTATAAAAGAGGTAGACGAAATAACCGACAAAATAGCGGCTCTGGCAAAGGATACAAAGGGCTCTCTCGGCACGGGAGGTATGATAACAAAATTAAGCGCCGCCCGTCTTGCAACCGAGTCAGGCTGTGATATGATAATAGCCAACGGGAAAAATCCCGATATACTTTACGATATTGCCGACGGTAAAAAAATCGGCACTTTTTTCAAAAAGAGGGTGAAATGATGACAACGCTTAATATACTAAAAGCCACAAAGGCGGCGGAGGCAGACATAAAAAATTTAAGCACAGATAAGAAAAACGAAATCATGATGAATATGGCAAAGCGCCTTGAGGAGGAGCAGGAGAGGATACTTTCCGAAAACCTTAAGGACCTTGAGGCGGCCAAAGGGAAAATAACTGAGGTAATGGCAGACAGGCTTAAGCTTGATAAGAAAAGAATTGCCGCCATGGCAGACGGGATAAGGCAGATTGCCGCATTGCCCGACCCGGCAAATGAAGATATTGAAAAAATCGTAAGACCGAACGGCCTTATCATTCATAAAAGACGTGTTCCTTTAGGGCTTGTCGCCATAATTTATGAAAGCCGTCCCAATGTAACGTCGGATGCGGCGGCGCTTTCCTTAAAAAGCGGAAACGCCTGCGTTTTAAGATGCGGAAAAGAGGCTCATAAAAGCTCTAAGGCGATAGTGGAGGCTCTTAAAAAGGGAATCGCCGATTCGGGCGTTAACGATAATGTTTTAAATATAATTGAGGATACCCAGAGGAAAAGCGCCGAAGAGCTTATGAGGGCGGAGGGGATAGTCGACCTTTTAATTCCCAGGGGCGGAAAGGGGCTTATCTCCGCCTGCGTTAAAAACGCCACTGTTCCCTGTATTCAGACAGGTACCGGCATATGCCACGTATATGTGGATAAAGCTGCGGATATAAATAAGGCGCTTGATATAATAGAAAACGCAAAAACCTCAAGACCGTCCGTATGCAATGCCGAAGAGGTTTGTCTTTTGCATAAGGATATTGCAAAAACCTTTCTTCCGCTCCTTAAAAAGAGGCTGACTGATGACAGGGAAAAAAGAGGAGAAATCCCTGTGGAGCTTAGGCTTTGTCCCGAGGCCTTAAAAATAATTGACGGAAAAGAAGCGGGAAATGACGACTTTGACACTGAGTTTTTAGACTATATTCTTGCGGTTAAGGTTGTAAATTCCGTTACGGACGCCGCAGAGCATATTCTTTTACATTCCACCGGTCACAGCGAAGCCATTATAACCGAGGATAAAAAGGCGGCAAAATATTTTGCCGATTATACCGACAGTGCGGCGGTATATATTAATGCGTCAACAAGATTTACAGACGGAGGAGAATTCGGCATGGGCTGTGAAATGGGAATATCTACCCAAAAGCTTCATGCAAGAGGACCGATGGGCTTAAAAGAGCTTACAACATACAAATATATAATAGAAGGAAACGGTCAGATACGATAAGGGGGAATTAAAATGAGGTATAAAGCCGGATTTTTAGGCACAGGAAACATGGGCTTTGCCCTGGCGCTTGCCGCATCAAAGGAGTGCGGTGGCAAAAATATAATTCTGTCTTGTAAGGATATAAAGCACGCAGAAGAAAAGGCGAAAGGTTTAGACGCCGCTTTCGGCACCGCCGAAGATGCGGCAGAAAATTCGGATTTTATTTTTTTGGGAGTTAAACCGAAAGCGCTTAAAGAGATATGTGGGCAAACAAAGGGCGTTATAAACGAAAAAAACAAAGGGGCGGTTTTGGTTTCAATGCTTGCCGGTGTAAGCATCGAAACCATAGGAGAGTGTTTCGGGGCAGATAAAAAAATAATAAGGATAATGCCTAACACTCCGGCGGCGGCAGGGAGCGGTCTTATATTGATGTGTGCCTCTTGTAATGTTACAGAGGAGGACAAAACGGAATTTAAAAATTTAATGAGGCATGCCGGGATTTTAGATGACATTGACGAAAAGCTGATTGATGCTGCCAGTGCCGTGTCGGGGTGCGGTCCGGCATTTTTGTATATGTTTGCCGAGGCATTGGCAAACGGCGGTCTTTTGTGCGGACTTCCCAAAAATAAGGCTTTATTTTATGCCCTTAATATGATTAAGGGCTCCTGCGACCTGGCGCTTTTAACAGGCAAGCATCCGTCGGTTTTAAAAGACGAGGTTACAAGTCCCGGCGGAAGCACGGCCGAGGGGCTTTTATCCCTGGAGCTTTCGGGTTTTAGCGGAGCCGTAACCGAGGCGGTAAGAAAATCCTATGAAAAAACAAAGGCGCTGGGGAAAAAGTAATAAAAAGTTAATATTTATGTTAATTAAGGACATATTGACATAAACGGGGTAAAATGATATAATTTAATCAAATGATTAAATAAAAAAACAAAGGGAAAGGGGTATATTAATATGTTTAAAAAGCTTCTGGCGTTTGCCGCTGCCGCAGCACTTTCGGTGTCGCTTGTTCCGATATGGGCGGCGGAGGACTTAAGCGATGTGCAAATCAGCGCCGAGGATAGCGAAGCTATAATAAAGTACTCTACTGAAAACGATGATACGGTCACATTTAAGGTAACGGATTTTGAAAAATACTGTCTTGATAAGACCGGCGATAATCTGGCGTATGTTAACTTTACCTTGCCGGCCTCCTCCAACGGCTCTCTCTGGTACGACTTTGAGGGTGACAAGGAAGAAAAGGTTACGGCAACGACAAAGTATTACAGAAACGCTTCAAGCTCAAGCTACCGTCTTATAGGGAATGTAACCTTCGTTCCCAAGGCTTCCTTTGTGGGCGAAGCGGAAATTTCCTTTAAGGGATATTCCAACGACAGAACTGCCTTCGAGGGGAAAATAGTGATAACCGTCAGCGCCGGCGTAAACAAGGGAGATTTGGACAAGCTTACCTATGACCTTGAGCCCGGCGATAAATTGAACATTGACTCATCAGAGATAAACAGAGTGTGCAGAAACGCAGGCTTTGTGTTAAGCTACGTAAGATTCGTGCTTCCTGCTGAAAATGTCGGAATATATTATTATGATTATTCCTCGGCGGATCGCTATAATACATATGTAAAAGAGTCAACCAAGTATTACAGAAGCTCGTCCGATTCCGGCAATTATCTTATAGATAATGTTACATTGGTAACGTCAAAGGAAGCAGGGGATACCGCAGAGCTTACATATTACGCATACGACTCTGACGACGAGGAGTACGAGGGCACCATAAAAATAAAGTTTGACAGCGAATCGTCGGATATAAACTATTCCACTGGCGGAGAGGTAGTGTTTATAAATCCTGCGGACATAAATAAAATCTGCCTTACTCAGACAGGTGCAAAGCTTTCTTACGTTAAGTTCACCCTTCCCTCAAAGGGCACGCTTTATTATGACTACGACAACGAGGATGACGCAAGAGCAACAGTTAAGAGCTCTTCAAAATATTACTATAGCAAGTCGCCCTATCTTTATCTTGTAGGATATGTTCCGGCGGCAAACTATGCCGGCACGGTTTTGATTGATTATGCTGCCTACAATGTAGACGGGGATAGCTGCAACGGAAGCATAACCGTCAAGGTAGACACAAAAAATATTGCAGAGGCCGATGATATTACCTATACGGTAAAAAATAATTCCTACATAACCTTTTCATCTGCGTCCGAGTTTAACTCAGAGTGTAAAAACGCAACGGGTGAAAGGCTTGACTACATACGCTTCGGCACGGTTTCGTCGGGAAATCTTTACTACAAATATTCCTACAGCAATGATTCCTATGAGTCAAAGGTAACAAGCTCCGGAAGATATTACTATGAGAGCGGCGACGAATATATAAAGAATGTTTCCTATGTTCCGAAATCAACCTACACAGGAACGGCGACAATTCAGTATACCGGCTATTCCGTTGAGGGGACAAGCTTTACCGGCAAGATAAAAATTACGGTAAATTCATCAAGCAATTCTTCATCATCTTCAAGCGATGACGAGGAAGCGAGCGATATAAAGTATTCCGGTAAGGTCGGCGACAAGATATATTTTGACGGAGCAGACTTTAACGCAGAGAGCAAGGACCTTTTCGCCTCCACTCTTTCTTATGTTAAATTTAAGCTTCCCTCAAGCTCTTACGGAACGCTTATGTATAACGGCAAGGAGGAAATAGCCTCCAGCTATAAGTGCTATTACAAAAATGAAGAAATTCTTATTTCCGATATTTGCTTTATACCTGAAAAAACCGGAAAGATAACGATTAGCTATACCGGATACTCTGCTGACGGTGATGTGTTTACCGGAAACGTGGTTGTAACAGTTACCGCCAAGGAAGAGGATAAGACTGAAGAAAAGCCGACAACGGGAATGGGCAATTTCGGTTATGTTACAAGCTATAAGGATACGCTGTTTGACGATATAGACGAGGATGCATGGTACGGAAATAATCAGACCGGCGCCGTAAAGCAGGCTTACAGATACGGCTTTGTACAGGGTAAAGGCAACAAAAAGTTTGACCCCATGGGGAATATAACAATTGCGGAGGCGATTACAATCGCCGCAAGAATTGCCGATATTTATTACGGCGAGGAAACCGAATTTACCTCCGGAAAAACCAACTGGTACGACGATTACGTTAACTATGCGGTGTCTAAGAAAATAATCGGTAGAAACGACTTTACAAACTATAATAAAACCGCTACGAGAGCGGAAATGGCATATATATTTGCCAATGTTCTTCCTTTAGAAGAATATAAAGAAATAAATGACATTACATCAATTCCCGATGTTAAGAACGGACTTAAATACTATGATGAAATCATGCTTTTATACAATGCCGGAGTTCTTTCGGGTAACGACAGCACGGGAACATTTGCTCCGTCAACAAATATAACGAGAGCAGAGGTTTCGGCGATTGTTGTAAGAATAGCAAATCCCGAAGAAAGACGCATAAATAACTTCGACTGATTAAATACCGGGCAGATATATCTGCCCGGTATTTTTATATATGAAGGGTTTTCATGGAATTATATTTCTTAAGGACGGTTATAATTATTTTTGGGTGATTTCATGAAAAAATTATGGATATTTATGTTCGGCGCATATGCCTATTGCTTTATCGAAATTTTGTGGAGAGGAAGAACGCACTGGAGCATGGCATTGGCAGGCGGAGCCGTGTTTTTAACGCTTTATCTTTTAAGAAAGAGGACGAATATTTTAACTTTTCCGTTTGTTTCCATGGGTGTAATAACCTCTGTCGAGCTTATTTTCGGAGTAGTATTTAATATTGCATTAAAAATGAACGTCTGGGATTATTCGGCTATGCCGTTAAATTATAAAGGGCAGATATGTCTGCCCTATTCGCTTTTATGGTTCTCACTTGGATTTCCCTTGTATTATATATGTATATTTTTTAAAAATATTGAAAAATCGGCATAATTCGTGCTATAATAATACTAACCGAAACGGAGGGGATTATGTGGAGCTTCATATATCGGTTTACAGTGATGAAATTCGTGAGTATCTTGAAAAGCTTATAAGACTTATCGGCAGAAAATCTCAAAAGCCGCTTTGGGGCAGAGCTTTTGAAAACTGTATGGACTCTAAAAGTATTTTATATCTTGACCCGGGCGGCGGAATTTATGATTTGGCCTCGGTTTCCAAAACAATCGGAGCCACATACAGAGAATATATCGTATTTAAGAAGGACGGAAGAAAGGTACATATAATTTCAGATTTAAGCCGGAAAGCGGAGATTGATTACGAGGATATAAATAAAGAGCTTGTAATGCGATGCGCCGAGCTTGACGGTGAAATGAGGCGTGGTGTTTTCTCCTTTATAGATCCGGATTTTATGCATACAAGGGCTCATTTTTCGGAAATCTGCCGAAAAATTAAAGACGCTGTCAAAAATGGCGTCCTTTATGAAAGAATGAACAAGTCCCTGATAAAGCAAGGATGGATAGGTGAAACAGATGTATTTATCACCGACGAATTTACAGAAAGCGCAGTATTGATAAGCTTGGCGGAGGAAAACGACCCGATAGTAATACACATGGGCGCACCCGGGAAAGAGATTTTTGCACCCTTTTCATCTATCATGCTAAGTTGCTTCATGCCTAATAAAAAGGCATACAGAGAAACTCTTTACGCCGTAGCTTTATGGCTTTTGGGTATCGGGCTTAAGAGTCAGTCGGAGCATCTTAAAAAAGCCGCAGACAAGTTTGTGTCGCCGGAGGAAATATACAAGGAAATGGAAAAGCCTTTAAGAGAAAGGGGAAAGAAAAATGGAAAGCAGAATCAGACTTGAAAGGGATTTTCTTCCGGAGCATACCTTTGACTGCGGTCAGTGCTTCAGGTGGAATAAGGAAGAGGACGGCAGCTTTACCGGCGTCGCCCACAAAAAAGCGGTGAATATTTCCTATGACAATAAGGACATTTTGATAAAGGGCGCATCGGAGGAGGATATAAAGGAAATATGGAGAGAATATTTAGACATAGACCGGGATTATTCAGCGATAAAAAAAGCGGTGTCAATTTCGCCGGTTATGGAAGAGGCGGTTGCTTTCGGGAGCGGAATAAGGATTTTAAAGCAGGAGTTTTTTGAAGCGCTTTTATCTTTTATAATATCTCAGAGAAACGCTATCCCTAACATAAAGAAATGTGTAGAGAAGCTTTGCTCCGCATACGGCGAGCCCTTAGAGCTTATGGGAAAAACCTACTATTCCTTTCCCGACCCGGAGGCGCTGTCTGATGTGACTGAGGCTGATTACGCTTCATTGGGAGTCGGATACCGGGCTAAATATTTAAGGCGTGCGGTTTTGGACATATTAAACGGGAAGATAGACGAGGGCTTTTTAAGAAAGGCGACAACTAAGGAAGCACGCCGTGCGCTTTTGGAAATTTACGGAGTGGGCAACAAGGTTGCCGACTGTGTGCTTTTATTCGCTCTTTCACGCTTCGATTCTTTTCCGGTGGACGTATGGATAGATCGTGCGGTTAACGAGAATCTCGGCGGAAAAAAGGGAGAGGAGCTTTTCGGCGAAAATTCGGGCTTTGCACAGCAGTATCTTTTTTACTGGAAAAGAAGCAACGCATAGTTATAAACAGGACATTTTAAGAATGTCCTGTTTTTCTTTTTCGGATAAGAAAAAATAATGCTCCCGGACAAAAAAGCCCCAAGGAAAGAAGAATAACGTGGGCGTGGGTTAAAAAACCCGAAACCTCAAATTTGGAAAAATAAAAGGCAGCGAGCATTGCGGCCACGGAAGAAAAAGCGCATATAAGCTTTCCCGTTATACACTTTAAAGGAGAAAGTCCGCTGCCGAAAAATACAGACGCCGTCTGCATATGAATACAAAGACCGTTAAAGCCCAAAATGAAGGATGCGGCGATTAAATCCTTGGGTGTTTTGCCTAAAGAAAATATCCCGCCCACCATTTCAAAAATGCCTTTCAAAACGGCGGAGCCTGTTGTGTCAAATCCCGAAAAAAGTATGTAGGTTACTGCACGGAACACTATAAAATTTGCCGAAATTGCCGCCATCGCCTTTACGGAAGAGAAGATACAGCCGGGAAAAACTGCCGTCAACGAGGGAGGAGTAAATTCCGACAGGGATTTTTTAAGAAAGTTTTTTTCAAAGGAATACATTTTTTCTTTAGGTCTTGTAATTATGCCGGCAACTACCGAGGATAATATGTGGACGGCATACAGTGTAAGACCGATTGAGATGGAGCCGAAAAATTCCTTTCCCACGGCGGATATTACAAACATAATTCCTGCGTTATTGCAAAAAACGGGAAGCCTTTCGGCCTCGTCTTTACTTATTTTTTTCTGCTTATAAAGAGAGGCGGCAACTGAGGCACCGGTAGGAAAGCCGCCTAAGGTCCCTAAAACAAAAGCGGAGGCGGCAGGTACGCTTATATTGAAAACGGGACACAAAAGCGGAGCGAAAACCGAAGAAAGAACGCCGCCGCAAAACTGTGACAAAAGACTTGAGAAAAATAAAAAAGGGAAAAGGGAGGGAATCAGCGTATTAAGACATATATCAACGCCGCTTTTTACGGCGTCTACGCAAAGACTGTTTTTAAATGGCAATAGAAACGTAATAAAGCAAATAAGAAAAATATTTATCCAGCCTAATTTTCTATTCACTTAAAATAACCCCCTTTTTTAAGATTTATTCCTCTTTTTATATCTTATGCCGCCTTTTACGGTTATAAGACTAAAGATTCGGCATAAAATTAAACGTGGAGGTGACGCCTTTATGAAGAAAAAGCAAAAAAACAGCGACGCTCCATCAGAGCTTCCCTGCGCGGTGATGCTGGATGTTCCTTATATATCTATGGCGGGAGATAAGGAGGTAACCGTAGAAAATTACCGCGGAATAATTTCCTATGAAAGCTCGGGCGTCAAAATAAATACCAATGACAAAATTATAAAAATAGACGGAGAAAATCTTACGCTTTCTCATATTACCGACGAGATAATAAGCGTGTCCGGAAAAATTGTTTCATTAGAATTTATTTAGCGAGGTAATTCTGTGATTTTAAGAATATTAGGTTATATAAGAGGGTATCTTGTTATTTTGGTTTCCGGCGAGTTTCCGGAAAGGTTCTTAAATCTGTGCGCCGCCGAGGGAATTTATTTATGGGGAGCCCAAAAAGAAGAAAACGGCATTTTGTTAAGAACCTCAATTAAAGCGTTTAAGCATATGAGAAAAGCTGCAAAAAAGTCCGGATGCCGTGTAAAAATTCAAAAAAAGTGCGGTCTTTGGTTTAGAATAGAAAGGTATAAAACGAGAAAGGCTTTAATAATAGGTCTTTTACTGTTTCTCCTTTTTATCGGCGTTTCTGAAAGCTTTATCTGGACAATAAGAGTGGACGGAAACGAAAATATGACCGATGAAGAAATAAAATTTGTCGCAGAGTATTGCGGTTTGAAGCAAGGTGTGGTAAAATACAAGATAAATAAAACAAAATTCCGAGATGACGCCTTAAAGTACGAGCCGCGTCTTTCGTGGATTTATCCCGAAATAAAGGGGACGGTAGCTTACATACACGTCAGAGAAAAAACCTTGGCCGCCGCACCCGTCGATGTTAAAAAGCCCTGTAACGTTATCGCAAAAAGAAGCGGCGTTATAAAAAAAATTACGGTAAAGCGAGGGCAAGCTCTTGTTAAGGAGCAGGATACGGTGACCGAGGGACAGATTTTAATTTCCGGCATAAGCGAAGGGTTTTCTCCCGTTCATGCAGAGGGAGAGGTTACAGCCTCCTGGTGGGCAGAGGAAAAAATGGAGGTAACAGGCTATAAAGAAACCTCCTATTATACAGGGAAAGAAAAAACAAAATACAGCGTCAATATTTTGGGCTTCGGAATGAAATTTGCTTTTTCCGACAAAGAGCCCTTTGAAAGCTGTGAAAAAGAAGAGGACGTAAAGGAGCTTAAAATTTTGGGCGACGTTTTTCTTCCGGTTACGGTTAAAAAAACAAAATATAAGGAAACATATAAAGTAAAAGATAAAATAACTTTAGACGAGGCTGAAGAGAATGCAAAAAAACAAATGTACTCAGAGTTTGAAAAAAGCTTAAAGGACGGGGTAACAATAGTAGGTGCGTCCGATACAACGGTAATAAACGGCGAGGGCGCAACCGTTACAATGGTTTTTGAGTGCGAGGAAAGCATTGCGCTTACCGATTATATTTTTACGGAGGAATAAAAGTGGTAGAAAAAACATTTCATATTGAAGAGATGTCAAAAATTCCCGAGCTTTTCGGAAGCTTCGATTTCAACATAAAGCTTGTGGAGCATGAGCTTGACGTTCAGATAATAAACAGGGGCGACGCTCTTAAAATTATGGGCGCCGAGGATAATGTTTTGGCGGCGTACGATACGGTTTCGGCAATGATGAGCGTTTTAAAAAACGGTGAGCCTCTGACCGAGCAGGGAATAAGATACTGCATATCCATGGCAAAGGAGGGAAGCGCAAGGTCAATCGTGTCGTTAGGCGGCGACTTTGTATGCATCACCTCCAAGGGAAAGCCCATAAAGGCTAAGACCTTAGGACAAAAGGAATATATAAAGGCGATAGGCGAAAATCCCATATGCTTCGGAATCGGACCGGCAGGAACGGGAAAGACCTTTCTTGCCGTTGCCATGGCGGTTGAAGCCTTCAGAAAAAAAGAGGTAAGCAGGATAATCCTTACCCGTCCGGCGGTTGAGGCCGGAGAAAAGCTGGGATTTCTGCCCGGCGACCTTCAGATGAAGGTGGATCCTTATTTAAGACCGCTTTACGACGCTATGTACGAGATGATGGGAGTCGAGGCGTATCAGAAGTATCTGGAACGGGCTCAGATTGAGGTAGCACCCTTAGCCTACATGCGCGGACGGACCCTTGACGACGCATTTATAATTTTGGACGAGGCGCAGAACACCACGCCCGAGCAAATGAAAATGTTTCTGACAAGAATAGGCTTCGGGTCAAGGGTTATAGTAACGGGCGACATAACTCAGATTGACCTTCCGGACGGCAAGACCTCAGGTCTTAAGGAAGCCATGAAGGTGCTTAAAAACATTGAGGGAATCGCCTTTGTAACACTGTCCGAAAAAGACGTTGTAAGGCATCCTTTGGTACAGAAGATAATAAAAAGCTACGAAAAGTTTGAAAGAGAAAAGGCGGTTAAAGCCGCCGAGAGGAAAAGCAGATGAGAAAGATAAAAACGTCTTTCACAAGGTGGATTTTGGTATCGGTTTCGTTTCTTATTGCTTTTATAATAATTCTCGGAGTGACGGTTCCGGAAAGCTATGACTATAAGGAGGGCGACATATCCCAAACCGATATTTACGCTCCGAGAGAGATAGAGGATACCGCTACAACAAAAAGGCGGCGAGAGGCCGCCGCCTCCCAGATAAAGCCGCAGTATACAATAAATTACGAGCTTAACGGAGATTTGGAGGACAAGCTTCAAAGTCTTTTTGCCGCAGTAAACGAAGTAAGGAGCATGAATCTTTCATTGGAAGGAAAGATTGCCTATATGATTTCAGATGCCGGAATCGAGCTTGAGGAATCCGGTCTTAAGCTTTTGGCAACGATGGAGCAGAGCGCATTGGCTTCATTTTCCGCCGCCGTACGAGCCGCTTTCGTAACGGTTATGGACAAGGGAGTGGACGATACGACTGCGGCAATGCAGAGTATGGAGGAGATACTTAAAGATAAGGGGCTTAATGAAGAGGAGCTTTCTGCGGCAAGGGATATACTTTCAGGCTATGTTAAGGTTAACGAACAGTACGACGAGGAGCTTACCGAAGCCGAAAAGGAAAAGGCGATGAACTTAGTCGAGCCTGCTGTATACAAGAAAAATCAGATAATCGTCCGCCGGGGCGAGGCGATAAGCGCAAGTCAGATTGAGCTTTTGTCCCAGCTTGGACTTATAAAGGGAGAACGGAGCATAAATAAAAAATATGCCCTGGGCATACTTATATTTTTGCTTTCGGTATATTTTTTGGGAGCTTATTACATAAGGAGAAAGGAATTCGGCACATTAAGAACGGGAAAGCTTGTGCTTATTCTTCTTTTGGAGCTTATAATGCTTGTGCTTATAATGCTTTGCTCCTCTCTTTCGGGAATTTATGTTTACCTTATTCCGATTCCCGTGGGAGCGATTTTGACGGCGACCTTTATAGGCATGGAAATGTCGGTGGTGTTTAATATATTCATTTCCTCCTCGGCGGCTCTTATGCTGGGGCAGGGAGAGGAATTTATTATTGTCATGATACTCCTGTCATATTTCGGAGCGATAATTTATAAGAATGTATCCGGACTTTCCGGCTATGCAAAGGCCATGCTTATGATGGTTATATCGGGGGCGCTTGCCGCCGCCTCGGCAGCTTTATTTGCCGGAAAAGAGCTTTTTGAGGTTATTCGCTATTGTCTGTTTGGCACGGTAAACGGACTTTTGACCTCGGTTACCGTTATCGGAACGACACCGATATTTGAAAACATTTTCAATATTGCCACGCCTTTTAAGCTTAACGATTTGGGAAATCCCGAAAAACCCCTTTTAAAACGGCTTATGTTCGAGGCGCCGGGAACGTACCATCACTCTCTTATGGTAGGAAATCTCGCTGAGGCGGCATGTCTTAAAATCGGGGCAAACAATCAGCTTGCCAGAGTCGGAGCCTACTATCATGACATCGGAAAGCTGAAAAGACCGGGTTACTTTTTTGAAAACCAGCTTGGGGACAATCCCCATGACAGCCTGATGCCCGAAGAGTCGGCGGAGATATTAAAGGGTCACGTTTACTACGGACTTGAAATAGCAAAGCAGTACCGTCTGCCTCCGGATATTAAGGATATTATAGCCCAGCATCACGGCACCACGGTGACGGGAATATTTTATAAAAAAGCAAAGGAATTAGACCCTTGTGCCGACGAAAGTATTTTTAAATATCCCGGACCTAAGCCCGAGTCTAAGGAGGCAGGAATTGTAATGCTTGCCGATTCCTGCGAAGCGGCGGTAAGGTCCTTAGACGAGAAGACGGAAGAAACCATAAGAGCCATGGTAACAAAAATAGTAAAGGCAAAAATGACCGACGGACAGCTTGACAGGTGCAATCTTTCCTTCAGAGAGCTGGGAGATATTATAGACGCATTTGTCGCCATGCAGGAAAGCTATTTCCACAAAAGAATAAAATATGATAAGGAGCCTCTAAATGGAGCTGACGATAGAGAAGAGCATAAAGACTGACGAATTTGACGAAATTATAGAAAAAGCAATCCGCACTGCCCTTTCCGAAGAAAAAATCGAAGAAGAGTGCGAAATAAGCGTGACGTTATGCTCGAACGAAGAAATAACCGCGCTTAACGAGGAATATATGAAAAGAGAGGGACCTACGGACGTTTTATCATTTCCGATGCTCAGCTTTGACGAAGACAGAAAAATAATCCCGGAAAGCATGGTGTACGACGGAGGACTTTTGGTGCTTGGAGATATAGTAATATCGGTTGAGAGGGCAGAAAGTCAGGCGGCACAATTCGGACATTCCCTGATGCGTGAGGTGGGATTTTTGACCGTTCACTCTATGCTTCACCTTTTAGGTTACGACCACATGAAGGAGGACGAGAGGGAAATAATGCAGAGCAAGGAAAAAATTATCCTAAATGAAATGAATTTACCGCGTGAGTTTACGGAGGAGGAAAAATGAGCGGAAAAAATTTTAAGTCAGGCTTTGTAGCCATTGTGGGACGTCCCAATACGGGAAAGTCCACTTTATTAAATAAAATAACCGGAGATAAAATTGCGATTGTTTCAAATAAGCCGCAGACCACAAGGAACGCTATTTTAGCAATAGACACAAAAGACACCTATCAGCTTATTTTCGTGGACACGCCGGGAGTGCACAAGCCTAAAACAAGGCTCGGCGAATATATGAACAAGGTCGTTTCCGATACCATAAGCGATGTTGACGCCGCAGTCATGGTATCGGACAGCACAAAGGAAATAGGAGAGCAGGAAAAAAAGATTATAGCTCAGCTTAAGGAGCGGTCTATTCCGACGGTGCTGGTTTTAAATAAAACCGATACGGTGGAAAAGGAAAAGCTTCTGCCCCTTATAGCAGAGTATTCTGCTTTATATGATTTTTCGGCGGTAATACCCATGAGTGCGCTAAGGGAACCGGCGGATAAGGTCATAAGTGAGGTGCTTAAGCTTATGCCGGAGGGACCTTTATATTATCCCGAGGATCAGATGACGAATATGCCGGAAAAGGATATAGCCGCAGAAATGATAAGGGAAAAAATATTAAGGCTTTTTGATAAGGAGGTACCTCACGGAACGGCGGTGGAAATAGAAAAGTTTTCGGATGAGGACAAGCTTTTGACCATTGAGGCGGCAATATACTGCGAAAAATCGTCCCATAAGGCAATTATAATCGGAAAAGGCGGAGAAGCGTTAAAGAGAGTGGGAAGCTATGCAAGAAGCGACATGGAAAAGTTTTTCGGAAAAAAGGTGTTCTTAAAGCTTTGGGTAAAGGTGCGCTCCGATTGGCGCAACAGGGAAAGCGATTTAAAGACTCTCGGATTTAAAAACTGATTTTTAAGTGCCTTTGCCATTCCCAAAACATACCTTAATAACAAATGCCCCTATCGGCGCAGAATAAATAAAAAGGGGGCATCTTTTGTGGAAGAAAAAAGCTTTTATAAAACAGGGAAAATAGATGATTATCTCTTGATGAAGACAAAAGGAATAGAAAGGAAGTCGGGCATTGGAGCCGATAAAATCGAGGGGAATTGTGATAAGACAGGTCAATTACGGCGACTATGACAAAATGCTTACCGTGCTTACCTATGAGCACGGGAAAATATCGGTAAGCGCAAAAGGCGTTCGCGGAATGAAAAACAAAAACCGGGCGGCGTGCGAGCTTTTGTGCTATAACGAATTTGTGCTTTCCCGTCCTAAGGGCGAGGTTTACGGCTTAAATCAGTGCTCATGCATAGAAAGCTTTTATAAATTGAGAACAGACCTAACAAGGCTTGCCTTAGGAATATACATGGCGGATTTGGCAGGACAGCTTTCTTTAGAGGACATGGGAGCGGCCTTAAAGCTTTTGTTAAACAGCCTTTATATGTTAGGCGACGGGGAAAACGATATATTTTTAATGAAGCTTATATACGACCTTAAGCTTCTTAAGGTGGCCGGGCTTACTCCGGAAACCGAGGAATGTGTAAACTGCCAGAGCAGGAAGGGGCCTTTTTCCTTCAGCGCTCTTTCGGGGGGCGTGCTTTGCAGAAAATGCGCATATGAGGCAGGATTAAAGCCGGTCAATGAAAGAGCCTTGAAGCTTACCGATTATATACTCAAAAAAAATCTTTCAGTGTCCCTTTATAAGACAAAAGCGGACAGTGAAACGGTAAACGCCGCACTTGACATGGCGGAGGCGTTTATCGCCGTACATATTAAAGAGGAGATAAAAACCTTGGAATATTTCAGAAAATTAGTCAAAATGCAATAAAAATACGGCTGTTTTTTGTGATAGATTATCAAAAATCCGAAAACTTAAAAAAATTTTTAGGCAAAATTTAAAAAACAGTGGAAATTTTCAAAAAATTAGTGTATTATTGATATGCTAAGATATAAATTAAATTCAGGAGGTTTATTTGATGAAAAAGTATGTTTATCTGTTCAGCGAAGGTAACGCTTCAATGAGAGAAATCCTCGGAGGAAAGGGCGCTAACTTAGCTGAAATGACAAATCTCGGTCTTCCTGTTCCTCAGGGCTTCACCATTTCTACTGAGGCGTGCACACAGTATTATGAGGACGGACGCAAGATAAACGATGAAATCCAGGCTCAGATTATGGAGTACATCGGAAAGATGGAGGAAATCTGCGGCAAGAAGTTCGGAGATAAGGAAAATCCCCTTTTGGTATCCGTACGTTCCGGCGCAAGAGCTTCCATGCCCGGTATGATGGACACAATTCTTAACCTCGGTCTTAACGAAGAGGTTGTTGACGTAATGTCTAAAAAGTCCGGTAACCCCAGATGGGCTTGGGACTGCTACAGAAGATTTATTCAGATGTATTCCGACGTAGTTATGGAGGTCGGCAAGAAGTATTTTGAACAGCTTATCGACGAAATGAAGGAGAAGAAGGGCGTAACTCAGGACGTTGAGCTTACAGCGGACGACTTAAAGGAGCTTGCTTCTCAGTTCAAGGCTGAATATAAAGCAAAAATCGGCGAAGAGTTCCCCACCGATCCCAAGGAACAGCTTATGGGCGCTATCAAAGCCGTATTCCGTTCATGGGACAACCCCAGAGCTAATGTATATCGCCGTGATAACGATATTCCCTATTCATGGGGTACTGCCGTTAACGTACAGATGATGGCGTTCGGCAACATGGGCGAAACCTCCGGTACAGGCGTTGCCTTCACAAGAGATCCCGCAACAGGCGAAAAGCACCTTATGGGTGAGTTCCTTATGAACGCTCAGGGCGAGGACGTTGTTGCCGGCGTAAGAACTCCTCAGCACATCGACCAGCTTAAAGAGGTTATGCCCGAGGTTTACGAGCAGTTCGTAGGCATCTGCAATACTCTTGAAAATCACTACAGAGATATGCAGGATATGGAGTTTACCATTGAAGACAAGCATTTATACATGCTTCAGACAAGAAACGGTAAGAGAACGGCTCAGGCTGCATTAAAGATTGCCTGCGACCTTGTTGACGAAGGCATGATTTCCGAAAAGGAAGCAGTAGCAATGATCGATCCCAGAAACCTTGACACATTGCTTCATCCTCAGTTTGATGCTGCTGCTCTTAAAAAGGCAGAGCCCATTTCTAAGGCTTTGGCGGCATCTCCCGGCGCAGCATGCGGTAAAATCGTATTCACCGCAGAGGACGCAAAGGCTTGGAAGGAAAGAGGAGAAAAGGTCGTTTTGGTACGTCTTGAAACCTCACCCGAGGACATTGAGGGTATGAAGGCCGCTCAGGGTATACTTACCGTAAGAGGCGGTATGACAAGCCACGCAGCCGTTGTTGCAAGAGGTATGGGTACTTGCTGTGTATCCGGATGCTCTGACATCGCTATGGACGAGGAGAACAAGAAGTTCGTTCTTGCCGGCAAGACCTATCACGAGGGCGATGAGATTTCCATCGACGGATCAACAGGTAAGATATATGACGGAATTATCCCCACGGTAGACGCTTCTATCGGCGGATATTTCGGAAAGATAATGGGCTGGGCTGACAAGTACAGAGCGCTTGACGTAAGAACAAACGCAGATACTCCCAAGGACGCAAAGAAAGCAAGAGAGCTTGGCGCCGAGGGTATCGGTCTTTGCCGTACCGAGCACATGTTCTTTGAGGGCAACAGAATAGATGCGTTCAGAGAAATGATCTGCTCTGACACAGTAGAGGAGAGAGAAGAAGCTCTTGACAAGATTCTTCCCATGCAGCAGGGCGATTTCGAGGCTCTTTACGAAGCTCTTGAGGGCTGCCCCGTTACAATAAGATTCTTGGATCCTCCTCTTCACGAGTTCGTTCCCACAGAAGAAGCTGACATTGAGGCTCTTGCAAAGACAAAGGGCAAGACCGTTGAAGAAATAAAGAACATTATCAATTCTCTCCATGAGTTTAACCCCATGATGGGTCACAGAGGATGCCGTCTTGCGGTTACCTATCCCGAAATCGCAAAGATGCAGACAAAGGCTGTTATCAGAGCGGCAATAAACGTACAGAAGGCTCACCCCGACTGGAATGTAGCTCCCGAAATCATGATTCCTCTCATAGGCGACATTAAGGAGCTTAAGTATGTTAAGAGTGTTGTAGTTGAAACTGCTGACGCTGAGATAAAAGCTGCCGGCGCTGACCTTAAGTATGAGGTTGGTACAATGATCGAGATTCCCAGAGCGGCTCTTACCGCTGACGAAATCGCAAAAGAGGCTGAGTTCTTCTGCTTCGGTACAAACGACCTTACTCAGATGACCTACGGCTTCTCAAGAGATGATGCCGGAAAATTCCTTGACGCATACTATGACGCTAAGATATTTGAAAACGATCCCTTCGCTAAGCTTGACCAGGTTGGCGTAGGCAAGCTTATGGAAATGGCTATTAAGCTTGGCAAGAGCGTAAGACCCGAGCTTCACGTGGGCATCTGCGGAGAGCACGGCGGAGATCCTTCTTCCGTTGAGTTCTGCCATAAGATCGGTCTTGACTATGTATCATGCTCTCCCTTCAGAGTGCCGATTGCAAGACTTGCTGCGGCTCAGGCAAATATCAAAAATCCCAGAAACTAACATTTCCTTTGTGTTAAAAGGCAAACCGCCTTATAACTTTACAGGCAAAAAAGCAACCTTGCAAAGAAATTTGCAAGGTTGTTTTTATGCTTAAACGTGGCAAAACGTTTTCTTTGCACGCAAACTAAACGGGAGAAGAATTTTAATTAAATCACGCTAAACGGAAATAATAAATTTTAAAAGCAATCGGAATTTTTGTGGAAACCATACAAATATTAGGGATAATATTACAAATTATACCCTTTTATTTTGTTAAAACTTCACATAAAAACGCACCGGATTAAATAAAAGAAGCCGAGGAATTGACAAGATTATCTTATTATGATATAATAAGAAAAATATGAAAGAAGGAATGATTTTCATGAAAAAGAAAACTTTAGCAGTACTTTTAGCATCTGTTATGGCTCTGGGAATATTTGCCGGATGCACGAAAAAAGCAGAAGATACAGCGGATACTCAGACAAATGATAAAACATATATAATTTATTCTGACAATTCTTTTGCGCCCTTTGAATATCTTGACACCGATACCAACGAGTATGTCGGCGTTGATATGGATATTCTTGCGGCAATTGCAGAGGATCAGGGATTTAAATATGAAATGCACAACGAGGGCTTTGACGCCGCTATGGGTGCAGTTCAGTCCGGTCAGGCAGACGGTATGATCGCCGGAATGACAATTAACGATAAGAGAAAGGAAAGCTTTGACTTTTCCGAGGGATACTTTGAGGACGGTCAGATAATGGTCGTTGCCGCTGACAGCGACATTAAAACCGTAGAGGATTTAAAGGGCAAAACCGTTGCCGCAAAAACCAGCACAATGAGCGCCGAGCTTACTGCCGCTTATGCTGAGGAAATAGGCTTTGAGGTTGTATATTACGAGGATTCTCCCACGATGTATACCGCAGTTCTCAACGGAACAAACGTTGCATGCTTTGAGGACCGTTCGGTTATCGACTGGGCTATAAAGTCCGAGGGACTTGCTCTTAAGACCGCTGGCGACATTCAGAACTCCGCATATTACGGATTTGCCGTTCAGAAGGGTACAAATCCCGAGCTTATAGAGATGTTCAATAAGGGACTTTCTGACATTAAAGAAAACGGCAAGTATGATGAGATACTCGCAAAATACGGCTATGCGTCAGTAGAAGCTGAAGAAGATGCTCCTGCCGAGGACGAGGATGCGGCTGTAACGGAAGAGTAATTTATACTTATTAATGCTTATTCTATTTCAGCATAGCATTATACATGCTATGCTGAAATAATTTATGTTGGTGATTTAATTTATGGATTTTGTGAAGGTTTTTGAGCAGGCGACGCCGTTGCTTTTGGCAGGCCTGAAAATGACGGTGCTTATTTCGCTTTTGTCTTTGGCGATAGGCATGGTACTGGGATTGATTTCCTGCCTTTTCAGCATTTCAAAAAACCGTGTTCTTAAGATTATATCCGGCGTTTATATCTGGATAATCCGAGGCACGCCCATGCTTGTACAGGCGTTTATCGTGTATTTCGGTATGCCTCAGCTTATACAGCAGCTTATTAATCCGTCGTTCAGATTAGACGCATTTACAGCCGGAGTAATTACCTTAAGCTTAAATGCCGGCGCATACCTTTCTGAAATATTCCGAGGAGGAATACAGGCGGTTAACAAGGGACAAAGAGAGGCGGCCAGGAGCTTAGGCTTAAGTGAAGCAAGAACGCTTTTTAAAATTGTGCTTCCCCAGGCGTTTAAGGTCGCACTGCCCTCCATGGTAAATCAGTTTATAATTACCATAAAGGATACGTCTATTCTTTCGGTAATCGGATTATCGGAAATTGTAAATAAGGCGAAGATTTACGTGGGAAAATCATATCAGTTTTTTGCTACCTACATTTTTGTGGCGGTGTACTATCTTGTGGTAATCTCCGTTCTTATGGTTGTTTCAAAATATCTTGAGAAGAGAGTTAATTATGAGCGAAAAGGTAACAGTTAAAAATTTGCATAAGCATTACGGAAGCCTTAAGGTCTTAAACGGAATTGATATGTCCGTTTCCGAAGGCGAAGTGGTATGTATTATAGGTCCCTCGGGCTCCGGCAAGTCTACTTTATTAAGGTGCTTAAACAGGCTTGAAACCTCAAACGAAGGACAGATTTTCGTTGACGGATATGAGATAACGGACAAAAAGCTTAATATAAATAAAGTACGTGAGAATATAGGCATGGTTTTTCAGAATTTCAACCTGTTTTCTCATTTGACCGTAAAGAAAAATATTATGCTTGCTCCGGTCGACCTCGGAAAAATGAAAAAGGACGAGGCGGAGAAAAAAGCCCACGAGCTTTTGGACAGAGTAGGACTTTCCGATAAGGCGGATTATTATCCCCATCAGCTTTCCGGCGGTCAGCAGCAGAGAGTTGCCATTGCCCGGGCGCTGGCAATGAATCCGGACGTTATGCTTTTCGACGAGCCGACAAGCGCCCTTGACCCGGAAATGGTCGGCGAGGTTCTTCAGGTTATGAAGGAGCTGGCATCGGCAGGCATGACGATGATTGTTGTAACTCATGAAATGGGCTTTGCCCGGGATGTGGCGGACAGAGTTATCTTCATGGACGGCGGAATTATTCTGGAGGATGCCGCTCCCGAAGAGCTTTTCACAAATCCGAAGCACGACAGGACAAAGGAATTTTTAAAGTGCGTTCTTTAAAAGGCTTGACCTGAAGACAGGCTCATTTTAAGGCTAAAAAACAGCCCCAATTGTGCGAAAAGCACAATTGGGGCTGTTTAATTTGTAACTCTGATTAATCTTTTAAGGGCACACCGTTAGCGTCGGTGTTAATCGAGCCGGTGAGAAGCATTATACCCTCGATAAGACACCATATATATCCGGCGCCGCAGCATAATGTAAGAAGAAGCTGGGCAACTCCCTTTCCGGTATAGCCGAGATAAAAGTTGTGAATTCCAAGTCCCAGCAAAATCGCCAAAAGACCTGCCGCAAGCCTTGATTTCTGAGCAGGTGCGCTTTGATTTACCGTGAAAAGATTAGTGCCGCATTTGCCGCATACCGTCGCTCCGGGAGCCACCGGATCGCCGCAGGAGGGACAGAAATTTTTCCCCACACCTATGCCTACTCCGCAGGAAGGACAAAATGACGCCTCGTTCGGAAGCTCTTTTCCGCAATATCTGCAATACATAAAAATACCTCCTATAAAATTTTATAAAGATAGTTTAAAAGAAAACCGAAAACCAAAAGGGATATGACCGTAATATCCAAGGCTTTTTTGCCGAAAAGTCTACCGTTTGTCAAAATATAAAGATAGATTAAGGGCAGTGAAAAAACCATCGGATGATAGGAAAACGCCGCCCTGAAGTCAAGGTGCAAAAGAGCGACGACCGCATGGGTCATGCCGCATCCGGGGCACGGAATTTTGAAAAAATATCTGAAAATACATCCGACTCCGAGCCTGTGCATTATTATGACAAGAAGTATATAAAGGCCTGTGAAAGTAAAGACCATAAACAAGCGTTTTCCCGTAAAAAATCTCTTCATAGTTCGATTCTATCACACTAAATTTTTATTGTCAATATAAAATAATGATTGAAATCGGAATTTAGAGCATATATAATATAGACGAGGAGGTGATTTTTGTGAAAAAACTTATGTTGATATTAGCATTACTTTTACTTTTGACTGCCTGCAAAGAGCAAAAACATGACGCCGAAGAGATTGTAGATAATCCGGCGACAGAATATAGTGTAGAAGAATCGGAACAGGAGGATACCGGGATAACTTTAGAAAGCGAAAATATAGAAGAAAAAGTGCCTGAAAACCAGCCGCCGACGCTCTCCTTAAGTGAGATAAACTCACTCGGAAACGACGCATACGGATGGGGATTTGTGAAAAAGCCCGGCACATTTCCTGAATTCACTGCCGGGCAGATTGATATGATGGAAAAATATTCTTGCATATACGAAGGAAATAAAGAGGAAAAATGTTTATATCTTACATTTGACGAGGGATATGAAAACGGATATACCGCCTCTATTCTGGATACATTAAAGGAAAAGGGCGTTAAAGCCGCATTTTTTATTACAGGTCCCTATCTTGACACAAATTTTGATTTAATAAAAAGAATGTTGGACGAGGGTCATATTGTGGGCAACCATACTGTAAGGCATCCGAATATGCCGTCCTTGGGCACAGCCGAGGCAATGCAGCAGGAGATTACAGAGCTTGATATGAAGCTTTACGAAACCTTCGGAGTGCATACTAAGTATTTCAGACCTCCCGAGGGAGCGTACAGTGAAAGGTCCTTAGCGGCGGCAAATGCCGCAGGATATAAGAACGTGCTTTGGAGCTTTGCGTACAGGGACTGGGAAACGAAAAATCAAAAAGGCGCGGCACATGCCGTCGAAAGCGTGGTACCGTATCTTCATAACGGCTGCGTTATGCTTCTGCACGCAGTATCTCAGGATAACGCCGAGGCATTGGGTACTATAATCGACGAGGCAAAAAATCAGGGTTATACATTTAAAAGTCTTGACGAATTTGATTTTTGAAATTTTTTAAAATTAAGCTACATATTCTCAGGTATTATTAAATCACGCTCAGGTTACATTATGTGTGAACGGAGCGTGATTTTTTTGAAGCAGAAATTTATTCTGATTTTATCCGTTTTCATGCTTACTTATGTGGCTTCGGATGTATACAGACGGGACAAAAGCGTTTTTGCACTAAGTGAAAAAGAATATGCTTTGGGCGGTCAGACCGTTGGGATAAAGCTTTATTCCAAGGGCATTATGTGTGTTGATTTTGAGGACACCGAATATCCGAATCCGGCGCTTGCCGCCGGACTTAAAAAGGGGGATATAATTCTTTCGGCAGGAGAAAGGGAAATTTCGGACACGGATTCCTTTGTCGAAGCGGTTAAAGAAGCAGGAGAAACGGTACAGGTAGTTTATGACAGAAACGGGAAAATAAAGGAAACAACAATTACTCCCGAAACAGATGCCTATGGCAATAAAAGGGTAGGTATGTGGGTGCGTGACAGCGTTGCCGGAGTGGGAACGATAACCTTTTACAGCGAAGAGGACGGTCAGGTGGTGACCTTGGGGCACCCCGTTACGGATTCAGATACCGGCAGAAGCTTTACTGTAGGAAAAGGATATATCACCGACTGCGACATACTTTCGGTGGAAAAAAGCAAGAGGGGAGCACCGGGAGAGATTATCGGACAGTTCAAGGAGGACGAAAAAATTTACGGTCAAATAAGGGCGAACACCGAAAACGGGCTTTACGCCGATATAAAAGATATACCGGAGGGAGAAGCGGAATATATGAGGATTGCCGCGGTAAATGACGTGCACGACGGAGGGGCGCTGCTTTATACGGATGTTGCAGGAGATGGAGTAAAAGGCTATTCTGTCAATATAAAAAAGCTTTTTTCCGGCGGAAAAAACGATATGACGATCCAGATTTCAGATGAGCGGCTTATAAGCGTTACCGGTGGAATAGTGCAGGGCATGAGCGGAAGTCCGATAGTTCAGGACGGTAAAATTATAGGAGCGCTGACCCATGTATTTTTAGACGACCCCAAAAGCGGATATGCGGTATACGCCCAGCAAATGACTAAAACCGCCGAAGAAATAAAAGAAAACGAAAAATAAAAAATTTTCCCCCGCGGTCTTGACAAAATAAAAGGGCGGTGCTATAATAACGCAAAAAGACAACAAAGTCTTTTTGCGTTATAAATAAGCTAATAAACCGTTGAAGCGGAGATAACGGCAATTTATGCCTTTACAGAGAGCCCGCATTGCTGAGAGTCGGGTAAGAAACAGGTTGTCAAATGGACCGCTGAGGGCACAGTCAAATGCTGTTTTTGGCAGAGTATTCTGTGACGTTAAGGCATACGTCAGTTGCCGGGGATATGTTGGTATCCTTTTAAGAGCTCGGAGCAATCCGTTGAATTCAAGGTGGCACCGCGGATAGAAATTATTCGTCCTTGACAGATATTAATTCTGTCAGGGACTTTTGTTTTTAAAATTAAGGAGGCAGCAGTTATGAAAATTCTACCAAGTCTTGACGACGTAAAAAAAATAGCAAAATCGGGGAAATATAAGGTACTTCCGGTAAGCGCCCAAATCGGCTCCGGCGGCAAGATACCATTCTCTTGCGGTTGACGGCGCTACGCTTCCCGACGAGCTTAAGGTTACCGCAACAACTTGCGATGGCGAAGTGATGGCAGTAAGTCACGTTAAGTATCCTATATTCGGAGTTCAGTTTCATCCCGAGTCCATAATGACTCCCGACGGCAGAACAATGCTTAAAAACTTTATAAAGGAGATATAAAGATGATTAAAGAAGCGATTGTAAAGATTGTAAATAAAGAAGACCTTACCTACGACGAAGCCTATAAGGTTATGAACGAAATTATGAGCGGCGAAACCTCGCCAACTCAGAACGCCGCATTTTTAGCTGCTCTTTCAACAAAAAGCACAAGAGCGGAAACTACCGATGAAATTGCCGGCTGCGCCGCCGCAATGAGAGCCCACGCCGTAAAGGTGGATACGGATATGGAGCTTTTTGAAATAGTGGGAACGGGCGGCGACAACGCCCAAAGCTTTAACATATCCACTACCGCCGCCATCGTCGCCGCCGCAGGCGGTCTTAAGGTCGCCAAGCACGGTAACCGTGCCGCTTCCTCAAAATCCGGAACGGCAGACTGCCTTGAGGCGTTGGGCGTCAACATAAATGAAAGTCCGAAGCGCTGCACAGAGCTTTTAAAAGAAGCCGGAATTTGCTTTTTCTTCGCTCAGAAATATCATTCCTCAATGAAATATGTGGGTCAAATAAGAAAAGAGCTGGGCTTTAGGACGGTATTTAACATTTTAGGGCCTCTTACCAATCCCGGAAAGCCCAAGTATCAGCTTCTGGGCGTATATGACGAATATCTGGCAGAGCCCCTTGCCCAGGTGCTTATGAATCTCGGAGTAAAGCGCGGCATGGTGGTGTACGGGACGGATAAGCTTGACGAAATTTCCTTAAGTGCACCCACAAGGATATGCGAATTTAAGGACGGCTGGTTTAAAACCTACACTATAACGCCGGAGGAATTCGGCTTTCCTCGCTGTGAAAAGTCCGACCTTACGGGCGGCACTCCGGAAGAAAACGCAAAAATTACCTTATCCATATTAAGGGGCGAAAAGGGACATAAGAGAAATACGGTGCTTTTAAATGCCGGTGCGGCGCTCTATATCGGAGGAAAGGCCCAATGCATGAAGGACGGAATAACCCTTGCCGGAGAGCTTATTGATTCCGGAAAAGCCTTAGATACATTAAATAAATTTATAAAAATAAGCAACCGTCCGGAGGAGGAAGAATGACCGTATTAAATGCTCTTGCCGATTACGCCAGGGAAAGAGTATCCCGGGCGAAGGCTAAAAAAAGCACCGAGGAAATAAAAGACGAGGCGTACGCACTTCCTAAAGGTGAATTTGAATTTGAAAAAGCATTGAAAAAAGACTCGCTCTCATTTATATGCGAGTGCAAAAAGGCGTCGCCCTCAAAGGGGCTTATAGCAAAGGATTTTCCCTATCTTGAAATTGCGAAGGAGTACGAAGAAATGGGCGCCGATGCCATATCGGTGCTTACCGAGCCTAAATGGTTTTTGGGAAAAGACAGCTATCTTGAAGAAATTAAAAGGGCGGTTTCGCTTCCTCTTTTAAGGAAGGATTTTACCGTGGACGAATATATGATTTACGAGGCCAAGCTTTTGGGGGCGTCTTCTGTGCTTTTGATTTGCTCTGTCTTAAGCGAAGAGGAAATTAAAAAATACATAAAAATAGCGGACAGTCTGGGCATGTCCGCTCTGGTAGAGGCTCACGACGAAAATGAGGTTTCGGCGGCGCTTTCTGCAGGAGCGAGGATAATCGGAGTCAACAACAGAAATCTTAAGGATTTTACGGTAGATACAGAAAACAGCCGACGGTTAAGAAGTCTTATTCCGCCCGACGTTATTTTCGTGTCGGAGAGCGGAGTAAGAAATAAAGAGGACATACAAAAGCTTATTTCAATAGGCGCAGACGCAGTTTTAATAGGCGAAACGCTTATGCGTGCCGATAATAAAAAAGAAAAGCTTAAGGAGTTAAAGAGCGTACTATGACTAAGATAAAGCTTTGCGGACTTACAGGGCTCTCAGATATAGAAGCGGCAAATTTGCTTTTCCCCGATTATGTCGGCTTTGTATTCGCCCCCGAAAGCAGGCGGTTTATCGCCCCGGAAAAAGCCGCAGAATTAAAAGCGAGGCTTTGCGGTAAGATAAAAGCGGTCGGAGTATTTGTAAACGAAGAGCCTGTTAAAGTCGCTCATCTTTTAAACAGCAATATAATAGATTTGGCACAGCTTCATGCAGACGAGGATGAGAAATATTTAAAAACGCTTCGCTCGCTTACGGACAAGCCTATAATAAAGGCTTTCAGAATAGAGAGCGAAAGGGACGTTTCCCGTGCCGAGGAAAGCAGCGCCGATTACATACTTTTAGATTCGGGCGCAGGTACGGGCAAGGTCTTTGACTGGAACATAATAAAGGATATTCGCCGCCCTTATTTTCTTGCCGGTGGGCTGGATAAAAAGAGGGCAGTTTTAGCCGTGAGGGATTTGGCTCCCTATGGCGTTGACGTAAGCTCCGGAATTGAAACCGGAGGCGTTAAGGACAAAAACAAAATGGCGGAATTTATTTTAGCCGTACGAAAGGAAGACGAAAAATGACTAATCCAAACGGACGTTTCGGAATTCACGGAGGGCAGTATATACCCGAAACCTTAATGCACGCCGTGACCGAGCTTGAAAATGCGTATAACTACTATAAAAACGACCCGGAATTTCAAAAGGAGCTTTCAGAGCTTTTAAATGACTACGCCGGAAGACCCTCAAGGCTTTACTATGCCGAAAAAATGACAAGGGATTTGGGCGGAGCGAAAATATACTTAAAGAGAGAGGACTTAAACCACACGGGCGCACACAAAATCAACAACGTATTGGGACAGGCGCTTTTAGCGAAAAAAATGGGCAAAAAGCGCCTGATTGCCGAAACGGGCGCCGGTCAGCACGGAGTTGCCACCGCCACCGCCGCCGCTCTTTTGGATATGGAATGTGTGGTATTTATGGGCAAGGAGGACACCGTCCGCCAGGCGCTTAACGTATACAGAATGAAGCTCTTGGGAGCGGAGGTTATAGAGGTGACCAGCGGAACGGCGACCTTAAAGGACGCCGTTTCCGAGGCGATGAGAGAGTGGACAAAAAGAATCGACGACACCCATTACTGCTTAGGCTCTGTTATGGGACCTCATCCGTTCCCCACGATTGTGCGTGATTTTCAGGCGGTTATTTCTAAGGAAATAAAGGAACAGATTATTAAAAAAGAGGGCAGACTTCCCGACCTTGTGGCGGCGTGTGTGGGCGGCGGCTCAAACGCCATCGGAAGCTTTTACCATTTTATAGAGGATAAAAACGTAAAGCTTGTGGGCTGTGAAGCCGCAGGACGGGGTATTGACACCTTTGAAACGGCGGCGACGGTAAATACCGGCAGGCTTGGCATTTTCCACGGAATGAAGTCATATTTCTGTCAGGATAAATACGGACAGATTGCGCCGGTCTACTCAATTTCCGCAGGGCTTGACTATCCGGGCGTAGGCCCCGAGCACGCATATCTTTACGACATCGGGCGTGCCGAGTACGTTCCCGTAACCGACGAGGAGGCGGTAAACGCCTTTGAATATCTGTCAAGAACCGAGGGCATTATACCGGCTATTGAGTCATCTCACGCCATAGCCTATACAATGAAGGCGGCAAAGGAAATGTCAAAGGATAAAATTATCGTAGTAACCGTTTCGGGCAGAGGCGACAAGGATTGCGCCGCCATTGCACGCTACAGAGGGGAGAATATTTATGAGTAACATTAAATCCGCTTTTTCAAAGGGCAAGGCGTTCATCGCTTTTTTGACCTGCGGTGATCCCGATCTTGAAACTACAGCCGCCGCCGTACGGGAGGCGGAAAAAAACGGCGCAGACCTAATTGAACTGGGAATTCCGTTTTCCGACCCGACTGCGGAGGGTCCCGTTATTCAGGGGGCAAATATAAGAGCACTTTCCGGGGGCGTTACAACAGACAAAATATTTGAATTTGTAAAAGAGCTCAGATGCGACGTGAAAATCCCCATGGTATTTATGACCTATGCAAATGTTGTGTTCTCCTACGGGGCGGAAAAATTCATATCCGCCTGTCGGGAAATCGGCATAGACGGTCTTATTCTGCCTGACATTCCTTATGAGGAGAAGGACGAATTTCTGCCCTTATGCCGAAAATATTCAGTGGATTTAATATCGCTTATCGCTCCGACCTCAAAGGAGAGAATCGCCATGATAGCAAAAGAAGCCGAAGGCTTTATTTATCTGGTTTCAAGCCTCGGCGTAACAGGAGAGCGAAGTGAGATTACCACGGATTTGGAGTCTATAGTTAAGGTGATAAGAGAAAATACCTCTGTTCCGTGCGCCATAGGCTTCGGAATATCTACTCCCGAGCAGGCGAAGAAAATGGCTGATATTTCCGACGGCGCCATAGTAGGCTCTGCCATTATCAAGCTTTTGGAACGGTATAAAAAGGATGCGCCGCACTATATAGGCGAATATGTTAGGGCAATGAAGGACAAAATGAGATAACAAAAGAAGCTACCGGTTTTATTAAAACCGGTAGCTTCTTTTTCCTCTGTAAAAAGCATTTACTCAACAGCAAACTGACTGTTATAAAGCTTTGCGTAAAAGCCGTTTTTCTCTAAAAGCTCTTCATGCTTTCCCTGTTCGATAATATTTCCGTCCTTCATGACGAGTATTAAGTCGGCCTCTCTTATGGTAGACAGGCGGTGGGCAACGATAAAGCTTGTTCTGCCTTTCATAAGAGAGGAAAAGGCAGACTGGATTTTAATTTCCGTCCGTGTGTCGATAGAGCTTGTCGCCTCGTCTAAGATAAGCATGGGAGGCAGGCACAGCATAACTCGGGCAATGCATAAAAGCTGTTTTTGTCCGGCAGATAAGCTGTCCCCGTTTTCGCTTATTTTTGTATCATAGCCCTTCGGCAGCTTCTTAATAAAAGAATGCGCATGGGCGTTTTTTGCGGCGGCGATAATCTCTTCATCCGTAGCGTCGGGCTTTCCGTAGGAGATATTTTCTTTAACCGTGCCCTTTTTAAGCCACGTATCCTGAAGCACTATGCCAAAGCTTTTGCGCAGAGATTTTCTTGTACAGTCCTTTATATTTACGCCGTTTATTTTTATCGCTCCGCTATCCGTATCGTAAAAGCGCATAAGAAGATTTATAAGTGTTGTTTTGCCGCAGCCTGTGGGTCCGACTATTGCGATACGCTGTCCCTTTTTAACCTTAAGAGAAATATTTTTAAGGAGCGGTTTTTCCTTGCTGTAGCCGAAGCAAACGTCGGAAAGCTCTACCTCGCCGCTGTCTGAAAGCACTAAGGCGTCTTTCTTGTCGGGCTTTTCCTCCTCCTCATCAAGGAAAGAAAATACCCTTCTTATGGACGCTCCGGCGTTCTGAAGCTCGGTAATAACGCCGCTGATTTCGTTAAAGGGCTTTGCATACTGACTTGCATAGCTTAAAAATACGCTGATTTTTCCTATGGTGAGAGCGCCTTTTAAGGAAAGAAGCGCCGATATTAAAATTACCGCGGCATAGACGATATTGTTTACCAGCCTGGTACTGGGATTCGTAAGGCTTGAAAAGAAGGTTGCGTTAAAGGACGCTTTTTTAAGACGTTCATTTATTTCGTCAAAAGAGGCCAGGACTTCGTTTTCCTTTGAATAAGAGGAAATGACCTTCTGACCTTCTATAACCTCGTTTATAAAGGCGGTTTCCTCGCCCCGCACCGCCGCCTGGTCAGTGAAATAGCGGTGGGTTTTTCTTGCTATGAACGAGGCGGTGAAAAGGGAGAGCGGCGTTAAAAGTATGACGATAAGAGTGATGAATACATTATAGTAAAGCATAACCAAAAGAATACCGATTATAGTTATAACGCCGGTAAAAAGCTGGGTAAGCCCCATTAACATACCATCTGAAAAGGTATCTATATCCGTAGTCATACGGCTTAAGAGGTCGCCTGAGGGGTGTGAGTCAAGGTACGATAAAGGAAGCCGGTGAAGCTTTTCGCTCATCTTGCTTCTTAAATCGCAGGCTACCGAAAAGGTCAGCTTATTGTTGCATACCGATAAAAGCTCTGAGGCTGCCGCACCTGAAAGCGCCGTAGCGGCCACATAAAAAACCGAACTAAGAACGCCTTGAAAGTCAACCTTGCCTACGCCTAACATATAATCTATCGCCCTGCCGCAGAAAACCGGAACTAAAAGCTGGCAAAGAGCGCTTACTGCGGCGAAAAATATACTTAAGATTACGAAGAGAGAATAGGGCTTTATATATGACAGTATACGTTTTATTTCCTGTTTGTTCAATTTTATTCGCCCTCCCTTTTCGATGTGCTTTCGTATATTTCCTTATATACATATGAAGAGCCCAAAAGCTCCTCGTGAGTACCCATGCCCACAAGCGCTCCGTCGTCTAATACCAGTATTTTGTCAGCGTGTTTAACGGAGGACACTCTTTGGCTTACAATGAAAACGGTCGTGTCCTCGGGAAGCGTTCTAAGGCTTTTCTTGAGCGCCGCATCTGTGGCATAGTCTAACGCCGAGGAGCTATCGTCAAGAATTAAAATTTCCGGTCGTGCGATAACCGCACGGGCGATAGACAGTCTTTGTTTCTGACCGCCCGAAAGATTTCTTCCGCCCTGTTCTATTAAAGAGTCAAGCATTCCGGGCTTTGACCTTACAAATTCAGAGGCCTGGGCGATGTCTAACGCCTGCCACATTTCACTGTCGGAGGCGTCCTTTTTTCCGTACATAAGATTTGATTTGACGGTCCCCGAAAAAAGCCGGGTTTTTTGCATAACTACGGCTATTTTTTGCCGCAGAGCCTGCCTGTCCCACTCTTTTATATCGTGTCCGAAAAGCTTTATGCTTCCGGAGCCTACATCAAAAAACCTTGCAATAAGGCTTATAAGTGTGCTTTTTCCGCTTCCCGTTCCTCCGATTATGCCGATTGTTTCCCCTCTTTTGGCGCTGAAGGAAATATTATTAAGGGCGTTTTCCGAGGAGCCGGGATAGCTGAAGCTTACGCCGTCAAATACCACGGCGTAAGAGTCTGTATCAGACGAGGTCAAGGCTCCGTAGCTCATGGTGCTTTCCATATCCAGAATATTTCCGATGCGCCCCATGCTGACTATCCCCTTGCTTAATAAAACCACAAGATTGGCGAGCTTCACAAGCTCTACCAAAACCTGTGAAAGATAATTTATAAGCGCAATAACGTCGCCTGATAAGAGCATGGCGTTATCAACCTTTGCCGCACCTGTCCACAGTATTAAGATTATGCCTCCGTTTACGGCAACATAGGTTAAGGGATTCATTAAAGCGCTGATTTTTCCCGCCTTGGTCTGTATACTTTTCAGAGCGCCGTTTTTTTCCTTAAAGCTTTGCTCCTCTCTTTTTTCACCCGAAAAGGCACGTATGACTCTTACGCCATTTAAGTTTTCTGAGGCCGATACGGTCACTCTGTCAAGGCTTTTCTGCTGTTTTTTATAAAGGGGATTTGTAATGTGCATAATGCCGAAAACTATTATAAATAAAACTGCAATTACAGCCGTGAAAATAAGGGCGGCGCTTTTATCTATAAAAAATGCCATTAAAAGAGCCCCGAAAACAATGAACGGGCTTCTCAAAAAGAGCCTTAAAAACATGTTAAGACCGTTTTGTACCTGATTTACATCTGAGGTAAGACGGGTAATAAGCGTAGCGGAGCCTAAGCTGTCAAGAGAAGCAAAGTCCAGATTTTCTATGTGCCGTAAAAGGTTATGTCTAAGCTCGGTGGAGGTGCCCACCGCCGCTTTTGCGGCGAAATACTGGGCAGTAAAGCTGGATAAAAGCCCCAAAACCGCTAAAAGCAGCATCAGAGCAAAGCGTGATAATATATAGGGCATATTGTTATCGGCAATTCCTACATCTATTATATCGGCAACCACGAGAGGCACAAGAAGGTCAAAGGAGGCTTCAAGCATTTTAAAAAGAGGTGCCAGAATACTTTCAAGTCTGTATTTTCTAAAAAAAGGAATAAGATATTTCAATTTTCATTTCCCCTTAGTAAAATTTAGTTAACATTTAACTATTATAACACAAACAGCCCTTATAGACAAACATATAATTTTAGTTTTAGAAAAAATATAATAGACTTTTTGACAGAACAAAAGATATTTTGACATATTAACCGCTTGGCAAAAGTCAGAATGTCAAAGAATGTCGTAAAAATTGTTGGAAAAAAATAGAAAAGTACTTGCAAAAACTGTAAAAATATGGTAAAATGCAAATGTCGGTAAAAAAATCATATAAAACCAAAAAAGAGGGAGAATTAAAATGAACGAAATAATTAAAGTATTAATCATTGACGACAATAAGGAGGTAGCCGAAGGCATAAAAAATTATCTTGCGAAAGCAAACGACAGGGAAATAGAAATTGTAGGCTGCGCCTATGACGGACGCGACGGGCTTGAGAAAATAAGCGCCCTTGAGCCGGACGCAGTAATTTTGGATATAGTAATGCCTGTGTTAGACGGTATAGGAGTTCTTAAGGCGATGAACATGTATACCGGTATTAAAAGACCGGCGGTGATTGTGCTTTCGGCTTTGGCACAGGAGCATGTATCGGGAATGGTATCCGCCTACGGTGCGGACTATTATATGGTAAAGCCGGCGTCCTACGAAATGCTTTTCGACAGGATAAAGATGCTTTGCAGTCCCGTTCAGTCTAAAATAGGAATCGGCGGAGAGGTTAAAAAGACTGAAAGTGCGGCGCCTTCTGCCAAGGAGATGGAAATAAGAGTCACCAATGTCATACACAATGTGGGCGTTCCGGCAAACATTAAGGGCTATCAGTATTTAAGAGATGCAATTTTAATGACAATAAAAGACAACGAGATGATTAACGCCGTTACAAAGCAGCTTTATCCCGAGGTCGCAAAGAGGCACAAAACCACATCTTCAAGAGTTGAAAGAGCTATAAGACACGCCATTGAGGTCGCATGCACAAGAGGAAACGAGGAGTGCTTCTATAAGCTTTTCGGATATACGGTAAGCACCCTTAAGGGTAAGCCCACAAACTCGGAATTTATCGCATTGATTGCAGACAAATTAAGGCTGGAGTCAAATGTTGGATAAAAACGCTGTATTTGCGAAACTAAAACTCCCTTCCGCTTACGGTAAGCGGAAGGGAGTTTCTTATCTTAATATAAGACCGAAGGTAATGAGAACTATAATACCTAAAATGATTCGGTACCAGCCGAAAACCTTAAAATCGTGCTTTTTAACATAATCGGTTAAAAATTTAACTGAAATAATTGATACGACATAGGCAACTATCATTCCGGCCAAAAGCAGTATCCATTCATAGCCTGTCATAATGTAATCGTTGGTAGCAAGCTTTAAAAGACTTACCCCGAACATGACGGGGATAGCAAGAAAGAATGAAAATTCCGCCGCCGCTTCTCTTGAAAGACCTAAAATGATAGCGCCGAGAATAGTCGCACCCGAACGGGAGGTTCCGGGTACAATGGAAAGCACCTGAAAAAGTCCGATTAAAAGCGCGGTTTTATAGGTAAGCTTATCTATGCCTGTAACGGAAGGCTTTCTTTTTCTGTTCTCTATAATAATGAAAGCAATACCGTAAATAATTAAAGTGGCGCTTATAACAAAGGGATTTTCAAAATGCTCCATCTGCTTGTCGAGCAAAAGCCCGGCAACTGCCGCCGGTATGCAGGCAATTATTACCTTAAACCACATCTGCCAGGTAGCGGCTTTTTCCGCCTTTGTTTTTCTCGGGGAAAACGGGTTTAGCTTGTGAAAGTAAAGGGTGGCGATTGCAAGTATAGCTCCGAGCTGAATTACATAAAGGAACACATCCGTTGTAAGAAAGCCCTTGTCGGTGCCGAGAAATTCATTTACCAAAATCATGTGCCCCGTACTGCTTATAGGCAACCATTCGGTAATTCCCTCGACAATTCCTAAAAAAATCACTTTAAGCATTTCAATCATTAATATACTTCCTCCTAAAAATCTTTTTATAATATTATAGTATGAAAAGAGGATTAAATCAAGGCATTTATTTATTCTTAATGCATTTATAAAAAAATCAGAAAAAAGTGAAAAAAAGTGTTGACAAAAGTCAGAAGATGTGATAATATAGATGAG
>CAYXRC010000008.1:0-23359 GCA_964466295.1 uncultured Ruminococcus sp.
AATTTTATATACATAGTTTTATCCACTGACAGTTACTACATAATTTGTATTATGTAGTGTAATTATTCATATATTGACTTTGTAAGGGGATATACAATATCAATTTGCACACAAAAACAAGACCAATGCTATTAGACATTATTACATTGGTCTATTTTCCGTTTCCTATTTTTGTTCAACTGTCCGAAAAAGATATAAAATTATGTAAATTAGTCGCAAATCATTGACTTTTCTGCCTTTACATGCTATAATAATACTGTATAATTAGGTTTATAGTCTGTGATGTTATAACATAATACAAATTATGTTATAATGTATTACTACACAGGAGTAATCCTAATTTTTGAATTTGTTTTCTGTGGACATCTCCGCATTCCATCGTATAAATTCTAGTAGTATTTACACTTGAATGACCTAAAATATCAGCAAGTCTTACAACATCCTTTTGAAGTGAATAATATGTTCTTGCAAAAAGATGTCTGAGATTATGCGGAAATACCTTATCCTTTGATACTCCGGCCGATTCACAAAGTTTTTTCATATCAGACCATATGTTTGACCTGTCAAGCGGTCTTCCGTTTTTGCTTACAAATACGGAGCCGCTTTTTATATTATTTTCTTTTATATAACCTGTAAGCATTTTACATAGCTGTTTTGGTAAGATAACAATTCTCATTTTACCTTTGCAGTTGATTGTTGCTTGCCCACATCGTACAGCATCCGTTGTAATAAATTTTAATTCTGATACTCTCAAGCCACAGGAACAAATTGTCTGCATCAAATAATATAACCGTTGATTATTTTTACTCTTTGCGGCATTTAGCAGTCTTTCATATTCAGCTTTGGTAAGTTCCTTATCTTTACTTGCAAATATCTGTTTTTGAATTTTAATGGATTTCACTTTAAGTTCATACCATTCATTGTAAGCAAAAAACGCATTGAGCGATGAAAGCATCGAATTTACACTTGCTGGAGCATATTTTTCTATAAGTTCTTTTTTGTAATGCAAAACATATTCCTTACATACTTCCTTTCCGCAAAGCCATACCATAAATGCATATATATCACGCAGATATTTCTCAATGGTTGCTTCTGCTTTTTCTTCATTCGTTAAATAGTTTTTGAACCTTTGAATCAGTTCATTCGTTAATAACTTCATTTCAACAACTTCCTTTCTTCTTTATATATTTTACCATCTCCATAAAATATATCCGTGAAGCTGTCAATGATTTGCTTCACATAGTATATTTCGACAATTCCCCTTTTGACAAATGTACGGATTTCAAGATACAAATTAAGCCCGAATATGCAAGCTGAATTTTGCTTGTATATTCGGGCTTTTATATTTTAATAATATTTTTTATTTCTTTAATTAATTCACTCTCATCCACATCATTAGGTACAAAATCTATCCTAACATGCTCACCTGTAATCAAATAAGTTTGCCACGCATCTAATGCCGCCATGTAATCTTCATCTAATGTAGATAGGTTTGAATATTTTCCTACATAACAGTTTCCTGCATCCCACGCTTCATGACTTACGGGATATGTATGCCCATAATCTCTGATAACCTTTATGTATCCATTTTCATCTATAATTAATTGATTGTGAACTCTATCGTCAGCTTTTTGCATAGCATTTTTTAGTTCTTCTTTTGTAAACAGATGCGTTGGTTTCTTTTGCCCTTGTTTAAATTCAATAGCAAACACACGTATTATCGGTTCATCGTAGCCGTTGTCCCTACATAGACTGCCAACTAATTGATTAATATTGTTACTTATTTCAATAGCTGCTTCTCTATTGGACACCCAATAACACTCATTAGAATTATCTGCGTTTTGCCTTCTAATAAATCCATCTTTGCACAAATAAAGGTGTTCCTCACACAATATATCAGAAAAATCTATTGTTCTTTCTTCCTCAAAAACAAAAGGATTTTTGTCAAAAATGCGTGAGCGCAACACTTTTTCTTCGGAAAAACCTTTTAATACTGCGACTTGAGTTATATCAATTAGGCGTTCAATATATTTTCTAAATTTGTCACTAGTACATTGTCCATGTCTTCCATCATATGTTCCATTGATATGGTTGTACGGACCACCTTTTAGAACAAAAAGAAATTTGCCCCTCAAATACCTACAGAGAGTTTTAAATCCTTCGGGGAGCGGTGTTCCCTCATCATAATCATAAACACCATACTGACTATATTGAGCAGATACATAATTTCCCGGATAATCTTCTATAAGTGTTTCTCTATCATATATATCAGCAAAAATCGGTTCTAATTCTTCGAGTTCAAGCAAAAAATAATTCCATGTATACTTTTCTGCAAAGGACTCATAAATAAGACATTTTGGCTTGCATAAATAACAGATTCCCAATGTATCATATACATAAATACATCCTTCTTCGTTAGCTTTTTCGGCTTTCTTAAAATCCAATCCGCCTTTAGTTGATAATAGCATATGATTATATGCGGGAGAAGTACCTACTATATTCAAAACCTCAATAATTTTGTCAAGATTTCGCCATACTGCACTTTCTTGTCCGAACGGAAATAAATATTTATTTAAAAATTCCCAATCGCTTTTTTGTGAAAGGTCATCGTCATCTAATATAGATATATAATTTTCTAAAGCACTTTTAAACTGCTGTATGGTTGGTCTTTCTTCAGGGCTATTATTTGTGGATTTTTGTAATAAAGCTTCTAGTTCTACCAAGTGTATCATTTGAAATTTGTCAATAAATCTTAAGCCATGTTGTTTATCGTTAAAATTATAAACTCCTTCAAATCCTTTTTCTTCGCCGGATAATATAATCCATAGCGTCTTAGCCAAAGAATATACATCTGCTTTTTTACCGTCTGAATGTTTGGGATCTCTCTTCATCTCCGGTGCCATAGTGAAAATTGCACCTAAAGCTTTGTCAGAGCGAGTAAGGGCATTATTACTTTCAGGGAATTCTACTAACCCGAAATCCCCGAAGCAAAAACAATTATCATAATAGTATAAGTTAGCAGGCTTTATATCTCTGTGAGCTATGTTTTTTTGATGAAGCTCCGAAAGAGTTTGGGATAGTTGAATAAAAGCCGATATAACCGTTACTATAAACTCTATTGTATCACTATCATCTTTATGTAAAACATCGGTAATAGGTTGTGCAACAGGCATTATATATTGACGTTTTTTGTATGATTAATCCAAAATAGGCAAAACGCCACTTATTTCTTTACATTGAAGCATTATCTTAATTTCATCCACAAAACGAAGCTTGGGTTCTCTTGCATTCTTGGTCAAAACCTTCAATGCATATATGTTGTTATTATTTTGATTTTTAACCTTATATACTTTAGCATTTCCACCTCCACCTAATGGCTCATTTTCAATTAAGCTGTACTTTTTATTCCATGCTTTTATATGTTCATCTTTCATTTTAATTTATCTCCTATATATTTTCTCATTTTCTTTATTGCTTTTTTATATACATTTTCTATCGCATCAGGTGTAAGGCAAAGCTTTACTGCCATATCCGAAAGCTTTACCTTTTTAGACTTCAGCTTGTAGCAATCGGGGCAAAATGCCAAGTATTCTGAAACGACCAACCTTTCTCTGTAATCAAGCTTTTCAAAGGCTTCTTTTACATAATTAAAGCGTTCATTTGCCAACAACACCCGAAGCGGCTCGAAATCGGTATCACTCGTTATATCCGTAAGAGTTTCTTCGCCTTCTTTATCGGCATAGCTTACATAGAAATCTGCAATATTCATATTTTCAATACCGCTTAAAAGAATTTCCTTTACATCCTTTACCGACACTTACGGATATATGAAAAATCCGGACAACAAAGAGCAATGGGTAATTGATGAAGAAGCAGCAGAAGTTGTACGAAAGATATTTTCATTATCGCTTGCAGGTCGTGGAATTGCACAAATCGACCGCCAGTTAGAACGAGAAAAAGTCCTTATTCCTACCGCATACAAGATAGAAAAAGGATTATCAACAACTCATAAATATCCTGAAAAACCATATTATTGGGATCCTGCAACAGTTGCAGGAATTATTGACAACAGACAATACACGGGATGTACTGTGAACTTTAAGACAACAACTGTAAGCTACAAGGTACATAAGGTTATCCATAAATCCGAAGATGAGCAACAAATTATCCCTAACACACAAGATGCAATAATAACTGAGGATTTATGGCTCAGAGTTCAGGAGCTTCGTCAGCATAAAAGAAGACCAACATCAACGGGCAGAACAAGTCTGTTTTCGGGATTGGTATATTGCCCTGATTGCGGAGCTAAATTACATTTCGCCGCTGCTAAAAGTATGACACGACAGCTAGAACATTTCAGGTGTTCAAATTATAAAAGCGGACGGGGCGATTGTCAAATACATTTTATACGAGATGTAGTTCTTGAAAGAATTGTATTTGAAGCAATAAGCAGCTTGGCAGATTTTGTTAGATGCTATGAGCCGGTATTCTTGTATCTTATGGCAACAAAAAATCAGGTTATGCGTAAAAATGAATTAACTAAGTTAAAACATACAATCGAAACCGGAAAAAGAAGAATATCCGAACTCGATATGATTATTTCACGCATTTATGAGGATGATATTTTAGGCAAAATAAGTGATGAAAGATATTCTCGTATGGCTTCTATGTACGAAACCGAACAAAAAGAGCTTATTGAAACAATATCCAACAGTGAAAAGGAATTGGAAAAAGCTGAACAGCAAAATGTTGATATGCGACTTCTGCTAAAAACCTTACGGAAACTTACTGACTTCCGAGAGCTTACGCCAACAATCGTTAATTCTCTCATACAAAGGATAGAAGTCCACAACAACGACAAATATGACGGTCATTGTCATGTGAAAGTTGATATTTACTTTACCGCCGTGGGAATGATTGATATTCCTGATAAAAAAGAAATATTGGATATAATAAACAAAATCCATGAAAATCCGCAGATGTACAAGGTTGGATAACAAGGAAAATGGAGTAGCTCCTTGATTTTGGAACTACTCCATAAAAAACTTCCTTATGTGGCGGACGCTAAAAAGTCCCCTTTCTTTTTATTTTGTTGTTTCCGCCTCGACCAGTCTGTCTGCGCCGTAGCGCTCTCTTAAGGCGTTTTTCTGAATTTTTCCCGTTGCGTTTCTGGGAATATCGGCGAAAATTATCTTCTTCGGCCGCTTATATCTGGGAAGCGCCATGCAGTATTCCCTTATTTCCTCCTCGGTGCAGGTCATATTTTCCTTAATCTGAATGACCGCCGCAGTGATTTCGCCCAGTCTTTCGTCGGGAAGTCCGATAACGCCCACATCGCTTACCTTGTCGTACGCTCTTAAAAAGTCCTCAATCTGAACCGGGTAAATATTTTCTCCGCCCTCGATTATAACGTCCTTTTTACGGTCCACAAGGTATATAAAGCCGTCGGAATCCTTCTTTGCCATATCGCCCGTATAAAGCCAGCCCTCCTCGGTCAAAACTTCCTTGGTAGCGCCGGGATTTTTGTAATAGCACTTCATAACGCCGTCGCCCTTTAAGCAAAGCTCGCCGACCTCGCCTGTTTTTACCTCTTCGCCCTTATCGGACACGATTTTTACCTGCCAGCCGTAGCCCGGAACGCCGATTGCGCCCACCTTATCTATATTTTCAACGCCGAGGTGCACCGCTCCCGGTCCTATGGACTCGCTTAAGCCGTAGTTTGTATCGTACTCGTGATTGGGGAAAACCTCTTTCCACCTTTTTATTAAAGACGGCGGAACGGGCTGAGCCCCTATATGCATAAGCCGCCACTGGGAAAGCTTATAATCGGAAAGCTTTATATCTCCCCGCTCTATGGAGTCCAATATGTCCTGCGCCCAGGGCACTAAAAGCCACACTATGGTAACGCCCTCGTCGGAAACGGTTCTTAATATCCATTCGGGCTTTATGCCCCTTAATATAACCGCCTTGCTTCCCGATATAAGGGAGCCGAACCAGTGCATTTTCGCTCCCGTATGGTAAAGGGGAGGCATACACAAAAATACGTCGTCCTTGGTCTGGGAGTGATGGCGCTGCTCGACTATGCACGAGGCTACAAGCGCCTTATGAGCGTGAAGTATCGCCTTCGGAAAGCCCGTGGTGCCGGAGGAAAAGTATATTGCGCCGTCGTCTGCATCGGTTATCTCAACCGCCGGAGCCGTAGTGGAGCAATAGGAAATCATTTTTTCCCAGCTGTCCGCAAAGGAGGGACGCTCCTCCTCTTTCCCCACGAAGAAATAGCTTTTTATTCTTAATTTCTCCTTGATTTTTGAAAGCCTTTCCGTAAACTCGGGGCCGAAGATGAGCACATCCACGTCGGCAAGGTCGGCGCAGTAGGCGATTTCCTCCGAGGAAAATCTGAAGTTCATGGGCACCGCCACCGCTCCCGACTTTAATATCCCGAAATAGATGGGAAGCCAGGATATGCAGTTCATCATAAGTATTGCGACCTTGTCGCCCTTTTTTACTCCCCGTGTAAGAAGAAGATTTGCGAAGCGGTTTGCCTCTGTATCAAACTCCTTCCAGGTTATTTCTTTCCTGTATTTTTCACCGCTTGAAGCCTGAATCAGGCTGTATTCGCGCCATGAAATACTGCTGTCCGGCTGATTTGCCGGGTTTACCTCCACAAGGCTTACATCGTCCGGATGAAATCTTGCGTTTCTTTCCAGAAATTCCGTAATAGGCATATTAACACTCCTTTTATCTTACGCCTTTTATTCGTCGCCTAAAGCCTCTTTTGCGGCAACGGTTACCTTCTGTTCATAGCAGGAGAACATTTCGTCCACCTTTGCCCTGTCGGGCTTCTTTGTGAAAAGACTTACTACGGGTACCACTATAAGTCCCAAAATCATAACGAATGCGCCTGCGTTAATGGGCGACTGCAAAACGACCGGAAAGCTTCCTCTGAAAAAGAGATTTAAGGTCATAATTACAGTACCTAAAATAAAGCTTACGTAGGCTGACGCCTTTGTGGCGCCCTTAAAGTAAAGCCCGTACATAAACGGAGCCAAGAATGCGCCTGCCAATGCGCCCCAGCTTATGCCCATAAGCTGAGCGATAAAGGTAACGCTGCTCTTATACTGCACTATTGCGATAACCGCCGATATTGCAATGAACAAAACAACGAGCACACGCATATATAAAACCTGTTTTTTCTGACTCATATTTTTAACGATATTATCCTTAATAAGGTCAATGGTCAAGGTCGAGCTTGAAGCAAGCACAAGGCTTGACAGCGTGGACATGGACGCCGACAGAACAAGGATAATTACAACGCCGATTAAAAACTCGGGAAGATGACTTATCATCGCCGGGATAATTGCGTCAAAACCCTGGGCGCTAACCTCTTCCCCGGTTAAGAAAAGTCGTCCGAAGCCGCCCAAGAAGTAGCAGCCGCCGGCAACCACAACGGCGAAAAGCGTAGATATTATCGTTCCCTTGCTTATGGCCTTTTCGCTTTTAATGGCGTAGAACTTCTGCACCATCTGAGGAAGTCCCCATGTTCCCAGGGAGGTTAAAATAACAACCGCAAGAAGCGAGAAGGGGTCAGGTCCGAAGAAGGAGGCAAATACTCCCGGGATATTAGTTGCCTCATCAGTCACATTGGCAAGAGCACTAAGAGAGCCCATAAAGCCGCCGTTTACTGAAAGCACCGAGGCTATTACCGCAACAATGCCCACAAGCATTATAAGACCCTGAATAAAGTCGTTTATCGCCGTCGCCATATAGCCGCCGACGATAACGTAAATACCGGTCAAAACTGCCATAACGATTACGCAAACGGCATAGTCAACGTTAAACGCCATGGCGAAAAGCCTTGAAAGTCCGTTGTAAAGGGACGCAGTATAAGGGATAAGGAAAATAAAAATAATAATTGAAGAGATAATTTTAAGCGCCTTGCTGTCATATCTCTTACCGAAAAACTCGGGCATTGTAGCTGAGTTTAAGTGCTGAGTCATAAGTCTTGTACGTCTGCCCAAGACCACCCAGGCAAGAAGCGAGCCCAAAAAGGCGTTCCCCAAGCCTATCCAGGTGGAGGCTATTCCGAACTTCCAGCCGAACTGTCCGGCATAGCCTACAAAGATAACCGCCGAGAAATACGAGGTTCCGTAAGCGAACGCCGTAAGCCACGGCCCTACGCTTCTGCCGCCCAATACGAAGCCCGAAACGTCCGTCGTATGCTTTCTGCAATAGAAGCCGACACCTACCATGATACCAAAGAACACCGCCAGCATAATGATTTTTACCGCCATTACAATCATTCCTCTCTTTTTTGAAAGGCGGCCGGCAATAAAAAAACCGCCCTTCTGAAAATAAAATTCCAGAGGGCGGATTAACTCCGCGTTACCACCTCATGTTCACAGGACCCTCACGGCGCCCTGCCTCGTTGAGTAACTTATGCAAAAACCGTACTGCCATACTACTCACCCGTTTCTACGGACGGCTCCGTCGCAGCCTACTTAAATTTCGGTGCGCAGCTTACGGAACGTAATTCGAAATAAAGGGGGCGCCGGCTTTCATCAGCCGCCGGCTTTCTGAAAAAGCCCTTATCTTTACCCTACTGCTCTTCCGGTCATCGCTTTATAAGCCCATTGTAGCACAGAGCTTTATATTTGTCAAGGGTATTATTTTTATTTTCAGCGCTTTCGCCTTTTCGTCGGTAAACGCCTATATTCATCTGACGGCAAGAAATAATTAAAAGCTATATTTTTCGTATATATCTATTTCATCTATGCCGTCGGTTTCGGTGAAGGACACCTTAATTATTTCGGACTTTGAAGTGGGCACGTTTTTGCCCACAAAATCCGGTCTTATGGGAAGCTCTCTGTGCCCTCTGTCCACTATGGCGGCAAGCCTTATCTTTTCCGGTCTGCCGAATTTCATCAGGGCATCAAGAGCCGCTCTCGCCGTACGCCCGGTATATATGACGTCGTCGGTTAATATCACCTCTCGCCCGGTGATGTCAAAATCAATTTCGCTTTCGTGAACTATGGGCTCTTTCCCCTTGATGTAGTCAAGGTCGTCCCTGTAAAGGGTAATGTCCAGCACTCCCACGGGCACCGTAATACCCTCGATTGTCTTTATGCACTCGCAAAGCCGTCTTGCCAGGGGCACTCCCCTGGTTTTTATCCCGATAAGGCAAAGCTTTTTGGTATTTTCCGAGTTTTCAAGTATCTCGTGGGCTATTCTTTTTATGCTTCTTTTTAAGTCGTCCTCACCATATAGCTTACTTTTAAGCTTCACTTATATTCACCCCCGAAAAAGAAGTAAAAACGCCGCTTTAAAGCGGCGTTTTCTTTTTATTCTCAAACCTTAAGACCTTTAATTAGACCTCAAAGTTAACCGCAGTATCGCCTTTTAAGTCCTTGCCGAATTCATAATCCTTGCCGGGAAGGACAGCGTTTAAGATAATTCCCACCAAAGCCGCTACCGCAAGACCGGAGAAGCTTATTGTAATGCTTCCGATTGCAAATTTAACGGCGCCGGCAGTGCTGTAATTTATACCGATTGAAAGCACCAGTATAATTGCGGCGATAAGAACGTTTCTGGACTTTGTGAAGTCAACGTTATTCTCAACTACGTTTCTTACTCCCACTGCGGAAATCATACCGTAAAGTACCAAGGAAACGCCGCCTACAACCGCCGCAGGCATGGAGTTTATAAGAGCCGCAAACTTGGGAGAGAAGGATAAAACAGCCGCGAAAACAGCCGCAATTCTTATTACCCTGGGGTCATATACCTTGGTAAGGGCTAAAACGCCGGTGTTCTCTCCGTAGGTTGTGTTCGCCGGAGCTCCGAAAAGAGCCGCAAGAGCAGTTGCAACACCGTCGCCCACTAAGGTTCTGTGAAGGCCGGGCTTTTCAATGAAATTTCTGTCAACCGTCGAGCTTATGGCGCAAACGTCGCCGATATGCTCTATCATGGTTGCAAGAGCTATGGGCATTATTGTTATTATTGACGTAATGATAAGGGAAATATTCGTGTCGGCTTTTCCGATAAGCGAAAACGCCGTGTTGTCCCATACCACGGGCAGACCTATCCAGGACGCCTCACGTACTGCGGTAAAGTCAACCTCGCCCATGATAAGCGCAACGATATAGGATACCACAACGCCCAGAAGAATGGGAATTATCTTTATCATTCCCTTGCCCCAGATGTTGCATACGATGATTACCAAAATGGCTACGATAGCGATAATCCAGTTGCTGTTGCAGTTTTCAATAGCCGATGAAGAAAGTGTAAGACCGATTGCAATGATTATGGGACCCGTTACCACAGGCGGGAAGAATCTCATAACCTTTTTAGCGCCGAAAAACTTAAATAAAAGTGCTAAAATGAGGTATAAAGCACCTGCGCAGGCAACACCCACGCCGGCGTATGCTGAAAAGTTTTCTCCGTTTGTGCAAAGTGCGCTTATTGCCGCATAGCCGCCCAAAAACGCAAAGGACGAGCCTAAAAATGCCGGAACCCTGCCGCCGGTTATAAGGTGGAACAAAAGTGTTCCTATACCTGCGAACAAAAGCGTCGACGAAACGCTTAAGCCTGTGATAAGCGGAACAAGCACCGTAGCTCCGAACATTGCGAACATGTGCTGAATTCCCAAAACAAGCATTTTGGGAGCGCCCAAGGTACGAGCGTCATAAATTGCTTCTTTGTTTTTTCCCATTTTTCTTTCCTCCGTTTTCTCATAAAAAAGCCTTGTCCGCACAGAAAACGGACAAGGCCCAATAGATCCCCATAAATTATAGCCAACTCTTGCCGACGTCTCTGCATCGAATTAAAGAATTTTTATGTTTTTTTAAATTATAACACCTTTAGTCAAATTTGTAAAGAGTTTTTTATAATTCGGCAAATATTTTTTTAGTCCGACAAAATATCAAGCACCAAAAGGTCTAACGCCTGCCACTCGGGCAAATTGCCGATTTTAATATCGTTTTCGGCTTTCACGCACAGGGAAAGGCATTTTGTTATCTTCTTTAAGTCCGTTGTTTTTGCCCTTTTAAGCATTTTGTCGGCCAAAAATTTTCTTGAGGGCGAAAGGCGCATGGCTGCCACCGCATCAGAATAGCTCATATTTTCCTCGTTTATGGCAGAGGCTCTTAGAAGGTCGCTAAAATATCCTCCTAAAATTGATAAAATTCTAACCGCCGACTCGCCGCCCTTTTTAAGGTCGGATAAAAGCCTTAGCGCATAGTCTGAGTTTTTATTCATCACCGCCTCCGAAATGTCGTATACCCTGTTTAACAAAGGCGGTGTGATTGTATTTTCTATATCGCCTTTTGTGATTTCGGTTTTATTGCCCGTAAATGCAATAAGCTTGTCCGCATTAAGCCTTATCCCCGTAAGGTCGGGCGGACACATATCAAGAAAATATTCAAGTTCTTTAGCTTTTATGTTTTTGCCCTCGGAGGAAAATTTTCTTATGACACGCTCCTTAAGCTCGGACCGCTCGAGAAAGGAAAACTCGCAGACTTCCGCCGTCTTTGAAAGTGCCTTGTAAAGAGCGCTTCTTTTATCCGCAATATCTTGAGATATTAAAACGGTTACCCCGTCGGGAATGGAGGATAAAAGAGCCTTCCACCCCTCAGAGTCGGGGCACTTTAAAGTCAAAAGAGGAGTATCCTTTAAATAAAGAAGCTTTCTTTCAGACATTACGGGATAGGAGGAGAAAAAGTCCGCCGCCGCAGATAATGAAACCGACTCGTCCGTCATAACCAGCAGGTTAAAGTCGGAAAACTCAGGCTCCACCGCCTCGTCTATAAGCTTTTTTGCCATATAGCTTCTTAAAATTACCTCCTCCCCGAAAAAAATATAAAGGGGAGAAATTCCGTCCTTGATTTTTCTTTTAAGCTCTTTATAATTCATAAATCCTCCGGCATTAATATGCTTTCATCCTTTAAGATTTTATAGCCCCAATGTTCTTTACTTGTTTTTTCATAAAATATTATATCGGGATTTAAGCCCTTTTGCTTAAACTCGCTCTCCGTCATAAGAAAAACTCCTCCGCCTGAGTATTTTTCCAATAAAGCCTTAGCCCCTTTGCCCGAGGCGATAAAGGTTTTTCCCACTGTGCCGATTTCATAAATTCTCGCAGTACCGTCAGTCCCGTATAGGGCTTTCAAGGAAATTTTCCCTGTTTTAAGGCTTCCTCCCTCGGATAAGGAGCCGGAAAACCGCACGTTAAAATCCCTCATAAAATCCTTTATTTCTTCACTGTCCGGCGCATCATTTGTAAATACTAAAGCGTCCACATTAAATATTTTCTTTTCCTTAAGAAAAGAATAAATTTCATCGCCGTAATATTTAATATCATAACTGTCCGCAACCATTAAAACGCTTTCTTTGTCGGCTATGACCGCCGCACCGGAGGTTATATAGATTCCCTCACGGGGCTGAGTATTTGTAAGGATAATAAGAGAGGCAAGAAAAACTAAGGAGATATTAACCGATAAAAAACCTACGGCGGCATGTCTTTTTATAAGGGCAAAATACAAAAACCCCAGAAAGAAAATGACAAACCCTGAGAAAACGGCAATATTAAACACCCTTATTTTTATATTGGAAAAAGGAATGCCTCCGAAAACGGATGCGGTTTTTAATGAAAAGCCTGAGAAAAATCGAAAAATTTCGGCAAATATACCCGAGGCTTTAAGTCCCAAAACCTCTGAAATTGCCGCTCCGTAGCCCGAAATTATCATAACGGGCACAAAGGGAATAACGAAAAGATTGGCTAATAAGGACAAAAAAGCTATCCTCCCGAAGCGCACCGCCGTTATCGGAAAAATGAAAACCTGACAGGCGGCGGACAGTGAAAAAAGTTCTGCCGCCCTATCCGGAAGAAAGGATAAAAGCTTATTTATTGCCGGAGCGAATAAAATTATACCTAAAACGGCGGCAAAGGACATGCTAAAGGACAGTGAAAACAAAGACAGCGGATTTTTAATAAGAATAAAAAGCGCGGCGGCTCCCATGGCGCTTAAGGAGTCGTAGGGCTTAAAAAGCTCCTCGGACAAAATGTACAGAGAAAACATTACCGCCGCCCTCTCTGCCGAAGGCTCCGCTCCCGTCAAAAGCACAAAAAACCAAACGACGGGCAGGCACAAAAGTGAAAAATACCGCCTTCTTGTAATGCGTTTTAATAAAAAGAGCACAAGCGCCCCGACAAAGGAAACGTGAAGTCCCGACACGGCGACAATGTGGGCAATGCTCCCCTGTGCCAGCTTTTCATAAAAGTCATCTGAAAAGGAATTCTCTCCGAAAAGCATGCCCTTGGCAAGCATAAGCGTTTCCCTTTTCCATAGCCTGTCCGATGCGTGAATAAGACGGGAACGCAGAATAAATGACAGCTCCCTCGGGTTAAAATAATTGACTTTGTTATCTAAAACCTTAACACTGTCTAAAAGTACGGATAAAAATATCCCATCGGTTCTTAAGCTGTCATTACTTTCCCTGACATCACTTGATTTTACCAATACAATATCTCCGTAGGAAAGCCTTTCTTTATCATATAAAAGTCTTAATTTTACGTTTCCGGACTCTGCCGTAACGCTTTTTCCCAAGTCGTTAAGCTTTGGCTCGGAAATTACTCTTGCGATAAAATAATCGGCGCTTTGCAACCACTTTTCAGCCTCGGCGATATTTTTATAATAATAAATAAAGGTATGAAAAAATCCTGCCAATAAAGCCGCAGCAGCAACAAGCACCACCATCCGGCTTTCTTTTAGCAGGATAAAGATAACCGGCAAAAAGACTAAGGGTATAACAACTGCCGCCGGATGAAATCTTAAAAACCAGATTCCGACCGCAAAGCACAGAGCAAAAAAGGCAAGCGGTCTTTTAACGACGCTCATTTTTCAAGAGGTCAATGATAGAAAGCGCCGTTCCGGCACCCTTTGCCACGCAGGCGACTGCGTCCGGCGCCACGGCAACGCTTATGCCGGTTTCTTTCTGAATAAGCCCGGCGGCGCCCCGCAATAAGCTTCCTCCTCCTGTCAGCGTTATTCCGTTAGTGCAAAGGTCTGCCACAAGCTCCGGCGGAGTCTGCGACAGTGTTTCATGAACTGCGTCTGTAATAACGCTGAAGCACTCGGTCAAAGGCTCGGTTATCTCATCGCCCGAAACGGTGACAGACTTAGGAAGACCCGAAACAAGGCTTCTTCCCTTGACCTCCATCGACGTCTCGTTTTCCTCGGGGAAAAGACTTCCTATATTTATTTTTATCTCCTCGGCTGTACGCTCGCCTATGGCGATACCGTACTTATCCCTTATGTATCTTACTATGGCGTCGTCAAACTTGTTTCCGGCAGTTTTGACAGAGTGTGAAACCACTATTCCGCCGAAGGAAATGACGGCAATATCCGTTGTCCCTCCGCCGATGTCCACCACCATATTTCCCTCGGGACGGGATATATCTATCCCGGCTCCGATTGCCGCCGCCAAGGGCTCCTCAATAACCAAGGCCTGCCTTGCCCCGGCGGCCTCCGCCGCCTCGACAACGGCACGCTGCTCCACCTCGGTCACGGAGCTTGGTACGCATATTACGACCTTAGGCTTTAATATGCGGTTTTTACACACCTTCAAAAGAAAGTCACGGAGCATTTTCTCGGTCGTATAATAGTCTGAAATTACGCCGTCCTTTAATGGTCTTATGGCGACAACGTCGCCCGGCGTGCGCCCAAGCAAAAGCTCTGCCTCCTGACCGACGGCGCGTATTTTCCTTGTCTGTGAATCAATCGCTACGACGGAGGGCTCTCTTAAAACCACACCTTTATCCGGCACATACACCAAAACGGAGGTTGTACCCAAATCTATTCCGATTTCCCCGGTTTGTCCGAACATAAAAGCTCTCCCCTTTCACGATTATTTTATGTATCTTACTTACTCTTTATGAACGAAACTGCCTTTTCCACAGCCTCGGCGGCAGAAAGAAGCTCAAACTCCTTATCTTTTCTCAATTTAAATTCAACCATGCCCTCAGACGCCTTTTTGCCGACGGTAATTCTTACGGGAATTCCTATAAGATCCCAGTCCTTAAACTTAACGCCTGCACGCTCGTCACGGTCATCGGTTACGGTTTCTATTCCGGCATCTTTAAGACGGCCTGAAATCTCCTCGGCCAAAGAAGCCTGAACAGGGTCGTTTATGTTTACGGGAACTACCACCGCCTTATATGGTGCAACCGAAGCCGGCCAGATAATTCCGTTTTCGTCGTGATTCTGTTCAATGATTGCGGCGACGCAGCGGTTTATTCCTATACCGTAGCAGCCCATGATAACGCTTTTATCCTCTCCCGATTCGTCCCTGTATGTAAGACCTAAAGCGTCGGAATACTTAGTACCGAGCTTGAATATATGACCTACCTCTATTCCCTGGGCGGTTTTTATTTTCTTTCCGCATACGGGGCATATATCCCCGTCGGCAATGGAGCGCACGTCAGCCGTAAGAGCCGGAGTAAAGTCACGTCCGGGATTTACGTTTTCAATGTGACAGTCGGTTTCGTTGGCGCCGACTATGAAGTTTCTCATACTCATAACCTCGCTGTCGGCGATGATTTCTATGGGAAGGCCTACGGGACCTGCAAAGCCGACCTTGGCGTTTGTTATGGTAACCACGTCCTGGGGATCGGCAAGGCAAACCTCGTCCGCTCCCGTAATATTCTGAAGCTTAACCTCGTTTATCTCCCTGTCGCCTCTTACCAAAACGGCGCAGAACTTTTTGCCGCATTTATAAATCATGGTCTTTACGAAGCTGTCGCTCTTTTTGCCGAAAAATTCGGCGACCTCGTCAATGGTACGGGCATTGGGTGTGGCAACCTTTTTCATGGGGAGCATTTCCTCTAAGGAAGGCTCGGGCGCCACGCAGACGGCCTTTTCTATATTGGCGCTGTAACGGCAGTCCTCGCAGTAGGCAATGGTATCCTCGCCCACGTCGGAAATAACCATAAACTCCTGACTTCCGCTTCCGCCCATAGCGCCGGAATCAGCGTCAACTATCATATAGTTTAAGCCAAGGCGGTCGAAAATCCTTTTATACGCTTCGTACATGGCGTCATAGGACTTATCAAGTCCCTCCTTGCTTGTATCGAAGCTGTAAGCGTCCTTCATCAAAAATTCTCTCGTTCTCATTACGCCGAAGCGAGGGCGGCGCTCGTCACGGTACTTAGTCTGAATCTGGTAAAGTGTAAAGGGATAGTCCCTGTACGAGTGTACCGAGTTCAAGGCGGTTTCCGTAAATATTTCCTCGTGAGTGGGGCCTAAGCAAAAATCTCTGCCGTTTCTGTCCTTTAAGCGGAACATATCGTCGCCGAAGCGCTCCCATCTTCCGGATTTCATGTAACATTCGGCAGGTAAAAGAGCGCTCATCAAAAGCTCCTGTGCTCCTGCCCTGTCCATTTCCTCACGAATTATGTTCTCAACATTTCTCAATACCTTAAGCCCTAAAGGCAGATAGGAATACACGCCTGCGGCAAGCTTGCTTATAAGCGCTGCACGCATCATCAGAATATGACTTGATATTTCAGCCTCCGCCGGAGCCTCTCTCAGGGTAGGCATTAAAAGTTTTGACGCTTTCATAAAAATCCCCTTCCATGCGGCATTTATCCGCAGTATAAAAAATAAATTTAATAAAACAGAGTTATTATACCACATACTAAAGCCTTGTGTCAACTTAAATAAAGCCTCCTGCCTTAAAATAAGTCCCGTGTGTTATTATAGCTTAAAGGCTCTTTTTTCCGAAAGCCCCCTCTTCGCATTTTTGCGTTTTTTGGGGGTAAGGGGGAAAAGTATAAGGTATAAGGTATAAGGTATAAGGTTTAAGGTTTAAGGACGGGCTGGACATGGGAAGGTCTGGTGCTTGCACCGGTCTTGCACCGGTCCGGGTCAGTGCTTGCACCGGTCCGGGTTAGTGCTTTAGCTTTTTATCCTTTAAGGTGCTATCATAAAAAATGATACGGTAAAAGGGAATTTTAAGTCCAAAATATTTATTGAGTCTTATTGCACAAACGCACGTCTTATGTTAAAATAAACCAAAAGGAGGAGGTTTTATGGATAAGCTTTCATGCTCTGCCGTTCCCGATTATGCGTGCTCTGCCCTGGAAGCCCTTGAAAAAGGCGGTCATAAAGCGTATCTTGTAGGCGGCTGTGTACGGGATATTTTAATGGGCAAAACGCCCTCCGATTATGATATTGCGTCAAGTGCTCTTCCCGAAGAGGTTATATCATTATTTCCCTTTAACAAAAAAATCACATCAGGAATAAAGCACGGCACGGTGGGAATCGTCACGGAGTCCGGCGAGGTTTTGGAAATAACCACTTTAAGAGTGGACGGAGAGTATGAAGACCTTCGCCGCCCCTTAAGGGTTTTATTTACCGACGATATAAAAAAAGACTTATCACGCCGTGATTTTACCGTCAACGCCATGGCTCTTTCCAAAGACGGTACGCTTATCGACCCGTTTTCCGGCAGAGCGGACATAGAGAAAAAGATCCTTCGTGCGGTGGGCTCCCCCAAAAAACGGTTTTCTGAGGACGCCTTAAGAATAATGCGTGCCCTTCGCTTTTCCTCAGTTTTAGGCTTTGACATAGAAGAGGAAACAGCCTGTGCTTTAAGAGAAAAGTCCTCTCTGTTAGAGTACGTTGCCGCCGAGCGAATATATTCTGAGTTTAAAAAGCTCCTCTCCGGCAAAAACGCTTCAGAAGCTTTAGCTTATAGGGATGTCTTGTCGCAAGTCGTGCCTTTTGCCCGAGGCGCAGAGCCTCGATTTTTCAAAAACCGGACAGAATCGGAAAGGCGGGATTTTTCCCTGTCGGCGGCTCTGTTTTTTTATCCCTCGGGAAAAGATGCCGCAAAAGAAGCGTTTTTACGCCTTAAAGCCGACAAAAAAACGAAAACGGAAGTCCTTAATATTTTAGAAGCCCGGGGCCGTCTTACGGAAAATCTTATTATGATGAAAAAGCTTTTGTCCGAATATTCTTACGAAACGGTCAAAAGACTTATAAGCTTTAATTATCTTACCGGGCAGATTGTGAATCGGGAAAAATACTTTTCCCTACTTGCCGAGGCTGACTCCTCCTGTGTCAGAATAAAGGAGCTTGCGGTGACGGGAAGCGACCTTGCCGCCTTGGGCTTTAAGGGAAAGGAAATAGGAAAAACGCTGTCGCTTCTTTTGTCGGACGTGATTGAGGGGCGGTGCAAAAACGAGAAAAACGAGCTTATTTCACGCTGTAAATAGTATTTATTAAGGGTAAAGACCGCTTTTCTTCAGTAGATTTTTGTCATTTTGCCCGTTGAAATTGCATGAAAAATATGTTAAAATTATATTAACGATAAGTAAGGGAAGTTTTTTTATGTACAACATCGGGGATAAAGTGCTCTACGGCGGTGAGGGAGTCTGCCGTATTTCGGGTATCGAGGACAAAAGAATTGCCGGTCAGGTTATAAGCTATTATGTTCTGTGCCGTGTGGACGGGGTAAATTCGGTCTTTTTCGTGCCGGTCAAAAGCCGTGCCGCAGAGGAAAAGATGAGAAAGGTCATAAGCGCCGGCGAAATAAAAAAGATTGTTTCCGAGGCTAAGCCCGTAAAGCTTTGCGATACCGAAAGAGAAAGGAAGGAGCTTTATAAAAGCGCCGTGTGCTCCGCCGACAGACCTCTTTTAGCCTCGCTTATAAAAAGCGTGTGCGCCGAAAAGGAGGCTTTGGAAAGGCTGGGGAAAAAGCTCCATAAGACGGAGGAATATTTTCTATCGGACGCACAGAAAATGCTTTACAGCGAGCTTTCATCGGTAATGAATATCAATAAGGACGACGTTTTGCCTTTTGTTTTGGGCAAGGTCGACCCGGAGGAAAAATAAGCCTTTACTCTTTTATGTAAAAGGCCATTACCGCAAGACTTTATAAAAATCTAAAATATGTCTTGACAATCTTAATAAAATGTTGTATTATTATAACATTGCTTGTGCATGTAGCTCAGCTGGATAGAGCACTTGGCTACGGACCAAGGTGTCGGGGGTTCGAATCCTCTCATGCACGCCACGTCGGAACGGACTTTGCTCCGTTCCGATTTTTCTTTGTAGAAAAATCAGTCACGCGCTCCGTCGTTCCTCCTCTTTCGTGAAAAGTCACGCTTAAGTTCGCCTGCTCGTTTGTAAACGCACTCGCGACGGCTCACAATCGCTACCAACTTTTCACGATATTGCGTGCCTTTGGCACGCTGAAACCCTTGATTTTACGCCATTTTTGCATAAGTCCTGTAAGAACACCCACACCAGAAAAAATCCTATCGTAAGATGGGATTTTTTGTATTACTGATTATTCAATAATCATTGAGTAAGCAATCGTTTCCGCCTGCTTTTTCCGCTTTGTCAAAAGTTTTTTACCAATTTATTTTTTATGAAACCTTTTGCCCTATAAAAAGGTATTATATATAAAAGACACCTTTAATTTATTAAAATTCTATTTCCCGTCTTTTTTATATTGACAGGGCGCTTGCTTTAGAGTATATTGATTACATAATTAATACGTTTGGTTTGGAAAATTCTAATTTACATCAAATTTATTTCAAGGAGGGTTTATAATGAATAAACTTTTTTCAAAATTAACTGCAGTCTTGCTTATATTAACCTTCGCCTTTACAGGAGTAATTTCTGCGGCGGACGAAGTCGAGTCGGCAGAGGGCGCGGGGCAGGTTTCCGGGGATTCCGGCACCTCCGAGGGCGACACATCTAAGGACGATACCTCCAAGGACGACACCGCCGAGGGCGATACTTCTAAGGGCGATACCTCCGAGGGCGATATATCCAAGGACGATACCTCCGAGGGCGATACTTCTAAGGACGATACCTCCAAGGACGATACCTCCAAGGACGATACCTCCGAGGACGATACTTCCAAGGACGATACCTCCAAGGACGATACCTCTAAGGACGATACCTCCAAGGACGATACCTCTAAGGACGATACCTCTAAGGATGATACCTCTAAGGACGATACCTCTAAGGAGGAACAGGAAAAGACCGAGCCGGACGACGTTACATACAAGGCAAAGGCGGACGACTACGTTACTTTTTCCGCCAAGGATTTTACCGCTCAGTTTAAGGAGATAACCGGTCAGGAATTTTCCTATCTTACGGTGACCACTCTTCCCTCGTCCTCCTACGGCGTGCTTTACTATGACTATGACGGCAAAAAGGAAGCAAAGGTGAAAACCACAAGCCGCATTTATGACGAAATGCTTGACAAAATCAGCTTTGTTGCATCTAAAAAGGGCAGCGTATCCATTCCCTATAAAATGTACAGTGCCGACAAAAGCACGGTGCTTTCCGGCACGATAAAAATCACAATAAGCGAGTCTGAATCTTTATCCGTATCCTCCATTAACTACACCCTGTCCGACGATTACGTTCGCTTTAAGGCGGCGGATTTTAAAAAAACCTGCTACAACGCTTTGGATAAAAGCTTAAGCTATGTAAAATTCACCTTGCCCTCCTCCTCTTCCGGCGTGCTCTACTTTGACTATAATGGCGACGACGAGGCTAAGGTTTCCGCTTCAAAAAAATACTATGCGTCAGGCTCTCCGTCAATATCAAGCGTTTACTTTGTGCCAAAGTCTAACGTTTCGGGAACGGTAAGCATCTCCTATACGGGATTTACAGAAGGCGGCAAAAGCTATACCGGTACGGTCAAGGTAAAGCTTACAGCCTCAGCTCCCGATACGGATACGTCTCCGATAAAGTACACCGTTAAAAACAACTCAAAGGTCAGCCTTAAGGCAAAGGATTTTGCGAAAATATGCGACGCAGAAACAGATTCGGACCTTATAAAAATCGTGTTTGATTCGGTTCCCTCCTCATCAAAGGGCACATTCTATTTAGGCTATAAGTCCTCATCCAATTACGAGGAGAAGATTTCAGCTTCGGAGGATTACTATTATGATGAAGACCCTGAAATTTCAGACATCACCTTTGTTCCCAAGTCCGGCTACACCGGCACGGTAACAGTAACCTACAAGGGCTATTACACCAAAACAAAATACTATACGGGCGCAGTTCAGATAAAGGTTACAGAGTCGGACGACGAGGACGAGGATGAGGACGACGAAATTTCAGTTATTAACCTTTCTGCCGACGAAAACGAGCCTATAAAGCTTAACGCCTCCACAATTTCCTCGGCATTTAAAAAGGCTACGGGCAAAACCTTAAGCTATATAAAGCTTTCAAAGCCTGCCTCCTCTTACGGAGCCTTATACTATGATTACGACGGCGATGACGAGGAAAAGGTATCCGCCTCGGACAAATACTATTTAAGTAAGACTCCCTATATAAGGGACGTTACCTTCGTTCCCGAGGAGGACTTTACCGGAACGGTTACCTTATCATATACGGCATACGGCACATCGGCAACCGGAATTTCCGGCACCATAAAAATAAAATACAAAAAGGGCTCCGATAAAGACAGTGCTCAGGGAAGCGCCGACGTTTCCTTGGGAGTTGTGAAGAACAAAAATCTTACCTTTACCGTAAGTCCCTTTAACGTGGCGAGCTTAAGCGTGACCGATTCCTCTGTAAAAAGCATAAGATTCGGCGTTGTCAACGCCTCCTTGGGCGCTCTTTACTACGGCTACGGCACGGAAAACCAACGGGCGGTCACTCCCTCAATGATATTTTACACAAGCTCATCGCCTTTAATTACCGACGTTACCTTCGTTCCCGCCAAAGGGTATAAGGGAAATATCTCTATCGCCTATACGGGCACAAGCACAAAGGGCGACACCTTCTCCGGTATGATAAGGCTTACCGTGGCGTCATATAAAAAGCTTTTCTCTGACGTTACCGACGACAAATGGTACTACGACACTGTAAACACCATATGTGACGCAGACCTTATGATAGGCACATCGGACACGACCTTTAATCCCGAGGGCACAATGACCTTGGCAGAGGCTGTTACCATGGGCGCAAGGCTTTATAACTCGGTTACCGGCAGTCAGAAAAGCTTTACGGCTTCCTCTGAGGGCAACTGGTACGACGTTTATGTTGACTACGCCATTAAAAACGGGATTATAAAGGAAGGCGATTTTCAAGACTTTACCAAGATTGCCACACGAGGCGAAATGGCATATATCTTCTATCACAGCGTAACGCCCGATTATCTTTCAAAAATAAATTCATGGCTTGTTCCGGACGTTTCCTCCGAGGACCTTTACGGCAATGAGATTTACGGTCTATACAACGCCGGAATCCTTACCGGAAGCGACGATAAGGGAACCTTTAACGCCAAAAACGGCATAACGAGAGCCGAAGCGGCGGCAATACTGGGAAGAACGGGCAGAGTCATTGACAGAATAAAGAAATAAGGTTTACAAAAAAGGAAGCTCATCCGAGGGCGGTGGGCTTCCCCTTTTTTTGTTAAATTTTAAAAAATTTTTAAAGCTACATATTGACTTTTTTTCAAAATACATTTATTATTGATATAATGCTTGTATTATGATTTTCAATAAATCATAGGCTTAGAATTTATGAAGGGAAGAATAAAAATGTCAAAAAAACAGACAAACGCCGAAAAAAACACGGCGAAAAAAGCGGCAAACGCGGCGCTTAAGGAACGGCTCGAAAACTATATCGTCATGCAGACAAGTATAGTTTTGGTGCTCGCCGTGCTTTTTGCGGTTTTCAACAACTACTTAAAAAGCGGAACTCTTACCGGCGGAATGATGGTGCTTACGGATGTGCTTATGTGGCTCAGCATTGCGGCGGTGCTTGTATTCGCTGTTTTAGGCTATGTTAAAAAGGATAAGAGCCTTTTTAAATACTGCCCGGCAGGTCTTGCTTCTGCCGCTACGTGGTTTATATTTTACCGTTTCGGCTCCTACAAAGGACACGGCTATATCTCGGGCGTAGCTTACAGCTACTACGCTGTTTTACTTTACTTCATTTTCTCGTTGGTTTATTATCTTCTTGCGATGAACAAAAAATGGGAAAAGAGGGGCGTCCGAATTGCATTTTATATTGCCGCGGCAATCGTAATTCTGGCACTTGTTGTAAGCGCTCTCGTATTTATGTATCTGGGCGGTAATTTAACAGGCTTTCAGCATTGATTTAACCGGAGGTAAAAATTATGGATGAAAATAAGAATATAAATCCCGAGGAGAACGTAGCTCCCGAAGAGAACACTGCTCCAGAAGAGAACACTGCTCCAGAAGAGAACGCTACTCCCGAGGAGAGCACCGCTCCCGAAGAGAGCACCGCTCCCGAGGAGGACACCGCTCCCGAGGAGAACGCTACTCCCGAAGAGAACGCTACTCCCGAAGAGAACGCTACTCCCGAAG
>CAYXRC010000008.1:23459-110357 GCA_964466295.1 uncultured Ruminococcus sp.
GAGAACGCTACTCCCGAAGAGAACGCTACTCCCGAAGAGAACGCTACTCCCGAAGCCGAGGTGAAAAAGAAGAAAAAGGGTGGAATTTTTGCAATTATTGCGGCAGCAGTCGTTATAATTGCCGCGGCAGTGGGAATTTTCATGTCCTTTAACCGAGGCGCGTCCGAGGGAAGCGGAAATATGGTTTCCCAGGGCTTTGCCGCAGTTAAGGGCAACGACCTTTATCACGTGGATTTTTCCGATTATAAGCTTCACAGAACAAACCTTAAGACCGGCGAAAGCGAGCTTTTGTCCGACGATTACGCCGTATATATTACAAACTACAAAAACAATATATACTACTTGGGCTATAAGCCCTCCGAGAACGAGGAATCCTATGTCTACGAGTACAAAAAGTATGTGGACGGAGTCAACGACAAGGTAATTTTTTCTGACGAGATTTCCTCTCCCCAGCTTACTGGCGGATATATTTACTACTTAAAGTCCGTTCCGGAATTTCATTCGGGCTATTCAAGCCGCCTTTACCGTGCAAGCTTAAACGGCGGCTCTGAAAGCGAGCTTGTATGCGACGCTTTGATGGTTTCCTATTATGTTGACGGCAACGACCTTTACTACTGCGATGTGGAGTCTACCTCGCTGGTAAAGGTAAGCCTTGATGCCGCCTTAAAGACTGCTAAGGAGACTCCTCTTGCCGAGGGCGAAAAGCGCTCCGCAGAAGAGCTTGGCGCCCAAGCCCTTTCCCAGGCGGTTGTAACCTGTATGGCAAGAAGCGGAAACACCCTTTACTTTGTAGATGCGCAGACCGGAAACTACAGCCTTTGCACCTATGACTTAAAGAGCGGCGAAATCGGTCAGGTAAATAACGGAGTACCTGCGGCTGTAATAAACATATACGGCAAATTCATGTATTACTACAACACAACGGACTTTTGCGTTTACCGCATGAATCTTGACGGCTCGGACGTTACGAAGATTACCGACGCAGGCTACGGATATATGGTTTTATCCGGCGACAGATTTATCACTATGGCATTTACGGACGACTATAAGCAGTATATCGACGTCTGCGACCTTGACGGCAACGTTTTAATCCAGGTGGGTCTTAACTCAGAGGAAGAGGAATACTATGACGAGTCAGCCGAAGGTTTAACCGATGAAGGAGCCGAGGAAGAAATAACAAAGGAGCCTGAGGAAGCCGGCGAAACAGCCGAGGACGGCGAATAATTAAAGGCGCTCGGTATTGATTAAAGAATTTAGATGCGTTCCCTTTTAAATGGGGGCGCATTTTTATATCCATTTTTTATAGTTGGATATTAAATAAAACTTTTTGCTCTCTTTTAAATAAAACTTTTTGCTCTCTTCCTATTGCAAAAGCTTCGGTTTTGAGGTAAAATATAATATTATAGCATAAGGAGAATGAACGATGGATTTTAAAAGATATGTTTCAGGTGTTTTGTCACCGCTTTGCGATATAGATGAAGATAAGGTGTTTTCGCTTTTGGAAAAGCCTAAGGACGAGGCCTTGGGCGATATTGCCTTTCCCTGCTTTACCCTTGCTAAGGTATTAAGAAAGGCTCCGCCCCAAATCGCCTCGTCCCTCTCAGAAAAAATATCGCCCGACTCTGTTATAAAAAGCGTAAGCCCGGCAGGGGGATACCTTAACTTTTTCTTTGAAAGAAGCGCCTTTGCCGAAAATGTAATCGAAAAAATTTCAAGTGAGGGCGAAGACTACGGAAAAAGCAATGAGGGCGAGGGAAAAACCGTTATCGTTGAATTTTCGTCGCCGAATATTGCCAAGCCCTTTCATATCGGTCACCTTTTTTCCACCGCTGTCGGAAATTCTCTTTCAAGGATTTACGCCTTTTTGGGCTATAAGGTAGAAAGGATAAATCACTTAGGCGACTGGGGCACACAGTTCGGCAAGCTTATCTGTGCCTATAAAAAATGGGGCGATAAGGAAGCAACGGAAAAAACGCCCATGGCAGAGCTTACAAGGATATACGTAAAATTTCACGAGGAAGCAAAAAATGACCCGGCGCTTGAGGACGAGGCACGGCATGAATTTCACCTTTTAGAGGAAGGCGACGAGGAAAATCACAAGCTCTGGAGCTGGTTCAGACAGGTCAGCTTAGATGAATTTATGCGTGTATACGACCAAATGGGCGTGGGCTTCGACTCCTTTAACGGCGAGGCGTTTTATCAGGATAAAATGGACAAGGTCGTTGACGAGCTTGAGGATAAAAATCTTTTAACCTTGAGCGACGGAGCGAAGATTGTGGAATTTGACAATATGCCTCCGGCAATAATAATTAAAAAGGACGGCTCTACCATATACGCAACCCGTGACCTTGCCGCCGCCGTATACAGGGCCGAAACATACCATTTTTACAAAAATATCTACGTTGTGGGCATTCCCCAGACTCTTCATTTCAATCAGCTTTTTGAAATTTTAAGAAAAATGGGAAAGCCCTATGCCGACGACTGCGTTCATGTGGGCTTCGGAACGGTAAAGTTTGCAGACGGCGCAATGTCCACAAGAACGGGCAACGTCGTTTTGCTTGAAACCGTTCTTTCCGAGGCTGTTAAAAAGACCGGGGAGATTATGAAAGCTAACGGCAACCTTGGCGACGACTATGAAGAATCCGCCAAAAAGGTTGGTATCGGAGCGATTTTTTACACCTTCTTAAAAAACAGCCGTGAAAAGGACATTATCTTTGACTGGACAGATATTTTAGACTTTAACGGCGAATCGGGGCCCTATGTTCAGTACAGCTTCGCACGGGGAAGCAGTATCTTAAAAAGAGAGCCGGCGCCCGATAAGAAAATAGACTTTGACTATGATATAACCGACGAGGAATATACGCTTATAAAGCTTCTTTCAGAGTTCCCGGAAAGCGTTAAGGCCGCCGCCGATAAGAACGAGCCCTTTTACATTACAAGATACGTCACAAATCTTTCAAAAGCGTTCAATAAATTTTATAATACCGCTCCCATATTAAAGGCGGAGGATAAGGTAAAAGCGGCAAGGCTTAAAATTACCGAGTCTGTATTAATCTGCATCAAAAACGCCCTTTCCCTTTTGGGAATAGAAACAGTGGAGCGTATGTAAGGAGAAAATTATGCCCATAACTTCCGAGGAAAAAAAGATGGAGCAGGAATATCTTGACAGGGTAATGCAGGTGCTTTTATCCTGTATAGAGAATGAAAAACAAAATCTTGAAAATAAAAAGAGCGAGGTAATAGAGCTTAACAAAACCATGATGGAGGACGTGGGAAACGACGTGGGCTCATTAGGGAAATTTGTGGACGCCTACGCCTATCTTACGGAAATCGGAAGCCGAGCCGGCGTTATGCATAATACCGAGCTTGAATACGCCCGTCTTAACGCCATGAAAAATTCGCCGTACTTTGCCCGAATGGATTTTATGACCTCTGACGGGACGCTTAAGGTCTATATCGGCACGGGAAGCCTAACCGACCCTTCAAGCCTTGACTTTTACGTTTTTGACTGGAGAAGCCCCATTGCCGGCATGTACTACGATTTTGAGCCGGGCAGGGCTTTTTATAACTCCCCTTTAGGCGTTGTGGAAGGCGAGATAACCTTAAAAAGGCAATTTAAGATATGGAAGGGGGAGCTTCTCTGGGCGTACGACACCTCTGTCGCCATTGAGGATGAATTTCTGTCCGAGGCTTTATCCAAAAGCGTCGACTCTAAAATGCAGACCATTGTGTGCACAATTCAGCGTGAGCAAAACCAAATTATAAGGGATACAAAAAGCCGTTGTCTTGTCGCCTTCGGTCCTGCCGGAAGCGGCAAGACCTCAGTCGCCATGCAGAGAGCCGCATTCTTCCTATACGCCGAGAGGGACAGTATAACCTCATCAAATATAATGATTTTTTCGCCGAACAACGTATTTTCCGACTATATATCGGACGTCCTGCCCCATTTGGGCGAGGCGAACGTGAAAAGCTTAACGTTTTCCGACTATGCTTCTTCCCTTTTTGGAGAAAGATACCGTTTTCTTCCGTCGGGGGAGCTTGCGGATTTTTCCGTGCATCCTTTCGGGATAAGAGGGCGCTCTGCCGCACTTAAGCTGTCGGACAGGCTTTATAACGCTCTTTTAGACAAAATAAACACCTTAAAGGACAGTGACCCTGCCTTTCCGGACATGGTGTACGGCGGCAAGGTCATCATGAGCTCTAAGGAAATGGGACGGCTTTATACAAAGGATTTTTCCTACCTTTCCGTCCAGGGGCGCATGAATAAGCTTTTTTCGAGAATTGCGTCCTTTTCAAAGGAGGAATATAAACGCCGCTTAAAGGAGGCGGCAAGGGCTTTTTCAGATGAAGAGGAAAGCGAGGCTAAGGAAAAGAGAGTAAAGCTTCGCTGGAAAATAAGAGAGGAGTATAAAGGCTTTCTCGATTTCGCCTCAAAAGCTCTTTCGTCGGACCCGGAGGTAATTTACTTAGACGTTCTTGCCTCTTTGGATAAAGAGGTTTATGAGTATACCAAGGAAAGCCTTGCTTCAGGCGTTGCCCAAAGCGAAGATGCGGCTCCCTTATTATACATTCTTTCCGCCACACGGGATATAAAAAACGAAATAAAATATTTAATAGTGGACGAGGCTCAGGATTACTCCCTTTTGCACCTTGCCGCATTTAAAAACTGCTTTTCCAAGGCAAACATTACCTTTCTCGGCGATACAAATCAGGCGGTCTGCCCTCTTTACCGTCCGGCAACGCCCGAGGATATTTTAAGGATTTTTCCTGATTCGCAAATTAAAAATCTTAAAAAAAGCTACCGAAATACTGCCGAGATAAGCGAATTCTGCGACAGGATATTAAAGCTTGAAAATCACGATTATATGAAAAGAAGCGGCGAAAAGGTCACTATGGCACGCCTTAAGATAAAAGAGGACTACTTAAAGGCGCTTGTGATAGAATCAATGCGTCTTAAGGAAAAAAATGCGACCTCGGCAGTGATATTCCCCACAATGAAAGAATGCAGAGAGCTTTATGAAAAATACGGAAAGGCACACGGTCTTACCCTTGTATCCGAAAATGACAAAAGCTTCGTCACCGGAAACGTAATTATCCCGGCATATATGGCAAAGGGACTTGAGTTTGATGCGGCTTTAATCCCCTATAACAGCTATGAGGACGAGGCTCTTAAAAACATTTTATATACCGCCTGCACAAGGGCTCTTCATATACTAAGGCTTTTTTGCTATTAATTTATTTTAAGGATATGATGATATGAAAAAAACAGCAGCGCTTATTTTGGCGTTTACCCTTTTGTTTTCCTCTCTGTGCCTTGCGGCGACTGTGGAAAACAAGGAGGTTGACTCCTTTTTAAAAACGAATGTAACCTTTGCCGAGTCGGAGGCTTTAGCAGACGCCTTGGGGCTTTTATACTCAAATAAAAACGGCGTATGCACCTTTACAGAGCCCTGCGACGACCCTTCGGCGCTTCAGTTTAATATAAACGACCCCTCTAAAGTCACAATATTCAGCTTCGAGGGAGAAAAGGACTCGTTAAAGCTTCTTAAAACCTTTACCGAGGCTATAGAAACCCCGGCAGAGGAGTACGACGGAAAGCTTTACGTTCCCTTAAGATATGTATCGGAATTTTTCGGCGCAAGAGTTTATTATGACGGCTCGGCAAAGGCGGAGCGGACAAAGTATTACCGCCCCATGCTTTTAAGGACAAACGGAACCTTACGGGAAACCGTTTCTGTTCCGGAGGATTTTGAAACTGCGCTTATTGCCGGTGACTGGCTCATCTATTCTGCCGGCAAAAATTTATACAGGCGCTCATTAAAAGAGGACTCGGGGGACGAGTATCTCTGCAAGGCCGGAAGCACTCACATTTCAGGGGATTTTCTGTTCGTTTTTTCCGGCGGACAGCTTATTTCGGTTAATATCAAAACCAAAAAGCAAGTCACCGTGTGCGAGGGCGTAACCATGGTGGGCTATACTCAAGACGATTACGCCTGGTGCGAAACGCTATCGGGGATATTTATCTACGATAAATACGCAAACTACATAGACAAAATAACGGGCTCCTTCCAAAATGCCTTTGAATATCACGACGGATATGTTTATTATACGGATAAGGACGCAAGGCTTTTTAAAGCTAAGGCTGACGGAAGCGATGCCCAGCTTCTTGCCAAGGCGGCGTACTATCCTAACTACATTGACGGCTTTATATACTATAACGACACCGCCGCAAATTACCGCCGTGTGGACGTTTCCACGAAAGAGGATATAATGGTATACGGACTTAATTTAGAGCGGATTATAAATTTAGGCGATAAATTTGTGCTTAACTACTTTTCTCCTTTAGGAAATCACAAAATGTATATTTCAAACCCCGACGGCACAGATTTTAAGCCCTTTTCCTCTCCCGATATTGCCTGTGCCTCAAAGGCCTTTTTATACAGGGACGCTCTTTTGATAACCTCATTTTTTGACGGCTTGCTTTATTACGCCTGCGAAGACTTTTCCGTTAAGCTTTCAGACGATAAGCCCTCGTCTGTCGCCGGAGTGTATAATGATTTTGTCTATTATGTGGTAGATTAAAACCTGATTTTATAAAAGCTTACATATTTTAAAAAACCGATTTTAAAATCGGTTTTTTTCGTATATTTTTTTATTTTCATGGCGATACTTAAAATAAAAAAGGAGCATTGCCATGAAAAAAATAAAATCTTTCTTCAGCGCTCATAAGGCCTACATAGCCGCAGGTCTTTGCTTTACAGCAGCGCTTATTTCAGGCTATATGATACAGAAAAACGAAATTAAAAAGGAAAATATGACCTCTGACGAAACCCAGGCGTTTATTACCGAGGCTAATGACGAAGAGGTGCTTCCCCCTGCCGAAGCTTCAGTTTCTGAAAAGGCTGCTTCCGATTCTGTCAAAAGGGTGCTTCCCGAGGCGTTTCCCGACGACGGCACCAGAGAGGAAATAGTCACGAAGGACGATCCTGCCCTTGCTGCGGCAAAAACAGACGCCTTTTCGCCGGCAATGCCTCTTTCCGGTACGGTGAAAAAATCCTTTTCAGCTTCCCCCGTCTACTCTGTGACCTTAGACGACTGGCGAAGCCACGAGGCAATTGACATTTCAGCCGACGAGGGCGACAGCGTAGCAAGCTCGGAAAAAGGCACGGTTACAAAGGTCGGACGGGATCCGCTTTTGGGAGTGTATGTAAAAATAGACCATAACAACGGCTTTGAAAGCCTTTATGCAAATCTTCACACAGAAACCACCGTTCAGGAGGGACAAGAGATAGAAAAAGGTCATCAGATAGGCTATGTGGGAAGAACCTCGGTTTTGGAACAGGCGGATTCTCCTCATCTTCATTTTGAGCTTATAAAAGACGGCAAAAAAATTAACCCCCAAGAATATATAAAATAAAATGCGTTCAAAATTTTGCATATATTTTTTAAGGCGAAAATATACAACCCAAAAAAATCTCTTAAAAATAAAAGCATTTTTAAATAAAACCTCTTAAAAAAACCGCAGTTTTATGCGGTTTTTATTTTTCACCCTCAAAAATACCACTTAAAAACCGCCTATAATTTTATACCGTTTTTTCAAGCCGTTTAAAAATAATTAAATTTTTTATAAGAAATCTCTTGCATTTTTTTGCATATAATGATAAAATGTAAGTTGGAAATTTAAATATTTTGAAAGGAGTTAATTAATATGTGCGGAATAGTAGGTTATATCGGCAATAAAGAAGCTCTCCCCTTTTTGCTCTCAGGTCTTTCAAGGCTTGAATACAGGGGCTACGACTCGGCAGGCGTTGCAGTGCTTGATAAAGGAGAGGTAAGGCTTGCAAAAAAGAAAGGAAAGCTTGCCGCTTTAGAGGAATACATAGATTCGGAAAACGTAAATCTTTCAGGCTCCTTCGGAATAGGACATACAAGATGGGCTACTCACGGCGAGCCGTCGGATGAAAACTCTCACCCCCACTCTTCGGCAAGCGGTCTTTTTACCGTTGTGCATAACGGTATTATAGAAAACTATCTTACATTAAAGGACGCGCTTATAAAAGACGGAGTGGAATTTAAAAGCGCCACTGACACCGAGGTTGTCGCTCAGCTTCTTGAAAAAAACTATACGGGCGACTTTTTTGACACCGTTTCAAAAACTCTCTCTATGCTTGAGGGCTCCTATGCTTTGGGGATAATTTGCAAAGAGGTACCCGATACTATGATCGCCGTAAGGAAGGACAGTCCCCTTATAGTCGGACTGGGGCTTTCCGAAAATTATATCGCGTCTGACATTCCGGCGATTTTGGGCTATACCAAAAACGTATATCTTCTTGAGGATAATGAAATAGCGGTTTTGACTAAGGACGACGTAAAGGTTTATGATGAGAAGAAAAATCCCTTAAAGAAAAAAATATTTGAGGTTACATGGGATGTTCAGGCGGCGGAAAAGGGCGGCTACGATTCCTTTATGTTTAAGGAAATGATGGAACAGCCCCGTGTGCTTAAGGATACCATTTCTCCCCGTCTTAACGACGGTGAAATCAAGCTTGACAACATAACCATGACGGCAAAGGAAATAAAGAAGTTTTCACGTATCATGATTTTGGGCTGCGGAAGCGCCTATCACGTGGGCTGTGTGGGCAAATACGTCATCGAGGCGCTTTTAAGAAAGCCCGTCGAGATAGATTTGGCGTCTGAATTTAGGTACAGAAATCCCATAATTGACGAAAATTCCTTGGTAATTGTTATAAGTCAGTCCGGCGAAACCGCAGATACCATTGCCGCAATGAGGGACGCAAAAAATAAGGGTGCAAGAGTGCTTGCCATAGTCAATGTAGTTGGCAGTACCATCGCCCGTGAAGCGGACGACGTGCTCTACACCTGGGCAGGTCCTGAAATCGCCGTTGCTACCACCAAGGCGTATTCCGCCCAGCTTGCCGCCATTTATCTTTTAGCGCTCTATATGGCGGACCAGATTAAGACAATAGGTAAGAGAGAGCTTAAGCGCTATATCGCCGCTCTTGAGCTTTTGCCCGGACAGGTGGAAGCCATTTTGGAGCGACGCAGTGAAATCGAGGCGATAGCTAAAAAATTCTACTCCAAAAAGGACGCTTACTTCTTGGGCAGAGGCGAGGATTACGCCGCCGCTATGGAGGGCTCGTTAAAGCTTAAGGAAATTTCCTACGTTCACTCCGAGGCATATGCCGCCGGCGAGCTTAAGCACGGCACAATTTCCCTTATCGAGCCTAAAACCTTTGTGGTTGCGGTTGCGGCAAGTGCGCTTCACTTTGATAAAATGCTCTCCAACGTCGAGGAGGTAATTTCACGAGGCGCTATGGTCTTTGCCGTTGCCGAAGAGGGCAATACAATAATTGAGAAAAAAGCGGATTACACCTTCTATATTCCCAAGACTGAGGATATTTTCCTTCCCTCTCTTACGGTGCCGCCCCTTCAGCTTTTAGGCTATTACGTTTCAAAGCTTAAGGGCTATGACGTGGATAAGCCGAGAAACCTCGCAAAGTCAGTTACCGTTGAATAAAAGGCTAATAAAAATGGAGCGCAAGACTAAAGTCTTGCGCTCCATTTTTTATCATCAATAATAGCGCTCGTTTATTTTTTGTTTAACACGGTTTGTCAAAAGAAGAGCTAAAAAGAAAATAACGATTGCGCCTGCAAAAAGGTACACCCACGGCTCCACCGCATTATCAATTTTAAGCTCCTCCCAGAGGGAATTTAAGAGGTTTTGCGTGTCCGTATCAAGATTTTCAAAATAGCTTGACTTAATTCCGCCCTCGGGATATAAGATTTCCACGGCGTTTTCGTGAAGCTCGGACATACACTCAATATACTCGTCGTTCTTTGAAACCAAAACGTTGGGCGAAGCGTAATAGATATACTCGGCGTTCGCCACCGCAATTTCCTCGGACAGGAAGAAATTTATATATTCCTCGGCTATTTCTTTGTTTTTAGCACATGTGGGAATACACATGGCGTCCACGAAAATATTCGTTCCGCTCTTAGGATAGTAAAACGCCAAATCCTCGTTATCCTCGTACATGGTAAAGTAGTCGCCGGCATAGTAGGGCGCCGCCGCAGCGGAGGAGTTTTTCATTTTATTGAAAACCTCGTCCATGACATAGCTTTGAACAAGTCCCTTTTGCTCAGCAAGTGAGTTTTTCGCCTCACGCCACTTTTCCGGATTTTTGGTATTAACGTCAATGCCCAAGCGGTACATAGCGGTGCCGAAGGCGTCACGAGGATTGTTAAACTGCAAAATCTGACCCTTATATTCCTCGTCCCACAAAATGTCCCAGTCGTCAGGCTCGCCGTCTACAAGAGCCGTATTATATATTATTCCCACATATCCGCACTGATAGGGAACACTGTACTCGTCGTTTTTATCGTAATATGCGCCCTTATACTTATCGTCAATGTACTTATAGTTGGGAATATTGGAAAAATCAAGCTTTTGCAAAAGTCCCTCGTTAATCATACGCTCAATCATATAGTCCGAGGGCACGATAACGTCATAGCTTACGCCGCCGCTTCGTATCTTGTTATACATATCCTCGTTGCTGGCATAGGTCGTATAGTTAACTTTAAGGCGCCGTCCGTGAGTTTCATAATAATAGTCCTCAAACGCCTTGTTCACGTCAAGACTTCCCTCCGCCCCGTCGGAAATATATTCGCCCCAGTTATAAACGTTAAGCACGTCTGTTTCGCTTTTTCCGCAGCCGGGAAGGAGAAGCAGAAAAAGCAATGCCGCCGACATAAGCGCAGTAATTTTTTTAGTCATTTTTCTTTCCCTCCTTTGCTCCGACCTTCTGTCCTGCCGCATTGGATAAAATCAAAAGGATAAGCACGGCGGCTATCATAAGGGTTGAAAGCGCATAAATATCCGGTGTTACCTCTTTTTTGGTCATGGAATATATCAAAAGGGGCAAGGTCTGAAAATCGGTGCCGGTTGTAAAATAGCTTATTACAAAGTCGTCTAACGAGAGGGTAAACGCCATAACAAAGCCCGACGCTATGCCCGGCATAATCGCCGGAAGCTCCACCTTGAAAAAGGATTTTAAGGGCGTACAGCCCAAATCCATTGCCGCCTCGGTAAGGCTTTTGTTAAGCTGAAGCACTCTCGGTCTTACAGAAAGGATAACGTAAGGCAGACAGAAGGTAATATGGGCGATTAATATCGTAAAGAAGCCCAGCGTTTCCTCGGCTTTAAGACATGCGCCGACAAAAACGAAAAGGAGCATCATTGAAATACCTGTAACAATATCCGGGCTCATCATGGGGATATTTGTCACTGAAAGCACAGCGCCCTTAGCAATGCGGTTTTTAATTTTTCCGATTCCCACAGCCGCCGCCGTACCGATTAAGGTAGATACCAAAGCGGCGCAAAGAGCCAGCACAAGAGTATTTTTAAGGGCTGTAAAGGTAGCGGGGCTTGAGAAAAGCTCCTTATACCAGTAAAGGGAAAAGCCCGTGAACGCCCCGGTGTTGCCCGAGCTGTTAAAGGAAAAAAGCACAAGCATGAGTATGGGAATGTAAAGTAAAAGATAGATGAAGAAAAGATATACTTTTTCTATACGGCTCATAATGCCTCGCCCCCTTCCTTATCTGTAAATCTGTTCATTATCCAAAGTGACAGAAGAACAAGCACCATCATAACAAGGGATATTGCCGCACCGATATTATAGGTCGAAACGTTCTGAAACTGGCGCTCGATAGTGTCGCCGAGTAAGTCAAAGGTGCCTCCGCCCAGCTTTTGTGAAATGTAAAAGGTGCTGATTGACGGTACGAACACCATGGTAATTCCCGATATTATTCCCGAAGAGGATAAGGGGAGCACTATCTTGAAAATAGTTTTTAACCGGCTGCAGCCCAAATCCTCCGACGCCTCGGTAAGGCTTTTGTCAAGCTTTGAAATCGCCGTATATATTGGAAGCACCATATAAGGAAAAAAGTCGTACGCCATGCCGAATATTACCGCTCCCTTAGTGCCTATAAGGTGAAGCTTGGGGAGCCCCGTTAAGGTCAAAAGCGAATTTAATATACCGCCGTCGTCCATTATCGCCATCATGGAATAGGTGCGTATCAAAAGGTTTGTCCACATGGGAAGCATCAAAAGCATAATAAGAGCTTTCTGCCCTTTTTCTCCTGCCTTTGCCATTATGTACGCCAAGGGGTAGCCCAAAAGGAAACAGAAAAAGGTAGCGATTACGGAAAGGCTAACCGAGAGGGTAAAGGTGTTTACATGCTCGCTTAAGGCAAAAATATTATCTAAGGTAAAGCTGCCCTCAGTGTCGGTAAAGGCGAAATAAATTACAAAAAGAAGGGGCAGAACGATAAAAAGCACCATCCACAATATGTGGGGATATGCGGCAACGGAGCCTTTTATGCCGGAATGTTTTTTCATAGCCGTTCCTCCTATTCCTCAACGCTTTCGACGTCGGACAGTGTATCCATCTCGTCGCTGAAGGTAGAATAGTCGCCGTACTTTCCGGAATACTCCGACTTTTTCATGATGTGGATTGCATCCGGCTCGATATAAAGACCGATTTCCTCGCCCTCGCCCACAAAATCTGTGGTCTGAATCATCCACTTAAAGCCGCCGATGTCAACGATTATTTCATAATGAACGCCCTTAAAGGTGACGGAGGTGACAACTCCCTTTAGCATGCCGTCGGAAACCTTTACCACATCCACGTCCTCGGGACGGACTACGACGTCAACCGGCTCGTTTTTGTCAAAGCCCTTGTCCACGCAGGTAAAGGTATGTCCTGAGAAGGTAACGGTAAAGTCTGAGTTCATAACGCCGTCTAAGATGTTGCTTTCGCCGATAAAGTCTGCAACAAAGGCGTTTTCCGGCTCGTTATAAATATCTGTGGGACTGCCTATCTGCTGAATTTTACCCTCGCTCATTACCACAACCACGTCGGACATGGACAAAGCCTCCTCCTGGTCGTGAGTAACGTAAATGAAGGTAATTCCCGTTTGCTTCTGAATCTTTTTAAGCTCTGTCTGCATATCCTTTCTAAGCTTTAAGTCAAGGGCTCCCAAGGGCTCGTCCAAAAGCAGTACCTTCGGCTTGCTTATAAGCGCTCTGGCGATTGCGACTCTCTGCTGCTGACCGCCGGATAAAAGCGTTACGTTTTTCCTTTCAAAGCCGGAAAGCGCCACAAGCGCAAGCATTTCCTTGACCTTTTCGGAGATTTCCTTATTCTTAACCTTTGCCACTCTTAAGGCGAAGGCGATATTTTCATATACGTTAAGGTGCGGAAAAAGTGCGTATTTCTGAAACACCGTGTTAACGTGCCTTTTATAGGGCGGAAGCGAGTTTATTCTTTTTCCCTCGAAAAACACATCGCCCCTGTCCGGCTCGGTAAAGCCGCCGATTATCCTTAAGGTTGTGGTTTTTCCGCAGCCCGAAGGACCCAAAAGCGTGATAAACTGGCTGTCATATATGTCAAGATTAAGATTGTCCAGCACCGTTTCTCCGTCAAAGGTCTTGGTCACGTTTTTAAGCTCGATAATTTTTTTCATAATCCTAAAACCCCCTGTTTTGTTATTTTTCGCTCCGGCCGAAGCGGATTTAAAGAAAAAAAGACAAGCGGTTTATACATCGCTTGTCCTTTAGATACTTTTACAAAAAGGCTTAAACAGGATAGGTTTCCGAGAGTTCACGCACTCTTATTGACCGTTTCACAAGTCGATGTATGTTCATCGTTTCAGGTTATAAAGTAACCAACTTATAAAATTTGAGCTTTTAACTCAATCAATAACAACCGAAATAAATTCGGTTTTCGGCGTTTGACCCGGCTGTCCGTGTGGCCTTGGCTAATTTCTTAGCGGTCATAATTTGTCTTTTTTTATCTTTTTTTGCATTATATCATATATTAAACCGTAATGTCAATATATAAATATTCCAAAAAATCAGTCTTTGACACTAAAATTTATGTTATTCCTCCCAGTTATGGTAAACGTCCTGCACGTCGTCGTCATCCTCAAGCATTTCTATTAGCTTATTCATGTTCTTTAACTGCTCCTCCTCTGTAAGGGTAACCGTGCTTACGGGAACATAGGTATCCTCCGTATCGTCAGGCTCAATGCCTTCTTTAGATAACGCTTCGCTTACATTCCACACATCCTCGGGAGCGGTAACAACTTCGAAGCAGTCGTCCTCGTCTGCAATGTCTAACGCACCTGCCTCGATTGCAGTAAGAGTAAAGCCGTCCTCGTCTGTAACCTTTTCCTTATCCACGGTTATTATGCCCTTTCTCTCAAACATAAAGGACACACAGCCTGTCGTTCCAAGATTTCCGCCGTATTTATCGAAATAGTGGCGCATATCGGCGGCAGTTCTGTTTCTGTTGTCGGTAAGAGTTTTTACCATAACCGCCACGCCGGCAGGGCCGTAGCCCTCGTAGGTTATCTCTTCAAAGTTATCCGCCTCTCCGTCGCCGGCGGCCTTTTTAATACACCTTTGTATATTGTCGTTGGGCATATTGTTGGATTTTGCCTTTGCGATTATGTCCTTAAGACGGGCGTTTGAGGCAGGGTCGGGTCCTCCTGCCTTAACGATAACTGCGATTTCACGGCCGAGCTTTGTAAATATCTTCGCCCTCTCACCGTCGGTCTTTTCCTTTTTTCTTTTAATATTGTTCCATTTTGAATGGCCTGACATATTGGTTTTTCATTCCTTTCTTTAAAATTGCCGAAAGCATAAATTACATATCTATACTATAATACACCATTTTTTCCTATATTGCAAGTTTTTAATTTAAAATAAATTTTTAATTAAATTTTCATTTTAGGTATTTTCAGTTTTAACTTTTTGTTATATAATAAGCTTGTTGGATTTTTTATCCATGTGGTAATAAGCTAAAGCTTTACATATGATAAAATAAAGCTGCCAGAAAAATTAAATGCTATGTTTTTTAAGGGGATGTTTTTTTGACCGAATTTTTTATAAATGAGTTTTCCGCTCTGTCTGAGGGAATGAAGTATTTAATGACCTTTTTAATTTCCATGCTCCCTATTGTGGAGCTTCGCGGTGCGGTACCTGTGGGCACGGCTTTAGGGCTTAATCCTTATCTTGTGCTTTTGGTTTCCGTTATCGGAAATCTTCTGCCCATTCCTTTTGTAATCCTTTTTGCAAGGAAAATTATAGTGCTCTTAAAAAGAACACGGATTTTTTCACGTTTTGCGCTCTGGCTTGAAAATAAAGCGGAGAAAAACCGTGAAAAAATAGTTAAATATGAAAAGCTGGGACTTTTTATATTCGTAGCAATTCCCATTCCGGGCACCGGCGCATGGACGGGGGCTTTAGCGTCCTCGGTTTTGGATTTAAGACTTAAAAACAGCCTGGTTCCCATAACCTTGGGAGTAATTACCGCAGGAATAATCATGACCTTGGGCTCTCAGGCGGTAAAATTTATTTTTTCACTTTTTTAACAAAATTTCCCCGTCTGCATAAAATGCAAGGGGTGATGTATATGATTTTTGCCGTTTGTTTTTTGCTTACGGCCTTAGCCTTTTCTATCGTTTTGTCCGATGTTGTAAAATCTAACGAAACCGTCAGGCTTATCACGCCCGACGAGGCAGAGCGCATGGACAATTTTAAGCTTTTTTCATGCCTTCGGGCGGACTCCTTGTACGTATTTTCGGAAAACGGGGAGCTTATAGACTTTAACTTTTATTTATAATTTACTTTTTACTAAAAAGGAGGGATTGGTTTTGTCCGAGGTCATTGAAGGAAGAGTCGAGCATATCACTTTTTCAAACGAAAGCAACGGCTATACCGTGTGCGATGTTTCCTCCGGCGGCGTGCTTATCTCTGCCGTGGGCTGTATGCCTGATTTAGCCTGCGGAGAAGAGGTGCGCCTTACCGGCGAGCGTGTGATGAATCCCTCCTACGGCGAGCAGTTCTCGGTGGAGCTTTTCGAGCGGCTTATGCCCAAAAAAATCGGCTCGATTTTAATGTATCTATCCTCCGGCGCCATTAAGGGAATCGGCGAAGCTACGGCAAAAAAAATCGTGGAGCTTTTCGGCGAGGATACCTTTGACGTAATAACCAAAGAGCCTGAGAAGCTCACTAAAATAAAGGGCATATCAAAGGATAAGGCAATGGGAATCCATCGCTCCTTTATCGAAAAAAAGAGCGTGCAAAATACCATAATGTTTCTGCGGGGCTACTCCATGACGGTGGAGCTTGCCATGAAGGTTCATAAAATCCTTGGGGGCGATGCGGTCAATAAAATCCAAAGTAACCCCTACATCCTTTGCGAGCTTGTCCCGGGAGTGGGCTTTGACACGGCGGATAAGATTGCCGAAGATATGAATTTTTCCCACTCCGATCCGCGCAGGATAGACAGCGGAATAAAGCATACGCTTTATTTGGTGGCCGAAAGGATGGGGCACACCTATATCCCCGAATCCACTCTTACCGAGTATGCTTCACGCATTTTGGGCGCCGACGAGGACGAGATAGAAAAACGCTATCGCCCCTTATTAAAAGTCGGCGAGCTTTACGCATTTAATTCCTACGACGAGGGGACGTGCCTCCAGCTTTCCTGCTATCGGAAGGCGGAGGAGTTTACGGCAAGGAAAATGGCGTCACTTTTAAGGACTCCCGAGGAGAGCGAGCTTTCCCATTTAGACCCCATAATTAAAAAATCCGAGGAGAAAAATAACATAACCCTTTCTTCAGAGCAGAAAAATGCCGTTAAAACCGCCGTTTTCGGTGGTATAACCGTCATCACGGGCGGTCCGGGAACGGGAAAAACCACCATAATAAGGACAATACTCGACTGTCTTAACTTTCTTGACTATACCTTTGTGCTGGCGGCGCCCACAGGGCGTGCCGCAAAAAGAATGTCCGACTCCTGCAAGAGCGAGGCGAAAACCATTCACCGCCTTTTGGAAACGGAATTTTCAGGGGGCGGCGCTCTTTCCTTTTCTAAAAATGCGGACAACCCCATCGAAGCGGACTATGTAATAATAGACGAGCTCAGTATGGTGGACACCCTTTTGATGAGCTCTCTTATGTCGGCAATCGCTCCCGGCACGGGGGTCATATTTTTAGGCGACTCAGACCAGCTCCCTTCAGTGGGAGCCGGCACGGTCTTAAAGGACATAATAGAAAGCGGAGCCTTTAACACCCTTAAGCTTACCCATATATACCGCCAGGCGGCTCAGAGTATGATAGTCGTAAACGCCCACAAAATAAATAACGGCGAAACGCCGTATTTTAATAAATCCGACAACGACTTCTTTTTAGTATCGCGCCCGACAGCCACAGATATTGCCGACGCAATTGTTTCGCTTGCGTCAAAACGGCTGCCCCAAAAATACGGCTTCGACCCCATCACGGATATACAGATAATTTCACCCACCAAAAAGTCGCTTATCGGCACGTTTTACTTAAATTCACGTCTTCAGGCGGCGCTTAATCCCCCCTCCTCCGATAAGGCGGAGCAGCGCTTCGGAGAAGTAATTTTCAGAGAGGGCGACAAGGTAATGCAGACGGAAAACGACTATGATTTGGTTTGGATTAAAGACGGCGAAGAGGGCAAGGGTGTGTTTAACGGCGATATGGGAATAATAACGAAAATCGACCGTACCCACCGTGCCGTAAAGGTTTTGTTCGACGATAAAAGGGAGGCGCTTTACAGCACGGACAAGCTTAAAAACTTAACGCTTTCATATGCCGTAACTGTCCATAAAAGTCAGGGCAGTGAGTTTGAATGTGTGATAATGCCCCTCTATAAATGCTCTCCCATGCTTATGACGAGAAACCTTTTTTATACGGCGGTGACCCGTGCGAAAACCCTCGTGGTGCTGGTCGGTCTGCGTGAGGCGGCGGAGGCGATGGCTCATAACGCCTCAGAGCGCAGGCGTTACTCCGGTCTTGTAGATAAAATTTTAGCTCTTCAAGAATAAAAGGACACAGCATTCTGTGTCCTTTTTCATTGGTAAAGGTTATTTTTAAGTTAATTTCTCTACATCAAATTCATCAGGAACAAAACGGTAAAAAATATTGCCGCTCCGATTAAAACGCCAAATGCCGCCGCACCCGAAAGCCTTCTTCTCCGTGCCGCCTTGGAATAAAACGTATATCTGTAACGCTTTGTGTAATTTTCTATTATTTTTTCCGCCTCACGGACGGCGTCGATATTTTTAGGGCGCTCGTCCTTTAGTATGAACATCGCCTGTTCTATACAGTCGGAATTTATGTTGTCTAAAATAATTACCTTTTTATCGCTCCTCATACCCTTTTAAGCCTCCTTTTCTCCCATATTATTCCCTGCTTTTTTATGCCTTATACATCCTGCCGCAATAACGGTCATATCGTCCTTGGGCTTTTTGCCCGATGCGGCCGAGGCTTTTTTTATTATAAATTCCGCAAGCTCCTCTATGGTTCCGAAGGTATATTCCGAAAGAGCCTGTGTTATCGCCTTTTCGCCATCCCCTCCGAAAGCGTCGCACACTCCGTCTGATACCATTATAAGCGTGTCGCCGTCCGAAAGCCTTGCTTTTTTCACCTTTGTTTCGGGAGTTCCTAGGGCGCCCAGAAGGCTCCCCTCAGAATCCACCTTTTTCACTCTGCCGCCGTAGGTATAGATATATCCTGCCGCCGCGCCGTTTTTTAAATATTCTATCTTGCCTGTAAATACGTTTATCAGGGCAAGGTCAAGGGTTGCAAAGCTTTTTCCGCCGCCTCGGTTCATAATAAGCGAGTTTATCATTTTCGCCGTGGAGGAAAGGTCCATTCCCGACGATAAAAGCCTGAGCGCCATATGAGCGGCGACGGAGCTGTCCTTTGCGGCGTTTTTTCCGGTGCCCATTCCGTCGCTTAGGGCGATGGCATAATGCTCCGAGTCAATTCTTGCATAGGCGGCACTGTCGCCGCATACGTTTTCAAAGGGCACCGACAGCCTTACCGTGTTTATGCGATAGGGCGCCGGAGAGGACAGGACTATTTTGCACCTTTTGCAGTTTTTTATTCCAATTTGCTCAAGCTCTGCCCCTATGACCTTTTCCACCCGGTCCTTTATAACCGTGTCGCACATATCAGTGCCCTTGCACGAGGAGGAGGAAAGTCTTACTTCAAAAAGCCCCCGTCCCGTTCTTCCGGCGCTTATGCTTCTTACATTTACGCCCGACTTTTTTAAGGCGGCTTTTATTTCCGCCTCGGCGGCTTCGTCACGCCTTATTACCGCTTCGCTTTCATTAGAAAGACCGGCGAACACTCCGGAGATACACTTCATCTGTCCGGACACCGCCTCCGTTTCTTCCGAAAGGCGCTTTTGCCACATTGCCTCCATTCGGCAAAGCTGATAATTTCCGGCAAATTCTTTAAGCAGCTCCTTTTTTCTGCGGCAGTATTTTCTTAAATTTTCGGGAATGTCTTCTTCAGTGCTTCTTTCCGTCATTTTGTAGGCGAAACGGCGAAGCTCCGATGCCGCATCTATCCTGCATGCCATAGAGGCATAGCAGTTCGAGCAGATTTTTTCCGCCGAAATTGCGGCGGCCTTTTCCCTGTTGTCCGAGGGACAAGGATTTATTGAATCGAAGGTTTCGGCGATGTCGGAGAAGGTATCCTCAAGCTCAGAAAGCCTGTCCGATATTCTTGCAAAGGATTTTCCCTCCTCCTTTACCCAAACAGGTTTTATAAAATCAAAAACGTAAGAGGGTACGCTCATAAATATGACGGAGGATAAAACTACATCGTATACCGAAAAAGGGCAGTTCTTCATCCCGAGCATGTAAAATACAAAGAGCGGTACAAAATACGACAGCGGTACAAAAATCTTTCCGTATTTTTTTACCACCGGCGCAATAAGACCGCTTACCGCCAGACAGCATGCGGCAAAGGGATTTTCCGGAGCGAAGATGAAAAAGAAAAATCCCGTTCCCATATTTAATACAGAGGACAAAGCAGGTCTGTTTTTATAGGCGCATCCCATTGATAAGAAAATCAGCGCCGACGAAAGCAGGGAAAGCCTTCCGACCTCTGCTCCCTCAAGCCCCAGGCAAAGGGTTAAAAACGTAAAAAACACTAATCCGAATTCCGCTTCCGTAACGTTTTGCCGTCTTTCGGGCTCCCTTAAAATGCCTTTAGCCTCCCTGAAAAGAATATAAAAGCCGAAGGTCAAAGCCGCTTCGGCGGCGGCGTTTGCCAAGGAAAAAAACGAAAAAGGTCGAAACAGAAAGGACGCCGCGCCGCCTGATAAAACAGACAGGGAGGATAATAGCCCTCTTTTAATCCTCCCCTTGGATAGCTTGTCCAAAAAAATCATAATTAAAAGCGAGAAGGCATGGCGCAAAAACGAGGTAAAGCCCATGCCTGCGGTGGAAACTCCAACGGCAAACGCTAAAATAGCCAAAGGCTCCGATACAGAGCCGACCGCCGCAATAGCGGATATACCCAGGGGCGCAATGTCGGCATATACCGAAACTCTCGACAGCAAAAGTATAAAAAACGCCGTCAGCAATTTTTCCGAAAATATAAAATTTTTAATTTTTTCGCATATCCGAGCTCCGTTTTTCACGCTTTATCATCTCCTGTTTTGCATTATACCAGATAAATACGAAAAAAACTGTCTATTTATGGGATTTATTTCCAGAAACGTTCAGCAAATTAAAGTAAAAAAACAGTGTTTCCAACATAATAAAACATGATTTTGTTCTTTTTGATACAAAACGGGCAGTCCTGAACGGACTGCCCGGCAAAGCTAAAATATTTAATTGTCAGAAGTCAAAAATTATAAACCGCTCATTTTTATCGCAAGGACTCCTTATTTCCCCGTACAATCTGAGTAAAGCTTTTTTGTCCGCCAAATAGTAGTTGTGCCGTACGCTTTACGTCCTCGGCATTAACCGCACGGATTTTTGACAGAAGAAAGTCCTCATCCTTAACCTCACCCGTTAAAAGCATACCACGTCCAAGAGCGCTCATATGAGAGCTTACGCTCTCTCCGCTTAAGATTAAAGAGCCTGCGACCTGCTCCTTTGCTCGCTCGGTTTCATCTATGGTAAGTCCCTCTTTTGCCACCTTATTAAGCTCAGATGAGATTATTTTGAGAGTGCTGTCAAGATTTTTCTCGGCAAGACCTGCGTAAACCGCAAAAATACCCGTATCACGGTAATTTGACACAGAGGTGTAAACCGAATAGGCAAGACCGCTCTCCTCTCTTATTTTCTGAAATAGACGGGAGCTCATTCCGCCGCCCAAGGCGTTATTTAATATAATAAGCGGATACCTTTCCTCGTTGTCATAGCCGAAGCTTTCAAAGCCCACGACGACGTTTGCCTGTTCAATATCCTTTATAACGGTATCCGTGCCCGTGAAAAATTCCGGCTTTTTTATTGTAACCGTGCCTACCGGTCTTTCCTTTGCAGAGCCGAAATATTTTTCCGCCGTTTCTATCAGCTTATCCTCGTCAAAGCTTCCGGCAACGGCAAGAATCATATTCCCGGGTGTGTAAAAGCTTTCCATGTGCTTTATTATATCCTCCCGAGTAATGGAATTTACGCTTTCTTTAGTGCCGGTAATGCTTCGTCCCAAGGTATTGCCGAAAAAAGCATGCTCCTCCAAAAGGTCGAATACCAAATCCTCGGGCGAGTCCTCGTACATGGAGATTTCCTCAAGAACGACGTTTTTTTCAAGCTCAATGTCTTTTTCAGAAAACACGGAGTTATTTATCATATCGCTTAAAAGCTCCAGCGAGTCGTCTAAAGAATCCGCCGGGGTAAGGCTGTAAAAAGCGGTATACTCCCTTGTAGTATAGGCGTTTAGCTGACCTCCGCACCTGTCGGTTTTTTCGGCAATCTGCCGTGCGGTTTTCGTTTTCGTGCCCTTAAAAAGCATGTGCTCGATAAAATGGGACATACCGCTTATCCTCTCGTATCTGGAGCCGGATAAAACCCAAACGCCCGCTGAAACGGAGCGGGCGTGGGGGATTTTTTCATATACAACCTTTAAGTTATTTGAAAGAACCTTTGTTTTATACATTATTTCGCTTCTTCTTCCTTCTTTTCAAGGTCTAAAAGCGCGTCTTTTCTGGAAAGATTTATTCTGCCCTGACGGTCAACCTCGATAAGCTTTACCTGAATTTCGTCGCCTACGGAAACAATGTCAGAAACCTTTTCCACTCTCTTAGTATCAAGCTTTGAGATGTGGACAAGACCTTCCTTGCCGGGCAGATACTCGACAAACGCTCCGAAATCCATTATGCGCATAACCTTGCCGGTATATACCTCGCCCACCTTAGGCTCGGAGGCTATACCCTCGACTATCTTTAATGCCTTCTGACCTGCCTCGTAGTCTATGCAGGCGATAAATACGCTTCCGTCGTCCTCGATGTCGATTTTAACGCCGGTTTCGGCAGTAATTCTCTGAATTGTCTTTCCGCCGGAGCCTATAACCTCTCTTATCTTTTCGGGGTCAATCTTTGTGGAGATTATCTTGGGAGCGTAAGCTGAAAGCTCGCCTCTGGGCTCGGCTATTCTCTTTAACATAACCTCGTCTAAGATGTGAAGTCTTGCAACCTTAGTCTTTTCAAAGGCTGTCTTTATTATTTCGGGAGTAAGACCGTCGATTTTTATATCAACCTGAATTGCGGTGATACCGTCTTTTGTTCCGGCAACCTTAAAGTCCATATCGCCGAAGAAGTCCTCAAGTCCCTGAATATCGGTCATTGTGATAAATCTGTCGCCCTCGGTTATAAGACCGCAGGAGATACCGGCAACGGGAGCCTTAATGGGCACGCCTGCCGCCATAAGAGCAAGAGTGCTGGCGCAGATACTTGCCTGGGAGGTAGAGCCGTTGGAGGACAACACCTCGGAAACAAGTCTTATTGCATAGGGGAAGTCCTGCTCGGAGGGGATAACGGGCAGCAAAGCCTTCTCGGCAAGAGCGCCGTGACCGATTTCACGTCTTCCCGGCCCTCTCGAGGGGCGTGTTTCTCCCACAGAGTAGGAGGGGAAATTATAGTGATGAATATATCTTTTCGATTCCTCGCCGTCAATACCGTCAAGCATCTGAGCCTCGGCTAAAGTAGCTAAAGTCGCCGCAGTGAGCACCTGAGTCTGACCTCTCGTAAAGAGGGCGGAGCCGTGTACTCTGGGCAGAAGGTCGATGTCGCAGGATAAGGGGCGTATCTGATCCATACCTCTTCCGTCAACACGCTTGCCCTCGTCTAACAGCCATCTTCTTACGATAAATTTCTGAAGCTTATAAAGCACTCCGTCAAGCACAGCCTGACCCTCTGCCTCCGGATATTCGTCGGCAAAATGCTCGTAAACCTCGGCTGAAACAACTGCCATACGCTCATCTCTTATGCGCTTGTCGTCAGTATCTAAAGCCCACTTTACTCTGTCCCCGGCAAATGCCTTAACGCTTTCAAAAAGCTCGGGGTCAACGGTGATATGCTCGTACTCAAACTTTTCCTTGCCTATTTCACCGGCGATTTCCTCAATCCATGCGCAGATTTTCTTAATCTCCTCATGAGCCAGCATAATCGCCTCAAGCATGGTATCCTCGGGCACGGAATCGGCGCCGCACTCAATCATATTAACCTTGTTCTTTGTGCCGGCAACGGTGAGATTCAATATGCTCTTTTCTCTTTCCGCTTCATTGGGATTTAATATAAGCTTTCCGTCTATAAGTCCGACATTTGCGCCGGCAATGGGACCGTTAAAGGGAATATCGGAAATTGAAATCGCAATAGATGCGCCGATTAAAGCCGCAACCTCGGGCTGACAGTCGGGGTCAACGGACATAACCGTGGTGATTACCGTAACGTCGTTTCGCAAATCCTGGGGAAACAGAGGTCTTATGGGTCTGTCAATGGAGCGAGAGGTCAAAATCGCATGCTCCGAAGGGCGTGCCTCTCTTCTTGTGAAGCTTCCGGGGATTTTGCCGACGCTGTATAGCTTCTCCTCATAGTCTACGCTTAAGGGGAAGAAATCAACGCCATCTCTGGGCTTTGCCGAAGCGGTGGCGGTGCAGAGCACCGCAGTTTCGCCGTAGCGAACGAAAGCGCTTCCGTTGGCAAGCTGAGCCAGCTCGCCCACTTCAACGCTGAAGGGTTTGCCTGCGACAGTTGTGGAAAATACTTTTTTCATAACAAAATTCCTTTCTTTAAATATAAGTATTTTTATTGCCGTAGGCATTTAGCACTTAAATCTGCTTTTTTATTTAAAAAAAGCACATCTAACTGCTAATCGCCCGCGGCTTATTTACCTTAAGTAGAAAAACGGCGGCCGGAATATTAAGCCTCGACCGCCGTAAGTACATTATTTTCTCATTCCGAGTTTTTCAACAATGGCACGGTATCTTTCGATGTCCGTTCTTTCAAGGTAATTTAAAAGACTTCTTCTTTTACCTACCATTTTAAGCAGACCTCTTCTTGAGTGATGATCCTTCTTATTGATTTTAAGATGCTCGTTAAGATGGTTGATTCTCTCGGTCAAAAGAGCAATCTGCACCTCCGGAGAACCGGTATCCGTTTCACTCAGGCGATAGGTTTCTATAATCTCCTGCTTTCTTTCCTTTAACATTTTTACACCTCCCGATTCAAATAATCTCCTTTAAGCAACGCAAAAGGCGGTGATTCCGAAAGCCTTGCAAAAGGTTCGATCCTTTAAGACCAAAAACTATTTTACCATATGTTAAGCTTTTTGTCAATTATTTTTTTTGCCGTTACCTTATCGGACTCAATCTGATTTTTAAGGGAGGCTAAATTTTCAAATTTCTTCTCTTTTCTTATCATTCCGTAAAATTCAATCTTTATTCGCCTTCCGTAAATATTCTCGTCAAAGCCCATGATATTTGTTTCGATTTTAGGAATATTTCCCTCTTCAACCGTGGGATTTATTCCCACGTTTGACACCGACGGATAACACCTGTCCCCGATTTTCGCTATCGTTGCGTAAACGCCGAAGGGCGGAAGCACAAGAAAATTTTCCGGGTAAATGTTCGCCGTGGGAAAGCCAATCCTTCTGCCGAGCATTTTACACTGCATAACAATGCCGGAATAGCTGTGGGCACGTCCGAGCATTTCGTTTGCCGAATCAAAATCGCCCCGGGCTATATATTCTCTCACGGCACTGCTTTTTACAGCCTCTCCGCTCTCTGCATTAAAACGTGGAAGCACGGTAACCGAAAAGCCGTATTTTTCACCTAAAAGCTTTAAATCCCCGGCACTTCCCGAGGAGCCTTTGCCGAAGGTGAAATCATAGCCTACGAAAACCTTTTTTGCGCCGAGCTGCTCTTTTAAAACCTCTTTAGCGTACTCCTCGGGGCTTTTTGCCAAAAACAGCCTGTCGCAGTGCTCCTTATATAAAATATCCGCTCCCGATTTTTCTATTAAAGCGTCCTTTTCGTCCTCGGTTGTGATTTTCAAAAGCCTATTTCCGAAAACCTCCGCCGGATGCGGTAAAAAGGTGTAAACCAGACTTTTAAGCCCGTCCGATTGCGAAACAGTTCTTTCAATAAGCTCTCTGTGAGCTCTGTGTACGCCGTCAAAATTTCCGATGCAGACGGCTGTATCGTTAAATACGCTTCCGCTTACAGCCTTTTCCATACTCTAAAAAGTCTTCCTTTCCAAAACGCCGGCAGTTTCTTTAAGCCGGCAAATTTTACACCCGTAAATACCGCCTTAAATCCGATAAAATCTAATGAAACCGGCATATTAAACACACTTTAAGCGTTCCAAAAATTCTTTATAAGCTTTAAGCACCTTGCACCGTCAATATCGGTTATTTCGGAAACGGACAAAAATTCGCCCTTTTCGGAAAACACCCTGTATATTCCCTTTTCTCCGCTGCAATAGGCGCTTACGCCGTTTTTTACCAAAAACTCCTGCTTTTCGGTAACAGTAAATACAGGATAATCGAAAAGTTCCTTGGTGGGGATAAGGTAATCCTTAGCGTTTTCACATGTCAATTCCGAAAGGCGCACCGATTCCTTTTCGGTAAAGACTCCGCTTTTTGTGCGCCTTAACGCCGCCATATGACCGAAGCAGCCCAAAAACATCCCCATATCGTTGCAAAGTGACCTTATATAGGTGCCTTTGGAGCATTTTATATCCATAATGACGTCGTTTTCCTCACGGCTTAAGATTTCTATTGAGTCTATTTTCACTCGTCTGGGCTCAAGCTCTACTTTTTTGCCCTCCCGAGCAAGCTGATAAAGCTTTTTTCCGCCAAGCTTTATGGCGGAATACATGGGCGGAACCTGCATTATCTCGCCGGTAAAGGCTTGCCTTGCCGAAAGCAAAGCCGAGTCCGTAATTCCCGAAGCGTCGGCGGTATTTGTAATTTTGCCCGAGGCGTCGAAGGTGTCCGTGGCAGAGCCTAACCTTAAGCGTGCAGTATAACGCTTTTCGCCGTTTTTTGACATAATATCCGCCGCCTTGGTGGCGTTACCTATGCATATCGGCAAAACGCCCGTTGCGTCCGGGTCTAAGGTGCCGGTATGCCCCACCTTTTTGGTGCCGCAGATTTTTCTCATTTTTGCCACGACGTCAAAGCTGGTCATTTTTTCATCCTTGTCTATTACGATAACGCCGTTCATCGGTTATTTCCTTTCATTTTCAAGCCTTCTTCATTTCCTCCGAAATAAGCATTATAAGCTCGTCTTTAAGCCTTTTAACATCGGTATCTCCGGAGAGGGAAAAGCCGCTTGCCCTCTTATGTCCGCCGCCGCCGAAATGAGCGGCGATTTTAGATACGTCCACAAACCGTTTAGACCTTAAGCTGACCTTAACAGTGTCGTATACGGTTATGAAAAAGGAAGCCTCCACTCCGGCTATACCCCGTCCCATCTGCGAAAAGCCCTCGCTGTCGGAAAGGGACGCACCTGTTTCCTCAAAATCCTTCTTTGTAAGTACTGCGGCGGAAATTTTTCCGCCGTTATAAAGCTCTATCGAGTCAAGACAGCGTGATTTAAGCTTAAGCTTGGAAAGGGAGTTTGACTCGTAAATCTCTATGCATATTTCGCTTATGTCCGCACCCATTTTTAATAAAGCGCCGCTATAAGCAAAGCTTTCCGGCGTGGTGTTGGAATACTTAAAGCCGCCCGTATCCGTAATAATGCCGGCAAAAAGCTGGTCTGCCGCCCTTTTTGAAACGGGAAGATTCAAAAAGCTTAAAAGCTCGAATATTATTTCGCTGGTGCTTGATGCCTCCGGCTTTATACAGTTTACGTCGGCAAAGCCCGTATTTGACACATGGTGGTCGATGCATACGGTTCTTTTCGCCGAGGTAAATATGTCCTTCCTCGCTCCGAGCCTTCCAATATCTCCGCAGTCTACCGATATTGCAAGGTCAAATACCTCGTCTGAGGACAATATATACTCGTCGCAAAGTCCCTTCAAATACTCAGGCGGCTCCTCCTCCACTGCGACCTTAACCCTTTTGCCGGATGAGCTTAACGCCCCCGACAAGGAAAATGCGGAGCCCACCGCATCTCCGTCCATATTTACATGGTTTAAGATTACAATGCTCTTTGCCTTATCAATTTCCTCTCTGATTTTAAGAAAATCACTCATTTTCAGTATTTCCCCCTACGGCGTCCCGTATCATTTTACTGATGTGCGCTTCATGCTCGATTGCGTCGCTTATCTTAAAGGTAAGCTGGGGCGTAACCCTTAAATCCACACGGCGTGCAAGCTCTCTTCTTATAAAGCCCGACGCTGACTTTAACGCCTCGGCAGTGGAGTCCTTATCCTCCTTTGAGCCCAAAACGCTGACCGTAATTTTCGCATAAGACAGATCCTTCGTAACCTCAGCTGAAAGCACGCTTATCATGCCCTTCATGCGTGGGTCCTTAATCTCTCTTAAAACAGAGCTTACCTCACGCATAACACATTCGGATATTCTGTCCGTCCTGTCAAAACTCATTTATCTTTCAACCTCTTCCATAGTAAAGCTCTCGAATACGTCGCCTTCCTTGATGTCGTTGAATTTTTCCACGCTCATACCGCATTCAAAGCCTGCGGCAACCTCTTTTGCGTCGTCCTTAAAGCGCTTTAAGGATTCAATCTGACCCTCGTAAATAACGATACCGTCACGTACGATTCTTATGCTGTTGTTTCTTGCCACCGTTCCGTCGGTAACATAGCAGCCGGCAATTGTTCCCACGCTTGATACCTTAAAGGTCTGCCTTACCTCGGCGTGACCTGTAACCTTTTCCTTAAATTTCGGCGCTAACATTCCCTTCATTGCCGCTTCAATCTCGTCGATTGCGTCGTAGATTACTCTGTACATACGCATATCTATATTTTTCGCCTCGGCGGCAACTCTTGCGCCGCTGTCGGGTCTTACGTTAAAGCCGACTATTATGGCGCCGGACGCAGAAGCAAGCATAACGTCGGACTCGGTCACGCCGCCTACGGCTCCGTGGATAACGCTTACCTTAACCTCGTCGTTGGAGAGCTTTTCAAGACTCTGGCGTACGGCCTCGACGCTTCCCTGAACGTCCGCCTTTACGATTATGTTAAGGCTCTTGGTTTCGCCGTTTGAAATCTTGGAGAAAAGGTCGTCAAGGCTTACCGCCGACGCCGCCTTTATATTCTCTTCCTTTATCTTCTGCTTTCTTGCCTCAACAACCTCACGTGCGGCTCTCTCATCGTCTACTGCATAAAACAGCTCGCCGCCCTCGGGAGTTTCGGAAAGACCGACAATTTCCACGGGCACAGACGGACCTGCTTCCTTTATCCTGTTACCCTTATCATCTGTCATAATTCTGATTTTACCCACGGAAGTTCCTGCCACAACTACGTCGCCCTGCTTTAAAGTACCGTTTTGTACCAAAACGGTAGCCACAGGACCTCTTCCCTTATCTAAGCGAGACTCTATTACCGTGCCCTTTGCACGCCTGTTGGGATTGGCCTTAAGCTCCAGCATATCTGCGCTTAAAATTACCATTTCAAGAAGCTCTTCTATATTTACGTTGTTCTTGGCGGAAACCTCGACGCAGATTGTCTGACCGCCCCATTCCTCGATTAAGAGGTCGTTTTCCGAGAGCTCTCTTTTTACTCTGTTGACGTCGGCATTTTCCTTGTCGATTTTGTTTATTGCAACGATTATTGTAAGTCCTGCCGCCTTGGCATGGTTAATTGCCTCGACGGTCTGGTGCATAATTCCGTCGTCCGCCGCCACAACAAGTATGGCTATATCGGTAACCTGAGCGCCTCTGGCACGCATTGCGGTAAACGCCTCGTGACCGGGAGTATCCAAGAAGGTTATGTTTCTATCGTTTATTTTTATTCTGTAAGCGCCGATGTGCTGAGTTATTCCGCCTGCCTCGCCGGAAGCGACGTTTGTGTTTCTTATAGCGTCAAGAAGCGAGGTTTTTCCGTGGTCAACGTGACCCATAACGACAACGACGGGATCTCTGGGCTCTAAAGCTTCCGGCGCGTCCTCGGTATCGTTAAAGAGCTTATCCTCTTTGGTAACGATAATCTCTTTGGTAACCTTTGCGCCCATATCCTCGGCGATGAGGGCGGCGGTATCAAAATCCACCGTCTGATTTAAGTTTGCCATTACGCCGATAAGCATAAGCCTTTTTATAACGTCGTTTGCGCTGGTTTTAAGCTTTTCGGCAAGCTCTGACACAACTATCTCGTCGGGAATGGTTATTTCAAGCTTTTCCTTCTTTTTCTGCTCGTTATGCTTGGGAACAAAGCTTTCGCGCTTGGTCTGATTTCTGTTTTTCTGTCCCTTTTTTATTTTCTGCTTGTTGGTAACGGTGTCCTTAAGCTCGGGAGCAAGCTCCTCGATTTTCTCAGAGTCCTTATACTTATCAAGGTCAACAACATTAGCCCTTGTGTCAACATAGCGCTTTTCGTTATTGTGCTTGGGCTTTCTCCCGGAAGCCTCAGGCTCGCTTTTTTCGGTTTTTTCCGAAGCCTTTTCTTCCTTTTTATCCGCTTTCTTTTCCTCGGTTTTTTCCGTTTGCTCCTCGGGCGGACAGAGAGATTTCATAAACTCATATATATCCGTTCCGTCGTCGTAAAGCTTTGTATAATGCTCCAAAACTATGTTCAAATCCATATCGGACATTGTGCTCGAATAGCCCTTTACCGAAGAGCCGGCACTTTTTAAAAGCTCCACCAAGGATGAGCTTTTGACTCCCAGAGTCTTGGAAAGTTCGTTTACCTTTATTTTTGCCATAGATACACCCCCACGATTAGTCGTTGTCGTTCAAAGCGCTAAGCTCTGAAAAAATTTCTTTGTTCACGGGCGATTTGAACGATCTTTCAAGCGCCTTTTTCTTCTCCGCCAAAGATGAGCAATCGGAGTTTTTACATATATAAGCTCCTCTTCCGTTCGCCTTTCCCGTCGGGTCTAAAAAAATTTCGCCCTCTTTATTTTTTACAATCCTTATAAGCTCCCTTTTATCCTTGCTCTGCCTGCATACGCAGCACATTCTTAAAGGTATGTTTTTTGCCATAAAATACCTCCGGATTATTCTAAAGAACTTTCCGAATCGCTCTTTATATCTATTTTCCAGCCGGTCAGCCTTGCCGCCATTCTTGCGTTCTGACCCTCCTTGCCGATGGCAAGGGAAAGCTGAAATTCGGGAACGGTTACCTCGGCGCTTTTTTCCTCTTCGTTTACCGAGGCGGTGTTCACCTTTGCCGGGCTTAAAGCCGCCTTGATAAATTCCTCGGGATCGTCGCTGTATTTTATTATGTCGATTTTTTCGTCGCCCATACCGTCCATAACGGCGTTGACTCTCATGCCCTTTTGTCCCACGCACGCTCCGATCGGGTCAACCTTTTCGTCGTTGGATAAAACCGCCATTTTCGTTCTCGAGCCTGCTTCTCTCACGATGCTTTTAATTTCAACGATACCGTCTGCGATTTCGGGAACCTCCTGCTCAAACATTTTTTTGATAAGCCCCGGATGAGTCCTTGACAAAACTATCTGAGGTCCCAAATAGCCCTTCTTTATTTCAAGCACAAAAAATTTCATTCTCTTGTTAAAGGGATATTCCTCGCCGGGAATACGTTCGCTTAAGGGAAGTATGCCCTCGGCGTTGTCCTCTAAGGAAACGATAAGACCTTTTCTGTCCTCCTTCTGGATTACGCCTGTAATAATTTTCCCTTCCTTTTCGGAGAAGGCGCTATAAAGATGTCCTCTTTCCGCCTCTCTTATTTTCTGAATGACTACCTGCTTTGCGGTCTGTGCGGCGATTCTGCCGAATCTCATGGGATCCACCTCAAAGTCCACAAAGTCGCCCTCCTCGTAGGTCGGTCTTATGGCTCTCGCCTCGTCTTGTGAGATTTCGTTTACGGGATCCTCCACCTCGGATACGACCTTCTTCTGGGTATACGCCCTGATAGCGCCGGTTTGTGAATCCATTTCTACCTTGATATATATATTATCAAGATAGTTTTTCTTGCACGCCGCCACCAAAGCCGCCTTAATAGCCTCTATCATATAGTCCTTTTTTATGTCCTTGGTTTTCTCAAGCTCGGAAAGTGCCTCCATAAGTTCCTGATTCATGCCCTTATACCTCCTAAAATTCAAATACGGTTTTTACTGTAGCCGCCTTTTCTTTTTCAATTATTACTTCGGTTTTATCCTCTTTTTCTATCGTAAAGGATTTTTCGTCCGACCCCTTCAAAATGCCTGTGATGCTTTTTTCACCGTCCACTGCGCCGAAAAGCTTTGCGGTGATTTTGCTTCCCTGGGCCTTTTTAAAATGCCAGTCCCTTTTAAGCTCTCTCTCTATTCCGGGAGAGGACACCTCAAGCTCGTAAGGACCCTTTATGGGGTCAATCCTGTCAAGCACGTCGGAAAGAGCCCGGCTTACCTTTTCGCAGTCGTCTATGGTAACGCCGGAATCCGAATCTATATAGACCCTCAGCACGTTTTCTGAGCCCTCTTTTTTATATTCCGTTTCGTACACATAAAGTCCCATCTCGCGGCAGATTTTCTCTGCGGCCTCTTCGGTCTTTTTTTCTGCGTCAGACATATCTTTTCTCCTTATCTTTATATAATACGAAAGAGTGGGAGAATTCCCACTCTTTTATGCCAAAAATTATTATATCACACTTTTTTTGAAATTGCAAGGCTTTTTTTATGTGTAAATTACATAAATTTACCTTATAATATAGCTTTTTCCGACGGCAAATCAGTAAAATATTCTTCTTGCCGTACAGTAATCGCTTCTTGTCATGTTCTCGATAGTAATCGTTCTTCCGGTGTAGGGAGCATGAATATACTGTCCGTTGCCCACATACATTCCCACGTGATGTATTGTCCTGCCGGGCTTTGCAAAAAACACAAGGTCGCCGGGCTGGAGATTTTCCCTTGCCACATAGACTCCGTTTTTCGCCTGATCCGCCGCCACTCTGTTAATGCTTACGCCCATCTGACGGTATACGTACTGCACAAAGCCGCTGCAGTCAAAGCCGTTGGGAGTGGTGCCGCCGTAAACGTAGGGAGTTCCTATATACTGCTTGGCGATTTCCACCGCCTGCTGACCCTTAGTAATCGTAACCTCTGTGGTCTGGGCCTGATTTGTGGTGCCTGTCGCAAGCTCCGTCTGAGTTCTTATGTAGCTTGCATGCACATATCCGATATCGCCCACGTTTACCTTAAACCAGTCGCCCGTGCGCTCCAAAAGCACAATCTCGCTTCCGAAGTCCACCTCCGCCACAACAGCCGACGCAGTGCTCGGCGCCTCTCTCACATTAAGGTTTGAGGCAATGACAACGCCGATTACCGTTTCGGCGTTTACAACAATCATACTTAAAATCAAAAATACCGCAGTAAGCACAAATGTAAAATACGGTTTAATTCTCTTTTCCTGCATAAGTCCTCCGTTTTTATCGCTTTTATACTAAAATCGCCATTGATAGGAAAATCAAGGCTTCATTATAATCAGAAATTGCTGACGGATTTATTATAGCACATTTATTTAATTTTGTCAAACTTTTTTAACATTTTCGTCATACATTTATGTTTTCACTCATAATATTCCATAAAAGGAAAATTTTAATATTTTTTCTTCCGCGGCGGCAAAAAGCGGCTCTGACGGGCATTTTGCCCGTCAGAGCCGCTTTACTTTTCTAAATCTATTAAAGTTTATGCTTCCCCGTTTTCTTCGCCGTTATTTGTAACATTTTCTTCGCCCTCCGTATTTTCCGATACGCCGGAGTCCTGAGAGGAATTTTGCGGTATCTCGCATACTCTCTTGCCGTCCGCCTGACTTACCACGATAACGGGCGTATACTGGGTCTGTACATTTTCGTCATAGGAGGTGACAAGCGCATAATAGACCATATAGCCGTCGTAAACGCTTATTCCTGCGGTACGGGCGTAGTTTGTGCCCGAAAGATCTCTTATATCGCTTCCGTTCAAGTTGCATCTGTATACACGGTTATCCGACGGGCTTACATAATAAAGGTAATTTTCATAAAGGTTTAAATACATGCCCGTAAGTCCCCGTCCGATTTCGGTTATTTCGCCTGACGCCATATCCAGCTTTTTGATTTTGTATGAATCGCCGCCGTCGCAGTAGTAGATATTTCTCCCCTTGACGTTTACGTTAAGAGCCATGGTATCCTCAAGTAAGACCACAGCCTTGATGTCCGCCGACTCATAAGCCTCGCCGCCGGCCTTTTCCGCATAGCCGATAGCGTCTGAAAGCTTTACGATTAAAAGATCCTCTATCGCCTGGTCGTAGTAAATGATGTTTCCCGACTCTATATAAAAGGACGAGCAGTAAACGTTAAGCACGGTTTCCTCTTCTCCGCCGGCTATGGGCGTTCTTTTAACAAAGCCGCCGTAGGCTGTTTCGGGCACGATATAGTAAACGTAATTTCCCGAAAACTGAGGATAATACGCCGCGCCGTCATGAATCAAGATGTCCTCGCCGTTCTCGTTGTATCTGTAATATTTCTCGTTTTCGGAGTCATAATAGTAGATATTGTTTTTATATTCCTGAATAAACGCCACGGACTCTCCGGAGATTACCTTCTTTTCGCCGGTTCTTATGTGAGTTTTGGCAAACTCTGTCCCGTCAACCGAGGCGTGGTATAACCACTTGTCCTTTACGATGCCGATACTGGAATTATAGTTATTGCAAAGTCCGGCTTTAGGAGCTGAAAAAATAAAGGTTTTTGCCGTAAATACAAGGACTGCCGCAATTATTACCGCCCCTGTAAGAGCCGCCCACACGCCTTTTTTGCTTTTTTTGCCCTCTGATTCTTTCATCTCGGCATTTTTTTCCTCATTAAGGCTTTCATCCTTATTATAGTTTACTTCGGCAAAATTTTCTCTGTCAAAGCTTTCGCCGTTTTTAAAATTATCGTCCATACATATTCCCCTTTTTATTAATCACTGGATAATATTATAACCTCAGTCCGAAAAAAAATCAATACAAAAAAGTAAACAATAGGTAAACTTTAAGCTTATTGACTTGACATAAAAAATATGCTATGATTGAAAAGGTGATTTTTTTATGGATATTACACTAAAGCTTGAAAAAGAAAAACGTCTTTCCGATGAGGAAATGCTTTCGCTTTTAAAGACAGACGAATACAATGAGGCTCTTTTTTCTGCCGCCGATAAGGTGCGAAAAAGCATATATTCCGACAGCGTTTATATAAGAGGGCTGATTGAATTTACAAATTACTGTAAAAACGACTGCTATTACTGCGGCATACGCTGCGGCAATAAAAAAGCCTTAAGGTACCGCCTTTCCGAGGAGGAAATTTTATCCTCGGCGGAAAACGGATACTCTCTTGGCTTTCGTACCTTCGTGCTTCAGGGCGGCGAGGATCCTTATTTTACCGATGAAAAAATCTGTTCCTTGGTATATAAAATAAAGGAGCGCTTTCCCGACACTGCCGTTACCCTTTCAATCGGGGAAAAATCACGGGAAAGCTACCTTGATTATTTTAATGCAGGGGCGGATCGTTACCTTTTAAGGCACGAAACCGCCGATAACGACCATTACAAAAAGCTTCACCCTTCTTCAATGAGCCCGGATAACAGAAAGCGCTGTCTTTTTGACCTAAAGGAGATAGGCTACCGTGTGGGGTCGGGCTTTATGGTGGGAAGCCCTTATCAGACCTTTGAAAATATTTTATCCGACCTTAAGTTTCTTTCCTCGTTAGACCCGGATATGATAGGTATAGGCCCTTATATTTCCCATCGGGAAACTCCGTTTTCAGGCTTTGAAAACGGCTCGCTTTCCATGACTCTTAAGCTCATTTCAATTTTAAGACTGATGTTTCCCCATGCGCTTATCCCGGCGACCACCGCTCTTGGCACAATCGACAAAAACGGACGGGAGCTGGGCTTAAAGGCAGGCGCTAACGTGGTGATGCCAAACCTTTCCCCCGTGGGAGTAAGAAAAAAATACGAGCTTTACGAAAATAAAATATGCACCGGCGAGGAGGCGGCAGAGTGCCGCCGCTGTCTTGAGGCGAGGGTCAGACGGGCAGGATACAGAACAGTTGTTGATATAGGGGACGTGAAAAGGTGAATTACGAAATAACGCTTGACGAGCTTAAAAACGAAAAAGATTATCTTCTTATAGATATAAGGGATTCTGACGCTTTTGCCTGCGGTCATATTGACGGGGCGGTAAATATACCCCTTCCCTCCCTGTCCGGCGAGGGGCTTTCAAGGGAGCGGCTTTTGGTTATTTACTGTAAATCCGGAATAATAAGCCTTGAGGCGGCAGAAAAGCTTTCCTCCTTGGGCTTAAGTGCAAAAAGCCTTGAGGGCGGCTATGCTTCATGGCTTAAGAGAAAAATAAAGGAAAGCAGTGACAAAGCCGAGGAGGTTGAAAAAAGCATAAGAAAGACCTTTCACCGCTGTCTTTTTTCCAAATTTGCCTCGGCGATAAACCGCTACTCCCTAGTAAAGGAAAACGATAAAATCGCCGTATGCATATCCGGCGGCAAGGACTCCATGCTTATGGCGAAGCTTTTTCAGGAGCTTAAAAGGCACAACAAATTTCATTTTGACCTTGTATTTTTGGTAATGGACCCGGGCTACAGCCCGGAAAACCGTGAAATTATCGAGAAAAACGCCGCCATGCTCCGTATTCCCTTAACGATATTTGAAAGCAATATTTTTGATGCGGTCTACGGCATTGAGAAATCCCCCTGCTATATATGCGCCAGAATGAGAAGGGGTTATCTTTACTCAAAGGCGAAGGAATTGGGGTGCAATAAAATCGCCTTGGGGCATCATTATGACGACGTTATCGAAACCATACTTATGGGTATGCTCTACGGCGGACAGGTGCAGACCATGATGCCCCGTATTCAAAGTACAAACTTTGAGGGGATGGAGCTTATCCGCCCCATGTATCTTATAAGAGAGGACGACATTAAAAGATGGCGTGACGCAAACGACCTTCATTTTATACAGTGCGCCTGCAAATTTACCGATACCTGCACCTCGGAAAAGTGCCTTACCTCTTCCCGTACCGGCTCTAAAAGAATGGAAATAAAGCGCCTTATCGCAGACCTTAAAAAGGTAAATCCCAGAGTGGAGCAGAATATTTTTAAAAGCGTTGAAAACGTAAACCTTGAAACCGTAATTGCCTATAAGGATAAAAACGGCGTTCACAGTATATTGGACACATTTTAATCGGAGGTAAAAAATGCCGGATCAATTTTCAAGAACCGAGCTTATGTTCGGAAAAGACGCAATGGAAAAGCTGTTTTCAGCACACGTTGCCGTTTTCGGCTTAGGCGGCGTGGGCGGCATTGCGGCGGAGGCTTTAATACGAAGCGGAGTCGGCGAAATCGATCTTATAGACGACGACAAAATCTGCCTTACCAACCTTAACCGCCAGATATTCGCAACCTATGAAACCATCGGTCAGTATAAAACCGAGGCGGCAAAAAAGCGGCTTTCCGACATAAATCCAAAAGCGAAAATAAATATTAAAAACACCTTTTACACTCCCGAAACCTCGGGCGAATTTGACTTTTCTATATACGATTATATAATTGACGCAATAGATACCGTCACGGGAAAAATCGAGCTTGTTATGAACGCCGATAAGGCAAGCGTCCCCATAATAAGCGCCATGGGCGCCGGAAATAAAATTGACCCCACCGCCTTTGAGGTAGCAGACATCTATAAAACCTCGGTATGCCCCTTGGCAAAGGTTATGCGCCATGAGCTTAAAAAAAGAGGAATACGCCATTTAAAAGTAGTTTATTCAAAGGAAAAGCCCCTCTCTCCCATAGAGGATGAGGCTTTAAGCTGTAAGTCTGCCTGCGTATGCCCTCCCGGCACGAAAAGAACCTGCGATAAAAGACGAAAGGTGCCGGCAAGCAACGCCTTTTGCCCTCCGGCGGCAGGTCTTATTATTGCCTCAGAGGTTATTAAAGATTTAATTAAATAATTTCTCCATCCGCATTTTTAGCCTTTATTCCCTTAAGAATATTCGGGCGGCTATCATGCGGATACAAAATTAAGGTCATGCTCCCTTAAAAAAGGGAGTATTTTTTATTTTATTAAATCATACAAGCCGTTAAAGCTGAATAACTTTTTATTATAAGGCTCTTTAACGAAAGGATGATTTTTTTGGAATTTCACAGCATAAGCCGAGAAGAAGCTTTATCAAAGCTTGATACCAATCCGGTCAAGGGACTAAGCTCTTTAGAGGCTCAAAAGAGGCTTGCCGCCAACGGCAAAAATTTAATCACAGAAAAGAAAAAGGACTCATTTATAAAACGTTTTTTCGCCCAGTTTTCCGACTTTATGATAATAACTCTTCTATTTTCGGCGGCAATTTCCGCCGCCCTGTCTTACTTAAACGGCGAAAACGACCTTACCGACCCAATAATAATTATCGCCATAGTGCTTTTTAACGCCGTTATAGGCGTAATCCAGGAAAGCCGTGCGGAAAATGCGATTTCGGCACTTAAAAGGCTGACCGCTCCGAAAGCCTTATGTATAAGGGACGGAAAAAAAGTTAAAATAAGCGCCGAGGATATAGTCCCGGGAGATATACTCGTTCTTTCTGCCGGCGATATGATAGCCGCCGACGCAAGGCTTATATCCGCCTCCTCCTTTTTTGTAAACGAATCCTCGCTGACCGGCGAATCAATCCCCGAGGAAAAAGATCCTTCAGCCGTGCTTCCCAAAGACGCTCATCTTCCCGACAGGATAAACTCGGTCTACGCCTCCTGTATCGTCACCGGCGGAAAAGCCCTTGCGGCAGTGTTTGCCACGGGCATGGATACGGAGGTCGGGCGCCTTGCCGGAATAATGGACTCGGAAGAAGCTATTGAAACTCCCCTGCAGAAAAAGCTTTCAAAGCTCGGAAAATCCCTGGCTCTCGGCGCACTTTTATGCTGTTTTTTAGTCTTTGCGGCAGGTCTTGTAAAAAAATACGACCCGTTTTTTATGTTCATGACCTCCGTTTCCCTTGCGGTTGCGGCAATCCCCGAGGGGCTTCCGGCAATAGTCACGGTCATGCTCGCCATGGGAGTATCCTCTATGGCTAAGAAGAAGGCGGTGATAAGAAATCTTCCGGCGGTGGAAACCTTAGGAAGCGCCACTGTCATATGCTCGGATAAAACGGGCACATTGACCAAAAACGAAATGACGGTACAAAGCGCAAGCGGCGCTTTAAGGGAAGCCTCGCTCCTTGCGGCGCTCTGCTCGGATTCGGACGGAAAATCTGGAAGCGGCACCGAAAACGCCATAGTAAGCTTTTATGACGGGGACATAAATCTCCTTAAAGAAAAATATCCCCGTGTAAACGACATTCCCTTTTCTTCAGAGCGCAAAATCATGGCTACGGTAAATAAGGCGGACGGCGGCTATATAACCGTAGTAAAGGGCGCCTTCGACGTGGTTTTGGCAAAGTCTTTAAGGGTTTACGAGCACGGAGCAGCTCTTCCCATGAGCGACGAAAAAAGAAAGGCTATCTTAAAGGAATGTGAAAAAGCCGCCTCCATGGGACTCAGGGTAATTTCCGTTGCGGCAAAGCGCTCCGGCGCCTCGCCGGACATATCCTCCCTTTCTTATGTAGGCTCTCTCTATCTTTGCGACCCCTTAAGACCTGAGGCGAAAAAGGCGGTAAAAACCTGTATGAGGGCAGGAATAGAGGTTGCCATGATAACCGGCGACCATAAGGACACCGCTCTTTTTATCGCCTCCGAGCTGGGGATAGATAAGGGCGGAGCTTTAACCGGACGGGAAATTTCCGCCTTAAGCGACGATGAGCTTAAAGAAAAGGTAGGACATGTCAGGGTTTTCGCCCGTGTCCTTCCGGAGCATAAGGTAAGAATTGTAAAGGCCTTTCAAAGCTTAGGTCACGTAGTCGCCATGACCGGCGACGGGGTAAACGACGCTCCGGCCTTAAAAAGTGCGGACATCGGCTGTGCCATGGGGCAAAGCGGCACGGACGCCGCCCGTCAGGCTTCGGACATGGTGCTTACCGACGATAATTTCGCCACAATCGTGTCCGCCGTAAGAGAGGGCAGAATTATATACAAAAACATCAAAAAGGCGGCGCATTTTTTAATATCCTCAAATATCGGGGAAATCCTCCTTATGCTTTTGGGAATACTTTCGGGGCTTGGAGCTCCTCTTTTGCCCATTCAGCTTTTGTGGGTGAACTTAATCACCGATTCTCTGCCTGCCATAGCCTTGGGCATGGACAGAACCGACGACTCTGTTATGTCAAACCGCCCCACCGACCCTAAAGAGAGCATTTTCTCCGGCGGTATTTTTGCCGACATTATAGCCGAGGGCTGTCTTATCGGAGCGGTAAGCCTTGCCGCCTACTGCTTTGGACGCTTCTCGGTGGGCGGCGGAGAGGCCGCCGCCAGAACAATGGCCTTTTGCACCTTAAGCATCTCCCAGCTTATTCACGCCTTTGACGTAAGGAGCGAAAAAAGCGTTTTCTTAGCGAAAAATCATAATCCCTGGCTTTTTGCGGCATTTTTCTCAGGTCTTTTTCTTCAGTGCGCCGTCTGCGTATTCCCATATCTTTCCTCGGTATTCGGCACGGTGTCTTTAGGTTTTAATGAGATTTTGGCAGTGGCATTTTTCAGCCTTGTTCCTCTTTTGGTGTCAGAGCTTCAAAAGCTTTTGACAAACCGCCGCCGATTGACAAAAGAGGAAAAATGGGATATAATTTTTAAATAAGAAAGGTCGTGATACAAATGATAAAACCGTATAAGCTTACGCCCAAATTTAAAGATGTTTTATGGGGCGGCTCTTTGTTAAAGGATATTTATAATAAGGATATTCCTTCAGATACTACCGGCGAATCCTTCGAGGCGTCGGTGGTCGAAAATTTTGTAAGCTCGGCCGAGGGGATTTTAATGACCGAAATTGCCCAAGATAAGACTATGACCGGAGAGCAGGGCTTTAACCTTCTTTTTAAGCTTATTGACGCAAAAATGCCCCTGTCCTTGCAGGTGCATCCCGACGACCGTCTGGCAAAAGAGCTTGAGGGCGGACGGGGCAAAACCGAATGTTGGTACGTGCTTAAAGCAAAGGAGGACGCGTTTTTGTATTTGGGCTTTAAGGACGGCGTTACCAAAGAGGATTTTAAATGCGCTGTGTCTGACGGAACCTTAGAAAACCTTCTGAACAAGGTGCCCGTTTTTGAGGGTGACTTCTTTTTCGTTTCAGCCGGAACGGTGCACGCTATCGGCGAGGGAATTTTAATTGCCGAGCTTCAGCAGTCCTGCGATATAACCTACCGTGTTTACGACTACAAAAGAAAGGACAAATACGGAAACGAAAGACCTCTTCACACCGAAAAGGCTCTTTTGGTGTCAAGTCTTGCTCCTTTTGAAAACTCTGTTCCCGAAAAAACAGGGGAAAACCGAACTCTTCTGGCGTCCTGTCCCTATTTTTCCATAGAGAAGATAACGGGCGGAAAAACGGAATTTGAAACCGGCGGAAAATATGTGCTTTTATTCTTCATAGATAAAAGCGCCGATATAGCTTTCGGTTCCGAAAGGGTATCGGCAAAGGCCGGCGACACGTTTTTTATCCCTGCGTCCTTAGGCTCATTTACTGTCGAGGGCGAATCTTGTTACCTTAAGATGACGGAGTGATTTTTATGAAGGCTGTAATTTTTGACCTTGACGGCACGCTTTTAAATACCATAGACACAATAACCTATTACTGCAACAAGGCAATGCAGAAATTCGGATTCGACCTATCAACGCCGGATGAGTACAAGTATTTTGTGGGAAACGGAGCGGTAAAGCTTATCGAGAGGGCAATGGGTAAAACCGGCGACTTTACGAAAGAGGAATTTGATAAGGTATATAGCTATTATAACGAGATATATAATTCTGAGCCCCTTTATCTAACCCGTCCTTACGATAAAATTCCAAAGCTTCTTTCCGACCTTAAAAAGGACGGCGTTAAGATCGGAATTTTATCAAACAAGCCCGACGAGGCTGTTCAGGGCGTGGTAAAGCATTTTTTATCCGGTCTTTACGACCTTTCCTCGGGCTCTAAGGAGGGCGTTGCCCTAAAGCCCGACCCCGAGGCGGCAAAAATGATGCTCTCTTATCTCGGCGCCCATACCTCAGAGGCCTTTTTTGTGGGCGACAGCTCGGTTGACATTTTAACCGGACGGGCGGCAGGGCTTCATACCATAGGCGTAAACTGGGGTTTTAGGACCAATAAGGAGCTTAGAGATGCCGGCGCCGAATACACGGTTGATTCTCCCGATGAGATATACTCTATTATAAAGGCTTTTTGACGAAAGGAAATTTTTAGGCTATGGATAACAGTTTGAAATTCCGAAAGGAAGCGGTTTTTCCGGAAAACGAAAAATGGGAAAGCTCGGTTTGCCGCCAAACCGAGCTATATAAGCGTGAAGATGACGTCCGCACTCCCTTCGGCAGGGACTATACGAGGATAATACACTCTATGGCGTACAGACGGCTTAAGCATAAAACTCAGGTGTTTTTCTCCCCGAAAAGCGACCACATTTGCACAAGAATCGAGCATGTGGCGCATGTGGAGTCGGTAAGCTATACAATAGGCTCTTATCTGGGTCTTAATACCGAGCTTACACGTGCCATTGCCATGGCTCACGACTTGGGACACGCCCCCTTCGGTCACGCCGGAGAGGACGTGCTTCGTGACATCGCCTTAAAATACGGCGTGGATGACGGCTTCTGGCACGAAAAAAACGGACTTCACATGATAGACGATTTAGAGCTTTTGGAGGACGATAAGGGCTTCCGCCGCAATATGGATCTTACCTACGCAGTCCGTGACGGTGTAATTTCCCACTGCGGAGAAATCGACGAAAATCACATTTTCCCCAGAAACGAAGCCTCTGACCTTTCGGAATTTAAAAAAGCGTCGGATTTTTCGCCCTATACCTGGGAGGGGTGCGTGGTAAAGCTTGCGGATAAAATTTCCTATCTGGGGCGTGACCTTGAGGACGCACTGATTTTAAAAATACTTACAAAAAAGCAGTTAAACGAGCTTGTTAGTATATTAAAGGCGGACAAAAAGCTTAAGGACGTAAGCATAGAAAACATAAACAATACCGTTTTGATAAGCGAATTTATTATAGACGTTTGCCGGACAAGCTCCCCCGAAACGGGAATTGCCATGTCCTCGGACAGGGCGTATTTAATGAAGCTTATAAAAGATTTTAACTGTCAGTACATATACGGACATTACAGGCTATGCGGCTATAAGGAATTTGCTCACATTGCCTTAAACAAAATCTTTGAAACCCTTTATATGGCATACGACGGTGAAGCTACCCCCTCACGTATCAAGGAGGCGGCTAAAATTTATCCCTTTATGACAAGCTTTCTTCACTGGATAGAGCAGTATTGGGAGCTGTACAGGGGCAGTCATAAGGATAAGCTTAAAAATAAAAGGATTTATAACATTACCGAAAATAAATCCGACTATGCAAGGGCGGTTATAGACTATATTTCCGGCATGAGCGATCAGTATCTTGAAAAGGTTTACAGGGCTATAATAAACTTTTAGGGGCTAAATATGATAAAAATAAAAAGGACCATAATCGTTGAGGGAAACTACGACAAAATAAAGCTTTCGTCCATAGTTGACGGTCATATTATCGCCACGGACGGCTTTCGGATTTTCAAGGATAAGGAAATGAAGAATCTTATCTCGCTTCTTGCGAAAAAGCAGGGCATAATCATACTTACCGACTCTGACCGTGCCGGATTTTTAATAAGAAATCATATTAAAAGCTTTGTGCCCGAGGGGGAAATTATAAACGTATATATTCCCGACGTAAAGGGCAAGGAGAAAAGAAAAAGCGCCCCGTCAAAGGAGGGGCTTTTGGGGGTCGAGGGTATCGACAGCGATATTCTCCTAAAGCTTTTGTCCGAGGCGGATAAGGGGCAAGAGAAAAAGGAGAAGGAGGTTTCCTATTATGAATTTTATTCCGACGGCTTTGCCGGCGGAATGGGAAGCCGAAAAAAAAGGGAGGAATTTTGCAAGGCACTGTCGTTGCCTAAAAGACTTTCCGCCAAGGAGCTTTTAGCGGTTATAAACAGGCTATATACTCCCGAGGAATACAGAAGCTTAAAGGAAAAGCTTACTTAACCTTATGCGGAGCATTTTGGGGATTTATCTTTAATATAACTATTAAAAGCTCCTCTGGCAGATTATCGTGCATATCATTTTTCATTCCCGGTACGCAAATATAGATATATCCTCCCTTTTTCACAAAGGGCAAAAGCTTACTGTCAAGATATTTTTCGTCCCGTCCGAAATAATTATATGAATCCGTGCTTAGGGGTTTGATACTTTATGCTTTTTATATATTCCATGTTTATTTCTCCTTTATATTAAGATTATCCAAAAATGAGTCAATATAGCACTCCGCTTTTTTATCACTTCCTCCTTGTCAGGGCTTAAATCCCAGAGCGAGTACATTAAAAAAGAAGCGCAAAAATGCGCTTCTTTTTGACTAACGCTATTCCTCCTCGGTATGCCCGTAATAATATGCATAGCCGTAATCCGTCCTTGTGCGGTAGAGCTTTACGCCGAAGACTCTTCCGACCGCTCCCGAGGAGAAAACCTCGTCCGGGGTGCCGTAGCACACGGTCTTTCCGTCCTCCATTAAGAAAATAAGGTCGGAAAATTCCAGCGCAAGGTTTACATCATGGAGCACCGCCGCCACTCCCTTGCCGTTTTCGGCAAGCTTCTTCATCATATGCATAAGCTTAATGCGGTTTTTTATATCAAGATATGTCGTAGGCTCGTCTAATAAAATATATTCCGTGCTCTGGGCGACCGCCATGGCAATATATGCGCTCTGGCGCATACCGCCCGAAAGAGAAGACATTTTCTCCTCGGAAAGCTTATCAATTCCAAGCTCTCTCATTGCGTCCTTTGCTACCCTTTTATCCTTTTCTTTATAAATTCTCGGATAGCTAAGATGGGGAAATCTGCCGTGAAGCACAAGCTTAAAAACCGTCATATCCGGCGTATTTTTTCCCTGAGCAAGATAGGCGATTTTTTTAGCAACCTCCTGCCTTGTCATTTTAAAAACATCGGCTCCGTCAAGGGTTACAGAGCCTTTAATCGGGCGTATAAGTCCGGCGGCGGTTTTTACGAGCGTACTTTTTCCGCACCCGTTGGGACCTAAAATGCAGGTAAGCTTTCCCTTGGGAACTTCAAATCCGATATTATGAAGCACTTCTTTGTCGCCGTAGCCGGCGGTTAAATTTTCTATCCTTAGCATTTAATGTCCTCCCCTCCCGGAAATAAGCAGGAAAAGGAAGAATGGCGCGCCCAGAAAAGCCATGATTATTCCCACCGGAATTTCATAGGGTGAAAATGCCGTCCTCGCCACAGTATCGGACAATGCGACAAAGCCTGCGCCGAAAAGAGCGGAAAGCGGAACGAGATGCTTTGATGAGTACGCCCCAAGCCTCCTTACCGCATGGGGCACCATGAGCCCCACAAAGGACAAAAGTCCGGCAAGACTTACTGCAGCGCCTGAAAGCGCCGCCGCCAGCGCCAGAAAAAACACCCTCATTTTTTTACTGTCAAGCCCAAGTCCCTTAGCCGTATCGTCGCCTAAAGTCAGAATATCCTGCTCGTTTGACAGTGTTAAAAGAATAATAAGCGACAAAATTACAATTACCGCAGCAGGGAAAATTTTTTGGTAGGTAATTCCGGAAAAGGTGCCGATTTTAAAGTCGCCGCTGGTCAGCCCCACCTCGGGATTAAATGAAATTATCGCATCTGAAAAAGCGTTAAAAAGACTGTTTAACGCCGCACCGATTAAAATTACCGTGCCCCGTGAGGCGCCCCACCTCCCGGCTATGGCGCAAAGGAGCATTACCGCCAAAAAGGCGCCAAAAAAGGCCATGGAAAAAAGCGGCCAACCACTGTAAATGCCTAAAGCAGTGCAGGCTGTCACCGCAAGACCGGCTCCCGAGTTTACACCGATAATGCCGGGCGAGGCAAGCTTATTTGCCAGAACATTTTGTATGACCGCTCCGGCTGAAGCAAGAGCCGCTCCGGCTAAAACGCAGGCGGCAGTTCTGGGGATTCTCACGTAAAGGAAAATACGCTCCCCGGGGCTTAATGTTCCGCCCGAAAACGCCCCCGAAATATCATTCAAGCTAAGCTTAGTGCTTCCCATAAAAAGGCTTATAACAATTGATAGGAAAAATACAGCCGCCGCCGAAAAATAAAGCAGCAGCGTCTTATTCTCCGAGCAATGCGATAAGCTTTTCATATGCTTCTCCCCATCTTGCGTTTGGCTTTAAGGAATAAAGGCGCTTGTCCATATAGTAAATACGGTTTTGCTTTACTGCGTCAAGCTCGTTCCATGCCGGGTTTTCCCCAATCATACGGGACACGTTTTCCTTTACCGCCTCCTCGTCGCCGCCCATCTGCACAATAAAAATGCGGTAGGGGTTATCCCTTATTATATTTTCAACGCTTAAATTCTCCAAAAGCGTGGAGTCACTGTCGGCAATATTTGTAAAGCCCAAATCTATAAGCATTTCGCCCAGAACGTTGCTTTCACTGTTTTTCGCACGCACAAAGCCTGCCGACGCACGAAGGAACAAAAAGCTTTTTTCATTTTCCGGAACGCTTTTAATATCAAAGTCTGCCCTTGCCTTTTCAACCTGCTCCTTCACCTTAAGACCGTTTTCCTCATAAAGGTCCTTTCTGCCCGTAATGTCGGTAAGTACGTTAAGCATATTAAGGTAATCGTCAAAGTTCGTAACGTCAAAATACGCAACCGTAATTCCCGACGCCTCCAGGGTGTCCTTCATTTTAACGTCGGCGGCGGTGGCGGAGCTTGCGATTACAAAATCAGGATCCGACGCCAAAAGCTTCTCCAGACTGGGCTCCTTTGTGCCGCCTAAGTTTACTGCGTCGCCCATATCAAGCTCAAAATCGTCCCATGCGTCGTCTACCGAAGCTGTAAGCGTACCGCCCGAAAGCATCCATACGTCGGCAAAGCTTCCCAAAAGGGCGGCAGTGCGCCCGGGATTTTTCTTAACCGAAACCTTCCTTCCCAGAGAATCGGTAAAGGTTACCAAAGCCTCCTCGCCGTTCCCGGGATTATTTTTACTTTCGCAGGCACAAAGCCCTAACATCAAAGATAAGGCCGTTAAAAGGCAAAGTGCCTTATTCGCCCAGGATTTTCTTTTCCGCATAATCAAAGCCTATCCTTTCTACGGTTTCGGCAAAGCGCTCGCCCTTTTGTCCCTCGTCACGGAAAAGTAAAAGCGCTCTCTCCGCCGCGGCAAGAACCTCCTCTTGGGAGGTAAATATCTTATTTAAGCTTTTTCCTCTGGCGGTTTTTTTGCCCCAGCGTCCGCCGATATACATTTTATAGCCGGACTCTGCCGTTTCAAATGCGCCGAAGGGGCACTTTTTGTGGCACCGTCCGCAGTAATTGCACTTTTCGGGGTCGATATAAATTTTACCGTCTAAAAGGCTCGGCGCACCCATGGGACAGTTCATTGAGATAACGCACTTTTTACAGCCCCGGCACTTTTCCTTATCGGGAGTGAAAATGCGCTGTCCGATTATTCCCACATCGTTAAGGTCTGGCTTTACGCAGTTATTGGGACAGCCGCCCACGGCGATTTTGAATTTATGGGGAAGCGCCGTGCCGCCGTAGCCCTTATAAAAACGCTCGTGCACCTTTTCGCTTAAAGAGTACGTGTCGATAAGTCCGAATACGCAGGTCGTGCCCTTGCAGGAAACCACGGGACGAACCTTTGCGCCCGTTCCTCCGGTTTCAAGCCCTCTCTCATTTAAATAAAGTATAAGCTCAGGGATTTTGTCGTAGGGAACGCCCTGTATTTCCATAGTCAGTCTGCCGGTCATGCTAACCTCACGGGAGCCGAACATATCCGCCGCCTGTGCCACGGTTTTTAGCACCTCGGATTTAACCTTTCCGTTTCTGGTAATTACTCTTACGTTAAAAATATCATCAAAGCGCTTGTCCTTAAGACAGCCTAAGCTTTTAACCTTGGTAATCTGCTCGGGCTTTAATTTGCCGTCCCTTTTCGTCATTCCGACTCTTTCAAATACATCCTGATTATCCATTTTGCACGCTCCTTTATAAATAAACTCCATTATCCCTTATATAATATCATCTTAAAGGCTCCGTGTCAAATATACCTTAAACAAAAAACGCACCCTCTAAAGGGTGCGTTTTTTATTCAAAGCAATGATAAAATTTCTTCCTTAGGACTTGCCCCTACGCTTACGTTTACAACCTTTCCGCCCTTCATAACTACAAGAGTGGGAATACTCGTAACGGAGAATTCGCTTGCCAGTGCAACCTCCTCGTCCACGTTTACCTTGCCCACAAGCAATTCGGGCCTCTCCTCTGCGATTTCTTCAACTATCGGGGAAACCATGCGGCAGGGACCGCACCAGTCGGCGTAAAAATCCAGAAGCACGGTTTTATCGCTGTTTTTAACCTCGTCAAAATTGTCCTTTGTAACCTTCAGCACGCTCATAATATACTTCCTTTCCTTTGTATTAATAGTACCCGTTTTTTTAAATAATATGCCAAAAAACCGTCAAAGCCTTAAAATCAAGGTTTTAACGGTTTTACCATGGTGCACCATCAGGGACTCGAACCCTGGACACCCTGATTAAGAGTCAGGTGCTCTACCAGCTGAGCTAATGGTGCATACTGCGTTTGCAACAATAGATATATTATCATAAATAAAACCTTTTGTCAATAGTTTTTTTAAATTTTTTACCGTTTTTTTGGCGGACTAAATTTAGTCCGCCAAATTTTTAAAGTGTATAATTTCTGTCCACAGTAATTACGCAGTAATAATTTTCGTTTTTCTTTTTTATCTCGGAGGATACGCTCTCCTTTATCTCCTTATCGCTTAACAGGCAGCCGGCAGGCACTGCAATATCAAATATAAGATTTGAATGAGTATCTCCCTTTACCATGCGAAAATCGTGAATATTAAACTCAGGGTCAAGCTCCTTCACAATGTCGTAAACGGCATGCCTGGTTTTTACCACCGCTTCGTCAGTGGTAATTACCGGGTCAAGATGTATGACCAAATTGATGTTCATATCACGGGCAAAATCCCGTTCGATATTGTCAATCATGTCGTGGCTTGTTAAAATATTCACATCGCAGGGCACCTCTACATGAACGGTAGCAAAATATTTGTCCGGACCGTAGCTATGAACTACAAGGTCGTGTATCCCCATAACGCCGTCATAGGAGCGAAGCTTTTCAATAATGCTTTTAACTAAGCCGGGATCCGGCATCGTTCCCAAAAGATTGTTTACGGTTTCCTTCATTATGGAAAGTCCCGAAATAAAGATAAACACCGCCACTATGCATCCGGCATAAGCGTCAAGATTAACGTCGGTAAACACGGCGATAAGCGTTGTCAAAAGAACGGCTAAAGTAGCTATGACATCGTTAAAGGAGTCCTTGGAATTTGCCAAAATCACAGATGAATTTATGCTTTTTCCCACCTTTTTATAGAAAAAGCCCATCCATATTTTAACGGCAATCGAAACGATAAGCACACCGATTGCTAAAGCGCTTTTGTCTATGGGCTCGGGATTAAATATCTTTACAACAGAGGTTTTTAAAAGCGACAGCGCTAGTCCCATTATAACAAAGGAAACCATAAGGCAGGAAAGATATTCAAATCTGGCGTGTCCGTAGGGGTGATCCTCGTCCGCCGGCTTTTCGGAAATGAAAAACCCGATAAGCGTTATTATTGAATTGCCGGCGTCGGAAAGGTTGTTTACCGCATCCGCCAAAATCGCCACAGAATTAAATATAATTCCGGCAAGTCCTTTTATTACACACAAAAATATGTTGCACAGTATTCCCGTAACCGCTGCGGCGTTTCCGCACCGACCTCTTATTTTCTCTTGCGGCTCTCCCTCGGTATTTTTCATGAAAAGCCTCATTATAAGTCCTGTTATACCAACACCCTCTTTTTCATTTTGTCTTTTAATATATTATATTCAAAAACCCTTTTCTGTCAACTTGACATTTATTTAATACGGGAATTATTTAAAAAATGCTTGCAATTTAAAATTAAATATGCTATAATGAATTCGACAATTGAACACATGTTCAATTGTCGAATTCATATAAGGGAGTGTTTTTATGATTAAAACCTATAAGATAGAAGTGGACTGTGCCGCCTGTGCGGACAAAATGGAGCGTGCGGCAGAGAAAACCGAGGGTGTTTTAAGCGCTTCGGTAAATTTTATGACTCTTTTAATGACTCTGGAGCTTTCAGATGAAAAAAACGAGAAAGAGATTATGGAAAACGTTCTTAAAAACTGCCGCAAAGTCGAGCGCGACTGTATGATTTACTTTTAAGCGGAGGTGCATTTTTTTGAATAAAAAACAGAAAAACGTTCTTGCAAGAATTATAGTTTCCGCTTTTTTAACTATGGCTTTAATGATATATAAGCCGGAGGGCGCTCTCGCCCTTTTATATCTTATTCCATATTTTTTGATAGGCTACGACATATTAATAAAGGCTTTTCACGGCGTTTTAAGCAAAGAGCCCTTCGACGAAAACTTTTTAATGGCAATCGCCACCTTGGGCGCCATGGTACTCGGCAAGTACGGCGAGGGCGTGGCGGTAATGCTTTTTTACCAGACGGGCGAGCTTTTTCAGAGTATCGCCGTGGGCAAAAGCCGAAAAAATATCGGCGCTCTTATGGATCTGCGCCCCGACTGGGCGAATATTGAGGAAAACGGCGTGCTTAAAAAGGTTGACCCGAAATCGGTCCCTAAAGGAAGCATAGTAACCGTTTTGCCGGGTGAAAAAATCCCCATAGACGGGGTTGTGTATGAGGGCAGTTCGTTTTTAAACAGCATAGCTCTTACAGGTGAGTCCGCACCTTCAGAGGTATTTCCCGGGGACGAGGTTAAAAGCGGATGTATCAACGAAACAGGCGCTTTAAAAATAAAGACCACCGCCGTTTTCGGTGAGGACACGGCATCTAAAATTTTAAGACTCGTCCGGGAAGCAGGCTCGAGAAAATCAAAGTCGGAAAAATTTATTTCCAAATTTTCAAGATACTATACTCCCACAGTATGTGCGGCGGCTCTTATTTTAGCTCTTTTGCCGCCCGTTTTTAATATTATATCGGGAAACGCCGCCGACTTTTCCTCATGGGTTTACCGTGCTCTGACATTTTTGGTTATAAGCTGTCCCTGCGCCCTTGTAATAAGCATACCGTTAACCTTTTTTGCCGGTATCGGCGGTGCCGGAAAGAAAGGCATACTTATAAAGGGCTCGAACTATATGGAAACCTTATCCAAGGTGCGCCACGTGGTTTTCGATAAAACCGGCACGCTCACAAAGGGTGTTTTCGAGGTTCAGGCTCTTCATCACAATAAAATGGAGGAGGAAAAAATACTAAATTACGCTGCAAAGGCGGAAAGCTTCTCCACTCACCCCATATCCAAAAGCATTATAAAGGCCTACGGGAAGGCGCCGGACCTATCCGATGTAAGCGAGGTCAAGGAGCTAAGCGGCAAAGGGGTGACCGCAAAAATAGGCTCGGATACCGTTGCCGTGGGAAATTCAAAGCTTATGGAAAGCCTTAACATTCCTTATGTCGACTGCCACTTGCCCGGCACGGTTATACACATAGCGGTAAACGGCTCTTATGAGGGGCATATTCTGATTTCTGACGAGCCTAAAAAGGATGCGGCAAAGGCGGTAAGTAAGCTCTATTCTTTGGGAATAAAAACCGTCACCATGCTGACCGGCGACTCGGAAAAAGCGGCTCTTGCCGCCGCAAAGGAGCTCAGAATCACCTCGTATCATGCTTCGCTTCTGCCCGGTGATAAGGTCGCCGAGGTTGAGAAAATAATAAAAGCCCAAGAAAAAAATGAGAAAACCGCCTTCTGCGGCGACGGAATCAACGACGCTCCCGTTCTTTCCTTGGCGGACGTGGGCATATCCATGGGAGCGATTGGCTCTGACGCCGCAATCGAAGCGTCAGACGTGGTTTTGATGGACGACAATCCTATAAAGGTCTGCGAAGCAATAGAAATATCCAAAAAATGCATAGGGATAGTATACGAAAATATCATTTTTGCCATCGGCATAAAGCTTCTCTTCCTTATCCTAGGCGCTTTGGGAAAAGCCGATATGTGGTTTGCAGTGTTTGCCGACGTGGGCGTTATGGTTATCGCCGTACTAAACGCCATCCGAGCGCTTAGTACGCCAAAGGGCGTATCAAAATAAAACTGCCGCCTTAAAGGCGGTTTTCATGGAGGCATTATAATGGAAAACGAAAATATAATTAAGGAAGAGGAAAAGCTTTCCGCTCTCGCCGACCTTTTTAAGAATTTCGGCGACTTTACGAGAATAAGGATTCTTTTCCTCCTTTCCAAAAAGGAATACTGCGTTATCGAGCTTGCCAAAGAGCTTGGCATGACTCAGTCCGCAATTTCCCATCAGCTTAAAATATTAAAGCAAAACAGGCTTGTAAAAAGCCGCCGTGACAAGAAAAATATATATTATTCACTTGCCGACAGTCATGTTGAAGCCATTATTTCTCAGGGACTTACACATGTAGAAGAATTTTTTTAAAAAACTATTGACAAACTTTAGCTTTAGTGTTATAATGCCTATAAAACCGATAGGAAATATATGTAATACGAGGTGAGCGATATGAAATATCCTCCCGGCGGACGATGTTGAAAAAGTTTCCGGAATTAAAAAAATTAAAAAAGGAGCAATTAATATGAAGGTATATGAAAAAATAACAGATTTAATCGGTAAAACCCCGCTTTTGAAGCTTACAAACTACATAAGCGAAAACAACCTTGAGGCGACGGTGCTGGGCAAGCTTGAATATTTCAATCCTGCCGGAAGCGTAAAGGACAGAATCGCAAGGGCAATGATTGACGACGCTGAGGCAAAGGGACTTTTGAAGCCCGGCTCGGTAATAATCGAGCCTACAAGCGGCAACACGGGGATAGGTCTTGCCGCAGTCGGCGCGTCAAGAGGCTATAAGGTAATACTTACAATGCCCGAAACCATGAGCGTAGAGCGCCGCAATCTGTTAAAGGCTTACGGAGCAGAGCTTGTGCTTACAGACGGCTCTAAGGGCATGAAGGGCGCAATTGAAAAGGCAAAGGAGCTTTCGGAGGCTACTCCGGGAAGCTTTATCCCCGGTCAGTTTAACAATTTCGCAAACCCCGAGGCACACAGAAAAACCACGGGACCTGAAATATGGGAGGATACCGAGGGCAAGGTTGACATATTTGTTGCCGGCGTAGGTACCGGCGGAACCGTATCCGGCGTAGGCGGATACCTTAAGTCGAAAAATCCCGGCGTCAAGGTTGTAGCAGTTGAGCCGGCAGGCTCTCCCGTTCTTTCAAAGGGCACTCCCGGACCTCACAAGATTCAGGGCATCGGTGCAGGCTTCGTTCCCGAAACCCTTGATACCAATGTTTACGACGAGATAATAACCGTAGAAAATGAGGACGCTTTTGCGACAGGCAAGGCCTTGGCAAGAAAGGAAGGACTCCTTGTGGGAATTTCCTCCGGTGCGGCGGTATATGCCGCCACGGTTTTGGCAAAACGTCCCGAAAACAAGGGGAAGGTTATCGTCGCCCTTCTTCCGGATACCGGCGAAAGATACCTTTCAACTCCCATGTTCGCCGACTAAAAATACAATCAAATGCCTCTTCAATTTATATGAAAATTACCGCACGTTTTTCTTACGCGCGGTAATTTTTTCATATTATATTACGTAATCGTTAGAATAGTTTTCCTTCTCACGGTCTAAAAGATCCTGCAAGGTTACGGAGTCAAGATATTCGCATATCACCCGGTAAAGCCCTCGCCATAAGGGAAGTGTAAGGCAGTCCTTTCCTCTCGAACATTCGATAGGATACTGTCCGGCGCAGGCTACGGGCGCTAAGCTGCCCTCGGTCAGTCTTAAAATATCGCCTATTTTGTACTTATCCGGCGATTTGGCAAGCATATATCCGCCCTGATAGCCCCTGTTGGTCTTTAAAATATCCGCCTTGTTTAATATGGGCACTATCTGCTCTAAATATTTTTTTGAAATATCCTGCCGTTCGGCGATGTCCTTAAGGGCGATATATTCGCCGTTTCCGTGCTCGGCAAGGTCCAAAAGCATTCTGATGGCATAACGCCCTTTGGTAGAAATTTTCATATTTTACACCTCTGTTCTTATATTACTATAATAACATAGATTTTGTAGGTTTTCAAGTACAATTTTTTTATAATATTTCCCCAATCGCTCATGGCTTATGGGGAAATATTATAAGCTTAACCTTACACGTGCAAAATGAGGGCTCCCACCTGATAAACTATCACCGATACAATATATGCCACTCCAAGGTGCATAACAACCGATGCGGCCGCCCATTTTACCGACTTCGTTTCGTTTTTTACAGTCGCTATTGTTGCCGCACAGGGTATGTATAAAAGGCAGAATACCATAAACGCATACGCCGAAAGAGCCGTAAAGCCCAAGCCCGAGAGCACTCCGTAAACATCTCCGCCGCAGAGCACGCTCATGCTCGTTACAACAACCTCCTTTGCCGCAATACCGGAAATAAGCGCAACTACAATCTGCCAATATCCCAGTCCGGCAGGCTTTAGAACGCCGGATAAAATCTCGCCTATATACCGTCCGAAGCTTTTTGACATATCACCCGAAACATAGCCCGACGGTCCGAAATTAAGCACCGCCCAAACGATAACCGAAGCTATGAATATCGTAGTTCCTGCCTTCCCGAGATAATCCTTGATTTTCTCCGTAACATATATCCATATCGTCCTTGCGTTGGGTCTTTTATACTCGGGAAGCTCGATTAAAAGCATGCCGCTTTTTCCGCCCTTTAAGGTTCTTCCCATTATAAAGGCGATAAGTATGGCGACGGCTATTCCCAGAACATACATGGAAAACGCCGCAGCAAAGGCGTATTCTTTGAAAAACAGCCCGGAAAAAATAACGTATATGGGAAGTCTGGCACTGCACGACATAAAAGGCGTTACCAGAATTGTTTTTATTTTATCGTTTTCATCCTCCAGCGCACGGGACGCCATAACCGCCGGAACAGAGCATCCGAAGCCTAAAAGCATGGGAATAAACGCTCTGCCCGAAAGCCCGATTTTTCCCATAACCGAGTCCATAACATAGGCGACACGTGCCATATAGCCGCTGTCCTCAAGCACTGCCAGCGCTAAAAACAGAATAAATATATTGGGAAGAAAGGTTAAAATTCCGCCCACTCCGGCGATTATTCCGTCAAGGACAAGGCTTTTTACCATAGCGCTTACAGAAAGAGCGTCAAGCAAAAGCTCTGCCCTGTCTGAAATTATGCCAAGAGCTATTTCAAACCAGCCTTTTATTATATCACCCACTGTAAAGGTCAGGAAAAACACAACTGCCATAATGGCGAAAAATATGGGCAGTCCTAAAATATTGCTTGTAAGGTACTTGTCAATGCGGTCGGTTGACTCTTCTTTTTTGCTTTTATTGACCAAAACCTCCTCCATGATTTCCTCGATAAACGAATACTTTTCGTTTATCATCCTCTTTTCAAAGCCCTTGTAGGAAATACCGGACAGGCTCTCTTCAAATTCCTTTAATATCTCGCCGTCGCCCTCTAATATCTTTATTGCGTACCATCTGGGATTTTTTATCTCCGGCCGCTCCTTTTTAATTACGGCGCCTACGGTATCTAAGGTATCCTCGATTTCGTCCGAATACACCATAACGTACTCGTCGTGCTTTTTTGTGTGCGCATGCTGATGCTCGGTCACGGGCTTTGCGTTTCCCTTATGATGGGCGACAGCGTGCATTAGGATATCAAGCCCGGTTTTCTTTCTGGCGGATACGGGGATAACCGGTATTCCCAGCATTTCGGGCAGACGGTGCAAGTCGATTTCCATGCCCCGCTCCGTAACAATATCCATCATATTAAGAGCAAGCACTACGGGCTTGCCCAGCTCGATAAGCTGCAAGGTAAGATAAAGATTCCGCTCTAAATTCGAGGCGTCCGCCACGTCTATAATAACGTCCACGTCGTCGTCCAATATGTATCTGCGTGTAAGGGTTTCCTCCATGGTATAGCAGGTAAGGCTGTAGGTACCCGGAAGATCCACCAATTTAAATATATTATCGTGATAGGAAAGCGCCCCCTCCTTTTTCTCGACGGTAACACCCGGCCAGTTGGCAACCTTAAGCCTTGCGCCCGTATAGGCGTTAAAAAGCGACGTCTTGCCGCAGTTGGGGTTTCCCACAAATGCAACGTGCAAATCCTTTTCCATCAGACGCACCTTCTTATCTCTATTTTTTCCGCAATTTTTTCACCGATGGCAAATCTCGTACCCCGGGACTTTACGATAATCGCTCCCCGGCGCTTTTTATTTAAAACCTCCAAAACCGACTCCTCGGTTATTCCCAGCGTTTCAAGCCGCCGCTCTGTATCTGTCGGAGTATCTATTTTTTTAACCTTATAACGGTTTCCCTTAATGCCCTCCGTCAAATTCATAAATCCTTGCCTCCAATATATAAGTATATTCAAAAAAAACGGCAAAATAAGCGCCCGTAAAAGGGCGCTTATTACACCTTGCCGAACTCATCCACATCAATAACAAAATATGTCGCTCCGCCAACCTTTACCTCCTCGGCTATACTTCCGTTATTAAGTCCTTTACCGAGTCCGGGAGTCTTCTTAATCCTCGTAGAGCAGTATTTTGCCAAAATCTCCTTTATTTTAGGTACGTTTTCGTCCTCGGTTCCGATAAGAAGCGTTCTGTTGCCTGCCATCAGAAATCCGCCCGTTGTACTTAAGGTCGTGACGAAAAATCCCTCCCCTGTAAGAGCCGAAGTCACTATCTGACTGTCGTCGTTATTTACTACTGCCAATACGAGTTTCATAAGTCATCCTCCCTTTAAATTTTATAAATCCGCCGCAATTTTCTTAAGGCTTTTTGCGTCAAGTGCCTCGGTATCGGGGATTTCGTAACGGTTATCGTTTGAATCCCTGATTAAAATACGTGTCCCGTAAATCACCTTTATATCGCTCTGCCTGTTTGAAATTTCTATATCTCTTACGCCGCGGTCGGTAACTGCCTTCCATTTAAGTATACCATATTTCTCGCTTCTGTCAAGAATAGCCGTAATTTTAGGTATAAGATAATATTCCTTCAAAACCTCGGAAACTGCCCTTTTGGATTCCTCCATAAGGTTGTCGAGATTTCTTATTACGGCAATTTCTTCATTTTTTTCATTTATAAGCGATATGTATCTTGTAGGACCGGTAATGGGAAAAAGGCATCTGGGCTCAAGCTTTTCATAGCTTTCTCCGTTAAAAAACTCAAGATTTAAAGAAAAGCTTCTGCCCCGTGTAATTTTCGCTTCGTCGGAATTTATGTATATTCGTCCCATTTTCATACCCTCCGTTTCTTTCTGCCGGATATTCAGCCTTCAAATATTACGTCGTCGCCTCTTGAATTTAACGACTGAATCTTTATCAGCTTATAATACTTGCCCTTTTTTGCCATAAGCTCTTCATGGGTGCCGTTTTCAATTATTTTTCCGCTATCCACAACAAGTATGCGGTTTGCCTTTCTCAATGTTGAAAGCCTGTGAGCAATCATAATTGTTGTTCTGCCGCTTATTAAGCGGTCGATAGCCTCCTGGATAAGCTCCTCCGTTTCCGAATCCACAGACGCCGTCGCCTCGTCAAATATAAGTATCGCCGGATTTTTGAGTATCGCCCTGGCAATGCTAATTCTCTGCTTTTCGCCGCCGGATAATCCCACGCCACGCTCTCCTAACATGGAGTCGTATGCGTCGGGCTGAGTCAAGATAAAGCCGTGGGCATTTGCCACATCCGCCGCATGCATAACCGCCTCCGGCAAAGCTTCCGGGTCGCCGTAGGCTATGTTATTGTATATAGTATCCGAGAACATCTGGGGCTCCTGCTGAACATATCCTATATGTCCTCTGTAACACTGAATATCTATGTCCTTTATGTTTTTACCGTCTACTAAAATTTCGCCCTCGTAATTGTCGTAATAGCGCATCAGAAGATTTATAAGCGTGGATTTACCGCTTCCGGTAGTTCCGACGATTCCCACAATGTCGCCCGGGTTAATCTTGAAATTAATGTCAGAAAGCACCTTTTTGGTTTTATCGAAGGAGAAGTTAACATTTTTAAATTCAATTGCTCCGTCAATATGCTCTATCTTTTCTGCGTCCTCCTTATTATATTCGGGCTCGGCGTCGATAATATCCATTACCCTTTCAACAGAGGACAGAGCCGACTGATAGGCGTCGCCTATGGAAGCAAAATATCTTACCGGCGTATAGAACATGGACGTATAGGATATGAACGATACCAAAATACCGGGGGTAAGACCGAAGGTTTCATGCATTGCCCAGTTTCCGCCCACCGCCCAGATGGTCAGCGTTCCTATTGTAATCAAAAACGCTAAAACATTGGGGAACACCGAAGTAACACGTCCGGTTTTCATAACGGTTTTGTACCATGCATCGTTATAGTCCTCAAACTTAGATACGCCTCTCTCCTCGCCGGAGAAAGCCTTTACTACCCTTACGCAGGGAATATTGTCGGTAAGCACCGAGGTTACGCCTGCCCATTTTCTCCATATGCGCCTGTAAAGGGGCGCAACCTTCTTGGCGAAACGGTTGCCTCCGAAAACTACCAACGGCACGGGAATTAAAGATATAAGCGTAAGCCGCCAGTTCATAACAATCATGATGAATACTATACCTATAAGCAGGATAAGCTGAAGCACCGCATCCCTTACTATATTTATAATAAAGTTTTCAATGGTAGAGGTATCGCCGCCGATTCGGTTTATAACCTGACCGGTAGCTGTTTTGTCGTAAAACTTCATAGGAAGGTACTGAGCCTTTTTGTAAACGTCGTTTCTCAAATGAACGACCATGCGCCCTCCGCTTCCGCAGAGTATGTAGGATAAGAGCGCCGCCAGCGAGTAATGCACTATATAGCACAAAAACATCACAAAAACCAGCACCCCGAGCATGGCAAGATTGCCCTTGGGAATAATATCGTCGATTATCATCTTTGTGGTATAAGGGGGCAGAAGCTGAATAGCCGACATAATGAGTATTATCGCAAGACAGCCTAAAAGATACCATTTTTCAGGCAGAACATAGGGTGCGAATTTTTTTATTATTTTTCCCTTTGACTGACATTTTATGCACGGCGCACCGGGATGAAGCAGAGTCCTTCCGCACTTGGGACAAACGCACATAAGCTTCTCGTATGCGTTTTTTATGGTCGCCATTTCCTCTTCCGTGCCTTTTCCTGCGGCAATTTTGTTTATGTACTTACATGTCATGTCCATAAGATCCGCCACAGAGAAGGTAAAACGCATAACTATCTCTTTTGTACCGTCCTTTTTGGTAAGGGCAAGATATGCATTTGAGTACATGCGCTTGATTTTAGCAGAGCTTATGTCCGAAAAGGAATAGTCCTTTACCGTGTTTTTGTCCGCATCCAAAATAAAAAACCTTTTCTCTCCGACAACAATGGCGGTCTGACCATAGTGTGCATCAAGGTCAAGATCGCCTATTACTGCGAAGAGAAACGGTTCGTTATCGTTCTGATACGGCTTCAAAAGCTCCTCAAAATTTTCGGGAGCCGTCTTGTTGATAAGCATTGAATCCATAATCGTCATATAAAACACCTCGGTTTCTCAAACCTTATTGTTTATTTTGTGAGTTAACTATACCAGAGCCGAGGGATAAAGTCAAGTGGTTTTTAAAATTTAAGTAGATTTTTTTATTAAAGCCGCCATAGACCTGAAATATTTTTGCGGTCTAAAATATTTTTCCCATTTATTCTTCGTTTTTTGTAAATTCTACGGTAAAGACGTACCTCATGTTCATTTCGGAAACAAATTTATCGTAGGTCGTCGTAAATGTGCCTGCCTGATCTTCGCTTTCGGGCAAGGCAAAGGTAATAAGCATGGGCTCGTTTCCTCCGGACGCAAAGAATTTCTGCTCGGTGCCCTTCATCTGTATGCACACTTCATTCGAGGCTTCGTCATACCAGCCGCTGAACGCCTCCGGGGTATTTCCAAGCTCTATAGCCGCACCGTCCACCGACATCTGACCCGGAAGCACGGTTACGGACAAATGATTGTCGCCCAGGTCTGTAAATACCGCTTTCCCTAAGGAGGTTATCTCTTCGGTTTGTACGGCATAGGCGCCCGAACCGTCGGAATCATAATATTTTAAGAGCTTATAGCTGTAATTCCAGCTTCCTGCCATACGGGCGGCGCCTTCCAAAGTAGGCACGGGCTCCGGAATTAAAGCCTCCTCCGGCTCTTTTACTTCCTCCTCGCCGGAATCTATATACTTATCAAGATACCCAAGCTCATAGCTTATAATACCTGCATTTTCCGCTATAAAAAGCAGCGACATAATAACCGCAAGGGCTGCCCAGACTCTTGCCCGTTTTAGCTTTTTCCGGATTTTTTTATCCTCTTTGTTAAGCTTTTCCTGCATTCTCACGGCTAAAGGAGAGGTCTTGTTTCTTATGTCTTCTTCATATCCGGACGTATCTGAAGGCTTTTTTTCTTCTCCGGATGAATTTTCTTCCGCATTCGGCAAGGTATTTTTAAGGTCTTCTAACGGCTCTGCCGTTACCTTAAGGCCTTTTTTTGCCGCCTTGTTTTTTTCGCTGTCCGATGAAACCTTTAAGGGCTCCTTTTCCTCTATAAGCTCATCTCCGCACCTTTTGCAGAACAGGCTGTCCGCCCTGTTTTCCGTTCCGCATTTTTTGCAAATCATAATATTCTTCCTTTCGTATAAAGCGCCGTTTACTTGAGCGGCTGCATTTTTAGTTAATATAATAAGTCCTCTTTTATATTATAATGCGCTTTAACTAAAAATGCAACATCCAATCGATATAAAAGCCCTAAAAACGTCATTAAAATATAATTTCTGCTCATCGCTCTTGACAATTTAACGCTTTTCATTTATAATAAATAAGTCTGAAAACGAAAATGTAAAAAGTCAGCTTAACTTTTTAGTTTAATTAAATATATATCGGGGTGTAGCGCAGTTGGTAGCGCGCCTGCTTTGGGTGAGGTTGCGAGCGCTGCCCGCGGCAGATTTAGCGAGCATAACGATGCGCTGCGGTCAAATTTTTTCGGCATCCCTGCCGGTTAAAAAATTTGGGCACCGCAAGCGGGCGACCAAAGCATTTTGAAAACGGTCAGGTTGATTTAAAAGTTTAACTAAATATATATCGGGGTGTAGCGCAGTTGGTAGCGCGCCTGCTTTGGGAGCAGGATGCCGTGGGTTCGAGTCCCGCCACTCCGACCAAAACAAAAATCCTATCGAAAGATGGGATTTTTTGTTTTGTATTATTCATTATTAATTATTCAATATTCATTATTCATTAAGAAAGGATTTTTGTAATGAAAAATGAAGTCGCCTGCGACTGATGAATAATGAATAATAGAGGCGGTTTTTCTTGCGGAAAACTTTAATTTATTATATACTATATTAACCCCGCTTTTCACCAAAAGAAAAACCTTAAGGCAAAGCAAATGCTTTGCCTTAAGGTTTTTTAGTCAAGCTCCTTTTTTCCTGTATAAAGCTCGTAATATCTTCCGCCCAGCGCCAAAAGCTCGTCGTGAGTGCCCGACTCCACAATTTCTCCGTGCTCCAAAACGATTATTTTATCGGCATTTCTTACGGTTGAAAGTCTGTGAGCGATAACAAATGTTGTTCTGCTTTTCATAAGGCGATCCATACCGTGCTCAATATGCCGTTCCGTTCTCGTATCGACAGAGCTTGTCGCTTCGTCAAGCACTAAAATCGGAGCCTTGGAAACCGCCGCTCTTGCAATATTTAAAAGCTGTCTTTGTCCCTGGGAAAGGTTTGCTCCGTCCCCCTCTATCATTGTTTGATAGCCGTCGGACAGCCTCATTATAAAGCTGTGTGCGCTGGCGATTTTCGCCGCCTCAATTACCTCCTCGTCGGTGGCGTCAAGCCTGCCGTACCTTATATTCTCCATGACCGTGCCCGTGAAAAGATGCGTATTCTGAAGCACCATGGCGATATTCTGTCTTAAGGAGTCCCTTGTATATTCACGGATAGGCCGCCCGTCTATTTTTATACTGCCCTCTTCTATGTCGTAGAAGCGGTTTAGAAGATTGGTAATTGTGGTCTTTCCTGCTCCGGTGGAGCCGACAAACGCAATCTTTTCGCCCGGATGAGCCGTCACGCAGATATTTTTAAGTATTATCTTTCCGGGGTCATAGCCGAAATTTAAGTTTTTAAGCTCGACCAGACCGGATATTTCGCCCATGGCAGAGGCGTTATCCTGATCCGGCTCTTCACAGGGTGAGTCCATAACCTTAAACACTCTCTCTGCGCCGGCAAGTGCCGAAAATACGTTGCTCATCTGCTGGGAAATCATATTTATCGGCATTGAAAACTGCCTTGAATAGCCTGCAAACACCGTTAACGCTCCGGGTGACAGTCCCCTTGTTACCATAAGCACGCCGCCGACTCCCAAGGTGACAGCGTAGGAAATCTGGCTTGTGTTACCCATAACCGGTCCCATAATTCCACCGTAAAACTGCGCCTTAAACTGCTTATCTCTCAGGTCGTCGTTAATAAGCGAAAACTCCTCCTCGCACTCCGACTCGTGATTGAACACCTTAACTACCTTCTGCCCCGTTACGGTTTCCTCGATATAGCCGTTTACCGCTCCCAGCGCCGCCTGCTGACCCTTATAGTACTTACTGCTGCGCTTTGCGATTGCGCCGCCGCCGAACATATAAAGAGGCACAAAAAGTATTGTCACAAACGTAAGCAAGACATTGGTAGAAAGCATAAACACCAGCGTTCCGATTAAGGTTATCGAGCCTGACACTAAGGATACTAAGGAGTTATCCAGCATCATGCCTATATTGTCCACGTCGTTTGTAAACCTACTCATCACATCACCCGTGGTTTCCCGGTCGAAAAAGCGCACGGGAAGGGACTGAAGCTTTGTGAAAAGGTCATTTCTTATGCTCTCCAGCGCTCCTTGCGTCGCCTTAAGCATAAGTCTGCTCTGAAGATATGACGCTCCGGTGCCGACTATATATACCGCCGCAAGCACCAATATTCCGGATAGTACATATGCAAGGGTTTCTGAGCCGACTATACCGAAAACGCCCTTATCCGCAACAAAGCTTATTACACTATCCGCCTTTTTTTCCGCCGCACTCATCATAACCTCGTAGTCGGGCTTTACGGCAAGCCACAGCTTGTCTATTATCGGCGCCAAAAGATACGCTCCGATTAAAGAAGCGACTGTATTTATAATCATCATTGCAAAGGCGAAAATAATATAAAGCTTGTATTTTCCTATATATGAGCAAAGACGCATAACCGTCGCACGGACGTCTTTCGGCTTGCCTGAGGCACGCATATGCCTTCCGCCCGGTCTTCCGGGGCCGCCCATGGGAGGTCCTCCGCCGGGACGCATATCGGAGGCGCTCCTGCTATATCTTTTTTGAAGCTCTTCTAATGTTCTTGCCATACTTTACGCCCTCCTTTCCGTCTGCGACGAGAAGATTTCCTTATACTCCTCGTTGCTCTGCAAAAGCTCGTCATGAGTACCTATCCCCGTTATTTTTCCGTTATCCATTACCACTATCATATCCGCATCCTTTACGGAGGATATTCTCTGTGCAATTATAATTTTCGTGGAGCCGGAAAGCGAGGTCTTAAATGCCTGTCTTATTTTTGCCTCGGTAGCCGTATCGACTGCGCTTGTGGAGTCGTCCAGAATGAGTATTTTAGGCTTTTTCAAAAGTGCACGGGCAATGCAAAGTCTTTGCTTCTGACCGCCGGACACGTTGCCGCCGCCCTGGTCAAGCTCTGTATCATAGCCGTCCGAAAAGCTTTCGATAAAGTCGTTTGCGGCGGCAAAGGTCGCCGCCTCCTTTATCTCTCCGACCGTTGCTTCATTGTCGCCCCACATAAGGTTGTCCTTAATCGTACCGGAGAACAAAACGTTATTCTGAAGCACCATGCCCACGCCGTCACGAAGATTTTTAATACTGTAATCTTTAACATTTACGCCGTCGACCAAGCATTCGCCGCCGTCTAAGTCGTAAAGCCTTGGAATCATGGAAACAAGAGTAGTTTTTCCGCATCCGGTGGAGCCTATTATTCCGACGGTGGAGCCTGCCTTGATTTTAAGATTGATGTCCGATAGCACTGCGTCAGAGCTATTTTTATAGTATCTGAACGAAGCGTTTTTGAATTCAATCTCGCCCTTTTCCACCCTTCTTTCCTTTTCCTTTGAGTCCTTATCGGAAATGTCCGGAACCTCGTCAAGCACCGTTTCTACACGCTTGGCGGAGGCGATGGCTCTCGACGCCTGCATAAGCATAACCGTAACCATCATAAGTGAGGACAGAATCTGCGTTACATAGTTTATGAACGCCGAAAGGTCGCCCACCGGCATGGGAAGGCTTACCGAAAGCACCATTTTGCTTCCAAACCACAAAACCGCTAAGGTTGTTAAGTTCATAAAAAGCATCATGACCGGCTGCATAAAAATCATAATGCGCATAGCCGATATATTCGATTCCTTAAGGTTTCTGTTGGCGTGCTTAAACTTTTCTATTTCGTGCTCCTCTCTGACAAAGCTTTTTACGACTCTCACGTTCGTTATATTTTCCTGAACGTCTGAATTTAAGGCATCCACCTTCTCCTGCATAGCAGTAAATCTGGGAAATCCGACTTTTATAATCAGTGTAATGGTAATCAGCATAAGCGGAATCGTTACCGCTAAAACTACCGCAAGGCTGGGCTTTAAGAGTATCGCCATGATTAGGGCTCCAATTAACATGCCCGGCGCTCTTAAGCACATGCGAAGGAGCATATTTACAAAATTCTGAAGCTGCGTTACGTCGTTGGTAAGCCTTGTAACCAGCGAGCCCGTGGAAAATTTATCAATATTTGCAAAGGAAAAGCCCTGTACCTTTTTATACATATCACGCCTTACATCAGCGGCGAAGTTGACCGACGCCTTTCCTCCGAAGTACGCTCCCCCGACGCCGCCTGCCATCATGGCAAGGGCAACCAAAATCATAAGCGCCGACATTGTTATTGAATAGCCTATACCCTTACCGGCGCCCTCGTTTATAATTCCTGCCAGAAATTTAGGCATTAAAATTTCACCCAAAACCTCCACTATCATGCAGAGCGGCCCCAATATGAAATATTTAAGATAGGGTCTTGTGTATTTATACCACCGTTTCAATTTTCTGCCTCCTTAAGATTTGCCTTCATTTTTTTGATTGTCGAAATAAATGCCGAAAGCTCGGCCTCGTCTATCCCCCTGGTCATAATTTTGTCAATGCCTTTAAATATCTCCTCTGACCTGTTTACAATGTCCAATCCTTTTTTTGTAATAGTCACCTCGTTGTATCTTAAGTCCTCCTTTGATGAAATACGCCCTATGTATCCTCCGCTTTCAAGCTTTCTTAAGGAAACCGCCGCGGCCGCCGTGCTTATCTGAAGCTTTGATGCAAGCTCCTTTTGGGAAACCGCCCTGTCAAAATGGGCAAGCGCCATAAGCATTATGTGCTGGCTTCTGTGAATCCCAAGCCCACAAATTTGCTGCTCCACCAATTTTCTGTGAAGCTTATCCGTCTGCATGAAAAGCCCAACAGCCTGACGGTACTTCTCCTCCGTCTTAGGTGGGCGCTCTAAAGGCTTCACCTTTTGTTCCTTTGGCATTTATATCCCCCTTCTTAAAAAAGTTAACATGTTAATTATATGCTTAATAAAAAAACTTGTCAAGGAAAAGGTCAGCTAATTTACTTTTTGTTCACAAAACTTCACCGATGATATTTGTTAAAAAGCGCAAAATGCCTTTGGCATTTTGCGCTTTTTTTAGATTACTTTAAAATTAAGCTTTCGCCGGTCATTTCGGAGGGCTGGGGAAGCTCCATAAGGTCAAGCATTGTGGGAGCAATGTCAGAAAGTCTGCCGCCCTCTCTCATCTTATGGTCGCCGTCGCCCACAACTATAAAGGGAACGGGATTTGTCGTATGTGCGGTAAAAGGTCCGCCCGTAGACGAATCTACCATGCAGTCGGCGTTTCCGTGGTCTGCGGTAATCAAAGCGACGCCACCCTTGGAAAGGATAGCATCCACAACCTTGCCCACGCACTCGTCAACGGTTTCGACAGCCTCAACCGCCGCATCGAAAACGCCGGTATGACCTACCATGTCGCAGTTAGCAAAATTCAATATAATGCAGTCGTACTTATCCGATTCGATTCTACGAACCGCCTCTTCGCATACCTCATAAGCGCTCATAGAAGGCTTAAGGTCATAGGTCGCAACCTTGGGCGACGGGATAAGCGCTCTGTCCTCGCCCTCGTACTCCTTTTCAATTCCGCCGTTGAAGAAGAAGGTTACATGGGCGTACTTTTCGGTTTCCGCAATTCTAAGCTGCTTTAAGCCCTTTGAGGAGATGTATTCTCCAAAGGTATTTTTAAGTGACTGGGGCTTAAACGCAATTTCTACATTGGGCATGGTCTTGTCGTACTGAGTCATGCACACATAGTAAAGCGGGAAAAAGCCGTTCTTTCTTTCAAAGCCGTCGAATGCCGGGTCAACGAAGGTACGGGTAAGCTCTCTGGCTCTGTCGGGTCTGAAGTTAAAGAACACCACCGAGTCGCCTGAGCTGATTTTACCAACAGGCTCGCCGTTTTCGGTAGCGACTATGGGGCGGATAAATTCGTCTGTCAAAAGAGCGCCGTTCTCATCCTTGGTTTCATAGGATTTTTCAACTGCGGCTATAACGTCGTCCGTCCTCTCGCCCTCACCACATACCATGGCGTTATACGCCTTTACCACTCTGTCCCAGTTGGTATCTCTGTCCATGGCGTAGTATCTGCCCACAACCGTGGCGATTTTTCCGACCTTGCTTTCTGAAAGCTTATCGGAAAGCTCTTTCAAAAAGCCTGTTCCCGATGTGGGCGACACGTCACGTCCGTCCATTATCGGGTGAACGAATACCTTGCTCAGCCCCTCTTTTTTCGCCATATCTATAAGTCCGAAAAGATGCTCGATATGGCTGTGAACTCCGCCGGAGGACAAAAGACCGATAAGGTGGAGCGCCGAATTATTCTTTCTGCAGTTTTCCATAGCGCCGCAAAGGGCCTCGTTTTTATAAAAATCGCCGTCAGATATGGATTTTGTTATTCTCGTAAGCTCCTGATAAACAACTCTTCCTGCTCCGATATTGGTATGACCTACCTCGGAGTTTCCCATCTGTCCGTCGGGAAGTCCCACATCCATGCCGCTGGCTCCTATCATAGTATGAGGGCAGGTTTCAAGGTATTTATCAAGATTAGGCGTTTTTGCCGCCTTAATTGCGTTGCCTTCGGTATCTTTATTTATTCCGAAGCCGTCCATGATAATTAACGCAACGGGTTTTTTCATAAAATATCTTCCTTTCGATTCTTGTAAGTATAAAGCCGAAATAGATTTATCTATTCCGGCTTTTTCTTTTATGCGTTTGCTATTACCGTAAAGTCAGCGGTTTTAAGGCTTGCGCCGCCTACAAGTCCGCCGTCAATGTTCTCCATTGAGAAAAGCTCCGCAGCATTCTTTGCGTTTACGCTTCCGCCGTAAAGAATTGTCGTCTTTTCGGCGGCGTCCTCGCCGTAAAGAGATGCAACGCACTCTCTTATAGCCTTGCAAACCTCTTCAGCCTGCTCACTTGTAGCGGTTTTGCCTGTTCCGATAGCCCAGATAGGCTCGTATGCGATAACTACCTTGGTAACGTCGGTTACATTTAACAAAGCAAGCTTTATCTGCATTCTTACCCATTCAAAGGTAACTCCGCCCTCTCTCTGCTCTAAGCTTTCGCCGCAGCAGAGCACGGGAGTGATGCCCTTTTCAAGAGCCTTTAATACCTTTGCGTTTACGGCTTTATCCGTTTCGTTATAGTATTCTCTTCTCTCGCTGTGACCGATTACAACGTATTTAACTCCTAAATCGTTTAACATATCCGCCGAAACCTCGCCGGTGTAAGCGCCGGAATCGTGATAGTCCATATTCTCTGCGCCTACCTTTATATTTGTTCCTTTGGTAAGCTTAACAGCCGTTTCAAGGTTTGTGAAAGGAACGCAGATTAAAACGTCGTTTTTAGCGTCCTTTAAGCTTTCCTTAAGCTCGGTTATAAACGCCTCAGCCTCGGAAGCTGTCTTATTCATTTTCCAGTTTCCTGCCGCAAGTATCTTTCTCATAAAATCAATACCTTTCCTAATTTATTTTAATTATTTATCCTGAAGGCATGCAATGCCGGGAAGAACCTTACCCTCCAAAAATTCAAGGGAAGCGCCGCCGCCTGTTGAGATGTGAGTCATCTTGTCGGCATAGCCAAGCTTTTTAACAGCCGCCGCACTGTCGCCGCCGCCGATGATGGATACTGCGCCGCTCTCGGCAATCGCCTTAGCAACAGACTCAGTTCCTGCCGCGAAGTGATCCCACTCGGAAACGCCCATAGGACCGTTCCAGATAACCGTGCCTGCGCCCTGGATTGTCTTTGAGAAAAGCTCCTGAGTCGTAGAGCCGATGTCAAGTCCCATCCATCCGTCCGGAATAGAGTCGGAGTAAATTCTCATAAAGGTTGTATCCTCCTTATATTCTCTTCCGATTACGTTGTCTACGGGGATAAGGAAGTTTACGCCCTTTTCTTTAGCCTTTGCCATGATTTCTCTTGCAAGGTCAAGCTTATCCTCCTCGCAAATAGATGTTCCGACAGAATTGCCGGATGCCTTAAAGAAGGTATATGCCATACCGCCGCCGATGATTAAGGTATCTACCTTGTCTAAAAGGTTATTTATAACGCCGATTTTATCGGATACCTTTGCGCCGCCTAAAATTGCAACGAAGGGACGTGCGGGATTTTCAAGCGCCTCGCCCATAACGGTAAGCTCCTTCTCGATAAGGAAGCCTGAAACGCCGGGAATATACGCCGTTACGCCGGCAGTTGAAGCGTGCGCTCTGTGAGCCGTGCCGAATGCGTCGTTTACGAAAATATCCGCAAAGGAGGCAAGCTCCTTTGAAAATTCGGGATCGTTCTTGGTTTCTCTTGCGTCAAAGCGGACGTTTTCGAGTAAAACAGCCTCGCCCTCTTTTAATGCGGCTGCCTTTGCCTTAGCGTCCTCTCCTATTATATCGTGAGCAAATGTAACCTTATTGCCCAAAAGCTCGTTAAGTCTGTCGGCTACGGGCTTTAATGTGAACTTCTCGGGATCCTCTTTAGCCGCCTTTGCCAAAAGCTCAGCCTCTTTAGCCTTTCTTTCGTCCTCTGCGAGTCCCTCAAGCTTTGCCTTTTCCTTTTTATTAAGACCGAAGCCCTCGGTTAAAACTGCGTGAGGCTTGCCCATGTGAGAGCAAAGTATTACCTTTGCGCCGTTTTCCAAAAGGTATTTAATTGTAGGAAGTGCGCCCACAATTCTCTTGTCGTCGGTAATAACGCCGTCCTTAAGCGGAACGTTAAAATCGCATCTTACCAAAACCTTTTTGCCCTTTACATCAATATCTCTTACTGTTTTTTTATTCATATAATCACCTCAAGATTAATTTTTTCCGGTTTTGTCCATTCAAATAAATTATACACAATATGTTCTTTTGTTTCAAGTTAAATTATTCATAAACTTTGATTTCAGTCTGTTATGATTTTGTCAATCTTTTATATAAAGAATTGCTGAAAGCCCGGGACCGGCGTGAGAGCCTATTGTTGCGCCCAGCTCGGCCGCTTTGATTGACGAGGGCGAAAAGGCGTTTTCCGCCGCATCGGTAAACTCCAAAAGCTTTTCCTTGGTCAGGGAATGGATGATATATATATCCTTTCCCGTTAAAATGTGACCTTTATCCTTATACATCTGCATAAATTTATCGTAAAGCTTTTTTCCGCCCCTTATTTTATCGCAGCTTACCACAAGTCCGTCACGGACGGTAAGTATGGGCTTTATGTCCATTATATTTGCTATGGCAAGGGTGGCAAGATTGATTCTTCCGCCTTTTTTAAGATACTCAAGATCCTCAACCAAAAAGAAATACTCAGCCTTGGAAAATACCCTTTCAAATTCTTTTATAACAGCGTCCTTATCCTCGCCCAAAAGCGCCCGTTCGGCCGCCTTGGTAACGGCAAATCCGTAAGGATAGCTTAAGCCCATGGAATCTATGACGGTAATGTCCCTGTCCGGCTCGGACGACAGAATTTCGTTTCTGGCGATATTTGCCGACTGACACGTTCCGCTTGCCGCAGAGCTCATGGTGATTACGACTATACTTTCATAAGAGTCCATTTCCTCTCTTATAGCCTTTTCCCATTCGTCCGCAGTTATCTGGGAGGTTTTAGGCATTATCTTCTCCGTCCTCATTTTGTTAAAAAATTCTTCGTTTGTTATATCCACGCCGTCCCTTAGATAATTCTCTCCGTCGAAGGTTACCCACAGCGGAAGCACTCTGATATTGAGTCTTTCCGCATCCTCGCGCGGAATATCCGCCGCACTGTCGCAAATTATTTTTACCTTTGCCAAATAAATCTCCTCCTTTAACCTGCCATAAGGCTCATATAGAGCATAAATACGGCTACAACTATTGCAAGAGTAAGGATAGCGCTTGTAACAAAATATATCTTGCCTTTTTCTCCCCTCGCACAAGTAAGCGCGAAAGCAGAGGCCAGTATAACCGGCGGAGCAAAATCCAAAAGAGCATATAATACTCCGGAGCCTTTAGCAAGGGAAATATAAGCTTCATAGAGGCTCACTCCCGAAGGGAGCATAATTTCGGGGCCGAAGGTTATCCAGAGAATGTATAAAACTCCGGTTATAACTCCGCCTGTCGCACAAATAAAGCTTGTTTTCTTTCTTTTGGCGGCACGTTCTATTCTTTCCTCGGCGCGCTTCATTTCCTCTTCATGAGCCTTGCGCTCTGAAAGCTCGTCTTTTTCAAGCTCAGTAGGCTCGTACTCTTTATCGCTGTTAAACGCCATATTTTTAATCCTTTCTTACAATCATACTATCATATTATACTATAATATCAAGGCTTTTGCAAGCATTTTATTTACACGCCCCGTTCTTTTATCTTTAGGAATAAATAATACAGGTCAAAATAATGCAATAAAATGTCAATTCAGTTCATTGGTTTTTCCCTGACGGATGTTATAATATGGGCAATCAGAAGATAGCGGAGCGCTTGACGCTAAAAGCTATGCCAACCTATCCGATACCATGTGGTGGGTATAAGAGAAAGGATTTGATTTAATGTTACATACTATCAGCTTGTGGACGCTATCGAAGGAAAAGCTCCCCTTAAGATTACGCCCGAGCAGACGCTCCGTGTAATGAAGGTTATGGAGGCATCCTTTGCCTCATCCGAAACAGGCGAGGCAATTAAAACAAATATTTAATCTTAAAAAAATGCACGGCACTTTTATGCGCCGTGCATTTTTTATGTATTACATTTCAATCTTTTTTATAAGGAACCGCCCAATAGCCTCCATATATTTCAAGCCTGCCAGCACCGCTTCCTCCTCGTGGGGCAAAGGCTTTAAAAATACCGCCGCCTCATAGGTAAACCGCCCCTTATATTTTATGTCGGAAAGGGCTTTTGTTATTTCATCCCAGTTCATCTTGCCGTAATAGGGCAGAGTGTGAGTGTCGTTTTTATAATCGTTATCGTGAACGTGAAGGGCACTTAGCCTGTCATGTCCTAAAATCCTTATGGCGTCGGACGCCTCCTCGCCGATAAGCCCGGAATGTCCCAAATCAAGGCACGCCGTGAAATACTCTGAATCCAAAGCGTCCACATAATCAGAAAGGTCCTTTGCAAAGCTGCACACATTGGGCATTATATACCCTCTTTTAGCGTCATAGCCCCACATGTTTTCAAGGCAAATTTTAACGCCGTACTCTTTGGCATAGGGCAAAAGGCTTTTGTAATATTTCATGTTAAACTCAAAAAGATCAACATCTAAGGGAATTTGCGTCGGGCTTATGGGGTGAATAACCAGATACTCGATTCCCAGCATACCGGCAATTTCAATACTTCGCCGGATTAGGGGCGCTATACGCTCTGAGTATTCCGGTCGGCTCCTGTCAAAGCTGGGGAACGGGGAATGTCCCTGAACGAAGCTTATTCCGATGGATTTTGAGTAATCGGAAAGCTCCTTTACATATGCCTTATAGTCGCTTCCGTTAAGAGGCGAGCTTTCGCTTAGCATATTGAACATGGAATAATCCGCCCCGTCAAACCCAGCTTTTTTAATAAGCTCTAAGGCTTTCTTGTCGCCAAACCAATCAGATATAATTTCCGTATTCGTTACAAGCTGCATGTTCTATTCCTCCTTAATATCAAATCCGCTTTCCTCCAGGGATTTTTTTACCTCATCCTTCGTCATATCCTTATAGGCTTCAAAGCTTTTCTCAGTGTGAGTGTAGGTTATCGTGCCGCCCTCCCGGCGCACATTGGCGTAATAGTCGGTATTTTTAACATAGCTGTCATACACGCTTTTAGCCTGGGCGATATTTTTATATGTACTTTCAACATGACCGTTTACCGCCTTGCCGTCCTTAAAATAAAAGGTCAGCACCATTTTAAAATTATCGTCCTCGTGTATTCCCGTAACCGTATCGGAAAGCTTTGAAAAGCTTTCGTCAACGGACTTTTTGCCCTCCTCTTCAGAAGGTAAGCTTTCTACGTCAATATCAGAAAACATGTCAGAAGCTCCGGCTTCGGTTTTATCCTCGCTGCCGCTTTCATCAGGCGCCCCGTTATCCTCAGAAGCAGCATTCTCCGGATTTATGTTTTCTTCGGAAACGTCCGTTTTTTTAGTGCAGGAAACTAAACATAAGCAGATTAAAACGCAAAAAGCCGCTGACAAAATTCTTTTCAAAATTATTTCCTCCTTAAAATTATTTTCATAATTTTCTAAAATGCCAAAAGTCGCCGCACCTTTTAAAATCCGTAATCATAATAATACATTTTAAATTGCCTGTCAAGAAAAACACGATTAAATTTACAAAAGATTTTTATTCTTAATCAGCTTACAAAATCCTCAAATATTAAAAGAGCGTCCTCTAAAGAATGTGTTTCAATTCCCTTTTCAAGACTCTCCATATCGCTCTTTCTCGGAAGCGCTGCCGCCGCCTTTTTCAAAAGCTCTCTTTCCCCATTTTCTATTTTATATACGTATATATCGGCGCCCGACATAATCACCTCGTATTTTTCCAAAGCTTCCTTTGTCTTTTTCACGGTTACAGTAGATACCTTAACTGCATTTTCCCCGTCCGAGGCACTAACATTTTTATCCCTTTCCCCGAAGGGCGCAGTCAGAAAGCAAAAAATGAGCGCAGACGATAAAAAAATAAGCAAAATGCCGGATATTTTTTTCATAAATCGGCCTCCGTTTAATTAAAATCATACATATTATTACCTTTTATCAAAAAATAATGCTTTTGTAATACTTTCTTAATGTATAAGTGATATACTTACACATGAATATATCCAAATTTTCCGGAGGGTAAACGAAAAATGAAACAGAACAAAAAGGGAAACCGCACAAAAAAACGTAATATCAGCTTCTTTTCCTTTCTTTTATCGGCGGCGGCATGTCTTTTCGGCATCGCAGTAATAACCGCCGTGGCAGTATGTATTTTTACAAAGCCCATCGACTCCGAATCCTTAAGCATAAAAATGACCTCCGTTATTTATTACGAGGACTCGGACGGGGAAAAACAGATACTTCAGAATCTTTACGACGACGAAAACCGAATGTGGGTTGATTTTGATAAAATTCCGCTGGATATGAAAAACGCCTTTGTCGCCATTGAGGACGAAAGATTTTACTCTCACCCCGGCTTTGACATAAAACGCACAGGCGGTGCGGCGTTAAACACCGTAATTCGCATATTTGACAAAAACCGCTCGGTATACGGCGGAAGCACAATCACTCAGCAGCTTGTCAAAAACCTTACGGGGGACAATGAACGTACCATTTTAAGAAAGCTTCAGGAGATATACCGTGCCGTAAGGCTTGAGGGCGACCTTTCAAAAAACGAAATACTGGAGCTTTACTTAAATACCATTTACTTAAGTCAGAACTGCAACGGAGTTGCCACTGCGTCGAGAACTTATTTCGGAAAGGATGTGTCCGAGCTGTCCCTTGCCGAATGTGCCTCCATCGCAGGGATAACGCAGTATCCCTCAAAGTACGACCCCTATATAGACCCCGAGGCAAACAAGGAAAAACAGCTTTTAGTTTTATCAAAAATGCTTGAGCTGGGTATGATTTCCGAGGAAAAATATAAGGAGGCGGCGGAGGAGGAGCTTGATTTTCATCGGGACGAGGGCTTCTCCGGCACCGTTTATTCCTATTTTGTTGACACCCTTATAAGGTCTGTGTCGGACGACCTGGTAAAAAAATACGGCTATAGCGAGGCTATGGCTCAGCAGATGATTTATTCGGGGGGACTTCAGATTAATTGCACAATAGACCCCGAAATACAGTCCATCCTTGAATCAGTATATACCGACGAGAAAAATTACGTTACAAAAAACGGTGAAATGATGCAGTCGGCAATGGTAATTATCGAAAATTCCACCGGCAAAATCAAAGGCGTTGTCGGCGGTTTGGGCGAAAAAACCGGCTCTTTGATTTTCAACCACGCCACTGCCTTAAGACAGCCGGGCTCTACAATAAAGCCTATATCCGTTTACGCTCCGGCGATAGAATATAAAATCTTAAATGCCGGCTCGTACTTGGACGACGTGCCCACCACCTTTACCTTACCCGACGGAAGCACCTGGACTCCGAGAAACTCCGGCGGCACCTTCTCGGGCAGAGTGTCCTTAAAAACAGCCGTTGCGCGCTCGTTAAATATTCCGGCGGCACGCACCTTAGACAAGCTCGGAATAGAAACCTCTTTTAATTTTCTCGAAAACAACCTGGGTATCACCTCTTTGGTAGAAAGACGGGAAACCGACTCCGGCATTGTATCGGACAAGGCGCTCGCCGCCCTGTCCTTGGGCGGTCTTACCGACGGTATATCCGCAATCGAGCTTGCCGGAGCCTATGGGGCAATCGCCAACGACGGAATATATATCGAGCCTCATACCTATACCCAAATCCGTGATTACAACGGAAATCTTATGTTTACCAACCGTCCGGAAACGCACCGTGCCATGGACAGCTCCACCGCAATTATAATGACTGACCTTCTAAAGGCGGTTGTAAGCTACGGTACGGGAAGAAGCGCATACTTTTCCGGACCCGAGCTTGCAGGCAAAACCGGTACTACCACCAACGACCATGACCGCTGGTTTGCCGGTTACACTCCATCATATACCGGAGTAACCTGGGTAGGCTATGACACTCCAACGTCAATTAACGTGTCGGGCAATCCGGCAATTCCCCTTTGGAAGTCGGTTATGAGTCAGATAAATTACGAGGACTGCCCCGATTCCTTCAATGACGTTTTATCCTACGACTCTATTAAATACAGAAGCATGTGCTCTGTAAGCGGACGCCTTGCCCAAGACGTTTGCCGGGAAGCCGGCACCGTATATTCCAAGCTGGTTGAAAAGGATTCTCCCTCGCCCGGACGCTGCAACGAATCCTATCACGAAAAAGAGGAGGAAGAAGAGGAAAATCTCACCGAAGAAGCTCCGGCTACAGAGCCGCAAAATCCCATCGAACAGCCGCAAGCTCCCTCTCAAAGCACACCCGGAGCGGTGGAAATAGGGTAAAGCTTTTTCATAAAAAAACTCCGTTCGGAAAATTTCCGAACGGAGTTTTTTTAGTCATTACCAGGTACGTGACTTCATTTCCTTAAACTGTCCCACTGTTGAAACATGAGCGTTAAGTCCGCCGTCAACGGTAACTACCTGACCGGTGAAATATTCGCTTTCGTCCGAAGCAAGATACAGGCACATGTTGGCTATATCCTCCGGAGCTCCCCAGCGGTTTACCATGATATTATTTAAGAAAATATCCTTAAGCACCTGGGGAACGTTAGCCTCGTTTTCCGGAGTTACGATAAGCCCGGGGCGAACGCAGTTACAACGGATATTATCCTTGCCGTACTGGAGGGCAGTAGACTTTGTAAGCATATCTACTCCTGCCTTTGCGGCGGCATAGGCTGTGGAGCCCAAGTCGCCTCCGCAGGATGCCATAGAGCCGATATTTATAATAGAGCCGCCGTTATTTTCCTTCAAATACGGAAGCACGCATTTAATTGCGTAAAATGTTCCTCTCACGTCGCTTGCAAATATAGCGTCCCACATATCCAGGGTAAGCTCGTCCACACGTCCGTCCTTTAAGGCAACATTTGCGGCGTTGTTTACCAGAATATCAATTTTACCATACTTTTCCTTGGTGTCCTTTATCAGCTCTTCAATGCTTTCGGTCTTGGTTATATCCATAAAGTGATAGCTTGCCTCTCCGCCTTCCTTTGTAATGGCGTCAACGACCGCCTGACCTTTAGCCTCTCTTCTTCCGCAGATAACGACCTTCGCTCCCTCGGCGGCAAAGGTCTTTGCGATACCCACTCCGATTCCGCTTGTAGAGCCTGTTACAATAGCAACCTTTCCTTTTAATCTGTCCATTTATATTTCCTCCTTAAAGTATAAATTTATAACATGCGTCCGCCTTAAAAAGACAGGACCGCAGTCTATTTAATATCACAATGCAAAAGCGGACGGGGCGCTTGCCCCGTCCGCTTTTATCTATCTTGGTCTTATCACTCTTTTGAAAAAGCGTCCTTACCGAGTCCGCAGACGGGGCAAACCCAATCTTCAGGTACCTCTTCCCAAGGTGTTCCGGGAGCCACTCCGTTATCGGGATCGCCGACCTCCGGATCATATACATAGCCGCAAGGGCATGAATACTTTTCCATTGAAATACCCTCCTCTATTAGCCGAAGTATCTCTTGAGTAAGCCCTCAAATGCTTTGCCGTGTCTTGCCTCGTCACGTGCCATTTCATGAACTGTATCATGGATAGCGTCAAGACCCTGTTCCTTTGCCATCTTGGCAAGCTTGGTCTTACCGTCGGTAGCACCGTTTTCCGCCATAACTCTCATTTCAAGATTCTTCTTGGTAGAGTCTGTTACTACATCGCCCAAAAGCTCTGCAAATTTAGCGGCATGCTCAGCCTCTTCGTAAGCGGCCTTTTCCCAGTAAAGTCCGATTTCGGGATAGCCCTCTCTGAAAGCAACTCTTGCCATAGCAAGATACATACCAACCTCTGTGCACTCACCATTAAAGTTAGCCTCAAGTCCTTCCTTGATTTCGGGAGCAACGTCCTTGGCAACGCCAACTACATGCTCTGCCGCCCAAGCCATTGTATTTTCTTCAACTACCTTGAACTTTGAGCCGTCAACGCCGCACTGAGGGCACTTTTCCGGAGGATTATCTCCCTCGTGAACATAACCGCAGACAGGACATACATACTTTTTCATAACACATACCTCTTTCTTATTTTATTTTATCTTCACCGTCGGTATAAGTCTTTTTACAGTCGGGACATATGCCGCGGAAGCTTATTGTGTAACCGGTAACCGAAAAGTCGGTTTCCTCTGCCATTTTGCTTGCAAGGCTGTCGTCATATTCTATCGGAAGGTCAAAAATCCTTCCGCAGCTTTCACAACTAAGGTGATAGTGCCCCTTAGTGCAGGCGTCAAACCTCGCCGTCTTTCCGTCACCCTCGAGCTTTATTACCTTTCCGCAGGACGCAAGCTGTTCTAAATTGCGGTATACGGTAGCAAGACTCAGCTCGGGCATTTCATCTTTTAATTTAAGATATATCCACTCCGCAGTCGGGTGAGAGTCAGTATCTCTTATGACCTTAAGTATCCGGTCGCGCTTAAGACTTTTTTTAAGTTTCATTTTATACCTCAACAATAATAATAATCATTATCGTTATAATTATTATATCACATACTTATTATCTTGTCAAGGCTTTTATTAAATTATGTATAGCCTGACGCTGCCAATTTGTATCGTCAGGCTATGCTTTTCGCCTTTGAACATTCATCGGCACTGCGTACGTACTGAACTGTACGTTTTGTGACAGGTCGAAATTATCAATGGCCTTTATAAGCCCTATACAGCCGACCTGAAAAAGGTCGTCGGCTGAGTCCGTTCTTCTTGAAAATCTTTGTATTATGCTTAATACCAGCCTTAAATTGCCCTGAACAAATCTCTCTCTTGCCTCTCTGTCGCCCTCCTTTACCTTTTTAATCAGCTCCTCCTTTTCCTTTCCGGTAAGCACCGGAAGCTTTGAAGTATTTACGCCGCAGATTTCCACCTTGCTAAGATACATATAATCCTGCCTTTCTCAACTTAATTTTGCAATATCCTTTTTAAGCTTTACAAGAATTCTTTTTTCAAGTCTTGAAATATAGCTTTGAGATATGCCAAGCATATCGGCAACCTCTTTTTGCGTAAGCTCCTCCTTCCCGTCAAGCCCGAAGCGCAGATTCATAATCAGGCGCTCACGCTTTCCCAGCCTTGTTACCGCATCGGATAAGATTTTTCTCTCCGCTTCGGTTTCTATTCCTCGGTTTACAATATCGTCGTCCGTTCCCAAAAGCTCGGAAAGCAAAAGCTCGTTTCCGTCCCAGTCTGTGTTTAAGGGCTCGTCTAAGGAAATTTCCGCTCTCTGACTGCTGGTTTTGCGCAAAAACATTAAGATTTCGTTTTCGATACACCTTGACGCATAAGTGGCAAGCTTAATGTTTTTGCCTGTTTTGAATGTGTTTATCGCCTTTATAAGTCCTATTGACCCTATTGATACCAAATCCTCCGTCTGGATACCCGTGTTGTCGAAACGGCGAGCGATGTAGACCACAAGCCTTAAATTTCTCTCGATAAGCTCACGCTTAGCGTCCTCGTCGCCCCCGTTTAATTTCTCCAAAAGCACCGCCTCCTCTTCCTGGTTAAGGGGCGGCGGAAGAGGATCCGCACCCCCTATGTAATAAACCTCACCCTCGCTTAATAAAGCTTTTATAATTTCTATTATTTTTTCTTTTAATCTGCTCAAAGCAAGCACCTCCTATTAGAGCATTAAAGCTTTTGTCACAAGAAAGAGTCTGATTTGTTATCCCAATTACCGCCGAATCCAAAACATAATCAAGCTCTTTATTGCTTATTATTATCCTGTCCGGCACAAAAATTAAAATTTTTCCTGTTCCGGAGGCGGTTTTAAAATTAATTTCTCTGGCTTCATTTTTTATTTTTTCCGAAAATATGTCCTCGGAGATTATGACAGGCAGAGCCGTAACCGGATCCATGCATCTGTTGGCGCTGTCGTAAGCCGCATTTAAGCGGTACACCTCCCCTGACTTAATTACCGATATACCGTAAAAGGAAAGCATGCTTTCGCTTCTTATTTTAGCCGCGGTGACGACCGCCGATACTACCAGCGAAAGTATGCCTGCCGCCGTGTAGAAAAAGGGCTTGTCAAAATATATTAGGCCTCCCCACGCCCCTCCTCCTGTTAAAACTGCGGCGGCAAACGCCGCGCCGCCTGCGGCGGCAGAGCACAGAATAAAAAGAACGTACTGCTTGAAAAACGCCTTCCCGGAACGGTATCCGTAGGATAGCAAGGTAATTGTAACCGAAGCGAAAAGCCTTGCCGGAAAAGACGATGCCGCCTCCCACAAAACCGCCGCAGCGGCATACGCTGCTCCTGCCGCCGCACCGAGAGATGTTTTAAGCGGAGAAAATTTTACTCCCCCCAATCTTCCTGCGGAAAAAAGTATTAAAAAGTCGCACAGGAAATTTACAAAAAGGAAAACGTCAATGTAAAAAACCATAATTTGATTATACCGCCCTTCGTCCGATTTTTCTGTCGTTTCGGGGCGCATAGTTTAAAAAAATTTAAGACAAAAAGTTACTTAATTTTTATTGACTATTTGTGAAGGCTGTAATATAATAGAAATGATACTTAAAAGGAAAGAGGATTTTTAATTTGAAAGTCTTAAAAGAAATCGGCAGTTGGATATTTTACATTTTTATTGCCTTTATTATCGCTTCGCTTCTTAATGTTTTCGTGTTTCAGATAACACGTGTTCAGGGCTCATCTATGGTGCCCACCTTGCATAACGGCGACCTTTATATTATTTCAAAGCTCGGAAACGCCTTTAATGCCCAGCCGGATTACGGCGATATTATAGTAGTGGACAGCCGCACCGAAAGAGTAAGGACTCTTGCCGACGATTTTTCCGATATATTAAATTACAATGCGCTTACCACCTTTATCCGTCATAACGCCGATGATATTTACTGGGTTAAGCGTGTTATAGGGCTTCCCGGCGACGTTATTTTGCTTTCCGACGGTATAGTTTACCGAAACGGCGAAGCGCTTTTTGAAGAATATATAAATCACGAGGAATATCCCGTATATGAGGATACCGAAATAACAGTTCCCGAGGGTTATTTATGGGTTATGGGCGATAACAGAAATCACTCCTCCGACAGCCGTGTTATCGGCTGTGTTCCGGTGGAAAATGTTATCGGCAAGCTTAAATTCAGAATAAAAAGCGGAAGATAAGCGCATAAAAGGGATAAACGGTTTCGTTTATCCCTTTTATATGCCTTTTGTTCCAATGCAATAGAGGAGGACTTTTTTATGGATAAGGAAGTAGCAGAATCCAGGACCGAGCAGGTCCAGATATTAAATCAGTCAAATATTAACGGCTTCGGCAGGCTTTTCGGCGGACAGCTTATGCAGTGGATAGACACAGTAGCGGCGGTTGTTGCACGCCGCCATTCCGAAAGAAATGTAACAACGGTTTTAGTCGACAGTCTTGAATTTAAAAAGGCGGCAAAGGTTAACAATACCTTAGTGTTAAACGGTCACTTAACATATGTGGGTCGTACGTCTATGGAGGTTTGCGTAAACACCTATGTCGAAGCCTTAAGCGGCGAACGCACATTAATAAATACCGCCTATCTGGTCATGGTTGCACTTGACGAAAACGAGCGTCCGACCGCCGTACCGGGTCTTATATTAAAAACCGACGAAGAGAAAGCCGAATGGGAGTCCGCCAAGGCTCGCCGTGACGCAAGGAGTAAGCTTAAATAAAAGCCTTTGCTTTAATGGCAAAGGCTTTTATCTTTTTCATCAAATAAGACCATTTTTCTTGTATAAAAATTACCCTCTATTTGCGCCGCAATTATACTGATTTAACCTCCGAATTAACCTTCTTTTCCCACGGTTTAACACACAACATACATACAAGTGCACCCAAGGCCGCTATAATCAGCCACAAAAGCAGTGTATAAGTCCATCCGACATTTTCGGACAGTACAGCGATTCCGTATGTCGATATTGCACTGCCTATATATGTACACGAATTCAATATGCCCGACACTGTTGAAACAATTCCGTATTTTTTGAAGAACGGCGGTATCATACAAATAATAATTAAATTTACTCCGTGCATGCAGCCTGTTAAAAGCGCAGAAAATAAAACTGAAAAAGCAGCATTTTTTCCCGTGACAAACAGGAGAGCCAATGCGCATATTGCTCCGGCTCCAAAAAACACTCCTGCGCACATCATCGGATTTGTAAATTTCTTTATATAAAGCTTTGTTGCAAACTGGATGCATATTATACCGAATATAGGAAGAACTACTCCCGTCAAAATTGATATTCTATTACTTATATTATAGGTTTCCGAAATATATGACGGCATCCACGTTGTAACTCCGTCCCTTAACATTCCCTGAAGAATTATTGCAATCATAATACTTATCATAAGAACGTTAAAAATCGAGGAAGCCTTTATGTCTTTTTTCGGAGTATTTATCCTTACGGGGTCATTTTCTATTTCATAGGAATATTTATTCCATATAAAAATCATTAAAGCTCCGCACAAGGAGGAAAAGACAAATACCGATTTCCAGCCCAAAACGGATATTAATAACGGAGATAAAGTATATACCGCTATAGTCCCTAAGCTTCCTCCCCACGAAACCTTTGATGAGGCGTTTTTATAATCCTCCTCGGACAAAAGCGTTGTCATGATTCTGACAAGCGGCGGCCACATAAAGCTTTGTGCAAATCCGTTTACACACCATACCGCAGTCATAAGATACGGATTGTTACATAAAGGAATAAGAAGATTCATAATAACCGTCAGAGTTAACCCGTACGAAACAAGCTTTTTCGGAGAAAACCTATCTCCGCATATTCCGCTTATTACCTGCCCGACTCCGTATGTAATAAAGCTTCCCGTCAGAGCCATTGACAATAAATTTCTCGCAAGATGCGTTTCCTTTTCCATTTCCGAGATAATTGCACCATAATTAATTCTTGTTATGTAGCTTATCATATATGTAAAAACAAAAAGTATTATAAGTGCATTAATTTCTTTTCTGCTCTCTAATTTCCTCATATTAAACTTTTACCCTCTCTTTAAATTCTGAAATTACTTATGCTTTTATTATCCGATATAAATTTTTATGTTATTTTTTTTATAAAGCTTAACTAACCTTTCGGGTAAATCCGAATCTGATATGTAACTGTAATCGGTTTTCATATCGTCAACCTTAAGCAATGCCCTTTTTTCAAATTTACTGCTGTCTGCGAGGAAAAAAACATTTTCCGATGATTCGATAAGTTGTTTTTGAATTTGATAAAGTTCTTTTTGGTAATCGTATATGCCATGCTCAAAAGAAATAGCCGTAGGGAATACAAAGGCTTTTTGTATACAAATGCTTTTAAGCATTTGTATGGCTAACGGGCCGTAAAAAGCGTTCTCTTCCGGTAAATAATGTCCTGCACACAAAATTACCTGAAAATAGCCGCATAAAATATTAAAAACATCAAGCGAATGAGTAACAACCGTCAGTTTTGAAAATTTGCCCTTCAAAATCTCCGCTAATACAGTCGCCGTGCTTCCCGAATCAATTCCGATTATATCGCCCTCCGATATAAACTCAATTGCCTTCATGGCAAGCTTTCGTTTTTGTGTGACAAACTCTCTATTTCGTTGATCTAAATTTAAATAGGGCTTCATTCCCCCTATCGAAACAGCTCCTCCGTGAACTCTAACAAGCTGTTGGTTTTTTTCCATATCAAGCAAATCTCTCCGAATTGTTTCCGTAGATACATTAAAAAGCTTTACAAGGTCTGATGTTGTTACAGCTCCGCTGCTTTTTATCAAATTGTATATATTTTTTTGCCGTTCTTTTGCAAACATTCACACACACTTCCAATCATATACACATTATATCTTGTATATGCAAATTTGTCAACCCTAAGCAAAAAAGCCCTATAAAGGGGCGGAATAATTTCTGCTTATACAAAAAATCGGCAGTAGCATAAGAAGGCTCAAAACCTAACAAAAGTTTTTGAGCCGAGAACAAAGAAAGCAAATAGCTTTTCAGACCATTTGGGGACGTACATTTTTTTGTAGTGCTATTGTTTCTTTTAACTTTTCATAACAGGAGGATTCTTCAAATATATTCTGCTGATTAACTCCCCTAAACAAAATATGGTATACTCCGCTTTCGCTGATAGCCCTTGCAAGCCTGCTCATTCTATCAACTCTTCAGCCGAGTATACCATATCCCTATTTAGTTGTTAACGAAATAGTGCCAAAAAATGTACGTCCCCAATTGGTTCTATATTGGTTACTCTGTTTTATTTAACCTGTAAAGCATACAAGGTCTGCCCCCTGTTTCATAATTCATATTTCCAACTATCACGCCCTTTTCAAGCAGAAAGTTTACATATCGGCGGACTGTTACACGGGACAGCCCGACCTTGTCCGCAATTTCTTCACTTGTCAAATCGGTATCGGGACTTTGTTCAAGAAAGCTTTTTACAGTTTCCAAAGTCTGATCCTGAATTCCTTTGGGAAGCTGTACGGACGTTCCCGATGAGCTTCGGTTCATAATAGCATCAATATGCTGCTGACTGAAGGATGATAAATCGTGAAAAGCGTCCTGTCTGTTTAAAAACGTTTCAAGAGCACGCTGAAATCTTGCACTTGAAAACGGCTTTACAAGATAATCCACAATTCCAAGACGCATTGCTTCTTCAATGGCAGCACTGTCATTTGCTGCTGTCACCATTATTACAGACACAGGCAGATTTATTTCTCTGATTCTCCTCAGAAGCTCAAGTCCGTTTATTTTGGGCATATATACATCAAGGATAACAAGGTGAACGGTATTTTCACGGAGCATTGCAAGTGCCCTGTCACCGTCACGGCATACGCATAAAACGTGGAAATGCTTATTCTCCGTTACATATTGTTTATTTATCATTGCAACCATAGGATCATCTTCTACTATCATAACCTCATACATCTGAATTTCCTCCTTAATCGGTAAGAGTTACGGTGAACGATGTTCCCGCACCGGGTTCGGAATCTACCGTTACAGTACCGTTATGCTTTTCCACAAGCTGTCTGACAAGAGCCAAACCTGTTCCCCTACCGTCGCCCTTGGTTGAAAATCCGTATTCAAATATCTTCTCGGTATTTTCGGCAGATATACCGGATCCCGTATCGTCAACGGTAATTATCATAGCGTGAGGTTTAGTATATATCCCAACAGAAAGCTCCTTCGGGAGTTCATTTTTTTCATTGAGAGAATCCATTGCGTTTTCTGTAAGATTGCCGATAATTGTAATAAGATCGCCCGAAGGAAGCGAGATATCGCTCCTTGAAAGTCTGCTGCCGCTTTCAAGTGAGAATGTAATATCAAGCTCAGCTGCCCTTGAATATTTGCCGATAAGAAGTGCCGCAACAGTGGGATCGTCGATATTTTTCATTATATTATGTATCATCTTCTGCTGAATAGAAGTGATATTTGTAATGTACTCACAGGCTTCGGAGTTTCTGTTCATCTGTATCAGCCCAAGGATAACGTGCAGCTTATTTGTGAAATCATGGTTATTCGCCCGCATTGACTCAACAAGATATTTCACTCCCGAAAGGTCTTCCATCAGTTTAGTAAATTCTGTTCTGTCCCTGAGAACACACAAACCGCCTTCGGTTTTCTCATTATCGGTAATGGGTATAATATCGGCAAGAATATCGGAACCGTTATCCGAATGAACGGATAGACCGCTGCATTTTTCTCCCGAGGACAATATCTTGTTTGAGAATATTTCGGGAATAGCTTCTGCAACGCTTTTTATGTTATCCTTTATACCCAGCATTTTCTTTGCGGAGCAGTTCATATAAACAATCCTGCCTTCATTATCAAAAGCAAGCAGACCTTCTTCGAGAGCTTCAAGCACATTATCCCTTACCGTGAACATTGCGCTGAAAATATCAGGCTCATAGCCCTTGAGAATTTTTTTGATCCTGCCCGACAGCTGCCTTGACAATGCGACCGCAACAGCAATTACAGTGACCGCACATAGAATATGCAGCAGTATAATGTTCACAACTATTTTTCTGATATTCTGTGACAGCATTACCGCAAGGACAAAACCGGAATAATTGCCGTCATTATCATAAATTGCAGCATATGCTCGGCGCTGCGAACCCGAAGGGCCTGTATCGGAGGTTACATAAAAAATATCTCCGCCGCTGAAATCGGGAGCAGTTCCGTCATATTCTGTGCCGATAAGCTCGTGATTAGTGTGATATATGCGAAGATTATCAGAGCTTATTATTGAAATAACGTCAATATTTGAAAGAGAGTCTTTCAGAGAGTCAAGATAGGGCACCATCATATTTTCGGAATTATCGCTGTTTCCCTGACGTATAATTGCCGACTTTGCAAGTGCCTGTGCAACATTTTCAAGATTCTGATCGAGGCGTTTTCTGTCGGTATAAATGCTTACTGCTATGCTGATTATCGATATAAGAACGGTCATAACCGAAACAAGTATCAGCAAAGTTTCAAGTATCTCACGCTGAATGCCTGCTGACCTGTTCTGATGAATATCCTTTGCCATAAAATGCATCTCCCGTGTATTATTGAAACTATTATAACATATAAAATCACTTTTGAAAATAGTCTGAACTGGCAAAAGGAGTTTTGTAAGTAAAAAAAGTGTTTATAAATGTCAAAAAATCTCGATAAAGCTGCAAATTCACTCTTCTGACTTTTGAAAGTAATGAAAGTCATACGGCAGGAAAAAATGTTGATTACTTTCCAATTATTGATTTTTCTTGGGGTGTAAGTTAGAATAAAAGCAACAAAATACGAAAGGAAAGATGAAAATGAATACTTTTGCAAGCATTATGGAAATGATGATGGTTGTCTGCTTCGGAATATCCTGGCCGCTCAATATCATCAAAGCATGGAGATCACGGTCAGCCAAGGGAATAAGCCTTCCTTTTTATTTCTTCATCTGGATAGGATATGTTTTTGCATTTGTCGGCAAATTTACACTGATCGCCGCAAATGCACCGCATCCCTGGTACGAAACAGTACACTGGTATGTAATGTTTTTCTATGTGATTAACATCGTAATGGTCACTATTGGAATAGGTATCTATTTCAGAAATAAGCATCTTGATAAATCATCGACAGGAATTAAATTTACACCCGTTACAGAATAAAGGAGGATATTGGTATGGAAAATGTTGTTAGAAGCAATTTTGCAAGTAGAATTAACTCCGGAAGATTTACAGGTATTGACCATAAGACAAATGTTGCTGTAAATGATTCTGCTATTTCAAAGGTATATGAAAGAGAAGCCTACGAATACCGCAGACTAAACGAGTTTGCAGTCAGAAACAGCGTTGTATTATTTGGCTCAACATTTGCAAAGGATATACCCGTGGGTGAACTCAGACAGGCATTTGATCTTGATCTCAATATTTATAACCGTAGCTTTACGGACGTTTCCGTATTTGATGCAGAGGCACTTCTTATTGAATGTGCAGAAAGCCTTGCGCCTTCAAAGATTCTCCTCCAGCTTGGCGAAACCGATCTTGAAAGAGGATATAGATCAGTACCCGAGATCATTGCAGCATATGATTCTCTTGTCAAGAACATTAAAAAAAGAAACCGTTTCACAGATATTGTAATTGTTTCCGTATGTGAAAATTCAAATGATATTCAGCCCTCGGAATTTAATTCTCAGCTGGAAAATATGGCAAAGAAAAATAAGTGCAAGTTTGCAGATATATCCAATGCTTCAAGTGACAAAATGCCTGTTGTTAAAGCTTTCAGTATGTTAAAAAGGTTTATGAGAAACGGCATTACGTTCTGCGATGCTATGAATATGGTAGGCTATTAAAATTCTTACGGAACAAATTGTGTGGACCATTTAGTGAGAGTGTGAGAAAAAGTCTGTAAAATTGAATCCTTCTATGATAGAATAAAAA
>CAYXRC010000009.1:0-108194 GCA_964466295.1 uncultured Ruminococcus sp.
TTCATTCCGTTTTTTGAAGCTTTTTTGTGTCCATTTTTGCTGGGAGGGCACAGACAAAGATATTGCCCTCCGGTCTTTTTCAAGGTTTTGTAGTCGTGCAGATAGCGAACATAGTACATATTGCGACCACACTCGGCACAATGAATCATACCCGAAAACTGATCTTGTATCTTTTCTCTCTGTTCCTTATGGTAATCGGTTTCGCTGTATTTTTTCATGTTGTTCGCTTTCATGGTCTGAATAATTTGCTCCCTGTCCTCTCTGGTAACAAGCGGTTCATGTACGTTTTGATGTACCGTCCATTCATCGGGAGAGGTTCGGTGACATTTTTCAGCCTTATAAAGAGCTTGCTTGATTCTGCCGACACACATCACCTACATATCCGGGATGGGAAAGTATTTTATAAACGGTATCAGCTCGCCACTCCGCAGGCTTGATTTCTTTGCCTACTTTCTGATTTCTACTTTGTCCCGGTGTCATAACACCGATCAAATCCAAGCGTTTGCCAATCTCCTTTACAGACACGCAAAGTCTCGACCATGCGAAGATCGCTCTGACAGTCGGTGCGTTTTCTTCGTCAAGCACAAACCTCTTTTTATCCTCGGAATGGTCATATCCAAAAGGTGCTGTACCCATAGGCATAGAATCTTCTTTGTTCTTTATAACTTCTCTGGAAGCACAGATTTTCTTAGATATATCCTTTGCGTACATGGCATTTACCATGTTCTTGATCGGCACGGCAAGACTGCTCCGATCTTCTTCTCGGATGCTGTCAAAATCGTCCGTCACGGCAATGAAGCGAACATTCAGATGCGGAAACAGCGTTTCAATGTAATAACCGGTTTCCAGATAGTCACGCCCGAAACGGGATAAGTCCTTGACTACAATACACTCGATTTTGCCGCTTCGCACATCATCCATCAAACGGACAAACTCCGGTCTGTCAAAATTCGTTCCCGAATAACCGTTATCAGAATAGCTGTCCTCAAACTGTAAGTCCTCATGCTCGTCAATAAACTGATACAGCATGGACATCTGCGTTTGCAGAGATTCGTCTGTCTCGTTCTCTACAGACAATCTACCGTATGCCGCAGTTCTGAGTAGGTTTTCTTTCTTCTTTGTTTGTATATTGGCTACAACAGCCGTACTCACCGCAGTATCGTTCTGTGCTCGTCTGCTTTTTCGTGCCATCACCACACCTCCGTTTCTTGTATGGGAAGCATATCCCGCCATCGTGTATGCTTGATTGGCAGAACCACTTCCACAGTCTCCAGATTCTCAATCAGAACCTTATCAATCCATTTTCGGATTTCCTCTTTGGTCAGCTTATCGGGAATTTTTATGTTCCCGTAGAATACCATCCAGGGATTACGATTGCCGAATGCCAACTCCAGTTCGTCCACCTGCGTCATAAGACTTTTGAATGCCGCTTCTTTTTCGGTAAGCTCGGCATTGATCTGTTCCCGATGCTGTCTGTATTCTTCCTCGGTTATATCTCCCGCTTCGCTCATGCAGTAATAATGCAGATGTACTTTTTCAAGCTCTACCATTTTCTCAAAAAGCTCTCTTGCCTGTTCTGCAAATATCGCTTTTCGTCTCTGCTTTTCAAGCTGTCCTAAATCCGATGCAATCCATTCTTTTGCAAACTCGATCTTTCGCTGTTCTGAGCGAAGATGCTCAACCGTTTGCTCCATGACATAATCATAGCGGATTGTTTTTTTCTGCCAAAAGTCCATGCCGAATGTTTGATAGGGGTTCTCTGTACGGTGCAATCTGCACACCATCGTTGCACCCGTTGTCTTATCGAATATCTGCTTGACAAACGCATTGTCGGATTTCATCACAGGTGGATGGTTTTTCTGCACGGTGCTTCTGCTCTCAACAACTTCGGCGGCACGGTTAAACAGTTCTATTTCGATAATAGGTGGTGTTTCGATTTTGGTTCTCTCGCCATCCATGATTTTGTACCAATACCCGATATATGCCGTGTTATCAATCACTCGCTTTACCGAACCGGGCGACCAATGAGATTTAACCTCACCACGTTTCTTTTGACTGACACGGACAAGGTGCATCATCGGAGAATCAATTTTATTCTCGTTAAGGTAATCGGCTACCTCTCTGAAAAGTTTTTTATCATCGGCAACCATGTGGAAGATTTTACGAATAATCGGTACAACTTCCTCATCAATGACAAAACCTTTTCGTTCCTCGTTCAGAAGATACCCATACTTTTCATCGTGTACTGAAAGATACCCCTGCGCCTGTTCTGCTCTGGTTCTGCTGTACAGCACACCGCCGATATAAGCATTTCGCTTTTTCTTGAAATATGCCGCAGCTTCCTCATAGGTTAAAGTCAGACTGCACACATTGTCCTCAACAACGGCAAAGTGTATCCCTGCAGGCAAGAAGCTCTTTAACAGAACATCCTCCGCATATGAAACATTGGAACCGCAACGCAAAAGAGAGTCCACAACCACCATATCGAATTTACGGCTGACACCATCGTTCTGCATCATGCGGAACGCATCATCCGCTTCGGTATCCTGCTTGCGGTCTGCGTACTTCTGTACAAGTTCCCATCCGTTCTGTTTGATATACTTTTGGATTCTTTCATTCTGCTGACGGATAATATCAGACGGAATATTCTTTTCCGGTACGCAGGAAACGTATCTCACATAACTCGCACATCTCATACTACCGCTACCTCTCTTTCTGCAAATTCTTCACAGAGAGAGGATGCCATTTCAAGCATTTCCTGAATTTCGTCCTCATAGTGAAAATGGATTTCTACCGTATCGGTATCGTACACCACAATACTCGCAATCAAAGAAGCAATCAATTTACGATCCAGTTCGCTGACGTTCCGATATTCTCTGAAGGTTTCCATCCAGGGACGGCTGTTGTTTTCACGGGTTAAGAGCTTTTCCCGTTTTGCAATCAGTTCCTCCTGCGCTGTCTTTGCGGAATTGATCTTATCGGTAAATCTGGTATTGATGTCCTTAAACTCGTCACGGCTTACAATGCCGTCCGTCATGTCTTTATATACCTTTGATTTCAAATCCTTGTATCGCTCAATCTCCGCTTCAAGTGCCGCAATCACCACAACGGAGAAATCCCGACAAGGTATAAACGCTGTCTGACGCGGGGGCGGTTCTGGTGTCCAGTTCGGTCAATCTCTGTACGATCTCGAAAATCGGTTTGGGGATGATTGCTTCGTGTGTCTCTTGAACCCGTATCCAGCTTGCTTCATCAACGGGTCTGGACTGCTTGACCTTGTAATTGATTTTGCGGTTCTTTCCCTGTACCATTGTTCCGATGTAAAGCTCGTTTCTTAAAATGCGGTTGACTGTAACAATCGACCATTTTGGTTTTCTACCGGAACGGAAATCGCTGTTGAAATTGAAACCGCACATTCTCTTGTATTCAAGAGGTGGAGCAACCTGCATTTCCTCCAGTCTCTCGCTGATCCGCTGTGCAGAAAATCCGTTGAGCTTCAGTCCGAAAATCGTTCTCACAATTTCTGCGGCTGCTTCATCAATGATAAGGTGGTTTTTGTCATTCGGGTCTTTCAGATACCCGTAGGCTGCAAAGCTGCCGATAAACTTTCCGTTCTTTCTTTTTACATCAAGCTGACTGCGAATTTTGATAGAAATGTCTCTGCAGTAGGCATCGTTAATCAGGTTCTTGAACGGAATGACAATCTGATCTGCATCGCCGGATTCGTCTGCGCTGTCATAATGGTCATTGATCGCTATGAAGCGAACACCGAGAAACGGAAAAATCTTTTCAAGGTATCTTCCTGTTTCAATGTAGTTTCGTCCGAGACGGGATAAGTCCTTAACGATAATGCAGTTGATTTTCTTCTTTTTTACATCTTCCATCATCCGCTGAAAATTCGGACGATCAAAATTCGTTCCACTATATCCATCATCCGTGTACTCGGACACGATGCGGATACCTCTTTGTGCGGCGTAGTCCGCAATCAAATCCTTTTGGTTGCGGATGCTGTCGCTTTCCATTTTGTCCCCATCTTCACGGGACAGACGGCTGTAGCTTGCCGCCTTTACTTCGTTTTCCTTATAAAAAAACATAAAGCCACTGACCTCCTAATTTACTGCCCTATGGCATAGTAAACCAAGAAATCAATGGCTTCTTTGATTGCACAAGATGCGTGATGCAACTTGATATTATTTTGACCCACCGATATTATAACACATTTCCTCGATTTATGCCATAGGTTTTTACAAAAAATTCGTCTGTTCACAAAAAAGATTCAATTATCGTTTTCTGCGAACATGGTTGCTTTGATGCAATCCTCCAAGCTCTGCTTTCCGACAAATCGTGTTTTTACCACCATGCCGTTGCAGAGATAGCAGTACGGATTACCGATCTGCTGTACAAAATCCATCATGCGTTCCGTGTCGGGAAGATCTGTGTTGATCTTTACATCCTTGATGTCAACCAGTCTTTTCCGATCTACGGTACGAATATCAACCTCTTTCATTTTTGCAATTTCCTCTCCGGTGAATTTTCTTTTCGGGGTTTCTTTCTTCATAAGCAGTTCCTCACTTTGTTTAGGTTTTCACCTAACCCATCGTAGAAACAGCTTTTGCAAGGTAGGAACGAAAAATTTTTTAAATTTTTTGTTCCCGCTATCCGCAACGCCATTTGAAAATGGCTTATGCGGCGTCTCGGCAAGGTGCAATCCGTCTGCGCCTCCTTTCCCCTTGCCGCTGACGTTCTACTCTTTATCCCGTGACTATCCCGATTTTGCGAAATCGGGTAGCCATGAACCCCGAAGAACGGCTAAAGAGTAGAGGAATTTTATCTCATACTTAGGAGAGCAAGTTTCGCCCACAGTTACTCATAATTCAAATCTTACGATTTTTCTTATTCGACCTTGGGCAACTTGATGGGGATGACAGCTCCCCATACCCTCGTATATTTCACACTGTGTGTTCGGCTGCCATTTTTCAAATGTCCGCACCGTAATGCACGGCATTACTTAGAGGAGGCTTTTTTATGGCAAGACCCAAAAAAGAGGCGGAGCAAAAGTTTGAAAAACTTATTATGCTCCGCCTTACAGACACACAGTATGAAATTGTTTGCGAGTATGCTCGTATGATGGGACTTCCACCTGCCGTTTATGCAAGACAAGTCATCACAGAGGGCAGGCATCCCATTACCTGTAATATCGTCCGTGATGACGAAACAATTGATAAGCTCACCGCGCAGTTATCCCGAATCGGCAATAACCTCAATCAGATCACGCGCTTTTTTCATCAAGGCGGTTTATCTACACCCGGAATTGAAGCAGAGCTTCGCGGTGCAGTCAGACAAATCTACGATATGAGCAAGGCGCTTGATAAAATCGAAAGCGATACAAACTATGGCAGTATTAAAACACATCGCGAGTAAAAATGCCGACTACCGTGCGGCGTTTCAATATCTCGTTTATCAGCATAATGAGTTTACACAGAAACCCATACTTGATGAAAACAACCGTCCTCTGCTCCAAGAGGAATACTACATGGACGGCATTTTGTGTAAACCCGAAGGTTTTGCCCGTGCCTGCAAAAAGACAAATGCGAAATACCACAAGAACGAGAAAAAGGGCGAAATCAAATCCCATCACTATATCCTCAGCTTCGATCCAAGAGACAAAGAGGAAAATGGACTGACCGCAAAAGAAGCACAGCGCATGGGAATGGAATTTGCTTCACAGAACTTTCCGGGACATCAAGCATTGGTCTGTACCCACGTTGATGGGCATAACGGTTCCGGCAACATTCATGTGCATATCGTTATCAATAGTGTCCGTGCTGTTGATGTGGAACGGCAGGATTTCATGGAACGGCTCTGCGACAGCAAGGCGGGAAACAAGCATCACTTGACAAACGATTATCTGAAACACCTTAAACAGCAAGTGATGACCATGTGCCAGAAACGTCAGCTCTACCAAGTCGATCTGCTGAACCCTGCTTTAGATAAAGTCACCGAACAGGAGTATTGGGCAGAACGGCGAGGACAAGAAAAGCTCGATAAACGAAATGCGGAGATTGCCGAAGCAGGACTTACGCCACGAACCACAAAGTTTGAGACACAGAAAGAAATCCTCCGAAAGCAAATATCCGAGATTGCCGCCAAGTCCAAATCCTTTGCGGAATTTGAAAAGCTGCTCATGGACGAACACGGCATTTCCGTCCGTGATAAGCGAGGACGTTTCAGCTACAAACTGCCGGATCGTGAAAAGCCGATCTCCGCAAGAATGCTTGGAGCCGCCTATGACAGAGATTATCTGCTTTCCCTGTTTGCCGATAATGCAAAGGGTATCCATCGTGAGAAAAAGGCAGACAAGGTACAGAGCGCATTTACTGCTCCAAAGCAGACCGAAGATATTCCGCAGAACCCGAAATACACCGCATCCGGAGTACGGCTTCTTGTGGACTTGGAGAACTGCATCAAGGCACAGCAAAGCCGAGCTTATGCACAAAAGGTCAAGATCACAAATCTACAGCAAATGGCACAAACCTATGCCTTTGTGCAGAGACACGGTTACGGTTCCATAGAGGAATTGGAGACTGCCTTAATCGATGCAAAGGCAAAAGCATCTGCCGCACGAAACAAGCTGAAAGCCACCGAGAGCAGACTGAACGATGTCAACAAGCAGATACGTTTTACAGGTCAGTTCTTTGCCAATAAGGACGTTTACACCGAATACCGCCAAAGCAAAAAATCCGAGGAATTTTACGAAAAGCACCGTGCAGAAATTACGCTGTACGAGACTGCCCGTGATACTCTCCGAGAAATGTCCGGCGGTCAAAAGCTGCCGAGCATGAAGTCCTTGAAAGAAGAAAAGGACAGCTTGGTTACTGCGAAAAACGCAGAATACGAAGCATACCAGAATGCCCGTACCGAGCAGAGAGACTTGCAAACGATTTACACCAATGTTCGCAAAATGCTTGGTCTGGACGATGACCGCAAAACGACACATACAGTTGATAAGGGTCTTGGATAAAAAGAAAAACAGCGGAGAAGGACGATACCGTATAGGCATCTCCTTCTCCGCTATCGTTTAAGGAGTTATTTTAGAGAATGATCCATTTTCCGTTATGGACGGTTCCTTCTCTCTTGATGATTTGCGCCTTGCTCAATTTCCTAATATAATATTTGACTGTACTTGTTGGCACATTCAATTCGTAAGCAATCTGAACCTGCGTTAGTCTCGGATTGTTTTTGATAAGCAATAAGATTTGTTCTTCAGTAGTATCGTTGTTCGTTTGGTTAGCAGTTTGGGTAGTTTGGGTAGTTTGGGTAGTTTGGTTAGTAGTTTGGTTACTTGTTTTGCCTGTATCTAAACTATTGGTTTCTACATTCCCGCCATTCGCTTCGTATTCGATATTCAGTGTTAGAGTAATTCTATCCGGATTGATCATTTCCTTGATAACAGGTTTTTCATATCCGTACTCTTTCCAGTAGTTATAGATATCACAAAGACCCATACCGGAGCGTTCACCAACTTTTATTAAAGCGAACATATTGAAGATTCTGCTGTTTCTCGCATCACTTGTACCACCGGCTATTGCATCGTCCAAGCTGATACGGAAGATACCGGGATTGGAAAATTTCATTTTGCGAAAATCTTTCTCAATAACAATACCTTGCCGTCCGTAATAGTCGGCGTGGATAAGCGCATTGGCAAGTGCTTCACGCAAAGATTTGTGAATGCCGGTATCATCGTCACGAAGAAGATTTTTATTGATAACGAACGGCTTCTTGACATCAGCGGTCAAACGGTCAACAATTCTGAAGTAGAAGTCATAGACATTTCCACTCCAATCTCCATCACCCGAACAAACTCTGTCAGACCAACGAGTGTCGATTGCAAGTTTTTCTCTGTAATCGAGGAAGAAATCGGGCAGCTCATTCATAATGTTTATGAAGTCACCGAAGAAAATCAAACCGCCAAGTGTCGGATGAATTTTTCCGTCATATTCTGCAACTCTCGCAGCACCGATCTTAATCAGAAATTCATCATTGGGCAACGCATTCCATGTATGCCCACTACGAATCATCTCAAAACGAGTACGGTAACTCTTGATACTGTCGCTGTTCAAAGCATCCATTCCGACATTATCCAAAACAGCAGAATCGGCAGAAGTATCTAAGGAGTCACGAATCATTGTTTTGATTTCTGCCTCAGTACAAAGATAATCTCCTTCATGATTTCTGCGATACGAGCCTTTGAACATATCTGTCCCAACGTATATGGGCTTAGAGGTTCTTGCTGCACGAGGAACTTCAATGACAACGTAATCTTTACTCTCATACTGCTCAACATAAACATGACGTTCTAAGAGAATGTTTCTGCTGACCTTTTGCGAATTATTTACGATATTCCAAATATCCGAAATCATCTTTTCTGCATTGGGAACACCCATAGGAATAAACTTTTTGGTTTCTTTATCTTCGCCTATTCCGAGAATAATCGTTCCACCGAATGTATTGGCGAAAGATGAATAAGTTTCCCAAATGCTATTGGGAATACCGCCCTGTGCCGCTTTTACTTCAACATTTACTTTTTCTGAGCTTTTGAAAATTTCCTTTAAGTCGATCATTTCAATCCCTCCTCCTTTTTCGATTTTATATATTTCCCGCTTTTAATTCTGGCATCTCTTGGCTTTTCAGCATCTTCGGGAATAATCCATGTTGCTCCCGCTTTTTGTGCGCCCTCAATTCGTCCTTCGTTGCAAAGCAGTCCCACACGTCTGGAGGACAATCCCCACTTGGCGGCTGCTTCGGAAGCTGACATATATTTCATATACTCATACCTCACGCAATTTTATCACTATATATTATATTCCAAATTCGGAATAATATCAAGTGGTTTTACAGAATTATATGTAAATTTTTTCGCACAATATCCCGAAAGCATAAAAAAACGGGGATAGGACAATGCGCTTGGCATCATCCTATCCCCAAAGTTATTTACGGCAGATCTCGCTCGGCACGTTTTTCCTTATCTTCTTTCCGTGCGTTTGCAATCAAAAACTGCTGTTTCTCTTTCAGTCTGCCAAGCAGAGATTCTTTCTCTTTGCTTGGCTTTTCCTTTTTGTGCGGTTCCATCTTGTTGCGCCTGCCGTCAATCATGTTGTAGTTTTGTTCGGTGGAGATTTCCGTTGTTCGCAAAAACTCTCCGTTCTCCAAATACTTCATCCAGTCCTCTTTATCAACTGCAAACAAGCCGCCGTTTTCCACATGACGGTCAAACTGCTTTGCGTTCTCAATGACCGATTCTGTTCCGTCCGGATGAAGCGCATACACCATCATGCCGCCCTGCTTGAAGTGTTCGCTTGACGCTTCTGCGCTCATTGGCACCATACCCAAATATGTATAGCCGTACTTTTCCATGTCCTCCATAGAAACAGACGGATCGGGCATCACACCAATCGGGGTTGCAATCAAATGAAGCGTATCCATGATTTCCGGTGAGAAGCCATCATATACATCCTGTGCATAGAGGATGCCTTTTTCATCTACGATGATATTGGCAGCTTCGTCACCGTATTCCTCATGCTCCAAGAGGAAGTACATCTTGCCGTCAATCTCTGCTTGGTCAATCGGATACCACGTTCCGAAATGCTGTCTGACGGAGATATGATCGGTCTGCATGGTGATAAGCTGTTCCTTGATCTGCGCCTGCAGAAACTCCGGCACTTCGGTGAAGCCGTAGCTATCCACATAGTAGGCAGTATCTACGCCATCCTTGTGAAACACCACTACATCGCTGACACTCAAAGAATGTCCTCGGAAGTCTGCAGGATGGTAAAGATTGAACCTTTCATAGATACTGTCCAAAGTATCCTTTTTGTCAAGCGGCGCATGGTAGATCAGATCGTAGTTTTCTTTATCTACCGCAATCCCTTTTTTCTTTAGAAACTCCATTCTCTCAAAGTGACCTTTTCCTTGTTTTTGCGGACGGTATCCATTGCTTTGGCAAGACGTTTACGCAGAGACGGCTTATTCGTTTTTTTTAGATCGTTTGCCGTGTACTCCTTGAATGCCGCTGTCATCACATCCACATCCCTTGCCTTGAAAAAGACAATGTACTTGGGAGGATTCTCGCTTGCATCCTTTTTCAGACTGAAATCAATTCCGTATTTTCTCGCTACTCGCTCAAAGGATTTGATATTTCCGTCCGTCACCTCGATATTGGTGATCTGCGTATTTTTCTGCATAAGCTGCTTCATGGTCTGCTTGCCCTGCTTTGGCTGTGCCGCTTTTGCTTTGCCTTTCTGCTTCTGTTTCTGCATTTCGGAAAGAAACTTCTGCAAGGCAACTTTCAGCACCGTTCCCGTCAGCTTTGCCGTCTTAACGGATAGTGCTATGGTTTTATCATTGACTTCTTCCTGCATCGCATCACTCCCTTCGTTTCGTGCAAGATGTTACCCACCGTAGAGATCGTGGTTTACCAGTGCGGAATAATAATTGTCGATGGTCATGGAAGCGTTGTATAACACCGAGAGCAGATATTTCCGTATGTTACGGACTTTGCTCGTATTTTCTTTGAGACAGTCCAGAACAAATTGGATATGTCCTGCATCCAGCTTCAAAAACTGACTTTTTACGACTTCTGCAGGCTTCTTATCGCCGCCGATGATGATATACTCCTGCGTAGTGCAGATGGTATCCACCATCAGCTCAACAATCTCGTCAAGCTGTTCACGGTCAAGTTTGGGTTCTTCTTTAAGAATGTCATAGTCGATATTCTCCAGAACCATTTCCTTATACCGTTCACGCTGTCGCATTCGCTCTCCCATCGGCTCGGCTCTTTCTGAAAAGATGGACTCAGTATCGCTAAAATAAGTATTATTGATATAATTATCATTAGCGTTTGATTTTGAAATGCCCTGTGATGTGCTTTTCAAACCTCCGGAGATTTGATTTTCAAATGTCCGGGCATTTGATTCTGAAATGCGGCTGATGCACTTATGCACATAGATCACATCGGGTTTACAAAGTCCTTGCTTGACACGGGTTATCAGTCCGATGCCGTTTTCCGAATCCAGTTCCTGCAGGAGCGAGGTGTCTGTCCTCCGGGGCAAGCTGATCGAGTGCTATGTAGAGCTTTTCTATCATCATGTCACGGACTACCTGCTCGGCAACGCTTATCTCATCCGAGGGGATAAAGTCATATCCGCATCCCTCGCCATCGTCAAACATGGTTTCTGCCATTGCTTCAATGCTGACAAGTCCGTTCTTGATGTCACGTTCTCTCTGATAGCGTTCCTGCCGTTCTCCTGCGTAATAGCAGAGATAGACTTCACGGCTGACTTCACAAACCTCGCCCGAATCCAGACGTACAAAATAGCGTTCTCTTTCCTTTGGGATTTTTCCCGACATAATCGTTTCCTCCGATTTGATTGATGTAAGGACTTTTGGTTGTTGTCCTTCACCCAACCCATCGTGGAAAGGCGTTTTGCAAGGTAGTCACTCAAAAATTTTTCGATTTTTTTGAAATTTCTTTTTTACGTCCGATAATGTAACCGAAACTGCCTGATGTGAAATGCCGTAAACGGCGGCAATTTCTTGAACCCCCATGCCGTCTATGTAGTGCATGGTAACAACCGCCCGCTGTCTCTCGGTCATCATGGAGAATGCTTTTTCCAGAAGCTCGTTTGTCATAAGCGCATCCAAGGGAAGCTGCTCCGTTCCGCAGACGTTGTAAAATGCTTCGCTGTCACCCTCGTAAAAGCTCTCATATTTTTCGGAAAGGACTTTGCGGTTATGGGTCAATCTGTCCTCGCCTTCGATCAGCAGGTGAACCCACCAATCGGTATTTGCGAAAAAGTCCTCGGAAAGCTCGGTCTGCTCATTTCTTCCGAAATAGATATAGCCGCCGCAATGATCAACACGGAACACCGTGCTTCCTCCCTCTGTCTGATAAAGGGCAAATCCGTTCTGATACACGGAGAGCTTTGTACCGCCCTCCAGTTCACGGCTGACAACAAGTGGTGAATTGCCGGCACGAAGCCATGCGGCAGTCGGTAAATCCATGCCTGCGGTTCTTTCAATACGGTTCTGTAATTCTTTGAGAGTCATAATCTCTGCTCCTTTCAGTTCCCAAATTGCAATCGGAGCATAGAAACGCATGACCAAAAGAAAAAACTCTCGCAGAGCAGACCCCACGAAAGCACAAAAAAAGAGCGCAACAAAGCATGGGACTTGCTCGGACACAAACAAACTCTTAAAGTTTGTCTGCGCCGTATGCGTATCCTTTGCTCCTATTGCAACTCGGAGAATGATATTTTTGATTTTTTGCCAAGAAATAAAAAAGACCGGGGCAGACACAGCAGCCACAGATCACTCTGCGATTGCTATATCTACCCCGGCGCTTACTCAATATATCGGTATCGCTCATTGGCAGACGATATGGATATGTATGGGGATTGTCCCCTGCGGGAAAACATACACTCGGTTGTTTTCTCCGTCTCGGTCATTATCTTGCTTGACCGATTTTCCGTTTTCTCGCCATAGCGACAAGTCTCGGAATATCCGTATAGGGAATATGGATTTCTCTCCCTGCGGATTTTAAAATCAGAAGTATGTCCCCTTCGATCAGTCTCGCCATACAGAACAGGCGGTTGTCGTCGGTTCGCACTTCAAAGTGCTGTGGTTCGCTCATGATTACCTCCTTGTGTTTGATTTTCTCGGTCATCGTGAGTACATAAAAAATACCACTGCTTGGTATATCCGTCTCATGATGATATGGATATTATACCAAACAGGGGTTATATGAGGTGTTATACGAGCCGTTATATAAAAATTATATTGAAATATTTTTCAATTTGCGTTATATCGCCGTCACATGAGCCGTTATTTTCATTACACAGCGATCAGCCGTTCCTCAAGCTCTTGATATTCTTCTCTCAAAAGCCGTATTTTAGCAGACTCCAGGTGTTCTTTTGCCATGTCGATTGCGCCGTGCTTCCGCAAGGCAACGATCAGCCAGAACAATACAGTAGGATTATCCGGTTCCACGTTTACCGCCATCATAGCGTATTCGTGCATCATGGAATAATTCTTTTCGGTGTGAAGCAGGGTCATCAGCTCCTCCACGATTGACAGGTATTGCAGATGATATTTGGAGTTGCAGGCAAGCAGCCAATGCTCACAGCTTCCTGTCGGGAACAACTTGCCACGATAGAGTTTTACCGCCTTGCACAGCAGTTCCTTTTTCTGATACCGATCATGCGCTTTTTTGCTGACATCGCAGATTTTTTCAAAATCCTCATAGTCGGTACGGATGGTCAGTTCACCATTGATGCGATACCCGTTTGCAGACGTAACAATCAATTCCTTATCAGAGAACAGACGGAAGGTTGTTCGGAAACGATAAAGCAGGGTTCGGAGCTTTCCTGTGGGATCGGTGTAATCTGCATCCGGCCAAAGTGCATCGGCAAGCTCCCGTCCGGTCATGCTTCTGTGCCGATTCATCATAAGCAGGACAAGCAGCTTACACGCAAGCGGGGATTTGATTTCCGCTTCGCTCAATGTGCCTTTATTTGTGATGATTTCGAGACCGCCGAAAAGGTTAATTACAATCTCGGCACTTGTATCCATGTTTTCGCTTTCTGCTTTCATGCGATCTAAATGCTTCTGTTCATTGATTTCAGCTACAAGAATATTTGCCATGATTTGAAGCATTTCGGGTTTATCTCCGTACCGCTTGGGATTTCGCAAAAGCAAAAATCCTTTTTCTCGCTTATGGTACGGAACGGCAAGAATTGACCGAACCTCCTGCTTGGAATATACGGCATATTCCTCCGGATTACTGTCCTTGATTTTCTCTATATCATCAACGTAGATGGGAGTATTGGTATTCAGCGCATCCATCCACCTTGTAAAGTCACCGTAAACGCCGCCTTCGTCCAGTTTTGTTTTTGTCATACCGCCTGTTGTGCGGTTGTACCACCAGAACGGAACGAGTAGCTTTAACATCCTGTCAACATCAAAAAGTCCGCACCAATCTGCATCATAGAAATCGCAGGCTTGGCGCAGGACACGTCCCGATATATCCCTCGGATCGGCAACACCGTAAACTTCGTTGGCAAGACCAATCAGACAGTTTTGCAGTGCCACCGCATAATCGCAAGTTTCTTCGTCCTCCTCGGACAGTGCAAGTTCTGTTGTGTTTGCTTTTTGAACCACAGGGCGGGTCAGTTTGCAAACGGTTCGCTGCAGTTTTTGAAAAAGAGCCATTTAAGCTAATTCTCCTTGTAATTAAGTAATTTATATGAAAACACAGAGCTGACAAGTTTTTGCGCCTGACAACTCTGTGTTTTATTTCCTTTTTTACATACACCGTTATTTATCTTTTTTGAAAGAACCGATTCTTTGTATGTAATGAGTCCGTCAATGAAGCTGTGCCGACCATATCCAGCATTTGCGTATCGCATTGCTTCAATTTCGGGGCAATATTGTTTTCGATTTTGATTTGCGGATTGGCATTTTCGTTGTCCATTACAAAATAGTCCATACTCTTATCAAGATAAATACTGATCTTAAAGAGCAATTCCAAAGAAACGCCGATTTTTCCGTTTTCCAGATTGCAGATGTGGGTGGGAGTACAGCCGCAATGCTCCGACAGTTCTTCTTGTGTTACCTTTTTCGCTTTCCGAGCTGTGCGGACTCGTTTGCCGATCAAGGCACAGTCCAGTTCACATTCTTCCAGACGCATTTCTGTGAGCATCGTATTCTCCCTCCAATCCTTGCATTTTATCTTATACATATATTATACTCGAACACCTCACTTTTTTGAATTATGTGGCAAATCAACTCTTGATGTGGCACACCAGAATTTGCCGAAAAAATTTGACCTGAAACATAAAAATTTATGTTACACATCAGTCAGACAGTTCTGACGCTTCAAAAAGGTGTCCGGAGGACATCTGCACCGAAACGGAAACGCAGCAGGCAGTGAGGACGGAAATTTGACATAGCAATATGCGAAAAAAATGGAGCCGGACAATATTGCCCGACCCCATCCTGTGTCATGCGATTGATTTCTGCTAACGCTATGTCTTTTCCTTTCCGTCACGTATCACTCCGATCCTGATGAAAATCGGGTACAAGTAGCTTGCCACGAAGCATCCGAGCATTTTCGGTCCGGTGATCTCGGAACCCTCCCTCTGCAGTCTGACCGCTGTTTCAAACGCCATATTTACACTTGATCTGGTTACGGATTTTTCTTTATGGGATATGAAAAGCTCGTTGCCTTTGATGGTATAGTAGAACCGCAGTCCCTTTGCTGTTTTGAACGGGTAGTCCTCAAATGAAATCAAGGTTTCCCACAGTAAATCCTTTGTGTGTTCCGTCTCTGACTCAACCTCGGCGGCAAGTTTTTCCACCATCGCTTTGCGATTCCTATATTTACGAAGGCGGTTTGCAACGTCTGTTGATACTTCAAGATTATACACGGTCTTTTGGTAGGGCAAATATCCACTGACCGATGCGGCACTGAGTCCCACGATCTTCTGTATCTCTTTAATAGTCTTTCCGCTTTTGTACAGCTCGTTGATCTTCTTACTAATATCGGTTTGATATACGCCGGAGGATATGAGCAATTTCCGCACTTTGATCGGGGTCATGGAAAATTCCTCTGCAAGCAGGTTGAGATACATCCGTCCGTTCTCGTCTGCCGTGTTCTCCGGGGGATTCAGATAGGTGTCTGTTACGGCTTCTATGAGGTGTGATATGAGATCATCTGTATTTGTTTCTATATTCTTCTTTGGTCTTGCCAATCTTCTCACTTCCGTTTCCGTTTCAATTCAATTTGATGTGCCGAATGAAAGGCAGAGGTCGCTCTGCCTTTGTATTATACCATGTATTTGTGAAATTGATATGTCTATTTCATTTTTTCGATAATATCTTGTATGATCCATTCAAGCTCGTCCCACTTGCGTTCAATATCCTCTGCCAGTTTCAACTGACAACGGGTACGAACAAGGTTGTGCTTGGGATAAGTGCATCTGAAATACTGATCGCCGGTAATATAATCGTCAAGGAATCTGGAAGCAAGTTCAATCGTAATGGAGAAAGTTGCTTTAACCAGATTTGTGATCTCAACAGGTTCAAGAGATTTGTGTGTGGCTCCGATAAATCCTCTTGCAAATGCACGAAATTTTGCGGTATCAAAGAAAACTCTTGATGTATCCGGCTCATCCTCCACCGCTGTATTGGCAATAAAGCGAACTGCGTCCGCAAAATCATACATCGACATACCGGGCATAATCGTATCGAGATCGATTACAACAATCGGTTCCTTTGTTTTTCTGTCAAAAAGGACGTTGTTACACTTGGTATCGTTGTGCGTAACACGTTTGGGAATTTCTCCGTTTGCAAACTGTACGCTGAGTTCTACCGCTTTATCACGGACGGAAGCGATATAGTCGATCTCTTTCTGTACTTCTGCAGCTCGTCCGCAGGGATCATCCGCTACATGAGAAAACAACATATCAAGTCTCTTTTTTGTGTTGTGAAAATCGGGAATCGTTTCGTAAAGAACCGAACCATCGAAATCCGAAAGTTGTGTTTGGAAATCTCCGAATGCTTTTCCTGTCGCTTCAATAATACCAAGATCATCGGAAGCGTTAAATGTTATGGAATCAATGTAATTCACTACACGCCAAAAAGCATCTTTCTCATACAGATAATAGTTCAAGCCTTCATCTGTATGATGAAAATGAAGCGTTATCTGATCGGGATATTTACTGCGGATAAATGTCGTTACACAGTCAATGTTTTCCATGATCTCAACGGGATTATTGAAAACATTCGTGTTTACTCGTTGAAACAAATAGGATTTCAATGAGTTATCGTTTTGCGTATATGTAACTTTGTAGGTAGAATTGATATTTCCCATAGTAATGGCATCGTAGGAATATATCTCACCCGAAAGTCTGAATTTCTGTCCTATTTCTTTTAATGTGTTGAACACTATTAGGTATCCTTTATGCTCTATCATTGAGCAATATGCTTATAGTCCAATTTCGTCCAAAAAGGTTTTCATCTCAACTGCCTGGGATTCGGATATATTGTTGTTATATGACAATTCTCTAATAGATCGTTTTGCCCGCCCACTAAATATTATATTAAACCATCTAGATATTTGAACAAACGGAATGAGCCAACGATGTCCTATAATGACAGGGTACAGAAATTTGAGTTTATCATACGGCACAAAAATCCTATGCATTATATATGCCAACTTCCCATTTTTCTTCTGCTGTTGAACTAGCACCTTGTTATACAAATTCCCGTATACACCACCTTTCAAAACATAGTCTTCCATATGCGTTACTATGTCTGTGAATGCTTCTTCCTCTAACCATGCAGCCGCCAATTTCCTCACATTTTCATAAAAGCGTAACAACTTTGCTTCGGACAATAGAGTGGTCAATATACTTTTATCAATAGTCAATGCTTTTTCAAGAAGGTACAGATCGATAACCGGACGAATACCACATCCACCATTTACAAAATGATATGATAGATGGGCTACGACATGAAAAACTAAAAACTCGTTTGTCATTTCATATTTGTAACCCATTTCCGATGAAATCATCGCATACTGCCATACGGTATCTAATACTCTATCTATCGTTTCGATACCTTCTTTGATGTTGAAATGCAATTCCAAATGAACTCCGCTTGGAGAATGCATAGAAATATCGTGGTAATTTTTCTTTTCTGCAGCAACATATTTACAATCGGCGATCAAATATGATACTGCTTTATCTATATCCTCTTCGTGAACAAGAATATCAATATCGCAGCTTGTGCGCATCCAAGGTTGGGGATAGTAATCCCGTATGACAGCACCCTTCAGTGGAATGAAAGGAATTTGGGCATTATTAAGAACTTCACATATTTGTCTTAACTCATATTTGGAACGTTCATAACGATAAACTGCCATTATAGTTGCTTTTCTGAAAGATTCTGATACTTTATCGTTTTGAAGTAATCCGGCATTAGATAATGTATTGCCGAGAAAATGAGCAAGATCATGTTTGGCTGAAAGAGAATATAATTCCGCAAGGGAATCCATATTGATACAGTTTTTAACCTCTAAAGCAATTTCATTTCCCATTAATTCAGAACGAATCAAAGAGAATAATAGTTTTGATGTATCCATACGGATGTCCTCTCTTTCTTAGAATTTTCTCCAAACCATCTTATTAACAACGCCGGTATAGGATTGAATAATCTTCACAACCTTAGTAGATACATTTTTCTCCACATAGTTCGGAACAGGTATGCCATAATCACCGCTGTCGTTCATATCCACCGCTGTAGTCACAGCCTGGAGCAAGCTGTGTTCATCAATACCGGCAAGAATAAAGCAAGCCTTATCAAGTGCTTCAGGACGTTCCGTTGACGTTCTGATGCAAACTGCGGGGAACGGATGACCGACGCTTGTGAAAAAGCTGCTTTCTTCCGGAAGTGTACCGCTGTCCGAAACAACCGCATAAGCGTTCATCTGCAGCTTGTTGTAATCGTGGAAGCCAAGAGGCTGATTCATGCGGACACGTTCATCCAACTTGAAGCCTGTCGCTTCCAAACGCTTTCTGGAACGAGGATGGCAAGAATAGAGGATAGGCATATCGTACTTTTCTGCCAACTTGTTAATCGCCGTGAAAAGACTTGTGAAATTCTTTTCGGTGTCAATGTTTTCTTCTCTGTGAGCAGAAAGAAGAATATACTTCTTCGGTTCCAGTCCGAGACGGTCAAGAACATCACTTGCCTCGATCTCGGCAAGGTTCTGATGTAGTACCTCAGCCATCGGAGAACCTGTTACATAGGTGCGCTCTTTAGGAAGTCCACACTCATGGAGATAACGGCGGGCGTGTTCACTGTATGCAAGGTTGACATCGGAGATAATGTCCACGATGCGGCGGTTTGTCTCTTCGGGCAGGCACTCGTCCTTACAGCGGTTTCCGGCTTCCATGTGGAAGATCGGGATGTGCAATCTCTTTGCGGCAATCGCAGAAAGACAGGAGTTTGTATCACCGAGAATGAGAAGTGCATCGGGCTTGATTTGATTCATCAACTTATAGGAACAGTTGATAATGTTGCCCACCGTTGCACCGAGATCGTCGCCTACCGCATCCATATAGACTTCGGGATCGGCAAGCTTCAGATCATTGAAGAAAACGCCGTTAAGGTTATAATCATAGTTCTGACCTGTGTGTGCAAGAATTGTGTCAAAGTACGTTCTACACTTATTGATAACAGCCGCAAGACGGATGATTTCGGGACGTGTGCCAACGATAATCAGCAGCTTCAACTTGCCGTTATCTTTAAATTTTATATCGCTGTAATCAAGTTTTATATTCATTTCCATTATTCCACCACCTCAAAGAATGTGTCGGGATGGTTCGGATCAAACTGTTCATTTGCCCACATCACCGTCACAAGATTTTCCGTTTCGGACAGATTGATAATATTGTGAGTATATCCAGGGAGCATATGAACAGCTTCGATCTTATCTCCCGAAACCTCAAAGTTCAGCACTTCATCCGTGTCGATCTTGCGTTGTTGGATCAGTCCATGACCCGCAACAACAATGAAAAACTCCCACTTGGTATGATGCCAATGCTGCCCCTTGGTAATGCCGGGGTTGGATATATTTACGCTGAACTGACCGCATTTGTCGGTTTTCAGGAGTTCGGTAAAGCTGCCTCTTGCATCCTCGTTCATCTTCAATGGAAACGATACTTTCTCTTTCGGAAGATAGCTGAGGTATGTGCTATACAGCTTCTTTGCAAAGCTATTATACGGAATTTCTGGCATCACAAGCGTACTTGTCTGCGCTTTAAAGCTATCGAGCAAATCTACGATCTCACCGAGTGTGACCTTGTGCGTGATCGGTGCGGCACAGTATTTACCGTCATCACAAAGCACCGTGTCGATACCGTCGAATGTACAATGATGTTCCTTTTCCTCCAAAGCATCGAGCATTTCCGTAACGAGATCATCAATATACAGCAGTTCAAGCTGTGCGTTTCTGTCGTTTACCGTGATGGGCAGATCGTTTGCGATATTATTGCAGAAGGTAGCCACAGCAGAGTTGTAATTCGGTCTGCACCACTTTCCGAACAAATTCGGGAAGCGGTACACCAGTACCTTTGCACCCGTTTCTTCGCCATATGCAAAGATCAATTCCTCTCCCGCCTTTTTGCTCCGTCCGTAATCGCTGTCATAACGTCCAATACAGGTTGCTTGGATAGAGGATGAAATCATAACAGGACAAGTGTTGTTATGCTTCTTCAAGGAATCAAGAAGCGTATTCGCAAAGCCGAAATTGCCCTGCATAAATTCTTCCGGATTTTGCGGACGGTTGACTCCTGCAAGATTGAAAACGAAATCTGCTTTCGCACAATATTCATCCAAAAGAGCAGGATCGGTATCTAAATCGTATTCAAGAACCTCACCTATGGTCAGTTCTGGACGTGTTCTGTCCTTGCCGTCACGAATATTTTTGAGTGCGGCACAAAGATTTTTTCCGACAAATCCCTTTGCTCCGGTTACCAGTATGTTCATAAGCTCCTCCTATATCGATCACTCAGGTTTTTCCTATTCAGTATATATGCCAGGTAGCCCGTATCTAATATGCCGGTAATAATCACAGTTACAAGTGTTGCGTATGCTGCACCAATGGACTGCCATCTTGTAATAAATATCACATTCAGCACCGTATTGATTGTACTTGAAACAGCCGCAGTAAACAAATTAAATTTCAGTTTTCTTTGTGTAACCAAAATGTTTCCCGGCAGTGTTCTAAATACCGCTGCGACAGCGAAGCTAATGCAAAGCACTCTGAAGCTGGGTACAGCATCCAAGTAGATTTCACCGAATAGCAACTTGATGATAAATGGCGCAAACATGAACATTCCCAATGCGATCAAAGAACAAAGCACGGCAAGCGCCCCAGCAACCAACATATACTTTTTCTTGACCCACCTCTTATCATCTCGGTGCAGTGCAAAATAGGGGTAAATATACGTAACAAATGCCGCCGGAATAAACGCAAGAGCCGTGGGAATATTGGTTGCCAACTTGTAAGATGCGACAACAGTGCTGTCGGGAATAACAACTCCCAAAACAAAAACACCAAGCATATTCAACATACTGGACAAGCCGTTGTTCAGCATAGAAATTGTGCTAATCCCCCAAAACTGCTTTCTGATTTCGGGTGCAACCTGTACACGCTTTGTAATGGGATAACCAACCCGGCAACGCCATATCACAAAAATAGACGACACGATAAACGCGATGTATTTAGCAGCTACCAATCCCTCAACATGGAAAAGGTAGGCAAGGACACAAGATAACAAAAAAATAATCAGAGTGGAAAAGCTGTTTGAATAAGAGTATTCTTTGTTGCGGCGCTGGGTCCGAAGATAAATAGCCTGCATTTCATAGGTATACGAAAAAATCGGCAGAAACGCCATCATACCCAGGCAGAGATTTGCCCCTTCGATATTCAACGGAATAAAAAACGCCACAAAAAGAATAACCACACTCAAAGCGCAGTTCAGGAAAAAGCTACTTCTACTCGCATAGGCATAAAGTTGCTTTTTTTCCTCCTCATCCCGCTGCTCACTACACATCTGCAGAATACCGGATGCCGCGCCAAAACCGCAGGCGATCATAAAGAATGTCAACAGATTGTATGCATAGGAATAAACACCGTACTCGGATTTTGAGATCAACCGCACAAGCACGATGCCGCTGGCAAAGCCGATGATCTTATTGATCGCTGTAGAGCCGAAGACATGGAAGAAACCCGTCTTTCCCAGCTTATAAGCTATTTTTTTTATGAGATTGACTATGTTTTTCATTACTGATCACTACTTAATATCACAGATTATTTGCTTCCAGGTTTCGTACTGACTTTCCCAGGAAAGGATCTCCCATACCCCTTTATTGGCACGGGTCTTTTCCTGTTCGCTGTCAAATTGCTCCACTATGCAGGCAAGCTCTTGCGAGAGGTTTTTCATATCAGAAATACTCCGCATATAAATATTCCGTCTTTCTAGATCGGGGTAGCGAAGCCAATCGCCTTTTACCACGATCGCATTTGCCTCCAGTTCCTCAATCATCGTAGCAGAAAGAACATCCGTTGGCTGAAGATTCAGGAAAATGTCCATGCTGTTTCTGAATTTCGCCAGGGTCTCTCCTTGCATAAATTCAGTCACAATTACTCCTTCAAGTTGAGATGTTTTAAGTGCATCTGATAATTCTTTATAATATTCTTTATCTAATCCATAAGAACATTGCAATACAAGAAATATCTTCTTCTGTATTGTTTCAGAAAGCCTTTGAAGTTCCTTTAGTATTTCTATATGCCGTTGCGCTCTGCTTCCGTTATAACCGCACAGCACCGTGATTCTTTGCTCCGGAAAATGAAATTGTTTTTTACACTCTGCTTTCGTTGTTGAAGCAATTGTTTTGCTCATCTGAGCAGCTGCAATAGAACCATAACGTGCTATTTTCGTTTTGTTGTCAAATTCCTTATTGAATTCTCTTGAAATTTGATCTTTAATATAGGGACTTGCAACTGTAATAACATCCGAGTGCCTCATTACTTCTTTTATAATTCCAAGCCCTCGTGTACTCGCTCTAAGCACGTCAGAACCGTATATGCTTGTTATGATTCGAGTTTTTGAACCGGCCCACCTACAAGCTGCCACAGAATCCACACCTGGAAAATGAATGTTAATGATGTCATAGTTTTTACACATACGATAACGATACAACTCCCCGAGCCGAATTAACGGGAAGAATATCTTGTGTTTCCGACACAATTTATACTGTGGCTGATAGTATATTTTACAACCAAGAGCAAGCAGTTTTTCTTCTCTGGCGGCAACCTCCTGTTTACGAGGAGAAAAACTCAGAATATCAATTTCGCAGTCAGAGAAATTTGATGCAATTTCTGTTATATATTCATAAGTGAATATTATACCTATGTCTCCAATAAGCAAAAATTTCACATCAATACCTCCTCATTTTATTTTTACTTTGTTACCAAGATTGTTTATATATGCAAATATCAACAACCACATAGGAATGTTGGTAAAGGCGTGCCATAATAGAAACGTGTTATTGACAAAAATAGCTTGTCCGAGCAACGTTTCCACATATGCTAAGGCATAATAATAGCACCCATCAGCAGCCTTTTTTTTCTTTGTATCTACATAACATATAACACGAATCACTAAGTATATGGATAAAATTTCAAATAGCCATCCCAATAGATCGGTTGCATAATATGTCCACAGACTATAATTGGGCAAAATATATGTAAGACCTCCAAGAGACTCTACAAACAATATGTTACTTGTTGGGACATTTGCGACTAGATTGATGAAACCTCTAAGAAATGGAAACATACCAAACACATGAGAAGTATTTATAAAGTCGCTGATATAGGTCATAAAACTCATATGATCTCTTACCCATGAATACTCTTGTTGTGTAATCGCAACCATAGAAGGTCCAGACACATACAATTCAGCCATTTTACTTAGTTCAGCAAGCATCCCTTCGTTTGACTTTCCAACCTCATACCCCATAGAACCGGTAGCAAAAACAAAACCAACCAAAACAGCACCGCCAAATCCAAAAATAGTAAGAGTCATTTTTTTTCGGTTTGGAAAAAATGCCAATATAACAGCCGTTGAACTGATTACCAACTGTGCCAAAGCAGTTCTTTGGTCGTACATATAAAACATCGTCATGCAGATTCCGGTTACCATTGCTAAAAAATAATATACAAACTTATCAAAGCTTGATTTTGTTTTATGGTAACATCTTGCGAAAAAAGAAATCAAAACAATTCCCACAACTGATTTTATAATTTCCACAGATATAAAATCATAAAAATATATCGCAGAAAAATCTTCTGATATACGCCACCATGATGAATATCTGTTCATTAGTTCAGGAAGACGTCCGCGTACAATAACCAATCCGACAAGTGCAACAAGGAATAGGGTTCCTACCCATGTTAGTTTAAAATCAACTCGTGTTGCCGAAAAATTATTTTCGTCTTTTTTTGATTTTATTTTATGTCTTGTCCACACATAATCTATTATTGCCAGTGTTACAACCAATTCAAAAATTTGAATAATTATTGCCAGCCGATAATATCCTGGAGTGGGAGTTACGGTTGAAAGTGCAGTTCCGGAAAGCGTAATTAATACAGGTGTTACCAGGTATCTGATAATAATACTTGCAAAAATAATAACAAATGCAACATTATCACGCCAATACGAAAAAGCTCTCGAAAATATCAAAGAACAAATCGTGAAAGCCATAGGAAGCAAGAACATTATTTCAAGTCCTTCTTCAACTATTCCTGTGCCACATACTAAAGCAGCTACCACACCTGCTAAAGCCAATATTATGTTGCGTATTCCGAAGGGAATCACAAGACGTTCTCTTAATTGTATATTATTCAAACTCCCATCCTCCTCATCGTTATCATAAAGAATTCACAGTTTCGATCATCTTCTTTGCTGCACAAATCGGCTCAACCTCAGTTAATGGCTGTTCCTTAACAACAGGTTTTCCCAAAATATCTGAAATCGTATCTCTAATTTGCTGAGGATCATTGGGAACAAAAACAAAACGATTGTATTTTTTAAGGAATGCTTCCACCTCTGGAGACGCTCCGATCATCAACACTGTTTTATCCGTTGCACCGTAATGGTACGCCTTACCTGGTATAAGACCGGTTTCTTTTTTATTTGAAGGAAGCTTGTTGCAAATACAAGCTAAAATTCTTGTGTCCTCCTCATATTCGCGAACAACTGATACAGTCGCACGAGGCATCACCTTCAAATTGTCCGTCGGTGTGATTTCAACGTCACCGTTTCCAATAATCACAGAACGAAAATTTTCTTTGGACAATACCGTATAAAGAGGTATAATATCTCTTACAACAGTTGAAAAACTTCCAAAATAACCAACTTGATAAGTAAACGCCGTCTTTTCACTCGCTTTTGCAAAAGCATAAGGTGTCTCTATAAACGCCATTTTATTCGCGAGATCCTTGAAAAGCTTCTTCTGTTTTTCTAAAATAACCGCATTGGTATAAAAAATCGCATCACTGTTACGGATGAGCTTATACTCAGCTTTTTTTAGGCGCGACGGAAATATCGGATGGCGAATCAGTGTATCAAAATAAAGAGCGTCTCCCCAATATTGTACCCATTTTATCCCGTTAGGAAAATATCGTTTTTTTATTCTTTCAGCCAGAATATGAACGGAATAAGGATTGGATGACGATATCATCAAATCATATTTTCCAAGCTCTAATCCTTCGATATTAAGAGTTAGGGCGGTTTTTCTCAAAGAATCAACCGGCTCTAACGCATAATATATATTTCGCAAAAAATTATACACCTTTACCTTTATGCTTTTAGTGTTTTTCGCAAGCAATCCTCCCGAAACCTTGTCGGATACTAAATTGCCATAAAGCTCAAAAACTTTACACTTATCGGTTATAGTGCTGAAAGTCTCATCTTGAACCTGCGCTTTGTTATTGGTTTTGAAAGAAATAATATCAACGCTATGTCCAAGCTCTAAGAAGCCCTTTATTAACGATACATTTCTTATATTGCTCGAGCTACACACTCCTATATCGCTAAACGTAACAAATAGTATTCGCACAATCTCACCCCCACCTGTTTATACGAACAATTTTCTGTATTTTTCTATATTATCGAAAGAGGATGCGTGTGTGCGTATCCACTCCATATCTTTCTCCCACCATTTATTAGCTAATAAAAAATCAATTTCTTCATCGCTAAATCTCTGTCCTATTTTCTTGGCAGGAATTCCACCAACAATCGAATACGGCTCAACATCTTTTGTAACAAGAGCACCGGTCGCAATAATAGCCCCATCACCGATGTGAACACCGTTCATAATTCTAACTCCAAATCCGATCCACACATCGTTTCCGATGGTAACGATGCGCTTTGTATCTGAATTTGCATATTTTACTTGTTGAAATTTATCCTCTTCAACAAAGGATATGCCTGTTGCACAGTTTTTTGAATAAAATGAAGGATGTGTTGAAATCCATGTGTTAGCTGGATGTTCACCGGCAATAATTCTCACATCAGCTGCAATAGAGCAAAAGCTTCCAATATCTGTGCCGATGAGTGTGCACCGTGAACCAACATATGACATTCTCCCTATATTACAGTTATGTATATGCGCAAAATGCCCAAGGGAATTGTCACCGGCAAATGTACTATTTTTTATTCTTGTAAAAATTCCTTTTTTAAGCAAATTTCTCACTCACCATTCTAATTACCTTCAACAAAACGCATTACCTTCTCCATAATGCACTCGCTGTTTTTTTCTTCCTTAATAAACTTTGCTGCGCGCAATCCGAAAGTTTCAAGCTCCGCCTTATCTTTTTGCATAATACTGTCAATTGCTTCAGCAAAGCCATCGGTATCCTCCGTTTCAGGGAAAAAGATATACGGCACATATTCATCGGGCAATCCCGGCAAATGTGTCATTAACACAGGTGTACCGGATGCCATATATTCAAAAGTTTTAGAGGGACAAGAATATTTGGCGAGACCGATAGTGCTCGGGCGTGGGTTTATAAGTAATGTTGCACCTTTCATAATGCGGAACATCTCATCTGATGTTACCACACCTTTATATTGTACATTTTTTGCATTCTGAGTAAGATGTTCAATATACTCCTTATCAAATCCTGCACCGTAAATATGTAGTACGGCATCACTTTTAATTTTATCAAAAGCATCCACCAGCATTTTGATACCATATCTGGCATCAAGATTTCCTGCGTAAATGCAGATTTTTCCATCTTCCTTCTCTTGCAAGTCATCTACAGCACGTTCTGCATCAAACAACCCCTCAAATACCATCCATTTTTCGTTTGGAAGCTGCAAATAATCTGCCATATATTTGGTGTATAAAAGGTATTTATCCACCGATTTCATAAGTCTCTTTATCCGGTGCCAATCCACTTGTTTTAGAACCTTTCTTAAACCACCTTTCATATCCATATAAAGGGGTAGATCAGCAACAGTCACAACAATTTTCGCAGTAGGAATTATCTTTTTAACCGCTTTTGCTGCCTTCATAAAGGGCGAGTGCATAGAATATACAAGCACAGTGACATCCGTTTTATTCTCATTCTTTCTCGCCCAGTCTTTGGCACAAGAAACAATCGCTTTTTCTCGCATATAAAAGGCAATGCCGGGAAGGTTTATATAACCAATCCCTCGCATTATGCCTTTTACATTTTCTTGAACTGCATCATTAAATCGCTTGATTTTTGTCTTCGGATACGGTTTTACTCGAACTGCACCGATGGTATCAATCACTTCAACGTTTGCATTTTTCTCCAAACCATGAAGCATATACATCTGCGCAATGTCTGCAGCAGAATTTCTAACTCCGTTATTATGACAATAATTTACAACTTGTTCCGGTACCAACGTGCCGATAATAAGAACTGTACTCAAAATATTTTCCTCTCTCAAAAAATGTTTTTCAGTAACTCCCAAATTGGAACATCAACTGTTCTGATTACTTTTGCTGGAACTCCTGCTACGATACAATCATTAGGAACATCCTTGTTTACAACAGCATTTGTTCCAATAATCACGTTGTTTCCAATGGTAATCTTTCTAATAATTCTTGCGCCTGCCGAGATATAAACGTCGTTACCGATAGTCGGAATATCCTCAGGATCCAGCGATCGTCCTATTGTAGTATTTTTTGTCCAATTATAACTCTTTCACCAATGACAGCACGGCTATGAACTACACAACCAATACCACCATATGCAAACTTAGTACCACGTCCTATTTGCAGTGTAAGGAACAACCGAATTAAAAAGAAGATAGGTCAACGCCTTAATTATTTTTGGAAGAAGTGGGATATGGTGCCTATAGCACAAGTTACCTGCCCTATATAGCTTGATTGCATTCATAATACTATAACACTCCTATCATCGCGTGTCTTTATTAAGGCTTTCTTGAATATAACTGAGTTGCAACAGCTTTTCCTTAACCTGCTCAACTGTGAGCTGCTCGGTGTTCCCCGAATTAAACTCGGTCAGCGTGTTACGTTCCGCATCTCCTTGGTTGAAATATTTGTCATAATTCAATCCGCGCTTATCACAAGGAACACGATAGAAATTTCCCATATCAATAGCGTGTGCACATTCTTCGTTTGTAAGGAGCGTTTCATACATCTTCTCGCCATGTCGGATACCGATAATCTTTATATCTTTCTTATCTCCACCAAACAATTCACAAACAGCTTCTGCTTGTGTTTGAATAGTGCATGCAGGAGCTTTTTGAACGAGAATATCACCACTTTCGCCATGTTCAAAAGCAAACAACACTAAATCAACGGCTTCGTCAAGAGACATAATAAAACGTGTCATACTGCCATCGGTAATCGTTATGGGATTACCACTGCGTATTTGGTCAATCCACAATGGAATAACGGAACCGCGACTACACATGACGTTGCCATACCTTGTGCAACAAATCTTTGTCTTGACAGAATCAACCGTGCGAGATTTCGCAACGATCACTTTTTCCATCATCGCCTTGGAGGTACCCATTGCATTGACAGGGTATGCCGCCTTGTCAGTGGATAAGCAGACGACGTTTTTTACCCCCGCTTCTATAGCTGCGGTCAGCACATTTTCTGTACCAATAACATTGGTCCGCACTGCCTCCATAGGAAAAAACTCACATGATGGAACCTGCTTGAGTGCAGCTGCATGAAATATGTAGTCTACCCCCACCATTGCCGGACGGATAGAATCAATGTTTCGGACATCTCCAATGTAGAATTTGATCTTTTCCGCATATTCGGGATACTTCATCTGATATTCGTGGCGCATATCGTCTTGCTTTTTCTCATCGCGAGAGAAGATGCGAATTTCACCAATGTCGCTGGTAATGAACCGGTTGAGGACGGCGTTGCCAAACGAACCAGTCCCGCCGGTGATCATCAAAGTTTTCCCCTTAAACAGTGACATATCCAACCTCCAAAATATCCGCTATTCTCTTACAAGCCAATCCATCGCCATAGGGATTACTTGCCTTTGCCATAGCATCGTATGCGTCCTTGTTTTCAAGGAGCAGTTTGAAATTATCGTAAATTACCTGCTCGTCCGTACCAACAAGTTTAAGAGTACCAGCTTTAATTCCTTCGGGACGTTCCGTTGTATCACGCATAACAAGAACAGGCTTACCCAAAGACGGAGCTTCTTCCTGGATTCCACCGCTATCGGTCAAAATCATAAAGCTACGAGCAAGGAAATTATGAAAATCAAGAACCTCCAGCGGTTCAATAATATGGATGCGATCACAACCGCCTAATTCCTCATCTGCAGCTTGACGAACTACAGGATTCATGTGGATAGGGTAGATAGCTTTTACATCGGGATGCTCGTCCATAACACGGCGAATTGCTCGGAACATATTGTGCATGGGTTCACCGAGATTTTCACGGCGATGCGCTGTAATCATAATGAGACGGCTATCCTTTGCCCACTCCAATTCCGGATGGATATAGTCATCACGGACGGTGGTTTTCAGCGCATCAATCGCAGTATTTCCGGTAATGTAAATCGTGCTTTCGTCTTTGCCTTCCTTTACGAGATTCGCTTTAGAAAGCTCAGTAGGAGCAAAATTGTACTTGGAAATAATGGACACCGCTTGACGGTTAAATTCCTCCGGATAGGGACTATAAATATTGTATGTACGAAGTCCGGCTTCCACATGACCGATTGCGATCTGCTTGTAAAAACACGCAAGGGCAGTTACAAACGTGGTTGATGTATCACCATGAACGAGAACCACATCTGGTTTTACTTCATCGAGAACGGCTCCGATTCGATTCAAGATGTTCGTTGTAATGTCAAACAAAGTCTGTCCAGCTTTCATGATCGAAAGATCATAATCCGGTACAACATTGAATGTATCAAGAACAATGTCGAGCATCTGACGATGCTGACCTGTGACACACACAACAGTCTTAATATTGTCTCTTGTTTTTAGCTCATTTACAAGAGGACACATCTTTATTGCTTCTGGACGAGTGCCGAAGACGAGCATTACGGTTTTCATTAAAATTCATACCTCCCGATTACAGTTTGTATGTGCCGGGCAGATCACAGCACTTTCTTGTGTCAAATATAATCTTACCCTTGAGCTTGTCCATGTTCTCTTTGATCTGGTTATGATTTACCATAATTACAACAAGATCGGTATCTTCAAGGAACTTGTCAAAATCGTGGTACTGATTCGGCACAATGTCCTTTTCAAAATAAGGGTCATAGGACTTAATAGGAGCTGCAAGATGACGTTCCTGGCTTTCAAGAAGCTGAATTGTGGGAGACTCACGGGGATCGTCCACGTTTTCCTTGTAGGAAAGACCGTACAAACCGACACGATTGAAATCGGTAATATTGTTTTCCTTCATGATCTCATGAATACGATTCAAAACGAAATCCGGCATACCGTCATTTGTTTTCATGGACTCGCCGATAACTTTGGCGAGGCTCGGGTAATCACCAACAAGGAACCAAGGGTCAACGGAGATACAATGACCTCCCACGCCGGGACCGGGCTGGAGGATATTTACACGGGGGTGCATATTGCAAATTCTGATAATTTCGTACACATCCATATTATCGTGACGGCAGATCTTTGCAAGTTCGTTTGCGAAGGCAATATTCACCGCGCGGAACGTGTTCTCAACAACCTTTGTCATTTCTGCAGTACGGATGTCGGTTACAACGATTTCGCCCTGACAGAAGGAAGCATAGATATTCTTGATCTTTTCACCGATTTCCTTATCATCTGCACCGATGGTACGGTTGTTGTGCAGAAGTTCGTAAACCATGTTGCCGGGAATGATTCTTTCCGGAGCATGAACAAGGTTGATGTTCTTACCGATCACAAAGCCGTTTGCTTCAATAACAGGACGAACATACTTGTCGATTGTACCGGGGGATACGGTGGATTCAATAACCACAGTAGCGCCCTTGGGGCATACGTCCATAATGGTTTTCACAGCAGACACTACATAGCAAGCATCTACTTTCTTGGAAAACTTGTCATACGGGGTAGGAACGGAAACAATGTATGTATCCGTCACCTGATATTCGGTGGTAAACTTGATGCCAGCTTTTACAGCATCGGCAAAAAGCTCGTCAAGACCCTCTTCCTTGAAAGTTGTCTTGCCTGCGTTGAGTGTAGCTACAAGTTCCTTATTGTAGTCTGTTCCGACTATCTCAACTCCGTGAGATGCCATCATAAGCGCGGTAGGAAGTCCAATGTACCCAAGTCCAATTACGTTAATCATTTGATTTTTCTCCTTTTATAAGTATTATTTTTTTCTGTCTTCTCGGTATCCAATTATTTGAGCCGGATTTCCGATTATTATTGCATAATCTGGTATAGTGCCTCTAACGACAGCACCACCACCAATAACTACGCCATTTCCAATATGTGCTCCCGGGAGGAGCATAACACTGTCTCCAATCCATACGTCATTTCCAATGACAACAGGCTTTTCCTTTTGCGTTCCTTGTTGACTCATCGGAATATCCATGCGCGAAAAATTATGGTTTCGAGTGAAAATTTTAACGTTTTTTGCCATCATTACATAGTCACCAATATGTGTTTCCCCTTGGATATAGGCATTTTCACCGATACCGGAAAATTTTCCGATTGTCAGATTACATGAAGCATCAACATGCTTCTCGAGGTTTACCCCCCCCGCACATGTGAACATAAGCCTTGCTGTATAAGAGCGAAACTTTTTGCCTATACCGCGCGGAAGAATGTGACCAAGTGTTTTATATAGGAATTTTCCAATCCTAAACTGTAACATCATTCAAGCTTCCCCCGTTCGTTAGCAAGTCAATTTTAATTTGGCTTTGCGCTTTACCGCCTTCCACAAGCCCCATAAAGCGAATCGTGGATATTTGTTCCTTTGTCAGATAGTAAACACTTCTGATTCCTTCTTTAATTTCAAAGTCTAAAGTTCCTTCTATTGTCATGATATGTTTATTCTCATGAAATAGTTTGATTCGTTTTTCATCGCACTGAATATCGCAAGGTGTATGCAAAATCAAATCAAATCTTCGATCTGTCTTTGCGGTCAGAACATCATAAATATCAATGCCATTTTCTCGCGTTTCAATATGTCGTTCATGAGTATACCCTTTTTGGGATTTTATTTTCCCAGAAAAAACATCCTTTGACAAATTATGAGCGCATCGTTTTGTTCTGCCATACACAAGGAATGCTCCCTTTTTGGTCATTTGCTCTGCGTTTTCGATTTTTGCAGTATTGTGAGCTTCCGTCAAAGCCAAAGCTTCTCCCTCTGGGTCAGCATATGAATATGTTCCGCAATCACAAAGCGCATTGACACCATCTACCCATAGATCAACATGAAGTTGATCCATGTGCGCAGGACGCTTTTTGTAGTCATTCAGTACACACATCATCCAGAAATGTTTTTCCCGGAGTGTGAATAAGCCCGCCTCTGAAAAAGCTGTTGATATTCTTGATTCATTTGCTTTAGGAAGAGTGTTCGGCAGTATTCCAAACCAAATTGCTTCTTCATCATATTCTCCGGCACTGTATAGACGTTTACCAAACAATCTGCCGTAAAGAGCCCCCAGAACCGGACGAAAATCACGATATTCTGATACACTTACAGGAAAGACCAAAGCACCGTCATTAAAGCCGTAATTAGGGACATCCCCTGTTTGATCCTGACACTGATACAAGAGAAGAACACTGTTTTTTAGCTTTTCCAATGAATGTTCTGAAAGTGATATTCCTGTTTTATCAGAAATAAAAAGTACATATTCCAATACTTGGAGCACTAATCTCTGATAATTAAAGGAGTATTGTGTATATCCTCCATCTTCAGAAAACTGATCATCAATAACTGTATCAAGTAATTTATATGCCTTTTTCAATTTTTTTTCATCACACGAACACCATGCACCTATAATCATTCCGACAAGCTCGGAAATTGTATGATTATTTTTGATGCATTTGTTTGCATAGAAGAAATTGGAAAGGATTTTTTTGTAACAACGTCTTATTAACTCTAAAAGATTTTGTTCGTCATCATTGTTTGTTAGTCCTTTTATATAAAAAACATTGTAAGCAAGAATAGCATTCATCATGCGCAGTGCACACTCTTGGCCACATTTGAAATTGGCTCCGAAAGAGTATTGGTTTTCTTTCAGCCACGCGGCAAGCTGTTCACTAAATGCATTATAGTATTTCTCGTTTTCTGATACTAAATATGCTCTTGCAAGTGTTACAAAGTGAGAAAAACGAGAAATCTCCCAAACCGCCTTGATATCCCCTCGATCTTTATCGAAGTCAGGAATACGATACCATTTCAAGGTATTATCACACACCTTGCCGCTAATAGGGTTGAGCTGCCAATTGATTGGCATTCCATAAGACATTCGCGTGGACGAAAAGCCGGTAATCGTTCCTTCGCAAGCAAGATCAGCCGTGTCAAGAAGAGATTGGATTTTTTCTTTTGGTAGTTTTTTAATAAATTCTTCTATTTCGCTAGTCATATCTTGACACAAGTTCCATCTTCTAATATTGACCTTATGTTCAAACACATGCTCAAATATTGGAAACTTTCTAAGCAAAACAAGCTTGGCACTGTATAATCCACGGTTAAACAGCCAGCTCCATCCCATTTCCTTTATAATTGTGCCTATCATTTGTCCGTAACCTCACCGATTACAGCAAGGAGCTTTTTTGTTAAAACATTGAAGTCAAAATCCTTCGCTCCTTCATAAGCATTAATGCCAAACTGATTATATTCATCTTCCTTCATATCACAGAAATGCATAATTGCTTCGGATAAACATTCTGGAGTACATGCATCAAGTTCTATTCCGCAATTATACTTATTAATGATTGAATATCCCATTTTTACCGTAGAAATAATGGGTTTGCCACTTGCCATATATTCAAATAATTTATTTGAACTATTTCCGCGCGTCCAGTTGTATTCGTTTTGTGAGTAGTTAAGAATATTGATTGAGGATTTGCTTAAAATATACGGCATATACTTACGAGCTACAAATCCCTTCAGCTTTACATTGTCAAGATGCTCATCTTCCACTCTTTTTCTAAGCGTGTCAAGTTCACTTCCATCACCAAAAATCAAGAATTGTACATTTTCATAACCTGGTTTTTTCTTTAGTATCGCTGCACAATCAAGAAGATTTCCAACATTATTTACAGGGCGTACTGTCCCTGCATACACCACATTGAAATTTGTCTCATTCAATAAGTCCGGATCGTCTAAAATATCCGATGTAATTTGCGCAGAATATGCCTCAAGGTCAACACCATTATTTATATAGTGGCATTTATCAAGACTTATATCTCCGCCTTGTACTGTTGTCCATCCTTTTTCTTTAAGGTAATCTGTATCGCCTTCTTTAGTAAAAATCAGCGAGTCCGCATTTTTATATATCCAATGTTCGCCGCAAACAAGTATCCGTCCAAGAAAGCTGCTCTCGCTTGATTTGCCAAAGCTGAAAATTGCTTCCGGCCACAAATCGCGAATTTCACAAACACATGGACATTTTAATTTTCTTGCTAATAAAATACCGGCAACCATAGTAAGAGGATGAACACTGGACGCAATAATAACATCAGGCTTACCGTATTTTTTTGCAATCTTCTTTGCAGATGGTATGAGATTAAGGAAAAACGTAACCATGTTTTTCACTCTGTCCGTCCCATTACCTTTATAACTACTCGTTTTTATAAAGACAAATGGCGTCCCATCGCTTTCTTCAATTACATATTTTGATTTCCCTGTATCAATATTTTCGGTATTGTTCAAAAAAGTCGTCGCACAAAATACTGTTACACTATGACCTGCTTTTTCAAGTTTTTTTGCAAACCAATAATGTCTTCCGGCTTTATCACGATACATTGATGTAGCATAATGATTCATCAACCATATTTTCATTATTCTTCTCCTCCCTCAAAGAGTTTATATAGAAGCAATCGATGTAATTCATTCACAGTGAGCAGGAATCCCTTTATATATTCCTTTGTTTTCTATGTTTTTAACAACAACCGCACCTGCACCAATCATACAGTCAGCAGTAATTTTTATATTGTTAATAACGGTTGCACCTGCACCAATCCATGTATTGTCCCCAATTATTACTGTTCCAGCTACATGAGCGCCAACCGAAACATGAACATAATCACCAATTCGGCAATCGTGATCAATCGATGCGCAAGTATTGACAATACACCCCTGTCCAATTTCTGTACATGGATTTATTACTGCACCTGCCATAACTACCGTACCAGCCCCAATTTTCACATTAGGAGCTATCACGGCTGCAGGATGAATTAATGAAACAATATGTAAACCCTTCGCAATAAGCTCTGATTGAATATTACGGCGGACTTTCGCATTTCCGATTGCTACAATAAAATCCGCATTTTTATATGATAATGCAGATTTGCATCCTCCAACAACCTTATAGTTCCCGCATGATTCGACTTTCGGATTATCATCCAAAAAAACTATGTCTGTATATCCGACTTTTTCTGCAATATCCGCAATTACCTTTCCGTGACCGCTTGCTCCAACTATCACCAATTTATTCATGGCTCACCGCTTCCACTTCCGATTCTTTTTCTGTTCCCATAAATTCTTCCATTGTCACTGATGTCCCCGAACTGATTCCATCTCGCTTTAAGACTATACCAACTGTCTTAAAAATGATTTTCCAGTCCCCGATAAAAGTGACATTGTCTACATAGTGAACATCATAGTCAAATTTATCTTCCCAACTGATTGCATTTCTTCCGTTCACCTGTGCATAGCCTGTAAATCCTGGTCTTACTTCGTGCCGTCTGGCTTGATGCTCATTATATCTGGACAAATACTTAACCAAGAGGGGACGCGGACCCACAAGTGAAAGTTCAAAACGGATCACATTTACAAGCGAGGGTAGCTCGTCAAGCGATGTGCTTCTCAATAGCTTTCCAAACTTTCCCAATCTCACTTCATCCGGTAAGAAATTACCGTTCTCGTCTTTCTCGTCACTCATCGTGCGGAATTTGTAAAGTTTGAATATCTTCCCATTCAGTCCCGGACGTTCTTGCTTGAATAAGATCGGAGAACCAAGTTTAACCTTTACCAAAATAGCAATTATGAGCAAAGCCGGACTCAAAATAATCAAAGCCAATAACGCCAATATAAAATCTTGTGGACACTTTATGTATTTTTCGTAGAATCCTTTTTTATGCTTCATAATGACCCTCATTCTTATTCAAAACAATGTTTTATGATCTCTATCACTATATTCTGGTCATCAATCGTCATCTTGTTATCGCTTGGCAGACACAGACCACGTTCAAAAATATCCGCACCTACATCAACACAACCGCCCGCAATATATGCGTTCGTTCTGCAACGTCCACTTCCTTCACGGGTCACAAATTCGTGCATCCGGTACATCGGCTGCATATGCATCGGCTTCCAGATTGGTCTGCCTTCTGCGTTATACTTTGCAAGGGTTTCAAGGATTTCTGTCGGACAAGTTTTACCCGGCTCCTTTATGTACAATGCCTTTGAATCATCTCTGACCTGCTTGCACATATAATCCTTGTCGATGATCATAGCAGAAAGCCAATAGTTCGGTTCTGTACCGTCCATGATTGGATTCATCTGCACAGGTAAGTCCTTGAAGCCATCACGATAACGCTCATAAATTGCCTTTTTCTGTGCGATATGATCCTCCAAATACGGATACTGACCACGCACAACACCTGCAATCACATTGCTCATACGATAGTTATAGCCGACTTCCTCATGCTGATACCAGGGGGCATTTTCTCTTGCCTGAGTTGACCATTTACGAGCTTTGTTTGCCACCTCAATATCATTGGTCAGCAAACAGCCGCCTGCCGAACCGGTGATGATCTTGTTGCCGTTGTAGCTAATAGCCGAATAATCACCGAAAGAACCGCACTGTCTGCCGTGAATGGTTGCGCCCATCGCTTCGGCAGCATCCTCAATCAGAAGTGCGCCATGCTTCTCGCAAATTTCCTTAATCAAATCCATTCGTCCGGGGAACCCGTAGAGTTCCGCAGAAACCACCAGCTTCACATCGGGGTACATTTCAAACGCTTTTTCAAGTGCCACAGGATCCATATTCCATGATTCCGCTTCTGTATCGATGAACACGGGAATACCGCCCTCATAAACAACGGGATTCAACGTAGCATCAAAGGTCATATCAGAGCAGAAGACTCGCTTGCTATCTAAAGCTCCATGACTGATCGCAGGTCTTCCATACAGTGTTTCACCTGCGTGCTTTACCGCAAGGTGAAGTGCGGCGGTACAACAAGACAGACCGACAGCATATTTCATTCCTGCTTTTTCAGCGGCGATCCGTTCAACTTCATTGATATTCTCACCAACGGTACTCATCCAATTTGTATCATAAGCCTGCTGAATATATTTCATTTCATCACCGTGCATTGTCGGTGTGGCAAGCCATACCTTGTTTTTGAATGTTTCTATTTTCATATGAAAATTCCTCAATTCTTTCTTGTCTTTGGTTATTTCAACACAATAACCTTTTCGTTGCTCTTTTGCATTACAATTTCCATCTGTTGTGTATATGCTTCACCCTTATCCTCCGAACCGTGTTTGCCCGCAGGATGATAGGTTTTAACAACCTCGGCAACAAGATTACGAATTGTATCCTCTTGACCATCATAAGCTGCAGTCATCAGCATTTGTAACTGATGTAAGAACTCATCTGTATCAAAAGGAATAGGGCTACCTATATGGATCAGATGATTCGGTGTGGTTCTCATTCCTTCTTCGGACATGAGTTTTTCCTCATATAGTTTTTCACCTGCACGAAGTCCCGTGTAGGAAATCTTAATATCAACATCTGGCTGTAATCCAGAAAGACGGATCAGATTTCTTGCAAGAGTATCAATTTTGACAGGAGAACCCATATCCAAAACAAATATCTCACCGCCGTCAGCATATGTTCCCGCTTGAAGGACAAGCGAAGCTGCTTCCGGTATTGTCATAAAATATCTGATAATGTCTGGATGTGTTACCGTAACCGGACCACCTTTTGCGATCTGCTCCTTAAATCTCGGAATAACAGACCCATTGCTGCCCAACACATTACCAAAACGAACCGCAACAAATTCAGTTCTTGGCACATCCAAAGAGGAAGTCATATCGAGCATACTGCCATCCACATCTTCGGCATGAACATGGAGTGGAGACAAATCTTTTGACTTTCCATCTCTGATCTTTCTGTCAAAGGACTGAATAATCATTTCACAAAGCCGTTTAGATGCACCCATAATGTTTGTCGGGTTCACCGCTTTGTCTGTTGAGATCAACACGAACCGTTTGCATCCGTTCATCATAGCCGCATAAGCAGTTTTGTATGTACCGATGGCATTGTTCTTTATAGATTCACACGGACTGTCCTCCATTAAGGGAACATGCTTATGCGCTGCGGCATGATATACTACATCCGGCTTGTATTTTGCAAACACTTGATTGATTCTTCTACTGTCTCGAACAGAACCGATTAAAACCTCTAAATTCAGTTCCGGAAACTTATCCTTTAATTCCAAACCAATCGCATGGGCGTTGTTCTCATAAATATCAAACACTACCAGTTGCTTGGGATTGTGCTGTGCAATCTGTCTGCAAAGTTCACTACCGATAGAACCGCCACCACCCGTAACCATAATGACCTTATCAGCGATAAACTGATAAATCTCATCCATGTTTACTTTGATAGGATCACGTCCGAGCAAATCTTCCACAGCAACATCTTTCATAGATTTTGCTGTAACATTACCCGTTACAAACTCATAAACGCCAGGCAAATTTTTCAACTCACACTTGGTTTCCTTGCATATATCCAATATATCACGCCGCTGTTCAGCGGTTGCACTCGGAATTGCCAAAAAGATTTTTTCGATTCTGTATTTCTCAACATTGAGAAGAATATCGTCTCTGCCGCCAACAATCGGAACTCCGTCAATGAAACGTCCCCATTTGTTTGGGTTATCATCAATGATACAGCAGACACATTCGTTTACTTCTTTAGCATTATGCAAATCACGCAATATTAGTTGACCTGCCGAACCTGCTCCAATAAGCATTACTCGACTTGCCATTGTTTTCTGGTGTAATCTTGTTCGCTTGCTACGTTCTAATAAGATAAAGCGGTATGCAAAACGAACAAACAGCACAAGCATAAATTGAATTAAAATGCCAATCAAATAATAAGAGATAGGCATTCGCTGAAACATAAACGTAATAAACACCGCATGAAAAACGCCTAAAATCGCAGAACTCACAGCGATCCGTTTCAATTCAACATAACTTGCAAATTTCCAAATACTTTGATATAAGTGCATCATCAAAAATACAACAATGCTTACTATTGCATATATTGGCACAAATTTTAACCATGCAACTAAATACTCATGTGGTATTTCAGAGAAGCGGCAATCAAAACGAAGCCACAGTGCCACAAAATATGAACCAGCTCCTACTACCAAATCATATAAAATCAAAAATGCTGCCACAAGGTGCCAATGTTCTAATACTCTGCTTCTTTTACACATCACATTGGGATTATTAGAGGCTGTCTTGAATTTATCTTCCATTATCTTCTCTCCTGTAAAATACAATCTACTTTCATTGAGAGAAGTAGGTTTTACCCTCCCCCGCAAAAAGAAGAAATTATATTAGATTGTCAATCTTTCATTTTCCGTCAGTTATATTCTTGACGGATTCTTTGCGCTTCTTCATAACTTTCAATGGTGCATCGCTTTTCCACAACACGATGAGATTCAACATATGCGCCTGTCTTTATGATGCTATAATTTTCACAGCAGCATCCTTCAGAAACAACGCTGTTATGATTGATCAAAGTCCCCATTTTGATGATGGAACAAACGCCAACTGAAACGTTGGAATTAACTCCTGCAAGGGGTTCAATGTTTCCTCTTTTACTCAGAAACAACTTTTAATAATTTCAATAATCTCATTCTGCTGTTCTTCTGTCATTTTGTTATCACTCGGCAGGCAAAGTCCTCTCTCGAATATATCCATCCCAACATCCGCACAGCCGCCTTCAATATACGCATTGGTTTTAGCCCTGCCGTTGCCTTCTCTTGTGATAAACGGATTCATTCTGAAAATCGGCTGCATATGCATCGGCTTCCAGATCGGTCTGCCCTCAGCGTTATACTTTGCAAGAGTTTCTAAAATCTCAGTCGGGCAGCTCTTGCCCGTTTCATTTATGTAGAGTGCTTTCTGCTCCCCACGAACCTGCCGGCACATAGCTTCCTTGTCAATTATCATACAGGACAGCCAGAAGTTCGGCTCGCTGTTCTTCTCGTCATAAGGATTCATCTGCACCGGGAGGTCTTTCAACCCTTCCTTATACCGCATATAGATTGCTTTCTTCTGCGCAATGTGCTCCTCCAAATACGGAATCTGCCCACGCACAACGCCGGCAATCACATTGCTCATTCGGTAGTTATAGCCCAGCTCCTCATGCTGATACCACGGCGCCGCTTCCCGGCTCTGGGTAGACCACTTGCGTACCTTTTCGGCATCCGACTTTGAATCGGTTAAGAACATTCCTCCGGACGATCCCGTAATAATCTTGTTTCCGTTGAAGCTGATACATCCGTAATCCCCAAAGCTGCCTGTCTCTTTTCCTTTATATGTAGCGCCCAATGATTCTGCCGCATCCTCAACGATTACGGCTCCGTGGGCGTTTGCTATCCCACGGATTTCATCAATCCTTCCCGGTGTGCCGTAAAGGTGAGCCACCACAATCACCTTGACATCCGGATAGATTTCAAACGCTTTTTCCAGTGCAGCCGGGTCCATATTCCAGGTGTCATACTCAGTATCAATGAAAACCGGAACACCGCCCTCATACACAACGGGATTGACCGTGGCATCGAAGGTTACATCGGAGCAAAACACTTTTTTATTGCACAATGCCCCTTTTCCTATATGAGGCTGACCGTACATAGCTTCACCTGAAAGCTTCATAGCAAGATGTAAGGATGCCGTTCCCGACGATAATGCGACTGCATATCGGACGCCGACACGTTCGGCTATCATACGCTATGCTTCATTAATATTCTTTCCTACCGTGGACATCCAGTTTGTTTCATACGCTTCGGTAACGTACTTCAATTCATCACCGTGCATTGTGGGTGATGACAGCCAGATTTTATTCTTAAAAGGCTCCATTTAATAATCCCTCTCTATCTGCCTTGCTGAAAATAAACGCCGATACCCTTTGGCACAAGCTGAATTTCAGCACTGAATATCTCTTTTGGGTGACTCCGCTCCTGAGCCTTGAACAGTTCACCGTGCTTATAAATCTCACAAAATGCAAGCGTCCTGTCAGGCATAAATAACCGTTTTTCATTTCCTCGAACGCTTGGTTTAAATTTAGAAACACTGTGCCTGTTTCGGCAGTATACTACATAATTAGCCTATAATATGTAATAATTTTACCACAGACATCATGTATTGTCAAGCAAAAACTTATTCTCCCTTGCTTTCCTAAAAAGACCATTTGCTTTACACCACCGCTTTAACTTTAATTATGAAAAAAGGTTAAATCCGGCGTGTATACACGCCGAATTTAACCGAATATTTTTTCAGTGCCTATTTGTATACCGCTCCCCTGAGGTGCGTCCTTAACAGAAATCTTACCGCTAACACGGCTCGACAGCTCCTTAAAATTTGCCCTTTTCTGACCGTAAAGCTTTGATTTTAACCTCTCTTCGCAAGAAATTTCAAGAGAGTCCACGTCGTTTTTTTCAAGGTAATTTACAATTCTTAAAAATATCAGCCTGCTCTGGGCAATCTCTCCGAAGGAGGGATGGTAAGGCCCTGCCACAAAGCTTTTATCAAGGCTTGAAGACGGCTGAAGCCCCGTCCTTATAACCTTTATCCCAAAAGAGTCGAAGCGGTCGTAAAGGCGAGCGGTAAGCTCCGCCGCCTCCCTTAAGGTCTGAGGTCGGTATTCTCCTTTTTCATAAAGCTCCAAAAGGCAGGTATCCTTAAGCACAAGCGTAGGATATATTCTGACCTGAGAGGGCGCCATTTTTATGAAGTCAAGACAGGTCTTTAAATCCTTCTCATTATCAGAGCCGGGAAGTCCGGTCATCATCTGAAGTCCCAAATCTATCCCGGCTTCTTTTATCATACGGGACGCAACGAAAATATCCTCTCTCGTGTGTCCGCGCTTAGATAAGAAAAGCACCTCGTCATCGGTGGACTGTGCGCCAAGCTCTACTGTGGTAACGCCGTATCTTAAAAGATTTTCCGTTATTTTTTCATCAATATAGTCGGGGCGTGTGGAAAGCCTTATACCCGTTATTCTTTTATCGGATAAATAAGAGGCGGCGACAGACAAAAGCTCGTTCTGCTCCTTTAAGGGGATACCCGTAAAGCTTCCGCCGAAGAAGGCTATTTCCGCTTCGCCCTTTATAAAGGATAGCCATTCTTCGATTATTTCGGCGCACTTTCTCGCCGTCATTTTCCCGTCAGTTCCGGTAATTCTTTTCTGATTGCAGAAAACGCAGTCGTTGGGACAGCCCAGATGCGCCACGAAAACCGGAATATTAGCCTTTTTCACTTATTGCCTCCAGCGCCGCCTTTGCCGCAAGCTGCTCTGCCTCTTTCTTGCTGGGACCCTGTCCCCGTCCCATAACGCTGCCGCCCAGGCTTACCTCGTATTCAAAGCGCTTCATGTGTGCCGGTCCCGTTTCGGATAAAAGATTATACTCAACTGTAAGCCCCTCTGTCCCTTGGGCGTATTCCTGAAGCTCGGTCTTATAGTCCTTGAACGCCTTTCCGGAAACCGCCTTGTCTATTATCTCCTTAAGATGAGTCATAACCCATTTTTTTGCCGTTTCCATATCCGAATCAAGATAAATCGCCGCCAAGGACGCCTCGACAATATCGGCAAGTATGGAAACCCGTTCCCGTCCGCCGGATAATTCCTCGCCCTTATTTAAATAAAGAAACCGTCCCAAATCCATTTTTTCGGCGACGGCATAAAGCGACCGTTCGCACACGGAAGCCGCCCTTACCTTGGTAAGCTCGCCCTCCGGCATATCGGGATAATTTTTATAAAGATACTCGCTTACTATCACGGAAAGCACCGAATCTCCCAAAAACTCAAGCCTTTCATAGCTTGTCGTTTTATTCTCGTTGGCGTAGGAGCTGTGGGTAAGTGCCGTTTTCGCAAGCTTTTCGTCCTTAAATCTGTATCCTAAAGCTTCGTAAAGCCCGTTCATTAAATCACCTTTTTTAAGAATTTTGTCTTATGTACTCCACTGCGTCCCCTACGGTCTTTATGCTATCGGTTTCCTCGTCGTCAATTTCGATGTCGAACTCCTCCTCAAGAGCCATAATAAGCTCGATAAGGTCCATAGAATCGCCCAGATCCTTAAATGCGGTTTCCTCCGTTATCGACTCCGGATCAACGCTGAACTGCTCAGCTATTATATTTTTTAATTTTTCAAATTCCATAAAAGCAAATCTCCTTCATATATTATTTTCATTAGTATATGTCATAGCCGTATAAAAATCAATAGCTTTTTTGAACAAAAAATTTTTTATGGCGTATTTTTTATTTATTTCATCGCTTCCTTAAGCTTTTCCACCGCTTTTTTCTCTATTCTGGATACATACGAACGGGAAATTCCCAGCATTTTTGCAATTTCTCTTTGCGAAATCTCTTTCCCGTCGTAAAGTCCGTATCTTAATTCGATTATCTTTCTTTCTCTCGGCTCCAGCTTATTATTTATGCTTTCATACATCTTTTTTATTTCCGTCCGGTTTTCAAAGCCGTCCTCCACGCCGTCGCCGTCAAAAGGTATCACGTCCATAAGGGTGACCTCGTTTCCCTCCTTATCGCTTCCGATTGCCTCGGACAGGGAAACCTCGGGAACGGAGTGCTTTTTCGAGCGGAGAACCATTAATATTTCATTATGAATACATTTTGCCGCATAAGTGGATAGTCTGGTCTTTTTATCCGGAGTAAAGGTGTCAATTCCTTTTATAAGTCCGATAGTGCCGACAGATAAAAGATCGTCGCTTTCGGTTTTATTCTGGGCGTACTTTTTTACTATGTGCGCCACGAGCCTTAAATTATGCTCGATAAGCTTGTTCTTTGCCTCCGAATCGTTTTCCTCGCAGTATCTTTTTATAAGTTCCGCTTCCTCCTTTTCAGACAAGGGCTTTGGGAAGCTGCCGTTTTCCAGATGTCCCAGTAAAAATATTCTTTTTACCAGCTCTAAAATAAAAGAAAACATAAAACCCCTCCGATAGATACTTTATGCAGAGGGGATTTTTTTTATTCTGACAAGGCGACCCTTATTGCCGCAGTTATTTTCTTTGCCGCCGCACTGTAAGGCGCTTTATCGTAAATACGATCATTAAATGACTCCGAAGCGACTGAAATTGTCGCCTCCGCCTTAGGGGATAGGTCTTTTTTATCGTTTATGCTCTCAATTGAAGCGATAGTTTTATCCTCTTCGTTTTCCGCCCTTTTCTCCGCTTCATTTTTAAGATCTGTTAAAGGCTTTTCCTCGGGTTTATTCAATTTACTGTCTTCCTGCGCATCCGATTCTATGTAATACTGAGCGGAGGAAAGCTGGTATTGGGTCATTTTTCCGGAAAGCTCCTCTCCGTTTTTTGCCTCTAAGCTTACTGAAAGCTCGCCGTCTTCGTCCTTCACGATTTTTACCGTCAGTCTTTCCGACGAAGCCGGATCCACCGCCGAATATTTCCCGTCGCCCAAAAAGTCGGTTACCAAAACGAAATGCCTGTTGCCCGACCGGTAGGGATTAAGCTCTTTTGTGAAATATATGATAACAGGACTGACTCCTTCTTCATTCTCATAGCGTTCGTAGGCCGTGAAAAAGTCATAGCTATGTCCCCCGGTCGCTTCCGGAACGTCGCCGAATACCGTAGAAAAAGGCACACCCTCGGTATATCCTTGTGAAATCCAGTAATCGCCAAGCTCCTTTGGCGTTTTATCTATGCCAAGGTAGGAAAGCGCCATGGATATACACGCCGTGCCGCACTCTCCCGAGCTGTACGGAGCGTACTTTCCCCAGTAATCCTCGTAATAAAATTCGTTGCCGTCTATCTGGGAGACATATCTGACCTCGCCCGTGGCGGCATCCTCCATGTAGGAATAATTTACATTTATATCTTTGGCAAGCGACGGAAAGCTTCCGTTAACAAGGAATGAAATTACACATATTATGGCGGCGGCCGTCTGCTTTTTTCTCATCTGTTATCTCCTTAAAAAATTATTCAGTTATAATACTTATTTAGCGTCCGATTTTACAATAGCTTCGTTGAAAACCAAAGGCTCGGACAAAACCACGCCTCCGATACGCTCGGTTTTTTCACCCTCTATAAGGAACTGAACGCCGCTTGTCTTCCATTGACCGGTGAGCGTGTTTACTATGGAATAAACCGCCAGATATGCGTCCGCATCGCTTATGCCCAAAAATTCCTTGGAAAGGTTTACATAGCATAAATTATCCTTAGTTTCCACCGAAAGGAGCTTCACGTCCTGTGGGATAAGCCTTGCCGCTCCCTCATCAGGGCCGCCTAAAAGCTCGTTTATAACTGTTTTTTCTATTGTTTCGTTGTCCTTTATGTCAATCATGCGCTGCTGCTTTATAAGCCCGGTCTTATCCTTTGAGCCGAAATAAAGCTCTGCCACGGCAGTCTGATTACGTCTTATTTCGTCGTTGGTAATTACATTGTTCATGGATAAAAGACCTATATCCTCGCCCGTAGAGGCGTATTTGATATTTCTCCCGTTTACCAATATCTGCACCCTGCTTATACCCTCAATCTCGCAAAGAGTTGACACTACGCTGTAAAGTGAGAGAAGCCTTGCCGAATTATCGCCGCTTTTCTCAAATTCCTGGGAAAAATTAACCGTCGCCGTTTTGTCCTTAAGCTTAAGGCTTATAAGATTTGTCCCCTCCGGTATCACCCTTTTATGCTCAAGGTCCTTAGGTCCTTTTAAAAGCTCTGCCAGCACAAAATTTGCGCGCTCCTCTACACCTGAGTCCTCAAGGATTTCTACACTTTCCTGTGTAAGGGACCTATTGTCCGAAGAGCCGAAATAAATCGCCAGCTTCTCTTTGCCGCTGTCACAGGCCGAAAGGCATAGCGCCGTCATGACACAGAGCAACACCGCCGTTAATCTCTTCATAATTATCACGCAAGAGGAAGATATATCCTAAATACGCTTCCCTTGCCCTCCTCACTTTCAACATCAATATGACCGCCATGCATCTCCACAGCGCTGAGCGCAATGGAAAGTCCCAGTCCTGTTCCTCCGGTTTCCCGGGATCTTGCTTTATCCACTCTGTAAAAGCGGTCGAATATCTTTCCTATTTCGCCCTTCTCTATTCCGATACCGGTATCCGCAACGGTAACTATTGCGTTATTCAAATCCTTTTCAAGGAAAAGCTCGACCTTGCCGTCGTAGGGAGTGTATTTTATGGCGTTATCCGTAATATTATATATAGCCTCCCAGATTTTGTTCTGCTCCATCAGCATAAAGACGTCGTTATTTTTATAGAACTTGAGATTAACGCCTCTCTGCCATGCAATTTTCTCAAGGGACTCGGTAACGCCCGCCACTACATCCTTAAGATTAGCCGTAACAAAGGTCTTGTTGGCGTCGTATGCCGCCGCATCCATTCTGGTAAGATCTAAAAGGTCGTTTATTATTGCGGTCAGGCGGTCAACCTCCTCGTTCATATCGCCCAAAAATTCGTCTATCATATCCTTAGGCGCATCCTTGCCTGCGGAAATCAGAGAATCGCATATCAGCTTTATGGAGCTTAAGGGCGTTTTAAGCTCATGAGAGGCGTTTGACACAAACGCCGAACGCTTTTCTTCAAGGCTGTCCACCTCTTCTATAAGCTCGTTAAAGCTATGCACAAGCTCGCCTATCTCGCCCTTGGAGGTTTCCTCGATTTTCACCTTCCGTCCGCTGCTTTGAGCCTTTACCTTGCTTATCAGCTTTTCAATGGGCGAGGTAAACGCTCCTGCGAAGAAAAAGCTTAAAACCGTTACAGCGGCGCATAAAATTGCCGCCAGATAATTAATGCTTCGCCCCGTGGAGGACAAAACCGCAGATATCTCGTCGGCAGAGCTTTCTATATATACAGCTCCGCTGACAATTCCGTTTTTCATAATGGGAACTGATGCCGCCGTGCTTATCCCGTCGCCGTCCTTTACCTTATTATATGCACTCTCTCCGCAGAGGGCTGAAAGTATCATGGGGCTTAGGCGCACCTTGCCCGTAGAATCCGAATAGGCGTTAGGCGTATTGTCGTAAATAACCACCGCATCGGAATTTGTTACAATTATCCTGTTATTCTTTCCGATTGAAAGCTGTGCCACATCGTCGTCAAGGGCTTTTCCTATTTCCGACTCCGGAACCATAGCAATATCCGTGGCAATGATATTTATTTTTGTAACCATGTTCACCCTGTTGTCATTATAAAGGCTTGCCGACATTGCCGACATAATATAGGTTTTCAAAACAAGGACGGAAACCAATATTACGACAATATAGGTAAAAACAAGGCGGATTTTCATACTGTAAAAAAGCTTGACCGCAGTTTTTTTTGAAGAATCCTTAAAGGGAGCCTTTGCCTTTTTTTCGGATTTTTCTTTATTCTTCCTTAAAATAATAACCTACTCCCCACTTTGTATTTATATAAACGGGATGCGCCGCATCAGGCTCGATTTTCTCTCTCAGTCGCCTTATATGAACGTCTACCGTCCTGTTATCGCCGGGGTAATCGTAGCCCCAGATTATATCAAGCAGAGCCTCTCTCGAATAGACCTTTCCGGGATTTGTAATAAAAAGGTCCATAAGCTCAAATTCCTTTGAGGTAAGCTCCACCGTTTTGTCGCCCACCGTAGCCCGTCTTAGGTTATAGTCAAGCTTTATACCTCCGCGCATAACCGTGGAGTTGTTTTTCTTGACAGGCCCCTGACCGCTCCTTCTTATTATGGCTTTGACTCTCAGCTTAAGCTCTAAAATATTGAAGGGCTTAGTAAGATAGTCGTCGGCACCGTATTCAAGCCCCATGATTCTGTCCATATCGTCGGTTTTCGCTGTCAGCATAATAATGGGCACACTTGAAAAGTCCCTTATGATACGGCAAACCTCAAGCCCGTCAATCTTCGGAAGCATAAGGTCAAGTATAATAAGGTCGATTGACTTATCCCGGGCAAGCTTTACCGCCTCCTCCCCGTCGTAAGCGGTTTCAACATCATATCCGTCCTGTTCAAAATTAAATTTTATGCCTTTTACAAGAAGCTTCTCGTCGTCGACAATCAAAATTTTCATTACCTATTTTTCATCCTTCCGAAAATGTTTATAATTTAAACTTCACCTTTTAATAGCATACCACATTTTTTTTAAAAGTTCAATAAGTAATTTACATTTTTTCACCTTCCGATTAAGCAAAAAAATATCCCCTTAAAATCTAAGGGGATATTTTATCAGTCTGCCAAAATGTAAATATTACAGCCTCTTCTTCCGAACTGTATGCACTGACTGTATGAATCATAGAATAAATCCACTATATTTCCTTTTATTGCGCCGCCCGTATCTCCGGCAACGCACACTCCGTAAGACCAGGAGCCGTCTTTGGACTCAACATAAAGTCTTGTGCCTAAGGGTATTACCCTGGGGTCTACCGCTATGACTCCCACCTGGGATCTTATTCCGCTTGCCGTGGTGCCCTTGTCGCAGTACGCCGTTGCAGTTCCGCTTATCATGCGGCTATATGCATAGCCGGCTACCGTTCCTATCGCTTCGGCGGAATTTGCCGAGCTTTTTCTTATACTCCACGAACCGTATTCCACAACACGGTTTACCGAAGGTCTTATAACGTTTTCCGTAGAGCTTTCGTAAGCTACGGCGCCGTTGTGATAGGTTATAACTCTGCTTACGGTTTTTTCGCCGTCAACGCCTTCTACAGTTACAACCTCTTCTCCGGGTCTTAAATACTTATTTTCGATTCTTTCCGTGGAAAAAGGTATCGCCACGGTTTCGTTTGTGTATACCGTTGCCGCCCTTACCACCTGAATTTCTATCCCATCGTAAAGCTCTGTTTCCATTGAGGGAGTGGTAAAATCGTCTGCGTCAAGGATGAGCCCTGCCGCCGAAACGGCGTCGGCTACCTTGCCCTTGCTTAAATATACGGGATAGGTGGCGCAGTCTGCATAAACATTTATGGGGTATGCGTTTTTAATATCGTAATGTCCGCCGTCTTTTATATCGCCGGTTTGAGTTACGACGCTGTCGGTGGGCATAAGTCCCACCGCTCCCGACTGTTCAAACTCCCTTGCGGTTACCGCAGAGGTCTTGACGTCATAAACGCTTTCGCCGTTATATACCGTTATGCTCTTTAATTTTTTTACCGACACGGTGGAGGAGGTCAAAAGCTTGGTATCCTGTGTGGGGATAACCACGTCGCCCTGCTCAATTTCTATACCCTGTGAAGTGAGTATATCCTGTACCGTTCCGGCTTTTGTGTTAACCGTTTTCACGGTTATTCCGTCTACATTTATGTGAACCTGAATCGTATCGTCATAAATATAGCTGTTAAGCGACATCGTCGCAGTCAAACATATCAAAGCCGTTATGACGGCTGATGATTTATTAAGTGCGGTTAAAATCGCCTTAAGCTTCATTGCCATAATAATTCCTCCGGTTTTTTATTTGCCGCCTTAAAATTGAAGCGGCATTTTTGCCTTTGCAAAGATTATATTCATGATTCCCGTAAATTATAACTAAATTGTTACAAAAAGTCAAGACTTTTTATTTGAAAATAGTATATTTTCAAGTTATAAATCCATTTTCATACTATATATAGTGTTTTATTTAAAAAATAAATTACAAAATTTTTAACATTTTCATTTAATTTTACACATTTTTAATAAATTATATAGACTGTTTTTCCGCTCCACGAACGGCATATTTTTTTCTTTTTTTTAGAAATTTCGCCCCACTTGCGCTCAAATTTTTCAGACATTACATCTTGATTTTTCATGATTTTCAGCTCCGACATTTCATCTAATTTCAGAAGCTATTTTAGATAAAAGTCATATTCCTTGCCGGAGGAAAATAAAATATAGAAAATAAGGCTTACGAAAGGGGATAAAATTTTATGAAAAAACCGCTTTACTTAACTTTATACATAACCGTGTTTTCCTTTATACTGATAAATGTTTTTATAAAGCTGTTTTCCGGTTTCGGCTCTGATTCGGCAAATGCCGCCGCATTTTTTTCGGTGCCCTCGTATGTAAATGAATTTAAAATAAAAAAAGCGGACAAACCCGATCTTGCCGCCTTCTTTGTTTCTCAATGTATCGCCGCCTATGACGGCGAAAAAAAAGCAGAGCCGGAGCAAAACGACTCCGCCCCTATTAAAGCAGATGAAAAAACTGCCTCCGACGCTCTTCCCGACAATATTAAGGAAACCACCATAACCAAAGGAAAGGAAAATATTTTCGGTATAGAAATAAATAACGAAACTCCCTACGACCTATCCTCTGATTTATCCTTTGATATGCCCACCGTTACAGGCGAGCCGCTCATATTAATACTTCACACCCACACCTCGGAATCTTACAGACCGACGGACGATTACTACTATGTCCCCGAGGACAACGACCGCACCGGCGACCCTGACTTTAACGTATCCAAGGTAGGCGAGGAGCTTGCCCGATCCCTTAACCTTTTAGGAATCCCCACCGTTCACGACAGCACCGTATGCGACTACCCCTCCTACAACGGCTCGTACAAAAAAATGCTGGAGGTCGCAGAGGCTGACCTTATAAAATATCCTTCCGTAAAAATCGTAATTGACCTACACCGTGATGCGATGATAACAGGAGGCGGTACCAAAATCAGCACCGTCTCCGAGGTAAACGGCGAAAAGGCCGCACAGATTATGTTTGTTGTAGGCACCGACTCAAACGGGCTTTATCATCCCGGCTGGCGCAGTAATTTTGCTTTTGCCGTAAAGCTAAAAAAAGCCGCCGATGAAAAATTTCCGACTCTCGCCCGTCCTCTTAACGTAAGATGCGAGCGGTTTAACGGTCATATTTGTCCCGGGGAGGTGCTTATCGAGGTAGGCACCAACGGCAACACACTGCCGGAGGCTCTCGTTTCAGCCCGTGCTCTATCAGAGGTGATAGCCTCCGTCATACAGGACGGCTGATTGCAAATACCACCGAGCCGAGAAATTTTATCTCGGTCTTAGCCGAATCGTATTCTACGCTTTCAGGCTTTTTACCTTCGGTGTTTAATAAAATAACAGGTCCGTCAAAATATACTCTTCTTATAACCGGCGGCGCACCGTCTATGGAAACTGCGGCAAGGTCGCCGGAGACAATACTTTTATCCGGGTTTATTAATACCCTGTCCCCTTTATTGATTTTTGCAGCGCTCATATCGTCGTTATCTATAATGACAAAAAAGCAGTTTCTCATATCCTCCGTGCCGCTGCTTGCCGAAATATATTCAACCGGTTTTAATTCCTCCCCGGCACCGTCGCCGGGCTTTTTGGGGAAATCTTTGAACACCGGCAGTCTGCTCATAGGCTCGGAAAGCTCCGGCGCATCGGTTTCTCCGGTTATATATCCTACCGGCACGCCGAATATAACGCTTAATTTCGTCAAATCCTCCGCCGTCGGCTCGTTATATCCGTCTGTGTATCTTTTAAGCGTCGTAAGTCCTATTTTCATCATCTCAGAAAGCTTTTCAGGTCCGATAGACGCATTATTCATCAAAAGTAAAATTCTGTCGCCTGTTACCGACATTTTTTCTCCCCCTTTTTTCACCCCAAAAAACGGGTGGTATACTATTTACAGTATACCACCCGTAAAAAATATGTCAATAAACAATTTATTAAATATTATTTATAAACCTCTTTATATCCCTTGCCCCGCTGAACGCAGGCGGACACCCTGCTTAAGGTTGCGGATGAAATATCGGTTTCCTCTATCACCTGACTGTAGGTTTTCCCCTCGGTCAGAAGCTTGGCCGCCCAAAGGCGCTGTGCCATCTGCATAATTTCCTTATAGGTGCAAAGGTCGTCGAAAAGGTTTTTGCACTCCTCTTTGCTTTTTATCCCAGAAACCACCCTGTAAAGCTCGTCTACCATCTCATCGGTAATTTTATGTCCCATAAAGCTCCTCCTTAATAAAAGGCTTAAAAGGTTTCAAGTGATTTTCTTAAAAAATTCTGCGTTTTTAAGCTCTTCGGTCTGTCGAAAATATCCTCCGGCGTACCCTCTTCCTCGATAACGCCGTCTGACATGAAAATGACCTTATCCGATACGTTTTTCGCAAACTCCATTTCGTGAGTTACCACTATCATAGTTCTGTCCGAGCTTTTCAAGCTTTTAATAACCTTTAAAACCTCTCCTGTAAGCTCGGGGTCAAGGGCGCTTGTCGGCTCGTCAAAGCATAAAATGTCCGGACTTAAGGCTAACGCTCTCGCAATAGCAACTCTCTGCTGCTGACCGCCCGAAAGCTGGCACGGATAGCTGTCCGCCTTATCGGAAAGCCCTACTCTTGAAATTAAAGACATAGCTTCTTCCCTTATTTTTTCGGTCGGAGCAATTTTCAAAAGCTTGGGCGCCAGCATGACATTTTCAAGCACACTGTACTGAGGAAAAAGATTAAACGACTGAAACACCATTCCGAAATGAAGTCTGTTTTCCCTTATTTGTCTGTCGTCGGTGCTTTTAGAGGTTTGTCCGTCAAATATAGTCTTTCCGCCCACCCTGATTTTACCTTCCTCGGCAAACTCCAAAAAGTTAAGACAGCGAAGAAGCGTTGTTTTTCCGCTACCGGACGACCCGATTAAGGAAAGCACCTCGCCCTTTTCAAGGCTGAAGCTTACGCCCTTTAATACCTTGGTCTTTCCGAAGCTTTTTCTTAAATTTTCCACTTCCAATATCGCCATAATCACAAACTCCTGAAATAGCTCATTTTCTTTTCAATTCTTCCGAAAAATACCGTAAGCGCTCCGTTGAACACAAGATAATATACCGCCGTGAAAAACAGCGGCCAAATCTGACCTGATATTCCCTGGGAGCCCTTCATAAACGCCTGTCCCGCCCAGATAATCTCCTGAAGAGCTATAATTCGAGCAAGGGACGTGTCCTTTACCAGGGTTATTATTTCGTTTGCCATGGGGGGAATTATGCGCTTTATCATCTGCTTTAAGGTAACGTGAAAGAATATCTGAGGCTTTGAAAGCCCCAAAACAAGACCGGCCTCGGTCTGTCCTTGAGGCACGCCCTGTATTCCTCCTCGGTAAATTTCCGAAAAATAGCAGGCGTAATTAATTATAAAGGCCATCGACGCCGCCGCAAAGCGTCCGCCTTCTCCTCCGCCCCAGATTTGATTTTTCAAAACCAGTCCCGGGAAAAAATATATAATCAGAAGCTGTATCATCAAAGGAGAGCCTCTGACTATCCATACCACCGTTTTTGTAACCGCACTTAAGGGCTTAAACCGTGACATGGAGCCGAAGGATATTATAAGTCCTAACGGGAGCGCTCCTGCCAAGGTTATAAAGAAAAGCTTAAGGGTCTTAAAAAAGCCTACGTTAAGCGCTGAAAATACCGTCGGAAACTGTTCGGATACCGTTTTTAAGAAATTAAGAAAATCCTGCATAAAATAAATCCTATCTTTTTCATGCAAAGCAGAAAGCGCCCGAAAAAGCGCTTTCTGCTTTAAGCTTCGATTATTTTATAATAGCCGCTTCGACGCCGTAGAGCTCGGCAGCCTTTTCAAAGGAGCCGTCATTTTTCGCTTCCTCAAAGAATTTGTTAAGCTCTTCCGCTAAATCAGAGCCCTTTCTGAAGCCTACGCCGTACTCTTCGTCGTTAAGTCCGAAGGTATAGGTGAGGTTTTCATATCCGGTGCCCTCGCCTACCATAGCGCCTGCCATAAGAGAGTCGATAATCGCCGCGTCGCAGCTTCCTGCGGCAACCTCCATAAGAGCCGTTGCCTGATCCTTTACCTCGGTATAGTTAAAGCCGTTTTCAACCGCCATTTCATAGCCTGCAGAGCCTGCCTCAACCGCAAAGGTAAGCTCCTTGCAATCCTCTGCGCTCTTGTAATTTTCTGCCTTATCGCCCGGCACTATTACAACCTGCTGATTGTTGCAGTAAGCGTCGGAGCACTCCATAGCGCTTGTAACCTCGTCCGTTAACGTCATACCGTTCCATACACAGTCGATTGATTTTCCGTCAAGCTCTAAAATCTTGTTGTCCCAGTCAATTTCAACGAACTCTACTGAAACGCCAAGGCTTTCTGCAAAAGCCTTCGCCATATCGGCATCAAAGCCTATCCAGCTTCCGTCCTCGTCCTTATAGTCCATGGGAGCAAACTCGGTTATTCCCACAACCAAAGTGCCTTTGTCTAATACATACTGTAAATCTGACTCTGCAGCCACGTCAACGTTCTCTTCTGTTTTGTCCGTTCCGCATCCGGCGAAAGCGAACACCATCATAAGTGCCAATAATAATGCCGTAATCTTTTTCATTTTTCTTTTTCCTTTCTTTCGGGTAATCCCGTTGTTATGGAACTATTATACTTCAGCAAAGTAAAGTTGTAAAGTGTTTTTTTAAATTTTTTCAATTTTTGTTATAGTTGCACATAAAAAATCTCATTTTATATGTGCTTTTGCACACTAAAGCAATAAATCATGCAAAAAGGTCGTAGAAATAAATTCCTCCGACCTGTTTTTATTTTATGCCTTATTTTCGATATGCAAATCCATCTGGGGATAGGGTATCTCTATACCCTCGCTGTCAAAGGCCTTTTTGACAGAGCTCATAAGCTCGTAATATACGCTCCAGTAATCCGAGCTTTTGCACCATACCCTTAAAACATACTCTATTGCACTGTCAAGATGGCTTCTCACCTCGGCGAAGGGCGAGGGCTCCTTGTAAACCTTTTCGCACTTTAGAGCCGCCGCTATTAAAGTCGACTTAACCTTATCTATATCCGCATTGTATGAAGCCGTAAACCTAAGGTCTACCATACGGTCGGGCTTTGCGGAAAGGTTTTCCACCGTCTGATTTGATATAGTGCCGTTTGGAATTACTACTGACCTGTTATCTACGGTTAAAAGCTTTGTATAAAATATCCCGATGTCCGAAACCGTACCCTCAAAGGAGCCGGAAACAATATAATCTCCGACGGAAAAAGGCTTAAACACCATTATAATAATGCCGCCGGCAAGATTGGCAAGGCTTCCCTGTAAAGATAGTCCCAGCGCAAGACCGGCCGAGCCCAAGACGGTTATAACAGAGGTCATTGGAACACCTATGTAGGCGGCGACGGTTATCACCAAAATAACCTTAAGAAAAATGTTTAAAAAGCTTATGAAAAAGCTTTTTACGCTTTTATCCATTCTGTCCATGCCCTTGCCGTTTCTTAAAAAATGGGTCAGCATTTTTATCAGCTTAAAGCCTACGGCAAGTATCAGCACCGCAACTGCCAGCTTAACTCCGGCGCTTGTGCAAAAGCTTATAAACTGTTCCAAAATATTTTCATAATTCATATTATAGCATTTCCTTTAAGTTTATTATATTAATATTCTCATGTAGCAAAAAGCTTCGGCGTGCGCTTATTTAAGCTAAGACCCTTTACTCCCACTTTTCCCAAACCTCGGGAGCATATCCCACCGTCGCCTGCTTTCCGTTTCTTACTACCGGAGTTTTAATAAGTAAAGGATATTCCAAAAGTTCCTCCTCTACGGCGTCGCTTTTTTTATATTCAATATAGCGTTCCTTATAAGCCTTCGAGCCTTTATCTATAAGCTTGTCCATGCCTCCCACCGCATTTTTAACCGAATTGTATTCGCCGCGGCTCATGGGATATTTGGAAAGGTCGACAAACTGGTATTTTATTCTGCGCTCTTTAAAATAGCGCTCCGCCTTTTTCGTGTCAAAGCACTTTGATTTTCCGAAAATCTGTATGTTCATTTTTCTCCCTGCTAAAACACGCCCGCAATAATTTGCGGGCGTGTTAAATTTTTAATTATTCTTCTGCGCCGCACTCTTCGCAGTTTAAATCGCACTCGATTTCTATTTTCTCGCCGCAGCTGGGGCAGGTAACCGTACAGTCGTCGTCGATAGCGTCGTACTCAACGTAGATTTCATCTCCGCATTCCGGACAGGTCATAAATATTCCCTCGTCGTCGCAGTCGTAAATATCTTCGTCATCACAGCCGTAAAGCTCATCCTCAACCTCGGCAAGATCCTCGTCAACCTCGTTTAACTGTTCCTGCATTTCGTCCTGAATATCAACTATCTCTTCCATGGCAAGAGCGGTATCCTCAAGCATTTCCAAAATAGCACCTAAAAGCTTTCCTTCGTTTGTTTCCTTGTCAAGCTTCATTCCGTCCGCAAGACCTTTAAGATACTGTGCCTTTTCTGTCAAATAACTCATAATTTATTCCTCCTATCGGTAATATATTATACCTTGAAAAAAGCAAAATTATGCTCTTTCCATGTATTCGCCCGTTCTGGTGTCAATTCTTATCTTATCGCCGATTTCAATGAAAAGAGGAACGGCAACCTCAGCTCCTGTTTCAACGGTAGCCGGCTTCATAACGTTTGTGGTGGTATCGCCCTTAAATCCGGGCTCTGTCGCTGTGATTTCAAGCGTTACGAAATTCTGAGGCTCAACCGCAAAAACCTTTCCCTTATAGGAAAGTATCGTAACGGTATCGTTCTCCTTAACGAACTTAAGAGCGTCGCCCAAGGTGTCCTGTCCCAAAGGCTCCTGCTCGTAGGTTTCGGGGTCCATAAAGTAGAAAAGATCGCCGTCTGAATAAAGGTACTGCATTTCTCTTCTTTCAATATGTGCCTTTTCAAATTTTTCGGTAGGGTTAAAGGTCTTTTCAACCACGCCGCCGGAAATTACGTTTTTTATTTTGGTGCGTACGAAAGCCGCTCCCTTTCCGGGTTTTACATGCTGGAACTCTATTATACGATACACGTTGCCGTCCATTTCAAAGGTAACGCCGTTTCTGAATTCACCTGCAGATATCATTGGTAATCATCCTTTCTTGCGCCCGACCTGCTAAAGCCGGACAATCTCTTTTATATTGTATAATAAACTTATATAAATTTCAAGTACTTTTTTAAATTTTTCCGATTAAGGAATAATTATACATAATTTCGCCATTTGAGGCGGGCTCTAAATCGGTATCGTCAGGCTAAATAACGATAAGCTCTTTTGTTACCTTATTTAAATCCTCGGCTCCATCTTTTTTTACAACCGCAAGATTCTCAATTCTGACTCCGAATTTGTCAGGAATATATATGCCCGGCTCTATGGTCAGGGTCATATTTTCCTTTAATATATCTAAGGATTTAGGCGAAGCCGAAGGACCTTCATGAATATAAAGCCCGACTCCGTGGCCGGTTGAATGTATAAAGTATTCCCCGAAGCCGCCCTCCTCTATTACGCTTCTTGCACTCCTGTCAACCTCCGAGGCAGACACGCCATCCTTAACGCTCTTTATCGCGGCAATATGGGCTTTTTTGACAGTTTCGTAAACCTCTTTTTCAAAGTCCGACACCTGCCCGAAGGCAACAGTTCTTGTCATATCCGAGCAATAGCCCGATAATACGCATCCGAAATCGCATACCGCAAGGCTTCCCTTTTCAATTACCCTGTCTGCGGCTAAGGCATGGGGCATGGCGCCGTACTTTCCCGAGGCAACTATCGTATCAAAGGAGGTCTTTTTAGCCCCGTTTTTTCTCATATAGCTCTCAATAAGACATGCGGCCTCAAGTTCGGTCATTCCGATATAAGCGTTTTGAATAAAATAAAGAAACGCCGCCTCCGAAAGCTCCTCAGCCTTTTTTATTCTTTCTACCTCCTCTTTATCCTTTACGAGTCTTAGCTTTCTTATAAAGCTCCCGACCGGCGAGAATTTTAAAAATGAGGTAAAGCGTGCCATAGCCGAAACCGTCATATGCTCCTCTTCGATGCCGACTTCGGTTATACCGAGCTTTTCTGTCGTTTCCTTTAATTTTACCAAGGCGTCGGTATCGAAAATTTCAAAGTCAAAGGTTTCCTCCTTCGCCTGAAGCGTATAGCGTGTATCCGTAAAAAGACCTTTAAATTTTTCGGTGATAAGAAGAAAGCTGTCGCCGCCCGTAAAGCCGCTGAAGTAAAAAACATTTTCATCAGAGGTTATAAGCACGGGTTTTCCCGTTTCTTTTATAAGCCTTTCGCACCTTGCGGCAAAGTTCATGTCATTTCGCCTTTCTTTCAATCATATCCGCTATAAGGCGGCAGCGCTGGTCAATCATTTCCTGTTCCTGTCCCTCTATCATAACTCTTATCAAGGGCTCAGTACCGGAGGGTCTTATAAGCACTCTTCCCTTGCCGGAAAGCTCCTTTTCGGTTTCTGCGATAAGAGTCCTTAACTCCTCATCGGTCTGCCATACGTCTTTTTTGTTCTTATCTGAAAGCTTGGCGTTTACCAAGGACTGGGGCAGAATTTTTATAACCTTCGAAAGCTCGGAAAGCTTTTTGCCCGACTCTTTTACTATACAGGAAAGTATAATGGCGGATATAAGTCCGTCGCCTGTTGTGTTATAGTCAAGCATGATAATGTGTCCGGACTGCTCGCCGCCCAGGCAATAGCCTTTGTCAAGCATTTCTTCAAGGACATATCTGTCGCCAACCTTTGTCTTAGGTACGCTTATTGAATTTTCCTCTCCGAAAATGGTAAGACCGAGATTGCTCATTACCGTAGCGACAACCGCATTGTTTTTAAGCCTTCCCTTATTTTTAAGGTAAAGGGCGCATATCGCCATAATTACGTCGCCGTCCACAATTTCTCCGTTTTCGTCCACGGCAAGCATTCTGTCGGCGTCGCCGTCGAAGGCAAGCCCGAAATCACAGCCGTTTTCCTTAACAAATTCACAAAGGCTTTCCATATGCGTAGAGCCGCAGTCTGAATTTATGTTAACTCCGTCAGGGTCATTGTGAATGGTCATAACCGTAGCTCCAAGCTCTGAAAACGCTTTTGGATTGGTATAGCTTGACGCTCCGCAGGCTGCGTCTATTGCTATTTTTAAGCCCGAAAGATCAGAGCTTGCCGCCTTTAATGCAAATTTAACATACTCGTCACCGGCGTTTTCCATATCCTCGACCCTGCCGATTTCTCCGGCGATAGGCTCGGGCACGCCCTTCATACCGCTTTTTATAACGCTTTCTATTTCGTCCTCAATCTCATCGCTTAATTTATAGCCCTTATTGTTGAAAAACTTTATTCCGTTAAACTCAAAAGGATTATGCGAAGCGGAAATAACAACTCCGGCGTCGGCTTTAAGACTGCGTGAAAGATATGCGACCGCAGGCGTCGGAACAACTCCGAGCCTTATCGCCTTTGCGCCTGTTGAAAGTATGCCGGCAATAAGAGCCGCCTCAAGCATATCGCCCGACGCTCTCGTATCCTTGCCGACCAAAATAACGCTTTTATGTTTATTTTCCTTTGAAAGCACAAACGAGCCTGCCCGTCCCAGATTATACGCCATCATGGCGTCAAGCTCTTTAGAATTTGCGACTCCGCGCACTCCGTCAGTACCGAAAAGTCTTCCCATTTTATCTCCCATCCTTTTTTATATATTTAGTTATCGGTTTATTTTTTATGTACATGGCAAGAGGGCTTCCGACTACGGTTACAACCGCAAGCTCGCCTATTGCAATCCACAAAAACCAAAGCCAGAAGCTTTCCTCAGAGCCTGTGGCAAAGCGCATTTCAAGCGCAATTATAAAAGAGGAGAGCGCCGGGCAAAGGCTTGATAAAAATATTCCTGCGTTTTCGTTTTTTATTTTTCTTAAAAAATACATAAGTGCGAAGGCAAAAGCGCTTGCCAGCGTTCCGAATACGACATCGACAATTCCGCCGGTGCCGAAGAGGTTGGCGATGGCACAGCCCACCAAAAGTCCGGGTATGTACGACGGGTCAAACCAGACCAAAAGCGTCATGATCTCCGAAACTCTGAACTGTATCATGCCGTAAGAAAATGGATAGCTTACCAAAGTAAGCACTACATAAAGCGCTGCGGTAACCGCAGAGCGTGCCAGAAAATTACTTTTTTTTGTCATATCTTTTCTCCTAAAGTATTATTTTTCTTCATTATATCATATAAATAGCAAATAAGCAAGCATAAAAGAGTAAAGTCGGCATTTAAAAAGAAAAAACGCACCTTTTAAAAGGAGCGTTCTTTCTTTTTCAGACAAAACCTTATTTCATGGATTCTTCGTAAGACTTTATCATCTTCTTAACCATCTGACCGCCTACTGAACCGTTTTCTCTTGCGGTAAGATCGCCGTTGTAGCCTTCTTTAAGGTTAACACCTACCTCAGAAGCACATTCCATCTTGAATCTGTCAAGAGCGGCCTTTGCTTCGGGTACGAGCTTCTTGTTCTTTGTCATGTTTTTCACCTCCTGTTACTTGGTACACTACTATTGTGCGCCATCGAGAGGTTTTTAATCATGTAAAATCTGTAAGCTCAGCCGTATATTACATTCGGCGAAAAAATTTTTTCAATCGTTTCAGTTGTTCCGCCGTCGGGCGGCACATGGATATATATTTTTTCGGGGCAGAAATATATAAGCGTTCCGATAAGTCTGTCGGCGGCAGTAAAAAAATCTTCAAAAGAAAGCTCTTTGTTATTTTCGGAAAGCTCGTTTCCGTCCTTATCGAAAACTCCGTAGCCGTATATATGCGCTTCTTTTACAAGGCTTTTGCTCATTTTTACATAATCCTTAAGCGCCGATACGGTTTCCTCGTATCTTTCTTCAATCACAAGCTCGCTCAAGGCAATATTTACACCCAGAAAGACAAGGTCCTTATACTCCGAAAGCCTGAACCTTAAAAAGCCCTTAAAATTCGTCGTTTCATTTTCATTTAAGCATTTTTCAAGACTGTCCTCAACAAGAAAGCGGCGCTCGGAATATGAAAATTCAGGGTCGCTTGAGAAAATCTCCTCGGTTTTTTCTAAAGTCTTATCTAAATCTCTGCCGCATAAAAAAGAGCACATTTCAGATATAAGATAAGGCTCCTCGTACTTTATAATATATTCCGAAAGCGCCGACAAAGCTCCTTTTTCGTCCTTTATCCTGCCGTCGCTGTCCACCGTTTCCTTTAAAAGAATACGGGCTTCATTGGGAATATCGGTAATAAAACGATCCAAAAATTCACTGCCTTTCAACGTATTAAATTATGCTATGGAAATAACGGAGCCTATATCGTAAAGCTCGCCCTCTTTTTCAAAGGCCTTTACCGAGTGCTCTGAAAGAAATTCGTATATTCTTTCTCTGTCCGGGCTTTTTTCAAGGCTTCCGCAAAAAAGAAGCTTTCCCGGTCCCGTAAGTCCCGCCGCTCCGCCGATAAAGCCTGAGTCATAGCCCTTAAGGCGTACAAATCCCTTTTTTATCAGCAAAACGTCCATATAATCCGAAAGCTTTTTGTAAATACCCACATCGTCGGTTATCGCCGCACCGTCCGCTATCGGGCATATACTGCATTTGGCATAGCCCTGGCGTACGTTTATAAATGTAAATTCACTTTTTAAAATATCCAAAAGCACTCTGTCGGTTATTTTTTCGTTAGCGACGGCAAAACGGGAAAATACGGCGGCGCAGTATGCCGCCTCGTAAGGATATGGACTTTTAACCTCGCTCTCACCGCATATCACCTCGGCGCCGTGAAGTACATTTACATAATATTCAAAAGTGTTTTTTGCTGTTACAAAACGTTTTCCCCCAAGATGGCAGACCGTAATGTCGCTGTGGTGTCTTATCCTCTCGTCAAGAGAGTCTAAAAGTGGCGGCCTTATATTGCCCCATTTACCGGAGGCAATTATATATTCTGCCTCCTTATCCGGTATAAGGGGATTTTTAAAATAATCCATCACACATATCCTCGTTTTTCATAATATAAAGTATCGGAGATTTTTCTCCGTTTATATAGCCGCCCCTTTTGCCTAAAGGGCAAAGGGGCGCGGCAAAGGGAAGTGATTTTTTGCTGATACACACCGTTAAAAGCGGCGAAACGCTTTACTCCATTGCACAGATGTACGGTGCAAACGTATATGATGTTGCAAACTATAACGGCATCGATGCTCCGTATTACATAACCTTAGGCCAGAATATTATTATTTTAAATGTAGGAAGAGTATACGTCGCCGTGTCCGGCGACAGCCTGTATTCCGTCGCCCAAAGATTCGGCATGACTATCAAAGAGCTTTTAAGGAATAATCCGTCCTTAATCGGCAAAAGCTTTATAGAGCCGGGCATAAGGATAATTTTATCCTACAACGAGGAAAAACGAGGAAGCCTCACCATAAACGGCTACGCCTATCCTAATATATCCGACTCAAATTTAAATTACGCCTTAAAGTATCTGACATTTCTTACGCCCTTTACCTATAGCTTAACCGAGGACGGCTCTCTATCAGAGCTTGACGATCAGGCTCTTTTGGACGCCGCAAATCAAAACAGCGTAAGGGCGCTTTTGTCGGTTTCCTCTCTCGCTCCCAGCGGTGGCTTTTCCTCTCAGATTTCAGATGCGGTATTAAATTCACCCGGCGCACGCCGGCGGCTTTTAAACGAAATTACGGCGCATATGGGTCCTTACAGCGGAGTCGATATGGACCTTGAATACATTTACAAAAGAAACGGCGACGCCTATACCTCGTTTTTAGGAGAGCTTTCCGGCACTCTTAACCCCGACGGATATATTGTGGTTGCCGCGGCGGCTCCCAAAACGAGAGCAGATCAGCCGGGAATACTCTACGAGGGTCACAATTACAGGCAAATGGGCTATAACGCCAACAGAGTATTTTTAATGACCTATGAATGGGGCTACACCTACGGACCGCCCATGGCGGTGGCTCCCATAAACAGCGTAAGGTCGGTGGTTTCTTATGCCGCATCAGAAATTGAGCCTGAAAAGCTCTGGCTCGGAATACCCAACTACGGCTATAACTGGACGCTTCCCTTTGTTCAGGGCGAGAGCCGTGCACGCACCGTATCTAATACCTATGCGGTAAATCTTGCCGCACGCTACGGCGTGCCCATTAGGTTTGACGATACTGCCATGGCGCCTTATTTTAACTATACGGACGAATCGGGGCTTCTTCACGAGGTATGGTTTGAGGACGCAAAAAGTATTCTTGCCAAGGCCGACCTTATAAGCGAATTTAACTTATCCGGCGTCGGCATATGGAATATCATGTACTCCTTCCCCGCCCTTTATACCATACTTCACGTGCTTTTCGACATTGAGGATTATTAAAACTTCATATCGCGTATAAGTTTTTTTAGCTCGCCTGCCATGTATAAAGAGCCGGCGGCGACAAAGATTTCTCCCTTTTTAATCTGTCCGACCGCCTCTTTTAAGGGCATTGCCGTAACATTTTCATGGTATTTTTTAAAACAGCTTAAAAGCTCCTCCTTTTTAAGAGCCCTCGGACTTTCAATGTCCACAGTTATTATTCTGTCAAATATACCTGAAATTATTTTTGCCGATTTTTCGTAGTTTTTGTCCTTAAGCATACCTATAATAAGGGTCTTTTTTCCGGGCGGCAACAGTCTTTTTAAGTTTTCGTATAAATATTCCATTGCCGATTCGTTGTGCGCTCCGTCGATTATAAAAATAGGGTCGTCTGACACCTTTTCCATTCTGGCAGGATGCACCGTGTTTTTTATTCCTTCCTTTATATCACTGTCAGAAATATTAAGCATTTTTGCCGCAGTAATGGAAAGGGCGGCGTTCTCCGCCTGATGACTGCCCGTAAGGGGACAGAAAATATCCTCTATCCCGTCAAAATCAAAGGTAATTCCCGAGAGCGTTTCGCTTTTTACCGAAGGAACAGGGGCTAAAGTTAAATTTTCTGCCTTTTTCCTTATAACCGAAAGCGCCTCCTTTTTCTGATTTTCGGTTGTAATTACAGGAACGCTTCCTTTAATTATTCCGCATTTTTCGGCGGCTATTTTCTCTATCGTATCGCCAAGCCTGTCCGTATGGTCAAGACTTAAAGAGGTGATAATGCAAAGCTCGGGGTCTTCTATTACATTTGTGGCGTCAAGTCTGCCGCCAAGTCCCACCTCAAGTATCACCGCTTGGCACGCAGTTTTCTTAAAATATAAAAGTCCTATGGCAGTCACAATCTCAAACTCCGTCGGGTGAGGAAAGCCTTTTGCGGTTAAAGCTTCACAGGCATTTTTAACCTTAAGAGTAATTTTTGCAAGCTCCTCTGCCCCTATCGGCACGGAATTTACCTTTATTCTTTCGGAAAAATCTACCAAAGCCGGAGAGGTATAAAGCCCTGTTTTAAGCCCTGCCTTCATCAGAATAGCGTTAAGACAGGCGGCGACGGAGCCTTTTCCGTTTGTGCCGGCAATGTGAATGAATTTTTGTCCTCTTTCGGGATGTCCAAGCATACCGCAGAGCCTTTTCATACTGTCAAGCCCTAAAACGGAGCCGAATTTCTCCGCCGAATGTATAAATAAAAGCGCCTCGTTTTCAGTCATATTATCACCCTCTAAAAAGACTGCACCGAAATACTCGGTACAGCCTTTATTTTACATATATTTTTTAAGACTTTCCAAAACCTCGCCGAGCATCTTTTTAAAGCTTTCGCCCTTTTCACGCTCCTTTTCCACCAATGCTGCCGGAGCCTTTTTAACATAGCCTTCGTTTGCCAAAAGCTTTTCCACTCTCTCGATTTCCGAAATAAGCCTTTCCTTTTCGGCGCTAAGACGCTCGATTTCCTTTTCCCTGTCCACAAGCTCGTCTAAGGGAATTATAACCTTAGCGCCCTCGGTTACTGTGCTTACGGCGTTTTCGCTTATACTGTCATCGCATGATTTAAATAAAACCTCCGAAGCGTAGGCAAGCTTTATAAGAAACGCTTCGCCGGATTTAAATGGCGCCGTATCCTCCGCCACAATAATAACCTTTGCCTTCTTTGACGGGGGCACGTTCATTTCGCTTCTTAAGTTTCTTACCGCCTTTATCGCACCTATGACAAGCTCGGTTTCTCTGCTTTCCTTTGCGAAATTAAGCTTCTCGTCGTATTCGGGCCACTTCGATACCATTATGCTTTCCTCTTCGCCCATAAGCTTTTGGTAAATCTCCTCGGTTATAAAGGGCATAAAGGGATGCAGAAGCTTCAAGGAATTTATAAGAACATAGGCAAGCGTTCTCTGTGCCGCCTCCTTAGTCTTATTGTCCTTGTTATAAAGTCTGGGCTTTACAAGCTCGATATACCAGTCGCAGTACCAATCCCACAAAAAGCCGTAGATTTTGGAAAGCGCTATACCTATATCAAATCTGTCGATAGCCGCCGTTACCTCGCCTACAAGCTCATTAAGCTTTGAAACTATCCACTTATCCTCGGCGTTTAAGCTGTCCTTATCGGGCAGAGTGTAATCACCCGTTTCAAGATTCATAATAACGAAGCGTGCGGCGTTCCATATCTTATTTGAGAAGTTTCTTGCCGCCTCAACCTTTTTATCGGAAAATCTCATATCGTTTCCGGGAGAATTTCCGGTTGAAAGCGCAAACCTTAAGGTATCCGCTCCGTACTTTGAAATTATCTCTAAAGGATCTATTCCGTTGCCAAGGGATTTTGACATCTTTCTTCCCTGCTCGTCACGCACAAGACCGTGAATGAAAACATGGCTGAAGGGCTTTTTTCCCGTCTGCTCAAGACCGGAGAATATCATTCTCGCAACCCAGAAGGGAATAATGTCATAGCCCGTTACCAAAACGTCGGTGGGATAGAAATATTTATAGTCCTCGGTTTCCTCCGGCCAGCCCAAGGTAGAAAACGGCCAGAGCGCTGATGAAAACCAGGTATCCAAAACGTCGCTTTCCTGTCTTACCTTTGCGCCGCAATTGGGACATACCGTTATATTTTCTTCGGAAACGGTCATTTCGCCGCACTCGTCGCAGTAAAATGCCGGAATCTGATGACCCCACCAAAGCTGACGGGAAATGCACCAATCCTTTATATTTTCCATCCAGTAGATGTATGACTTGCCAAATCGCTCGGGCACAAAGGTAATTTCCTTATTTTTAACTGCTTCGATAGCCGGCTCTGCCAAAGGCTTCATCCTTACAAACCACTGGTCTGACGCCATAGGCTCTACCGTATTGCCGCAGCGGTAGCAGTGACCCACGTTGTGAACGTGCTTTTCGGTCTTAACCAAAAAGCCGCCGTCCTCTAAGTCCTTTATGATGGCGCGTCTTGCCTCATAGCGGTCGAGTCCCTGGTACTTTCCGCCCTTATCGTTTATCCTTCCGTCGCCGGTAAGCACGATTATCGTTTCAAGATTATGGCGCTGACCAACCTCGAAATCGTTGGGGTCGTGACCGGGAGTTATCTTAACACAGCCGGTTCCGAATTCCTTATCGACATATTCGTCCGCCACAATCGGAATTTTTCTTCCTACAAGGGGAAGCACTAAATTTTTGCCCACAAGGTCCTTATAGCGTTCATCCTCCGGGTGAACGGCAACCGCCGTATCGCCCAAAAGAGTTTCCGGTCTTGTAGTTGCGATAACAATATAGTCGTCGCTGTCCTCAAAATAATATCTTATATGCCAGAAATTGCCCTCGTCCTCCCGGTACTCAACCTCTGCGTCCGAAAGGGCGGTGCGGCAGCTGGGACACCAGTTTATTATCCTGTAGCCTCTGTAAATAAGACCTTTATTGTAAAGGTTTACAAAGGTGTGCTTTACGGCGTTTGACAGTCCCTCGTCCATGGTAAAGCGTTCTCTTTCCCAGTCGCAGGAGCAACCCAGCTTTTTAAGCTGGCAGATTATTCTGTCGCCGAATCTTTCTTTCCAGTCCCAAACCTTTTCCAAAAACTTCTCTCTTCCAAGGTCGTATCTTGTAAGCCCCTCTTCCTTTCTTAAGGTTTCCTCAACCTTAATCTGAGTGGCGATTCCGGCATGGTCGGTTCCGGGCACCCAAAGAGCGTTTCTTCCCTGCATTCTTCTTGTTCTTATTAAAATATCCTGGAGCGTTTCGTCAAGAGCGTGCCCCATATGAAGCTGTCCCGTAACATTCGGAGGGGGTATAACGATGGTAAAGGGCACCTTTTTTTCATCGACTTCGGCGTGAAAATAGCCCTTATCCTCCCAGTTTTTATATATCCTGTCCTCCGCCTCGGCGGGGTTAAAATTTTTGTCCATCTCTTTTTTCATATTTTCTTTCCTTTCTCAGCTAAACATAAAGAGCACCAAAAGCCCCAAAGCGACGAATACAAAAGACAAAAGCTTTATCTTAAGTACGTTTTCCTCGGTCTTTTCCTCAAAAATCCGTTCGGCAATTTTCCCTGCGCCGAAGCACAAAGCCGCGCCCGACGCCAAAAGAAGCAGTGATATTATCTTAAAAGTCACTTACCGTCACCGCCGTGTCCTGTCATCATAAGCTCCTCAAGGGTTTCCGGCACATGTGCTCCCGAAATAACATCATCGGCTTGCTGCTTATCTTCAGGCTCATTTATTTCATCAAAATCAGATTTTTCCTCCTCATTGCCGCCGGTATTTATCTCGTCCTCGGCAAAAAGGTCAATACGTTCATGCCTTACGGTATCTCCCGGTACCACTTCGGTCTCGGGAGAGGGAGCGCCTGAAATGTCACGCTCTTTTTCCTCTTCATAGGAAAGCTCGTCCTCCTCGTCAATGCCGCTTTCTTTTCTGCCGAAGAATATCATTCCGACTCCCATTAATACCAAAATTATAACAATTATTAAAATAACATATTTCGTTATTTTGTCCACAAGGCTTACCCTGACCGCTTCCTGCTGGTCGTCAGCGCTATCCTCTTCATCTTGACCGTCCTTTTTAACCGGGTCAAGCAACCCTTGAGTTTCATCATCATTTGAAGCTTCCGTTTCCTTTACGGCGTTTTTAAGCATTTCGTTTTCCTCGCTTAAAGAAGCGACCTGTCCTTCAAGCTCGGTCACCCTTAAGGAAAGCTCGTCATTTTCTTTTTTTATTTTTTCCGCATTTTTTATATTTTCATCGGAAACGCTTTCCTTAAGAGCTATAAGCTCTGCCGAAAGCGCTGTTCTTTTCCTTGCGTCCGCCCAATATCCCGTGGCAAAACCGGCAGAGCCGGCTATAAGCGATATTATAAGCACCGCCGTAAGGATAATAAGACCGCGCTGTTTTCTTTTTCTTCCCGACATATTATCATGCCCTTCCTTAAAATAAAAATCAATTTTATGTAGATTTATAAATTATATCACAAAAAAAAGTAAAAATCAAGGTTATTACTTGACAAATCTTCTTATTTTGATAAAATAAATAAAGTACTACATATTGGGAAAGGAAAAATGTTTATGATGAATAATGAACTCAAAACGATGGATAAAATAGTTTCGCTCTGCAAGGGGCGCGGCTTCGTATACTCAGGCTCCGAAATATACGGCGGTCTTTCCAATACCTGGGATTACGGACCCTTGGGCGTTGAGCTTAAAAATAACGTAAAAAAAGCCTGGTGGAAAAAATTCGTTCAGGAATCAAAATATAATGTGGGACTCGACTGCGCCATTTTAATGAATCCTCAGGTTTGGGTGGCTTCAGGTCATGTGGGCGGCTTTTCCGACCCGCTTATGGACTGCAAGGAGTGCAAGGCTCGTTTCAGAGCAGATAAGCTTATTGAGGATTTCTGCCATGAAAAAGGCGAAACGATAGTGGTTGACGGCTGGTCAAACGAAAAAATGGTGGAATATATCAAGGAGAATAGCATCCCCTGTCCCGAATGCGGCAAGCACAATTTTACCGACATCAGAAAGTTTAACCTTATGTTCAAGACCTTTCAGGGCGTTACCGAGGACGCTAAAAGTGAAATATACCTCCGTCCCGAAACCGCCCAGGGTATTTTCGTAAACTTCAAAAACGTTCAGAGAACAACAAGAAGAAAGGTGCCCTTCGGAATAGGTCAGATCGGAAAATCCTTCAGAAACGAAATCACTCCCGGAAACTTCACCTTCAGAACAAGGGAGTTTGAGCAGATGGAGCTTGAGTTTTTCTGCAAGCCCGGAACCGACCTTGAGTGGTTTTCCTACTGGAAGGAGCAGTGCAAAAACTGGCTCTTCTCACTGGGCATAAGAGAAGAGAGCTTAAAGCTCCGCGACCATTCAAAGGAGGAGCTTTCCCACTATTCAAACGCAACGACCGACATTGAGTTTATGTTCCCCTTCGGCTGGGGCGAGCTTTGGGGTATCGCCGACCGTACGGATTTCGACCTTTCCCGTCATTCAGAGCATTCGGGCACGGATCTTAATTATCTTGACCCGGTTACAAACGAAAAATACATTCCTTATGTTATCGAGCCCTCACTGGGCGCCGACAGAGTTGTTCTTGCGTTTTTGGTTGACGCCTACGATGAGGAGGAAACTCCCGAGGGCGACGTAAGAACGGTGCTTCACCTTCATCCGGCTCTTGCTCCCTTTAAGGCGGCGGTGCTTCCCCTTTCCAAAAAGCTTTCAGACAAGGCTATGGAGGTTCACGAGGAGCTTTCAAAGCACTTTATGTGCGACTATGACGAGGCAGGCTCTATCGGAAAGCGTTACAGAAGACAGGACGAAACAGGCACGCCCTTCTGCATAACCGTTGACTTTCAGACTGTGGGCGACGATAATACTCCTGCGGACAACTGCGTTACACTGCGTGACAGAGATACCATGGAGCAGAAGAGAATGACCGTTCCCGAAGCGATAGAGTACATTAATTCAAAGCTTGAATTTTAATTAAATCGGGCGGCAAATCTGCCGCCCTATTTTTTAAGGAGAATATATGAAAAAGGTATTAATAACCGGAGGCTGCCGGGGTATCGGTCTTGCCGCCGCAAGGAAATTTTACGAAAACGGCTTTTTAACCTTTATAACCTATAACAGCACCTTATCCGACCAAAAAGAAGCAAAAAAGCTTCTGCCCTATGCTACGGCGCTCCGCCTTGACGTTACCGACTCGTCCCAGGTTGACGCTCTTTTTCAAAGACACGATTTCGATATTGTGGTAAATAACGCAGGCGCCTCACTTCATGCGCTTTTGACCGACACCTCTGACAGTGATTTTGACAGCATTATGAGGGTAAACCTTTACGGAACCTTTTACGTATGCCGTGCCGCTCTGCCCCATATGATAAAAAGGCAAAAGGGCAGCATAGTAAACGTATCCTCAATATGGGCTCTTACCGGCGGTGCGGCAGAATGTGCCTACTCTGCGGCAAAGGCAGGAATTTTGGGGCTTACCAAGGCTCTCGCCAAGGAGGCAGGTCCCTCTAACGTAAGGGTAAACGCCGTGGCTCCGGGCTTTATTGATACCAAAATGACTGAGAGTATATCCCAAGGCGACAGAGAGCTTTTTGCAAGCAATACTCCCTTAATGCGTACGGGCACTCCCGAGGAGGTCGCAGAAGCAATATACTTTTTAGGCTCCGACTCGTCCTCCTTTATAACCGGTCAGGTAATAAGTCCCGGCGGAGGTTATGTCATATAAAGGCAGGTCTGCCATATATTTTGCATTGAAAAGTCCTTTTTTGTCTGTTAAGATAAAAAGGACTTTTTTTATGAAAGGAGGCGTATTTTATTTTGAGCAGAATATTATTTTTTACATTCTTTTTCATACTGCTTTTATCCTTAGGCTCTTTTGCGGCAATGATAGTGGACGTGGAGGTTAATTCAGAAAAAATCGCCTTTGACGTGGCTCCGGAAATAAAATCTGACACCGTATATGTGCCCGTGCGCTTAATATCTGAGGCTTTAGGTCTTGACTGCGGCTGGGTGAGCGAAAGCACCTGCGCCGAAATTGAAGGCTCGGGCGTACATTTAACCCTTTATCCCGAAAACAATTCGGCATACTTAAACGGAAAAAGAAAATCCGTTAAAAGCTATTTAAAAGACGGAAGACTCATGGCGCCGGCACGGTTTATTTCAGAAAGCTTCGGCGCAAAAATCGACTGGGACCAGACCTTTTACCGTGTTCTTATCACCAAAAACGGCGTCAACGTGCCGGAAAGCCTTTTGGACAGCTCCTATAACCAGGACGAGGTTTATTGGCTGTCAAAGATTATACACGCAGAGTCCGTTGGTGAGATCATGCCGGGGCAGATTGCCGTCGGGAACGTGGTATTAAACCGTGTTGAATCCAGAGATTTTCCGAATACCATATACTCGGTTATATTTGATAGGGCAGGCGGCGTTCAGTTCGAGCCGGTTATAAACGGAACTATCCATTTAACTCCCTCCCACTCTGCCGTTGAAGCGGCAAAGCGTGCTCTTCTGGGAGAAAACACCGCCGGAAACAGTCTGTTTTTCTTAAATCCGAAAAAGGCGCAGAGCTTTTGGATTGTAAATAACCGTCCGTTTTTTGCATCAATCGGAAATCACGACTTTTATCTTTAGTAAAAAGGCTGCGGAGCATTTAAGCTCCGCAGCCTTTATGTTAAAAAAGACCTTTTAACAGCACACTTTTTGCTTCGTCCGCCTTATCCGAATCAATGGCGGCAAAAATTTTTATCTCGCCGGTTGATATAAGATGAATATCTATTGCCTGCTCATATAAAAGCTCGAAAATCTTTTCCTGCACCGGATAGTTATGATAAAGCCCGGCTCCCGAAATTCCGATTACCGAAATATCCTCCTTGACTACGCTTCTTCCGTCTAAGAATATTTCGTCGAAAAAAAGCTTTGCCTTTTCAATATCACGGCGCTTGATAACCGCTCCCATATCGGCTGTTTCATCCTCGGGATTAGTGCTTTGAAGAGCAAAAACTATATCAATTTTATTCTCAGAAAAAAGAGAAAAAAGGCGGTACGCAGTCTGCACGCTTTGTCTTATTCCTCCCGCAAAAATCAGTGCACAGTCGTCTATTTTTTCGATTCGTTCTATATTAAAGCCTTCCATAAAACCGTCCCTTTTTATTGTCTTTACATATTTATCATATCAAAGTGAAAGAAAATTGTCAATAATTATGTATTCCATTAAATTAAGTTTTGTGCTATATTTAAAATATGAAGATTAACCAAAAGAGGTGACTTAAATGTATAAATATGTACTTTTTGACCTTGACGGAACTCTTACCGATTCCGCTCCCGGCATTATAAACTGCATAAAATACGCCTGCGGCAAAATGGGGCTTTTAATCCCCTCCGATGAAGTCCTTTTATCCTTTGTAGGGCCTCCCTTAAAGGATATGATGGCGAAGGTTTTCTCCTTAAGCGACTCCGACTCGGAAAAAATGGTCGCCTTTTACAGAGAACGGTTTTCAACAGTCGGTCTTTTTGAAAACAGCGTATATCCCGGCGTTACCGATATGCTAAGGCGAGTTAAAAACCAAGGCCTAAAAACCGCTCTTGCAACCAGCAAGCCCAAGGTTTTTGCCGAGAGGATATGCGATAAATTCGGACTCGTAAAATATTTGGACGTTTTGGAGGGAAGCCTTCTTTCAGGCGAAAAAGTAAAAAAAGAGGACGTGATGCGCTCTGCCCTATTCGCCTTAGGCGCCGACAGGGAAAAATCCATCATGGTCGGTGACCGCTCCTTTGATATTGAGGCGGCAAAAAAGCTTAAAACAGACTCTCTCGCCGTAACCTACGGCTACGCCGAGGAGGGTGAAATCAGCAGCTCCTGTCCCACATATACCGCCTCCACTCCAGAAGAAGCCGCGGACATAATTTTACGCTGAGATTAATTATATTTATATATTCGCATATATAAATATACACTTATTTATACATTATAAAACACGGGGAAAATACGCAAAATCTCAAAGCAAAAGCACTTTGAAAATTTGCATTAAAAGCCCCGTGTTTTTTATCTGCAGTTTTTACATACTCCGTATATGATGCTGCCCTCACAGCTTATATCAAACCCGTGGTCGGAATAAAGATGTCTTGAAAGCTCCTCCATAAAGCCGCAGTCTAAGTGATATACCCGTCCGCAGGATAAGCATTTTAAGTGCAGATGTCCCCGGCAGTCCGTTTCCTCGCCGATATACTGATAAACGGCGCTTTCTCCCTTTTCCGAAACGTATTTCATTATTTTTCTTTCTTTTTCAAGCCGTGAAAGGCATCTGTACACCGTAGACTCCGACACGGCTGCACCGCTTTTTTTGACCGCCGCGAAAATGTTCGCCGCACTTACCGTCTTTCCTCTGTTTTCTTTAAGATATTCTGTCACTACGCTTCTGCCCTTTGTATTATAGCCCTTTTTTAACGGCATAATAAATCCGCTCCCTTTTATTTTAATATATCATTTTTATCTTTATTAGTCAAGCTATTGACTTTATAATCTTAACATGGTATAATACAAAAATGCAAACTGTTTGCAAATTGGAGGCTTCACTTATGAAAATCAAAAAAATCGCCGCACTTATTTTGGCAATTTTAATTATAGCCGCATGTTTTACATCATGCCGGACCAAAGAGGAGGAATTTGGCGGCAAAATAAAAATTTCCGTCACTCTTGCTCCGGAAAAGGAGTTTGTGGAAAATGTATGCGGTCAATACGCCGAGGTTAATGTGATAGTACCTTCCGGAGCCGACCCGGAAAGCTTCGATCCCACCATAGATGATGTGAAGGCTTTTTCCGACGCAGATATTTATTTTACAATAGGTATGCCACAAGAGGAAAACTCTATTCTCCCCATGGTCGGAAAGGACACGCTTGTAGTTCATCTTGAAAAAGCGGTGAGCGAAAAAATCCCCGACCTTTATATCGGAAGCGAGCGTGACCCTCATATATGGCTTTCAGCCGACCGAGCTGTAATTATGACGGAAAAAATCAGGGATACTCTTATCTCCTATGACAAGGAGCACTCTGACGTATATATAAAAAATGCGGAAAATTATATAAAAAGGCTTAAAGACGCAAAAAGCTATGCTGAGGATGTACTTTCTTCACTTTCCGACAGACAATTTATAGTATTTCACCCGGCTTTCGGATATTTCGCCGACGAGCATAACCTAACCATGCACGCCCTGGAGGACGAGGGTAAGGAGGCGTCGGCAAAGGAGCTTGCCGCTTTAATCGACTACGCCCGAGAAAACGGCATTAAGACCATATTCTATCAGGAGGAGTCAGGCGGCGCCCAGGCAAAAACCTTTGCCAAGGAGATAAACGGAGAAGCGGTTATGCTTTCGCCCCTCTCAGAAAACTATATCGAAAACTACTGCCTCACGGCGGATAAAATAAAGGAGTCAAAATCATGACGGAAGCGGTAAAGGTCACCGATTTATCCTTAAGCTACGGTGAAAACAAAGCTTTATCAAATGTAAACCTAACGGTACAAAAGGGCGAATATTTAGGAATAATAGGTCCCAACGGCGGCGGCAAGACCACACTTATTTCAGCAATATTGGGCACTCATAAGCCCGATAGCGGAAGCGTAGAAATACTTGGCGGCTCCAATTTAAAAAACCGCCGCTATACAGGCTATGTTCCGCAGAATTCAGGTCTGTCCAAAAGCTTTCCGATAACGGTTACGGAAACCGTTATGACGGCCTACTTAAAAAAGGGACTTAATCCGCTGAGGCGATTTAATGAAGACGACAGAAAAAAAGCACTCGAATGTCTTTCCAAGCTTGAGCTTTCGCACCTTGCCTCCCGAAATGTGTCCGAGCTTTCGGGCGGCGAATTTCAAAGGCTTCTTATAGCCCGTGCTCTTGCCGGCGATCCTGAAATTTTAATCCTTGACGAGCCTGTATCAAACGTGGACCCCAAAAGCCGGGAAACAATTTATTCTCTTTTGGCTTCTCTTAACAAGGAGGGTATGACTATACTTATGGTCACTCACGACCTTTTGGCAATTTCCAGCGCCGTGGGCTCTATCGCCTGTCTTAACCGAACGCTTGTTTACCACGGAGAGCCTAAAATTACCGACGAAATCAGTCACGCCATGTACGGCTGTCCTGTGGATTTAATCGCCCACGGGGTAAGTCACCGTGTTTTAGGCTGTCATGAGGGAGGACACCATCATGCTTGAAGCTCTATTTAAATACGAATTTTTACAGAACGCCGTTATAATAAGCGTTCTTGCCTCGATTATGTGCGCCGTAACAGGGGTAATATGCACCGAGAGAAAGAGCGTTATGCTCTCCGGCGGCATAGCCCACACCGCCTACGGCGGCGTGGGACTGGGCTATCTTTTAGGCTTTGAGCCCATAATCGGCGCAGCATTTTTTGCCGTTGCCGCCGCATTTTTAATAGGCTATATAAGCCGACGCTCCAAAGGTAATTCAGATACGGCAACCGCTCTTTTATGGTCCTTCGGCATGGCGTTAGGCATTGCCTTTATCGGCTTAATGCCCGGCTATCCCCCGGACATAAATTCCTACCTTTTCGGAAATATTTTATCCGTCACACACACGGATATATTTCTTGCAATTCCTCTTGCGGCGGCAATGCTTATTATTATAACGGTATTTTTCCGCGACTGGCAGAGCTTTTTATTCGACAGGGAGTTTGCAGAGATTTCCGGACTCAGAACATCTCTTTTGGAAAATGTTCTTCTCGTAATGACGGCTCTTACAATTGTACTGCTTATAAAAGCGACGGGGATTATCCTGGTTATTGCCCTGCTTTCCGCTCCTGCCTCCTCCGCCGCATTTATAACAAAAGGTCTTAAAGCACGAATGATTGCCGCATTTTTATTCGGAATATTTTTCTGCTTCACGGGAATTTTTATATCCTATGAGCTTTCGATTTCCTCCGGCGCCGCAATAGTGTTTACTTCAGTAATAACATATTTTCTCATTATGTTTTTATCCAAAAGGAAAAAAATAAAACAGCAAAGGAATTAAAATTCCTCTGCTGTTTTTTAGTTATACCGAAGATTTATGAGCCTTACCCCAGCATAACGTCCAGCATCATCATTAAGGTAAAGCCCAAGGCAAACATAACCGTTCCCGAATCGTCGGTCTGATCCGCTCCGTTCATTTCGGGTATAAGCTCCTCCACAACAACGTAAATCATGGCGCCGGCGGCAAAGGCTAATAAATAAGGAAGGCTCGGCACCATAAACCTTGAGGCTATTACAGTAAGCAAGGCGCCCACAGGCTCTACAAGCCCGGAGGCAACTCCGCCGAAAAACGCCCTTCTTTTTTTCATTCCCGAGGCGGCAAGGGGCATGGATATTATAGCCCCCTCGGGGAAGTTTTGTATGGCTATACCCAGAGATAAGGCAAATGCCGCACTTATGCTGACTCCCGCGTTATTTAAAACGGCGGCAAGCGCCGCTCCCACCGCCATACCCTCGGGAAAGTTATGTATTACCACTGCCAGCACCAACATAGAGCTCTGCTTTAAGCTGCTTTTTAAGCCCTCCCTTTTATTCGTCCCGAAATTCAAATGCGGTATCAGCTTGTCGGTAAGAAGCAGTAAAAACACTCCGAGAAGAAAGCCTGCCGCCGCCGGAAAAAACGCCATGCGCCCCATCCTTGCGGATCTGTCTATGGCAGGGAGCAAAAGACTCCATACCGATGCGGCGACCATAACTCCCGAGGCAAAGCCCATAAGCATCTTCTGAAGCTTTTTGTTCATTTGACCCTTCATAAAAAATACCGCTGCGGCACCTATCGCCGTGCCAAGCACCGGCATAATAATGACATTAAATATTTCCATATGAATATCCCTTTCTGTTATTTTAGCCTGTTTTTTCCGGGCGCAGTAAATTTATGCGCTCTATATACAGTATATCTTATTTTCACTTTGCCGTTACTCCTAAAGGTAAAAGAAAAAAATCACCCGAGGGTGATTTTTTTCTTAAGCGTTTTTATATATTCTTTTATTTCATTATTTACTCTTCTGCTTTCGCACGCCTTTGAAATTGCCTTGTTATGGACAAAATAAGAAAGCGCACCGTCGGTTAAATACTCTAAAGCCTCGTCGGGATGCTTTGACAAAAGCTCGGCAAAATACCATGAGACCATCATATTTATATAGTATTCGTCGCTTTTTACAGCCGCCACACGGTCGGAATATTTTTTATCATAGTCCTCGCCCGAATAAAGCTTCATCAAAAGCAATATTGCAAAGCGGACGGTGTATGTTTTTTCAGAGTCAAGCCATTTTTCTATATAAGGATAAAGCCTGCCCTTATTTTTCTTAAAGGCCTTGGGAAGAAAGGAGTCGCAGGTTGCCCAGTTATCTATATATGGAAGAAATTTTTCCGTAAGATAAATGGCACGGTCAAAATCCTTTTCCTCGGACAGGATAAAGGCGTGAAGATTATTTTCTTCATAATATTTATGGGGAAGCTCCTCCAAAAAATCCCCGTCCTCGCCCGTTTTTATAATTTCCTTGGCAAGACTTCTTAAAAGAGGAGTCCTAACCCCGAGCATCTTATCCTTATTTACGGTGGGAATAAGTGAGGAATTAAATTCAAGATATTTTTCGTCGGAAAGCTTAAAAAGCTCCTTTTTGATATTCATAGATATTTTTGTCCTTTAACTTTAAATTGTTACCCTGTTAATATCCACAATTTCGTTGAAAAAAGCACCGACAAAGTCGATGCTTTTTGTTTTGGTTGCCGAACTAGGATTTGAACCCAGACAAACAGAGTCAGAGTCTGTCGTGCTACCATTACACAATTCGGCAAAAAAATGGTGCGAGAGACGGGAATTGAACCCGTACGATGAAATCACACGCCCCTTAAACGTGCGCGTCTGCCAGTTCCGCCACTCTCGCATTCTATATTTATGCTCTCTTTCAGAGCACTTTTATAATATATCATACATTTATTAATTTGTCAAGCTTTTTTTGCAATTTTTTATTTGATTTCCGAAATAGCCGAAACAGCGGCGTCATAATTGTTTTCATAATACTCTGAAAGCCCCTTGTTTTCAGCCTCAAAGGAGCGTATAAAAATACATAGATTTTCGTAATCCTTCGATAAAGAAACTCCCGAAAAGCTTTCAAGGCTTTTTGCCAAGGGCACGCCGGAATCTGAGAATATATCCGCCTCAAGAGAGTCGGGAAGCGGCGCAAAAAGAGAATCGTCGTCAATTATGCTCCTTACAAGAGCATAGTCGGCTATATAAATTACTCCGTCGCCGCCCCAAAGCCTTGAAAGCGCAGTCTGCCTGCCTGTTCCCTCGTCCGGCTTCATTGTTATTTCCTCGATATTTATGTTTTCGCAGTCATTTTTTTGTCTTACGCCCTCCGATAAAGCGGAGGTAAGCATATAAAAATCCTCCTGTGCCATAGCTTCTTTTCCGATGTAGGTTATTCCGAAGCCGTAGTTTTGGGGCTTTTCCTCAAAAAGGAGCGCAATAACAAAAATTACCGCCGCAACGATTAAAATAACTTTATGCTTTTTTATAAATTCCAAGTATTACACTCCTTTTATTCTAAAGCTCTCCCGAATATTTGATTTTAAGGCGCTCAAGGCTTTCCGTTAAAGGCTTTGCCGTAAAGAAAAGGAAAAACGCCGTCGCCGCCCCATGAATAAGGTCCATGGGAAGACCCATGGAAAGATAGGTTATAACCGCTCCTAAGGTCAAAACGTCCTGACTCATAAGCGCCGAATAAAGGTTCATTACCGGGCCGTAAAAAAGCATAACCGTTAAAAAGCCGTAGACCGAAAGCACCGCCCGGTTTTTTAATATTTTAACCGGAGAAATTATCCCCGTTATAAGTCCGATAAAGCCGAAAGCGAACATCTGCCACGGAGTCCAGGGACCCTGACCGAAGATAAAGTTAGACAAAAACGCCGTCATCGCTCCAACCGCAAAGCCTGCCTCGCCTCCAAGGCAAAGCGCCGACACAATGACTATCGCCGTTACGGGCTTAAACTGCATTATGGGCGAAAACGCCGCACGCCCCGCCACTCCCAAAGCCGAAAGCATACTTACAGTTACCAAAAGCGCCGCCTTTTTTCTTTTCTTCTCAAAAAGAATGAGCAAAGGGAGCAGAGTTTCAAGCATTACCGCAAGGCTTAAAAAATAATATTTTCTGCCGCCGGAAAGCTTATTTCCGAAAAAGACGGTAAAAGCCGCCGCAGCCGCAGACAGTAAAAGTATCAAAACCGCCTGAGGCGAAAGCCTTCTTACCTTATAAGGCACCTTGCCTCCGGCTCCGGGAAAAAGAAAATAAAGAGCCGCCGCGGCAAAAATAACCGAAAACACCTTAAACACGTCCGAATATCTGATAGGAGGCTTAAAATACATAAAAAGCACTGCCGCCAGCGCAAAAAGCGCAAAAAGCATGTAATTTGCCTTTTTCTTTTCTTTTTTAGGAAATACTATATCCTCCGCCTTGGTATTATCGTCAAATCCTGAGTCATCATTTTCTTCTTTTACCCCAAGGGACATAAGTATATCCCTTTCCGTAACGGCTAAAGGAACGGTGCCCTCTGCCATGCGCCCGGCTTTTGTGGTGTAGTATCTGTTGCCCGAGAAAAATCTTTTCGGCGCATCCGAGCTTACTATGCTCCCCCTAAAAAGAAGAGCGCATCTGTCCGAGCACTCTGCCGCAAAGTCCAGGTCATGAGTTACTAAAACTATTGTTACGCCCCTTTTCTTAAGGCTTTTAAAAAGCCTTAAGAGCTTTCTTTTGTTATACTCGTCAAGTCCCTTTGTGGGCTCGTCCGCCAAAATAATATCGGGCTCGGTCAAAAGCGCCTTGCATACTGCCGCTCTCTGCTGTTCGCCGCCGGATAGGTCAAAGGGATGTCTTAAAATAAGTGATGAAACCGAACTAATTTTTGCCGCCGCACGGATTTTATTTTCCCTTTCCTCCTCTGTAATCTCTTTACCCTCAAAGCACTTTTCAAAATCTTCAAGCAAGGTCTTTTCCCCGAACATATCCTTGGGATTTTGAACGATTAAGGCAGTCCTTGCTTTTTCAGATACATAAACCCTCCCACGGTAGGGCGAAAGCACCCCTTTAATAACCTCAAGGGCAGTGCTCTTTCCGGCTCCGTTGCCGCCCACAAGGGCATATATTTCGCCCTGTCTTACGGAAAGGGAAAGCGAGGCTAAAACGTCCTCTCCGTTTTTTTCATACCTAAACCACACGTCTGAAAGCCTTATAACCTCACAAGCATGAGTCCTTTCCTTGTCCTTTTTAATCTTACCTTCATCGGTATCCCTTGTCTTAAGCCAGCTTTTTCCCTCTCTTAAGGTTATAGGCGGCTCTCCGGCTCCGCCTGAGGCGGCATATATTCTTGACGGCATGGGGATCGACAGGGCATGCTTCCCCTCCTTTTCGCTTACGGCCTTAACCGTTTGTCTGACATCGCCCGAAAAAACAATTTTTCCGTTATCCATAAAGGCGGCTCTGTCCGCAACGGGAAAAACCTCGGTAAGGCTGTGCTCGCTCATTATTACGGTAGTTCCGATTTCTTTATTTATCCTGTCCACAACGCCGATAAATTCCGAAGCCGCAATAGGGTCAAGCATGCTTAAAGGCTCGTCTAAAATAAGTATATCGGGCTGCATAACCATCACCGAAGCAAGGCTCAAAAGCTTCTTCTCGCCGCCGGATAGGGTATTTATACTGCGGTCATACATATCCTCAAGCCCGAAAAACGAGGCGGTTTCCGCCACCTTAAGCCTAATCCTTTCGCTGTCCTCTCCCAAGGATTCAAGTCCGAAGGCAAGCTCGTGCCATACCTTATCCGTTACTGCGGCGCTTTCCGAATTCTGCATTACGAAGCCTATTTTCTCACTCTGCGTCCTCTCGCTTATATCGGAAAGCCTTTTTCCGTCTAAGAATATTTCGCCCGTCATCTCTCCCCGGGGCGCAAGCGCACCCTTCAAGCATTTAAGGAGTGTAGTTTTTCCGCAGCCCGAATTTCCGAAAAGCACGAAAAATTCGCCGGTTTTTATTTTCAGGCTGACCGAATCCAGCGCCGGTTTTAAAGAGCCGGGATAGGTAAAGGTCAGATTTTCGACTGAAATTTTCTCCACAAAAGCTCCTCCTTTATTTCAATATAGGACGGCATAAAGCACAAAACCGCATATAATAAAAATACGCCTGCGGCTAAAAAGGTATCTCCATGAAAGCTTATCTCGGGAAAATAGGTATATTCTGCGGCGCCCATTAGCCTTGCCGCCGCAAAAAAAAGCGGACACAAGACCGAAAGGGAGGCGTACACCTTAGAGCAAAGATTCCATTTATAGGGCGTATAAAAGCTTCTTCTCCCCGTTCCGTAGCCTCGGCTTTTTAAGCTGTCAGACGCCTCCAGCGCCATATCAAGACACTGCATCGACGACGCAGAAAATATATAAAGCGTGCGCTTTATCTTAAAAAAAGAGCTCTTTCTGCACGGGTAAAGTCCTCTTTGAGCCACAGAAACGCTCTTCATTTTCTCCTTAAAAAGCGGAACAAACCGAAGCGCCATTGAAAAAATGAGGGCAAAGGACGGGGACGCCTTGCCCACCACACACAAAATTTTGTCGCCGGTAAAAACCTCGGTAAGGCATAAAAACCATATTATGCCGGAAGCCATCATTACTCCCGAAGCGGCGCCGTAAAAAAGCGACTCAGCCGTCAGGGGATTGCCGCCGGGAAAATACCAAAGCACGGTCATGCCCCTGTGATTGAAAAGCGGATTTAACAATGCCGCCGTAAGGGCTATGGGCAAAATGAATATAAGGGATTTTTTCTCTCCTCCCTTTTTTAAGAGGCAATAATAAAAAACCGCTCCCGAAAAAGAAACCGCCAGCGCAATAGGGTGCATAAATATTACGGTCATCACAATTATAACGGCGAAATTTACAAAAAGCGCCGTCGGATGGATTTTATCGTATGCGTGCATATTTTACTCCTCCGCTCCCAAATCCTTTCCTAAATCACAGGTGTAGAGAAAAGAGATTTTGTCGCCGTCGGATACCTCGTATGATGAAACTCCCACGTTCGGGAAAACGCCGTTTACGCTGTACATCCAGCCGGAGAGCTCCCCTGCGTCAAATTCGTAAAGATTGGCAATTCCCTCAATATATGCGCTGTCAGATACGGCGGTATTCACATACTCCATATGTATTTTTTTCTCCTTAAGAGTACGGGAAAGCACTGAAAACACCGTGTCGTTTTTATCAAGAGTCACTTTAGTTTCCGGCAAAATCACCCCGTCCTCAGGCAGGCTTAAGGAGGTTTTCCCCAATGCGGTTTTACAGCTTATATAAAGCGTACAGCTTTTTTCTGCAGGGTCGTCTTTTTTATCCTCCTCATCCGTATAAGACTGACTCTCCTCCGGCGTATTATCATTTTTTATTTCCTCGGTTTCCTCAGAAGGAGAGTATAAAGCGTTTTCGGATTCCTCATTAAGCTCCTCATCGGCTTTTATTTCCTCGCCCTCCGTTTTTGTCTCTTCTACGGTCTTAAGATTTTCTCGTTTCGGCGCTCCGGATTCAAATACAAAGAAAAATATAAACAGAGCGGCAAATATCAGTGCAGCTGCGATTTTTAATTTTTTCTTCAAATCAAAAGCTCCTTTCAGCCGCATTTTGTACGGCTTTTTCAATTATATCGGCGTAATCGTTCATATCAAAAAGAGGCGTTTTTTTACCATAGAATCTTTCTGCCGCACAAAGAGCGTACAAGGCCTGCTCGCTTGCCATCTGATTTTCCCCTTCGCCCTTTATATGGCAAAATCCGCCCGATGAAAGTCTATAATCCAAAAGCGCAGAAATGACGCTTTTCCCATTCTTTACAAATTCCGGCGAGTCGAGAGCAATCCCGTGTGCGGTAAGCGCCACGATTACCTGTGAAACGCTTTCCGACGTTTCCTTAGAGCCGCAAAAGAAGCCTCCTAAGTCCGTCTGTATAGATGAAAGGTAGGAAAATCCCTTGCTTGACGCCTCCTTTACCTTTTGTCTGTTTTTATACGGCGAAAGCGCAGTAAGCGCCATTGCAGTCATATCGGCATCCGGCTCGGCACCCGATACCGACCAGCCGCCTTCGGCAGTTTGGGAATCCAGTATTTTTGCAAGGTATTTTTCACGTACATTTACCGTGTCAGAGCTTTTAGCGGCGGAAAGCGCAATAAGTGCGTAAACTGCGCCGTTTAAGCCCTGGCGTACGGTTTTGTCAAAATCGGTAAGCGGCGAAACCAAGTCGTAGCCGCAAAAAGAGCGCGGATTTTCTCCGATGGATAAAAGCGCAATTACAGCCCTTGCATATTCCGTATTTTTTCTGTCTGAAAGAGTACCTGAATTTTCCTTAAGCTTTTCCGAAATATTCCTTTTATATTCCTCCGCCATAAAAGAATCCGTATCCTTTAAGGAGCGGTATATGCCTATAACCGCCCACTCTCCGTACACGGAGGATGGACCGGGGCTTTTAACATTTTCCTTAATATAATTAAAGGCGTCACTCTCCGCCTGTCCCAAAAGACTTAAGTTCTGTGCTTCTGATTGTGCAAAGCCTTGAAGCGTAAACAAAATACATATAAAAATAACAGCCGATAAGATTTTTTTCATATATCCTCCGTATGTAACCCTATAATCCGATTAAATCTCCCCTAAGGGGGACGCTATAATACACTATAATACACCTTTTTTTATTTGTCAAATAAAATTGATGCTTTTATTACTCTTCGTGTCAAAAAACACAGATAAACCGCATTATACCACGCTTTTTTGGGCATAAATCCAAAAATTTTTTTATTTTGCTTAATTTGTTGACTTTACTTTTTTTCAATGATAGAATTTATAATGAAAAATTTCAAAAAGCAATCAAAATTATTACCGTCTATAAAAAACAGGCGTTAAATAAAATAAATTTTACATTTTAAGGAGGCAGAAAAATCATGAAAAATTTCAGTCAGTGGCGCGGATTTAAGGGTGACCTTTGGCGTGCCGATATTGATACAAGGGATTTCATACAAAACAACTACACTCCCTACAGCGGAAACGAATCCTTCCTTGAAGGACCCTCGGACGCTACCGAAAAGCTTTGGGACAAACTTTCCGCTCTTCAGAAGGAAGAACGTGCCAAGGGCGGCGTTTTAGATATGGACTCAAAAACCGTATCCTCCATAACCTCCCACGCTCCGGGCTACATCGACCCCGAGCTTAAGGAGCTTGAAAAGGTAGTCGGACTTCAGACGGACAAGCCCTTAAAGCGTGCGTTCATGCCCTACGGCGGAATCAAAATGGCGGAGGAGGCTTTAACCACCTACGGCTACGAGCCTGACCCCGAGCTTCACACGATTTTTACAAAGTATCACAAAACTCATAACCAGGGTGTCTTTGACGTATACACTCCCGAGATGAGAGCCGTAAGAAAAAATAAAATTGTAACAGGACTTCCCGACACTTACGGCAGAGGACGTATCGTCGGCGATTACAGAAGAATTGCCCTTTACGGTATCGACATGCTTATTGAGAAGAAAAAAGAAGATTTCGCTCTCTGCGGAAGCGAATCCATGTTTGAGGACGAAATCCGCTTAAGAGAAGAAATTACCATGCAGATAAACGCTCTTAAGGAAATGAAAGAGATGGCGGCCTCCTACGGCTTTGACATTTCACAGCCCGCCGACAATGCAAAAGAGGCGTTCCAGTGGCTGTATTTCGGCTATCTTGCGGCCATAAAGACTCAGAACGGCGCCGCCATGAGCGTCGGAAGAGTTTCCACCTTCTTGGATATTTATATAGAGCGTGACCTTAACGAGGGCACTATCACCGAAAAGGAAGCTCAGGAGCTTGTCGACCATCTTGTAATGAAGCTCCGCATGGTAAAGTTTGCAAGAATCCCCTCCTATAACGAGCTGTTCTCAGGCGATCCCGTATGGGCAACCTTAAGCGTTGCCGGCAAGGGTATTGACGGAAGAAGCATGGTAACGAAAAACGACTTCCGCTTCCTCCACACCTTGGAAAACATGGGTCCCTCTCCCGAGCCTAACCTTACAGTGCTTTATTCAGAGGCTCTGCCCGAGTCCTTTAAGCGCTACGCCGCAGCTATCTCCGTAAGAACAAGCTCCATTCAGTACGAAAACGACGACGTTATGCGTGTCGTATGGGGCGACGATTACGCCATCTGCTGCTGCGTATCCGCAACTCAGACCGGAAAGGAAATGCAGTTCTTCGGAGCGAGAGCAAACCTTGCAAAGTGCCTGCTCTATGCAATAAACGGCGGCGTTGACGCAAAAACCAAGGCTCAGGTCGGTCCTGAATATCCCAAGATTACAACAGAATACCTTGACTATGACGAGGTTATCACACGCTTTGACAAGATGATGGACTGGCTTGCAAACGTATACGTAAGAACCTTAAACGTCATCCACTACATGCACGACAAATATTACTATGAGGCGGCTGAAATGGCGCTTATAGATACTGATGTAAGGCGCACCTTTGCGACCGGAATCGCAGGCTTTTCCCATGTTGTGGATTCGCTTTCCGCAATTAAGTACGCAAAGGTAAAGCCCGTAAGGGACGCTGACGGCATTGCCGTTGCATTCGAAACCGAGGGCGAGTTCCCACGCTACGGAAACGACGACGACCGTGCGGACGATATTGCCGTATGGCTTCTTAAAACCTTCATGGGTAAGATCGGACGCTGCCACACCTACAGAAATTCCGAGCCCTCTACCTCCATACTTACCATTACCTCCAACGTGGTATACGGTAAAGCGACGGGCGACCTTCCCGACGGAAGACTTGCCGGCGAGCCCCTCTCTCCCGGAGCAAACCCCTCCTACGGAGCGGAGAAGAACGGACTTATCGCCTCTCTTAACTCTGTTGCGAAGCTTCCCTATGAATATGCTCTTGACGGAATTTCAAACACTCAGACAATAAATCCCGAAGCTTTGGGCACAAACGAGGACGAGCAGGTAACAAATCTTACCGCTATTTTGGACGGCTACTTTACCAAGGGCGCCCATCACCTTAACGTCAATGTTTTCGGCAGAGAAAAGCTTATTGACGCTATGGAGCACCCCGAAAAAGAGGAATACGCAAACTTCACAATCCGTGTATCGGGCTATGCCGTTAAGTTTATCGACCTGACACGTGAGCAGCAGCTTGACGTAATCTCAAGAACCTGCCACGGAACGCTTTAATCATGGAGGGGTACGTTCACTCCACCGAAAGCTTCGGAGCGTCTGACGGTCCTGGCGTAAGATATATTATATTCCTTCAGGGCTGTCCCATGCGCTGCGGCTACTGTCACAATGTGGATACCAGGGAATTTAACCAGGGCGAAAAAGTTAAAGCCGAAGAGCTTATAGATAAAGCCGAGCGCTGCAAAAGCTATTGGAAAAACGGCGGCGGAATTACCGTAAGCGGAGGCGAGCCCTTAGCCCAGATTGATTTTTTAACCGAGCTTTTCTCCATTGCAAAAAAGCGATCCATAAACACCGCTCTTGACACCTCCGGCTGTCTTTTCACCAAGGAGGAGCCCTTCTATTCCAAGTTTAAAACGCTGATGGAATATACCGACCTTGTACTTCTTGACTTAAAGGAAATGAACAGCGTTCGCCACAAGGCTCTCACGGGCTTTGACAACGAAAATATTCTTATGATGGCAAGAGAGCTTTCCTCTATGGGAAAGCCCATGTGGATAAGGCACGTTTTAGTGCCCGGCGTTACGGATTTTAAGGAGGATTTAATAGCTTTAGGAAATTTTGTCCGCTCCCTTAAAACCGTACAGCGAGTCCAGCTTCTTCCCTATCACACCTTAGGTGTGTTTAAGTGGGAGAACAAGAAGCTCCCCTATCCCCTAAAGGGCGTAAATCCCCCCACGAAGGAGCACATGGCAGAATGCGAAAGGCTCTTGAATGTAAAATAGCAAAATCCTCCGCACCTTAAAATGCGGAGGATTTTTATGCTTAAGAAATTATATTTATATATTTATATATATTTATATACGGTTTTCATGTAAGCATAAAAAAATAAGAAGCCTTCGGCTTCTTATTTTTTGTCTTTAACCTTTTTCATTCTTGTATGCTCTTCCCTGTCCTTTTCCTCCAAGGCGTTCGTAATATCCTTAACAATGTTCTCATACATGGGAATCGTGATATTCCAAAGTGCGTTTGCCCTCTTCTGTGTCTTTTTAATATTCACCGCCAGACGGTAAACCGAATTTTCAATCTGCGCCAGTCTTGCGGTAAGCTTTTTTACATCAGAAAACGAACAGAATGCCTCGTCAAAGGCAGAGCCCGTGGAATAAAAGCTGTACATGGGACGGGAGGACTCCTCCTTTAACGATACCACAGGAAGCTCAACGCCCATTACGCTTCTTAAATTTATATTCACGCCCTCCTCAATGCTCTGCGAATGGGAAATTTCATATACCTGGTCGCAGCCCATCATAAGGTTGGCGCTTTCAAGCGCCGCATATGCCGCCTTAAACGTCGATTCGATTTCGTCCTCGACGCTTTTCGCCTCGTCTATCAGCGTCATCATTTCACGGATAAGGATATTGCGCTTTTTGTCCAGCATTTCATAGCCCTGCTTAGACAGGCGCAGTGTGTTTTTCGCCGCCAAAAGATTGCCCTTGGTCGGAGCCATTGTAATCGCCATAAGCGCTTTTTCTCCTTTCTTTCGGTCAGCCCTTGTAGTATTTGTCCAATATATCGTCGGAAATTCTGTCAAGCTCTGCCCTGGGAAGCATTGCCAAAAGCTCCCAGCCCAAATCCAAAGTTTCCGTTATCGATCTGTTCTCATGAAAGCCTTGAGTTAAGAATTTCTTATCAAACGCCTTGCCGAACTCAAGATATTTCTTATCAATCGGAGAAAGCTCGTCCTCACCTATAACGGAGGCAAGGCTCTTTGCGTCGTTTACCTTTGAATAGGACGCGAAAAGCTGGTTTGCCAGAGCCGGATGATCCTCTCTCGTGAAGCCCTCGCCTATACCGTCCTTCATAAGACGTGAAAGTGACGGAAGCACGGACACGGGCGGATATACTCCGGCAGTGTTAAGCTCTCTTCCCAAAACAATCTGCCCTTCCGTGATATAGCCGGTAAGGTCGGGCACCGGGTGGGTTATATCGTCGTTAGGCATGGACAGAATCGGAACCTGAGTCACCGAGCCCTCCGAATCCTTAATTATTCCGGCACGCTCGTAAAGGGAAGCTAAGTCTGAATATAGATAGCCGGGATACCCCTTTCTTGAGGGAACCTCGCCCTTTGACGAGGAAATCTCACGCAGAGCCTCGGCGTAGCTTGTCATATCGGTAAGGATAACAAGCACGTGCATATTGTGGCGGAAAGCCAGGTATTCGGCGGCGGTAAGCGCCGCACGGGGCGTTATTATCCTTTCAACGACAGGGTCGTTTGAAAGATTTAAGAACATTACAACCTTATTGAGCACGCCGCTTTCCTCAAAGGACCTCTTAAAATAGTCCGCAACGTCATGCTTAACGCCCATTGCCGCAAATACAATGGCAAATTTATCGTCCTTTTCGCCGCCGTCTGAGATTTTTGCCTGACGGGCTATCTGTACGGCAAGGCGGTCGTGAGGCAGACCGTCGCCCGAAAAGATAGGCAGCTTCTGTCCTCTTATCAAGGTCGCAAGGCAGTCGATGGAGGAAATACCCGTCTGAATAAAGTTATTGGGATATGCCCTTGAAACGGGATTTATTGGACTTCCGTTTACGTCCCTGACCTCGTCTGCAAAGTAATCGCCCAAGGAGTCTATGGGTCGTCCCACACCGTCAAAGGTGCGCCCTAATATTTCAAGGCTTAAGGGAAGCGTCATAGGCTTTCCCATAAGACGCGTTTTTGTGTTTACCAAGGAAAGTCCGCTTGTACCCTCGAACACCTGGATTACCGCACGGCTTCCCTCTAAAGCTACGATTTTACCGAGCCTATCTGTGCCGTCCGGAAGCGAAAGAGTCACAAGCTCTTCGTTGGAGGCATCGGAAAGTCCGTCTATAACGGCAAGAGGACCGTCTATGCTTTTAAGTCCCATATATTCAATTGACATTCAAACCGCCTCCTTTAATTTTCATGCGAGCTTATAAGGTCATTGACCTCTTCGCCTATGCGCCTTTTAAGGCTGTCAATTCCTGAAAGGTCTTCGTTTCCGACTGTATATTTAATTCTTATAATCTCGTCCAAAAGCCCGGTCTTTACAAATTCCGAAACGGGTATTGACCGCTCCACAAGCTTATTTAACTCATTTTTTGCAAGCAAAATAACGTCCATCATGGCGTCCTGCTTTTTTAAGGGGACAAAGGTATCGTCCTTATGGAACGCATTTTGCTGTAAAAAGCCCAGCCTTATTACCCTGGCGATTTCCAAGGTTGCTTTCTGAGAATCCGGGAGCACGTCAGAGCCGATAAGCTTTACTATCTCCATAAGATTTGCCTCTTCGCCGAGGATTGCGACTATCTCTTTTCTTCTTGCCATAAACTTATCCGAAACGTTTTCCCTGTACCAATCGGTAAGGTCGGTCACATAGTCGGAGTAGCTTGTAAGCCAGTTAATTGCAGGATAGTGTCTTGCGTAGGCAAGGGATTTATCCAGCGCCAGAAAGCACCTTATAAAGCGCTTGGTATTCTGCGTTACAGGCTCGGAAAAGTCGCCGCCCTGAGGGGATACCGCCCCAATTAAAGTAACCGAGCCCTCCTTGCCCGATAAAGTTTCAACATATCCGGCACGCTCGTAAAAGGCGGAAAGTCTTGACGCAAGGTATGCCGGGAAGCCCTCCTCCGCAGGCATTTCCTCAAGTCTTCCCGATATTTCACGAAGCGCCTCCGCCCATCTTGAGGTGGAGTCTGCCATCAAAGCTACGTGATAGCCCATATCTCGGTAATATTCAGCCAAGGTAACGCCTGTATAAATCGACGCCTCTCGTGCCGCAACAGGCATGTTCGAGGTATTTGCTATAAGCACCGTACGGTCAAGCAGAGGCTTACCCGATTTTGGGTCTATAAGCTCGGAAAATTCCTCAAGCACCTGAGTCATTTCGTTGCCACGCTCGCCACAGCCGATATATACTATAATATCGGCGTCGCACCATTTTGCAATCTGATGCTGAGTCATGGTCTTTCCCGTTCCGAAGCCGCCGGGAATTGCCGCCGCACCGCCCTTTGCCAGCGGAAATACCGAGTCAATTATTCTCTGACCGGTGATAAGCGGTCTTTCTATGCTCTGGCGCTTTTTTATGGGGCGTTCGGTCTTAATGGGCCATTTCTGAGTCATGGTAAGGTCCTTTTCCTCTCCGCCCTCAGTCTTTATTTTAACAATTGTATCGTTTATTGTATACTCTCCGTCCTTTGCGGCGAAAACCACAGTTCCTGAAATCTCCGGAGGCACCATAACCTTATGAGTAATCAAGGAGGTTTCTTCTGTTTCGGCAATTATACTGCCTCCCGAAATGCTGTCGCCCTCCCTGACGAGGATTTTAACGTCCCACTTTTTTTCGGTATCGAGAGCGGGAAAGTCTACTCCCCTTCCTATAAATGAGCCGAACTCCTTTGAAATGTCCTTAAGAGGACGCTGTATGCCGTCGAATATATTTGAAAGTATTCCGGGCGCTAATGTGGCAGAGAGCGGACTTCCCGTTCCTATTACCGTTTCTCCCGTTTTAAGGAAGGTAGTGTCCTCGTAAACCTGCACTATGGCATAATCTGCTTCGACGCCTATTACCTCGCCTATAAGCTTTTCTTTTCCCACGTAAACCATTTCCTGCATAGAAAGCTCCTTATCGCCGGAAACCTTTATTACAGGACCGTTTACAGCATATATATAACCATTGCTGCGTGACATGAAAATTCTCCTTTGCTATTCAGATTGAAAGACCGCTTTTCTGAAGAAATCCGTTTTTTTCCTCAGAAAGAGCCTCCCCGAAGGAATAATCTGCGATAATGCCCTTGTCCTTATTAAGAACACGCACGCCTCCCATAAAGGACGGGTCACTTACCGCCTCGACGGCAAAGCCGCTCTCTTTCGCAAGAGGCAAATCCCTTTCAAGAGCGTAAATAACCTTTTCGCCCTCCCCCGTCTTTAAAATGGCTTCGGAAAGCTTCTTTTTAAAATATTCGGGGTATTTATCGCTTTCGGCAAAGGATGAAAGCTTTTCGGCCGCCTCGGAAAACACCTTGTCGATTATTTCCTCACGGCATTTTAATATTTCACGCTTCATGTCGTTTTCCGCCCGAAGCACCCGTTCGCTTTCTTCTCTTCTTATTTTGGCGATACCGCCCTGAATTGTGCGGTATGCGTCCTCTAAAAATTCATCCTTTTTCTTTTCCGTTTTTTCCGTGATGATTTTATTTATTTTGTCTTCCGTTTCATCGCTTATTTTATGCGCCTCATTAAGCACTGTCTTTGAAAAGACGCCCAGCTTTTCTTCCATAGATGAATCCATAAACACTACCTCCGTTACAGCTTAAGACCGATTGACTCCGAAACAAGGGAATTTATACTGTTTCCTATATTTCGGCTTCCGTGTCGGTCAGGTATTTCCACAATTAGGGGAGTATGCAGTGTAAGCTTTAAATTTCTCACATATGCTTCGTCCTCGGCGGCGGCTTTTTCGGTAAAAATCAGTATACCCAAAGAGCTGTCTGAAAGAGCGTTTTCCACTGCCTCATGCAGTGCCTCCTTCGTATGTACGACTACGCCTTCGATTCCGGCAAGCCGCATACCCACCTTAGTATCTATATTGTCGCTTATAAGATAAAGCTTCATAAATTACCCTCTTTTTGGTTAGGAAATTATCATGATGGAGATAACAAGTCCGTAAAGCGCAATACCTTCGGCAAGAGCAACAAATATAAGCGTTTTACCCATTATCTTTTCATTTTCGCTCATGGCGCCGATTGCCGCCGAAGCCGCCGAAGCAACGGCGATACCGCCGCCGATACCTGAAATTCCCGTTGAAAGAGCGGCGCCTATATACTTTAAGCCCTCGCCCACGGTAAGTCCTAAAGAAGCAGCGTCGCCTGCCGCAAAAGCAGGAACTGCGTTTGCAAGAGAATATGCGGTGCCAATAAGAAGAAGTCCGAAAAAGGTAACTGCGTTTAAGATAAGACATTCCTTGCCGTTCTTTTCGCCCGACGCCTTATAAATGATAAGAGGCGCTACAAGAGAAGCTACAGCCAATACAAATAATACGTTCAATAACATTTTACATATCTCCTTTTATTTTATTGATTTTTATCCTTAAGTGATACGAAGGGCTTGCCTCCGCCCTTATAATAGCGTGAGAACATTTCGTAATATTCAAGTCTTAAAACCTGTATGCATACTATCATGCCCTCAAGAGCCATGACAAGAATATTTCCTATAATATATACGATAACCGTTCTTGCTCCACCTGTTCCGGCAAGAGCCTCTACAACCTTCATCATACCCACGTGAGCGATGGCAAGTGCGCCGATTCTGAGAAACGATATGGTATTTGAGAAGTAGCTTAAAATTACCTCCATAAGCTCAAATATACTTTGCACGAAAAAGATTTTATCCTTGGGAAACCAATCCTTTTTACCGTTTACAAGCTCAGAAAGAGGCTCTGACATATACATTAAAACAAGAGAGGCAAGCATTAAAACAATTAATGGAGCCGCCGGTACGCTTATAATATTTAAAAGATTAAGGGCAAAGACAAGGACGCTTGTGTAAAATATAAGTCCGGTTATGCCGTTATGCGAGAAAATCATTTCTCCGTAATTTTTCTCGGAAAAGCAGTTGTAAATATTCATAATCATTGCAAAAACGATAATCACTGCGCCCATGGAAACCGTTCCGATAAGCAGGGTCTTTATGTTCTCCATGGGAGAAAGCACGCCGTGGATTATATTTTCAAGTCCGAATACCGAGCCGTACAAAACTCCGAACAGAGCGCCTGAAAATCCCACAATACCTATGATTTTCGCCAAATCGTTTTTCTTTAGATAGCCCAATATAAGACCTCCGACGGCAAGCAAAAGGCTTTGTCCCAAATCGCCGAACATCATGCCGAAAAACAAAATATATGTAATCGCCATAATGGGCGTGGGGTCAACCTCGCCGTACTCGGGATAGCCGTACATTTTAACGAACATTTCAAAGGGCTTAAACACGGGATTGTTTTTAAGCTTTGTGGGCGGAGAAACAATTCCCTTTAGGTTTTCGGGCTTTTCCGTGTAAAAAAGCGCCTTATCCGAATCGGGCTTCATTTCCTCCTCAAGCGCCCTTGCGTCCTTTTTGCTCATCCAGCCGACTATATAAAAATAATAGTCCGAATGTGCCGCAAGACTTCGCACATCGCCTGAATTTCTGCGCTTTTTCGCCGTTTCATATACGGAAAGAATCTTCTCCTTATAAGAATCTATCTTTTCTGACACCCTTTCCGAAAGCCGAGCTTTTTCTTCTCTTAAGCCTTCGTTTTCATTTTTAAGGGCTTCTGCCATATCCTTCGGTGTGCCCTTAAAATTTTTCGGAAAAGGCAGACGCTCGAAATAAAGAGAGGTGAAAATCTCGTCCGCCCGTTTTTTATCCGCTTTAGGAACGAAATAAAAGCCCCAAACGCTATGCTCGTCCTCCTTGGTTTTCACAAAGATGACGTTCATATCGGAAAGATACGTGTTCAAGGTCTTATATCCGCCCTTGGGAAGCCGTCCGAATCTATAGGAAATAAATCTGAAATCCGAAAGCCCGGTAAGGTCTGTATTAAGCGAAAACAAGGGCTTAAGATTTTCGATATATTTTTCGTTTTCCTTAATTTTTTCGTCTATTTTGCTTCCCTCTGCCTTAATGTCGGAAACGCTTTCCTCAACCTCTGACAAAAAGCCTTCCATTTCCTCAAGGGACATGTCCAAAAGCTCGGGCGAATCGGGATTTTTTTCAAAGGACGCCGACTCCATAATATCCTCAGCTCTTTTTATCACCGATTCATAGGACGCCACATCATCAAAGGGCTTTAGCTTTTCCTGCTTGTCCCCGAGAACGGAAACAGCGTTTTCAAGATGTATATCCTTATTGTAAATATACTTGCTGACAATATAATCAAAACGGTCTAACGGACCTGCTACCATGACTGACAGCATTTTAGTAACTGACAATTTATATCGCCTCCCTGCTGAATTTTATTCTCTTTAATACCGCTGAGCGTTCGATTCCGTACCTTACGCCCTCAATAGCCCGGGTAATGTTCAAAAGCTCAAACTCCTTAAGGTAAAGATAGGAGAATATCGCCGCCATGGACGACGGCTCTTTTCTGAAAAAGCTTTTGGAATTTTTATAAAGCATGCGGCGGCAGTTTTCCTCGGGGAATATTCCCTCGCCCACCTTGTAAAAAAGCTCGCCGTAAACGCCCTTTTCAAGCATTTTCACAATATCGGTAAAATCGGGTGCCTCCGCCATAACCTTAATTTCGTCCTCGGTTATCTTATATCGCACCGGGATAAGGTAGGTATATATGATTTTCGGATCTATATTAAAATACCTTTTGCCCCGGTATATCCACATGATATTGAGCATATCGCACTTAGAGCCCACAAGCTTTTTCATGCTTATATAATCGTCCTCGGAAAGCACAGACTGCGCCTTTTCCATAAGCCTTTTAAAGTAAAAGCCGTCTAAGGTCATGGCGATTGTGAAAAAGTCGGCTCCGGCGGCTTCGGCTCTTTTAAATATGCCTCCGTAGGGCGTTTCTTTAAGCGCATCGGCAAAATCCGAGATGGTATTCGCCTTAATGCACTTTTCCATATCAATTCTTGTATGAGTTTTAAGAAAATGACTTACCTCCGGCTCCGGCATAGGAATGCTTTCATGGCTGAAAACACGCATAAGACATTCTTTTAAAAATTTTATTTCGGTTCGGTAATGCCAGAATTCCAGCACAGACTGCTGAGAAGAGTCCAAAAAGCCGTAAATTCTCGCATATTCCTCGCCTGCCTCCAGGAAAAGACGGTGCTCAATCAGCTCTCTGTGCATATCCTGAGGATTGACGTCCACGAACATATCCTTATACGCCGTTTCGTTCTTAAGATACATGCACATTTCCGAAACCGATGACTTTGACAGTAAATTTTCATAGTCCTCCATCGTAAGCTGCTTGCCGTACATCGCCCTGATTTTGGCAGATACTGCGCTGTAAGCATTCATACGCTATCTTACTATTGAGTCGACTATTTCACCGACCCATTCGTCTTTTTTCTCAGCGTAAATTTTATTAAGACGGGCTATGCCCTCTTTTTTTCTTTGCCCGATTTCGGCAATTTTGCTTTCGGCTTCCTTATCCTCAAGCTCCTTTATTGACTCAGCTTTTTTCCGTGCCCTTGAGTCTAACGACTTTTGAAGCTTTGAAATTTCAGCATTCAGCGTTTCCTCAAGATGCTCCATCTTTTCGTCCGAATCTTTAACAATATCCTTTGCCTCTTCTTCGATTTTCAGTATCCTTTCTATTATTTCTTCCAAAGTGCTGCGCCTTCTTTCTCAGTTTCTTAAAGAATGTATCGGAGCAGGGATTCTGCCGCCCCTTTTAATAAATTTTTCAGAAGAAAATCCGTTTACCGCCATTACTGGTCCGGTGCCCAAAAGTCCGCCGAACTCAACTGTTTCTCCCACGCCCTTTCCGGGAGCCGGGATTACTCTTACCGCCGTGGTTTTGTTATTTATCATACCTATCGCCGCCTCGTCGGCAATTATTGCCGATATGGTTTCGGCAGGAGTATCGCCGGGAATACATATCATATCAAGTCCCACAGAGCATACGCAGGTCATCGCCTCAAGCTTTTCCAAGGTAAGCGCTCCTATGGAGGCCGCCTCAATCATTCCCTCGTCCTCGCTTACGGGGATAAACGCTCCGGAAAGTCCGCCCACGTTGGAGCTTGCCATAACTCCGCCTTTTTTTACTGCGTCATTTAAAAGTGCAAGAGCCGCCGTCGTTCCGTGAGTCCCGCATTTTTCAAGCCCCATAGCCTCAAGTATTCTGGCAACGCTGTCGCCTACCGCCGGGGTCGGAGCAAGAGAAAGGTCTACTATGCCGAACTGTGCATTAAGCCTTTTCGACGCCTCCTTCGCCACAAGCTGACCGACTCTCGTTATCTTAAACGCCGTTTTCTTTATAGCCTCGGCAACCTCGTCAAAGGGTGCGCCGTCCATTTTGTCAAGCACGCACTTTACGACGCCGGGACCGGATACGCCCACGTTTATTGCACACTCAGGCTCTCCCACGCCGTGGAAGGCGCCCGCCATGAAGGGATTATCCTCAACGGGATTTGAAAATACCACCAGCTTTGCGCAGCCGAAGCCGCCCTTATCCGCCGTCATTTCTGCGGTTTCCTTTATTACTCTTCCCATTTCGGCAACCGCGTCCATATTTATGCCGGCTTTTGTGGAGCCCACCGCCACGGAGGAGCATAAAATATCGGTTTTTGAGAGCGCCTCGGGAATCGAGCTTATGAAAACTCTGTCAGCGTCTGTAAAGCCCTTTTGCACCAGAGCGCTGTAGCCTCCGATAAAGTTTACTCCCACGGCTTTTCCGGCTTTATCCAATGCCTCGGCGATTTTTACGGGCTCGCCGCAGGCGGAGGCAACAATCGACGCCGGAGTTACCGATATTCTCTTATTTATAATCGGAATCCCCAGCTCGCTCTCTATCTGACCGCAGACCTTTACGAGATTTTCCGCTTTTTTCGTGATTTTATCATATATTTTCTCACATACGGTATGTGTATCGCTTTCCATGCAGTCCAAGAGCGATATTCCCATAGTCACTGTGCGGACGTCGAGATGCTCCTTCTTTATCATGTTTAACGTTTCGCCTATTTCAAAAGGTGTAAGCATATAAAGTAATTCCTTTCATTAAATCTTTTAATCGCCTTATATTCTGTGCATGGAGTTAAAAATCTTCTCGCTTTGAATTGAAGCGCTTACCTTGCACTTTTCCCCGACCTTTGAAAGTCCTTCCGCCAGCTCGGCAAAGGGAACCTTTGCCTCCTTTATATCCACCATCATAATCATGGTAAAAATATCTGCCATAATCGTCTGGGAAATATCCAATATATTCACCGAATTTTCGGCAAGATAAGAGCTTACTGCGGCAATAATTCCCACCTCGTCGTGTCCTATTACAGTTACTACAGCCTTCAAATTCCTCCATCCTTTCTAAAAGGTTAAATTCTTCACAAACTATTATACATTATTTTTTTAAAATTTCCAGAGTAAAAAGTTATAAATCTGTCCTTATGTCAGGGCAATTATTGTATAAGATTAAGCTCTTCTCTTTCTTACCGCCTCGTATAAAACCACTGCCGCCGCACAGGAGGCGTTTAAGGACTCGGTCTTGCCGAACATGGGAATCGAAACCAAAAAGTCGCAGTTTTCCTTTACAAGGCGCGAAATTCCGTCCCCCTCGCTTCCTATGACAATCGCCAAGGGACCGGTAAGGTCCGATGAATACATGCTCTGCCCCTCTTTAGCCGTTCCGGCTATCCACAATCCCTCTTTTTTAAGCTCCTTAATTGTTTTGGTAATATTAGCCGCCTTGGCAACCTTGGTGTATTCCAAGGCTCCGGCGCTTGCCTTATCCACAACCTCGGAAAGCCCCACCGCCTCATGACGGGCGATTATAACGCCGTGAGCTCCGGCGGCATTGGCGCTTCTTATAATTGCCCCTAAATTATGAGGGTCTGTTATCCTGTCGCAGATTACGATAAAAGGAGCCTCGTTTTTCTCTCTTGCAAGTGAGAGAATGTCCTCAACAGAATCGTACTCCTTTTCCGGGCACCTTGCTAAAACGCCCTGATGGGCGGTTTTGCACATTTCGTTAAGACGCTGAAGCGTAACAGTCGCCACGGGCACCTTTTTCTCCTTTGCAAGGGCAATAATCCTGCCGACGGTTGCGTCGCCCTTCTTAACGTATATTTTATCAATGCTCCTTCCTGCCTTAAGCGCCTCGGTCACCGGGTTTCTGCCGGCAATAATGCCTCCCTTAGTGTTTTCCTGTCCCTCCAAGGTTAAAGTCACTCCTTTTATTTCATATTAAATAAGTATTTTATCATAATATAAGATAAAAATCAAGTTTTTGTTGACATATTTCCCACTTGCTGATAAAATTATTAAAGTACGGCTAAGTGCCGTAACGAAAGGTTGGTAGCTAATGGTTTTGGTCAGTGTCCGCGGCGGACGGAAATATTTCGGCGAAAGCCGATTATTTGAGGATTTGAATTTTCATATTGACGAGGGCAAAAAATACGCTCTTGTGGGCGCTAACGGCGCCGGCAAAACCTCGCTTTTTAAGGTGCTTTCCGGGGAAATGACCTTGGACGAAGGCGAGGTTTTCATAAATTCCGCCGCTTGCTTAGGCTATATGCGACAGAATATTGAGTACGAGTCGGAAAAAACCGTGTACGAAGAGGTTATGGCGGAGTTTTCACGCCTTAAGGATATGGAAACCGAGCTTGAGGAGATAAGACTCGCTCTTGAAAAAGCTCCCTCCGAGGCGCTGATTAAAAGACAGGCGTCCTTAATGGCTCTTTACGAAAATGAGGGCGGCTTTTTATATAAAAGTAAGGTAAGGGGCGCACTCATAGGTCTTGGCTTTAGCGAGAAGGATTTTGACCGAAAATTTTACTCCCTATCGGGAGGCGAAAAGACCAGGCTTTTATTATGCCGTCTTATTTTAGGCAAGCACCGCCTTTTACTTTTGGACGAGCCTACCAATCACTTGGATTTAAACTCGGTGCGCTGGCTTGAGGGCTTCTTAAAATCCTATCCGGGCGCCTTTATAGTAATATCCCACGACAGATATTTTTTAGACAGGGTTACAACAGATACCCTGGGGCTCTCCTCCGGCAGGATAACCTCCTACAGCGGAAATTATTCCGACTTTATAAAAAAGAAGGAAGCCGACGACCTTGCTAAAAGCAAGGCCTATGAGCTTAAGAAAAAGGAAATAAAAAGAATTGAGGGTATAATCGCCCAGCAAAAGCAGTGGAACAGGGAACGCAACATAAAAACCGCCGAGAGCAAGCAGAAAATGATTGACCGTATCGCCTCCGAAATGGAAAAGCCCGAGGAGGCTCAGGCAGCGATAAATTTCTCCTTTAAGGTAATGGAGGGCGGAGCGAACGAGGTTATTAAGGTAAGCTCTATAAAAAAATCCTTCGGTAACAAAGCGGTGCTCTCCGGTGCGGATATGACCGTTTATCGGGGCGAACGGGTATTTCTTTTAGGGGATAACGGCTGCGGAAAGACCACTTTATTAAAAACCATACTGGGAAAGGAAACGCCCGACTCCGGGACAGTAAAAATAGGAAACGGCATTTATATCGGCTATTACGAGCAGCAGCACGTAAGCCTTGACGCTTCAAAGACTGTATTTGACGAAATAGCCGACGCTTATCCCAAAATGGACCGCACCTCGATAAGAAGCGCTCTTGCCGCCTTTCTCTTTAGGGGCGAGGACTGCTTTAAGCTGATTTCCTCACTTTCGGGTGGTGAGAAGGCAAGAGTTCTTTTATGTAAGATTATGCTGTCGGAGTCAAATCTTTTAGTTTTGGACGAGCCTACAAACCATCTTGACATATTTTCAAAGGAGGCGCTTGAGGACGCCCTAAAATGCTATACAGGCACTATTTTGGCGGTATCCCACGACAGGTACTTTATAAACGCTCTGGCAGATAAAATTTATAAAATGGAGGACGGAGTCCTTAAATGCTACGACGGCAATTACGACTATTACCTTGAAAAATCCCAGTCGGAGGAAAGCGCCTTTGCTATAGGAGAGGGCGCTGTCAAGGAGAAAAAGAACGACTATTTAAGAAAGAAAGAGGAGGCGGCGGCTAAAAGAAAGGCCCAAAGCCGCCTTGAAAAAGCCGAGGCGGCTATCGCCGAAGCGGAAAAGCGCATATCGGAGCTTGATGAGCTTTTGTTCTCCGAGGAGGGCAAGGACATCAAAAAAGCTATTGAATGGACAGAAGAAAGGGAAGCTCTTTCCGAGCGGCTTAACGCTCTTTATAACACTTGGGAGGAGTCTTATAGCGAGCTTTCAAAAATTACTTGAAAAACCTTTCGGAATGTTGTATAATAATAAAAATAATTAGTTTTACGGAGGAATATTATGTCACAGGAGATAACAAACAACGAAACTATGACCGAGGACGTTACCGAGGTTATGAAGGTAAGAAGGGAAAAGCTTGCCGAGCTTATGGAAGGCGGAGAAAATCCCTTTGAAATAACCAAATTCAGCCGCGACGCCAAAGCCGCCTTTATAACGGAAAATTTTGACGAAACCGAGGGCAAACGCTATACCCTTGCAGGTCGTCTTATGTCAAAGCGCGGAATGGGCAAGGTTTCCTTCTGCGACTTAAGAGATTTGTCCGGTAAAATTCAGCTTTACGCAAAAAAAGACGATATGGGCGAAGAGGAATATAAAAAGTTTAAAAGACTCGACATCGGCGATATTGTGGGCGTGACAGGCATTGCCTTCCGCACTCAAAGGGGGGAAATTTCCCTGCATCTTGAGTCGTTTAAGCTTCTTTCAAAGTCTATGCGTCCCCTGCCCGAAAAGTTCCACGGTCTTAAGGATATGGACGCAAGATACCGCCAGAGATATGTTGACCTTATTATGAACGAGGACGTGAAGGACGTTTTCATTCAGCGCAGTAAAATCGTCCGTGAGATAAGAAATTATCTTGACAGCCGTGAATTTTTGGAGGTAGACACTCCAATGCTCAACACCATTCCCGGCGGAGCGGCGGCACGGCCGTTTATCACCCATCACAATGCTCTTGATATAGATATGTATTTAAGAATAGCGACAGAGCTTCACTTGAAAAGACTCATTGTGGGCGGTATGGAAAAGGTATACGAAATGGGCAGACAGTTCAGAAACGAGGGTATGGATCAGACCCATAATCCCGAGTTTACCACCATTGAAATTTACGAAGCCTATGCTGATTTTAACGATATGATGGACCTTATGGAAGGACTTATAGGTCATCTTATAGAAACGCTTTATCCCGGTAAAACCGTTCTCACCTGGCAGGGCATGGAGTCTGACTTTAAGGGACCCTGGAAGAGAATTTCCATGAACGATGCGGTTAAGGAGTATACCGGTATCGACTTTTCTCTTATAACCGACCTTGACGAGGCTCGCCGTATAGCCGACGAGCATAAGCTTGAGTATAACCGGAATCACGAAATCGGCGACATATTAAACCTCTTCTTTGAGGAATACGTGGAGGATCACCTTATAAATCCCACATTTATCACATATCATCCCGTGGAAATTTCGCCTCTTGCCAAAAAGAGCCCGAAGGATTCAAGATATACCGAGAGATTTGAGTGCTACGCTTTCGGAAAGGAGCTTGCCAATGCGTTCAGCGAGCTTAATGATCCCTTTGACCAGAAGGAGCGCTTTATCCGCCAGGTAAAATTAAGAGAAGCCGGCGACCTTGAGGCAGGCATGATGGACGAGGACTTTATCACTGCATTGGAATACGGTATGCCTCCCACGGGCGGAATCGGAATAGGAATCGACCGACTGGTAATGTTCTTAACCGGCGCCACCTCGATAAGAGACGTCCTCTTCTTCCCGACAATGAAGCCGTTGGATAAGTAACCCGCATAAAATGGGGCTTTTGAGGTGCTTGACTGCACCCAACTACACCATTACTACACCATTTTATGCATAAAATGATGCTCACAAAAATGTCTTAGCGTTATATAAGGACTATGGTTTTAAATCGTAGTCCTTTTAATTTGACAAGTTATATAAAGTGCGATAACATATAATTGTTCGAGAATTTATATTTAAGAATTATGTTATTTTATTAAAGCGGATATTTACCCGCTGACTGTCTCCTATTACTTCAAATCACATCATATGTAATAGGAGTGAATTGAAACGTTATTAAACAAGAAAAGCAATCTGACTATGTTCAGGTTGTTTTTTTATGCAAAATACTAAAAGTTTTAGTGTTTGTATTGAAAAAACAAATATTTTGTGTTAAAATATAAGTATGATTGTAAACTGGAAGAGGTGTCTGTTTTGGTTAAAGTCAGTTATAAGAAATTATGGAAGCTGTTGATTGATAAAGATATGAAAAAGATCCAGCTTAAAGAAAAGGCAAAAATCAGCGGTTATAATATAGCAAAACTTACAAATAACGAAAATGTCAGTTCGGATGTACTGGCAAGGGTGTGCCTTGCTCTCGATTGTGGTTTGGACGACATTATGGAAATTATAGATACGGAAGTCCCAGAAAAGGTTCATAAGGCAAAATCCGTTAAAACGGACAGATAAATTGTTATACTAAATTATATACGAGGTTTTAAATATGACAAAACAAGTTAAATCTAAACAGAGAGTTGCAGACCACGGTGAGGTATTTACTGCTGAGCGTGAGGTCAATGCTATGCTTGATTTGGTAAAGCAAGAGACCGAGCGCATTGATTCACGGTTCTTAGAGCCTGCTTGTGGCAATGGAAACTTTCTTGTTGAAATATTAAGAAGAAAAATGAATGTTGTTAAAAAGAAATACAAGAAAAGTGCATTAGACTACGAAAAAAACGCTATTCTTGCTCTTACAAGCATTTATGGAGTAGATTTACTCCAAGATAATGTAATTGAGTGTCGTGCCAGACTTTTTGATATCTGGGACAAAGAATATACATCAGTATGCAAAAACGAGGCAAGCGATGATTGTCGTGAAGCTGCTAAATATATATTAGAGAAAAACATCTTGTGCGGAGACGCTCTTACTCTTTTAAAAGATGATGGCACTCCTATCATCTTCGCAGAATGGTCTTTTATAACCGGTTGTATGATAAAAAGACGAGACTTTGCACTCAGCGAGATGTTAGACGGACACGAAGAACAAATGAGCTTATTTATGCAGGACTGGGAATATGATGAAGAAACAAAAGCATTTATTCCCAAGCCTGTTAAGGAATATGAAATGATACATTACAGGAGGGTAAAAGAAAATGGCTGATTTTTATACTGGAATATATAATCCGGATGTTTTAAGCTGTTTGGCAAACCTGTCCAATGACGAAGTATTTACTCCGCCAGAGGTTGCCAATGCAATGCTTGATATGTTGCCCCAGGAACTGTTTGAAAGTCCAGAAACCACTTTCCTTGACCCTGCTTGTAAATCGGGTGTGTTTATAAGAGAAATTGCAAAACGCCTTATAAAAGGGTTAGAGGCTGTTATTCCAGACCTACAACAACGAATAGACCATATATTTCATCATCAGCTTTATGGTATTGCGATAACTGAAATAACAAGTCTTCTAAGTCGTAGAAGTGTTTATTGTTCTAAATACCCGAACAGCATCTACTCCATTACTACTTTTGAAGACGGACAAGGAAACATCCGATACAAAAGAGTTAAGCATAAGTGGGAAAAGGGCAAATGTGTGTTCTGTGGAGCAAGCCAAAGTCAGTATGACAGAGATGACGAACTTGAAACTCATGCTTATGAGTTGATACATACTATAAAACCGGAGGAAATATTTAATATGAAATTTGATGTAATAGTAGGAAATCCACCGTACCAAATGACTTTTGGTATCGAAGGAGGAAACAGTGCCAACGCAAAATCAATTTATAATTTGTTTATAGAACAAGCAATAAAATTAAATCCTCGATATTTATGTATGATAACACCCAGCCGATGGATGACAAAAACAGCACAAGGTATTCCAGATGCATGGGTTGAGACAGTGTTGCATTCAAACCAATTTAAAATTATTCACGATTTTGAGAATGCATCCGAATGTTTCCCTGGTGTTGAAATAAAAGGTGGAGTAAACTACTTCCTTTGGGAAAGAGATTATGAAGGTAAGTGCGACTATTACTTTCACTCAGCTTCATCAAACGAAGTTCTTCATAGGTATGATTACCTTGATTCTAAAAATTCTGGTATTGTTGTAAGAGACCCTCAAGCTTATTCAATTCTTGAGAAAATAGAAGCTGTTGAAGGTACTTATTTTAACGATACTGATAAGAATTTTTCTGGCTTGGTAAGTGCGAAGCATTATTTTGATGATAGTAATTATTTGACATCTAACTGGACTGGATATAAAGACAAAGAGGATTCCGTTCATACAATCAAGTATTACCTCAACGTCAATAGAGAAAGAACTTTTAGGTGGATAAGTCCTTCTCAATTGCCAAAGAATAAAGAAACAAAAGACTTATGGAAGGTATTTATTCCAGCGGCTGGAGGCAGTGGTTATGACGATGTTATTCTTGGTAAACCCTTCATAGGTGAACCCAATAGTGTATGCTCACAAACATTCCTTGTTATTGGTTACGATGCCAAAAAGCATAATTTCTCCGAACTTGAATGTAAAAACATCGTAAAATATATATCTACTCGCTTTTTCAGATATTTAGTAAGTATTAAGAAAAAAACACAGAATGGTCCTCGTGGCGTATATCAGTTTGTTCCCGTTCAAGACTTTAATGAAGAATGGGATGATGAGAAGCTCTATAACAAGTATGATTTGTCCGAAAGTGAAATAGCAATGATAAAAGAATCTATTCGTGAAGTAGATTTCGGAGGTGAAATAGATGGCTAATCAAGATTTTTTTCCTCAACGCCCTGAATCTAAACCGATGATATATGCGTATTCGGACAGCAATCCGCAATACAAAGGACTTTTAAAGGTCGGTTATACAGAAAAGGATGTTGAAAAGAGAGTTGCACAGCAATATCCAACAAAAAGACCGGATGGGACTGTTCCATACACTATTCACTTGGCAGAATCTGCTATGCTGAACGACGGAACATCCTTTACGGATCACGATGTACATAGAGTTTTAAAGAAAAAAGGCATTGAATGTGTCGGCGGTGAGTGGTACAGATGCGAGGTTAAAGATGTTCTTGCAGCTATAACCGCTTTACGCACAGGTACTATAAACTACGAAAACAGAACTAACACCTTTGCAATGCGCCCAGAACAAAAAGAGGCTGTTGATAAAACAATAGAATATTTTAAATCGGCAAAGAAAGATTATCCTGACAAAGCTCCAAAGTTTTTATGGAATGCTAAAATGCGTTTTGGAAAGACCTTTGCTTCCTATCAGCTTGCAAAGAAAATGGGATTTACAAAGGTTCTTATTCTTACCTTCAAGCCTGCGGTTGAGGTTGCGTGGGAAGAAGATTTAATGACTCATGTGGATTTTGAAGGTTGGCAATTTATCTGCCGAGGTGGAATGAACTATGAAGATGCAGACCCAGACCGCCCGATGGTGTGTTTTGGTTCTTTCCAGGATTATCTTGGCACCAATGAAAATGGCGGTATTAAAGCAAAAAATGAATGGGTACATACTACCAACTGGGATATAGTTATATTTGACGAGTATCACTTTGGTGCTTGGCGTGAAAATGCCAAAAAACTTTTTGAACAAGATGATGAAGAAGAATATGATTTTGATATGGAGAAATACAAAAGGGATGAGGCTGATAATGCCTATAATGAAACCTTTTTGCCTATCACAACATCTTATTACCTCTTCCTTTCAGGAACTCCATTCAGAGCTATTAACAGCGGTGAATTTATAGAAGACCAGATTTACAACTGGACATATTCAGATGAACAGAGAGCAAAAGAAAACTGGGGTGATACACCGGATAACCCTTATGCGGCACTTCCAAGAATGGTTATGATGACCTATCGCATTCCTGAAAGCATTCGCCAGATTGCAATGCAAGGCGAATACAACGAATTTGACCTTAATGTATTTTTCAGTGCAAAAGGCAAAGGTAAAGAAGCTCAGTTTGTTTATAAAGATTATGTACAGAAATGGTTAGACTTAATCCGTGGAGCACATCTTCCTTCTGCGGTTGATGATATGAAACTGGGAAAAGATAAACGTCCTCCTATGCCATACTCACATACTGCACTGATGAAAGTGCTTACACACACCTTCTGGTTCTTGCCTAATGTAGCATCTTGTTTTGCAATGTATAATCTGCTTATGGAGAATCAGAATACATTTTACCATGATTACAAGGTTATTGTTTGTGCGGGAACCGGTGCCGGCATTGGTGTGGATGCTCTTGAACCCGTTAAAAAGGCAATGGGCGATCCTCTTGAAACAAAGACAATTACACTTTCTTGCGGTAAGCTCACAACAGGTGTCACGGTTAAACCCTGGACAGGTATTTTTATGCTCCGTAATCTTAAAAGTCCTGAAACATATTTCCAGGCTGCATTTAGGGTTCAAAGTCCGTGGGAAATAAAAACGGGTGCCGGAACAAAGGAAATTATGAAGCATGAATGCTATGTATTTGACTTTGCTCTTGACAGGGCCTTAAAACAGATTTCCGATTACAGTTGCAGATTAAATGTTAATGAAAGCAATCCTGAAAGGAAAGTTGCAGAATTTATAAACTTCCTGCCCGTACTTGCTTATGATGGCAGTGCAATGCGGCAAATTAATGCTCAGGATATTCTTGATATTGCAATGGCTGGAACTTCTGCTACGCTTTTAGCAAAACGTTGGGAATCTGCGCTTTTGGTTAATGTTGATAATGAAACTCTTGCTCGTCTTATGGCTAGCAAAGAGGCTATGGATGCTTTAATGAGAATTGAAGGATTCAGAAGTCTTAACTCCGATATTGAAACAATTATCAATAAATCTGAGGCGGTTAAAAAAGCAAAAAAAGAAAAAGGCGAAAAGCTCACAGGCAAAGAAAAGAAAGAACTTTCTGATGAAGAAAAAGAATACAAGTCAATGCGCAAGCAAATCCAAGAAAAACTTATTAAATTTGCTACACGTGTTCCAGTATTTATGTATCTTACGGATTATCGTGAGCGTTCCTTAAAAGATGTTATCACTCAACTTGAACCGGGGCTTTTTAAGACTGTCACAGGCCTTGATGTTAAAGATTTTAATTTACTTGTAGAATTGAATGTGTTTAATGCATCACTTATGAATGATGCTATTTACAAATTTAAACGCTACGAGGATTCAAGTCTTTCTTACACAGGTATTGATAAGCACGAAGGTGAAGATGTCGGCGGTTGGGATACTGTTATCAAACGAGCAGAATATGAAAAGTTATTCTACAATCAGCAAGAAACCATGTCTGCTCCTGAAAGAGCAGATGATGATGTTCCCGAAGTGGCATACAATACTAATTTTGAAGATGATGAAGACGAACCGGCAATAACAACTGTAAAATCAGATGTTGTTGTCTCAAATGCAACACCACCTATGCCAGATTTTAAAGCTGCGGTTAATTTTACATCAGCACAAAAGGTTTCTCCAAAGCAAGAAGAACCAGAAAAACCAAAGGTTGATGTTTCTGGTGTGAAAGTTGGTATAACTGTAAATCATAAGAAATTTGGCGAGGGTATTGTTTCCGAACTATCGGATAATTATATTACCGTTGTTTTTGGCAAAGCAGAAAAAAAGTTTATGTTTCCATCATCTTTTGAAAATGGATTTTTTACATTATAAATATATTAGGAGGTAAGAATATATGTGGAATTTTTTAGCGGCAATAGGACTTGGAAACATCGTAAAACATGCGATTTCAGATGCTATGGAAAAACCATATGAGGTTGGAAGTATTGATAACAGCCGATTATTTAACGAAGACATGAACAAAGTCAGATTTGGCGAAATGACACAACAACAGCTTGACCGAAATATAAGGGCTGGTAAATACAGAGATAACAGTCCGCCGGATGACTATGATTTATGGATACGCAGAATTGAAAAGTATATTGAGAAGTTCCCTAGGATGAGCCATGATGTGGATAGGAGCAATATAAGTTATATCAAACAGCAAAAGGCTCGTGGGCAAAAGTTGGATACAACATTTTTCTATAAATACAAGGCGATGGATGAATATTTAAAGTAATAAAAAGGGAAGCTTTTTTGTGTCCATTTTTGCTGGGAGGGCACACTTACCTCAAATCGAGAGTGTGAGAAAAAGTCTGTAAAATTGAATCCTTCTATGATAGAATAAAAA
>CAYXRC010000010.1:0-96163 GCA_964466295.1 uncultured Ruminococcus sp.
CTCATCTATATTATCACATCTTCTGACTTTTGTCAACACTTTTTTTCACTTTTTTTTAATTTTTTTATAAATGCATACCGCCGTCAATAATTATGTCGCTTCCCGTGATATATCTTCCCTCTTCCGAGCACAAGAGCAGTGCCGCCGGAGCAATATCATAAGGCGTGCCTGCGAATCCAGCCGGTATGCCGGACATTATCTTGGCTTTATACTCCTCATCCCTAAGCACAGCCTCGTTACGGGGCGTAAGTATTACCCCCGGAGCAATATTATTAACCGTAATACCGAAGCAAGCCAACTCTCTTGCCATTGTCTGAACAAAATTCATCTGCGCCGCCTTTGTTGCGGCATAAACCGTAAGCTTGGGATTTTGCTTATATTGATTTACGCTTCCTATCATTACAATGCGCCCGTAACGTTTTTCTTTCATATAAGGCACATATTTTTTAACTAAAAGCATTGAGCTTAGCACATTCGTCCTAAACTGCTTTGCAAAATCCTCTTCAGTAATATTTTCAAGCTCTCCGCGTATCTGAACGGAAGCGTTAAGCACAAGTATATCCACATCTCCGGTCTGCTCATACAGCTTATCGGCGCATCCGTCTTCAGATAAATTTGCCATAACGGGAACGGAATTTATAACCGCCTCGCTTGCCATTTTGCATTTTTCCATACTTGTTGCCCCGTGGACATATACCTTCGCACCGTTTTGCGCAAAGGTTTCGGCAATCGAAAATCCTATACCCTGCGTAGAGCCTGTTACAAGTGCGGTTTTACCCGTTAAATCAAACATTGTCCTCCTCCTTTAAGAATCAATCATTTATTAAAAACTCTTTTTCCTGTTTACAGCGCCGACTGAGTGTCGTTGGGATCGCCGTGTTCGGCCAAATAGTACTCCTCCGACCAGTCCATTCCGCGGTACTCTGCCGCACGGTCGTCATTTTCTATAAACTCCATAAGAAGATCCAGCATTTCCTTACTCCAGGTGTTTTTATCAATCTGTGCCGTAGTAAATTTATTTTGAGTAATCATCTCAAATCCGAACATATCCTTAACCTGAGTTTTCGCCGCTCCGTCCACAACCTCGGGAACAAGATGACTCGGTATAAAAAGCACTCCGCCGTAAGCGCCGAAAACAATATCTCCGGGCAGAACAATGGCGTTACCTATCCGTGTTGCGGTGTTAAATCCTGTCATAACAAATTCTCGTATGGGAGTAGGGTCTATTCCTCTGTAATAAACCTGAGTATCAATCTTTACCATCTGTTCAACGTCGCGGATCCCACCCCAGATAACGGCTCCGCCGGTTTTTGTCTTGTTCTTAACCGCAGTGGTAAGATTTCCGCCCAAAAATGTTCCTTTATATATCTTATCATACATATCAATAACGGCAACATCACCTTCCACAAGGCTGTCAATCACCCACTGATTATATGTACCTGTGCGTCCCTCGCACCTTCCCTGCTCTGTTGCGACTTCATGAAGATCGGGACGTGTAGGCACGAAGGTTGCGGTTACGGCTCTTCCTACAAGCTTTCTGCCGTCGTTGTGAAGAGTATGCAGTCTGCCCTCGAACTGACTTTCATAGCCCTTGACATAAATAGGCTTCCACACCTCTTCTAAAGTCAGCTTGTGCAGTGCTTTAAGATATTTATCCGGTACTCTCGGACGTCCGTCGTCAAAACGCTCGCCCTTCCACTGTGGCGTAAGAGCGATTATCTCATCTCTGTCATTAAATTTCATTTTTATTTTCCTTTCTTATAAGCTCGGTAAGGGTGTATTCTTTATTAAATTCCATTATAAATCCGTTTTTAACATTATCGGTGTATTTATGAGGATCCTCGGTATTCGACTCAAACATGCCATAATGATTGGGGATACCTGTTTGCGGCTTTATTTTTTCCGTAAGCGAAACAGCTTCTTTTACATCCATATTACCCAGCTTGCCGTTGATGCACACAAACAATATGTCGCATTTAACCTTCTCAAGCCTTGAGTCGTAAATTGTGTCTCCGGTAAAATACATTTTGTACCCTCCGTATGTCACAACAACTCCTATTGCCGGTACCGTATGATTTGCATACACGGCTTCAAGCTCAAAATTTCCAATTTTGACCTTTGCCCCAAGGTCAAAGGGAACATACTTATTCACTCCGAGCTTTGCAAGGGGCTCCTGACAGTCAGTGGGCGCTAAAAAAGAAATGTTATCCTTATTGTCCATTTGACCGATAAGGTCAATATCAAGATGATCAAGATGATTGTGCGTGCATATAAAAGCGTCCGCCTTTATATCTCCGTCCGAAATCGGAGCTTCAATCATGCGCGGTCTTCCGGCCACACGATTTACACTATCGGAAAGATACGGGTCAAGATATATGGTTTTATTTTTATCATCTAAAATATATCCGCTCTGTCCTATCCAGCGTATTTTTAATTCATTCATTTTTGTTTCCTTTCAAAAGATCCGCTTCCATACCGTCCTTATCGAAAACAACCGTATGCTTTTCTATGCCTGCGTCACTTTCAATTTCAATCTCATATTCTCCGTAAAAGCCTCGGAATGAGTACTCACCGTTTACCGCAGGAGCCTCTATTTTTGTTTTCCATTCATGATTTATGAGCCTGTCAAGCGCTTCATATGCAGGCTTTTTTGTCATATCAAAATGAACAAGACCCCCGGCATAGTAATTTTCGCCCTCTTCGGTGCCTAAAGGCGCATATGCCGCATAACCGTCAATAAGATTCCACCATACTATGCTTTTCATATTTCTTGTTGCAAACCATGTTGTATAGAGCGTTTCCGTTATTTCAGCCTGAATTTTCTCATTTTCCGGAATTTTTCCGGCATAGCTCGGAATAGTAATTTCCGAAATATGCATCGGTAAATTGTATTCGTCATAAATATCCAATATTTTTATCATATTCTCGGCATTTAAAAATACCTCGTTACCTTCAAGAGCTTCTGCCTGCTCGAAAATATGATACTGCAATCCGATTTCGTCAATGGGCAGACCCTTGTCGATAAAGTCCTTAAGCTGCATATTAAATGCCATGTACTTATCTCTCGAGGCATAATCGTTCCATATTGCACCGTTTGTTTCGTTTAGTATCTTTATATTATTTTTAAAATACTTTTCTCCCAATTTAAGTCCAATCTCGTCATAGTCTTCAAAAAGCATATTTTTACCGTTTTTGTAATTCGTCGCCGATTCATTCACAATATCGAAAGACGGGATAACATCCCCGTATCGGTCCGCAATTTCCTTATACCGTCTTTCAAGTATGCGTTTTCTGTCATCACTGCCGTACTTTTCAAGCCATTTCGGAACGAAGCAGTTCCATGTAAGGCAATGGCCTTTCGGCTCGATATTATATTCACGGCAAAAGTCAATAACAATATCCGGTGCAGGACGTCTGTAAATATTTTCGCTGTCTTTACTGAATCTCACTCTTCCCTCCTCAGGCTCGAGATCAGACCAATAAAACGGAACAACAGCCTGATTGAAGAGGTTTAAGAACAGACTTTTAAATTTATCTTCTTTTTCCGGCACTTCAAAGCTTTCCAGCATAAATGCCGTGCATCCGAACAAAAACTTGTGCTTCGTCTGGCGGATATTTATCTTCTTTGCATCCTTTGTAAAATGAAGCTTAAAGGTTCCCTTGCGGTATTTTTCTATACCTTCCTTATTTCTTTTATCAAGCTTATCCTTGTTTTCTATGTAGCTTTTTAAAACCTTTTCTCTTTCCAGAACTTTATACATTTTATCAGCTCCATTCTCTATCGTTTGACCACTCTTTGTCCCACTGGGTTGTCGGCTCCCATTGTCCCGGATATTTGTCGTGAATATGCTCGGCTATAAGCTCCTCGTTAAGAGAATCTATTCCCAGTCCGGGCTTATCGGGAACATTTACAAAGCCATCCTTAAATAGCGGCTTGTCAATACCGAATGCAAGATCGTTCCACCATGGAATATCAACGGAGTGAAATTCAACAGCCAAAATATTCTGCACCGCTGCAGCGGCATGAATTGCCGCCATGCAGGCAATGGGGCTTTCAGCCATATGAATTGCCATTGCAACGCCGTACTGCTCGCACATATTGCCAAGCTTTTTCATTTCCAGGGCGCCGCCCACAGTCAGAATATCCGGATGTACCACCGAAACGCCGCCGTTTTCCATAAGAGGACGGAAATTTTCCGCAAGATAAATATCCTCTCCGGTGCATATCGGCACATTACACATATGCGAAATCTTTTCGTAATGCTTTGTATAATGCCAAGGCGCAATGTCCTCAATCCATGCAATGTTGTATTTTTCAAGCCGCTTTGCAAAACGTATGCAATCGTCTATAGCGACATGTCCGAAATGGTCAATCGCCAGAGGAACCTCATATCCTATTACATCGCGCACCTCTTTAACATAGTTCTCAAGAACATCAAGCCCTTTTTCGGTAATATGAATACCGGTTGCATGATGGGGAATAGTAAAGGTTTCGTAGTTCTTGCCAAGCATCATATCCATATCTATCGAGCCGCCCTGATGGAGAATAGCCTTCATCGAATACTTTTTTATATCCTCCAAAAAGCCTATGGGCGCGTTAAGACAGCCCGGCTCGTCAAGCAGGTGCTCTATTCCCAGATCCATTTTAAGGAAGGTAAAGCCCTGCTCCATGCGCTTTTTAAGTGCATGTCCCATATCAGTTCCGGTATGCTTTCCGTCCACATCGGTGTCGCAGTACATTCTAACCTTATCTCTGAACTTTCCGCCGAGCATCTGCCAAAGCGGTACGCCCCATGCCTTTCCTGCCAGATCCCAAAGGGCGATCTCTATACCGCTTACGCCTCCGCCCTGTCTTGAATGTCCTCCGAACTGCTTAATACGTCTGAAAAGCTTATCTACATTGCAGGGGTTTTCTCCTATGAGTCTTGACTTCAGCATAAGCGCGTATGTTGCACTTGAAGCGTCCCTTACCTCCCCGTAGCCGACAATCCCCTGATTGGTATAGATTTTGATTAACGGACAATGCTTCGGAGCGCCGTTGATATTGCACACACGTATATCCGTTATTTTAAGCTGTGACGGTTCCGATAAGCGATTTGCATTGATTTCCATTTAATTTATCCTCCTTGACTTAAATTATAGACCGTGATATACTTTATTTACATATGCATATTATCATAGCCCTTTACGGAATTTCAACCTATATATTATGATATTTATCCACTATTTTACGGAGGATTTAAGCCATGCGATATGATGAGAATATATTAACTGACGATACCGGTCATCCGCTTATAAAAGCTTTTCATTCAAAGGTTGCCGTGGGTGAACGGGCATATCTTGCTCACCACCACACCGAATGCGAGCTTTCTCTTTTTATCGAAGGAAGCGGTGTATATAAGGTGCGTCAAAAGCAGTATGAATTTAATGCCGGCGACTCATTTCTGTTTGGCAGTAACGAGGAGCACTGTATTACGGTTATCAGCAAGGAAATTAATCTTTTAAATATTCAATTTGAGCCGCGAATTCTTTGGGAAAGCTCGGAAAACGCCGAGCTTCTTAAGCTGTTCTCATCAAGAAACAGTGCTTTTTCAAATAAGTTCAGTGACGAAAGACTCGCCTCCTTTATATTATCGCTGGAAAACGAGATTTCAGGCAAAGCCATATGCTATAAAACATTGTCAAAGCACATGCTTTTATCGGCTCTTATTCATATATTAAGAAGCTACCCATATGTCAGCAAGAATAAGGAGATTTACGGTCAAAATGCGGCGGACTCTCTTAACGCCGCTCTCAAGTATATAGACCTTAATCTTAACGAGCGTCTTGAGCTAAGCTCTATTGCCGAAACCGCATGCATGACTCCCACATATTTTTCATATGTATTTAAGAAATTCAACGGCATCACACCGTGGGAATATATAACTATAAAGCGTGTAGAAGAAGCGGTAAAGCTTCTTAAAACCACGGATTTGACCAAGCTTGAAATTGCCGAACGCTGCGGTTTTTCAAGCTCATCCAACTTTTATAAGGCATTTTATAGGATAACCGGCAAAAAGCCCGGTGAATATACATCCAAGAAAAAGGATTAGACGGATTAGCCCGGGATAGCTCTACTTTCCTATGACTACACTTTTATACCAAAAAAAGTGCCCTAAAGGGCAATGTCATTAATTTATGGTGATATTGCCCGAGGTGATTCGAACACCCGACCTACCGCTTAGGAGAAGCCCCTATTTCCCTCGTAATCGAGGTCAATAGACGGCGGGTAGAATTATTCATATTTTTGGTGTATAATGGGGAATCAAGAGAAAGACAAAACAGGAATTTATAAAGGTGATGAATATGGCAAAACATGAATTTGGAATTATGGATATAGCGCCAACACTAAAACAGGAATACAATAAGTATGAACCTGAAAAGTACCATTGTATTTCTGTTGAGGATGAATATATCGAGTCGCTTTTAAAAGAGTTATCGGTAATCCCGTGTTATTGGCATTCGCTACAACAAGAAGAGCGAGGGTTAGCGTATTATGGAATTACAATTATTCCGCCACGTTCTTTGAAAGATTTTATTTCTGTCATTGATAGTAAAACTCAATTCAATGAATTAAAGGATTTATTAAGAAAAGCGGACAATGAAAATAAATTTGTAATTCATTTTGGAATCTGACAAATTCCAGTTTTCCATAATACTCCCCCGGAATTGTTTTTTATCACTTTATGCTTTTATTCCTACTTTGTGAGTATTATTTTTAAGGCTTAAAAATCGGGAATAAACTCCTCTGAGGCTGAGGAAAGCTCCTGTATAAAGGCGTTTTCCATGCCAAGCTCTGCGCAAAAATCCACAAATTCGTCATATTCGTCCTTTGTTATGCGCCTTAAAAGCTCAGGGTATCCTAAAAGCTCTTTCGGCGGCGTGTACTGACTCATAAGCGAAAACCAGACCATATAGCCGTACCTTTTAAAAAGGTATTTCATTATATTTTTAGCCTCCTCTACCCTCCTCGGTAGCAAAAGATGCCTTATGAGCACTCCCCTTTTCATCATTCCTCTACCGTCAAATTCCGTCTGCGGAATCTGGCGTGTCATCTCGTCAAGAGCTGACCTTGTTATATCAGGATAGTCCGCCGCCTTAGAATAGCGAAGTGCCGTTTCCCTTTCAAAATACTTAAAGTCCGGCATATAGATGTCAATAAGTCCCTCAAGCCTTTTTAAGGTTTCAACCTTTTCATACCCTCCCGAGTTGTAAATCACGGGAATTTTAAGTCCCTGCCTTTTCGCCTCGGAAAGTGCCGGAATAAGCCTGTCGGCATAGTGGGTGGGCGTTACAAGGTTTATATTTTCCGCTCCCTTCTCCTCAAGGGAGAAAAATATTTCCAAAAGCTTTTGTGTATCCGCCTCCTCTCCCGAAGCGTTTCGTGAAATATCCTTATTCTGGCACATTACGCATTTTAAGGGACAGCCTGAAAAGAACACGGCTCCGCTCCCATTTTCGCCGGAGATACAAGGCTCCTCCCAAAAATGAAGCATAACCTTTGCCACCTTAATTTTATCGTCTGCCATGCAAAGTCCCTTAGTCTTTCTTCTGTCCGCCATACACTCTTTCGGACAAAGCGTGCAAAGCAAATAAATCCCTCCTTGAAAAAGAAAGCGCCCTTACGGGCGCTTAAATAAAAAGTGCGGCTTTTTTAATTTTTCTTAATGCCCAGAACGGTTTTTTCGCCGTTTATCTTACATTCGGACTGAATATCCGTATTTTGTGAATAAATAAATTCGTCTGCCAAAACGACCTCGGCAATATCCTTTTCGTTCTTTTTCATTATCTTTTCTATTGTTTCATTTGCGCTCTGATATACCGTGATGCGGTCCATAACCTCAAAGCCTGAATTTTTCCTCATCTTCTGGATGGTGCTTACAATCTCTCTTACCGTTCCCTCCTCGATAAGCTCGGGCGTGAGTGCGGTATCTATCGCCACGGTAACCTTGCTGTCCGACGCCGCCTCAAAGCCGCCGGCGTTCTTCGTTTCGATTAAGAAGTCCTCCTCTGTAAGGTCGCACTCTGCGCTCTTTGTATTAACGGTATACTTTTTATCCTTTTCCAAGGCGGCAACTATTTTTTCGGGATCTGACTTATTGATAATTCCGATAAGCTCACCCATCTTGTCCGGGTACTTCGCCCTTAAGGAGTCAAACCTCGGCTTTACCGTATAGCTTACAAGTCCGTCGAGAGCGTTTATAAACTCAACCGACTTTACGTTAAGCTCGTCCTTAATTATATCGGTGCAAAATTCCGGAAGCGCCTCGGGCGCCTTTACCATCATTTTGGCAACGGGCTGTTTGGTCTTTATATTGGCGGCGTTTCTGGCGCTTCTGCCCAAAACGACAATTTCCAAAACCTCGTCCATTTCCTTTTCAAGGTTCTTATCAATAAGGGACTCGTCGCATACGGGATAGTCGCAAAGGTGCACACTTATGGGCGCTTTTTTATCCACCGAGCAAACGATATTTCTGTAAATATCCTCGGTCATAAAGGGAATCATGGGCGCCGCAAGCTTTACAACCGTTACCAAAGCGGTATATAAGGTCATATAGGCGTTTATCTTATCGTCGGTCATTTCCTTTGCCCAGAAGCGCTCGCGGCTTCGTCTTACATACCAGTTGGAAAGCTCGTCCACAAACTCGGAAAGCGCCTTTGCAGGCTCGGTAATCTTGTATTCGGAAAGCTCTGAATCCACGGTTTTTACAAGAGTATTAAGCTTTGAAAGAAGCCATTTATCCATAACGGACATAGACTCTTTTATAAAGGAGTGCTTCGTCGGGTCGAACTTATCTATCTCGGCGTAGAGCACATAGAAGGCGTAGGTATTCCACAGCGTTCCCAAAAACTTCCTCTGCCCCTCGGTAACGGCGGCGTCGTAAAATCTGTTGGGAAGATAGGGTGCGCTGTTGGAGTAAAAGTACCATCTTATAGCGTCCGCTCCGTGCTTTTCCAAGGCGTCGAAGGGGTCAACGGCGTTGCCCTTGGACTTACTCATCTTCTGTCCGTTTTCGTCCTGAACGTGACCTAAAACGATAACGTTTTTATAGGGCGCCTCGTTAAAAAGCAACGTTGAGATTGCCAAAAGCGAATAAAACCATCCTCTTGTCTGGTCAACCGCCTCGCTTATGAAGTTTGCGGGGAAGTTTTCCTTAAATATTTTCTCGTTTTCAAAGGGATAGTGCCACTGGGCGAAGGGCATGGAGCCTGAATCAAACCAGCAGTCTATTACCTCCTTGACACGGTGCATTTCGCCGCCGCATTCGGGGCACTTTATTGTAACCGCGTCAATATAGGGTCTGTGAAGCTCAATATCGTCGGGGCAGTTGTCCGACATCCCCTTAAGCTCGGCAATGGAGCCTATTGCGTGACGGCATCCGCAGGAGCATTCCCATATATTAAGAGGCGTTCCCCAGTATCTGTCACGGCTTACGCCCCAGTCTTGAACATTCTTTATCCAGTCGCCGAAGCGTCCCTCGCCGATAGATTTGGGAATCCAGTTTATTGTACTGTTATTTCTTACAAGCTCGTCCCTGACGGCGGTCATTTTGATAAACCATGACTCTCTCGCATAGTAGATTAAGGGAGTGTCGCAGCGCCAGCAGAAGGGATAGGAATGCTCAAAGGGCAGAGCGGCAAACAAAAGTCCTTTTTCCTTTAAGGCTGAGAAAACCTCCTTATCGGCGTCCTTGCAGAACATACCTGCCCAGGGCGTTTCCTTTGTCATTTCACCCTTTGAATCCACAAGCTGAACAAAGGGAAGGTCATAGCTTCTGCCCACCTTGGCGTCGTCCTCACCGAAGGCCGGAGCGATATGAACAATACCCGTACCGTCGGTAAGCGTTACATAGCCGTCGCAGGTAATATAGTAAGCCTTTTTATCAAGGCTGTCCTTAACGAAATCAAAAAGCGGCTCGTATTGCCTATACTCAAGCTCCTTGCCCTTATAGGTCTTTATAACGGTGCCTTCCTCGCCCAAAACGCTTTCCTTTAAGGCCGAAGCAAGTATGTACTTTTCCTCGCCCATATCCACGAGAGAGTATTCCTCGTCGGGATTTACGCACAGCGCCACGTTGGACGGAAGCGTCCAGGGAGTTGTCGTCCACGCAAGATAGTAGGTGTTCTCCTCCTCTTTTGTGCGAAACTTGGCAATTGCGCTTTTTTCCTTTACGTCCTTATAGCCCTGGGCAACCTCATGGCTCGAAAGAGGTGTACCGCAGCGAGGGCAGTAGGGCACTATCTTAAAGCCCTTATACAGAAGCTTTTTGTCCCATATTTTTTTAAGCGCCCACCATTCGGACTCGATAAAATTATTGTCATAGGTAACGTAGGGGTCGTCCATATCCGCCCAGAAGCCGACGGTATCGGAAAAGTCCTCCCACATTCCCTTGTATTTCCATACGCTCTCCTTACACTCTTTTATGAACGCTTCAAGACCGTAGCTTTCAATCTGCTCCTTGCCGTCAAGACCGAGCTTTTTTTCAACCTCAAGCTCTACGGGCAGACCGTGAGTGTCCCATCCTGCCTTTCTTATAACGTGAGCGCCCTTCATGGTACGGTAACGGGGAATCATATCCTTAATTACACGAGTTAAAACGTGCCCGATATGCGGCTTTCCGTTAGCCGTGGGCGGGCCGTCATAGAAGGTGTAGTTTTCACAGCCTTCACGGGCTTCTATGCTCTTTTCAAAAATTTTGTTGTCCTTCCAGAACTGACCGACCTTTTTTTCACGTTCTTTAAAATTCAGATCTGCCGAAACCTTTTCGTACATTAAAAAACCCCCTTGAAATAAAAAAAACTGTTCCGCACACAGGAACAGACACCACCCTGAATGCCGCATACCAACATATGCCGCTTCGTAACGGGAAGCATACCGTCACCGCTTACTAAAAAATTTTTCAGCGGAGCAACTCGGAAGTGATATTCGCAAAAGAACATAAAAGCCTTTATGCCGCTTTCCAAAATACCGACCTTTCACCGCCGCCGGCTCGCTTTGATTTTAAGAAGCCTTAAAATAGCCTTTGCTACTTGTCTTCGTCACAGTCTTTATATAAGTGATTTATTTTTATTTATTATACTACTGCCGCCGTAATTTGTCAATATTTAATGACGGGAAAATAAATTAGCCGTCACATTATCCAAAAGCCCCTTTGGGATTTATCCCAAAGGGGGCAAAAAAAGCTTTTACCGCTCTTCTCTGAAATAGGCAAGTCCTAAGGATTCCGGTGGCTGATTTTCCTTTTTATTCCTTACGCTTGTTATAATAAGCACCGCTATTGTAACAACATAGGGAAGCATATTAAATATCGCCACCGAGCTTCGGCTGATGCCTGAAATATAGGAGTACGCTATATAAAGGCCGCCAAAGAGGAAGGAGCCCAAAATTCCGAAATCAGGCTTCCACAAGGCAAAGATAACCAGTGCAATGGCAAGCCATCCTCTGTCGCCGAAGCCGCCGTTCGTCCACGAGCCGCCGGTATAGTCCATAATGAAGTAAAGACCGCCCAGCCCTGCTATCGCTCCGCCTATTACGGTTGCAAGGTATTTATATTTTATTACGTTGATGCCGGCTGCGTCGGCAGTGGCAGGATTTTCCCCGACAGCACGAAGGTGAAGTCCGGCTTTCGTTCTTCTTAAAAACCATGCGGTCAAAAGCGCAATAATAATAGCAAGGTACACCAAAAAGCCATAGGAGAAAAACACCTTCCCGAAGCCGCCCAGCTTTGAGGCGAAGGGCAGCGTCGTCTTAAAATAATCCGCAGTGGTCTTTACGGAAAGATTTCCGCCGCTTCCGAAAATTTTTGTAAGAGAGCCGCCGAAAAAGTCGCCGAAGCCCACACCGAAGGTAGTTAAGGCAAGACCTGTTACGTTCTGATTTGCTCTTAAGGTTATGGTAAGAAAGCTATATATAAGCGCTAAAAGAGCCGAGCCCAAAATCGACGACAAAAGAGGGATTAGGATGCACAAAAAGGGTGAGGGCACGTCCACTGCACGTTCGTAAAGGTATGCTCCGATAACGCCTGCCGCTCCGCCCATATACATAATGCCCGGGATTCCTAAGTTAAGGTTGCCCGACTTTTCGGTTATTATTTCGCCGGTGGAGCCGAACAAAAGAGGCACGCCCTGAACAATGGATTTATTTATTATTGTAGCTAACATGCTCTAATCCTCCTTATGCTTTCTGCGAAGCTGCACCTTGTAATTTACGAAAAATTCGCTTCCGATAATGAAGAAAATAATGATACCTGTTAAAATGTCCGCCACGCTCTCGTTAAGTCCGCAGGCCGTGGCGATTTCTCCGGCGCCGCCCTCCAAAAATGCGATAAGGAACGAAACCGCAACCATAACCGCCGGATTGAACTTGGCAAGCCATGAAATCATTATGGCGGTAAAGCCCATGCCGCCCACCGTATTTGTATCTATCGTGTGGTGAGTGCCTGACACCAATAAAAGTCCTGCAACGCCGCAGAGCGCACCGGACAGTGCCATTGTGCGAAGTATTACCTTTTTGACGTTGATTCCGATATACCTTGCGGTGTTGGTGCTCTCGCCCACAACGGAAATTTCGTAGCCGTGCTTACTGTATTTTAAGTACACGTACATTCCGATTGTAATTACGGCGACGATAATTATATTCAAAAGATACTTCTGTCCGAATAAAGTAGGCATCCAGCCGCCGTGAGTATTCATATTGATAACGCCCACGTGATTTGAGCCCTTGGGGTTTTCCCACATAACCATAAAATACGACACAAGCTGCATCGCAACATAGTTCATCATAAGGGTAAAGAGCGTTTCGTTCGTGTTGAAATTTGCCTTAAATATTGCCGGGATAAGTCCCCATACCATACCTGCCGCAATTGACGCAAGTGCCATTAAGGGCAAAAGCACAAAAAGGGGCATACTGTTTCCGAGATATATCATCATAGCCGCCGAAGCCAAAGCCCCTATAAGAGTCTGTCCCTCGGCGCCGATATTCCAGAACTTCATCTTAAACGCCGGAGTAACCGCCAATGAGATACAAAGTAGCATTGCAAGCTTTTGCACCGTGTTCCAGATTTTACGGGTTGACCCGAAGGTACCGTTTATCATCTGGGAATATACCTTTATGGGATTATAGCCCGTCAAAAGCACGATAACCAGTCCGCAGATAATAAGCGCCGCTAAAATGGCGATAATTCTTACCGCCCAGGACTTATACCATACCATGGCGTCACGCTTTGACACCTGCACCTTAGGCTCTTTCATATGCTTTTCATTATTCGCCATCGTCCGTCACCCCGCTTTTCGTCATCAAAAGACCTATCTCTTCCTTTGTGGCGCTTCTTGCGTCCACAATATCGCTTACGCTACCGCCAGACAGTACCATAATTCTGTCGCACAGCTCCAAAAGCACGTCCAAATCCTCGCCGACAAAAATAACGGCGACGCCCTTTTTCTTCTGCTCGTTTAAGAGATTATAGATAAGGTAGGAGGAGTTTATATCAAGTCCGCGCACGGGATAAGCCGCCATCAGCACCGTGGGCGATGAGGAGATTTCTCTTCCGACCAAAACCTTTTGAACATTACCGCCCGAAAGCCGCCTTACCGGAGTATTTGCGTCCGGCGTAACGACTCCCAGCTCGTCTATAATGGTTTCGGCAAGGTTTTTCGGAGCCTTTCTTTCAAGGAACATGCCCTTGCCCTTTCTGTAGCTTCTGAGCATCATATTATCCACAATATCCATATTGCCAACAAGACCCATGCCCAGTCTGTCCTCGGGAACAAAGGAAAGCCTTACTCCCATTTCCCGTATCTGCATGGGAGTTTTATCAATGAGGTTTTCGCTTTTGCCCGTCTTAGGATCCTCGTATATTATACTGCCCGAGGATAGGTGCAAAAGTCCGGCGATGGATTCCAAAAGCTCTCTCTGACCGCTTCCGGCGATACCGGCAATTCCCAATATCTCGCCGGAGCGTGCGGTAAAGGACACATTATCCAAAAGCGTTACGCCCTCACGGTTAATGCATGAGATGTCTTTTACCTTGAGGCGGTCAACTCCGTTTTCGGGAACAGTTCTTTCAATATTTAAGGAAACCTTTTTGCCGACCATCATTTCGGTAAGCATCGATTCGTTTGCGTCCTTTGTTTTTACCGTTCCAATATATTCGCCCTTTCTTAACACTGAAACACGGTCGGATAAGGACAAAACCTCGTTAAGCTTATGAGTGATTATTATAATCGCCTTGCCGTCGTCCCTCATTTTTCTCAAAATTCCGAAAAGCTTCTTCGTTTCCTGGGGAGTTAAAACGGCGGTAGGCTCGTCCAATATGAGAATATCGGCGCCACGGTAGAGCACCCTTATTATCTCAACCGTCTGCTTTTCGGAAACCGACATTTCGTAAATTTTCTTTGACGGGTCGATTGAAAAGCCGTATTTTGCACTGATTTCGGCAACCTTTTTCTCCACCGACTTAATATCGAATTTCCCGTCCTCCTTTAAGCCCAAAACTATATTTTCGGCGGCGGTAAACACGTCCACCAGCTTAAAATGCTGATGTATCATTCCGATTTTAAGGTCGAAAGCGTCCTTGGGAGAGCGGATAACCTCCTCCTTGCCGTTAATAAAAATCTGCCCCTCATCGGGAAAATATATCCCCGAGATAATGTTCATAAGCGTTGTCTTGCCCGATCCGTTTTCGCCCAAAACGGAAAGTATCTCGCCCCTTTCTACCGTAAGCGAAATGTCCTTATTGGCAACAACGCTGCCGAAGGTCTTTGTTATATTTTTAAGCTCGATTGCAGCAGCTGACATCTTTCATTCTCCTCCCAAGTTTGATAAAAAGAGCCTTAAACGGCGCACTTAATGTTTAATACTCAAAAAAACACGGGGAAAAGCTTCCTTGTGTTTTTTTCAGTATGGCATAAAACGTCGGGCTTTAAATTCTATAAATTAAAATTCCTGTTTTTTGTTTGACGGCTTCTATAAGCCTAAAACACCTTAGGGCGCCTTATGCCGATTATTAAATGCGTATGGGCGGGGCCGAAAGACCCCGCCCTCTGAGCTTTTAGTCAAAATTATTTCTCTGTGATTCCGTCAATTACTATATCAAAGTAAGGAGCGGATCTCTTGGTGGACTCCTCAAATACGCCGTCTGCGATAACCTCTGTATCGGGAGTGAAGGCTTCATCGGTATCAACGTCCGCCATGTAGCTTGTAAGCTGCTCGCCTGCTACGGTGAAGGTAGCGGTATCAAATACCTTTAAGCTTCCGTCAATAATAGCTGCTTTAACCTCTTCAAGCTTCTCTGCTGTGCCGGGAGCGGCAACGGCGTCGTTAAGACCTAAGATTTCAACAGAGCCGTCTGCAAGACCCTTGCAATAATCCTGAGGAATAGCCTCACCGTTTTCAACAGCCTTTATGATAAGCTCGAAGTAGGGCTGCCAGTTTATCTTAGAAGAGATAAGTGCTGTGTTTGGACCCCATTCACGTGTATCTAAGTTGTAAGCAACGTTGGGAACGCCTGCTTCCTCGCACGCCTTGGGAGCGCCCTCGGAATCTGCATGCTGGCTTATAAGAACGCATCCGTCAGCAATAAGTGCGTTTGCGGTTTCCTTTTCCTTTGCTATATCAAACCAAGAGTTTGTGTACTTAACCTCCATAGTAGCGCTGGGACATACAGAGCGTGCGCCAAGGAAGAAAGATGTGTAGCCGGACTTAACCTCGGCATAGGGGAACGCACCCACATAACCGATTTTAGCCTGGTCGGCGGTAATGTCGCCGTTTTCTATCATAGCGTTAAGCTTAAGACCTGCCGCAACGCCTGCAAGATAACGTCCCTCGTAGATTGATGCGAAAGCGTTAAAGAAGTTGGGAAGGTTTTCTGTGTGACCCTTTGTTCCTGTTGCGTGGCAGAACATAACGTCGGGGAATTCCTTTGCAGCCTGAATCATGAAGTCCTCATGACCGAAGCTGTCTGCAAATACGATATTGCAGCCTGCGTCAACAAGCTCAGCAGCCGCCTCGTAGCATTCGTTACCCTCGGGAATGTTTACCTTAAACATAACCTGCTCGTCTGTAAGACCGAGAGCCTCTTTTGCAGCGTTAGCCGCGTCCATAAAGTTCTTGTCATAGGTTGAGTTTTCGTCGTGAAGGAAAATAAAGCCGATTTTAACATCGCTGTTTGTTTCCTCAACGGCAGTTTCGTCTGTCTTTGTGCAGCCGGCAAATGCGAATACCATCATGGCCGCCAAAAGTAATGCGAGTACCTTTTTCATCTTTCATCCTCCGTAATTTTTTATTTTCCGAAAATTTTAAAATCCAAAATCTCGGTTACCTTAATATTTTATTAAATCCATGTAAAAATTGCAATACCAATTTCACAACAAAATTAACAATTCTTATATACCTTTTTTGTCAATTTTAACAAAAAATGCTGATTTTTTGTTAAAATACGTCGTAAAATCCCTTATATTATAACCATAAATCCGCTTTCTTAGGGTATAAAAAAGATGCATAAAAATCGTAAGGCTTTTCATGCATCTTCTTTTCAAAATATTAATTACTTTAACATGGAAGCGATTTCGTCGGCAAAGTTTTCTTCTTTCTTTGCAAGACCCTCGCCCTTTTCGTAGCGGACAAACTTCAATACCTTAGCGCCGCTTAAGTTATCTTCAATGTACTTAGCAACGGTAATATCCTCGTCCATGATGTACGCCTGGTCGTTTAAGCAAACATTGGAGAAGAACTTCTTGATACGTCCCTGTACCATCTTCTCGGCAATCGCCTCGGGCTTGCCCTCGTTCATTGCCTGAATCTTCAAAACTTCCTTCTCGTGCTCAACTACCTCTGAAGGAACATCTCCCTCGGCGATATAAGTGGGAGCGTACATAGCGATATGCATGCAAAGGTTTTTGCCCACTAAAGCCGCACCGTCAGACTCGGGAGCGTCAAGCAAAAGCATAACGCCTATTCTTCCGTTGTCGTGGTCGTAGGAGGAAATTGTGCCCTCCATTCTTTCAAAGCGGCGGATTGTCATATTCTCACCGATAACGGCGATTTTATTTGTAAGAGCGTCGGAAACCGTGCCGCCCTCGGGATACTCCATGGAGAGAAGCTCCTCGACAGATGCGGGATTTCCCTTTGCTATTACCTTGGCAACGTTTTCAACGAATGCCTGGAACTCAGCGTTCTTGGCAACGAAATCGGTTTCTGCGTTAACCTCTAATATAACGCCCACGTTACCCTCTTTATATATCTTTACAAGACCCTCTGCGGCAATTCTTGACGCCTTCTTGGCGGCCTTTGCAAGACCCTTTTCTCTCAAATACTCGGCAGCCTTGTCCATGTCGCCGTCGCAGGCAACAAGCGCCTTTTTGCAGTCCATCATTCCGCAGCCGGTGGACTCTCTTAATTCCTTAACACTATTAGCCGTAATCTCAGCCATTACAGTAACTTCCTTTCTTTATCCTAATTATTAAAGGATTATTCAGCCTTTTCTTCAGCGGCAGCGTCTTTTTCCTGCTCATCGGAAGCAGCTTCCTCGGCAGGAGCGAAGGACTCGCCCTGTCTGCCCTCGATAACAGCGTTTGCCATAGCTCCGGCAATAAGGCTTACGGCACGGATAGCGTCGTCGTTGCCGGGAATTACATAATCTACCTCATCGGGATCGCAGTTGGTATCAACGATAGCGACAATGGGAATATGAAGCTTTCTCGCTTCTGCAACGGCGTTCTTCTCCTTCTTGGGATCAACAACGAACATGCATGCCGGAAGTCTTTTCATTTCCTTGATACCGCCAAGGTTTTCCTCAAGCTTTTCCTCTTCAAGACGAAGCTTTATAACCTCTTTCTTGGGAAGCACGTCAAAGGTACCGTCCTCTTCCATCTTCTTAAGCTGGAAAAGTCTTGCGATTCTTGTCTGAATGGTCTTAAAGTTTGTAAGCATACCGCCGTACCATCTTGAATTTACAAAGTACATGCCGCATCTTAACGCCTCGGTCTTAATAGCCTCCTGAGCCTGCTTCTTCGTGCCTACGAAGAGAATGTCGCCGCCCTCGGCAGCAACGCTTTTAACAAACTCATAAGCCTCGTTTGCCTTTTTAACGGTCTTTTCAAGGTTGATTATATATATACCGTTTCTCTCGGTGAATATATATTCAGCCATTTTGGGGTTCCAGCGTCTTGTCTGATGTCCGAAATGAACACCGGCTTCAAGAAGCTGCTTCATTGAAATTACTGACATAGTTTAACACTCCTTTTAGTTTTTATACCTCCGCTCCGCTTATCTGCCGCGCATAACCCTTTTTACGAGGGAACCAAAACGGCGCTTCGGAGCGTGCGTATTTTTTTGCCTTAAAGATTATACCACGCTTTTTTTAAAAAAGCAAGCCTTTTTTTGAATTTATTTCATTTTCTAAGTTTTCCAGGGCTTCCTTTGCCGCAAGAGCGTACTTTTCCTTTTTGTTTCTTACCTTTGAGAAGCTGTGGGAAAGGATTCCGAAATTTGCGTTCACCGGCTGAAAATGCTTTTCGTCGGCACTTGTGATGTAGTCGGCTAAGGCTCCGCTCATGGTAGACGGCGGAAGGATAAATTTTTCGCCCGGCGCTTTAAGATAAAGATATGCGTTAAGTCCGGCTATAAGCCCGGAAAGCGCCGACTCCACATAGCCCTCTACACCGGTAATCTGACCGGCGAAAAAAAGATTTTCTCTCATTTTTGCCGAATAGTCTTTATTCAGCACTAAAGGCGCACAGAGGAACGTATTTCTGTGCATAACTCCGTAGCGCAGAAATTCCGCTTGACTCAGTCCGCCTATCATGGAAAATACTCTTTTCTGCTCGCCGAATTTAAGATTGGTCTGAAAGCCCACCATATTATATACCGTGCCCTCGGCATTGTCACGCCGCAGCTGAACGACGGCATGATAGCGCTCTCCCGTTTCGGGATTTTCAAGTCCCACCGGCTTTAACGGTCCGAAAAGAAGGGTGTCCCGTCCCCTTTTCGCCATGACCTCTACGGGCATACAGCCCTCGAAAACCGACGGCTTTTCTATTTCCTCCTTAAGAGGCGCACACTCGGCGGTAACCAAAGCCTCATAAAACGCCTCGTACTCCTCCTTTGTCATGGGGCAGTTTATGTAGTCGGGCGTGCCCTTATCATAGCGGCTTTTAAAATACGCCCGACTCATATCTATAGAGTCCTTGCTTACCAATGGCGCCGCCGCATCGTAAAAGGACAGTGCGCCCCCTGCAAAGGACTTTATATCCTCAAGCAGGGCGCCGTCGGTCAAAGGACCGGTAGCGATTATAACACAGTCGTCCTCCGGGATTTTTTCCGCCTCGCCGGATATTATTTCGATATTTTCGTTTCCCCGTATTCTTTCTGTAACCAAGGCGGAAAATTTTTCTCTGTCCACCGCCAGCGCACCGCCTGCCGGCACGCTTACAAGGTCGGCGGTTTTTATTATAACAGAATCCATTCTCCGCATTTCCTCTTTAAGGAGTCCGCAGGCGTTGTCAAGGGCGTTTCCCTTTAATGAATTACTGCACACAAGCTCGGCAAAATCCGTGCTTTTATGGGCAGGAGTAAACCTTTCGGGCTTCATATCCATAAGGCGCACCTTAACGCCCCTTTTCGCAAGCTGATACGCCGCCTCACAGCCGGCAAGACCGGCTCCTACAACTATCATACGCCCTCCTTGCGGCACTCTCTGTTAGAGCATCTTACTACCTCGTCGCCCCTCAAGGTCTTTTTTATCATTAAAGAGCCGCACACGGGGCACACCTCGCCCGTAGGCTTATCCCACAAAAGAAAGTCGCAGTCCTTGTTGCGGCAGGGATAATACTTCTTGCCCTTTTTTGAAAACCGTCCGATTATCATATCGCCGCACTTGGGGCATTTTACTCCCGTTTCCTCGACTATCGCCTTTGTAAAGCTGCACTCGGGATACCCCGGACACGCCAAAAACTTACCGAACCGTCCGTTTTTGATTACTAACTTTCTGCCGCACACCTCGCAGGGAATGTCGGTTTCCTCGTCCTTAATGGTAACCTTGCTCATTTCCTCCTCAGCCTTTTTAAGCTCAAAGGAGAAGGGCTCGTAAAATTCGCCCACGACCTTTTGCCACTTTTTCTCTCCCACCTCAACCCTGTCAAGGTCGGACTCCATATTGGCAGTAAATTCAATATCCACTATATTTTCAAAATACTCAGAGAGCATATCCGTAATTATTCCGCCAAGCTCGGTGGGGCGAAGAGTCTTTTTGTCCCGTTCCACATAGCGGCGTGCAAGTATGGTCGATATGGTGGGAGCGTAGGTGGATGGTCTTCCGATGCCTGCCTCCTCCATTTCCTTTATAAGGGACGCCTCGTTATACCTTGCCGGAGGCTCGGTAAAGTGCTTTAAGGGCGAAAGCACAACCTCGGAAAGCTCTCCTCCCTCTTTTATGCCCGAAAGCTTTTTAATGGTTTCTTCATTGTCGTCAAAATCCTCATAAGACGCCATAAAGCCCGGAAATTCAAGCTTTCTTTCGGCTATCTTAAAGACCGCACCGTTATTTTCCGCCTCTGCCGAAAGAGTCTTATATACTGCGTCCGCCATCTGACTTGAGATAAACCGTGAAAAAATAAGCTTGTAAAGCTTGTATTCATCGCTTTTTAAGGATTTTTTAATCTCGTCCGGCGAAAGCATAACCGTAGGTCTTATCGCCTCGTGAGCGTCCTGAGCGTTCTTTTTCGCACGATATTCCCTCATTTTCGGGGGATAATATTCGCCGCCGAACTTATCTAAAATATATTCCTTTGCCATGGCCTTTGCCTCGTCGGAAATTCTTAAGGAGTCCGTTCTCATATAGGTGATAAGACCAAGCGTGCCGTGGCCTTCGATTTCCACGCCCTCATATAGTATCTGAGCCGCCGCCATAGTCCTTTTTGAGGTAAAGCCCAATCGCTTTGCCGCCTCCTGCTGAAGCGAGCTTGTGGTAAAGGGCGGATAGGGACTTTTTCTTAAATCCCTGTGCTTTACCTCTGTAACGCTGTATTTTCCTCCCTTTATCCGCTCTGTGACTTTTAATGCGTCCTCTTCGCTTTTTAAGACAGCCTTTTTGCCGTCAAGCTTTGAGAGCTTTGCAGTTACCTCCTCGCCCTCGTCGGTTTTTAAGACAGCCTCATAGGTCCAGTATTCCTCGGGTGTGAATTTTTCTATTTCACGCTCCCTGTCCACCACCATTTTCGTGGTAACCGACTGAACTCTTCCGGCAGAAAGACCGGAGCCGATTTTCGTCCATAAAAGCGGACTTAGCTTATAGCCTAAAAGTCTGTCCAATATTCTTCTTGCCTGCTGGGCGTCCACCAGGTCAAGGTCGATTTTACGGGGCTTTTTAACCGCCTCGGTAACGGCACCCTTTGTAATCTCGTTAAAGGTTACACGGCAGTCGGAGCCGGAATCTATCCCCAAAATTGCGGCGATATGCCATGCTATCGCCTCTCCCTCACGGTCAGGGTCGGTTGCGATAAAGACCTTTTTAGCGCCCTTTGCCGCCTTTTTAAGCTCCGAAGTAAGCGAGCCCTTGCCCCTTATGGTAATATACTTAGGCTCGAAATTATTTTCGGTATCTATTCCAAGCTGACTTTTGGGAAGATCCCGTAGGTGACCCATAGATGCCAAAACATTATAGCTTCTGCCGAGATACTTTTTTATTGTTTTCGCCTTTGCCGGCGACTCCACTATAACAAGATTTGTCCCGGAGGATTTCTTTTTTACTGCTTTTTTCTTTTCCATCGAATAACCTGCCTTATCATAAACTGTACCGACCGTCGGGCAAAAGCTTTACTCTGCCCGAAACCTCGAGTATGATTAGTGTTGAATTTACCCATTTAATGCTTCTTTTGCTTATTTCGGCGATTTTCTCTTTTGAAAGCGGACCGTCCTTTAATAGCTTTGTAAGCTCCATCATGTTGTCGCTTTCGGTGTTGCCCTCGCTTACCGCACGCCTTGACGGCGCCTTTTTTACTTCAGGCAAGGGCTTTTTTTCAGTTTCAGGCTCTTTTTTCTCATTTTTTACTTCGCCCAAATATTCCGATACGAAAAGGGGAACGTCATATATAACCTCCGCTCCCTCGGCGATTAAGGAATTTACCCCTCTTGCCGACGGCGAATCAATGGGATTTGGCACTGCGGCAACCCTCTTATTTAATTTTTTGGCAAGACGTGCCGTAATCATGGCGCCGCTTTTTTCACCTGCCTGAACGATTACCGTAAGGGGCGAAAGAGCCGCCATAATCCTGTTTCTTATATGGAAATATCCTGCCTGGGGGACTGTTCCCATTTCAAATTCCGATATAACGGCGCCGCCCGAGGCGATTATTTTTTCTCTCAGAGCGCCCGAATCCTTAGGATAGTCCACGTCCATGCCCGAGCAGAGCACGCCTATCACCTTGCCGCCTGAATTTACCGCCGCCGAGGCCGATGCCGAGTCAACTCCGTGAGCCATGCCCGACACAATGTTAAAGCCTGATAAAGCAAAGCCCGACGCTATGGCGCTTGCCTGGGCAATTCCGTAGGAGTCAGCCTCACGGCTTCCTGCCACGGTCACAAAGGAGCCTTCGGAAAGAGCCTCTCTTTTGCCCTTAACGTACAAAATAAGCGGAGGGTCTGAAAGCTTTCTCAATGCCTCCGGGTAGAATTTTGAATAATAGTCCACAAGATAGCACCGCTCCTTATTGCAGCGCTCTATCTCCTCCGACACAAAGGACATATCCTTTTTCAAAAGATATGCGATTTCCTTTTCGGAAAACATAGCGCACTCTAAAAGCGCTTCCTTGTCTGCGTTATATATTTCCTCGGGGGAAGAAAAATATTCTATTGCCGGCAAGAGCTTTCCTTTAGAAGAAAGTCCCATGTGTTTAAGCCACAGTAAATATTCCGCTCTGTGCACGTTTTTTGCTCCTTCCTTAAAAATTGCTGTCTTTTTTAAATTACAACAAAATTTCCGATTTGTAAAGAGAAATTTTAAAAACAGGCGTATTTTTTTATTATCGGATAAATATAATTTACCATGAATATTTATTTTTTAAGAGAAAATCCCTATATAAAAGGGTCTGCCGCAAAGAAGATTATGCCCTCTTCCGACAGTCGGTATATTGATATTCCGCTCCTTTCAAAGCTTAAGGAGAAAAAAAGGAGCGCCTTGGCAAACCGGCTTTTATCCTTTAATGCGCTCTACTTTGCTTCTGACAAAACAGAGCTTTTGCTCCCCGAGCTTTTTAATACTGACTCCTCCGAATTTTTCTATCTGTCGCTTCCGCCTGCCATTAAAAGGCTTAGAAGCTCGGTACAGTTTGAAAGATTGGTGCTTTTCGACTCAATAGGCGAATACGCCCTTTATTTTCTTAAATACTTCCCCGACCTTTGTCTTTCGGGGAAGGACGCACTTTTAAGCGCCCGGTATGTATTTTTAAATTCGGGAGCCTCCGTTCCCGTTTTGTCGGGTGCAACAATAAAGGACGCCGCCGTTTTCTTTTCCGAGGCGAAAAATATAAGGAGCCGTGCGGCATTTCACCCGGATTTTAAAACTGCTCCCGGCTTTTTCGGCACAGATTCGCTTCTATGCCGTCCTACGGGAAAATATTCTTTTATTTTCCGCAGTCTTAAGGCTCCCCTTTCCTCCTCTGCGGCGGCAAGACTTTACGCTTTTGACCGTGAAGCGGAATTTGATTTTTCATTTAAAAATCCCTTTTAATATCATATTTTTACATCTTCATGTACATTATTCGACAAAAAAGCTTCAATTATTATATTGACAAAACTGACTTTGAGTAGTATAATTTAGGCTATTGACTCTTAAGGCTTTAGGATTACACTTAATGTAAAAAGGAGAATAACTATGGCTAAAGAATATATTTTAACCAAGGAAGGACTTGAAAAGCTTAAGGAAGAGCTTGAGTATAAAAGAACCGTAGGCCGCAAGGAGGCGGCAGAGCATCTTAAGGAGGCTCGTTCCTACGGTGACTTATCCGAAAACAGCGAATATGACGAGGCGAAGGAGGCTCAGGCAAAGCTTGAGGCAAGAATTGCCGAGATTGAGGAAATGCTTAAAAACGCCAAGGTAATGGAGGAAACCGAAAGACAGGATGGAATCGCCTCCATCGGCTCGACGGTGGTATGCTATATAAAGGCGTTTGACTCTGAGATAACCTATTCCATTGTGGGCAGTGCGGAATCCGACCCTTTGAATAACAAAATTTCCGACGAGTCGCCCATAGGACATGCGCTTATCGGCTCAAAGGCCGGAGATACGGTTACCGCCGAGGCTCCCGGCGGAGATATTCAAATCGAAGTGAAAGAGGTAAAATAATTAAAGGGCGGATAAATCCGCCCTTTAATTTATAAAATGCTATGGAAAAAATCGTTCCGGAATATATAGAGGAATACTTAAGGTCGCTTCTGCCCGAGCGTGACTCATTTTTATCCGAGCTTGAGCGTGAGGCGGCAGACACCGAAACCTACGCTCCCATAATCGAGCCGGAGGTGGCGCAGCTTCTTACAACCTTAATTAAAATCAAACGCCCAAAAAGAATTTTAGAGCTGGGCACTGCGGTGGGCTACAGCTCTATCGTTATGGCGCGCGCCATGGACGGCGGAGAAATAATAACGGTCGAGCGCTATGATAAAATGTACGAGCGTGCCCTATCCAACATAAAAAAAGCCGGTCTTTCCCACATTATAAGGCCTGTGTTTGACGAAGCGGCAAACGCCCTTTCCTGGCTTGACCCGGGCTTTGACATGATTTTTTCCGACGCCGCAAAGGGGCAGTATCTTGAGTTTCTGCCGGACTTTTTAAGACTATTAAATCCCGGCGGAATTTTAATTTCCGACGACGTTTTGTATAAAGGCGAGGTCACCGATTTTGTGGATACCGAAAAGAGAAAGGTCACAATTGTAAAAAGGCTTAAGGATTATCTTAAGGTTATTTCAGACTGCCCGTACCTTACCACCAGCGTGCTTCCCATAGGCAACGGCGTCGCAATATCTTACAAGGAGAAAAACTATGAAAAAAATTGAGCTTTTAGCTCCTGCCGGAGATCTTTGGCGCTTAAAGGTCGCCATAGAATACGGAGCGGACGCAGTGTATTTGGGCGGCGAGCAGTTTTCCTTAAGAAACGCCGCCGTGAACTTTTCAGACGACGAGCTTTCCGAGGCAATCTCCTACGCTCACGAGCGTGGCAAAAAGGTATATATCGCAATGAATATAATTCCCCATAATAAAGATTTGCCCCTTATGGCGGATTTTGCGAAAAAGGTTGAGTCTTTAGGGGCAGACGCCGTTATCGTGTCCGACCTTGGTGCGATAGAGCTTATAAAAGAGGCGGCGCCTCATCTTCCCATTCACATAAGCACTCAGGCAAGCGTCACAAACTATATGACCGTTAAAAAGCTTATTTCCGACGGCGCCGAACGTGTTGTCCTTGCACGGGAGCTTTCCTTGGAGGAAATACGCAATATAAAGGAAAAAACCGGCGCAGAAATCGAGGTTTTCTGCCACGGGGCGGTATGTATGTCATATTCGGGCAGATGCCTTTTAAGCAGCTATCTTGCCGGTCGGGACGCAAATAACGGCGAATGTGCCCAGCCCTGCCGCTGGCAGTATTACGTTATGGAGGAAAAGCGCCCCGGAATGTATATGCCGATTTTAGAAACCGAGCGGGGCACCTTCGTTTTCAACGCCAAGGATATGTGCATGATAGAGCATATTGACGACCTTATAGAAAGCGGAATCGACAGCTTAAAAATAGAGGGACGTATAAAAACCGCCTACTATGTGGCGACCGTGGTTAAAAGCTACCGCCGAGCTATTGACGCCTACTATAAGGACAAGGCTAACTGGTACGACCCCGACTACCTTTCAGAGCTTAAAAAGGTAAGTCACCGAAAATACGACACCGGATTTTTCTACTCAAGACCGGAGCAGATTTACTCCGACGGGTCCTATATAAGAAACTACGACGTTGCGGCGGACGTTGTTAAAAGCGACCCGGAAAACGGAAGGCTTTACCTTTCCCTTTTAAATAAAATTAACGAGGGCGACGTGCTGGAAATTATGGAGCCTAAAGGGGATTTTACCTGCCTTACCGCCGAGGATTTAAAAGACGAGGACGGAAACAAAATAGAAACGGCAAATCACGCTAAAATGATTTTTTCGTTAAAGTGCTCCCGACCCGTTTCGCCCTTTGCTTTCATAAGGAAAAAAAGACTTAACGCCCCGGAAGAATAATTTATTTAATAATTTTCTTGACAGAGGGTATAATGTCGTTTATAATAAGCTATAGTAAATTTCGGTTTATTTAGGAGGTAACAATCATGGCTAAAATCACAAAGGATACGATAATTGCAGACGTTCTTAAAATTGACGAGGGCACGGCTCCGTTTTTCCTTGAAATCGGTATGCACTGCCTTACCTGCCCCGGCGCCATCGGCGAAACGGTTGAAGAGGCATGCATGGTGCACGGCGTTGACTGCGACGAGCTTTTGGAAAAGCTTAACAGCTTCATTGAAAGCAAATAATTTTCGGTCGGAAAAAAAGAGATGTGAATTTCACATCTCTTTTTTATTTCATTAAGGCGCTCATTACCTCGCTCCTCACCTCTTCGGCGATTTTTTCGGGGCTTTTCATTTTTCCGTTTTCAGTGCAGACAATTTTTGTAAAGCCGAATTTCTCCGCCACATAAAGGGCGTTTTCATAGGATTTTTTTATGTACGACAAATCCTTTTCGTGAATGTCCTTCTCCTTCTCATGAGTAAACTTATTTTCACGCTCCCTCATAAGAAAAGCGGAAACCTCCGGCGGAACATCTAAAAATATTACCTTGTCGGGCTTCGGAAGTCCTATCCTTTCATATTCAAAATCCGCCTGAAAGGACAAAAATTTATCCTTTTCGGAAATATCTTTAATTTTCGCCGCCTGATGAATGAAATTCGAGGTTACGTATCTGTCCGCTATGATAATTCCGCCTTCTTTTAAATATTTTTCCCAGCCTGTTTTATAGCTGCAAAATCTGTCCACCGCAAAAAGAGCGCTTGCCGCATAGGGATTAACGTCATCGGCGCTGTCGCCCAGCTTTCCGGATAGGTACATTTTAACCGGCGCCGACGAGTCTGAAGCATAGTCGGGAAAGGTCAATGTTCTTACGCTTTTTCCTTCCGATAAAAAATATTCATAAAGAAGCTTTGTCTGCGTCGCCTTGCCCGACGCATCCACTCCCTCTATCACAATAAGTGGCATAAAGCACCGTCCTTTAACCGATAAGGCTTAAATAGTTGTCATAATAGTATATGTTTACGGCATCGACCACACCCTCGCCGTTCGCGCGTTTAACCACGCTTTTTCTGTTATTTTCGTCATATTCCACGGTAATTATTTCCGAAACGCTGCCGTCCTTTGCATAGCGTACGGTTTTAATCATATTATCGCCCTGATAGGTCATTTCCTCTTTAGAGTATTTATCCGACGCCTCTCCGACATACTCCTTTAAAACAGGATTTTCACCGGATTCATAGGTGTATTCGATACCGCCCTTATAATTTTCCTCACCGTCTAAAATCCGTTCCTTTTTAACTCTGCCCTCATCATCGTAAATATAACGGGTAATCTCTACCGTTTCTTCATCCTCGTTTTTTTCTTCTACATAATCTATGGTTTTATCCTTGTTATAGCTGTAAAAATCCGTGTGGATTTTTTGATTTATTTTCTCCTCCGAGCCGTCTTCATTTTTTACAATTTCACCTTGGCATATTTTCTCCTCGGAAAGAAGGGAGTTTTTATAGGTATATTCATGTATTTCATACTCTGTATCCGTAAAAACGTCTTTCTTTGTCATATTGCCTTCCTTGTCGTAGGCGTAGCTTTCAAAAATCACCGACTCACCCAGGGAATCCGAAAGGGTCATGCTTGTCATGTTCCCGTCTACATCGTACCTGTACATTCTCTTGCCGCCGGGGTTTCCCTCCCCGTCGGTAAGCTGAATATGACTAAGCTCCTCACGAACGCCGCTGTCGTCTTTCTGTTTGCCGCAGCCCGGTATCAAAATAAGCATTGCGGCAAGAATTAAAACCAACCTTTTCATTACGCATCCTCCTTATTTTTCGCCTTAGACGCATACACGGCAAAGGCGAAGGCAAAAAGCTTTAAGCTCCTTTTAAATCTTTTGCCCTTAACGATTCTGTAAAGCCACTCTAAATTGTGCTTTATGAAAAATTCGGGCGCACGGTTCATTTCTCCGGCAAAGACGTCGGCGCTTCCGCCTGCTCCGATAATAACCTTGGCAAAAAGTCTGTCCTTATACTCAGCAATCCACTTTTCCTGTTTGGGAGCGCCGAGGCACACCATAAGATAGTCGGGAGCAGAGGACGCCACCTTTTCAACAATCGGCTCGTCCTCGGTAAAATATCCGTCGTTGGTACCGGCAATTTCTATGCCCGGGTACTCTTTTTTAAGATTTTCCGCCGCCTTTAAAGCAACGCCGGGCTTTCCGCCAAGTATAAAAAGGCTCTTCTTTTCGCTGTTAAGATACGGCATTATGTTAGAGGTAAGGTCAAAGCCTCCCACTCTCTCACTCATGGGATGACCCAAAATGCCGGCTGCCTTGACCACGCCTATTCCGTCGGGCACCACCATATCCGCAGAGTTTAAAATATCCTTGAATTCTTTGTCTTCCTTAGCCGCCATAATTATTTCCGAGTTCGGCGTATATATGACATTACCCCGTCTTTCACCGGAAAGAAAGCCCTTAACACGCTCGAGCGCCTCCTCCATTGTAACGGAGTCTACCATAACGCCAAGAATATTTACCTTATCCATATCAATTCCTCTTTATATATTTATTGCTTTAATTATATCATTTATTTTTTCGCTCGTCAAGAGTGCCCCGGTTTCGGATTTAAAAATATACCGCCTGCATTTTATGCCGGTCGGTGCCTTTTCCTCCTCAAGGCTGCCGTAAAGCCTCATTTTCGTTATGTCGGGGTGCTGTATTTCCTCTCTTCTTTTCAAAATAAATCCGCCTCTCTTTCCTGTTACATCTTACAGCTTAAAAAAGAGAGAAAAAAGTCCCTTCGGGGGGTTTTTAAATGAGCCTAAAGCTATATTGATTTTTCACCTGTTTTAGGGTATAATAAATCCGTAAAGGGGGCGGTTTTTATAAAAAAAGCGGAACGAATTTATGCGGCGATAGATTTAAAATCCTTCTACGCCTCGGCCGAGTGCGCCGACAGAGGGCTTGACCCCTTAAACACCAATTTAGTCGTAGCTGACTCATCCCGTACGGAAAAAACCATCTGCCTTGCCGTAAGTCCCTCCCTTAAAGCCTACGGTATACCCGGACGTGCCAGGCTTTTTGAGGTTATTTCAAAAATGAAGCAGGTCAACTCAAGAAGACTTTCCTCATGCCCTCATAGGAAATTTAGAGGCTCCTCGGTCTTTGCCTCCTGTCTTAAGAATAATCCTTCTTTATCGGCGGACTTTATCACTGCGCCGCCCCGTATGGCACGCTATATTGAGCTTAGCACGAAAATTTACGGGATATATCTTAAGTATGCCGCAAAAGAGGATATTCATGTTTACTCGGTGGACGAGGTGTTTATCGACATAACAGAATATCTTGACCTTTATAAGGTTAGCGCAAGGGACTATGTCATGAGAATAATAGACGACGTTCTTAAGGAAACGAAAATCACGGCGACTGCCGGTATCGGCTCTAATTTATATCTTTGTAAGGTTGCAATGGACATTGTGGCAAAGCATATGCCGCCGGACAAAAACGGCGCGCGCATTGCCGAGCTTTGCGAGGACGACTACCGCCGCCTTTTATGGGCGCACCGTCCAATCACCGATTTCTGGAGAGTGGGAAAGGGCACTGCCTCAAGGCTTTCGGACTTCGGAATTTACACCATGGGCGACGTTGCCCGCTGCTCTGTAACCAACGAAGAGCTTTTATACAGTCTTTTCGGCGTAAACGCCGAGCTTTTGATTGACCATGCCTGGGGCATTGAGCCCTGTACAATAGCCGATATAAAGGCATATAAGCCGAAAAGCAGCAGTCTTTGCTCCGGACAGGTGCTTAAAAAGCCCTACCCCTTTGACAAGGCTCTTTTAATTGTCCGTGAAATGGCGGATCTTTTATCCTTAGAGCTTTTGGAAAAAAAGCTTGTGACCGACCAGCTTGTTCTGGACGTAGGCTATGACGCCGAGAATGTGTCCGGTAAAAAGAGCATATCCGGCTCTGTTACAACCGACGGCTACGGAAGGAGGATTCCCAAGCCTGCCCACGGCTCCTACAATCTTTCAAAATTCACCTCCTCGACCTCCTCAATTATAGACGGTGCCGCCAAGCTTTTTGAAAGCATAGCAGACCGTAATTTTACCGTAAGGCGCATAACCATTACCGCCAATCACGTAAAGGGCGAGGACGAAGCCGAAAACGGCGTATTTTATCAGCTTGACATGTTTTCCGACCCCGAGGAGTACGAAAAGGAAAAGGAAGCGCTTAAAAGAGAGCGGCAAAGACAGAGCGCAGTTTTGGAAATCAAGAAAAAATTCGGCAAAAACGCTATCCTTCGCGGTACGAATCTTACAAAGGACTCAACTGTTAAAGACAGAAACTCTCAGATAGGCGGACACAAGGCGTAAAGGAGGTATTTTTTTGAGCTTTGAATATGAGGACATAATAAATCTAAAAAGACCCGTATCTAAAAAGCACACCCCTATGAGCCGAGCCGACAGGGCGGCGCAGTTTTCACCCTTTGCCGCCTTAACGGGGCTTGACGAGGCTGTGACAGAGGCCGCACGTCAGACCGGGGAGAAAATCACCCTAAGCTCCGACGAGCAAAAGGTCTTAGACGAAAAGCTTTCCCTTATTGCCGCAAAATTAAGCGAGCGCCCCTTGGTGGCTTTAACCTATTTTAAGCCCGATTTAAAAAAAGAGGGCGGCGAATATGTAACCGAGAGCGTAAGAATCAAAAGCATAGACGAAATTTCAAGGACGGTTAAGACCGAAGATAGTGCTGTTATCGCCCTTTGCGACATCATAGACATAGAGAGTGATTTTTTTGACCGTCCGTAGGCTAAAAAAAAGACTGAAGAAGTAAATTCTTCAGTCTTTTTTAATTATCACTCCGGCAAAAGCTCTACGGTAAGCACGGCTTCTTTAAGATTATCCGCCCGTGCGTAAACCTTAAGCTCGCCGGGCGTTACGCCTGCCTTTACGGCAACGGTTATTCTTCCGGCGCGCATTCTTCTGTCGGTATCGGTAACCGGGTTATGGTCGCATATATCTGAGCCTGTACCGATAATTCTTCCTTTTTTGTTGGTATTAAAGCTTACGAAAGGCGATGCCGTAGGCACCTCTCTTCCGTTTTCGTCAAGGCAAATACAGGTTATAATCGCAACGTCCCGTCCGTTTGCATAAATAGGCGGATTATCCAATATAAGCTTAAGCGCCTTTGCCTCGCCTGTTGTTTCTCTCCTGTCACGGCAAAGGGTTTTCCCGTTGTTTCCCGCCTCGACCTCCAGTACTCCGGGGGCGTATTTTACCTGCCATTCTCCGTGACCGTACCTATCTATCTTTTGTTTGCCAAGGCTCTCCCCGTTAAGATAAAGCTCGGCTTCCTCACAGTTTGTATATGCGAAAACCTTTATAAGCTCTCCCTCTCTGCCGGAAAAATTCCAATGGGGCAGAAGGTGTACCATGGGCTCACTTGTCCAATGGGATTTATTCTGATAGAAGGCATCCTTTTTCTGCAAAAACAAATCAATTGCGCCGGACTGGGAGCAAAGTCTGGGCCAAACGGTTTCTCCCCTGTGCTCAAAGGCTATCCATTGATAGGAGCCGAGTATCCACTCTCTGTCGCTGATAAAGCGCCAGGTGTTTTCTCTTCCCAAAAACCAATTATTTGTGTCCTTGTCGTAGGCCTCTATATAGCCTTTTTCCGGGCTGTCCTCATCATACCAGCCCCGTGTAGAGCCGGTGGCGCAGCATTCTGAGGATAAAAGCGGCTTATCAGGATATTTTTCGTGAATGATGTCGTATTTATTCAGATTGTAATTTATACCGATAATTTCCGTGTCCTCGCATACTGTTGCTACATCCGGACTGTCTGAAATGGCGGTCATTATTACCCTTGTAGTATCAAGCTTTTTTATGACGTTTAACATGCTTTTGCCTATACGTCTTCCATCATCGGTAAGATGCTTAGGCTCCTCATTTCCGTAGGACCAGAAAAATACCGAGGGACGGTTTCTGTCACGTTTAACAAGCATTTTAAGCTGCTCTATGGACTCCTCCGATGAGGAAAACCAGCGTGTTTCGTCCATTACAATAAAGCCGAGCTCGTCAAGAGCGTCCATAAGCGCCTCGGGCTGAGGATAATGACTTGTTCTGTACCCGTTTGCGCCCATTTCCTTCATAAGCTTTGCCTTATATCTGTGAACATTGTCAGCTACAGCCTTTCCCGTAAGACCCATATCCTGATGACCGCAAACACCCTTGATTTTTACATGTCTGCCGTTTAAGAACATTCCCTTTTCCGGGTCAAGATAGAAATATCGGAAGCCGAAACGTGTTTCGTATGTATCGCATAGAGTGCCGTCTATATATATTTCCGTCAGCACCGTATAAAGGTAAGGCGAATCAATATCCCAGAGCTTGGGATTTTCCGTATCCGTCTTATACTTTGCCACAGCCTTTTCACGAAACGGAACATAAACCTCCCCCGAAAGCTCTGCCACGGCATTTTTGTCCATGTCGTAGACTGTGCTTTTGCAGAAAGCAGTTACGTCATTAAATCTGTCGTTTCTTACGGTCGTTTCGATGTTAATTTCCCACGTATTATCGCTGATTTTTTCCGGACGAACATATACGCCCCAAAGATCCGCAGAAACGGTATCGGTTTTTACAAGCCATACGTGACGGTAGATTCCTGCGCCCTCATACCACCAGCCCTCGTGATGGTCGGTGTTAACGTAAACGGCAAGCACGTTTTTTTCATTGCCGAATTTCACAAAATCCGAAATATCCACCTCAAAGCTGTTATATCCGCAGAAATTATGCTTTAGGATACAACCGTTTAAGTATACGGTTGCATAAGTGGCAACGCCCTCGAAAAAGAGTGTCAGTCGTTTGTCCCTATCCTCCTCGCCCAGGCGGAACTCTTTTCTGTACCAGGCGTTTTCATATTTAAAATAGCCCAAAGCGTTGTTTTCATTTTTATCCGGAGTCTGACCGATTATATAATCGTGGGGCAAGGTCACCCACTCCCATGCGTCTGTGCATTCTCCGCCTCCGGCTCCGAATTTGTCCGGTCTTCCGGTATAACGCACGGCCGCAGGACCCCAGATCATAGTTTCAGTCTTTGACTGCGTATATATAGGCCCCTTATCAACCGGGAGCTTTGTTTTAATATCCCTTTTATGAAACATCCATTCCGAGTCAAAAAGTATTTTCTCTCTCAAAATTAAGTCACCCTTTCCTAATAATACAGCCTTAAATTTATTGAAAAATATAATGTACACCTCATATTTCCGGGTCGACTGCTTTTATACCTTATATGAGTATTATAACCAAAATCCCCCCTATTGTACATTCATTTTTTTGTTTTTTTATGGACAAAATTCTGTTTTCAATTGACATAATAGATATATTAAGATATATTTAGTTTAGAGGTGATAAAATATGAAAGCGCTGTACGGAAAAACCGGGAGTACGAATAAAAGGTCGGACAGCTATATATACATAAATAATTTCGGCCTGTATGAAGATATCTTTCCGGAAGTGAACGTTCTGCGTCCCGAAGGACGGGAGGACTATCAGATTATAATCGTGTTAAAGGGCTCCGCCCGTTTTACCTTAAATTCCAAGGAATATGCTCTTAATGAAAACTACGGCTTCATTTATTCTCCTAAACAAAAACAAGAGTACACTATGGCGGTGGGCAGTAAATGCTTCTGGATACATTTTTCCGGTACCGAAATTGAGCCTCTTTTGGAAAGAATGGGCATTAACCGCCCCGTATTTTATATACAAAATACTGACGGTGTTGAAAAAATATTTAATAAAATGTTAGACTGTACCGTCGAAGAAAACAATACGCCTGAGGATTTATTAAATGCGCTTTTTATCACGCTTCTTTCCGGCTTCAGGGAAAACGCCTCCAGCCGGGATATACGTATAGTACGTGCCATAAATATGATGAAGTCCGAAAATTTCAAGGGTCGCACGGTAAACGAGTATGCCGAAATTTCCGGTTTAAGTGTATATCACTTTATAAAACGATTTAAGGAAGTCACCCATCTTTCACCCCATCAGTATAAGGCAAAGCTTCTTGTCGAAAAGGCGATACATCTTTTCAGCACCACCAATATGAATATTACCGAGGTTTCCGAGGCGCTGGGCTTTGACGACAGTCTTTATTTCAGCAGATTTTTCAAAAAAAATACGGGAGAATCTCCGAAAAAATATTTGAAAAACAGGATTATGTAATGTAAAGCTATCCGTGACGGCGATGGTCACAGCTATCACAGAACAAAAAAGGAGAACGGTTTTTGAAAAACCGTTCTCCTTTTTAAATAGTTTATATTAAGCTTAGGCTTATTTTGGCGCCTTATTTCATAAGGCTTCTTACACTGTAGAGCATGCTTATTGCCTGAGCTCTCGTTGCACATGCGCCGGGCGCATAGCTATCGTTACCCATACCGGAGATAACTCCTGCGGCGCTGAGCTTATTTACAGCCTCAAGCGCATAACCGGAAATCATCTCTGCGTCCTTAAACGCAACCATATTACCGGCAGGCAGAGTAAGCTTTAAATTAAGCACCGCTCTGTAAATCATAGTAGCCATATCCTGTCTTGTAATTGTTTCACCGCTTCCGAAGGTGAGTGCACCTGTTCCGGATACAACGCCGGCTTTAGATGCCGCCATTACATAGGGAACCTGCCATGCTCCGGACTGAATATCAGAATATGTGTTAACGGCATTAGCGTCTACCTCAAAGGAAAGTGCACAAACCAAAAGCTTAACGAACTCATCTCTTGTGATTTCGTTATTCGGGCGAATTGTGCCGTCCTCATAGCCTGATACAACGCCTTCATAAGCAAGCGCTCCGATAGCTTCCTTAGCCCACGCCGCGTTTTCTATATCGGTGAACTTTTCAGCCTGTTTTACGGCCTCGTCACCGGAAAGAAGCGGAACATTGGTATTAGTAGACGCCGGTGTTGAAGGCGCTACAAATACGGTGTTTCCAAGTCCCTTTTTGGTATCATTTGAAACTCCGCCGCCTGATACTCCGCCGCCATCAGCGACAGACTTAACAATTGTATCCATTATCTTCTCAATCTTGGATGCCGATAAAGCTTCGGCGTCTTCCTTCTGAAGCTGAGTATATACTCTTAAAATTGCTCTCGTCGCTCTTGTTGAGCTTAAATCGTTAAAGTCTGAAATATCAATGCCAAGCTTATTGGTATTATTGCTTCCTTTGAAAAGGATGTCATTAAGGTCATCGGCATTGGATTCGTCTGATGTGATTACATCATATACCTCTCTTACAGCAAGAGCCTTGTTTACTGCCTGCTTTATTTCCTCTTCGGAGGCGTCAGATGAAAGCTCTGCCATTTCGTTCCTTATAAACATAGCGTTAATAAGCTTTTCATCATCATCATCGGTTTTGCCGTAGGATATATCCATTCCGGCAGCGATAGCGTCGTCGATATAATTCTTGTATTCTCCGAGAGCTACGCCACTGTCAATTTTTGCCTTTTCAATAAGGTCAACAGACGCTCCCTTAAAGCTTATACCGGGTGTCATTGTACCCACCTCGGTAACTTCAACGGTAACCTTAGGAGTAGTAACCTTAGGAGTAGTAACCTCAGAAGAGGTCGCTCCTACCGTATAAGGTACTTCTGCCCAAACCCGAGCAAGACCTGCTTTCTTAGCGACAAACCTTCCGCTGTCAGTATCATAAGATATTATTTCATCATTTGATGAATTAAAGATAGCATACTTTCCGCTTGAAAGATAAGATGTTTCTCCGTTGGGAAGAGTGTATTTTATGGTAGGAATTGCTGTAACGCCCTCGTCCAAGCTTCTGAACGCTTCGGCGTTTGCAATCTCGGCACTGACCGCCCTTGAGGTAAGCACGCTATCCACCGAAGGAGCGTTATATTCCGCATCATCCACATTTACAAGCTTTGTGTCGCTATATACGCCATTTTTAGTAGAATATGTACCTTTAAGAATTTCAGTTCCGCGTCTTACTCCGGTAATTTTACCTACTGAGCTGTCAACGTCGATAATGTCTTTGCCGACTAAGCTTGCAATAGACGTTGCGCTCATATTTCTGACATCAAGTTTACCTTTAGTATATTCATCTTTTCCGTAAACCTTAAGCTCATCAAAATCAGCATTAAAGGCAAACTTTTTCTCAGCACCTGTCAAAATTTCAAAGGAATCGTCCTCTGCTTCAAGCTTTACACTGTTAGGCTCGCTCTTTCCGTCGCTGGAAAGACGCTCCTCCGCCGGAGAGAGATTAGTATTAATCTTAAAGTCCTTAACTCCGAAGCATCCGTTTCTTGCCGAGAAGTTTATCACTGACGCAGATGCTTTCGGAATAGTTACTCCGGAAAAGCTCTGCTCCTCGCCGGTAAGATTATTTACCAATGTTCCCTTTGTGTAATATGCGCCATCCATTTCGGGATCGAAATAGATCGTAGCAACCCTTACCTTATCATCAGGTGTTACAACATAAAATTCTATAACGTCCTCCATATCCTTTATAAGGAAGGTTGCGGTCATATCAGAATTTGAAAGCGCTCCGGGAATCTTGGTAAGATTTACCGGTATCATGCTTCTTGAAATATAAGTAACCACATTGTTCGCGCCTCTTACCATTCTCCTTACGCCGATATATACCTTTGTCATATCGCCCTGGAAATTTGCAATGAATACTGATTTATCGCCGCCGCAAAGAGACGGATCATCCTGCATATCCGATTCGTATGTATTTGCACCGAGAGCCTGTCTTACGCTCATGGCGAACATACCGGGCGCAATTTTAGTAACCGTAGCCTGTACACTGTAATTTGCATAGCTCTTTTTAAACTGCATCATGTAACGGCGGTCACCTTTCCAGTCCATCTTAATCTGTGCACCGTTTTCACTCGCTACCGGAACTCCCGACTGATTGGAGCCGTGTTCCAACCATTCCGATGAGAATTTGGAATAAGAATAGGTAGTGTCGGTAAACGAATTACTGTATGTGGGAATACCGTCCTCGGTATAAACACCCATAGACGAGATTTTTGCGCCTATCTTATTATATGCCTCATTCATAAGAGATACGGAAAGTACGTCTGCGTCCACAAGTGCTTCTGCAGAAGCAATAAGCTCTCTTGCATCCTTAATATCCTGCTGAGAATATTTAGGATCTCCCTCTATCGAGTCAAGAGTGGAACTATATCCCTTAAGGCTTTCACGATAAGCCTCTACAGCCGCATCGTTAACACATTCTGCAAATACTGCCGAAATTTCAGCGGAAAGCTCGGCATACTCAGATGAAAGAGCATTTTCCTTGGAAAGAAGAGCATCAATTTTTTCAGCAAGAAGTTCAAATGTCTCTTTATTTACAGAAGAGTCATAATATACTCTGTCTTCTGTTCCGTATTTTTTAACAACATCGTCGATTTTATTAAACTCTGCCTCAAGGGAAGTTCTCTGTTCATCGGTCAATAAAAGATCCTTATAAAGCTTTGCCGTAAAGGACCCGATTTTAACTAAAGCTACCGAAGGAGCCGTTGCCGTTCCGCCTTCCATGCTGCCGCCGCCAATGCTGCCGCCATCACCGTCAACACCTTCTGGGAGCGACTCGGAAGATGAATTTGTATCCTTAGGCGCGGGAGCTAAAGGATCATTTTCTGTGCTGTCAGAGGTCTTTGCCACGCAAAGTGAGAAATACACGCTTGACTGTGTTTCAGCAAAGGTCTTTACCGAAGCTAAAGCTATATCTCCTACGGTTAACACAGCCTTACCGCTGTTTTTTGAAACAGATGCCAAAAGAGTATACTCTCCATCCTTATTTTCATCAATGTAAAGCTCTGCCGCAGAGCCTTCATATATAATTCTGTATGCGGCGTCTGTTACATCAAAGCCGTTCTCTATAGTTAAGTAGTGTGTACCCTCCTGAGCGTTATCCATTCCCCATTTGCTGTCTTCATATGAATGCCACAAAATGAGCTTATCTTTGGTAATACCAAGCCAGGTACCGTTATTCTTGCCCCAGGGTGTGCTTCCGGAGCGTACTGTTTTTATACCGATAAACGCAGCAGACCAAGGATCGGTATACTCTGCGTCAACCGCCATTTCAAAGTCTATTATATGCTGCTTTGCTACAGAAGTATCAAGTGATGCGTTTAAGCTTAACGCTGACTGTCCCAAAAGCTCGAAATTAAGACTTCCGCCTTCTATACTGCCGTTTTCAACAGAGATAACTGCTGAATCATATGATGCGTCATCAAAGCTCTCGTCCGCTATAATTTCCTCGGCATATCCCGAAATAGGAGTAAGTGCCGAAGAGGGAAGCGTGAAAAAGAGTCCGACGATCATGCTCAGGGCAATAATAAAAGCAGCTGTTTTTTTAAGTTTCATATATTGCCAATCCTTTCTTTAAATAAAGCGGAAATTCTCCGCACTATTTTCCTGCCTTAAAGAGGGCCGCTGTTAAAAAGCCCTCTTTAAGACCACTGTCTGACTCTTATTTTCTCTTATTTGTTCCGCTCTTGATATTGTCAAGGCTTGCGCTCTCAACATTAGTAAAGAACATAACCATCTTAAAGTCTTTGTTGCTCTGCTGAACGAACGCCCAGTCGCCTTCGGATATTTCGGAAGAATCAACTAATGAAATATAACCTGTTTCGCAGTCGTACTTAGTAACTCTCTTGCCGGAAACCGCACAGTTTATTGCTGCATCGGTGCTTTCTCCGTAAGCTACAGACAGTCTGCCTGCGGATAAGCCCTTAACCTTACCGAAGGTGAATTCTTCCTCCCAGTTACCCCAGCTTTCTGTTCCGAAAACATAATGGAAAGGAGTATTTTCTCTTATCCTTGGAAGAAGATCACTTACCTTGAAAATACCAGTGTATACTGCTCCGTCGTCCTTATTCTGATCCTTCTTACCCGGATCAAAGTGTCCTGCAAAATATCCGGAAGCCCAGTAAGAGGGATTTAATATATCACCGGTATTATATATTCCGTTTTCATTGAGATTAGAGGAGCTTTCATTTAAGTAATCGCATCCGTCCTCATTTTCAATCAAGGTGTACTTAGTTTCGTAAGAGGTACCGTTTACTATACCCATTTCATAAACGTCCTGACGCTCTCCGTCTTTCTCAATAGTCGCCTCTTGCATGTATTCTATAACAATGCAGGTTCTGTTAAAGTCATTGTTGGTACTGCTGCTGGTCCAGTCATTTCCGGTAATTGTAGCCGATACCACACCGCTTTCCGCAACGTCGAAGAGAATAATACCGTGCCTACCGTCTCTTGCGCCGGTGCCGATCTTACCTACCTTGTAATCAGAGTCCTTGGGAGTTGTGCTCCTTGATACACGGAAGGTAACCGAGTCGGAAACAACATAGGGTGTTCCGAAAATAACGCCCTTATTGATGTGATGGGCAGCGCCGGAAACATCGTTATCCTCTACCGTAAAGTAGTTCGCTATATCATCATTAGCACGAACTGAAGAAGCAAGTCTTGCAACCACAATCTCGTTTATCTTGCCTTCGCCGTTTAACGAGAATTTAAATAACTGCTCATAAGGTCTTGATGATGCCAAGCCGGCAAGATTTGCCGTCGCTGCAAGTCCGGCATATTTTGCAGAGGTTTTAAGCTTTGCCAAAAGCTCTGCAGAAGTTATGGCGTTTGCCTTACCGCTGTTATATCTGTACTCGTCACCGGACATATCGGTAAACTTCATGTTTTCGGCAAGCTCATAATATCCGATCTTGCCGGTGGCATCCATAAGCTTTACCTTCATTACGTCGTCACCGAAACTTGTATCGTCAACAGCAATCTTCATAAGAAGACCGTATCCCAACGAGGAAGACGTATTCCGCTGACTCTTTACATAGAATACATATCCGTCGCGTGTAACGCCGAGCTTTACATAATCGCCGACTGAGTATGAGCTGAGAAGACCGCTGTCCGCTATTGCCTCATACTTGGTGTCGGCCATATAAACTGCGCCGCCGCTCTTTCTGTCAATTTTGCCGGTCATAACCTGTCCGCCAAGATATACCTTATAGTGGTTGCCCCACATTTTTACTTCGATAACGCTTCCCGGTCTGATATCGGAGAAGCTTCCTTCTGTTCCGTCTTCATTAATAATGTCAACGGTGATATCATAATCATCGGAATCTTCGTCAAGGTTAAGAGTATAATCATCAACGCCTCTGCCGTTTGCGTAAATATATCCCTTAACCGTCTTTGTGCTTGCCTTAACGGTATCAACATACATGGGAACATAGCTGTTGATGCAGATAAGGTCATATGTAGAGGAGCCCTTTGAAGAAACAAAGGTTACATCGCCGCTCTCTATATCAAAGGAAGCGTCGGTAAGATCTCTGCCATATGCAACGTCATTATAAATAACGGTCTGGGGGTTAATTAAAACCTCTGTTTTCTTATCGTTTATGTATACGTTAACCTTGCCTGCGTCAACATCGGCGTCGATTATATCATTAGCCTTAACAACAAGCCTCTTTGTTGCGTCAACCGGGAACATCGCATAGATTTCGCCCTCGGTTCTGGAGTTTTCGTCATACTTAACGTAAGCCTTTACCTCATAGCCGAGATAATCCTCAAAGCTTGAGTTATAGTATCTGAAGCTGTTTCCGCTTCCAAGCTCTATAATTTCCTCTTCGGTAGCGTCACTTATAAGCTCGCAGCCGGAATTCTTAGTAGCAAGCACTTTACCTCTAATGGTTTCTATGTCATATACATATTCAAGAAGGCTTGTTCCGGTTTCAAAGCCGTTCTGTCCTCCGCCGACAGTGCCGACAACAAGATAATCCGCCGTTAAAGCGTTAAACAGAAGAAGAACTATCTGCTCTCTCGTTGCAGGTGTGCCCATAGCGCCGCCCACATTTTTAAGAAGCTTAAGCTGGCTTGCCGTTCTTACATAGCCTTCAGGATAGCCACCGTAGGACTCTGCCATAAAGTCATAGCCCAAAGCCGCAACAACAAATTTAATTGCCTGCTCGTAAAGAATATTTTCGTCAGGCTTGAAGGTTCCGTCGGTATAGCCGGAGATTACTCCCATACCTCTTAAAAATTCAATCTCCGAATAAGCCCAGTGGCTGCTGGTTATATCAGAGAAAGGTTCCGATATAATCGTTTCAGTATTAGACTCGGTGTAATAGGTCTTTGCTCCGACTTTAGCTACGCTCTCGCCGGGAACCGCATCGGTCACCGTTTCGCTTGTATCAGCCGTTTCGCTTGTATCAGCCGTTTCGGATACTCCGGAATTCTTTCTCTCCTCAGCCGCACGGACTGCCGCAATATTCTCGGGTGTTTCGCTCATCTTTGTATTAAGAATCGCGCCCGCGTTAAGGTTAAGCTCATCCGTTCCTCTGAGTGATCTTGCGACCATAGCCGCAAATTCCGCTCTTGAAATATTACTGTCAAGCTGAAGCGTTCCGTCCTCGTAGCCCTGAAGTATATTCAGAGTCATAAGGAGCGTTGAAGCCTCGGTTATTTTATCCGGGCCTATCGCTTCAACCCCGTCTGCGGCAAAGGAAGCCACAGGTGCCACAACAGCCAATGTCGCCGTCATGACCAATGCCAGGATCAATGCAAGTACTTTGTTTCTCATGTTGTTACTCCTCCCTGATTATTTAATTACACTTGCAGTACACGCTTTTACGTCCGTCCGCCAAAAAAAGGGCAAAACAGACCATTTGCATGATACATTATCCTTATTATAGCACACTGTTGTCACTTTAGCAAGAAAAAAGTTTAAAATTTATTAATTTTTCGGAAATTTTTTTTCATATTATGTCCGCTTCCTCTTTTACTGTTGCCAAAATACCGATTTTATGGTATTATATAGCTATGTTTTTAAGAAAGAAGGTTAATAAATGAATCACGACTCCTACTCCACCCCACTTTCCTCAAGGTATTCAAGCAAAGAAATGCAGAAAATTTTCTCGGAGAATATGAAGTTTTCCACCTGGCGCCGTCTTTGGGTAGCTTTAGCCGAAACGGAGGCAGAGCTCGGTCTTCCCATAACGAAAGAGCAGATTGACGAGCTTAAGGCCCATGTTGACGATATAAATTATGACGACGCCGTGGCAAGAGAAAAAGAGGTGCGCCACGATGTCATGAGTCATGTTTACGCTTACGGTCTTTTATGCCCAAAGGCGAAAAGCATTATTCACTTAGGCGCTACAAGCTGTTATGTGGGCGACAACGCCGATTTGATTATCATGCGTGAAGCGCTTATATTAATAAGGAAGAAACTCGTCAGCCTGATAGCCCTTTTATCGGACTTTGCCGAGCGCTATAAGAGCCTTCCCACTTTAGGCTTCACTCATTTTCAGAGTGCTCAGCCTACTACGGTGGGAAAGCGTGCTACCCTTTGGATATGGGAATTTATCCTCGACTTAAATAATCTTACCGAAAAGCTTTCCTCCCTAAGGCTTTTAGGCTCTAAGGGCACGACGGGAACTCAGGCAAGCTTTCTCGATTTGTTCGACGGCGACTATGACAAGGTGCGTACCCTTGACAAAAAGATTGCCGAAAAGATGGGCTTTCCGGGAGTTTATCCGGTTTCCGGGCAGACCTATTCAAGAAAGGTGGATTATTTTCTCCTTTCCGTGCTCTCGGGCATTGCGCAGAGCGCAATGAAATTTGCCAACGATATAAGGCTTCTTCAGCATCTTAAGGAGATAGAGGAGCCCTTTGAAAAGTCCCAGATCGGCTCGTCCGCCATGGCGTACAAGCGCAATCCCATGAGAAGCGAGCGGATATGCGCTCTGTCACGCTTCGTTATAAGCCTTGAGGCGAATCCGGCGTTCACCGCAGGCACTCAGTGGTTTGAGCGCACCTTAGACGACTCCGCTAACAAGCGTCTTGCCGTCTGTGAGGCATTTTTGGCATGCGACGGCATATTAAACATTTTAATCAATGTTGCCGACGGTCTTGTAGTTTATCCCAAGGTGATTGAAAAGCACCTTAACTCAGAGCTTCCGTTTATGGCGACGGAGAACATACTTATGGAGTGCGTCAAGGCCGGCGGCGACCGTCAGGAGCTTCACGAGAGGATAAGAGTTCACTCCATGGCGGCGTCAAAGCGCGTCAAGGAGGAGGGGCTTGACAACGACCTTTTAGACCGCATAAAAGGCGATCCGGCATTCAGCATCTCTCCCGAGAAGCTGGACTCGATGATGAAAGCCGAAAACTTTATAGGCTGTGCTCCCATGCAGGTAGAGGATTTCCTTGAAAACGACGTCCGTCCTCTGCTTTCAAAATACAAGGATGAAACGGGAATTAAAACGGAGCTTAACGTATAACACTCATATATTAAAGAGCGGTGAAAATTCACCGCTCTTTTATTTTTAATATTTATATTTCGCTTCGTCCCTCAAGAGCCATGGTAAGAGTGACCTCGTCAACATATTCAAGGTCACCGCCCACGGGCACGCCCCGGGCAATTCTGGTAACCTTGATACCGAAGGGCTTTATAAGCCGTGCCAGATACGAAGCCGTAGCCTCGCCCTCGACGGTAAGGTTGGTCGCCATAATAACCTCCGAAACCTCATCTGAGGAAAGCCGTGCCAAAAGCTCCTTCGACTTTATATCCTCAGGTCCTATGGAGTTCATGGGAGAAATAACCCCGTGCAGAACATGGTATAGTCCGTTATACTCCCCCGTTTTTTCCATGGCAAGCACGTCCTTGGGATCCTCGACCACGCAAATGGTGCTTTTGTCACGTCTGGGATTGGAGCATATGGCGCATACCTCCGAATCGGTAAGATCCTGACAGACCTTACAGCAATGAATATTTGCCTTTGCCTCGATTATAGCGTCGGCAAAGCCCTTTGCCTCCTCCTCGCTTTCGGAAAGAACGTGAAAAGCAAGGCGTACCGCCGTTTTGTGCCCGATTCCGGGGAGCCTTTCAAAATGTTCAATCAGCGATTTTAACGGTGCCGCATACATAGAATCACCCTATCAGAAAAGACCGGGAATGTTAATTCCGCCGGTAAGCTTGGTCATACTGCTGACCGCCGCTTCCTCCGCCTTTTTAATTGCCTCATTGACAGCCGAAATCACAAGGTCCTGAAGCATTTCAATATCGTCCGGATCCACCGCCTCGGGGGAAATTTTAAGCTCCAGCAGAGTTTTCCTGCCGGAAACCTTTGCGGTTACCGCACCGCCGCCAACCGACGCCTCAAATTCCGCAACCTCAATTTCGTCCTGGGCTTTCTGCATCTGCTCCTGCATTTTCTGCGCCTGCTTAATCATCTGATTCATATTACCTCCGCCGGGAAATCTTCCGCCGGGAAATCCGCCTTTACCCATTTATAATCAATCCTTTCATTATATTAAAGTTAGCCCTCCGACTCGTCGTGCTCCTCAAAATCAAAATCGGAGTCGGGAATTGCCACACTGTTTAACGGGTCGTTTTCGTCCTCAATTTCTTCATTATCATAATAGCTTTCAAGCCTTATTTTTATTTCCGGTCTTAGCCCTGTGTGCTTTTCTATTAAGTCCGAAAGGATATTTTTAGTCCCCTCGTCATCCAATATATCTATCATAATACTGTCGGTATCGTCAAAGGTGATAACCAAGGCGCCGCCCTCCGAGCGTATATGGCACCTTTCAAGAGCAATCAAAAGCCTTAAATTATCCGTATCATGGCAGATGGTGCTCCAGGAATCCTCTACCGCCTTAAAGTCGCCCGTAAGGGGCTTTACCGCCTTTTTAACCGCTTTTCTTTCCTCTGGCTTTTTTTCACTCTGTTTTGAAGGACGGGACGCAAAAGAGCCTGACTCTATCTTCCCTTCAAGCTCAGCAACTCTCATTTCAAGAGCCTCGCTCCCCTCTGCATAAGAGGGATTGCACATTTTAATCAAGGCCGTATCCAAAAGCACCCTGCCCGACGCCGTATATTTAAGACTTGACGCCGCCGAAACTAAGGTTTCTATACAGTAAATCATACGCTCCTTGGTCATTTCGTCAGAAACCAAGGCAATTTCCTCCTTTTCCGACTCGGTATAGTCGGAGAAAACCGTCTTTGAGGTTTTGTACCTTAAAAGCGTTGAAAAATAATCAATAAAGGAGTCTATGAATTTCGACGGACTTTTGCCGGAGGCGATAAACTCGTCCGACAAGGAGAGCGCCTCAGCGGTGTCCCCTTTCGCTATACGCCGTACCACCTTGTAAAGGAATGTCTTTTCCGTAAGTCCAAGCATCAAGGTGACAAGCTTTTCGTCCACGTTTTTCCCTGAGGCGGCGCTGCACTGATCCAAAAGCCCCAAAGCGTCACGCAATGCGCCGTCCGCCCCACGGGCAATAAGCCTTGCGGCGCCCTCGGTGATTTTTATATCCTCTTTTTCGGACACATACAAAAGCCGTGAAGTAATATCATTTGCGGTTATTCTTTTAAAATCAAAGCGCTGACAGCGCGATATTATCGTAAGCGGAACCTTCTTCGTTTCCGTGGTGGCGAGGATAAACACAACTCCCTCGGGCGGCTCCTCCAAAAGCTTTAGAAGTGCGTTAAAAGCACCCGGGGACAGCATATGTACCTCGTCTATTATATAGACCTTGTACTTTAAGCTGGCGGCGGCAAACCTTGCGTCCGCCCTTAAGTCCCTTATATTGTCAACGCCGTTGTTGCTGGCGGCGTCGATTTCCGTTATATCCATTATCTCTCCGCTTAAAATTCCCCTGCATGCGTCACATTCGTTGCAGGGATTTCCGTCCTTGGGCGAAGAGCAGTTAAGCGCTCTTGATAAAATTCTCGCAGTGGAGGTTTTACCGGTTCCCCGTCCTCCGCAGAAAAGGAAGGCGTGACCGATACTGCCCGAAACAATTTCGTTCTTAAGCGTTTTCGTGACATGCTCCTGTCCGACAACGTCGGAAAATGTCATGGGACGCCACTTACGGTATAGGGCTATGTGCTCGCTCACTTTTTTTCTTCTCCCTTCAAAAAAAGCCGTACATCCTTCAGTCGAATTTCCGGGCGCATACGGTACTTGCACCTAAAGGCTCAGGTCAGGCTTCCCCGCGGCACATGACAGATAACCGCTTATTGCTGCTTGGTTCCCCACCTGACAAGGTTCACGGCTCGCCATTGCGCGGGACCCGACCGTCACAGCCCTAAATACAAGCCTGCCATACCCCCGAAAACCCTTCTGAAGGAGATCGTCCCCACTATAGCGGATTGTGGGCTACAGGGAGCCGCTGCCTCCCCGACCGGTACGACTTTATTATTATACAACAAAATATTAAATTTATCAAGTATTATTTTAAATGCGTATAACTTTTATAAATAAAAGGTGCTCGCCTTGTAAGGGCGAGCGCTTCTTTTCTACAAAAGGTTTATTATCAAAAGACCTGCAAAGGATAAAGCAATTCCCGTTATGCACTTTGCCGTAAGCTTTTCCTTAAAAAGCATCGCAGACATAAATGAGGATAATATTAGGCTTGCGCCCTGAGTCAAGGGGTAAAGCACCGCCGAGGGCAAAAGTCCTGCCGCCAGAGTCTTAAAATACGAGTTTAAGAAAAGGCATAAAGACATAATTGCCACATATATCCCCACGGCACGCAGTACGTCGGCGCCTGAGGAGCCGGACTTATCCCGTGCTTTTGCAGCTATATATATAATAAGGAGCACCGCCGCCGAGAAAATATATGTATAAAAATTGAATACGGCAGCAGAGCTTCCCTCTGCCGTCTTGACAAAAAGCTTCTGGGAAAAATCCGTAAGACCGTTTGAAATTCCGCATATTATAAGCAAAACCGCCGACCCAAGACCTATCTTTTCCTTTATCTGGTTGTTATACGAGCACATTATAAATGCCGCTGCAAACAAAACGACAAGTCCTATCCATTGATTTAATCTTATCTCCTCGCCGAAGAAGAACTTCGACAGGACAATGGGCACGGTTACGCCCAGCATTAAAAATACGTCCAGCATCATATAAGCGCCGCGGCGCACCGCCATAAGCCAAGCCACAACGAAAACCGAGGTGGTAACGCCGGAGAGTGCCGAAATCAAAATCACGTTAATGTCAGTCCTCAAAAGGGAAAGCTTGCCCTGCACCGAAAGCATGATAAAGCTTATCAGAACGCAAAGCATCATTCTTAAAAAGTTCGTAAATACCGCATCCTTGTACTCTCTTACAAAGCCGCTTGTCCTTTTGCCGCAGTAGCCCTTGACAGTGCCTGCCGTCAGCGCCAGGCATAGAAATAAATAACCCATCTTAAAAAATCCTTCCTAAATTGTCCCATTTTAAAATATCGCTCATCACGGAAAAACATTATAGCCCAAAGACCAGGTATCGGCACCGATACACTCGTATACGCTCTTTCGCATTTTCGGATAGAGGGAAAGGTCGAAATTTTCCATGCTTTTAACCCTCTGGGCATACACTATCGAAATCTTTTTCTTCATGTCGATAAGCACCAAGCTTCCGTTATAGCCGATGCTGACAAAGGCTCCGTCCTTTTCCGTTTCGGTATATACCAAATCGTTGATAAGCGCTTCGGCGCTCTCTTTATTTAATATTCTTTTACCCCATTTGGAAATGCCGCCGCTGCATAAAGCTTCACAAAACTTGGCATAGTCGTCAACGCTTGTGATAAGACAGCCCAGGCGTTTTTTTGCAAAGCTCTCCGCCGTCCGCTCGTTCTCATCAGAATGTTCAGAAAGCTTGTACTGCTCCTCAATCAGCTTTTTCTTTTCCTTATCCAGAGTAAACGAGGACTTCATTTTTAACGGACCGGTTATGTTTTTTGAAATATATTCGTCAAAATCCAGTCCCGATGCGCCCTCGATAAGCTGTCTTACCGTGTCAAAATACTTATCGTGTCCGTGCTCCGGCTTACTGTATAATCCTATCAGCTCCTTAACCGTGAAGCTGTCGCCCTCATTTTTCGTATAATCCGATACCTTATCATTTAGTCCGATTTTAAATTGCTGAGCCAACTGCATAATTGCGGCAGAGCACATAATCTTCGCTCCGGAATTCATAAAATAAAGGCTTTTTCCCGAAATCTTAACCTTTTTTGAATCGTCGGAAAAACCGCTCTGCCCTCTGAACACATTGATGTGATTGTAGTAAACACAAATATCACACCCGATAACGCCGTAATCTATGTCTATCTTTTTTATAAATGAAGCAAGGGTGTTAAAGTCCATATTATCAGTCCTTCAAAAAATATTTTTATTTTCCCTATGAAAAATCCGATTACATTTTACCATAACCGGAAATATATTTCAACCCTAAACTCTCTAAAAAAAGTATTGTCACTTCCTTTTTCTCGAGGGAAATAAAACCGGGGCAGAAATATCTGCCCCGGTATGCTTTATTCAACCTCCAAGGTGAAAAGCTCCATTTCATTATTTTTTACTCTGTTTATAAAATCCGCCTCGTCCCGTAAGGGCGTTTTTGAACTCATTCCGGCAAGAGTTTTCTTTTCGCTTCCTATATGGTTATCCGAGCCGGCGGTTTTTAAAAGCCCGTAGCTTTCGGCATAGACCTTTGCCATGTCATTTGAAAGGTCGGTTTCGCAGGCGTTTATAACCTCCGCTCCGTGAACGCATCGGGGAAAAAGCCTTAAATGGTCAATATATCCCCTCTCTCTGTACGGATGCGCCTGAATTACCAAGGCTCCCTGACTCATTAAAAATGAAAGCTCCTCGCTTTTTTTCATTTCCATTATTTCAGGGTGTGCCAAAAACCACTCTTTTGAAAGTCCGTAAATTAAAAAGTCCGTTCCCAGATATGAAAGCTCAACGCCGAAAAAGACCTTAATCCCAAGCTCCTCGCCGATTTTCAAGCCTTCCTCATAATCGGTGAAATAGAAATTTATTTTCTCCTCATAAGGCTTTTTCCAGTCCATATTCAGATTACCGTCAAGAAAATGATTGGTTATAAACACGCCGTCATAGCCTGTCTTTTTGTAAAATTCCAGGTTATCTCTTACATTAAAACGGGCGCAGCCGCTGACCGGCCACGTGTGAAGATGAGTTTCGTATCTGAACATAAAAATTACACCTCGTATTATATTTTGTCCGAAAACCAATGAATATATTATATCACTAAACCAAAATAAATTCAACGGTAAATTTGTGATTTTACTTTAATTATCGCTTTATTTACATACTTATATTATATCCAATGCAAACACGGCAAATCGAGTTTCTACCTCACTCTTATCTCTTCCCCTTTAGTGAAATATCTCGCTTTGCTCGGTGTGAAATAATTTACTTCGTAAATTGTGAAATTTGAAACTACCGTTTCAAGTGAAATAAAATAAATCCACGTGCCGCAAGGCACATTTCACGTTGCGCAGCAACATTTCACACACAGAGTGTATTTCACAAATCCTTAAGGATTTATTTAGTTGAAAAGACGGTAGATTATTAAAGTTTGTACCTCATTCTTATCTCTTCTCCTTTAGTGAAATATCTCGCTTTGCTCGGTGTGAAATAATTTACTTCGTAAATTGTGAAATTTGAAACTACCGTTTCAAGTGAAATAAAATAAATCCACGTGCCGCAAGGCACATTTCACGTTGCGCAGCAACATTTCACACACAGAGTGTATTTCACAAATCCTTAAGGATTTATTTAGTTGAAAAGACGGTAGATTATTAAAGTTTGTACCTCATTCTTATCTCTTCTCCTTTAGTGAAATATCTCGCTTTGCTCGGTGTGAAATAATTTACTTCGTAAATTGTGAAATTTGAAACTACCGTTTCAAGTGAAATAAAATAAATCCACGTGCCGCAAGGCACATTTCACGTTGCGCAGCAACATTTCACACACAGAGTGTATTTCACAAATCCTTAAGGATTTATTTAGTTGAAAAGCCGGTAGATTATTAAATAATCTACCGGCTTTTCTGGAGGCGCCACCCAGACTCTGACTTTGCAAAATTGACATTTTGCAAAGCTCCGGCAAAATTTCCATTTTGCCTATGACCAAGGTTCGAGTCCGGTACCCCCCTTTCCAAAAGAAAGCACACCCTATCGGGTGTGCTTTCTTTTGGCACTGACGCTTAATTTTAATACAATAAAATATGCGGTGCATTTGCCTTTGAAGAAAAGTTTCACAGTGAAACTTTTTTACTGTAGAATAATTTGTTTGTATGTAGATATGTAATGGTGGAAAAACGCTTAAACAGAGCAACTGCCGAAAGAGAAGATAAGGTAAATAAAGAACGCGAGCTCAGGTTGTTCTTTGAAACCTTGGAAAATAAACCGCAGTTAATTGATACCTGGGACGAAAACTTGTGGATAACAACGGTTGAAAAAATGGAAGTGTCGCATGATAAAACGTGTACAGTTTTCTTTAAAAACGGTCAAAGTGTCAATGTGAATATATAAACTTTGTCAAAACAATCTTTGTGCAAAAGGCAGAACGTGTACTCACTGACTATGGAATTCTATCTCTATTTAGTTTGCACAAAATTTAGGGATATTGGAATTAATTTCAGTAAAACCATTGTAAAGTGTAAAAAATTGTGATACAATAAGTATGCTACATTATATTTACTATAATGGGTTAAGTATATTTTCTCGTTATTAAGTGTACGCTAATCAGGTAAAAGCGTACACTCTGACTACTAAACTTTATAACGAGAAGTAATGAGTATCGGTGTAGCAACCTAATGTCAGGGTTGTATGTTTTTCGTGCGTAGCTCTGAAAATGGGCTACGCATTTTTGTTAACTAATGCTAAATTAAATATACCAGATAAATTTTATGTAAATAAAAATTTACATAAATGCATTACTGTACTTGGAGATTAAATAAACATTCTTACAAAAACTATCAAGGAGGTGTCTAATTTTCAGCAAGTATCCGTAAGAATTTTGTTTTTTCACATGAATAGTAAAAATTACTTTAAAGAAAGGAAGTCTTTATAGGATGAAAAGATTAACAAGTATATCCTTGGTGCTGGCAATGCTTTTGACACTTGCACCTATGAATATTTTTGCGGCAGAAGCTGATAAACCTGTTTTCTCCGATGTGAAAGACACAGATTATTATGCTCAAGCTGCGACAGCATTAACACAATTAGACATTTTAGCAGGTTATCCGGATGGAACATTCGGAGCAGAAAAAGCTATTACAAGAGCTGAAATGGCGGCAATCATTTGTAGAATGATTGATAAAGAAGCCGATGCTGAAAAAGCAAAAGGTGAAACTGCATTTGATGATGTAAAAAGCGACCATTGGGCAAGCGGTTACATTAACATTGCATCAAAAGAAGGTATTATCAATGGTGATGGCAATGGTAAATTCCGTCCCGAAGATGATGTAAAGCACGAAGAAGCAATCAAGATGGTTGTTTGTGCATTGGGCTATGGCGATGATGTTGAGGTAGATGCAAAAGATTGGTCTAAGGGATATCTTGAGGTTGCATCCGAAAAAGGTATTTCTGATGACCTGAAAGGTGCAAAAGGTAAAGCATCAACTCGTGGTGATGTTGCTGTTATGACTTATAACGGTTTAGCGACTGATGCGGAAAATTCAAAGATTCCGGCAACACCTGTTGCTTCTGTAAAAGCCGGTGAGTATAAAGGCACGCAAAAAGTAAAACTTACAACAACCACTAAGGATGCTGACATTTACTACACCACAGATGGAACAAATCCTACTGAAAAAAGCACAAAGTACACAAAAGAAATTTCCATAAGCAAGACAAGCACACTTAAGGCTATCGCTGTTAAGAATGGTGTTGTTTCTAAAGGTGTTATGAGTGCTGAATACAGCATTAAAAAGGTTTCTTCCGGAGGCGGTGGCGGCTCATCAAGACCGACTACTCCCAGCACAATGAGTTCACCGGTTTTTGAACTTATCGACGACAATGGTTTGTTGGAATTCAAACTTTTGAATATACAAAGTGATTGCACTTACACATTGATGATGAAGGTTAATTCACAAGACTTTAGTCAAGTTTCAACAATAGACCACTCAGGGACTTTTGAAATTGATATTCCCGAAAATGTTGGCATCTACCAATACAAGATTGTGGCTACAAATTCTTCAAATGCAACAGCTGATTCTAATATAGTCAATTATGTTGTTGCTTCAAACGGAAGTGGACTACTTGAAGTTGACTCTGATAATGATGGTTTATCCGATACCGATGAAGAACGTTTAGGAACCGATAAAAACAAAGCTGATACTGATGAGGATGGTCTTTTAGACGGTTCAGAATATTATATTGTTGGCACAAATCCATTAATTGCAGATACTGATATAAACGATATAAGTGATGCGGATGAGGATTTTGACAAAGATGGTTTAACAAACAAGCAAGAAGTTGATTTAGGAACAGATCCTTCAAAGGCAGATACTGATAATGACGGATTGGGTGACTATGAAGAAGTTAATACCCATAGTACCAATCCTATTAATTACGATTCTGACAATGATGGTTTAGGTGACGGTGATGAAATTCTTCTTGGTTTGAATCCGTTAGTTCAAAAAACCGATGGAACAACACTTGACTCTGAAAGAAAATTTACTCAAGATTTAAGCGAAAACAATATTTCAGAGGAATTGTTTGCTGAAGACAACGCTGCTATACCATCTCTTACTTTAACGGCGAGTGGCAATATTAATAATGATGTTGTTGTATCTGCCACAAGTTCAAATGATTTTAGTGACAGCCGTGCTATCGTTGGTGAAGCGATAGATGTTTCAGGTAAAAATATTTCCGAGGGAACCATTTCTTTTACGCTTCAAAATGACGGGGTTTCCTTATTGTCTGTAGATGATAAGGACGAGAAATTTAATACAAATATGATTTGTAAATATAATGAAGATGGCTCAACAGAATATCTTGACACTGACTATGATTCAAACACAAATTCTTTGTCTGCAGAAATCAATAGCGAAGGTACATATTTTGTATTGAATGTAAAAAATCTGTTTGATGAATTAGGTTTATCACTGCCTACTGTTGCCGACATATCTTCATTGACAGACCTTGAGCCTATTGCATTAATGTCTATTGACAATTTTAATGAAGAGGACAATCAGAGTCAAAACAATAATTTCAATGAATTATCTGAAGAAATCTCACTTTTGTCTATTGATGAGGTTTCAGAAGATTTAAATGTTGTTGCTGCAAGTGCCGATACGAAAAAAACAACTCTTATGGCATCGACAAGTACCGGTAGTGCGATGGCACAAGCTGACATTGTATTTATCATAGATACAACAGGTTCAATGGGCGAAGAAATTAACAATGTAAAAAATAATATCAATGCTTTTGTAGATGTCTTAAAATCAAAGGGTGTATCTGCCGGCTTAGCATTGATTGATTATCAGGATATAACACATGACGGTTACGATTCTACAAGAGTTCACAAAAATGGTTCCTCCAATTGGTTCTATGATATGGATTCATACAAGGAAAAAATTGCCGCACTTTATGCTGATGACGGAGGAGATATTCCGGAATGTGCTGTAGATGCATTAGAAACTGCAAGATTGCTTGATATGCGTGCATCTGCCGGAAAAATATTTGTTTTAGTAACTGATGCTGATTATAAGGTTGACAATAGATACGGAATTCCTTCTATGGCAGCAGAAATCGAACTTCTAAAAAATGCTGGCGTTAGTTGTTCGGTTGTATCTCCGTCAAGAGAAAAAAGCACATATTATAATTTATATAATGACACCAATGGTATTTGGGCAGATATATATGGTAATTTTAACATAGAATTGACAACTCTTGCCGATAAAATTGGTGAGGAAATTGTTGGTGACGGTTATTGGATTTATCTGCAGGGACCTGTTCCTGTTCCAGTAAGACTTAATGCTATGCCCGAAGAAGGTAGCACAGAAGATACAGACGAAGATGGCATTCCTGATATTGAGGAATTGGAAGGATACGAACCCAGTAGTGTTGTAGACCTTGATGAAATTGTAACTAAAATGAGCCATGGAATTATTACAGGAACAAGTTATGGTGTTGTAAAAGCATATAAGTATAAGAGCAACCCATCAGAAATAGACACTGATGGTGACGGCTATGATGATACATGTGATTTATCACCTAAAACTGCTTATAAAAAACCTATTATTTTATTACATGGACGTGGTGACAACTCTGCTGATTGTTTTGGTGTAATAACAGGTGTTCATAATGCAAAGAACAAACCGCAAAATAATCATTATAATACATCAAAAACCGAGAACAACAAGAATTATACCGATGTTGACACTCATGAAATAACTAATATTATTCCTTCTAAGGGAGACAAGACACCCAAAAACTTAGGATATGAGCTAAAATATACATATAATTATACAGAAAACGGGAATTTATTTGCATTTAATTACCCCAACAAAGATATGACAAAAAAGAATGCAAGTAAATTAGCTGATTACCTAAATAATTTGGCAACAGAAATGCAAACATCTGATAATGGCAATTATTTCTATCCAACCCAAGACGCAAAGGATAATAAAAAATACGAAATAGTATTAATAGGTCATAGTAATGGTGGTTTAGTATCTAGATATTTCATTGAGAATATGTGGGGCGATAGCGTTGTTGACAAATTAATTACAATTGATACACCACATTGGGGTAGTGGTTTGGCAGATGTCAGTGATAATCTAACAACATGTTATCCTATGGATATAGATTTGAATCCTGAGAATGCTATTTTCGGTGGTGGCTATTGTGAATATTCTTCGTTAAATCCTTTTGTACAAAAAAAGCTTGATTATATAAATGAAAATCAAACCGATGCTCTTAATTATACAAATCATGGTGATGTAAAATATTATTTCCTATCCGGATATGATTTGGCAGCATTTGCAGAGGTTCCAATTGGATATGTAGATATGAATTTAACTTTCAATTTGAATTTAAATGATATATCTACTTTTGGAGAATATAAAGAATCCATAAAAAACGGCTTTGTTGAATGTGGAAAATACTCTGAGCTTTCCGAAAATATATACTTCCAAAATGTATTCAATCTCAAATTAAGCGATGGAGATAATGTTGTAAACAACCAAAGTCAGCTTGGATTGAAATTTAACGACGATAAGGACGATAGTCCTGTAATTAAAATGATACCCAATAATGGTCAATGGATGAATATGGACACATTTATGTTCCATAGTGCGTTATCACATTTTCATGGACAAAATCAGCATCGTACAGAAACCATAGAAAAAATAGCAAGCATATTAGGCGAGTAAACAATAGTTAGATAAGGAGAAATTTTATGAAGAAATTACTCTTTTCATTAGTATGTAGTTTGTCATTTTCTTTTATATACTTTGTTTTCTTCTCGAAAGGCTTGTACCGCACCGGAAATATTATTAACATATATTATCCTGGAGCAATAATATCAGGAATAATTGTTTTGCTAATATTAAATAAAAAATTTTGGAGCTTGAATAGTGTTTATTTAATTGTTGCAGCTTTAGGAATGGTTGTTTGTGTGTTTTTAATTCCATTATTGTTCGATCTTCTTTTAGGAGCACAATTAAGAGACTTATATTTAAGAGGATATGAAAGTTTATTTGATATTATTTCATACTATCGAGATGTCATTAAAAACAATCTCGACTAACAATTAATTCTGTATCAAAATTACGGGGTGTAACAAAATGAACTTTGTCCCGTCAAGTAGACACTTCAAATAACAAAAATTTTTGGTACCGTGCCTAATTTATGGGCACGGTATTTGTATAATATTAATAATTTATGCCACACTATCCGACGACGCGGTGGAGTGGTATAATGTAAGGTATCCGATCAATAATCAGTGCTATCAATACCTAAAAAGGCTGAGCGACTCTTTAGACTTGCTCAGACCTTCTTACAATAACTTGGTAATTCCTTACTCCACGGCAGAAATTTCGTTAGTCGCTCTTCTGTAAGCGGTCAATAAACCCACGCCTACCACAACACTGCGCTGATATGGTATAATCATTCTAACGAAATCTATGGAGTGAGTTAGAATGGAAAAATAATGACAATTAAAAGCAATGTACACATAAACGAGCGGAGCAAAATGGTAAGGGTCTGCCGCAGCAGGGGGTGACAGTACAGCAGCGGTGCAATTCAAACTGTATCAACATTAAGACATACTACTATCGACTAAGGAAGGCAAGAGAGGCTTTTTGTGAAGATACCCATGACATTGTGCAAATTAAATACGCGGACAGGATTGAACACTTCGGCCGTTTAAGTTGAACAGTGTTGGTACTTAAAACTGAATGTCTTTGTCGCTCAAATTGAACAGTCCGGATTTTTATGGCAAATATTTGCACATGCATATGCAAGAATAAATTTTTTTGTCAATGTTTATAGGGTGATAAAATCCCATTGTTAAAGACTTTTCGGATAAAAAAACAGAACCGCAATTTTGTATCAAAATTGCAGTTCTGTTTTGGAGGCGCCACCCAGACTCTGACTTTGCAAAATTGACATTTTGCAAAGCTCCGGCAAAATTTCCATTTTGCCTATGACCAAGGTTCGAGTCCGGTACCCTCCTTTCCAAAAGAAAGCACACCCTATCGGGTGTGCTTTCTTTTGGAGGCGCCACCCAGACTCGAACTGGGGATATAGGTGTTGCAGACCTTTGCCTTACCACTTGGCCATGGCGCCTTATAACAAAAGCGACGCACCTTTAAGGACGCGTCTCTTTTGTGTTTTTGGAGCGGAAGACGAGATTCGAACTCGCGACGTTCACCTTGGCAAGGTGACGCTCTACCACTGAGCCACTCCCGCATTTACCTGGTGCCTCCGACTGGAATCGAACCAGTGACACAAGGATTTTCAGTCCTTTGCTCTACCAACTGAGCTACAGAGGCTAAAATGGCGACCTGGATGGGGATCGAACCCACGACCTCTAGCGTGACAGGCTAGCGTTCTAACCAGCTGAACTACCAGGCCGAAGATGGTGGGAGTTATAGGGCTCGAACCTATGACCCTCTGCTTGTAAGGCAGATGCTCTCCCAGCTGAGCTAAACTCCCGTTTCTCACGACGAAATTTATTATATCATATCTTGAATACTTTGTCAACACTTTTTTTATATTTTTTATAAAAAATTTAAGCGCCGTTCCGTCATGATTATTTTGTTCCCCTAAGCCTCATATAGCTTAATCGGTGTTGCCTTATTATAATTCTGTGCCAAAAGCCGATATCCTCTTTTTTTTAAAAAAATTTTTTTATTTTGATTTTTTTAAAAGCTCTTTTAGCTCCGCCTCGGAAAAATTATAGCTTTTTCTGCAAAACTGACAGGTAAGCTCTGCCTTTTTGTCAACGCTTGCAATTTCCGAAAGCTCAGCCTTGCCTATGGATATAAGCGCCCTTTCCATCCGCTCCCTTGAGCAGGTGCATTTATAGCCTGTCTTTACATTGTCGTAAAAAAGAAGCGTTTGATTTTGAGTAAGCCGCTCCAAAAGCTCCTCGGGAGTCGCACCCTCCGAAAGAACCTCTGTTACCGAGCCTAACTTTTTTATAGACTCCTCTGCGTCCTTAATATGCTCCTCGCCGGCTCCCGGCATAAGCTGAAGAATAAAGCCGCCTGCCGCCTTTACGGAAAGGTCTTTATCTATTAATACTCCGAGTCCTACCGCCGAGGGAATCTGCTCGCTCATGGCGAAAAATTTGGTGAAATCGTCGCCGATTTCGCCCGTAGCCAAAGGAACGCTTCCGGCATAAGGAGCCTTTAAGGCGTAATCTCTTATGACCGTAAGCTCTCCGTTCGTGCCCACAGCCGCCGCCACGTCAAGATGACCGTCCGGACGGCTTTCCGGATCCGCCGAGGGATTGTCCACATATCCCCTTACCATGGCGGAGCTGTCTGTCAAAGCGCAGATAGTCCCGATAGGACCGCCGCCGTTCAATCTTACCGTAATTTTACTTTCCTCGTCCTTTACCATTGCGCCCAGCATTGCCGCCGCAGACAAGGTTCTTCCCAAAGCCGCAGTCGCCGTAGCGCTCGTATTATGTATGCGTGCCGCCTCTGCCACCGTATCCTTGGTAGTGCACGCATACATTCTGACCAACCCGTCGGCGGTCACCGCTCTTGCTATATAATCCATGCTTTACGCCCTTTCTATAAATGCTTTAATTAAATCCGCCGTCTGTAAAACGTCGTCATAAGACGCCGCCTCCGTATCCGTACCCTTATACCTTACGGGAATAAGTATGGCGCCCCAGAGAGCTCCCGTCCCCGACAGTGCCGCCGCACCGGCGTCAGACGAGGACTCTTGTCCTATAAAGCTCTGACAGGGCTTACCTAAGGTAAGCTCATACAAAAGCTTCGTAACCCACTCTGAGGAGATAACGCCTTTATTCATAAGGCTTATTACAGGCCCGCCGCCGAGCTTTATTTTTCCGTCCTCGCCCGGCACGTCGTCTGCCCGGCAGGCGCCCACTTCCAAAATTATATCGGGGTTTATCCTCGACGCCGCGCAACGAGCGCCTCGGCTCCCGACCTCCGACTGAGAGGCAAACACAAAATAAAGGTCATTTTCGCTTTTTATTTTCTTCGCCGCCTCGCATAAGGCAAAACACCCAAGCCTTGAGGACAGCGCCTTTGAGGATAGAATTTTACCGGTTTTGATAAATCCGGACTCTAATGTAAAAAGAGAGCCTATTTTGACCTTCTCTTCTGCCTCTTTTTCGTCTGCCGCTCCTATGTCGATGAAAACCTCGCCCCAAGCCGGCTCGTTTTTTTCGTCCTTCTTTACAGAAACAATGCCTAAAGTGCCGTTATCAAGCCGAACACGGCGGTTTATCTGATTTTTTAAGGAAATTCCGCCCACGGGCGCACAGCGCAAAAATCCGTCCTTTTCAATATGAGTTACCATAAGGGCAGGCTCGTCCGTATGGCATAAAAGCATTATCTTTTTTCCGCCGCCCTTTTTTTCGCATATAAGATTTCCTATTACATCCGTCGAAATGCTGTCGCATACATTATAAAGCTCGTCTGCGATTATATGGCAGACGGCCTCCTCATTTCCCAAAGGACCGTATGCGGCGCAAAGCTTTTCTATAAATTTCAAAGTATTTCACCTGCTCTTTCGGTAAATTTTTCAGCCAGTAAATAATATGCGGATAGATCCCTTTTGTCCGCTACGGAGCAAGGGGAATGAATGTATCTTACCGGCAGAGCCAAGACGGCGCACCTTATCCCTCCTGCGGAAAGATGTATCACTCCTCCGTCGGTTCCGCCGGCGGTGGTTTTTTTGTACTGCCATTTTATGCCGTTCTCATCCGCACAGCGCCTTAAGAGAGCCGTCATGCTCCTGTCGGCTATCATGCTCCTATCCATAACGGGAATACAGGCTCCGCCTCCTAAGCGTGTAACGAAATCCTTTTCGCTTGTGCCCTCGGTGTCCGAGCAGGTAGTGCCCTCAAGCACCAACGCCGCATCCGGCGCAATTTTCTCGGCGGCGCATTTTGCGCCTATTCCGCCTATCTCCTCGCAGTCTGAAAAAACGCCGTAAAAGTCATATTCGTAATCCTTTTCCAAAAGCCTTAAAAGACACTCGCAGCCCACCCTGTCGTCAAGAGCCTTGGCGGTAAAGCGGTTTTCGCCCATTTCTTTATATTCTCCGACAAAAGCGGCACTATCCCCTATCCTTACATACCTTTCCGCTTCTTTTAAGTCTTTTGCGCCTATATCAATCACAAGCTCCGAAAGACGTGGCGGAGCGTTTCTTTCCTCCTCCGACTGAAGGTGCACGGCCTTTAGCCCGATTACCCCCGAAACATCCTTATTTATCTTAACGGGCTTTGACACAAGCACACGCTCGTCAATTCCGCCCACGCACTTAAATTCAAGAAAGCCCTCGGCGGTGATTTTACTTACGATAAGTCCAACCTCGTCCATATGAGCCGCCGCCATAAGGCGCTTAGACGAGCTTTTCCCCTTTTTAAATGCGATTATATTTCCCTTAGAGTCCACCTCGTAAGGGCATTTAAGCCGATTTATGATATATCGGCGTACCTCTTCGGTATCGCCGGACACACCCGAAAGCGAAGTCAGCTCCGACAGCATATCAAATACCCCCTTTTGACGCAAAGTGCGAAACGATTTTCGCAGAGTTATATATATCGGTAAGACAGCACACCTCGGTAACCGAGTGCATGTACCTTATAGGCACGGACAAAAGCGCCGCACGGCTGTCGGGTGCGCTTAAAGACACCGCCCATGCGTTTGTACCGCTGGAGCCCTCGCATACCTCATAGGATATTTCTATTCCCTCTTCCTTTGCCGCAAGGGAAAGACTGTCGGTAAGAGCTCTGTCAAGGCTTGGGCTTATGCAAAGAGCCGGCGCGCCCAGGGGAAAGGAGTCCTCTTTAGATTTATAGCTTTCTCCAAAGGTCACGTCAAGAGTAATGGAAATATCCGGATTAAAATCCCGTGAAAGACAATAAGCTCCCCGAAGCCCGGTTTCTTCTCCGCTTGCGGCGGCAAAGCATATTTCGTAGGGGCTTTCCTTTATCATTTCGGCGGTAAGGCAAAGGGCGGCAAGGCACGCACGGTTATCAAGACAGCGTGCTGACACCAGCTTTCCCGAAAGCGGTAAAAAAGGAGAGTCGAAAACCGCAATGTCGCCCACCTTTACCATATCCTTTACATCATCAAGCCCCGTATCTATCGCCATATCGGAAATTTTAAGGCTCTTGTCCTCGCCCTTTGTCTGAAGGTGAGGGGGCTTTGCGCCGATAACGCCCGTAATTTTTTCCTTTCCGTAAACGGTCACCCGTGAGGACGGAAGGATTTTGGGATCAATGCCGCCGATTGGGGCAAATTTTAAAAATCCGCCCTCGCAGACCTTCGTTATCATAAGTCCCACCTCGTCAGAGTGAGCCTCTATCAAAAGCTTTTTTGCGCCCTCTTTTTTTGAATGCTTAAATGCTAAAACCGTGCCGTCGGCCTTTATCTTACATTCGTCCGCAAAGGGTGAAATAATGCTTAAAAATGCATTTGCCGCCTCGCCCTCAAAGCCTGACACCCCCGGCGAAGCGCATAAAAGCCTTAAAATTTTCTCTGTATCCATATTTTCTCCTTAAAAGTCCTTTCTTTAAGTTAAAGCATTTTTCTCTTTACAGCGAATTTACAATATCCTTAAAGGTTCTTCCACGCTCCTCAAAATCACGGAACATGTCAAAGCTTGCCGACGCCGGCGAAAGCACCACCTTATCGCCCTTTTTCGCCGCTTCCTTAGCCTTAAGCACGGCGGACTTAAAATCGACGGCACGCACAATCGGAATATCAGAGCACGCTCTTGCGGCTTTTTCTATTTTGTCCGAAGTTGCGCCCACCAATACCAGATATTTTACACGCTCGGCAATTACCCCTCCAAGCTCCTCATAGGAAAGCTGCTTGTCGTAGCCGCCGGCTATTAAAATCACCTTATCGGGAAACGAATTCAACGTCGCCTTTGTCCTTGCCGGGCTTGAGCCTATTGAGTCGTTATAGTAGGATACTCCCTCAAATTCTCTTACAAACTCGATTCTGTGCTCCACTCCGCCGAAGGTTTTCGCCACCGCGCGCATATTTTCATAGGATACCCTTCCCATAACGGCGCACATAGCCGCCATATAGTTTGCCACATTGTGGATACCGGGCAAAATTATATCTCTTTGCTTCATAATCTCTTCATCTGCGTGGTAAATCGCTCCGTCTTTTAAGTACACTCCGTCGGTTTCGGAAAGAAGCGAGAACATATAGGTTTTGCCCTTTGCCTCGTTTTTCATAGCCCGGGTATAGGCGTTATCCTCATTAAGTACCAAAAGACTGCCATTATCCTGATACTTAAATATGTTCTTTTTGGCGTCGATATATTCCTGAAAATCACGGTGCCAGTCTAAGTGATTTTCCGAGATGTTGGTTATAACCGCCGTTTTCGGGGACTTTTTCATATTAAAAAGCTGAAAGCTTGAAAGCTCTATAACTGCGGCGTCGTCTTTTTTTATTTTATCAATATCGCCGATTAAGGGACGTCCGATATTGCCACCCAGATGGCAGGTATAGCCCTGCTTTTTAAGCATTTCGTAAATAAGCGTTGTGGTTGTGGTTTTCCCGTCCGAGCCTGTTACGGCGTAAATATCGCAGGGGCAAAGCTCGAAAAAAAGCTCCATTTCGCTTGTAAGTAACGTGCCCGTTTCCTCAGCCTTCAAAATTTCGGGCAAATCCGGGCGTATTGCCGGAGTTTTATATAAAATGTCGTGCTCCGAAAGGTCTTTAAGGTAATCGGAGCCGCATTTTACGGTAACCTTAAGCCCTTCAAGCTCTTTATAAAAATCTCCTATTTGCTCCTTTTCCTTTCTGTCCCTGGCAGTCAGCCTAACGCCATGGGCGGCAAGTATTCTGATAAGCGGCATGTTGCTTCGTCCGATTCCCAGAAAGCCCACGTTTTTATCCTTTATATATTGAAGATATTCGTTATATGTCATTTAATTCACCCTCTTTAAGATACGCTATGTCTATAATATTTTACGCTTCCTATTATAACACTTAAGATTAATTATATCAATAAAAAATTTTCCGTTAAAAGCATTTAAGGCGGAAACGGACAAGTCCGTTTCCGCCCTCTTTATCGCTTTTAGATTTCGTTTACGCTCTCTTTTTGGTTTTCTTCACTAACGCCCTTTATCTCCTTATAAAATTCAGCATATGCCGCCATCATATAAGGCGATAAAAAGACTATTCCGATTCCCAGAGTAAGAACGCTGAGAAGCGCCCATCCTATAAAGGAGAACTGAAGCTTAAAAAGCCTCCATCTGTTTCCCGTCATAAGCTTTTTTGAAAGCATAAATGCTTCTTTCACTGAGATTCCCGGATTATCTGAAAGTATGTAAGGAATCATCGCATACTCGTAGGCCTTATAGATTCCCGGAATCACGAATAAAAGCGACCACAGGAAGGTCTTTACATAGACAAGGAGCAATGCCGCAACATTTGTCTTATAGCCTGCCTTAAAGCCTAAAAACATTTCTGTAAATTCAGGGCTTGAATCGGTATTTTTAATAAAATACCCGATCATTCCGACGGAAAGCGGAAATGCAACGAAAACCGTCAAAATTATTCCTGCCGCACTCAAATAGAAAAGCATGCCCTCTTGGTTACCGACGCTCATAAAAGCTTCGCCCGGCACCATAATAAGGGTTCCTAAAAGGCATACCAAAAAGGCCCTCGGGTACTTCCCCTTAAGTGAGCTCCATGCTCTGTCCCTGAACATTTTGGAATTTGACATTTTTCTCATCCTCCTTTTATTTTAGCGGAGCGTATTTAACCTCTCCGTTTTAATTTTCCCCTTATCTACATTATATAAAATACAGAAAAATTTGTCAACAACAATTATTTAATCATTTAGCCTTTTTAAGATAACCGCCGTTTCGGCTCTCTCATCGCCGCCGATATTTTTTTTTATCACTAGCCTGACGCTACCAATTTGAACACCGATTTTGAAAGGCAAATTTTTGCTCTATCTTTGTTAAAATGCTCGCAAATACAAAAAAGTATTTGCTCCGCTTTTGCCTTGATATACCCAAAATTTTCTCTTTCAAAATTCTTCGACCTTAAATGGATGAAATTTCTTAGTAGATTTTGGTGCGGAGGATGCAGGAAGGCTTTGCGCCTTTCAAAGACGACAAGCCAAAAGATACCGAAATTTCGCCATTTAAGGCGGGCTTTAATTGGTATCGTCAGGCTAAATTTTATTGACAAAATAATTCTTCGGTATTATTATATAAGAGATGTAGGCGCAATTATAGCTTGCGTCGGATTTTAGTCCATAATTGTCTAAAAATAAATTTAAGGAGGAATTTTTATGAAACAGTACATGTGCAAGGTATGCAAAGAAGTGTTTACGGTAGAGGACGGCGAAACTCCGGTATGTCCCAAGTGCAAGGCGACAGGCGATAAGCTTGCTCCGGTGCCGGCGGCGAATAAGTACAAAGGCACAAAGACCGAAAAAAACCTTGAAGCGGCGTTTTCCGGCGAATCCGGTGCGAGAAACAAATATACATATTTCGCTTCCGTTGCCAAGAAAGAGGGCTACGAGCAGATCGCCGCTCTTTTCTTAAAGACTGCGGAAAATGAGCGCGAGCACGCAAAGATGTGGTTTAAGGAGCTTTCCGGCATAGGCGACACCTCAGCAAACCTTGCCGCTGCGGCAGAAGGCGAAAACTACGAGTGGACGGATATGTACGACGGCTTTGCAAAGACCGCCGACGAAGAGGGCTTCCACGAGCTTGCGGAAAAGTTCAGAATGGTTGCGGCTATCGAAAAGCATCACGAGGAACGCTACCGCGCCCTTTTGAAAAATGTAGAAACCGCCTCAGTATTTGAAAAGAGCGAGGTTAAAATCTGGGAATGTCGCAACTGCGGTCATATCGTTGTGGGCACAAAGGCTCCCCAAGTCTGCCCCGTATGCGCACATCCTCAAAGCTATTTTGAATTAAACGCAGAAAACTATTAATTCTAAGGCAAGAAAAACGCACGGGATACCCGTGCGTTTTTCTTTATAAGGCTTTAATTTTACAAATCCTCTAACTCGGCGTCCGGAAGGTCGTTTTCTAAGTTATCTCTGGCAAGGTCTGAATCAATTACCGGATATGCGGAGGATATATCTCTTTCAATACTGTGGGGCTTGCTGTGATAAACCTTTTCCTCCGGTGCCTTTGTGCCTTCGATTATGGGATTTGCTTTAGTTTTTCCGCTCTTGGCCTTGCCCTGAATTTCAGGCACCGGCGGCGCTTCATTTTCAGGCTTTACATGAGTGCGTTCCATTCGTTTCATTCCCTGTTTTGCCATTTTAATTCACCTCGCATAAAGAATTATGCCCCAAAAGCGACCGTATATTCATTACAAAAATCCTTTCTTAATGAATGATGAATATTGAATAATTAATAATGAATAATACAAAACAAAAATCCCATCTTAAGATAGGATTTTTGTTTTGGTGGAGCAGGTGCGTTAGTATCCGAACTTCCTCATTCAGCACTTTTGGGATCCCCGAAAAGCCGTTGGCTTTTTGGGGAAAAGGAGGAACGACGGAGCGTGTGACTGATTTTTCTGCAAAGAAAAATCGGAACGGAGCATTCGTCCGTTCCGACGTGGTGGAGCAGGTGCGTTAGTATCCGAACTTCCTCATTCAGCACTTTTGGGATCCCCGAAAAGCCGTTGGCTTTTTGGGGAAAAGGAGGAACGACGGAGCGTGTGACTGATTTTTCTGCAAAGAAAAATCGGAACGGAGCATTCGTCCGTTCCGACGTGGTGGAGCATAGGGGACTTGAACCCCTGACCCCAACACTGCCAGTGTTGTGCGCTCCCAACTGCGCTAATGCCCCATATAATATTAACATTTTAGCAAATAAAGAACAATTTGTCAATAGCTTTAAAAAAATACTACGGTATTTCTAATTTTTAAGGCTCCCTGTTGTCGGGAGCCTTAAAGCTAGCCTGACGATACCAATTTTGGGCCCGCCTCAAATGGCGAAATTTCGGTATCTTTTGGCTTGTCGTCTTTGAAAGGCGATAGCTTATCTAAAATCCTTCGCACCAAAATCTACTAAGAAATTTCATCCATTTAAGGTCGAAGAATTTTGAAAGAGAAAATTTTGGGTATATCAAGGCAAAAGCGGAGCAAATACTTTTTTGTATTTGCGAGCATTTTAACAAAGATAGAGCAAAAATTTGCCTTTCAAAATCGGTGTTCAAATTGGTATAGTCAGGCTAATCTAATATCCGTCCGTCTGTAGATATTATAACCGTTTTTAACAAAATAGATTTTCCGCTCCCCTTTATAGCACGCATGACGGCGTTTTCAATTCCTTTGCAGCAAGGCACCTCCATACGGACTACGGTTACGCTTTTTATATCGTTTGCTAAAATAATTTCTCCCAGCTTATCCGCATAATCTCCTTCATCCAACTTGGGACAGCCGATAAGCGTAATACGGTTGCGGATAAATTCGTCGTGGAAATTTCCGTACGAGAACGCAGTACAGTCTGCGGCGACTAAAAGCTCTGCTCCGTTAAAATACGGTGCGTTTACGGGCACCAGCTTAATCTGGACAGGCCACTGCGAAAGCTGACTTTCCGCTTTTTCTTGCCGGCAGCTCTGCCCTTTTCGCCGTATTTCTCTCATCTTTGTTCCGGGACATCCGCATGGAAGCGTTTCGTGCGCTTTTTCGGCCTTTGAAGCCTTGACCGCCTCCTCGTTATATGCCGGCGCCTCCCTCTCCTCAAAGGAAATTGCGCCCGTGGGGCATGCCGGCAGACAATCGCCCAGCCCGTCGCAGTAATCCTCTCTCGTAAGCTTTGCTACTCCCTCTACCATTTGAATGGCGCCTTCATGACAGGCGGCGGCGCAGGCACCGCACCCATTGCATTTTTCCTCGTCTATTTTAATTATTTTTCTTATCATTGAAAGTTCCTCCTTTACTTTACAAGCTGATTATACTATAATTAATATATAATTTATGTTGAAATTTCAACAAACGGAGATATTATGAAAAAATATTTTGATGTTTTAAAAAAATGTCCGCTTTTTAACGGAATAAAAGAGGAAAAGCTCGGCGACATGCTACTGTGTCTTAGCGCAAAGGAGAAAAGCTTCAAAAAAGGCGATACGGTATTGGCCGAGGGGGACTCAGCCTCGGTATTCGGCATAGTTCTCAAAGGAAGCGTGCAGCTTATAAGGATAGATTATTACGGCAACCGCAGTATTTTGGCAAGCCTAGGTCCCGGGCAGTTATTCGGCGAAGCCTTCGCCTGTGCCTCTCTTAAAGCTCTGCCCATTGATATAACAGTAAAGGAGGATACTGTTATACTTTTAATCGACGCTTCTGATATTACGAAGCCGTGCAAAAAAGCCTGCGCCTTTCACAGTCAATTGATTTTAAATCTTCTTAGCATAGTTTCAAGGAAAAATTTATTACTGCATCAGAAAATCGAGATTACCTCAAAGCGCAGTACAAGAGAAAAGCTTTTGACATACCTCTTTATTCAAGCTAAGCAGGCTGAAAGCAACACCTTCTCAATTCCTTATAACAGGCAGGAGCTTTCAGATTATCTCGGAGTGGACAGAAGCGGACTTTCGGCGCAAATCAGTAAGCTTCGGCACGAAAAGGTGCTCCGGTGCAAAAGGAACGTATTTACTCTGCTGTAGCCTTAAATTGCATGTGCGTAGCTTGTTCCTACCGATGCTCTTATGTACGAAATAGATGCCTGTTATTTATTAGCTTTCGCTGTGTTTATTGATGAAATGAGAATACGGCGGATAGTTCCGCATTTGATATAAAGGCTTTTTAATTCCTCACCATCTGCAATTTCGGATTTTTGAAGCAATTCAATCCAATATTCACTTTCAAAGCATTCTTTTAAAGCAATTTGCAATTTTGCAATAAAATCTGCTTTCCCGTGAGCATAATTTGCCTCTCGAATATTAGCTCCAATTGATGTAGCGCTTCGTTCTAATTGATTTATAAGCGAATAATGACCTTTTATTGTATCACAAAATTTTATTACATCTACGGCAAACCCTATTGATAAATCTCTCAGTTTTGATTCTGCCATACTTTTATCTCCTTTAGTGAAATATCTCGCTTTGCTCGATGTGAAATAATTTCTGTCAAAATTGTGAAATAGAAAGCTTCTGTGAAATAAAATACGCCTTTTAACATTTGCGAAGCAAATATTTCTCAGGCGAAGCTATTTCACATTGCGAAGCAATATTTCACACGCCGTAAGGCGTATTTCGTTAAAAAAACGACTTGCCTAAAGCAAGTCGTTTTTTTCTGGTGGACCATCAGGGACTCGAACCCCGGACCAACCGGTTATGAGCCGGTTGCTCTAACCAACTGAGCTAATGGTCCAAACTCAATGCAAATGATATTATATCAAAAAGCCGCTCTCTTGTCAAGACTTTTTTTGTTTTTTTAAGAAGTTTTTTTGAAAGCCGATTGTCAAAGTAAAACGTCCGCTATAAAAACCTACCGATTTTAAGGCAACAGGTACGGGGCTTAAACGCCCAGCACCTGTTGCGCTTCTGATAAAAACTATTATCTTATTGCAGAGCGCCCACCGAAAAATCGCCCTGTTGGCGATTTTCATTGTAACGTAAAAACCTGTGGACGGTTTTTACGTTTTTGAAGTAAAAAACCTTTGTTGGTTTTTTATACACCCGTTATCTTATTGCAGAGTGCTCACCGAAAAATCGCCTCGTTGGCGATTTTCATTGTAACGTAAAAACCTGTGAACGGTTTTTACGTTGTCGGCTTGAAGCGCTTTGTTGCGCTTCTGCGCCTTCAATTTCCTCTCTCGATGCTTATCTCATAGAACCTGCCTAAAAGGTCGTCTACTGCGGTATTCTTCTTCTCTTCGCCGGAAATATCCACAATGCAGCTTCCCTCGTGCATCATGACAAGCCTTGTGCCGTAATCCACCGCAAATTTAAGATTATGAGTTACCATTAACGTGGTAATCCCCTTTTCTCTGACAAGCTTATCCGTAAGCTCCATTATGTTTTCGCTTGTCTTAGGGTCAAGCGCCGCAGTGTGCTCGTCTAATATCAAAAGCTTTATATCCGTCATGGTTGCAATGACCAAAGCCAAAGCCTGCCTCTGTCCGCCGGAGAGCGCCCCGACCTTTACATTCATTCTGTTTTCAAGCCCCATACCGCACCGGGCAACAAGCTCTTTATAATAGGAAAGCCTTTTTTTATTCACCGCCGGCGAAAGCCCGTAGCGCCTGCCCTTATTGTCGGAAAGCGCCATATTCTCCGTGATTGTAAGCCCGGGACAGGTGCCCATTGATGGGTCCTGATACACTCTTCCGATAAACGCTCCCCGTTTATACTCCAAAAGATTGGTTATATCCTTGCCCTCGAAAAGAATTTTCCCAAGGTCGGGAGCGAGAGAGCCGCACACAAGATTTAATAACGTCGTCTTTCCCGAGCCGTTGGAGCCTATAACCGACACAAACTCTCCATCTTTTACGGAAAAGTCAAAGCCGTCAAATAAAGTCACCTGATCCACCGTGCCGGCGTTAAAGTCCTTTCTTATACCCTTTAGCTCAAGCATTGTCCCACCGCCTTGTCTTTTTCTGTCTGCCGCTTATAACAAGCGCCGCCGTAAACAGAGCCGCCATAATTATCTTATTATACGCCGAGGGAACGCCCAGAAACGTCGCCAATCCCAGACAGCCCTGATAGATTACCGAGCCCAATATAACCTTGGTCGTGGGCTTTAACCATCTCACCTTTGAAAAAACCGAAAGTCCGATGATAAGCGAGGCAAGACCTATAACTATCATGCCGATTCCGATATTCTGGTTTACGTTTCCTCTGCTCTGCACAATCAGGGCACCTGCCGCCGCGGCGTAGCCGTTGCCTATGGCAAGACCTAATATCTTGCTGTGTCCCTGATCCCTTCCGAGCATGGTAACGTACTGGGGATTACCGCCTGCCGCCCGGAGCAAAAGTCCGTTTTTCGTCTTTAAGTAAGCGTCTAAAATCAGCTTGAAAATAAGTGCAATAAGGAAAAACGTCACAAGCTTTCTTATATTAAAGCCCAAAACATCAGTGGGAAGCAAGGACCAGGGGAGCACCCTTATTAAAGTGGGAACGCTTCGTCCCAAATCAATGGTAGATAAAGCGCCGTCGCCCGAAAAGCTGCCGCCCATTCCCACAACGGTAGCCACAAGGTTTACCGAGATAAGCGCCGTGGATACCAAAATTCCGCACAAAAGAGGGCGGATTTTAAGCTTGACATGGAGCACGCCCGTGAACGAGCCGCACAAGAATCCCACAATGAACGCCCCTAAAAGAGCCAAATGGGGACTTACGCCGTTTTTTACCAAAAGTCCGAAGGCAACGCCGCCGGAAAGCACGGTTCCCTCCACCGTTAGGTCGGGAAAATCCAGTATTGAATATGAAATATAATAGCCCATGGCGATGAGCGAATACATGAAGCCGTCCTGAAGTATTACGTCAAGAGACCCCAAAAATGCCGACAGCATAAAAGCCCTCCCCTTTAGGATTTATAAATTTTAAAAAGGCTCTCCTTGCTTTCGGCTGTAAGGAGAGCCGTTTCTTTAGCTTAGCCTGAGGCTATTTATTTGTAACTACCGTTTCTGCGTTTTCATAGCCCTCGGGAAGAGTCATGCCGAAGGCTTCCATAACCTCGGTATTTACCACGGGAGTTGCGTCCGAAATAGTCTTTACGGGCATTTCGGCAAGGTCAGCTCCCAAAAGTGCCTCAGCCGCCATCTCGCCCGTCACCTTGCCCAAGGCCACATAGTCTATGGACACGGAGGCAAGACAGCCGTTTTTAACCTGCTCTACCTCAGAGCCGTATACGGGAATATTCGCCTCGTTTGCCGCAGAGAGCAGAACGCTTAGGTTATTTACTACCTTGTTGTCTGTGAAGTTATTTATGCAGTCAACCTCCGCTGAGAGAGCGGCGGCCGCCGCCGGAATATCTGCGTCGTTCTGGATACCCTTTGAAACGACCTCTATTCCCTCTTCTTTTGCCGCTTCGGTTAAAAGCTTAAGCTGAGCTATGGAATTAGACTCGCTTGTGGTATAGAGCACGCCTATCTTTTTAACGTCGCTCTGCATGGACTTTATAAGGTTTACCTGAGCCTTCATATCGAGCACATCCGAGGTACCCGAGCAGTTATAGCCGGGCTTTTCAAGGCTTTCGGCAATACCTGCCCCAACGGGGTCTGATACAGCGCAGAAAACAACGGGGATATTTTTATCCTCCGCCGCGGCAAATGCGCTTGTTGCCGCCGGAGTCGCAATAGCGATTATCATATCGTAATTCTTTGCCGCAAACTGTCCCGCGTAGGTCTGACAGTCCGAATCCGGCGAGGAGTCGGAGCCAATCTGCCTGTCTATCTCTATATTCTCGCCGAACTTTTCCAAAAGAGCCGCTTCAACGCCCTCATAGCAGTTATCAAGGGAGGGATGACTTACATACTGGATAACGCCCACCTTGTATGCGCTTTCCTCATTTTCAGTGCCCTCATTTTCTTTTTCTGTGCCGCAGCCGGTCAATGCCGCCGCAAGTGTAAGCGCCGATATAAGCGCCGTAAGCTTTTTAATCATTTTCATTTTAATTTCCTCAACTTTCTTTTTTATTATATGCCGCTTTGGGAAGAGTGTCTACCGCCTGCGCGCCCGGCGTATAAAAAAACACTCTTATCCCAATTTACTTGGGACAAGAGTGTAAAATCTCCTGCGTTGCCACCCAAATTCATTTCCGTTTTAAGGAAATGCACCTCGCCGACATACCAACATATGTCTGCCCTCTTATACGGTAGGCTCCCGTCGCCCCTAGGCGGAAAAATCCGCCTCAGTTTGCCCTCGCAAGTCCATTCGTCCGACTCCGCCATGCCGCGCTTGCACCATCCGCAGCTCTCTGTAAAGGTTTATACCGGATTACTATTCTCGTTCATCGGTTTAGCGTTATCTTAGCACAGTTTATTTTATTTGTCAATACCTTTTTAAATTATTTTTCAATCTCCGCGACTTTTTCGTTAATCGCTTTTATTCTTGCTATATCGCACTTGGGCTGTCTTTCGTAGGTGTATATTCCGTTTACCTCCTGCTCTATATCGTAAAGCTGAGTGTAGCAGAAGCCCATGATGTCGGGATTATCAAGCAAGGTCTTTGTAAGCTTTTCATAGCGGTTAAGATACTCCTCTGTATCCGACGCCGCCTGTCCGTAGCTCCAGCCGTCCTTGATACAAAGCCCGATTCCGCCGTATTCGCTTACAAAAAGCGGACCGCCTCTATATTCCTGGCGTCCTCCTGCAATAGTATCAATTACCTTTCCCTCGGCGGTTTCCTTATAGTGGGAAGCGAACGCCTCGGGATCCTGCTCATAGTCGTGTATATCGTAAATATCGGTTACCGTATGGTAAAGGCCGCTTGAATCTATCACAGGTCTTGTGGGGTCAAGAGCCTTGGTCATATAGTAAATTTTCCGTATAAGCTCGTCGGATTGACGGATTCCATTAACATCCCATGTTTCGTTAAAGGGACACCAGCCTATAACAGAGGGGTGATTGAAATCTCTTAAAACGGCTTCTCTCCATTCGTGGGCAAATATGGTAAGATTTTCCTCTTTTGAGTGGTCAAAGCCCCAGTTTGCATACTCGCCCCAGACCATGTAGCCCATTTTATCGCAGTGATATAAAAATCTCGGCTCGAATACCTTCTCGTGAAGTCTTGCGCCGTTATAGCCTGCGTTCATGGAAAGCTTAATGTCGCCTATAAGGTCGTCCTCGCTCCTTGCGGTATAAATTCCGTCGGGATAAAAGCCCTGGTCTAAAACAAGACGCTGGAAGACGGGTTTTCCGTTAAGCAAAAAGCGCTTGCCGTCCATACGCACGCTTCTTAAGCCGAAATAGCTTTTAACCTTATCCTCGCCGAAGGTAAGGCAAAGGTCGTAAAGTCTGCCGTTTCCAAGCTCCCAAAGATGCTTTTCGGAAAGAGGAAGCACCCCTGCGACAAAGCCGTCGGTAAGAAGCGAAGCCTCTCCCTCATCCTTGCCCTCATAGGACGCAGAAAGCGTTAAAAGTCCGTCGCCCTTTGTCTTTACTCTGAAGGCTAAAAGTCCGTTTTTTTCGTCGGGGATAAGCTCGAAGCTTTCTATATATTTATCGGGCGTATGCTCTAAATATACCGTCTGCCATATTCCGGTAGTCCTTGTATAAAGGCAGCCGTAGGAGTAAAGCTTATCGCTCTGCTTTCCGGAGGGCACAAGACCGCTTCTTGCGTCGTCCTCTGAATATAAAGCGACTGTGTTTTCTCCTTCTTTAACATGCTCTGTTATATCGAAGCAAAAGGGCGTATAGCCGCCGGAGTGAGCTCCTACTGAGCTTTTATTTATGTAAACCTCGGCAAAATGGTCAACCGCTCCGAAATGTATGAATATCCTTCCGGATTTTAACCATTCCTCCGGAACGCTGAAGGTTCTTTTATAAAGCACTGCCGGAATAAAGTCCTTATATTCTATGCCTGAAAGCTTGCTTTCCGGGCAAAAAGGCACTTCGATTGTCTTCGGAAGCTCCCTGTCAAAAAAGCGGCTTTCCCTGCCCGACCGTCCGAAATCGAAATCAAATTCCCACTTGCCGTTCAAATTTATCCATTCGTCCCTTAAAAACTGGGGATTCGGGTGCTCTTGTCTGTACATAAAAATACCTCTCTTTTTTATTTTCGGCATAAACCGTATTTCTTAATTTAAGCCGCCGTAAAAGCGCCTTAAAAGGTTTTACTTTTATCTATGCCGTATGTACATTATAGCTTTAAAAGCACTTTATGTATATGACCTAAAATCCTTTTTTATTGATGTTTTGTCCGATTTTTTCTCTTCTCGGGGGATGTCCCCAATAGGATTTATAATATCTTGTAAAATGCTCCGGGCTTAAAAAGCCTGACAGCTTTGCGACCTCCGCCACGCTTTTGCTTCTGTCGGACAAAAGCATTTCGGCTCTTTCCATACGCATCTTAAGCAAATCCTTTTGTCTAATCCTTTAAGCTTGCCGCGACTTTTTTTAAGATAATCCGTAATATCTTTTAAAAAGGCGCCGCACTCGCCGTTTTCTTTAATATATACCGCCTTTTAGCGTTTTGTCAATACCTAATAGCTCTGCCGGCTTATAAAAACAATTTGAATATAATCGCCTGTTTGAGCTTCCTTCGGCAATGTCAAGGTCAAAGAGGTCTTTAGTCCTAAATCGTATATGCAGTTTTTGACTAAGGGAGTTTCATTTTCTGTCTTAACAACTGAACTTTTCATAGAATTAGCCAAATCTGTTAAAAGTCCGAATACCGACTTGCCGCAAAGTTATTGTTGTCCTCATCAATTCCCACATATCCCCCGGGCACGTTCTTTTTGTCGGCAGCCGTTTTCTCGTCGATTAGCTTTACCCAAACCTCGTTCGGGTCTCCGTTATATTCCTTGCCTACATATTCAATACCGTCAATGCTTTGATATATGCATCCGGGAATTAACGCTGTCGTAGCGGTCTTTTCTCTCGCTCCCGTGACAATGGGGAAAAATTTATTTTTAATCCAAGGGATTGTATGGTATGACCGTCTTTTCCTTAATCCTTTCCGGCGCAATCGGCTGTGCCATGCACATATAGCGCACCTCGTCGGCTATGTGATCCTCGCCCTCGGTGTCCAAATCCTCCGGGTCGGTTTTGGAGTAGGTAAGCGCCTTAAACGTCCTTATAAAGCTTTTGCAGTCGGAAAATATGTACATCATGGGGATTCCATTCTCGTCAAAGCTAAGACGGCGCCTTACCTGCATCCAGCCGGCACGACGGGTGTTGTCGCCCTTTTCAAAATATATTCCGAAGGACTCCGCCGTTTCGGCGACGGAGGTGCCCCGGCTTTTGTCCCATATAGAGGGGTCTGCAACGCCCATTATTTTTCTGCCCCTTAAATAGGGGTGGTTTTTTTCCGTTTCTGCCATAAGCGAGAAAATCTCCTCGGGCGTTTTTTTAACTCCCGTATTGGGAACGTCCTGCCCTGTGGGATTTTTCCTGCACCCGTAAAGCTCCAAAATGCGGTAGAGCCTTCCGTCAAAGTCCACCGCCCACCAGGCGGCGGAAAAGGGACGGGCATAGCCGAAATCGAAGGAGCGGTATATTCTCCAAGAAACAGGAGGCATAAAGGGCTCTATAACATGAGTTTTCACTCTGTCACGGTAATGGTCCGAATCGTTTACAAACTCGGGAAAAAACTGCCCGTCAAAGATGTCCCAGTCGCCGTATAAAAGAGCCTTCATTTCGTTTTCAGGCAAGGTTTTAAGCCTTTTTATGTAGCCCGGGTCGCTTTCGGTTAAAAATTTATTGTCCGTAACAAGCGCCGGAATAAATATTCGTTTCATGCCCTCCTCTAAAAATTCCCGACCGGGCTCCGACGGAGAGATAAACATATCCTTCACCCAGGCGTGACCCTTGTTTCCCGGATTGGTCGAGGACTTTATCTGCTTGGGAAAGCTGTTCGCACCCCTAAGACGGGAGCGCATATACCTGTATTGATACTCGGTAAAATGCGTAAGCTCGTCGAAGCGTATAATGTCGTATTCCGCCGACTGGTAATTTGATACGTCCGAGTCGGAGGCAAGGTAGCCGAACTCAATTAAGGAGGAGTTGTAAAACTTCATTTTGTGCTCCGTTCCCGAATAGGAGTAAAGCTCCCTTGGAATAAGCGCCAGCGCATTTAATATTACCGAGCGGTTAAGCTCCGGATAGGAATTTCTGAAAATTATCTGCTTTATGCCGGGATATTCTATAGCCTTTAGAAAGGCGTCAATAATCTGGGCGTAGGTTTTTCCTCCGCCTGCGGCTCCGCCGTATAGTACCTCGTCGCAGGCGGAATCAATAAAAGCCTTCTGTTTTTTTGTTACCGAATATTTTACGTCCACCTTAAGCCCTCAGCTTTTTCTCTTCCTCGTCCTTATAGGACCTGTCCGTAAATTTCGTTTTTTTCGTTTTGGTAGCCTCATTTGTATTTTTCTCCTCCTCTGAAGAGGATTTATCGGCGGTCTTGGCGGTCGAGGTTTTGGAAGTCGAGGCTTTGGAAGTCGAGGCTTTGGCGGTCGGGGCTTTGGCGGTCGAGGCTTTGGCGGTCGAGGCTTTGGCGGTCGTCTTAATTATAGGGCTTATAACCTCTCCCGACGGAGAAACCCACGAGGTGCCGTTAAAGGTGTAGCCGGCAGAATATAAGGCCTTTATGTCCGAATTGGTTAATGCCGCCATGCCCGTGCCCTTGTAGCGGAATTTTAATAATGCCGCCGAGGCGTCAAGCTCTTCCCCGTCGCTTTTTCCTTTTGTCAAAAACGCCTCCCCCGAGGAATTTATAATCGCCTCCCTTTCGGGGTCGTAATAGCTTCCCTCGCCGTAGATAACCCTTCGTTCAGCGTCGGAAAGAGCAGAAAAGCCCTCTGTCTGTGCCTTTATCATGGCAGAGTCGTAGGCGGTCTTTTTCTCCGCAGCATTTTTTATAAAAGCCTCTTTCTCATTTATTTCATCAAGATATGCCGCGCGGTTTTTATCGTAGAGCGCCTCCTCTTTGTCCATGAGCTTTTCGGCTATCTCCATTTTTTTAAGTAAGCTGTCCTCTTCGTCCTTGTATTTTTCGTAGGCAAGGCTTTTAAGCTCCGGAATTTTATCTAAAAGAGCGTCCATATAATCCTGATAGGCTAAGGCTCCGGCTGTTGCGGCATAGCTTGATGCCATTCCGCCTGTTCTTGCGGCGCTTTTGGCGATTGTGTCGTCCATTGCCTGCCGCCCTGCCTTTTCGTAAAGCTTTTTATAGGCTAAGAAGTCCTCGTCCGTATTGGGGTCGTAGGAAAAGGAGGATGAACGGTAGGCGTTATAGGCGTCGTCAAAGTCCTTTTTGTTTTGGGATAACTCCCTGTTATAGTATTTGTCCGTAACGGAGCTTCCGGTAACGCCGTTCTTTGTAGTTCTCTGCCCGTCGGATAAGCTCCAGACCCCGGTTTCGGGATTATAACCGCTTGTTCCGCCGAAATACGAGTCCCAGGCGGCAACCTCTTTTTTCTGAGCCTCATGAGCTCTGTCCATAGCCTCCCTGTCCCCGGCGGCATAGGCTTTTTTCCAGTCCTCCTGGTTTTTCTTCATTCTTTCGTTTCTTTTTATTCTCTCCTCATAATCGTTATTATAGGTGTAATCCGACATAAAAATCTCCTTTCTTCAGCAAACCAAATATATTTACATTTATCAATATATCTAAAAGGCTTCTCATAAATATCATTTTACAACACGTCGTGACAGGGACATGATTTCATAGTGCCCCTCCCCCTTTATCATAATGCTGTAATAGCTGCACCGCTTTAAGACGACGGGCACAGTGTAAACGCCGCTTTTCTCAATTTGAAAAAGCTTTTCATATCCGCCGCCGTCATAGCTTATGTAAAGCTCGACCCATGAATTTTCCCTTAAAGCGACGCTTACGTTAAGCCTGCCGGCTCCCTTTTTTTCAAGACTTTCGTCGTATATGGGAGCAGTGACCGCATAAGAATACACGCTTTCGCTTTCCCTTTCAAGGTAATTTTCGCCGGATAAGGAGTAAAACACATTGTCCGCCTCACATAGGGCAAAGAGCACACCCTCCGACTCCGAAAAGAAGGAAAAGGGCGACTTATCCTCGCACATCCACGTACCCCTTGATATGTCGTAAACGTAAAGCCCGTCCGGCACCGAAAAGTACGCCTTGCCCGAGTCTGCGCCGGCTTTTGCACCCGTTAGGTCTAAGTCAAAAAGAGCCTCCGACACCTTAAAGGGGAAGGAGCCGGTATATGCGTATATGCCGTCTGCCGAAGCGAAAAATAGGTATCCGCCTGCAGAGCACAGGCTTTTATCCGCTCCCCTTCGTACTCCGGGCACATCTCTTGTTTCTAAGGTTACATACTCTGCCGGGTAGTCGCCTCCGATTTTTATAATTGCGTCCTCCTTAAAGAAAACGGGATACCCTAAAAAGGAGCGTCCGCCGGTAAAGCTTCCCTTAAAGCCCGACTCTAAGCTCCACGCACCGGAGGCGGAGGCGGTAAACCCATTAAAATTAAACGGGTCGCCTAAAGCCGAGGCGTGTATCCGTCCCTTTTCTGCTCCCCAAATGCGGTTATTGTGGCTAAATACCACGTCAAAGTCCGGAATCTTTCTTATGACAGTTGCCGAATACCTTGTATATTTTCCTGCTATTACTGTGTCATTGCCGTCCGAGTCCAGATATTCGGGCACGGATATGCCCGAAAATACGTACCTGTATAGCCTTCCCGATACGTAAACACGGGTAAGCACGGCGTCATAGCTTTTGTAAATATATGTATGGGGCGTGTCATTAGATCTGAATCTTACTTTAAGCGTGACCGCGTCGCCGACCTTCAAAGAGTGAAGACGGTCGCCCGAGTCCCAGTCGGCAATAGTGTCATAGCCGCCGGTATCCTCCGACTTTGTCATGATAAGCTTTCCGTCCTGCCTCTCTCCAAAGCTTTCCGAAAGCTCAAGAGAGCCCCATACCTCTGATAAATATGTCCACTCAGTCTGTGCCTGATAGGCGTAGGGCGTGGGGTTTGCATCTCCTGCCTGGGTGAGGTTATTTTTCCACACCCCGGAAGGATTATAGGAAAACACTCCCGTTCCGGCAATATATATGTCCCCGGCCTCAAGAGCTTTAATGCCGGCTACGGCATCGTGCAAAGCCTCAATATCCGAGTAGGGCTCGCTTAAATTTTTCGCCTCAAAGGAGGTTTCCGAGAAATATTTTTTATCGGGAAATACTAATATAAAGCCGTTTATCACTGCAAAGGTTTTCTCCGTTGAAGAAACCGGAAAAATCGCCTGGCCGTCATAGTAAAAGTACGCTTCTCCTAAATCGTTTTCGGCACAGTAGAAAAACCTTTTGGAAAATCCTGCGCCGTAGACCGTTCTTTGACCGAAGCTTGAATATATTCCGCGGGGCTCTCTGGGGGACATAACGGGAAAAAGGTCTAAAGTCATGTTTACGGCGCTTTTTATTTTGCCGTCCCGTGCGCCGGGATTTAAGTCAAGACCGCCGAAGGTAAAGTCTGTGGCTAAATAGCTTTTAACGCTGTTAAAAGCTCTCGGAAGATGCTTTGACATTCTCTTTCTCTCCTTTTAAATATTGATAAAGATTGTAGCACCAGTCGTAAAGAGCCTGTAATTTCGCTTTGTCGTCAGCCCCTGCCGGCAAAACGGGAAAGTCCTTTATTTTCATAAAATCCCCTCCCTGTAAGAGGCGTTCGCACGGGCGGCAAGCTCCTCGGGATAGGATTTTTTAAGAGCGCTTTCCCGATTGCCTCCTGTATTGGGGAGCCCTTCCCCTTTAGCGCTTTCTTCTATTAAGGTCTTTATTTCGTCCTTGCCCTCAAAGTCCATCATAGAGAGCATAATAAGAGCCTGCCGTGCGTATTCGGGATTAAAGGCGCCCATTTTGTAAAGCTCGGCGGCGGTTTCGTTCTGGGAAAGCCTTGAGAAGGGGTTGTTTTTCTGTGCCTTTACGCAGATGTCAAATACGCTTGTTTTTGTAACGCCGTTCTCCTCCTTGGGCAAAAGCTCCCTGTTTGTGTATCGTATAAAGCTCTCGCCGGCTTCGGGGGAGGTTATTCTGAACACTCTTTCGTCAGAGTAAAACTGCCTTATAAGCTCCAGCACCAGCTTTATCACCTTTACAAAGGCACGGTAATCTGTTTTCACAGCGTCACGGCTGGTTTTGTTTCCTGCCTCCTGTAAGGTTGCAATCGCCGCACCGGAGGTTACGCCGGAGCCCGTTCCGCCCGAGTTTACGTCACGGTTTCCCACGGTTTCCTTAAGCTCTGTTATTTTGCGCTCTAAAATGTTAAAGTATATGGGCGATATGGGTGTAACGGTAATCTGCCTTAAGCGTTCGGAGTCGATGTCGCCCTCCACGTCCACAATGGCCTCGTTTGAGTCAAGATATTGCTTCACGTTAACACCGGCGCTTTTTTTCGCAAACCAACGGGGCTTTAATGCGGTTTTCGCATAGCTTAGCAAAAGCTCGTCCAGCTCGTCAATGTAGCGCTGAGCGTTTTCGGTAGCGGCGATAACGCCGTAGCCTGTGCAGGAGTCCTCCTCGGGGTATAGGGTGTTTAGGGTTATGGGGTAAAGCCCGTGGTCGTAAAAGCCCTTCATTCTCAATTCGGGGTCGTTTTCCGAGGCGTAGAGCAGCTCGTCGCCGCAGTATTTGCAAAGATGCAGCACATTTTTTCCTCCCACCCTTCTTTTGTAGTACCAGTCCACCAAAAGCACCTGGTCAGACCTGTCTAAGGACTCTTTTGATTCATAGCTTGTAAGGCTTTGTGCCTCCGAGCCTTGGGGAATGTCGGCAAAGGGGAATTCCTCCTTTACCGATGAGCGTGGTACGGCGGCGCAGATAAAGAGGTTGGGGCTGTCCTGAATGTCCTTTATGCCGCCCTTGTAAAATACGTTTAAGAGGTCTATGTTTTTAATGGCGATGTCCCCTTTTCCGTTTTCGGCGCCTGTGTCCCAGAAAACGCCGATACAGCTTGTGCCGTGCTTTATCCTGTACCATTCCGAGTCGGAATATACCTGCTCAAAGTCGTTGCGCTCAAGTATCACGGGCACAATTGAGGAAAGCACCCTTGCCTGTTCCCGATCCGACTCTTCACGGGGCAGAAAAACAGGCTCGGGGTAGTTGTCCATCATGTCGGCGTGCTTGTTGACCACAGCGCTCCACATGTAGGAGGAGTGCCCCTGATTTTCCTTGTCATTTTCGTTTAAGTAAAGCTTTCTGCGCCATGCCTTTTCCTCGGAAACGATTCTGTCCTCAAGGCACCTTTTTTCTCTTTGATAGGATTTTCTTATAAGCTCTGCCTGCCTTAAGGTGTCCTTCGTCACAGGCAAAGGCTCGTCCTTAAAAAAGGAAAGGTCCGTACTTTTTTCGCCCGAAAGCGCCTCATTTGGGTATTTGTTTTTTTCGGTCAATTTACATTCTCCTTCCGTATGGATTGTTTTGTTTTTAATCATTCATTCACGTTCGTCAATATTTTTCACTCCACCACCTTTACGGTAACAGAAAGGGAGTCGTCCTGACGGCATTCCTTTTTATCCTTCCAGCCGAAGTTGTTCTGAAGATTGAACATAATGCCTGTAACGCCGGTTTTTCTGTTAATAAGCTCTTCTTCAAGGTAAGCCTCAAGCACCGTTTCCGCCGTTTTTGAGGCATTGGGAAAGCGCCTTTTATAGCTATCCCATTCGGATTTTGCTATGCCCAAATAGGCGCAGAGCCCCGATAAAGACGGCGTAACGAAAAACCTTCGTTCCGAAACCTTTTCGCCAAGCTCGTTAAGAATGGGGTTGCCCTTCCCGTCGCTCACCGTGCAAACCTTGCTTATGCTGTCAAAATAGCTTACTACCGCCACTTTAAGCTCCCTGTCGGATTTGTAGCTTGCCCGTCCCGAGCATTTTATGTCCGTCATAATTCACCTCCCGGATATTTGTCCATGCCCTTAAAAATGCTCCGCAAAATGGATTATAATATTAAAGGAAGCTCCAAAAAAGCCCCCATGGGAAAAGCATTTTCCGACCGCTTGGCAATCTTTATTAATTACGGCAATCCGCTCTTTTGCATAGAATTACTATTGACAATATCGTTATCGTGTGATATATTGTCTTTAGAGGAGGCAGACCGTGCCTGATTAACGAAAGACTTCTTGTCTTTCTGCTGGACGGTCTGTCTCCCTTTATTTTAATTCAGTTGCATGATGTATACAAATTCATTACTGTTTTTTTCCGCTCATTTATACCGAAATTTTCATCATACTTCTTGACAAAGGAATAAAGATCTCGTATATTATAGTTAGTGGTTAATGTATCATTTGTAGATTCTGCGCCACGAGCTTCGTTCTCGTGGGTAAGGCTGCCGATACTGTTAACCACTTTTTCTATATACTTCAAATTGTAAAACTTTTTATCGCCGTCCGTTTTGCTCTCTTCGTCGCTCGCGGCATATTTATTTTCTATCTTGACATCTTCGTCGGAATCAAGTATAATACTATCAGTACTGAGGTTCATTATACCCATTTTAGAGCTTGCTCCAGTGGGAACGACCTCAGTGCTTTTTTGTGAATGCACCTGATGCATCTACATTTTATTTTCTTTCGGGGATTTCCGTATATCGATATATACTTCTGTGGGAACACCATCAATAGCGGTTTTCACAAAGCTTCCGCCTTTATGGGCTCTCCCCGAAAAGCCGCTAACTTTGCGGCTTTCATTGTAACGTCAAAACCTGTGGACGGTTTTGACGTTGTCGGCCGGAGCGGAGAAATGCTTTTAGCATTTCCATTAGCGGAGGTTGCCCGAGGCCGCTTTAGCGCCGAGGCAACTTGAAAACTTTTGTTAGTTTTCTTACAACTATTGCTATTCATTTATTATGTACTCTTGCCGAGCAAACGCTTTGTTTGCGGATTAGGTTAACTATTCTTGCATATTGCGATGCTCCCCGAAAAGCCGCTGACTCTGCGGCTTTCATTGTAACGTCAAAACCCGTGGACGGTTTTGACGTTGTCGGCTTGAAGCGCTTTGTTGCGCTTCTGCGCCTTGTAACGTCCTCACCGTCGGAAAAGCTATTCGCTCTCATAATAAATATCCAAAATCTCTTTAACCGTACACTTTTCGCCCGTATCGCTGACGCCGTTTTTACAGCAGTATTTATACAATAGATTCCGCCGTGCCTGCTTATTCGGAAAGCTGAATCGCGCCATTTCGCAATACATGTACCCCATGCCGCTCTTATCCTCACCCTTCTTTTCCCGCTCTCTTCTGTAATACGGACAGGTTACCCCGACTCCGCTCATATTAAATTCCGCCATTTCTTATCCTCCTCACTGTATTTCTTTACATTGTTTTCCATTTTTAACTTATTAGGTTAAATACTAAGCAAAAAAAATTCTGCCGGGATCTTTAATGTCTAACATACGCCTTATTTTTTCAGCTTCCTCGGTATTTAATCTGCCTTTTTTGATTTTTCGACTGAAAATAATTTTACTCATTCCCAAATTACGACAAAGCTCTGCCTCGGTCACCCCTTTTTTCTCCATTTCCTTTAAGAGTAAATCCACATTTATCAAAAAAATCACTCCTTTTTTAAGTTATTTTAACTTTACAGGTCAAATTATACAGCTTTTTCCATAACTTGTCAAGTCATTTTTAAAAATTTTTATTGACTTTTTTAACTTTGTATGTTAAAATTAACTCTGCGAGGTGATTATAATGAGCGTCGGAAAGCGAATAAAACGGCTTAGAGAGGACCTTAGGCTTACCCAGGAGGACGTAGCAAACAAGGTCGGCGTCGCCATACAGACCATATATAAATATGAAAATGAAATTGTAACCAATATCCCTTTGGATAAGCTTGAAAAAATTGCTACTGCGCTTTCCACAAGCCCCTCCTACCTTATGGGCTGGGATAATAAGCGAACTATTTCAACGGAGAAATTCCCTGCGCCCTCCGTTACGGAAAGCTACACCAAGCTTCCCATATTGGGCGACATCGCCGCCGGCTTTGACCATATTGCCTCAGAGGACTGGGAGGGCGACACCTTGGACATACCGGACTCATACCTAAAGGGGCGTCCGGCTTCGGACTTTTTTGTGCTTCGGGTTAAGGGCGACAGTATGTATCCCATGTATCAGGACGGCGATAAGGTTTTAATCAAAAAGCAGTCTGCCCTTGACTATTCGGGGGAAATCGGCGCCATTTTATATGACGACGATTATGCGACTCTTAAGAAAATCGAATTTGTGACCGGGGAGGACTGGCTTCGCCTTGTCCCGGTAAACCCCAATGTTCCGCCGGTGACCATCAGCGGCGAGGATTTAATGCACTGCCGCATTATCGGCGTGCCCAGACTTTTGATACGTGATATTAACCAGCTTTAATATATTGATAAGCGTAAATAAAATAACAAAAGGGCTTCACCTTTAACAGGTGAAGCCCTTTTTAAGCGATTTTTTAGGACATTTTGTATTTATCCAAATAAAAAACCTTTGTTGCATTTTTATGCTACTTCCTCTTCTCGCATTAGCCTGCGCAAACCTTAGCAAAATGCTCTTCGCATTTTGCCTCGTAACGTCACTCCGCTTAATCGCTCCGTGACGTTTAAGTCATAAAAATGCTTTGTTGCATTTTTATGACTTTATCCATTCAATGACTTTTGACAGACCGGCGGATGAACCGGCTAAGAACAAAATATCCCCCTGCCTGAACTCATAATCCGGCTTTACGCTGTCGGTAACCGTGCCCCCGTTCTCAATCGCCACAATATTAAGAGAAAATCTGCCTCGAAAATCCGCCTCCAGCACGGTTTTTCCCACAAGCTTATCCGGAATGTTAAGCTTTGAAATGTCAATCTTCTCGCTTAAGCGCACCACGTCAAGCACACGTGAGGTCGTAAGTCTTGCCGCCAGGCGAAGCGCCATATCCTTTTCCGGATACACCACCTCTGCGCCCAGCTTTTCCAAAATCTCCCCGTGCTCCGGACTTGTCGCCTTGGCAATGACCTTTTTTATCCCCATGCTCACAAGATTTAAGGTAGTTAGAATCGACGTCGCAAGCTCCTCGCCGATGCACACCACCGCCACGTCTGCGTTCTGTACCCCCGTATCCTCCATGGTCTTTTTGTCGAGAGCGTTTACAACAAATGCATTTTCGGTATACTCCCTCATCTGCCTGACCTTTTCCTCGTCGGAATCCAAAACTATTATCTCCGAGCCGTTCTTCGCCAAATCCATTGCCAGTGCGCCTCCGAATCTGCCCAGTCCGATAATTGCATAAATGCCCTTCTGTTCTTTTTTACCCATGATTTTCTCCTTTTTATTTATATATATCAATATATCTATATTTTATCCTACTGCGATTTCACCCTCGGGATAGCGAATACGCTCCGGCTTCGGAAAGCTTAAAAGCGACGCCACGGTAAGAGGTCCCAAGCGCCCCGTATACATAATCGCTATGGATAAAAGCTTCGCCCCCGTGCCTAAAGAGGGTGTAATCCCCGTAGTAAGACCGACGGTGCCCATTGCGCTTACCACCTCGAAAAGAGCGTCGGAAAGAGCCATTTTCGGCTCTAAAACGCACATTAAAAACGTACCCGTAAGGACTATTCCCAAGCCTAAAAGCGCAATAACCGACGCCTTCTTAAAGGCATCCTTCGGGATAGAATATTTAAACGCCCTCTCTCTCCTTTTGCCTGTCGACGCCCTTATTCCCTGAACAAGCACGAAAAACGTGCCCGTTTTTATGCCGCCGCCGGTAGAGCCCGAGGAGGCGCCGATAAACATAAGCGCCATGACGGTGATAAGTCCCGGCAGTGAAAAGCCATTTAGCGGATAGGTGTAAAATCCGGCGGTACGAGCCGAAACAGAGGTAAACAATGCGCCGAGAAGCGGTATTTTCTCCGTAAGGCAGAGCAAAACCGTACCTGCGGCAATTAAAATAAAGCTTACCGACAGTACAGCCTTTGAATTTAAGGACAGCATTTTAAGGCGCCGCCTTTTTCGCCAAGCCTCGAAGATGACGGGAAACCCGATACCGCCCAGGAAAATTAAAGCGGCGGTAACCAGATTAAAATATACGTCGTCCTTGTAAGCGGAAAGACTTTGCCCTCCGCCGAAGATGTCAAAGCCGGAATTGTTAAAGGACGCCACCGAGTGGAAAATGCTGATTAACGCTCCGTCGATAGCGCCGAAATCCCTTTTTAAGGTAAAAAAACTCAAAACGGCGCCCATAAGCTCAATTGCTAAGGTGACGGCGAACACCCTTTTGACTAAGAGCACAAGCCCCTTTGCCGAGTCTAAGTTAAGGGACTCCTTAACCAGAGCACGCCCTTTTAAGTCCACTCTTCTGTGTGCGGCTATCATGATTCCGGCACCGATTGTGGCAACTCCCAGTCCGCCCGCCTGAATCAGAACGAGGATAACCGCCTGTCCGAAGGGCGTGAAGGTGTCCCCCGGGTCTACGGTGACAAGCCCCGTTACGCAGACTGCCGAGGAGGAGGTGTAAAGTGCGTCCGCATAGCTTAAATCTACCCCTTCTTTTAAGCTTATCGGAAGCATTAAAAGAAGGCTCCCCAAAAGTATTAACAAGGCAAAGCCTCCGGCGATTATGCGCTGAGGCGAAACCTTATGAAAAAATTTGTTCATAATAATCCTCCGGCTTAAAGACTTAGCCTCACAGGCCGAAAGTCAAATAAGCCCTGCCGTTTAATATAGATATACGTAAATATATTCACGCTCTTCAATGCTTAAAACAACCTCTGCCCTCTAAACCCTTTCGCCGGTAAGACGGTTATAGATGTTTCTGTCCATCATGTATACTCTTTGATTGACCTGGGAAAGGCGGATGTAGTGGGCTTTAGCCATTGCCTCCTCGCCGATTTCCTCCTCGTAGATAATCATTGCCGCCAAAGCGTCGGCAGAGTACAGATTTTCCTCTGCGGAGGCGATTTTTTCCGCCTTCGGATAGGCTTTTTCATAGTCGCCGAGGGCGGCGTATAAGCACATATGCGTATAGTCGCCGTAGTAAAGCTCCTCGTTGCTTTTGTCCGCCCAAATGCCCGAAAACGTGCCGAGCACGAACAAAAGACTAAGTAAAAGCGCCGTCAGAGGACGGCTTGTTACAGCCCTTTTTCTTATTCTCACCTTAATTAAAATGCACATCATAAGATAGCCGCCGAAAAGACCGCCGAAATGCGCCAGATTGTTGATATTCGTTCCCACCGAGTAAAACGTGGTCAAGACCACTGAGAATACGGCGTTCGCCGCCAAAGAGCGGCTCATCCCGGAGGGATTTATAAGATGAATTGCCAAAACCGCTCCCAAAAGTGCGAAGATAGCGCCGGAAGCGCCGATTGACGGATTTTTCATAAAGGCGAAGGTCAGCACATTACCCAAAATACCGCCGGTAAAATATACCGCCGCAAAGCGTCCCTTTCCGGCGGAGGGCTCCAATAGCATACCGTAAATCAAAAGAGCGTAGCAGTTTGACGCCAGGTGGAAAAACCCCTCGTGAGTGAACATGGAGGTAATAAGCCGGTAATACTCGCCTGAGTAAACCGCTCCCCTGTGCATGGAAAGGACAGAGGTCAAGTCGATATTTTTTATCGCCCCAAGGCGGATGATTATAAAAACAGCCACATTTACGGCTATTAAAGTCCATGTAAGGGTCGGACGCTTGTAGGAAATTCTCACCCCTGCGCCGTGGGAGTATTTTTCCGGGTCGTAGGGATTTTTCTGCTGTGAAGAAGAGTCTGACGTCGTATGTCCGCACACGGGACAGACCTCGCATCCCTCTCCCAGCGCCTGACCGCATGAAGAGCAGTATCTCATAAAATAAGTATTTCCTCCTAAAAATAAATCTTTTCTTACTTTTTATCAGCCTTTGCGGCAAGCTCTGCCGCTTCCTTTTGCTCCTCGGTCACTCGTCTGTGAGATAAAAAGAACCAGTCGAAAATGCCGATGTCGTAAAGCTTGTATAAAATGAGAGCGCCCAAGGGCAGTAAAATCATTCCGATAAAGCCGTAGAGCTTGTAGCCAAGCCAGACGGCGATTAAAGTCAAAAGGGGATCCAAGCCGATATTGCTTGACAAAACTTTAGGCTGCAGAAGATTTCTCACCGACAGACAGATAAGATAAAGAATAATCATGCCTGCGGAAAAATAAAGGGTGCCGCCCGATAAAATATTGATTAAAGCCCAGGGAATAAGCACAGTTCCCGTTCCGAAAACGGGGAGCAGGTCTATAAGGGCAATGATTACGGAAAGCAAAAGAGTATGCTTTACCCCGAGAATCATAAGCCCGACAAAAAGCTCTGCCGCAGTGATGGCGGACAGTATAAGCTGTGCCTTTAGGTACCCGAAAAGAGCTCCGAAGCACTCTTTTTTAATAAGCTTAAGCTTTTCCTTAAAATTATCCGAGGTGTGGCGTAGGTAAAGCGCCTTTATTTTCTCACGCTCGGAGGTTAAAAAGTAGGTGGATAAAATAAGCATAACCACGAAAACCAAAACCTCGGGCAGACTTTTGACCACGTTAATCGTGCCGCCGGCAAGACTGCCGGCAAAGGGACGAATCCAGCCGGACACGCTTTTGCCGAAGTCAAAAAGCATGCCTCCGTCGCTTTTTATTTCAATTTCACCGAAATTTTTTAACACATCCTCGAAAAAATCAAAGGGCAGAGAATCGGACCAGCGCTCCAAGGCCTTAAGAGCCGACTCTAACGTGGCGGCGAAGGAGCTGTATAAATCGTCCCAGTTTTCTATGATAACGCCCGAAAAATCCGACACGGCGCTGACAACAAAGGTAACCGCCAGGGACAGAACCAAAAGAAGCAAAAGCACGGTAATAAGCGCTCCGACCTTGTAGGGAACGCGAAGCTTATTTTTTAAGAACTTGACCAAAGGGTATGCCGCCAGCGATACGATATAGCCTATCACAAAGGGCATCATAAGCATAATAACAATGGGCAGAGTCCTTATGACCAAAAACGCCGCCAAAATAAGCAGAAACATTAAAACGAAGCGCTTGTACTTTTTTATAAATTCGTTAAGCGAAGAAAAAAATTCCTCCAAAGCTATCACCCTAATTCAAAAAAATGTTCATTAAATCCGAGCCCTTGTCCAAAGGCTCGCCGAATTTTTCCGCCTCTGCCTCCGAGAAGGCGCATGCGCCGCTTTCGTAATTTTTGCCCTTTTCCCAGATAACACAGGGCACGCTCTCTTTTGAGTGAGTCTTAATGGAAATGGGCGTCGGATGGTCGGGCAGTACCATAAATTTATAGTCCTCGCCCGATTTGTCGAGAGCCTCCTTTACGGGAGCTATTATTTTTTCGTCGATAAGATGAATTGCCCTTATCTTGCCCATAAGGTCGCCCTGATGTCCGCACTCGTCGGGACCCTCAAGATGAATGTAGATAAGGTCAAGACCGCTATTTAGAGCGTCTATCGCCGCCTTTGCCTTGCCCGAATAGTTGGTGTCCACTGTGCCGGTTGAGCCGGGCACGATAAAGGATTTCATATCTGCGGCGGCGGCGATTCCCCTTATTAAATCCACGGCGGAGATGACTCCGGCGCTTTTTTTGTAAACTTTAGAGAACGGAGGAAGCACCGTCTTTGTGCCCTCGCCCCAAATCCAAAGGGAGTTTGCGGGATTTTTGCCCTCCTTTATTCTCTTTAAGTTTACCGGATGGTCTTTTAATAAACGGGCGCTTTCCTCCATAAGCTTAAGTGTTAATCCGTCGTCCGGGAGATAGTCACGTATCGGACGGTCGGAGATGTCGTGAGGGGGAGTTAAATTAAACTCTCTCTTTTTAGTGTGACGGCGCATAATGTGACGATAGCTTACACCGGGGAAAAAGCTTACCTCGCCATCTCCCAGCTTGCTTTCCAAAAATTCTATAAGCTCCGTCGCCTCGACAGTTGAGATTTCGCCGGCACTGTAATCTGCCATGGTGCGGTCAGAGTAATTTTCCTCGTCTGTGAGGGTAACAAGATTCGCCCTGAAGCACATGTCCTCATCTGACAGCGAAACGCCGATAGACTCCGCCTCCAAGGGCGAGCGCCCCGTATAGTATTTTTCGGGAGCGTAGCCCATGACCGAGAGATTCGCCACGTCGCTTCCGGGCTTAAAGCCGTCGGGCACGGTTTTAACCGTATAAAGCCTGCCCTCCCTGGCGAATAAATCCATGTTGGGAGTGTCCGCCGCCTCGTAGGGAGTTTTTCCGCCCAAAGCGTCCATAGGCCTGTCCGCCGCTCCGTCTGTCAGCACAATTATGTATTTCATTCTATTTCTTCCTTTCGGTTTCGTATATAGGTTTTAATTTTTCAAATTTATTATACACCCCTTTTACCTAAAGTACAATAATTTTTTAAAAAATCTTGTAAAAGTATCTTTATTGTGATATAATAAACTGAATATATATAAGCTGATAAAGCGGATTTAACTAAAATGAAAGGAAGGTATAGCCTTTAACAATGAACATATTTGAAAAAATATTCGGTACGCACAGCGACCGCGAGCTTAAAAAGCTTAAGCCGACCCTTGATAAAATTTTAGCTCTTGAGCCTACAATGCAAAGTCTTTCCGACGACGAGCTTAGGGCGAACACGGAAAAATTTAAGGAAAGACTAAAAAACGGCGAAACCGAAGAGGATATATTGCCCGAGGCCTTCGCCACGGTGAGAGAGGCGTCTTATCGTGTGCTTTCAAAAAAGCCCTTCCCCGTTCAGCTTCTCGGCGGCATGGTATTAAACGAGGGCAGAATTGCCGAGATGAAGACCGGCGAGGGAAAGACCTTAACCGCCGCGCTTCCGGCATATCTTAATGCGCTTTCCGGAAAAGGAGTGCACGTTGTCACGGTAAACGAGTATCTTGCCTCCACTCAGGCTGAGGAAATGGGAAAGCTTTATAGCTTTTTGGGCTTAACCTGCTCTGCGGCGCTGTCCGGCTGTTCCTTTGAGGAGAAAAAGGCGGCGTATAACGCAGACATCACCTACGGCACGAATAACGAGTTCGGCTTCGACTACTTAAGGGACAACATGGTAATCTATAAAAAGAATATGGTGCAAAGGGGGCACGCCTTCGCCATTGTGGACGAGGTTGACTCCATTTTAATCGACGAGGCGAGAACGCCACTTATTATAAGCGGACGGGGGTCTGAGTCCTCCTCCCTTTACAATGCGGCGGATAAATTCGCAAAATCCCTAACCTCACTTGTTATAAAGGAGGCGGACGATAAGGAGGAAACTGACGATAATGCGGCGGACTATATCGTGGAGGAGCGCACAAAGAGCGTTACCTTAACGGCAAGGGGCGTTAAAAAGGCGGAGCAGGCCTTCGGGATAGAAAACCTGTCCGACCCGGACAATATGGAAATTTCACACCGCATAAATCAGGCGCTTAAGGCAAACTCCGTCATGAAAAGGGACGTTGACTATGTAATAAAGGACGGCGAGATTATTATCGTCGACGAGTTTACCGGCCGTCTTATGTACGGCAGACGGTATAACGAGGGACTCCATCAGGCAATCGAGGCGAAGGAGGGCGTGAAAATCGCCGCCGAGTCAAGGACTCTTGCGACCATCACCTTCCAGAACTATTTCAGACTTTATAAGAAGCTTTCCGGTATGACCGGTACGGCTCTTACCGAGGAGGAGGAATTCAGGGAGATTTACGCCCTTGACGTTGTGGTAATCCCCACAAATAAGCCCATGATAAGAATTGACCACCCCGACAGGGTGTATAAAAACGAAAGCGGTAAATTTTCCGCCGTTTTAGCCCAGGTTGAGGAGTGCTATAAAAAAGGTCAGCCCATACTGGTAGGCACAATCAGTATCGAAAAGTCGGAAAAATTAAGCGCACTCTTAAAAAGACGGGGTATTCCCCATCAGGTGTTAAACGCCAAGCAGCACGATAAGGAGGCGCATATCGTCGCTCAGGCAGGGCGTAAGGGCGCCGTTACCATTTCCACCAATATGGCAGGAAGAGGAACGGATATTTTACTTGGCGGAAATCCGGAAATCATGGCGCTTGACGCTTTAAGGAAGGAGGGCGTCGAGGAGTATCTGGTATCTATGGCAAACGTCCATAACCATACCGAGGATGAGGAGATTTTAAGCGTAAGAGAAAGGTTTAACGCTCTTTACGAAAAATTCAAAGCCGAAACCGATAAGGAGCATGAAGAGGTCGTAAAGGCAGGCGGACTTTATATTTTGGGTACCGAGCGGCACGAGTCAAGAAGAATAGATAATCAGCTCAGAGGAAGAAGCGGAAGACAGGGGGATCCCGGCGAATCGAGATTTTGTATCGCCTTAGACGACGACCTTATGCGCCGCTTCGGCTCCGATAAGGTTGAGGCAATGATGAATATGACCGGGCTTCCCGACGACGAGCCTATCGAGTCTAAAATGCTCACGGGCGTTATTGAAAACGCCCAGAAAAGAGTGGAGAGCAATCACTTCGCCATGAGAAGAAACGTTCTTCGCTACGACGACGTTATGAATCAGCAAAGAGAGGTCATCTACGCACAAAGAGGGCTTGTCCTTGACAATAAGGACTTAAAGAAAAACATCTTCTCTATGGCGGATAAGCTTTTTTCCCACCTACTTACAGTTTATGCGTCGGATCCCCACCCGGATAACTGGCAGTGGGCGGCGCTTTCAGACGCAGTCGCCGAGCTTATGCCCTTAGAGGCGCCCATAAGCTACCCCGTTGATATGTACGACAGGCTGACTCACGAAAACGTAAAAGAGGACCTTATGAAGATATTCGAGGAAAACTACCGCCTAAAGGAGGAGGTTTTCGGCGATATGATGCGCGAGGTAGAGCGTGTTATCATGCTTCAGGTGGTAGACCGTCATTGGATGGCGCATATTGACGATATGGCACAGCTTCGTGACGGTATCTCCCTTCGGGCGTACGCTCATCACGATCCCGTTGTGGAATATCAGACCGTGGGCGCCGAGATGTTCGATACCATGATATACGCTATTTGGGAGGAAACCGTAAAGGGCGTTATGCACGTTAGAAAGAGAAGTGACTCGGCAGAGCGTAAGCAGGTTGCCAAGGCGGTAAGCACGGGCGAAAGCGAAAGCGTTGCAAAGCCCCGTGTAAACACCGAAAAAAAGGTGGGACGAAACGACCCCTGCCCCTGCGGAAGCGGAAAAAAGTATAAGCACTGCTGTGGTAAGGATAAGGAGTAAAATTTTTTAAGGAGGAGCATTAATGCTTGAATTTGACGAGTACAGACTGGGACTTAGCCGTAAGAGCGAGCCGCTTAATCAGCTTGCCCAGTCCATGGATATAAAGGGCGTCACGGAAAAAATCGCCGAAAAGGAAAAGGAAACTCAGGCTCCGGATTTTTACTCGGACATGTCAAAATCCGGCAAAATCTTAAAGGAGCTTAACCTCTTAAAAAGCAAAAAGGAAAAATATGACTCCGTGTATAAAAAGTGGGAGGACTTAACGGCGCTCTGCGAGCTGGGCGACGAGATGGAGGACACCTCCGTTATAGAGGAGCTGGCCGAAGGCATAGCCGAGCTTGAGAGCCAGATGGAAAGCCTAAAGCTTGAGGCGCTTCTTTCAGGCCCCTACGATAAGAATAACGCCATTATGACCCTGCACGCAGGCGCCGGCGGAACCGAGGCTCACGACTGGGCGGAGATGCTTCTTCGTATGTACGAGCACTGGGCAGAGCGCCGGGGCTTTAGCGTGAAGCTTTTAGACTGCTTAGACGGCGAGGAGGCAGGCATAAAAAGCGCCACACTGCTTTTAGAGGGTGAGAACGCCTACGGCTATGCCAAGGCGGAGAACGGAGTTCACCGCCTGGTAAGAATTTCGCCCTTTGACTCAGCCTCAAGACGGCATACGTCCTTTGCCTCCTGCGAGGTCATTCCTGAGATAGACGAGGATATAAACGTGCAGATAAATCCCGAGGATTTGAGGGTGGATACTTATAGGTCGTCAGGAGCCGGCGGACAGCACGTAAACAAGACCGAGTCGGCAATAAGAATAACGCATATTCCCACTGGTATAGTGGTTTCCTGCCAGAACGAGCGGTCGCAGATACAGAACAGGGAAACGGCGATGAAGATGCTAAAGTCCAAGCTTGTGGAGATTGCCGAGCGTGAGCATCTTGAAAAAATATCGGATATAAAGGGCGTTCAGAAGGATAACGCCTGGGGCAGTCAGATAAGGTCGTACGTTTTTTGTCCCTATACCATGGTTAAGGATCACAGAACGGGCTTCGAGGTGGGCAATATCGAAGCCGTAATGAACGGCGATATTGACGGCTTCATTAACGAATATCTGAAGGCGCAGAGCTTGGGAAAGCTTAACGGCTGATAAAAAAGGAGGCGTCCTTAAAGTATGGAAAAATGGGATATACTCTCCTTTGACGGCGAAAAGACCGGTCAGACCGTGTTAAGAGGTCCTGGTGCATTAAAGGACGGTCAGTATCACCTTGTGGTGCATATATGGATTATAGATTCCGCAGGTAGGATATTGATACAGCAAAGGAGCGACGATTTAAATATATTGCCGGGCAAATGGGCGATAACCGGCGGCAGTGCGGTATCGGGCGAGGATGCGCCCGAGGCGGCAATGAGGGAGCTTTATGAGGAGCTTGGCGTAAAAGCCGAGCCGAAGGAGCTTATTCATATAAAGACATACCGCGGCAGAAACGACTTTGTCTGGGTTTACGTACTTAAAAGGAATCTGGCGCTTTCAGAGATAAGGATGCAGGCGGCGGAGGTGCAGGCGGTAAAATGGGTAACCGCAGAAGAGCTTAAGACCCTTGTCGCCGCCCGTAAGTTTCATAACTATAACTACTTAAACGAGATATATAATTTGAGGTAAAAAATGCAACAAAGCATTTTTTTGTTGCCTCGTCGCTAAAGCGACTTCGAGCAACCTCCGCTAATGGAAATGCTAAAAAGCATTTCTCCGCTCTGACCGACAACGTCACGAAGCGTTCAAGCGTAGTGACGTTACAAGGCGCAGAAGCGCAACAGAGCGCTTCAAGCCGAAAACGCAAAAACCGTTTATAGGTTTTTGCGTTACTCTTGGCAAACGCAAACAAGCGTTTGCTCGCCCTACGCACGTAATAAACGAATACCACCCCACAAAATACAACAAGTCATAGGAAAAAGCTATTCGCTTTTTCCTTTTTTCATAAGCCTTTCCAAATCAAGCTCCGAATAAGTATTTGAGTTTTCGTAGGAGTTAAAACGCAATTGACCGCCTGCGGTCGGCGAAGGGGCAGAAAAAGGCGCACGGTTTAGATATTCCTCAAACCTTTCGCCGAAAAGCAGGCTTGGCGTCAGCAGTTTTTCGTATTTAGTGCCCTTCCACTCAGAGCACATCCTGTCGGTTACGCTCATAAGCTCCTCTTTGGTAAAGCCCTTTGACAGCGTGGATTTTATTGGATAAAGCCTGCTTTTTTTGTCACGGTAGCAAATTCCGGTCTTATTTTCAAAGTGATTAAGAACATCCATTGCCTCCTCCTCGCATTTTTCGGCGCCTATGGCAGACGATTTGCGTTTAAGGGTGTAAGGTATAGGGTTTAAGGTATAAGGTTTAAGGTTTAAGGACGGGCTGGACATAGGCCTGTCCGGTGCTTTCCCGGTGCTTTCCCGGTGCTCATTGGACTCTTTTTTTGAAAGTGCCGTTTTTCCGCCGTTTTGGGCGGTTTTTTTGCCTATACTCTCTCCTTTTTCTTCGCATATTTTTTCGCCGGACTCTTCTTTTACCGGCTCATAAAAAGTGTCGCTTGCTTCTTCAGGTGAAGGAATAACGCTCTCGGGCTCTTTCATGTGAGGGTGCTGATGAAGATAAAACTTTGTAATTTCAATAAATTTGTCATTGCCGACCTTGTAGCGCTTGATAAATCCGTTTTCGTCGAGGATAGCCAAAAGAGCATCCGTATCGCAGTCGTCAAAGGGAAGAATTTCAGCCTTTATTCTAAGAGGCCTGTCCTCAAGCCTGCCCTCCCTGTCCGCAAGACCCCATAGCCCCGAAAAAAGAATACGGCAAAGGGGCGGCAAGGAGCCTAAAATGTCGTTTTTGAAAAAGCCGGGTTTTATGTTTCGTGTTCGCATGTTGTAACCTCTTTTCAGTATTTTTTAACCATTTTATACCTCCGGAGATTAAAAAGACAGTTCCCAAGGCGAAAAAATGCAACAAAGCATTTTTTCGCCGAAAACGCAAAAACCGTTTATAGGTTTTTGCGTTACTCTTGGCAAAATGCGAACAGCATTTTGCTCGCCCTGCACCCATAATAAATGAATACCCTGCCCCATAAAAACAACAAAGCATTTTTTCGTTGCCTCGGCGCTAAAGCGACCTCGGGCAACCTCCGCTAATGGAAATGCTAAAAAGCATTTCTCCGCTCTGTCCGAAAACATCAAAACTTGCCCTAATTATTCATTATTCATCAGCCGCAGGCGGCTTCATTATTCATTGCAAAAATCCTTCCTTAATGAATGATGAATATTGAATAATTAATAATGAATAATACAAAACAAAAAATCCCATCTTACGATAGGATTTTTGTTTTGGTGACCCATCGGAGATTCTGACTGCGCCTCGTTTTCCTCGGCGCAGCTTCGCTCTTTTTTCCTTTAAGCAAAAAGAGCTTCGACGAGTTCGAATCCCATTAAATTTCCAAACAAAAAAACATACCAGTTGGTATGCTTTTTCGTTTGGTGACCCATCGGAGATTCGAACTCCGGACACCTTGATTAAAAGTCAAGTGCTCTGCC
>CAYXRC010000011.1:0-61894 GCA_964466295.1 uncultured Ruminococcus sp.
ATACCATAGTTCTTGGAGAGGAACTCTAAAAACTACTACATTTATTATACGAGGAAGGTAAAGAAGACAATGAAGCTAAAGGTAATAACATTTAATATCCGATATTGCGATGATGAAAACGGACATTCAATCAAAGAAAGGGCGCCTCGGCTTAAAAAAGTGGTGGAACCGTATGAGGCGGATATAATCGGACTGCAGGAATGTACTCCCCCGTATCTTGAAATAATAGAAAAGTATTGGTCGGATAAATATGAAATATTCAATAAATACCGGGCACAGTCAAACCTTGAGAGCACGCCGATACTTTGGAGAAAGGATAAATTTGAATGTCTGAATAAGGGATGGTTTTGGCTGTCTGATACACCGGAAGAAGAATCCAAAGGCTGGGATGAGGGACATTGTTACCGGATTTGTCTTTACGCCGAGCTGAAGGATAAGGAAAGCGGCAAGATTTTTACCGCAATGAATACTCATTTTGGCTTTGGGGACAAATGTCAGACCGACAGCGTACGGCTGGTATATGATTATAGCAGAAAAATTTCGGATAACCCGACTTTTATAACCGGTGATTTTAACATGACGCCCGAAACCGTAGGCTATAAAGAAATGACAAAATTGTTTGCAGACGTGAACGCGCAAACCGCAAAGGATATGCGGACGACTTTCCACGGATATGACGTTGATTATACAGGAGAGCATATTGATTACTGCTTTATAAATAGCAAGGTGAAGCCGGAAAAAAGCGAAATGATTGATACTTTGGTTGACGGGAAATTCCCCTCCGATCATTACGGTATTTATTTTGAGCTTTCACTTTAAAATCGAATTCATAGAAAAAAATAAATCGGTCTGTTTTTACCGAAAAATAATGAAAAGGAAGTGACCGATGTGATTTTTACGTTAACCTTAAATCCGGCATTTGACATTTATTACAATGCCGAAAACCTTGTGCCGGGCAGCGAAATCCGTGTAAAAAAAATCGGACGATACCTGGGAGGAAAGGGCATTAATGTATCGGCGGCGCTGTCTGCCCTCGGCGAAAAAAACAGAGCGTTCGCCTTAATAGGCGAGGACAGCTGCGACGAGGTTTTGTCCCTTGCACAGAAAAGGGGCGTAAATTTAAGCATTGCCTGCGTAAAGGGAAAGGTTAGGGAAAATATAACGGTTATCGAAAAATCCGGCAGAGAAACAAGAATGAGCACGGATTCTTTTGAATTTGAAAATAAAGGCTTCGTAAATATAGAAAATCAGATTTTATCGGATATAAAAAACGGCGATATTTTTGTATTTTCGGGGAGTATTCCTCCCGGAGAAGGCAAGAAAGCCGTTGTCCCAATGCTTTCTGAAATCAGGAAAAAAGGCGTAAAGACAGTGGTTGACTCCAAAAGTTTTGGAATAGAAGATATAGAAGAAATTAAGCCCTGGCTTATAAAACCCAATGAGGAGGAAGTGTGCACGCTGTTCGGAAACATAAATGTATGTGCGGCGGCAGAGCGCCTTAAGGAATCGGGCTGCGAAAACGTACTTATAAGTCTTGGGGAAAATGGGGCTTATTTTTGCGGAAAGGATAAGTTTTTTGTCAATGCGGCAAAAATTGCTCCGAAATCTACCGTGGGAGCCGGCGACAGTATGACGGCAGGATTTATTTGCGGTTTTGAAAATAACTTAAGCGAAAGAGCTTCGGTGCGTCTGGCAGTGGCGGTCGGGAGCGCCGCTTGTCTTAAGGAGGGAACCGAGCCCCCGGATAAAGAGGAGGTAAAAAAACTTCTTGAAAATCTATAAAAAACGGTAGTGTTCCAAAAATCTTTGGTAAAGCAATATTGGAATGAAGGCTTCCTAAAGATAAGTCCGACTTGTTTATAATGTAATTTAAGAAACCGCCCCGAAAGCGATGTGCTTTCGGGGCGGTTTTTACCGCATTCTTGCCTCAAGGCGGTAGATAGGTTTATTTTCTTTTGTAAAACGGCTTTCATATTCAGTCATTATATTGCCCTCAAATCCGCTGTTGGCAAGGTCAAAGGTTATATTGGATAAGATAAAATCCTCACTGCAGAAGCTGTTTAAGGAATATTCAAAGAGCTTTGCGTTATCGGTTTTAAAAAATATCTCCCCGCCTTCACACAACCATCTTTTATAAAGGGTGAGAAATCCTGGATGAGTCAGACGGCGCTTCGCCTGCTTCTTCTTCGGCCACGGGTCGGAGAAATTAAGATAGATTCTTTCTACGGAGCCGTCCGGCAAAAGACTGTCCAAGGAGGATATATTCTTCATAAAAAATTTAATATTGGAAAGCTTTTTTTGCACGGCTTTTTCCGCCGCAAGAATTGCGACATTTTCACATTGCTCAACGGCAAGGTAGGGTATTTTTGGATTAAGCGAAGCGGTTTCGGTAATAAACCGTCCTTTGCCGCAGCCGATTTCAAGCTGAAGCCTTTTGCCTTCTGAAAATTCGGCGATTTCTTCTGCGGTGTTTACGATATGACCGCCACAGCTTGCTATTCTCTCGGGCAGATGAGCCCTCTTTCTCATTCTCAAAAAAATCAACTCCATGCGTCATAATGTTTTATTATAACAGTAAATTCAAAAAAAATCAAGACAGACATATAAGCTTATTTGATATATAAAATCAAAATATGTATAAGAAGCGTATAAATGTATTAATAATGTAAACATTTTTAATCGAAATTTTTAAAAAACTCTTGACCGAAAGGGGGTTTTGGTATATAATACAATTACATTGGATGCTTCGACAGAATTTCGAGGCAGCCCGGACCCGAAAGGGAAATAATAAAATGGAGGAGAAAGAAATGGCAAAAAAATTAATGGCAGTTGTTGCTTGCTTGGCTCTTGCCGCTTCTCTTGTGGGATGCAAAAAGGGCGTAACATTCAACACGGAAGATTGGGGCGACATGGAAATCAGAGTTGCCGGTTACAGATTGTTCAACGACGATCCGTTAAACTATGAGTTTGCGGCGGGTGCTGACAAGTTCTCAGAAGAGTACGGTACTAAGGTATCGTTCTTGGTAGGCGGCGGCGACGGACTCGGTGACGACCTTGTTTCCGGTATCATGAGCGGAGATCCTTGGGAGCTTCAGTATTGCTTCGGCATATCTGTATTCCCCTTAACTTTCTGCGAAGAGCTTTATACACCTATTACAGATCTTATTGATTTTGATAATAACGACAAAATTGATAAGCTTACTGTTGAAGGAACAAAGTGGCTCGGAGAATATTACGGTGTAAGCACACTTCCCATGCAGGAGGTTTGGTATCTTGCTTATAATGAAACCTGGATGAAGGAGCTTGGTATTAAGACTCCTTACGAGTATTACCAGGAAGGCAAGTGGGATATGGATGCTTATAAGGAAATAAATAAGCAGGCTGTAGCTTTGGGCGCAAACTCCTCAAGCAGAATAAACAGACCTCACGTAGCCGGAAAATATATGTCCACATGGAACGAAGAAACCGGTGAAGTAACTGTTACATATGACAAACCTGAGAATGTTGAATGGTTAAATTACTGGGGCACACTTCTCACCGATCCTCAGTATAACATAACAACAAGCGGAAAAGTATCTGCCAGAAATGTTATTATGAGAGATGAGGTTATGCCTAACCTTATTAAGGACGAGATGACTGAAGAGACAAACGATGTTATAAGATACATCAACTATCCTAACAAGGATGGAGGTCCCGGAGCTTACCTTACAGACTCTCACTTCCTGTTCCCTGCAGGTGTAAGCGAGGATAAGCTTCCCTGTGCATTCATGCTTGCATGCTACATGGTAGACTCTAAGTCTAACATGGTTACTGAAGAAACCTATAAGCCTAATATGAGTGAAGAGGACTTCGCAATTTGGGAAGAAACTCTTGACAATGCATATTATCTTCCCAGAATATTCTATAACGGAATCTGGGAAATGGGAAATCAGTTCTGTAAAGATATGGCTGCCGGCAAGGCTGTTGCAACTCATATAGCTGAGAACACAGAAAGCCTTAAGGCAAAAGCTGAAGAATTCAACACAAAATACGTTGAAGGCTACGAAGCTAAATAATTCAACCTAAAGATAAAAAGCAAGACGGTCATATGACCGTCTTGTTTTTTATCATAACACAGGGTGTATCATAATCATATTTTTCACAATAAGCTTCTATCTTTCCTGATAAATGTCGAATAGTGTACGAATATAAAGCGTTTACAAAGTTTATGTTGACAAAGATTATGCTTTGTGATAGAGTAGATTTAAGGAGAGTGAAAGCTATGTGGCTTATTTTCGCTGTTTTATCATCAATATTTGCCGCACTAACATCAATACTTGCCAAGGTCGGAATTGACGGAGTGAATTCAACACTTGCAACGGCTATAAGAACTGTCGTTGTACTCTTCATGGCATGGGGAATGGTTTTTATCACAAACGCCCAGTCGGGAATAATGTCGATTGATAAAAAAAGCTGGTTATTTCTTATTCTGTCCGGTCTTGCCACAGGCGCATCATGGCTTTTTTACTATAAAGCGCTTCAGCTGGGAGATGCGTCAAAGGTAGTTCCTATTGATAAAATGAGCGTTGTCTTAACACTTATTTTGGCGTTTACATTTCTGCACGAGAAATTCACTGTTAAATCCGCTATCGGCTCAATATTAATTGCCGTAGGAACAATTGTTATGGTGTTGTAAATTGACGGTCTTGCTTTATATTGAAAAACATCACTTATAAAAAACGGCGGCTTTTATGCCACCGTTTTAATATTATTTCAGATTCTGCCTTAAAATTTCATACATAAGTATTCCGGCGCTGACAGCGGCGTTTAGCGATTCCGCCTTGCCCCTCATGGGGATTTTGACTGTTTTTCCGCAAAGAGCTATTATCTCATCGCTTACGCCTGTTCCCTCGTTTCCTATAATGACGGCACATGGGCCGGACAGGTCAGCTTCATAAAGACCGATCGAATTTTCTTTAAGGGCGCCGCAAATGATTTTATAGCCGCGAAGCTTTAGCGATTCTATGGCGTCGGAGAGTAACACGTCCTTAACTATGGGAAGATTAAAAACCGAACTCATAGTTGAGCGTATTACCTTTGGATTAAAAAGGTCGGCAGAGCCCTCGGACAATAAAACGGCGGCGTTTCCCACCGCATCGGCGGTACGGATAATAGTGCCGATGTTGCCCGGATCTCTTACTCGGTCGCACATTACTATAATATCGGGCTTTTTAGAAATAACGTCGTCTAAAAGAGGCAAGCGCATCTTTGCAACGGCGAGCACGTCCTGGGGCGATTCTGTATCGGTAATTTCCGCAAAGGTTTTTTTATCCGTGTAAAACTGAGGGATTAAATCGCCGAACATCGGCGTATCGGATTCGCAAAAAATTACATAGGAAATATCCGCTCCGTTTGCGGCGGCGTCATACACGCTTCTTTTGCCCTCGATAACAAATTCGCCGCACTTTTCACGTTCGTGCTTACGGGCGAGCTTTTTTATATGCTTTATCCTATCGTTTGAGGGTGCTAATTTTATCATATATCCTCCGTAAAATAAAAGGAACGATTTATAAAAAATCGTTCCTTAAGCTTTTTTAAGCAAGTGCGCTCTTAGCCTTTGCAACGAGCTCAGCAAATGCCGCAGGATCGTTGATTGCTATTTCGGAAAGCATCTTTCTGTTAAGAGTAATGTCTGCCTTTTTAAGTCCGTTCATAAACTGTGAATAGTTCATGCCGTTGAGTTTGCAGGCTGCGCTGATTCTGGTAATCCAGAGTCTTCTGAAGTCGCGCTTTTTGTTCTTTCTTCCGATGTATGCGTAGTCAAGAGCCTTCATTACGGACTGCTTGGCAACTTTATACTGTTTAGAGCGGGCACCAATGTAGCCTTTAGCCAGCTTAAGTATTTTCTTGTGTCTTTTTTTTGCGCTCATAGCGCCTTTTATTCTAGCCATTTCACATTTCCTCCTGGTATTATTTGTAGGGAATAAGGGTCTTCATTACTTTTGCGTTGGATACGCTTAAGTAGCCGCCCTTTCTGAGTCTTCTTTTTCTCTTGGTGCTCTTCTTGTTCAATATATGACTCTTAAAAGCCTTTCCGCGTTTGATCTGACCGTTTTTTGTGAGTCTTAAACGCTTTGCGGCGCCTCTGTGCGTCTTAATTTTGGGCATAACTTATAACTCCTCTCGGTAAAATTTTATACTAAAGCATTGCTGCTTCAAGACTTATTTCTTTTCGGCAGGCGCAACTATCATAAATAAATTCCTGCCTTCAAGCTTGGGCTTTTTTTCAACGGTGCCGTAATCAGATAAAGCGTCGGCAACACGTTCAAGAAGCTGAACTCCCAATGAAGAATGGTTTATCTCACGCCCTCTGAAACGAATGGTAACCTTAAGCTTATCGCCGTTTGACAAAAACTTTTTGCCGTGATTCATTTTCGTTTCAAAATCATGAGTGTCGATGGAAGGAGTCATTTTGATTTCCTTTGTATCGACTATACGCTGGTTTTTGCGGTTTTCCTTTTCCTTTTTAAGCAAATCAAAGCGGTACTTTCCGTAATCCATGATTTTGCAAACAGGCGGATCCGCATTCGGCGACATAAGAACAAGATCAAGCTCGGCCTCGTCTGCAAGTGCCTGAGCCTTTTCGGTATCCATAATACCAAGCTGTTCCCCGTCGCTGCCTATGAGTCTTACACTCTTTGCAGTAATTTCTTCATTGATAATCAATTCCTTGATAGCTATTGAAAACACCCCCGAAATTAAAAATTGCGGCAGAAAACTGCCGCATAAAATACTTGAAAATCCAGGTATTTACCGAACCGCTTAAATATCGGCCGGTGAGAAGCGGCATGCTTCTGCTTGTTTTGCAGTTGGTATTATAACATATAAAAATTAGTTTGTCAAGTTTTTATTGACAAATTTTAAAAAAAGATGTATAATGAATATGTCCGTAAGGATAAATAAAAATAAAAGATTTGTTTTAGGGCGAGGTGAAATTCCTCACCGGCGGTAATGAGCGTTATTTAAGCTACAAGTCCGAGAGCGAAAGCTGATTTGGGTGCGATTCCCGAACCGACGGTACAGTCCGGATAAAGAAACTTTTTAGGGGCGTCCTTTTAAAAGGGCGCCCTATTTAGTTACCCCCGGGGCGAATCCTGAAAGGAAGATTTAAATGAAAAAGACAAGAGTAATGGTAATGACGGCGCTTTTAACCGCTATGGCGGTAGTGCTTCAGCTTATGGGAGCCCTGATGCCGAAAATCGGGGGATTTTTGGACATTGAGCTTTCAGACCTACCGGCGATAGTGGGAACGCTGGCATTGGGCCCCTTGTGCGGAGTTATAATAGAGGCGCTTAAAAACATTATACACTGCGCCGTTACAACAACGGGCTTTGTGGGAGAGCTTGCAAACTTCGTCATAAACGGAACCTTCGTTTTGGTGCTGGGTATTATCTATAAGGTAAATAAAACAAGAAAAGCGGCGGTGATAGGCTTTGCGTCGGCAACGGTACTATATACACTGGCGGCAATGGCGGCAAATTATTTTTTGATGTTCCCTCTTTATATGCCGGATGCACCTATGGAGGTAATCGCATCAATTATACTTACAACGGTTACGCCGTTTAATATTGTAAAAGGAATAGTGCTTTCGATTATAACACTTCTTATATATAAAAAGATTTCCCCGGTTATAAAAGGAAAGTAACATAAAAAAAGCCTCCTCATATTATTTATATGAGGAGGCTTTTTTATGGACAGAGATAGTCTTTTAGCGCTGAATTATCTGGGCGTAACCATAGCAAACACACTTTCAGCCGGACTTACAATAGAAGAAATCAACGTTTTGGCGCAGCTTTTCTGCGTTATAGGCGACGCACTGGCGCTTATCGGCGCCGCAAGCGAATAATCACTGAAAGATGTCGTTGCCCTCACCTTTATCCTTCATCCTCCTGAATGCAATAAAGTCTCCGCTTTTGTCACATGCGGCAAAGAAAACGTCTCGGATATTGCCTATTTTAAGCTCGGAAAGCTTTCTTTCAAGCCATGTCTTATCCTTTCCTGAGTGGTGAAGATTTTCTTTTAAAATGTGCCCGTCCATAATTAAAGTTGTATAGGGCGACGCTTCGGAAAGATTATCCGGAGAGCCTTTGTCCTTTCTTATGGTATTAAGGTCTTTAGGCATTAAAGGACGGGAGCCGGTTTTCGGCAGGATTGAAATCTTTCCGTTTTCCTCCAAAAACGCATAGGCAATATCCCCGACGTTAAAATAACCCTGTACACGGCACTGATTTAAAAACTCGCTTAGGTCAACCTTGCCCTTTTTGAAATTGTCGGGTAAAAATTTACCGTTATATATTAGGGCGATGCATTTTCCGCTGACAAATCTTCTGACCCTTATAGATTTTGAGTTGAGCACCGAAATTATAAACACAACGGCTGTGTAAACTGCCATAGCGGTAAGGGGCTTTAAAAAGTCGCTCTCTAAGGAGGTTGCCATTTCTGCGGCAATGGAGCCTATAGTGATTCCGTTGATATAATCGAACATATTAAGCTCGGACATCTGGCGGTTTCCTATTATCTTTACGGATACAAACAATGCCGTCACGGATAAAAGTGAAACAAAACAGATATTTAGTAAAGTCATAGGGACGTCTCCTTTAATTTAGCCTGACGCTACCAATTCAAGCCCGCCTCAAATGGCGAAATTTCGGTATCTTTTGGCTTGTCGTCTTTGAAAGGCACAAAGCCTTCCTGCATCCTCCGCACCAAAATCTACTAAGAAATTTCATCCATTTAAGGTCGAAGAATTTTGAAAGAGAAAATTTTGGGTATATCAAGGCAAAAGCGGAGCAAATACTTTTTTGTATTTGCGAGCATTTTAACAAAGATAGAGCAAAAATTTACCTTTCAAAATCGGTGCCCAAAATTGGTATCGTCAGGCTAAGCATAAAATGCTTTAATTAAAAGTATGTCCCTGATTTTTCAAATTATTACATGGTTGAAACTAAAATTCCGGCGGCAATGACGGCGGCGCACAAAAGTCTGTATACAATATGCTTTTCCTTAAACAATATTCTGCCTAAAAGAATTGAGGCTATAACCGAGGACTGCTTGATTAAAATCATCACCGTCACCCGGCTGTCGGGCGAAGCGTTGGCGGCAAAGAGCGCACGGTCGCCCAGCACGAATATTACGCTCATGATAATTATAAGTGGATTTTTTAAATAGGTTTTAAGGCTGATTTTTGTTTTAGTAAAAATAACGTATAAAAAGTAAAATAAGCTCATGCATAGCATAAACCAAAACTGAAGGCCGGAGGGAGTTATTTTGCCTGTTATCATTATTGCCTTGTCCATAGCGCCGGAAACGCTGTTAAAAAAGCAGGAGCCTATAAGCATAAGCACCGGAAGAAAGGAGGCGCCGCTTTTTTCTCCGTTTCTTAATATGTTTACCGCCATAATGCCGAAAAGCACAAGTGAAAGCCCCAGGTACTGATAAAATCCCATTGGCTCGTTAAAAAAGATGATTCCGAAAACGGTGGAAAAAATAATTCCCGACATTTCAATAACGCCGAAAAGACTTACCGGCATTCTCCCTATAGCCTTAAATGAAAGCATCCAGGCAAAGAAAACCGCAAGGGATTTTAATAATATAACAAGGTAAAGCGAAGGGTCGGATAAAAGCACCCCCTCGGGAGAAGGGATAAAGGACATAGGCACTATCAAAATAAACGATAAAAGCGTGTATAGAAACAATACCTCCACCAAAGGGGATTTTTCGAGGGCTTTTTTCTTAAGTGCATTCCTTGTGCCGGAGGCAAGTCCGTAAAAAAGAGTAAGCATTATCCAGTTTATCATTATAATCATCTCCTAAAAAACAGTGGATATTATAACATTTAAATCGAAATAATGCAATAATTATAAAAAAATAAAAAAATCTATTGCATTTTAAAATAAAATGTGTTACAATATATTTTGCTGAAAAATACACAGGCAGAAAACGAAAAGCACCGTTCGCTTTAGTTTTCTCCGTAACCCAAATGTATTAATTCTTTGTTATGGAGGTGAATTTAATGCCCAACATTAAATCAGCTAAGAAAAGAGTTCTTATTACAAGGAAAAAAACTCTCAGAAATCAGATGATCAAGTCCGCTATTCACACAGCTATGAGAAAGGCTGACGCAGCCGTTGCAGCCGGCAATAAGGAAGAGGCAAAGAAGGCTGTTGTTTACGTTATAAAGAAGATGGATCAGGCTGTTGCTAAGGGTGTTTTCCACAAGAACACGGTTGCAAGAAGAAAATCGGCTCTGGTAAAGCGTTTCAACGCTATGGCGTAAATTTTATAAATACAAAAGTTTAATTACAGTTTCCCACTGTACGATTTGTAAACAAAAATCTACGCAAAGTAGATTTTTTTGTTATACAAAAGAAGGAGTGAATAGAGTTGAGAAGACTTTTTACATCTGAATCGGTAACGGAAGGGCATCCGGACAAGCTCTGCGACCTTATTGCCGACCGTGTGCTTGACGCATATATAAAAGAGGATCCCGAATCAAGGGTAGCGTGCGAGGTAACGGCATGCACGGGACTTATACACGTTATGGGCGAAATCACAAGCAAGGCTGAGGTTGACGTTCAGACTATTGTAAGAGATACCGTAAGAGAGGTTGGATATACTGACTCGTCTATGGGCTTTGACGCTGATACCTGCTGCGTTATGAACTCCGTTCACGGACAGTCGCCCGATATCGCCATGGGAGTCGGCGACGGCGATAATCCCGACAGCGGAGCGGGAGATCAGGGGCTCATTTTCGGATATGCGTGCTCTGAAACGGAAAATCTTATGCCTCTTCCGATATACCTTGCCCATAAGCTGTCAGAGCGGCTTACCTTTGTGAGAAAAAGCGGCGAGCTTCCCTATCTTCGTCCCGACGGAAAAACTCAGGTGACCGTCGAGTATTCAGAGAGCGGCGAGCCTGTAAGAATTGACGCTATCGTGGTTTCATCACAGCATACAAAGGACGTAACCCAGGATAAGATAAAAGAGGATATTAAAAAGCATGTTATAGAGCCGGTCATAGATAAAAATATGATTGACGAGGACACTAAGTTTTATATTAATCCTACGGGAAGATTTGTTATAGGCGGTCCTTACGGGGACTCAGGACTTACCGGAAGAAAAATAATCGTTGATACATACGGAGGCTATGCACGTCACGGCGGCGGAGCTTTTTCCGGAAAGGACCCGTCCAAGGTTGACAGAAGCGCAGCCTACATGGCACGCTATGTGGCGAAAAATCTGGTTAAAGCTAAAATCTGCTCAAAGTGCGAAATACAGATAGCATACGCAATAGGCGTGGCAAAACCGGTTTCTGTCAGAGTAGATACTTTCGGAACGGGCAAAATTCCGGACGACGAAATCGAAAAGATAGTTATAGAAAGCTTTGATTTAAGACCGCACGGCATTATAAAAACACTTAATCTTAAAACCCCCATATACGCAAAGACTTCGAATTACGGACATTTCGGAAAAGAAGACCTTCCCTGGGAAAAGACGGATATGGCAAAGACGCTTGCCGAGCGTGCCGGAATATGAAAAATTACGCCGGAGGGCTTATAATAAGCTCTCCGGTATATTATTTTTACAAATTTACTTGACAAAAAAAGCGATTTTTAGTATACTGTGTGTAATGTGGTAACACATTATGAACGGAGGTATACAGGCTTGAACATATCCGATTATGCCAATTATTCAGATGAAGAGCTGATTGAATTAAGCCGAGGCGGCGACAATGACGCTCTTGAAGCTCTGATAAACAGGTATGTCGGTCTTGTTCGTCAAAAGACGTTTCGTTTCTTTTTGGTCGGCGCTGATAAGGAGGATCTGATGCAAGAGGGTCTTATCGGGCTTTTTAAGGCTACGAGGGACTACAACAACTCCTACAATGTTCCTTTTAAAAGCTTTGCCGAAACCTGTATTATGCGCCAGATAGCAACTGCTATCAAAGCTGCCACAAGGTTAAAACACGGTCCTTTGAATAATTCTATTTCTTTAAGTCAGCCCTTATTTGATGATGACGAGGAAGCTGCCGCCCTGATGGATGTTATATGCAGAGATTCCCTTCCCAACCCTGAGGAAATAATTATCAATAAAGAACGCTGCTGTATTATGGGTGAAAAAATTCAAAGCCTGCTCAGCAAATTCGAGAAACAGGTGCTCGGCTATTATCTTGAAGGCCGAACATATCACGATATTGCGTTGAAGCTTGGTAAGCCTCAGAAGGCTGTGGACAATGCCCTTCAGCGGATAAAGCGCAAAATAGAGGGAATTGCCGAGGAACGGACCTTATGATGTAAGCGTTCGTATTTATTTAAGGTCATATGCCCGGCTGTAAAAGCAGGAGATCGGTGCAAATCCGGTCAGGGTCAAATAATTATACTATTCAAAGTGAGGAGATCAAACATGTACCAGGACAAGACATTGGTATGCAAGGATTGTGGAAAAGAATTCGTTTTCACAGCCGGCGAACAGGAATTTTACGCAGAAAAAGGTTTTCAGAACGAGCCTCAGCGCTGCAAGGACTGCAGAGCTGCAAAGAAGGCTTCTATGAGAGAAAACAGAGAAATGTACACAGCTGTATGCGCAGCCTGCGGTCAGGAAGCAAAGGTTCCCTTTGTTCCCAAGAATGACAAGCCCGTTTACTGCAGCGAGTGCTTTGCAAAGCTTAAAGAAGCTGAATAATTCCGACAATTTAAAAGTGACCGGTATAAGCGGTCACTTTTTTGTTTGGTAAAATTTAAATATTCCTTCTCCGGCTTTTTTCCCTGCCGCCGAGCAAAGCTCCTCTAACGACGCCTTTTTAATATTTCCCTCGGTTTTAAAATGCCGCATAAGCTTCGCATAGGTTTTTTCGCCCACCCCGGGAATATCAAGAAGCGGACTTTTTAACATTGCCTTTTCCTTAAGCCTGTGATGGTAGCCTATCGCCGCTCTGTGCACCTCGTCCTGGATTGCCGTAACAAGCCTGAACGCCGAAGATGAGGGGTTTAATGAGATTTCCCCACAGGGAGATATAAGCCCCCTCGTCCTGTGACGGTCGTCCTTCACCATGCCGTAAACGGGAATTTCTATTTTAAGCTCAGAAAGCACCGAAAGAGCCGTGTTAAGCTGTCCGGCTCCGCCGTCCATTAAAATAAGGTCGGGCAGAAGCGCAAATTTTGAGTCGTCAGGATCTAACTCGTCATCTTTAAGCTTTTCGTATTCTGAAATAAAGCGGCGAAACCGCCTTGTAAGCACCTCTCTCATTCCGGCGCAGTCGTCGCCGCCTTCGGCGGTTTTAAGCCTGAAAAACCGAGTGTCTTTTTTGGAATATTTCCCGTCGCAGAAAGCTATCATTGCGCCTACGGCAGAATCCCCCGAAATGTGGGATATGTCGTAGGATTCAATCCTTGACGGGGCACTTTTCATACCGAGGATTTTGCCCAGCTCGGATGCGGCGCTTTTTTTAAGCTGGTATTTCATTTTAGTCTCTCTTGTGTCGGAGAGTGTTTTTTTTGCATTTTTCAACGCCATATCCGCAAGGCTTTTGTATTTTCCCCTTTGTGCACAACGGATTTCAACAGCGCTTCCGCGCTTTTGGGAAAGATACCCGGTAAGCATGTCCTTGTCAGCCACCTCCGAGGAGGTTATAATAAGCGGCGGAACCACCGAGTTTTCTCTTTCGTAATACTGGGATAGAAAATCCTCAGAAAGAAGACCGTCGTCAATACCGGAGGCGCCCTCTAAGGGAACGCTTTCTCTGCCGGTCATTTTCCCGTCACGGATGAAAAGAATCTCGAAAGCAAGGTCGTTATCCTCGGCGGCGAAGGCGAACACATCGGCGTCGGCGCCGTTTAAGATGGTAACAGTCTGTTTTTCCGAGATGTATTTTATAGAATTTATTTTGTCCCTGAGGTCGGCGGCACGCTCAAACTGAAGCTTTTCTGAGGCTTCTGCCATTTCCTTTTCCAGCCGCTCTGTAAGAGCGCCGTGGCGCCCCTTTATAAAGTCTTTAGCGTCATTGATAACCTTTTTATATTCCGCCTCGCTGACAGAGCCGGTGCAAACGCCCATACATCTTCCCATGGAGTAATAAAGGCACGGTCTTTGCTTTCCGAAATCCTCCGGAAAACGCCTTCTGCATACGGGCAGATGGAAGATTTTTTCTGTAAGCTCAATCATCTCACGGCAGAAATAAGCGCTGGTATAGGGGCCGAAATACTCGCTCTTATCCTTTTCCGGACGGCGTGTAAAGCTGATTTTCGGATATTTTTCATCGGAAATTTTAATAAAGGGATAGGTTTTGTCGTCCTTTAAAAGGATGTTGTAGCGAGGTCTGTATTCCTTTATAAGATTACATTCAAGGACAAACGCCTCACGCTCCGACTCTGTAATTATATATTCAAAATCAGCAATATTTTTAACCATTGCCCGTACCTTGGGGGTGTGATTTTTCTGACTGCGGAAATACTGGCGGACGCGGTTTTTAAGAATTTTTGCCTTGCCCACATATATAACCTGTCCGTCGGAGTTTTTCATGATATATACGCCCGGCTTGTCCGGAAGCGCGGATAATTTTTCTTCAATAGACATAAAAAAATTCCTTATAAAACAAAAAGTACGGTATAGACTTCCGTAAAGCGGAAACACACCGTACTTTTAAGCGACCTTACAGGAAGTCACCCTTATTATTCAAAATTAGACTCAATAAGATCTGCCAAGGCGTCAACTGCTTCTTTTTCGCTTTCCCCGTTTGCGCTGATGGTAATAGCCGTACCCCTTGTAATCCCCAAGGAGAGAACACCGAGAAGGCTTTTTGCGTTAACCTCGCGCTCGTCCTTGGACACCTTTATTTCATCCTTGAACTCGTTGGCTTTCTGTATAAAATATGTTGCCGGTCTTGCGTGGAGCCCCACCTGGTTTTTTATAACAACCTCTTTAGAATACATTTAAAGACCCTCTCCCAGTATCATAATAATATAATTATACAATAATATTAAGATACTTTCAATTGTATTTTTTCATCAACATATTATGCATTTTTGGTATAAACTTATACAATTTTTATATAATTTCCCGAACGAAGCTTTTTAAGAAGCGGTGCTTCAAGCTTTCTTTTAAGCCATACAAACGCACCCTCCCCCCCTATCTTTATGGGATTTACGTAGACGGTTAAAAGACCTGCACGGTTGGCACCGTAAATATCGCTGAAAAACTGGTCGCCCACGGCGGCGGCTTCATCGGCTTTTATTCCGAGCTTTTTTATCATAAGGCGGTATGAGTAGGTAAAAGGCTTTGCCGCCCGGTGTATTGCCTGAACGCCGAAGGTGTTAAATTTATCAACACGCTCTTTTTTGTTATTGGATATAAAACACACTGTAAGACCGGCATTTATTAAGGAGCGCACAAATTTTTCCGCCCTCTCGTCCGGAAGCGGAGCATGGGGAACGACCAGGGTATTGTCTATATCTAAGAATACCGCCTTTATGCCGTGTGAGATAAAAAAACCTGCGTCAAGCTCATCTATGGATTTTACCGTAATATCGGGTATAAGATTTTTATTCATTTTATCCTCCGATTATATGAAGTTATGCTGAAAATTTTAAGGAAATATTGCCTTTGACTTTAATAATTGACTTTTGGGCAAATTAACGTTATAATTATATCTGTCAGGGGGCAGAGATATGATGTTTTCACAGAAGCTTAAAAAAATAATGAAAGAAAAGGGTCTGACCACATATTCCATACAAAAGGCTACCGGAATTTCCCAGGGCAATGTGGACTCATGGTTAAAAGGGCGCTCCAAGCCCAGGTCTGTTAATTTAAATAAGCTCTGCGCCTTTCTCGATGTGCCACCGGAATATTTTACGGAAAATCCGCCGAGGGATGCAAATCACACGCTTCATAAAAGGATAACGAAAAGCCGTGAATCGGCTCTTCGTGCTTCAATATGCGAAACGGTAAATACAAAAATCGCAGCAAACGACCTTGTGCTTTTAGAGCGTATCGTAAAAAGCTTTGCAGAATGAAAGCATTATTTATTTTAACATAAAAATCTTCTGTTTTCAAGAATTTTGTTTGGAGGTGATATTTTGCAGGGACGGGAATGGGATATACTGCTTTCTGTAAATGCGAAATGTCTGCCTGTTGCGATAAACGATATATGCCGTGCGCTCGGAATAATTGCTTTAAGTTATGAGGCCGGAGAAAAGCTTATTCGGGAGAACGGGCTGTCGGAATACTTAGAAAATGACGCCTTTACCGCAAAAATACAGGGACGGCTTTTGATATTTTACAAAAAAGGACTGGCGCTTGAGGAAAAGCGGTGCGCGGTTATGCATGAAATATCCCATATCGTGTGCGGACACACGGTTACGGAAAGCTCGGTATTTGACGGAGTCGCCACGACGTGGAACAAGGTTTCGGGACGGGAGCCGGATATTGTTGAGGAGGCGGCGGAGGCGTTCTCATCGGCAGTGCTTGCACCGGCGTGCGTATTGTGGGCGCTTAAAATTCATAAAGCTTCGGAAATAGAAAAACTTTGTAGCATTACCAAACGCCTTGCAAGAAGGCGAGCGGCACGTATGGAGGAGCTATATGACAGGGAGAAGCATTTCCTTGCCGAAAGAGGCAGAACATGTTTTCTTTTAAGTCCGAGGGAGCGGATGGTATATATGAATTTTGAAAATTTTATCGCCGAGAGAAAACCGGATAAAAAGAAGCATTTAGACATAAAGAGGCTTTTGGGCGATGAACATATAGGGGATAAATATTAAGGAAAATTATGCGGCTCCGGAGGAAAAACGGGTCTATGCTTATTATGAAAAAATGCGGCATTAAGCCGCATTTTTATTTTAGTTTAATTGTTTCGCCGGGAGCAATTTTATAGTCTTTGGAATTTTTCTCATCTCCCGGATCCTGATAGTAAAAATAAATTGTTTCAGAGGAGGGATTTGTCACTATTTTTCCGTCAAAAGAAGTGATTAAGCTTTTAAATGCCTTTACATAATCGTAAATTTCAATATTTGTGGCATACCAGATATCGCTTCGTCCGCCGGCTTTTTCGGCAAAGGCTTCTATACGATCCCAGTTTCCGTTATCGTTAAATTCATAAGAGTGTCCCCAAAGATAGAAAAGCTTCGGATCCCTCTGAACGTCCATATTTAAAAAGCGGTCTAACAGATTAAAAAGCTCGCCGTCGCCGTGATGGCAGGTGGGATTGAGCGTAAGCCAGCGAGATGGCAGGTCAAAGCTGTGAGTCGCTATTGTTGTACGTGAATAAACGATGCCGCAGTAATCGGCGATTCTTATAACGTCCTCGTTAAATACGCCGAAGGGATAAGCCATTCCCCTTACGGGAACTCCGAAAAGCCGCTCCAGATTTTTTCTGTCCTCTGAAATTTCATTTACAACTTCAGAATTGGATGCACGGTCAATCCAAATGTGAAAAAGACCGTGGACAGCGACCTCCATATTATAGCTTGTATAAAGAGAAAGCACATCCTCGCTCGTCATGCGGCGAAGACCTACATTTCCGAAAAATCCGGAATTTACGTTAAACGTGCCTTTCAGTCCGAAGCGATCCATGATTTCAATAAGCTGTTTATCATAAATTACTCCGTCATCATAGCTTAGGGTAATAGCCTTTTTTAAAAATCCGGGATATCTTAAAAACAACATAAATATTTCCTCCTTACATTGTCAATTATATATATTATAGTTAGCTCGGGCATAGTTGTCAAGAAAATAATTTTAGCACTCTCATGTGTAGAGTGCTAAAATTAACGGTTTGTTCACAAAAGTTAAATAATTTTGTACCGTTTTGGGAATATAATAAAGGTGTAATAAGAAAAGAGGTAATACCAATGGAAAATGATAAGGTTTTTTGACAAAAGGATTTAAAATCAAAAAGTACATAAAAATCAGGAGGTAATTTATATGTTAAACAGAAAGAATTTACTGGCAAACTACAACGCATTTAACGATATGGCACAAATGGAAAGACGTTTCTTTGAAGACCCCTTCGAGTTTTTCAAAAACAGCGGACTTACGGAATTTAAGACAGACATTAAGGACGAGGGCGACAAATATGTTCTTCAGGCAGACCTTCCCGGATTTTCCAAGGAGGACATAAAGCTTGACGTTGAGGACAATATTTTAAGCATATCGGCGGAGCGCCATTCGGAGCATGAGGAAAGCGACAAGAAGGGCAAATTTGTATGCTGCGAGCGTTCCTATGGCTCGTACCGCCGTCAGTTCGATATTACCGGCGTAAAAACAGAGGACATTAAGGCAAGATATGAAAACGGCGTTCTTGAGCTTGATATGCCGAAAAAAACACCCACAGCTGACGGAAAACAACATTTGGCAATCGAATAAAAAATAAGAGGCTATGCCTCTTATTTTTTGTTTATGAAAAGTGAAAAGCTTAATGGGGTATCTGAGCGGACAGCAAAAACGGATATATCGGTATCGTAAGTATTCTCCGAAAGCGCCGAGGCGAAAGCGTCAATATCGCTTATCCATACATCCTCGGGAGCTTTGATAAACAAAATCGCCTTATCGGAGCCGGACAAGGCCGAGCTTACTTCACTGAGTGCTTTGGCAAAGGTTGAGGCTAAAAGCTCCTTATATAATAAAAAGCCACGGTCGGACAGTTCATAGCCTACATCCACGGAATTTATATAATTATAATAGTCAAGCATGCTAAGAAGGTCTGAAAAAGCTTTTGGCATATGGCGCTCGTCTGAGGTTATAACTGAGTCTAAGGCGTCGCTTAACTTTTCGGGTGCCGTTTGCACAAGCTCTATGGTAAGAGCGGCGGAGGTTCCCTCATTTATAAAGCTTTCCAAAAGAGCGGATACCGCCTTGTCCTCCTTTGCGGAGAGAATCAATATTACATCCGAATCGGAAAAATCGCTGTCACGGTTAAAGCTTAAAGTCGTTTTCCTTAAAAGATGGTCCATGCCGTTGGAAAAAAGACTGACCTTCATGTCCGCAATTTCGGCTGAATATATTTCCGTAATAATACCCCCTAAAATCTAAATAAAAAACCTCTTTACTAAAGTAAAGAGGTTTTTGCTTGGTCTGAGTGGGGAGGATCGAACTCCCGGCCTCTTGAACCCCATTCAAGCACGCTACCAATCTGCGCTACACCCAGTTATCAAATGCAGATTGTATTATATCATAAATATAAAGATTTGTCAACAAGAAAAAACAAAAATTATAAAAAATGTTTTGTAAGGGCGGATTTTGTGGGATTTTAAAATCAGCGAATCGCCGATAAAGCTTAATTAAACATTCCCTCGGCGCCCTTTCCGGTAAACATACGAATTACGGTTTCTTTAAGGATTTTATTTTCTTCTCTGGTAAGAGGAGGGTCTTTAATTAAAATATCTCCGGCGGCTGTGCTGGCAATATTCATAAGGGCGTTGTCACGGGAAATATCGCCGATTTTCATTTCCGGAAGTCCGTGCTGTCGGGTGCCGAATATCTCTCCCGGTCCGCGAAGCTCAAGGTCCTTCGAGGCGATGGCAAAACCGTCGGATGTTTTCGCCATAATATTAAGCCGCTCCTTTGTTTCGGCGGAGGAGGAGTCTGAAACAAGCACGCAGTAGCTTTGCTTTCCCCCTCGTCCCACACGTCCTCTAAGCTGATGAAGCTGGGCAAGTCCGAAACGCTCGGCGTTTTCAACCACCATCAAAACGGCGTTGGGAACATTCACGCCCACCTCGATAACCGTAGTGGAAACAAGAATTTTAATTTCGCCGGACACAAAACGTTCCATTATATCCTCTTTTTCGGCGCTTTTCATTTTTCCGTGGACAAATCCAATCGGTATATGAGGGAAAATTTCCGTTTTAAGCCGTTCGGCATATTCCGTGACCGACTTAAGCTCGGAGGATTCGCCCTCCTCGACCATAGGACACACGATATACACCTGACTGCCCTCGGATACGTTTTTATCAATAAAATTATACACACGCCTTCGCATATCCTCGCCGACAACATAGGTCTTAATCTGCTGTCTGCCGGGCGGAAGCTCGTCTATAACCGATATGTCAAGGTCGCTGTATAGTATAAGGGCGAGAGTTCTCGGAATGGGGGTAGCGGTCATTACCAAAATATGGGGCGATTTTTCCGCCTTTTCGGCAAGAAGCGCTCTTTGTCTTACGCCGAAGCGGTGCTGTTCGTCGGTTATTACTAAAGTCAGGTCCTGAAAATCAACTCCCTCTGAAAAAAGAGCGTGAGTGCCTACGGCTATGCTGATTTCTCCGCTTTTTAATTTTTCCGAAATTTCTCTGCGCTCTTTAGCCTTTGTAGAGCCTGTTAAAAGGCAGACCGAAACGCCGGGAAGCATTTCCTTTATGGATTGATAGTGCTGACGCGCCAAAAGCTCGGTAGGCGCCATTAAAGCGCCCTGATGGGAGTTTTTGTAGGTCAAGTAAAGGGCTGCGGCCGCTACCGCCGTTTTTCCGGAGCCGACATCGCCCTGCACAAGCCTGTTCATGGGAGAGGACGAAGAAAGATCCTTTGCGATTTCACAGCACACTCTCTCCTGTGCTTTTGTAAATTTGTAGGGCAATGAGGCGGTAAAAGGAGAAAAATCCGAATCGGAATATGCCGTGCCGGAAAGGTTCCGTCTTCTTTGCGACAAAAGCCGCATACCTAAATTCAAAAAGAAAAACTCCTCAAATACCATGCGTCTGCGAGCAATATTGTAATCCTTTGCCGTGGCCGGAAAATGCAGGCTTTTCACGGCAAATTTTATTTCGCACAGATTATATTTTTCTAAAATTTCCTTTGGAAGAGTTTCCGTAAGCTCATCAAGGCACAAATCAACACATTTTTTCGCTACCGCCTGCATGGTTTTCTGGGAAAGGGAGGCGGTGGAGGAATAAACGGGAACAATTCTGCCCGTGGCAAGATTTTTATCCTTTGCCTCATAAATGGGATTTATAAGCTCGGTCTTGCCGTAGGAGGACTTGACAGAGCCGAAAAACGAATAGGTTTCGCCCTGCTTTAGGTTTTTGACAACATATTTATTGTTGTACCATACGGCGTTTACAAAGCCTGAATCGTCCCTTAAGGTCACAGAGTAAACCGTAAGATTTTTCCTTATACGCCTGGTGACGACGGGAGAAAAAACCGCCGCCATTATAAGCGCCGAATCCTCCCCCGTAAGGTCTGAAATTTTCTTTATTTCCGACCGATCCTCTGTTCTGAAAGGGAAATGAAAAAGCATGTCGCGCACAGTTTCGATTCCAAGCTTTGAAAGCTTTGCGGCTGTGCTTTTTCCCACTCCGGTAAGACTTGTTATTTTATCGTCAATATGCGCCATATGTACTCTCCTTTTTAAGGCTCGCAGTGAAATATTATAAAGAATATTTTAGCGGCGAGAGGGTTATACCGTACCAAAAAGCGAGGGCATGCCCTCGCTTTTATTATTTTACTCTGCAGAAAGAATGTAGCTGTATACCGGCTGACCGCCGCTGTATACCGAAACGTCGCTGTCCGGGAACTTAAATTCCGCAAATTCACGAAGAGCGTCAGCCTCGTTTTCGGTTATGTCCTCGCCGTAAATTACGGTAATAAGCTCGGTATCTTCATCGGCGATTTTTGTAATGATTTCCTTTGCCGTTTCCGTTGCGTCCTTTGAAACGGAGGTTATATCGCCCTCTACAAGACCTAAAATATCGCCGGAATGGATTTCCTTTCCGTTTACGGTAGTGTCACGCACGGCGTGAGTGATAAGCCCTGTAGACACATTTTTTGCGGCGTTTTCCATGGCGGCGGCGTTTTCTTCGGGAGAACGGGAGGGCTCGAAGGCAACCATGGCGCTTATTCCCTGAGGAATAGTTTTTGTGGGAATGACGAAAACATTTTTCTCCGACATCTCCGCCGCCTGCTGGGCCGCCATTATTATGTTTTTGTTGTCCGGGAGCACAAATATGTTTTCGGCGTTTATGGACTCTATGACCGACAAAATATCGTCGGTGGAGGGATTCATGGTCTGTCCGCCGGAGATAACCGACGCGCCAAGATCCTTAAAAAGTCCCTCTACTCCGCTCCCGGCGGCGACTGCAACCGCCGCATTTTTAACCTTTGGAGCGGCGGGAGGAGCCGGCTTTTCTTCTTCCTTATTTACGATATTACTGTGCTGGAGCTTCATATTTTCTATCTTCACGGTAGAAAGCTCGCCCAAGCGAACCGCATGCTCCAATACAAAGCCGGGATTATTGGTGTGTATATGAACCTTTATTATGTCCTCATCGTCAATTACGACCATACAGTCGCCGATTTTGCTTATGGCGCTTTTCATTTTGTCTGCACGTATGGCGGAGCTGGATTTTTCAATGATAAACTCGGTACAGTAAGTATATTTTATATCCTCGGAGCTGATTTTTGACTGGGCACTTTCGGAGCTTGACTTAGCCTCGTCAAAAGACTCCTCGGAGGTGATGACGCTTTCGTTTTTAAGGTAATAAAGCATACCCTCGAAAATCAGCATAAGCCCCTGACCGCCGGCGTCAACTACTCCTGCCTGGGAAAGCGCCGGGAGCATATCGGTAGTTTTTAAAAGGGTATCGTTCCCCTCTTTTATAACATATTCTAAAAACTCGGAAAAATCGCCGTCGCCGTTATAGGCCGTCGCCGCATCGGCGCATGCCCTTATTACCGTAAGAATAGTTCCCTCGGTGGGCTTCATTACCGCACGGTAGGCACTGTCGGAGCCCTCCTTTAAGCAGCGCGCGAAATCGTTAGCGCTAAGGATAGCTTTTCCCTTTGCCCTTGAGGCTATGCCTCTGAAAATCTGAGATAAAATTACGCCGGAATTTCCCCTCGCACCCCGAAGCGTGAAGGAGGCAGCCGATTTTGCCACCTCGTCACAGGAAGCTGAATCATAGGGAATGTTATTTGCGGCGTTTCTGAAGGTGAGCGACATATTCGTGCCGGTATCTCCGTCGGGCACCGGAAAGACGTTAAGTGCGTCGACCTTGGATTTATTGTTTGACAGATTGTTCGCACCGGATTTTATCATTAAAGCAAAAGCCGAAGCGGAAAGTTCTTTAATCACTTCTGATTTCCTCCTTAGCGGTTGGCTCTTATAGACTCAACGTAAACGTTTACGTTTTCCACATAAAAGCCCGTCATTTCGCTTACCTGATAGCGAACATTGTGCACAATGCTTTCGCATATCGCTTTTATATTAAGACCGTACTGCGTTACAATATGCAGAGAAATATGAAGACTGTTATTTTCATCTATGGAAACCTTTACGCCCTTAGACGCAGTTTCGCCCCTTAAAAGACTCGCCACATTGTCGGCGGTTGAGCGGTATGCCATACCCACAACTCCGTAGCTTGCGGAAGCGACGGTTGCCGCAATCCTTGAAATAACGGCCTCCTCTATTATAATATCACCCAATGCGTTTTCAACTTTTCCTATCATGGGACACCTCCGATTTTTGATAATTACATATTCGGTATAATATATTATACTATAAAAAAATGAATTTGTAAAGCGTATATATTATTTGACCTTTTCGCAAATTTATGTTATAATTATCATAAAAAGAAATATTTATTAACTGCTGATTAATACATTAAAATAGTATGTAAAAGGAGGGTAATTTATATGAAAAATACGGTGATAACAATTGCGAGGCAGTACGGAAGCGGCGGCAGGTCCACAGGTAAAAAGCTGGCTCAAATGCTGGGGATTCCTTTTTATGACCGTGCGATTGTGGATCTTGCCGCAAAGGAGAGCGGACTTGACTCGGGATTTATTGAGGACGGAGAACAAAAGGTTACCTCAAGCATGCTTTTTAACGTGGCGGTTATGGGCTACGGCGGATATTTTACCGACGCAGGCTCAAGCCTTACCGACAGGATTTATCTGGCAGAAACCAAGGTAATAACCGATATAGCAAAAAAAGGTTCTTGCGTCATTGTCGGTCGCTGTGCGGATTATATTTTAAGAGACATCGTTGACACCTTTACCGTATTTATGTTTGCAGGGGATAATATAAGAGCGGGAAGAGTCGCAAAAGAGAAAAATATCTCGGAAAAAGAGGCTTTGAAGCTTATAAAGCTTTCCGACAAACGGCGCTCAAAGCACTACGGGCATTATACTGGCAGAGAATGGGGCAAGGCGGAAAACTATAATTTATGCATTGACGGCGGACGGATAGACCATGATGCGGCGGCTAAAACCATTGCGGCTGCTATGGGAAAATAAAATTCGCCTAAAAGAGGTAGCTTTATGGCAATGGATAAGAAAATGACTCCGGGGAAAAAGGCGGAGTACATATGGGATTATTACAAATGGCATATAATAATTGCCGTAACAGTGATTATTGTTTTAGCCGTTTCGGCTTATAAATACATTAATAAGGAGCGTTATGACGCCGAAATAATTTACGCCGGAGATTTTTACTATACCTCGGAATATGAGGAGGCGGTAAATTCTCTTGCGCTTTTGGGCATTGATGCGGACGGCGACGGCGAAAAAAAGCTTAAGCTTGACCAGTTTTGCTATTCCGGCACTGTAAGCTATGAATATAAAATGACTATGACGGTTACGCTCCAAAATATTATTGGGTCAGGAAAGGCTAAAATAATCTGGATTGATGAAGAAAGGCTCTCGCTCATAGCCGAAGATATGAAGGATTATATCGTACCGGTAAAAGAGTGGGCGCCCGAAGCTACAACCGAGGACGGATATAGTGTAAGCTTAAAAGACAGCCGGGAGCTTAATTTAAAGGGAATTCCGTCCGACGACGTTTACATGGTGCTTGTCCGTCCCGATAAAAAAGAGAGCGACGAATATAAAAACACGAAACAAATTGCGTCGGCGCTGGCAGAGAAAACTGACGGAGCAAAATAACAAAGCAAAGGGGCAAAGAATTATGATACTTGCGGTAGATATAGGAAATTCAAATATTGTTATCGGAGCGATAGAGGAGGGGGAGATTCTTTTCACCTCCAGGCTTGAAACCAATCATAACCGCCTCCAGGACGAATATGCGGCGGATATTAAGGGGATTTTGGAGCTTTATGAAATTGAAAAAAATGCCTTTGACGGCGCTATAATTTCAAGCGTAGTTCCTCCTCTGTCAGATGTTTTGGAGCATGCGGTTACAAAGCTAATCGGGAAAAAGCCCCTTATTGTGGGCCCCGGACTTAAAACGGGTCTTAATATAAGAACCAACGACCCCGGACAGCTTGGAAGCGATATTGTGGCAAATAATGTTGCTGCATTAGACATTTACAAAGGTCCCGTTATCGTTGTGGACATGGGCACCGCCACAACCGTTTCCGTCAGCGACGGTGAGGGGAATTTTTTGGGCTGTGCCATTATGCCGGGGGTTACCACGTCCCTTAATGCGCTTACGAAAAAGGCGGCGCTCCTTCAGGAAATAAACTACCGTGCTCCGGGGCATGTAATAGGAACGAATACGCCCGACTGTATGCGCTCGGGAATAGTTTACGGTACGGCGTCCATGGTGGACGGAATGATTGACCGGTTTTTAGGCGAGCTTAATTTTCCTGCCAAGGTTGTCGCAACCGGTGGACATGCAAGGTATATTGTTCCACACTGCAAAAACAACATTATACACGATCCAAATCTGCTTTTACAGGGACTTTACATAATATATAAGAAAAATGCCTGCCGCAGGGAGGATCGGCCATGATTTCCAGGGTTAAAAGCTCGGCGCTGGTAGGCATAGAGGGCTTTATGGTGACGGTGGAGGCGGATACCTTTAAGGGGCTTCCCTCCTTTGATATAGTCGGACTTCCCGACGCGGCGGTAAAGGAATCCAAAGAGAGAGTCAAGGCGGCATTAAGAAACAGCGGCTTTGATTTGCCGCCGGGCAAAACCGTTATAAATCTTGCTCCGGCGGACATAAAAAAAGAGGGCAGTGTGTTTGACCTTGCAATCGCCGTCGCACTTTTAATATCCGACGGTAAGATAAAGGCAGAATCGGCGGCGCCCTATGCCTTTTACGGGGAGCTTTCCCTGGCAGGCGAGGTAAAAAAGGTAAACGGGATTCTGTCGCTTGCCATGGGAGCGGCAAAAAGCGGAATAAAAGCCTGCTTCGTGCCGGAGGAAAATGCCGTAGAGGCATCGTTAGCAGAGGGCATCACGGTTTATGGGGTAAAGAGTCTTTATGAGGTTTTTTGTCATCTTACGGGGGAAAAGGAGATTTCCGCTACATTTTCAGACCCTTATGAGCTTATGAAGGTTCAGGGCGGCTATGATGTGGATTTTTCCGACGTTAAGGGACAGCCGCTTTTAAAGCGTGCTTTTGAAATTGCCGCCGCAGGAGGGCACAATGTAATAGTAATCGGCTCTCCCGGCTCGGGAAAGTCCATGCTTGCCAAAAGACTTCCGACAATTTTGCCCGATATGACGGTGGACGAGGCGATTGATACTACGAGGATATACAGTGCCGCCGGGCTTTTGGAGAACGGGTGCTCTATTGTGTCTAAAAGACCGTTCCGCTCGCCCCATCACAATATATCCCTTGCCGGACTTATCGGCGGCAGCTCTGACGCAAAGCCGGGAGAGGTATCCCTTGCCCATAACGGCGTTTTGTTTCTGGACGAATTTTTAGAATTCCAGCCTAAAGCCCTTGAGGGTATGCGCCAGCCCATAGAGGACGGACGGGTAACCATTTCACGGGCAAGCGTTACTAATACCTATCCCTGCAAAATGATACTTGTGCTTGCCGCAAATCCATGCCCCTGCGGATATTACGGCGATTCCAGAAGAAGGTGTACCTGCTCTCAGCACTCTATAAACAGGTATTTGGCAAAAATGAGCGGGCCGCTTCTTGACAGAATGGACATTCAGGTGGAGGCTTCGAGCCTGACCTATGACGCACTTTCCGAAAAAAGAGGGGAATCCTCCGAGGAGGTAAGAAAGCGTGTTAACCGTGCACGTGCCGTTCAGTATCAAAGATATAAAAGCGGTATGTTAAATTCGGATTTAAAAACCGAGGAACAGCTTAAAAAATACTGTCCTCTCACCGAGGAAGAGCAAAAATTTTTGGAGAACGCTTTCAGCAAGCTTTCCTTAAGCGTGAGAGCGTATACCTCAATACTTTCCATTGCCCGAACCATAGCGGACATTGAGGGCAGTGAAAATATATTGTTTGAGCATTTAAGCGAGGCTATCTCGTACAGACGGCTTGAAAATAAATATTGGAGCAGGTGATATTACATGAAAAAGAAAATGACCGTAAACCAAAAAATTAATATTGTCGTACGGGGACTTTTTGTTTTGGCATTTTTAGAAACTATTTTTACGTCTGTATTTGAAAATGACTATTCAAGTATAATAAACGCATTTACCGCCGTTTTGGGCTTTGCTCTTACGTTTGTTCCCGATGCGGTGGAAAACATTACGAAAAACCGTATAAGATTTTCCAGCGGAGTTAAAATCGCCATTGTGCTTTTTATTTTCGGGTCGGAGCTTTTGGGAGAAATAAAAAGCTTTTATGAAATTTTTCCATGGTGGGACAATCTTTTGCACTCGGTATCGGGAGTTATTCTCGGCCTAATCGGATTTATGATAGTATACGGTCTTAACGAATCGGAAAATACAAGCGTTAATTTAAGTCCACTTTTGGTATCGGCGTTCGCTTTCTTTTTTGCTCTTGCATGTGGCGCTCTGTGGGAGATATTCGAGTTTTCGGGCGACAGGCTTTTGGGCTTAAATATGCAGAAATTCCGTCCGCCGGTGGGAACGACCGAGCTTGTCACTGCCTCCTGGCGCTATGACGCCGGACTTATTGACACGATGACGGATATTATCTTAGACGCTGTCAGCGCCTTTGGCATATCGCTTCTGGGCTATATAAAGATAAAGGCAGGCAAATGGCATAGGGGCAAGGCTGCTGAAGAAGAATGCATTGATAAAAAAACAATATAAGCTTAAAAATCCGTATGGACTTTAGATAGTCCATACGGATTTTTTTATGTGAGCTCTTAAACGCCCCGAGAAATTATCCTTTATAGGCGGTTAAATTGGATTCCTCAAGGAGCAAAATTTCCTCCTGCCTGCCTGTTTGGGCGTTAACATAAATTAAAAAGGTTTTATCGTTATAAGTCCCCGAAATCTCATAGCAGTAAAGCTCCTCGGCGTATTCGGTGGGAATTACCGCAGTTCTTACGCTCTTTGGCTTGAAATTACCGTTTAGCGACGATAAGGCGGCTTCTTTTGAAATATTCGGCTCGGGCAGATTTCTTTCCTTGTGATTCATAAGATAGCCGTGCGCTTCAAAGCCGGTAACCGAGCCGTTGTCAGTGCCTACAGATACCTTTATAAGGTCGGGATAGAGCACAGCTGCCTTTTCCGTCGGGGCGAAATTAAAGGTATATGATGTCCCGGAATTTTCACGGTAGGTTTCGCTAAGCGCATCATAGCCTATTGAAGCTAAATAGTCCTTGGCGATATTTAAACATTCCTCGTCGCTTAGCTTGGGCTCGGAAAACACTCTGCCGCAGGTCATTGAAAGGGGCATAGCGCCGTTTTTTGTTATTTCAACGCAGTAGTGAGCGTCATTTGTATCACCTACAAAAACATACGAAGGTATTACCCCATCGGTTTCTGCCGATAAAACTAAAACCACCTTGCCGCCAAGACAGTCCATCGCCTTTTTAAGAGCCGTTTCAGCGCTCTTTACCGGTAATGCCTTAAGCATAACGGAGTCTAACGTGTTCATGTGCTCGGAAAACGGACCGTCGTAGCTTAAGGCTTCGTAATCTTTAAACTTTTCTGTTTCGATATTTGTTATTCCGTCGCCGAAGGTCGGTATGGCCTTTTCCGCCTCGTAAAGGGACATTTCGCCGGAGGAAACCTGACTTTTAATTTTTAAAAGCGCCTCCTTAAGATTAGAAGCGTGACGGGAAAGCTTTAAAAAGGTTTCAGACTCCTCCCTTGAGGGGGCGCTTCCGTCAGAGTGTATGAGTGCCGCAGACTTTGTAAAGTCACCTGCCTGATTTAAAAACGCCGTTATCTTTTCGGCTCCCGAATCTCCGGAGGACAGCTCCGATAAGTCGGATATGGCAAAGGCGGAGCATTCTCTTATGGCGGCGGCGGTTTTTATAAGCTGATAGGAGTCTGAGGCAAGGGCGGCTTTCATTAAAGCGACGTCTATTTTTTCCACATTTTCGGTCAGCTCGTAAAAGGCTCTCGTTTCGTCCGAGGCAAATTTCCTTTCGTATTTTTTTGCGTTAACTGTCTGGACAACGCCGAAGGCGGCGGTTAAAATTAAAAGAAGTACCAAAATAATTAAAGACACTCGTCTTGTATTTTTGTCCATATCATCGCTCCTTTTTTTTAATTTTGTCCCGCCTTAATAAATTTATTCAAAAAAAATAAAAGACCTTAAAACGGTCTTTTATTTTTTTGTTAAATTATTCTGCCTGAGGAGCATCAACGGGGCAAACGCCCGCGCAAGCACCGCAGTCTATGCACTTATCGGGGTCGATAACATATTTTCCGTCGCCCTCTGATATTGCTTCAACGGGGCAGCCCTCTGCGCAGGAACCGCAAGAAATGCAGTCGTCTGTAATTTTGTAAGCCATCTGATACACCTCCCTTTGACTGTTCTTCTTACATTTTATCAGAAATTTTTTAAAATACAAGGTTTTTTTGCATAATTTTTATAAAATTTAAAATTTGTATATATTTAAATGGTAAATTTACTTGTGTTTTCAAAAAAATTCAGATATAATTTATAAAAACATGCAATGGAGGAAGAAAATGAAACACATCAAGGGATATTTTAAAAGACTTTTTATTGACGGACTTTCCGGCATGGCGCTGGGACTTTTCGCAACGCTTATTATCGGCACGATAATAAAGCAAATCGGCGTTTACTGCCCCGAGCCTTTAGGCTATTATTTAACCGTAATAGGTCAGGCGGCGTCGCTTTTAACGGGAGCAGGTATCGGTATCGGCGTTTCGGTAAAGCTTAACGAAAAGGCTCCGCTTTTAGTAGTGAGTGCGGCGGCGGCAGGCTTGGTGGGAGCGTATGCTTCAAATATAATTGCCGGCACGTTTTTTGTTGACGGAGCGTTCAGCTTTAGGGCTCCGGGCGAGCCCTTGGGCGCATTTATAGCGGCTTATGCGGCGGTTGAAATCGGCAGACTTGTATCGGGGAAAACTCCCGTGGATATAATAGTTACACCTTTTGTAACAATACTTTCAGGCTCCTTTGTGGGACTTTTGCTCGGACCTCCCATATCAAGATTTATGGCGTTTTTAGGCTCCTTGGTAAACATTAACGTTGATATGCACCCCGTTGTGGGCGCAATCGTGGTTTCGGTGCTTATGGGTATATTCTTAACTCTTCCCATAAGCTCGGCGGCGATAGGCATTTCCATGGGACTTTCAGGTCTTGCGGCAGGAGCCGCAACGGTTGGTTGCTGTGCCAATATGATAGGCTTTGCCGTTATAAGCTACCGTGAAAACAAGCTCGGCGGACTTATTGCCCAGGGACTGGGCACCAGTATGCTTCAGATGCCCAATATAGTAAGAAAGCCTGTTATCTGGCTTCCGGCGATTGTTGCCAGCGCAGTATTGGCGCCTATTTCCACGGCTCTGGGCATGGTAAGCAACAGTGTTGGCTCGGGCATGGGCACCGCCGGACTGGTAGGTCCCATAAACACCTACATTACCATGACAAGTGCCGGAGTGAGCCCGTCTGCAACCTTAGCCGAAATACTCCTTTTGTATTTCGTGCTTCCGGCGGCGGTTTCTCTTGCGGTTTCCGAAATTATGAGAAAGCTTCATATAATAAAACAGGGAGATTTAAAGCTTGAATTATGACGTTTATCTTGCGCCGATGGCAGGCGTGACCGATCGGGTATTCAGAAAAATATGCTCCTCCTTCGGGCCGTTTTTCGCATTTACGGAAATGATAAGCGCAAAGGCTCTTTGCTATGACAGTAAAAAGACCAAAGAGCTTTTGCCTGACCCGGAGGAAGGGAAAATAATAGTCCAGCTTTTCGGGCACGAGCCTGAAACCTTAGCCGAGGGCGCAAGAAGGGTTTTGCCCTATGCCTCGGAAATAAATATAAATATGGGCTGTCCCATGCCGAAAATCGTAAACAACGGCGACGGAAGCGCCCTTATGGATAATGTAGATACCGCAAAGGCAATTGTAAAAGCTCTGAAGGACTCGGTAGATGTGCCCGTAAGTGTGAAATTCAGAAAGGGCATAGAAAAGGACACAGCCGCAGAATTTGCAAGGGCGATGGAGGAAGCCGGGGCGGACAAGCTTTACGTTCACGCTCGTACCAGATTGCAGCTTTACAGCGGAAAGGCAGACCTTAATACAATAAGGGCGGTCAAAAAAGCCGTAAATATTCCCGTTGTCGGAAACGGTGACATATTTTCCGCCCCGGACGGGGAAAATATGATAAAAGAAACGGGTTGTGATGCGGTTATGGTCGGACGGGGAGCGCTGGGAAATCCCTTTATTTTCCGAGAAATTGAAGAGTATAAAAAAAACGGAAATATTATTCTGCCCGACGCAAAAGAACGTGTTTTAGCAGCCGCAGAGCATCTTGAAGCCGCCGTTTTAAATAATGGGACTAAAAGAGGAATCTTAGAGTCAAGAAAGCACCTGGCATGGTATCTTAAAACCATTCCCGGCTCGGCTAAGATACGTGAAAAAATCTTTTCATCAATGGACAAAGAAGAAATAATAAATGATATTATGTCGCTTATAAAATAAAAATTCGGGAACGAGTTCCCGAATTTTTATTTTAGCCCGGCCTTGTCTAAAACCTCATAAATTTCATCAAGACGGCTGATTTCAAAATCAATTTTTACTTTACTGTTATTCTTCTGCCTTAAAGGATTGTACCAACAGGTTAAAATGCCGGCGTTTTCTCCGCCCTTCATATCGCTTGATAAGGAGTCGCCGACTATAATTGTCTTTTTTATGTCAACTTCTCCGATTTTTTCAAAGCAGATGTCGAAAAATTTCTTTTCCGGCTTCGGATAGCCGATAAGACCTGAAACAAAGATACCGTCTACCGCATCGGCAAGCCCGGAGGCGTTGATTTTTTTCTCTTGGGTTTTCGCATAGCCGTTTGTAACTATGTACTGGCGTATTTTTCCCTTAAGGGAAAGGCATATATCAAGGGCGTGCTCGTTTAAGAAAAATATTTCGCCCAGATTGTTTCTGTAAATTTCGTTGACCTTAGAAATATCCGCAGAAAAGCCGATTTTACTGAAAAATTCCGCAAACCTGTTATAAAAAATATCGTCATAGGTCATTTCGCCCTTTTCATAGCGCTTCCAGCAGGAGTCGTTAATGGCGGAGTAAAGGCTGATGTCAGCTTCGGAAGCATTGTATCCGAAGGCTTTTAATGCTTCTTTTAAGGACTCATGCTCCGAGCGCTTAAAGTCCATAAGCGTGCCGTCAACGTCCCATAAAATAAGAGAGCTCATACGCTTTTCTCCATTTTATCCGGAAGCTGTGCCAAAATGATGGCGGCAAAAATCAGCACGCAGCCTAAAAGCTTAATTGCCTTTACAGGGTTTGACTCGGGCTGAAGAAGCATACCGGTCAGGAGGGCAAACACTGACTCCAAGCTCATTATCATAGATGCCGGAGTGGGCTTTGTATATTTCTGTCCCAGTATCTGCAGGGTATAGGCAACGCCGGAGGACATGGCTCCGGCATATAAAATAGAGCCCTTTGCCGCCCAAATATCCGAAAAGGAGGGCGACTCGAAAATAAACATCAGTATTCCCGAAATTGCCGCCGAAACAAAAAACTGTATACAGGAAAGCTTAATTCCGTCGGTTACAGGTGCAAAACGGTCGACAACCAGAATATGAACGGAAAAAATAAATGCGCTGATTAAGACCATAAGACAGCCCTTTGTAAAGCCGCCGAATTTCTCCGTGAGAAGATAAAGCCCCAAAAGAGCGAGAGCCACGCCGAGCCAGGTTTTATAGCCGACCCTTTTGCCGAAAATCATTCTGATAACGGGCACTATAAGTATGTAAAGCGCCGTGATAAAGCCGGCGTCGCCGGCAGAGGCGTCAATGGCAATACCGAACTGCTGAAAACAGCTTGCGGCACATAAAACCGTACCGCATATCACGCCGCCGATAATAAGGGTTTTTCTGTCGCCTTTTTCCTCCCGGGGCTTTTTATCTCCTCTCTTTTTTCCGATTAAGTCAAAAATTAAAATTACGGGAATAAGCACCGCACCGCCGATAAGCGAGCGGACTGCCTGAAAGGTAAACGGTCCCACATGGTCCATTCCCACACTCTGTGCCACGAAGGCGCTTCCCCAAATAAGAGCGCAGATAAGAAGCATGAGGTTGCCCTTAAGCTGTGATTTCATAAAAATTCCTCCAAAGTAAGCATTACCTTAATTATATTATAAAACCGAACTGATTTCAAACGGTAAAAAGCAGAAAAACAGCGGCGAAAAGCCGCTGTTTTGCCATATTTTATATAAATCATATGGGCGGAACGGGCACGGGTCTTGACTCATCAAAGATTTTATCGGTGCTAAAAAGGTCTGAAAGCATTTGGGGATTATAGTACATCCTGTAACCGTCGATATTCCGTCTGCCCTGCCTTAAATAACCGTCCCCGAGCTGTACCCAGTACTTATGAGCGTCCACATTGCAAAAATAGTTAAAGCCGTAGCTTTTTAAAAGGTTATAGCGGTCGCCGGAGTAGTACTCAATTCCGGCAATGTCTGCGCCGTTGGCGTAAATAAGCACGTCCGTGCTTCCTATTATGGGGACAACCTCGTCGATCCACCTTTTTACGTCGGCGGCAAAACGGGAATACTCAACCTCTTTGTATTTTAAGTGTCCCCAGCTATGACTGGCAAAGGTATAGCCGCATTTTTTTAATGCATCTGCCGCAAGACGGGCTTTTTCAACCTCCTCTTCGCTATACCCCTCACAGCTCGGACTTGTGCGGTAGCCCAATACGCCGTCATAGCCTGTAAGAGCAAGTATAGCTCTTGCTCCCCGATAGGAAAAATCCGGATGCAGAGCTATAAAGCTTTCAAGTATCGGAACAAGGTCGTAATCGCCGGTCAGCCTGGTGCCGTCTTCCTTTATGTATTCGCAGGTGGGTTTTCCGTCTTCGCCCACTACGATTTTCGAGGCAAAGCCGTCGCCCGTCATATAGGTGTAATAGCACACATCATCCTGTGACATCACGAAGGGAATTTTCCCCTCAGGAAGCATCAGGGTTTTCGGAGTCATTTTTAAGCTGCCGTCCTCCTGCTCGCTTAAGGCGGCAAGGTCATGTATGTCGACTAAAATATAGCCCTTATTGTACATTTCGTCAAGAATTTTTTTAAACTCGCTTACAGTGGTCATATACTGGTTGTAGCCGTCCTCCTTATAGTCGCCGTCAAAGGCAAGGGACGAATCTAAAATTAAGGTGTGAAAGAAAATGTGAGTGACAGAGTATATGTCGCTGTAGGGTAAAAGCTCCGCGCGCCCCTTTTCATACCGCTCCATAGCGGCTTTAACGGCATCGCTTTCCGAATAATCCGGCATTAACAAATCAAGCTTTTTCATAGCGCCGTCATAATCAAAGCCCGAGGCTAAAAGGTCCGCCTCGCTTATTATTTTTTCGATATAAGCCTTTTCGTTTTCGGCGGCTTCTTTAGCCGCACTCCTTTTTAAGAAAAGGGAGCGGACCCATGAAAAAATGCCGAAAACTATGGCGGCAAGAATTATTAATAATATGCCCGTGATAATAATATTGTCCCTTATTTTTTTACGTCTGCGCCGTTTTCTTTTGTCAATAAGCGCTTTTTCTTCGGGGCTCATTTTCATTTCCTTTCTTTATTCCGCAATTTCCCATCCGGAATTTAAGTCAAACCTTATTTCCTCTATTGTTTTGCCGTCATTGTAGCTGTATTTTCTGTATATTATCTCGCCGGATGATTTATCAAGGCTTGTTTCGTATACATAGCGCTCTCCGGCTTCTATTGCCTCCCGGTTACCGATCCAGTAAGGGTAGTCACCGAGGCGTTTGTCCGATAAAAGATTGTTTGATACCTCGACGCTTACGCCCTCGTCGGTTAAAAGAGTATGATCAAAATCGGCGTATTCCCCGATAGGTGAGTCCTCCCTGCCGATTTTTTCAAGATAAGCTTTAGCATAAACCTTTTCTTGGTCAAGAAGCTTATCATAGCCTAAATTACCATCTTTAAGGGAAAATGCCTCAAGAGATTTATAATGCGTGCCGAATATTTTCCTGATTGATTTTTCGTACATGGCGCCGTCGTCAGGATATTTAAATTCCGTAACCTTCATATTTTCGTCAAAGGTAATGCGGCAGGGTATAGCGCCGCTTCCGGAAACCTTTATAAAATTACCGTCCTCAAAGCCGTATTCCCCATAGCTTGCAATGACATAGCATATTATGTTGCCCTCTTTTTCTTCAGAGGTAAGTAAAATGTGCCCCTCTGCCCGGCATTCGCCGCAAAGATAGGACGATGCGTTTTGATTTAATATAGCACCGGAAATGGCGTCTTTAAGGTCGGAGGCATTTTTATCCTCAGAGGGTTTACTTTGGCGACAGCCGGGGAGCATGAGAAAAAATGTAAAGAAAAGCACAAGACAAAAAACACCTTTTTTCATTTTAAACCTCCGTTTATTTTCTTTTATGTAAATAAAAATACAAAATTCACTCTCTTAATTTCATTATATCCATTGACAAGTTTTTGTCAATGGGATAAACGGTTTGTACAAACATTTAATATACAGGCAATAAAAAAGTAATAAATAAAAAAATGCTTGACAAAACTTATTTTATGTATTATAATTATAAGGTAATCGGCCTTATCGTCTAGTGGCCTAGGACGGAGCCCTCTCACGGCTCAAACTGGGGTTCGACTCCCCATAAGGTCACCATATCGGAATGGAGAAACTCCATTCCGATTTTTTTTACCGGTCTTAAGGCGAGTGTGAATCTGTCGTCAGCTTTTAAATTTTTATTGTAATATTTTCTCAATTATGATATACTTAAGGTATAAATTTATTATTGTGGGTGAAAGGCATGGATGAAAACATACACAAAAGCCACAGGAAAAGAGTAAGGGAGAAATTTTCAGAAACAGGCTTTGAGGGCTGGCGTGAGCATGAAATCCTTGAAATGATGCTGTTTTACGTTATACCGAGAGCGGATACAAATCCTTTGGCGCATACCTTGATTAAAAAATTCGGCTCCCTCGCCCAGGTGCTCGACGCAGATATTTCCGCCTTAAAAAATACAGAGGGAGTGGGAGAGGCAACTGCCGTTTACCTAAAGGCTCTCGGGCGGCTTATGCCTGAATATACAAAATCCAAGTGGCCGAAAAATAAGACGGTATTTACAAATTCCACCGTAGCCGGACTTTTCTGCGTGGATTATATAGGCAATGAGACAGAGGAGGTTTTGGCGGTTATATGCTTGGACAGCCAGAGTGCGGTCAAAAAGAAGGAGATAGTGTCCCGCGGTCTTGTAGACCGTGTGGATGTCAGCATAAGGAAAATTGCCGAGGCGGCATTTTCCTCCGGTGCAAAATATATTGTGCTTTGCCATAATCACCCTTCGGGCGTGCCGCATCCCTCTCAGCAGGATATTGAGCTTACCAATTCCATAATAAAGGCGCTGTCACCGCTTAATATCGAGCTTTTCGACCATATAATTGTCGGAGGACGAAGCTTTTCCAGCATGGCGGAGCGAGGACTTATTAAAAATTAGTATAAAAGGACCTTCACGGCATATAAATAGATATGTGGAGGTCTTTTATTATGTTTAAAAAAATTGCCGCGCTTACCACCGTGTTTTTTATACTTTTTACGGGCAGCGTATGCTGCAGCGAGCTTAATTTAAGCTGCAAAAGTGCCGTACTTATATCGGCGGATACGGGAGATATATTATACGAGCTTAACAAGGACGAAGCAATGCCTCCTGCAAGCATAACGAAGATTATGACTCTTTTAATTATCATGGAGGAAATTGAATCGGGAAATATCTCCTATGACGATATTGTTACCGCAAGCGAGAGGGCAAAATCCATGGGCGGCTCCACCATATTTTTAGACGCCGGAGAAAGGATGACGGTACACGACCTTGTAAAGGGAATATGCGTCGCCAGCGCCAACGACGCCTGCGTTGCCATGGCGGAATTTATCGAGGGCTCGTGCGAGGCGTTCGTCCAAAGAATGAATAAACGAGCCGAGGAGCTTGGCATGACAAATACACATTTTGTAAACACCAACGGACTTGACGCAGACGGTCATGTTTCAAGCGCCTATGACATTGCCAAAATGTCAATGGAGCTTTTAAGGCACAAGGATATTTTGAATTTCACAACTATTTGGACCGACAGCTTAAGGGACGGTAAATTCGACCTTGCCAACACAAACAAGCTTATAAGATTTTACGAGGGAGCGAACGGATTAAAAACGGGCTCTACCTCAAAGGCAGGATGTTGTATATCCGCAAGCGCCTCCCGGCAGGGAATGGAGCTTATCGCCGTGGTAATGAACGCTCCCGATTCAAAGTCAAGATTTGCCGACGCACGCACGCTATTAGACTATGGATTTGCAAAATACAGTGTATTTAGTTATAGCGATACCGAAACTCCCGTGGGCGCCGCACCGGTAAAAAAGGGCGCTGTAGAAAAGGTCAGCGCCGTACTTTCTAAGCCGCTTTATTCCATTATAGACAAAGGAAGCGAAAATAAAGTCGAAATGGACATAAAAATAAAAGGAAACCTTTGCGCTCCTATCGCAAAGGGTGAAATAATAGGAAAGGTAAAATGCATTCTCGACGGTAAAGTAATCGCCGAAGGTGACCTTGCGGCAAAGGAGGAGGTAAAAAAAATAAGCTTCGTTCAAATGTATATTAAGTGTCTTAAGGAGCTTTTTAGCATGTAAAGGGCTTGGGAAATTTCCCAAGCCCCCAGACTGTCGAAAAAGTCGGTCAACCGCAAGCAAGTTGTTATTAACTCCGATTTAAAAAATTTTACGCTTAACAAAACTAAAATAAAGTTAATGCCTGAAATGTGTGCATTTCAGGCATTTTGCTTGCTTTCGTCCAAAACGCTCTCTACCGTATCTATATACGCCGACGAGACCGTTTTGAACAAATTTACCGTCCTTTTTCGATGTCTGCCAGCGTGTCGATAGATTTATCGACACGCTGACGGCTTGGGAAATTTCCCAAGCCTTTTTTTTACTGAAATTTTTTCCCTGCAAAATGAAGAGTGATAAGCCCTAAAAGCGACAGCACCATGGAGATACCCATGGGAGTTATTATGGAAGATACGCTGCTTTCGTTTATGATAAGCGGAAAATAGGGATAGCCCCAGATAAGAGTCATAAGTATGATTATCCCTGCCTTCATGGATTTTTTGATGAAAAAGTATCCGATAAGTCCTACAAACGGGAGAGAGGAATAAATTATCATACCGCGATATACGTTTTTTAAATTCTTTTTACCGGAGAAAAACGCTATGGCGAAGAAAAAAATTATGTAAAGAACGCTTGCGACCTGATGGGAGGTTTTAATGTTCATGGCAAAATCCGGCGGAAGATTATGTCCGTTGCCTGCCAAAAAATTATAAAGAGTTATCTGATAGCCCGAGTTTGACGCAGTAAGCCCGAAGCAGAGAGCGATAAAGATAAAAAGGAGAATAGTTCCTGTTGTTTTAAAAGCATTTTTCATAAAAAGCACCTCTTAATCCAGTTTTATTTTTGAAAGAGCTTAAGAAAGAGAGCTGACAGCCGTCTTTTTTTAATGTGCAGCCCAAAACTCCGGCAATTTCCCGTCCGACCGAGGGTTTTTAGGCAAGTACAAGCGTTATGCTCAAAATTTCTTCACTCATGATTTAATATTGGTTTTTTGTCAACATTTTTATTATACATAAAGGCAGAGCCTGTGTCAAATAAAAAAGCGGCGGAAAACCGCCGCAAAAATATTTATCAGTCGCCGAAGCAAACTCCCATGGTTTTTGCAACACGTACCAGCTCGCCGTTAGGATCAACGGGCTTGAAGTTTCCGTGTATGTCGTCTGAGGGAATTACCACCTCAAGGGGAACAGCTACCATTTCATTGTCACGCAGAGCAACCATGTGCTTGTCGTTGCCTGCCATGAGAAGGTCTACCGCCGCAGAGCCGTATCTTGTGCAAAGCACTCTGTCTGCCGCAGATGTAGGACCGCCTCGCTGAACGTGACCGAGAGAAACGCTTCTGCACTCGACGTCCATTATTGTTTCGTCTATGGCATAGCCGTTTTCATCTCTTTCGGCATTAAGCATTGCCTCGATGGACTTTGATATAACTGCGCCAACGCCGCCGTGCTTTTCCCCGTCGGGAGAGAAGTCCTGAGATATGGCGATTACCGCTTTTCCATCGGGAGCGGGAGCGCCCTCGGCAACAACGATAATTGCGTAATGCTTGTCGCTTTTTAACGCTTCCTTAGCCTTATCCTTGATTTTAACTATATCATAAGGAATTTCGGGAATGATAATAGCGTCAGCCGCACTGGCGATACCCGTATAAAGAGCAATATGTCCTGCGTCACGTCCCATTACCTCGTACACAATTACCCTGTGGTGACTTTTAGCGGTGGTTTTAAGGTAGTCAATGGCCTCTACGTTTCTGTTTACCGCAGTATCAAAGCCGAAGGTCTGATCCGTGGAGTTTAAGTCGTTGTCAATTGTTTTGGGAACGCCCATAACCTTAAGTCCCATTCTCGAGTAATCTCTGCCGGAGGTAAGGGTACCGTCGCCGCCTATGATAATAAGTGCGTCAATGCCGGCGTTTTTCACATTTTCTACGGCAACAGATGAAAGATTGTCGTAAATCGGCTTTCCGTCCTCGCCCTTAATAATGCCGTTTTTATCTCTTCTTGGATATTTGAAAAGATTGTCTTTGTTTGAGTTGTAGAGAATAGTTCCGCCATCACCTATTATCTCATCCACACTGCCGAGGGTTAAGGGCACCATCTGGCTTTTGCCCAAAAACATTCCTCTGTAGCAGTTTTTAATGCCTACGCACTCAAGACCGTATTTATTTATAGCGGTATGAACAACAGAACGTATAACAGCGTTAAGACCGCTGCAATCGCCGCCGCCGGTCATTATTCCTATTTTTTTAATTTCACTCATATATAACACCTCTTGGTTTATTATTGTCAAATAAATTCTTGTATTTTATTATGATACAACAAATTTTTGCATTTTTCAAGATATTATTTAAAGTTTGTTATAAATAAAACATTATATTGTTATTTAATTAACACCATTTGGATAAATTGACCATAAATTTATATGTCCGCCGGGGGGATTGATAATATTGTGTGAATTTTTATTATATTGCCTTGAAATTTTTCCTAAAAATTGCTATACTTATAAATATACTTTCTGAAAGGATGAAAAATATGCCGTTTTTTTCCTCAAATTATGAAACTCCCGGCGCCGGTGTGCCTAAGGGAGAGCCTCAGAAGATTGGCATTATCAGATATTTTATAGTAGCCGGGCGAAAATTCTGGGACTTAATAGTACTTAATCTTGCATATCTTTTATTCAGCCTCATTCCCATTTTATGCTTTACTGCCATAGGATGGTTCTTTTTGGGAAGCGCCGGAGAGATACTGGGAAAGGCCGTTGCCTCCGAAGGAATCACAGAGGAGGAATTTATACAGCTCAGGGAGGGGATACATTTAATTATTTCCTTCGGCTTCGGGGTTTTAATGACTGCGCTTTTGGGAAGCGGATCACCCCGGGCAGGTATGTCCTATGTTTTAAGAAATTATTCCCGTGAAGAGCACGCATTTTTATGGAGCGATTTCTGGGAATATACAAAAAAGTATTTTCTTAAAGGGCTTTTAATATTCATAATAGATTTAATCTTTATATTTGTTATACTCCTTGATATTTATTCCTACGGGAACACCGGCACCTTCGGCGGACTTATAGCCTCGTATCTTGCCATATTTCTTCTTATTATGTACATTTTAATGCATCCTTATATATACATGCTGTTAGTAACATTTGACTTAAAGCTTAAGGATGCGTATAAAAATGCGTTTATGCTCTCGGCTGTAAGGATACTTCAAAATATCGCCTGTCTTGCCGCCGCAGTATTTATGATTGTGTTTATGCTTGAGCTTGTATACAGATGGAACGCAATGTTATTTATTTTGTTTATCATGGTCTTTTCGTTCCCGTGCCTGATACTGGATATGAATAGCTTTTCTGTTGTAAAAAAATATATGATAAAGGAAGAAGAGCCTCGCAACGGGGACGAAGAACAGCTTTGATGAGAGCACTAAAAAAGGAAGCTTTATAAAGCTTCCTTTTTTTTATTCAAGATTTTTAAGCTCTTCAGGGGAGGGCTCGTCCTCGTGCCTGCATTTTCCGTTTCTCAATATCTTAAGCTCGGACACCGGGAAATTCTTAAGCTCAGAGGTGCCTGATTTTTCAAATTTAACCGTAACTGTCTGTCTTAAAAGAGCGACGCTTTCAACGGTGCCCTTTTCTTTGTCCTTTGTTTCCACTAAAGCTCCGACCTTGGGCATAGTCTTATTTAGGTTTTCGTATGCCTCCTGTTCGTATTTTAAGCAACACATAAGGCGGCCGCAGCTTCCCGATATTTTGGCGGGATTTAACGAGAGTCCTTGCTCCTTTGCCATTTTTATGGATACGGGAACAAAGGAGTCAAGATAACCGTGACAGCAAAGAGTTCTTCCGCATATACCCAGACCGCCGACCATTTTGGCTTCGTCACGCACGCCGATCTGGCGAAGCTCGATTCTGGTGCGGAAAATACCTGCCAAATCCTTTACAAGCTCGCGGAAGTCAATTCTTCCGTCTGCGGTGAAGTAAAATAACAGGTTGCTTCCGTCAAAGGCACATTCAACGTCAACAAGGCGCATGTCCAGCTTTCTTTCCGCTATTTTCTCAGCGCAGATTTTAAAAGCCTCTTGTTCACGGCGTTTATTTGTTTCAAGCTTTTTCAAGTCGTTTTCATCGGCTTTTCTTATTACCTTTTTTAAAGGCTCGGTCACCTGTTCGGGCAAAACGTCGTGATTTTTTTGTGCGACATATCCGCATTCAATTCCACGCACGGTTTCGACTACGGCGTTTTCGCCCTCATTAAATTCGATTCCCGAGGGATCGAAAAAATATATTTTTCCTACCGGCTTAAATCTTACACCTATTACTTTAACCATGAAGTACCTCCCAAAGCCTTATTACAAGCTCTGTTATAAACAGAGAGTAATTGGCATTTTTTGATTTATCGTTTTTAGCTTTTGTCAAAAAAGACAGTGCCCTGACAAGCCCTTTTTTATCCGACGAAGCGGAAAAGCTTTTTATTTCCTTAAAAAAATCGGCGTTTATTATTTTTTCACAGTCCTGAGAAAGCGCCGCAGCATCACGGAAAAAAGAAAGCAAAAGACCGAATAAAAACTCCTCGGAGTCCGGATTGTCCGAAATAAAGTCGGACGCTTTAAGAGCACGGTAGCGGCTTTTTCCGAATTCGGAAAGAAGTGAAAGAAACTCCTTTCGCATTAAAGACAGCTCTTCGTTTTCGCATAAAAGCTTTGCTTGTCCTATAATTCCGTCGGAAAAAGCGGCTATAAAATCCGCTTCTGAGGCTTTCTCCGGATAATTTTTTAATAAAAATTCCTTTATTTCTTCTGACGGGCACGGGTTTAAAGTATATATCGCCGCCCTGGATTTTATTGTATCTAAAAGCGAGGACATATCTTTGGCCGCAAGAATAATCACGGCGTAAGGGGGCGGCTCCTCAAAGCATTTCAGCATAGCGTTCTGCGCAGGCGCCTCGCAAAGGTCAGCTTCCGGAATGAATAAAATTTTTCTGTCCGAGATGACGGGCTTTATAAAAAGCTCCTCGCAGGCAGAGCGGACCGAGGCGACGGGTATGCTCTTTTTGTCCTTTTGCAGTGTAAGCTCAAAATAGTCCGGATGATTGCCTGTTTTGTGCTTTACGCAGGACGGGCATATGCCGCAGGGCTTTTTTTCCTTGCTCTCGCAGTGCAGAGCCATGGCAAAATCACGTGCAAGAGTTTTTTTGCCTATTCCTTCTTGCCCCTCAAAAATAACCGCCTGAAAAACTCTGCCGCTCTCCAAAGAGCCCATAAGGCTTTTTCTGATTTCTTTGTGCAGCATAAAGACTCCTTATCGGCAGAATAAAGCGATGCGATGCTTTTTATTCTGCCTATTTTTGCTTCCGCCGTTTTTATCTGATATATTCTAAGCTCTGAAAGAAAAGAGGGAGCCTCCTCAAAGCAGCTTTTGGCACATTCGTAGGACGAAAATGCAGAAAGCACCTCTTCAATGAAATTTTCGTCTAAGTATCTTGCCGCAAGAATTTTACGGCGGAAGTTTTGATTTTTTCCTAAAGTCAAATTATTGCCCCCTAAAAAAATAATAGATCTTGTCCTTAATATTATTATTTCAAAAGGAGGTAATTTATGAATCAATAACCCGATTTGTCGGTCAAAGAATCGTCGTTTTCAATCCAGTCAGACACGTTTATAACAGTGTATTTATCTAAAGTATTGCGTATAATTACCTTTTCGATGCCGGAATTTATAATCATGCGCTTGCACATGGCACAGCTGCATGCGTCGCTTACCAAAAGTCCTGTTGACATATCGACCCCGACAAGGTACAAGACGGCGCCTATCATATCCCGTCTGGGTGCGCTTATTATGGCGTTTGCCTCGGAGTGAACACTGCGGCACATTTCATAGCGCTCTCCCCTGGGCACGTTAAGCTTGGCTCTGCGGCAATAGCCTAAATCCAGACAGTTGACTCTGCCCCTGGGCGCGCCGGTGTATCCGGTTGAAATTATTTCGTCGTTTTTGACGATGATAGAGCCGTAGTTGCGCCTTAAACAGGTGCCCCGTTCAAGCACTGTCTGGGCAATATCAAGATAATAATTATGCTTATCTCTTCTCAAAGGGGAAAACCTCCTTATCCGAAAATTTTTGAATACATTTCGGTAAAATCTACCTCCTTAGTATCGCTAAGAACCGAGGAAACAGAAGCGTCGGGCGGCAGTATACTTTCGCTTAAGGAACGGTAAAGCTCCTTAATATCGCCCGTTACAAGGGAAGAAAGGGGCTTAGGCTCATAGCTTCGGTGCAGAGCCTCTTTTTTAAGAGCAGAATAGACCCTTTCCATATCCACCTTTCCGCTTCCCATAAGAGCATGCTTTACCGTAAGCCCGGCTACCGGGATTTTATCATATTCGGGAAAAACCGCCGCCGTAAGGGCGGCAAAATTTTTAACGTCCGCATTCATGCTTTTTTTTGTACCCATGGCGCAGCCGGCACGGGACTCCATTCCCGAGAGCATACATTTTAATCCCTTAAAGGACACCCATATATCATGAGTCTGAAAGCCTGAAAGGGACAGCCCTGCCTCATGGGCTGAGTTTAATACCTCCGCCAGACTTACTATAAATTTTATACGCTCATCGGGCAAAAGCGGAAAAAAATCGTCAAAGGAGAATTTTACAAAGCCGTCGGGTATCACGCTTTTTATAAGGATTATATTGTTAGAGTCCTGATGAGGGACTATTTCAGGCTTTATAAGCTTTCCTGATGGCACCTTGAATTTGACAGAGCCGGATTCAAGGCGGCCGAATACCTCGTCCGCAAAATCGGACCTGTCACGGACATACTGGGCAATCAGCGCAAAGCTTTCCTTACAGCCGGCAAGATATACCTTGTCATAGGCGGTATCCAGCTCGAAATTTTTTAATACATCTATGACTTCATACTGACCTATTGGCAGAATATCCTCAGAATAGGTTTCCTCCTCAAGGTGGTAATAGCGCATCACCATTCCGAAAAAGTTTATAACCTTATCAATCAGACTCTTTGAGTCAAGCCGCCTGTCAGAAAGACGGGGATTTTCGGAGAGAAATGCGGTATAGCGCATATCGTCCAATACGCCTTTTTCGTATTTGCTTATAACGCCGCAGGAATAAGCCGTCCCTATCATGTTTACGGGATTTAAGTCGTGTATCCTGTCAAAGGCGATGTCATTGTCCGAGCATATCACGGAAAGGAACGAATTTAACGCCTTTCCGTATAAAAGAGCGGCCTTTTCGGGGTAGGTTTTCACCAATGCGTCCGCCGAAATGCAATAGCGCGCCAGGGTTTCGTTATGCTCCTTAAGGCTGTCGTAATTGGTCTTCATTTAACCACCCTTCCTTAAAAATTATTTTGCGACGATATTGACAAGCTTTCCGGGAACAACTATGGTCTTTACAACGGTTTTTCCCGAAAGGAAGGAAGAAACGGCTTCGTTTTCAAAAGCGGTTTTCTTTATGCCCTCCTCGTCCATGTCGGCAGGGACGGTGATTTTAGCCTTAATTTTACCGCCTATCATAACGGCCATTTCAACAGACTTGTCAACGGTTTTCGCTTCGTCGTATTCAGGCCATGAGCTGTCGGAGAGAGTGCCTCCGAAGCCGCAGATTTCAAAAAGCTCCTCAGTTATATGTGGCGCAAAGGGGTTAAGGAGAGTGATAAGCGTTTTGTATTCTCCCCGTGTTACACTGCCCTTTTTGTAAAATTCGTTTACAAGGGACATAAGTGCGGCAACAGCAGTATTGAATTTTACCTTTTCTATGTCCTCGGATACCTTTTTAATTGTTTTGTGCACAGAGGCTTCAAGCTCCTTTGAATATTCACAAGAGTCGGTAAGCATATCCTTTAAGTTATATACCCTGTCAAGGAATTTGTGACAGCCCGAAAGTCCCTGAGTAGACCAGGGGGTAGACTGGTCGAAGGCTCCTATGAAAAGCTCGTAGGTTCTGAAAGCGTCGGCGCCGTAGGTTTCTACCATTTCATCGGGATTTACCACATTTCCGCGGGATTTTGACATTTTCTCTCCGTTTTCGCCCAAAATCATGCCGTGAGAGGTACGCCTCATATAAGGCTCCTTTGTGGGCACAACGCCGATATCGTAGAGGAACTTATACCAAAATCTCGAATAAAGAAGGTGAAGCGTGGTATGCTCCATTCCGCCGTTGTACCAGTCTACGGGCATCCAGTAGTCAAGCGCCTCCTTGGAGGCAAGAGCCTTTTCGTTTTTGGGGTCGGTATATCTTAAGAAATACCAGGATGAGCCTGCCCACTGGGGCATTGTGTCGGTTTCTCTCTTAGCCGGACCGTGGCACTTGGGACAGGTGGTATTTACCCATTCGGTGCAGTTATTAAGGGGAGATTCTCCATTCTGTCCGGGCTCGAACTTTTCAATATCCGGAAGCATCAAGGGAAGAGAGCTTTCGGGCAGGGGAACATAGCCGCATTTTTCGCAGTGAACTATCGGAATAGGCTCGCCCCAGTATCTCTGACGGGAGAACACCCAGTCACGGAGCTTGAAGTTAACCTTCTTTTTGCCGATTTTGTTTTCCTCAAGATAAGCTGTCATCTTTTCTTTAGCCTCCTTGCAGGAAAGACCGTCAAGGAAGCCGGAATTTACAAGCACACCGTCGGCAACATCGGTGTAGGGCGCTTCGTTTATGTCCCCCGAGCCCTTTATTACCTCGACTATATCAAGACCGAATTTCTTCGCAAAGTCAAAGTCACGCTCGTCATGAGCCGGAACCGCCATGATGGCGCCGGTGCCGTAGGTCATTAAAACGTAATCGCTGGTCCAGATGGGAATGTCCTTGCCCGTTACGGGGTTTTTGGCGGTTAAGCCGCAGAGGGGCACGCCGGTTTTATCCTTGGAAAGCTCGGTGCGTTCAAACTCCGACTTTTTGGCGGACTGAGTGCGGTAGCTTATAACCTCGTCTATATTTTTAATTTTATCCCTGTATTTGTCTATTAAAGGATGCTCGGGCGATACCACCATATATGTAACGCCGAATAAGGTGTCCGGTCTTGTGGTATAGACGGTAAGCTTTTCGTCGACCTCGTTAATGGTAAAGTCCACCTCGGCGCCCTCGGAGCGCCCTATCCAGTTAATCTGCTGGGTTTTTATGCGGTCGGCATAGTCTAAATCCTCAAGGTCGTCTAAAAGCCTCTGTGCATAAGCGGTTATTTTAAGCATCCACTGACTCTGCTGCTTTTGAATTACCTCTCCGCCGCAGCGCTCGCATTTGCCGCCCACAACCTCTTCGTTGGCAAGACCGCACTTACAGCTTGTGCACCAGTTTATGGGCATTTCCTTTTTATAGGCAAGACCCTTTTCGTAAAGCTTTAAGAATATCCACTGAGTCCATTTATAGTATTCGGGGTCGGTAGTGTTTATTTCTCTTGACCAGTCGAAAGAAAAGCCTATTGATTTTAACTGTCTTTTGAAATTCGCTATATTTTTATGGGTAATTATTTCCGGATGAACGTGGTTTTTTATGGCGTAGTTTTCCGCCGGCAGTCCGAAAGCGTCCCAGCCGATAGCGAAAAGAACGTTCTCGCCCTGAAGTCTTCTTTTTCTGGCTACGCTGTCAAGAGCGGTATAGGAGCGAGGATGTCCTACATGAAGTCCCTGTCCTGACGGGTAGGGAAATTCTATCAAAAGAAAGCTTTTCTTTTTGTTCTCTCCCGTTTTTGCGGCAAAGGTGTTGTTATCGTCCCAATATTTTTGCCACTTTGCGTCAATGCGCTTAAAATCGTACATAAATATCAAATCCTTTCAAGAATAAAAATCAGTTTTTGGGAGCGTCTGCCCAGAGCCATTCGAGGCTGTAAAATTTCCTTGCTTCTTCGCTGAAAATATGAACAATTACGTCGCCGTAATCCATTAAAATCCACTTTGCCGTTCTGTAGCCCTCAATTCTCAAGGGGTCTATTCCCTTTTCGGACATTTTTTCCTCAACCTCGTCGCAGAGCGCCTTTACATGGGGAGCGGATGTGCCGCTTGCGATAACAAAGCTGTCGGCAACCGAGGTTAATGCGTCAAGCTTAAGAGCCGTCACGTCTATGCCCTTTTTGTTTTCCAAAACTTCCTTTATAAACTGTGTTTTTTCGTTAGTTTCCATAGTCTAAATCCTTTCGAGTTTCCATAAGATAGTTCCGCGCCTTTATTGTGTCCGGGTGCAAAAGCCGCTTTTTTTCTATAATATAAGTTATTGTCGAGTCAATCTCCATAATAATAGCCTTGTCAAGGTCTATGTACGCAGTGCGGCGGATTTCCTCCAAAAACTGAAGATTTTTTCTTCCCGGCTCAATCATATCCGCAAGAAAAATAATTTTGCATAAAAGGGACATGTTTTTTTTGCCCGTAGTGTGATAATATATGGCGTCAAATATTTCATCGTCATCAATTTTGAAAACGTCCTTGGAAAGATATGCGCCCACATATGCGTGCAAAAGCTTAGGCTCGTGCTTGGAAACGCTGTCAAGCCTTATAGCATATTTTCTGCAAAGCTTTTTCATCTCCTGATGGTCGATGTTTTTGGCGCAGTCATGGCAAAGTGCGGCAAGACGTGCCTTATTAACGTCGCAGCCGTAGCGCAGAGCCAGGCTTTCGGCAGTGTCCGCAACGCCCATGGTATGGGCAAAACGCTCCTCCGTAAGGGAATTTCTCAAACGGTCGGCAATTTCTTCAAAGCTCATAATTAAAACCAGTCCTATCTTTATTTATCTGTAAAGTTTATGCTCTGTTATATAACGTGCGGTGCTTTTATTCACATACGGAGTAATGTCGCCGCCGTTTTTTAAGACCTCTCTGATCATACTTGAGGATATGGGGATTTTAGGCATACTAGCGCCGATAAAAGGAGGGCGTATATCCTCTCCGTGACGGGTGATTACCAAAAAGCGGCACATTTTAATAAGCTCGTCCGCCTTGTACCATTTGTCAAAGGAGGCGTACTCGTCGTCGCCTATGATAAAGTAAAGCTCGTCATAAGGGTATAGCTTTTTAAATTCTTCAACGGTTTCGACGCTGTAGCATTTTGTTTCCTTTTTCGCTTCAAAATCGGAAACAGTAAAGCCGGGAATGTCCCTGACCGCCTCTTTGGTCATGTTGAATCTGTCAAGAGGCGATGCGCATAAATCCTTATGAGGACTCCTTCCGCTTGGAAGAAAGATAACTCTGTCAAGACCGGCCGCAGCCATCGCCGCCCGTGCCGCTTCTATATGCCCTAAATGTATCGGGTCAAAGGACCCTCCGAAAAGTCCCGTTTTCATTATTTTAAGTATTTTCTCTTATCCCTGTCCCGGGCAGGCTTGTAGAGCACAAACACACGCCCGATGCACTGGACAATATTTGAGGAGGTTGCGGCCGCGGCGGTTACCGCACATGACTTTGTAGGGAGGTCCGCCGATTCAAGGATTTTCACCTTTATAAGCTCGTTTGCCTCTAAGGCCTCGGAAAGCTGAGAGCATACGGCGTCGGTTATTCCGCCCTTTCCTATCTGATAATTCGCCGAAAGGGAGTTCGCCTCGGCTCTTAATAAAGCACGTTCTTTGCTTGTAATCATAATATTCTCCTAATCCATGTAAGTAAATTCTATATCTTCGATTCTTACGGTATCGCCCTCACGGCAGCCGGCTTCGCAAAGTGCGTCGATAATGCCGCGGCGCCTTAATGTGCGCTGGAAATATGCCGCCGACTCGTCGTTTTCAAAGTTTACCGAGCCAACAAGCCTCTGGGCAAAGGGACCGGACACAATGTATAAAGAGTCGCCCTCACGGGTGATTTCAAATTCGTCGGAAAGCTCGTAATCACCGTAGGTAAGCTCGGATTCAAAAACGGGAACGGGCGGCAAATCCTTAACCTTAGCTTCTACGTACTGCATAAGAGGGGTAAGCCCCTGCCCGGTAGCTGCGGAAATTTCAAAGCACTTAACGCCCCGCTCTTTTAAATAGCTTAAAAATTCGTCCTTCTGTTCAGAGTCGTATACAATATCGCATTTATTTGCGGCAACGACCTGAGGAAGTTCGGCAAGACGGTCGCTGTATAGCTTAAGCTCGTTATTTATATCGTTAAAGTCGTCTATGGGGCTTCTGCCCTCGCTTCCCGAAACGTCGATAACGTGAATGATAAGTCTGGTACGCTCAATATGGCGCAGAAAGTCGTGACCTAAGCCCTGCCCCTGCCAGGCGCCCTCGATAATTCCGGGAATATCCGCCATAACAAAGCTTCGTCCCTCGCCCATAAAAACAACGCCCAGGCTTGGCGAAAGAGTGGTAAAGTGGTAATTTGCTATTTTCGGCTTAGAGGCGGTCACACGGGACAAAATCGTGGATTTGCCCACGTTGGGAAAGCCCACAAGTCCTACGTCGGCTATCATTTTAAGCTCTAAGGTGACGGTCTGCTCCATGGTCTTTATGCCGCTTTTTGCAAACTGGGGAGCCTGCCTTACAGGCGTGGCAAAATGCGTGTTGCCAAAGCCTCCGTTTCCGCCCTTGGCAACAACTGCGCGCTTGTTTTCGCCGGTCATGTCCGCCAAAACCAAGCCCGACTCCTTATCTCTTATTACCGTCCCCTCCGGCACGCCGATAACAAGGTCGGCTCCGTTTTTGCCGGAGCATTTTTTTGCTTTTCCGTCGCCGCCGTTTTCGGCAAAATATTTTCTCTTAAATTTAAAATCCGCAAGGGTGCTTACCTCGGGGTCAACTGCGAACACAATGTCGCCGCCCTTTCCCCCGTCGCCCCCGTCGGGACCGCCGGCAGGAACGTAAATCTCACGCCTGAAGGAAACAAGACCGTTTCCCCCGTTGCCGGCTTTTATTAAAATTTCCGCTGTATCTGCGAACAAACAAAATGCACTCCCTTAGTATAATTTATCTACTATATTTTATATTAAAAATCCGCCGTAGTCAAGTGCAACACGCATATTCTGAACTAATTTTGTGCAAAATACTATAAAAATATGTGAATCGGAGATATTGACGGCAAAAAAATTTAGTGATATACTATTTAAGAAGTTAAAATTAAACGGAGGTGTTTTAATGGACGCGGACGGCAGTCGATTATGTAGGGGAAAAATGAATATCTGTGCCGGAATGCGTGCATTATTGCTTTAAGTTTTTAGCTTAGGGTTTATTTTGCTGTCTTTCCGACATGGGGAAAGGCGGTTTTTTTATGGAAGAAAAGGATGTTGAAAAGGACCTTTCCGAGGAGCTTAAAAATTTGCTCTCGGAAAGAAGATTTGCCGAAATCAAAAAAATAATTACGGGTCTTAACGAGGTGGACACCGCCGAGCTTTTGGAGAAAATGGACGAGGAAAGCGCTGTAATGATTTTCAGGCTGATACCCAAAGAGCAGGCGGCGGAGGTTTTTTCCTATATGGAGCACGAGCTTCAGGAAAGCATAATAACCATTATTACGGATAGAGAGCTCCATAATATTATAGACGAGCTTTTTGTAGACGATACGGTGGATCTTTTGGAGGAAATGCCTGCCAATGCCGTAAACAGAATATTAAAGCACACCGACCCGAAAACAAGACAGGCGATTAACAGGCTTTTAAAATATCCCGAGGATTCGGCCGGAAGCCTTATGAACACGGAATTTTTAGACTTTAAAAAGGAAATGACCGTGCGTGAGGCTCTTGTCAGCATAAGGCGGCGAGGCGGCGACATTGAGGACTTCTCAAACTTTTACGTTACCGATAAAAACAGAATACTTGAGGGAACGCTTACCATTAAGGATATGATTATGGCAGGCGACGACGTTTTATTGGGCGACATAATGGATGAAAAAATAATATACGCCAACACCTTGGAGGATAAGGAAACGGTAGCCTCCATGTTCTCAAAATACGGTCTTTATGCAATGCCTGTGGTCGATAAAGAAAATCGTCTGGTGGGAATTATCACCGTTGACGACGCCGTCGAGGTAATAGAGGACGAGGCGACCGAGGACTTTGAGATTATGGCGGCGGTTACCCCCTCGGAGGATTCTTACATTAAAACCGGCGTCATAAGACAGTTTTTAAACAGAATCCCGTGGCTTTTGCTTTTGATGCTTTCCGCTACGTTTACGGGCGGCATAATAGATTCGTTTGAGTCGAAGCTTTCCGGTATTTCGTTTCTTATAGCCTTTATTCCCATGCTCATGGATACGGGAGGAAACTGTGGCTCTCAGGCTTCCATACTTGTTATAAGAAGCCTTGCGCTGGGCGATATACACGGCTCGGAGGTTTTAAAGGTCTGGTGGAAGGAGGTAAGAGTTGCTCTCCTTTGCGGACTGGTTTTGGCTGTGGTTAACTTTTTCAGAGTTTTTATAGTGAAATATTATTTTTCAGGCGGAGAATATGCATTGCCTTTTGCGGTAAGCATTGCCGTAACGGTAAGCATTGCGCTTTTGATAACGGTTATTGTCGCAAAGTCAATAGGCTGTCTTTTGCCCATTGCCGCAAAAAAAATAGGCTTTGACCCGGCGATTATGGCGTCGCCCTTTATAACGACGGTGGTAGACTGCGTTTCACTCTTGGTTTACTTTAATGTGGCAAGAATAATTTTTAAGGTTTGAAAAATTTATGTATAAAATGAAGGATAGGCGTTAATACTTAGCTCTGTAAGGAGTGATAAGTATGATGTTGGCAGATACGATAGCATTGGTGCTTGTTATTATCGGGGCGATAAACTGGGGGTCTATCGGACTTTTCGGTTTTGACATCGTAGCGGCTCTTTTCGGAGGTCAGGCTGCGCTTATGAGCAGAATTATATATTCTCTGGTCGGACTTTCGGGAATATGGTCCATAACCTTGCTTTTCAAGGACAGAGAAGCAAGGGGCGAGGAGCACCCGGTAAAATAACAGATCGGTAAAAGCACCAAAACCGGCGGGATAACCCGCCGGTTTTGTTTTTATTTTCTTAATATGTCGTTTTGTTGACTTTTTTTATGCATTGTGCTAAACTAAAACGGCTTAAAGACCAAGTTACGGTTCTTTACGTATAAGTCAGACCCTTTGATAATATATTTATATTATATTATCAAAAGGGAGCGGACATATGGAAAACTTTATTTCGGCTGCGGAAAGGGTCAACAGTGCGGTAAATTCTTTTGCCTGGGGTCCTTTTATGCTTATGCTTTTAGCCTGGACGGGAATATACTTAAGCATAAAAACCGGCTTTATCCAAATAAGAAAATTTAAGGTTATAATGAAAAGTACCGTAGGCTCTCTTTTTAAGAAAAAGAAAGAGGATACGGGTGAAAATCTATCTCCTTTTCAGGCGGTGACCACCGCTCTTGCCGGCAGTATAGGCACGGGGAATATCGCCGGAGTGACGGCGGCAATTTTTGCCGGCGGCCCGGGCGCGGTTTTCTGGATGTGGGTATCGGCGTTTTTCGGAATGTGCACAAAGTATGCCGAAATATTGCTTTCGGTAAAATTCAGAGAGAAGGATAAGTCGGGCAAATACTTCGGCGGTCCTATGTATTACATAGAAAAAGGGCTGGGCGACCACTTTAAATTTCTCGCCCTGCTTTTTGCCCTTTTTGGCGGACTGGCAAGCTTCGGAATAGGAAATATCGCTCAGTCAAGCGAAATCTCCGGTGCTTTATCGGGACTTTTCGGATTAAGCCCCTTAGCATCGGGAATTATCATTGCGGCAGTTGTTTCTTCGGTTGTTATCGGAGGCGTTAAAAGAATAGGACATGTCACAAGCTATATCGTACCTTTTATGTCGGTGTTTTATATTCTTGCGTGCACTTTTGTAATCCTTTTAAGAATAAGGGAGCTTCCTTTCGCTCTTTTATCAATTTTTAAGGGAGCGTTCTCCTTTCGTTCAATAGGCGGCGGAGCGGCAGGCTACGCTATGGCAAATGCTATAAGGCAAGGCTTTGCAAAGGGCGTATTTTCCAACGAGGCCGGACTCGGATCTTCACCCATGGCTCATGCCTCCTCCTCGGAAAAGGAGCCGGCTCGGCAGGCAATGTGGGGAATATTTGAGGTATTTACAGATACTATTCTGATTTGTACCTTTACCGCTTTCTCAATACTTTTATCGGGAATAACCGAGACAAAGGGAGGGCTTTCCTCCTTTGTGTCAAGCGGAGCGGCGGCCGCCGAGGCGTTTGACATGGTGCTTCCCGGGTCATGGGGCGGCACTGCCATAAGGATAAGCGTTGTATTTTTTGCGCTGTCATCTATTTTGGGGTGGTGCTGTTACGGGCAGGTCTGCTTCGGGTATATCACAAAAGGAAATAAGACCGCCCTTTACATATATAAGGTGTTGTTCATACTTTTCTGCATAGTCGGAGCGACAGGCTCCGGCACGCTTATGTGGGATATTTCCGACACCTTAAACGGGCTTATGGCAATCCCTAACCTTACGGCGGTTTTGCTTTTGTCGGGAGTTATAGCGGCTGAAACGAAAAAATATTTTAAAAAGCTTTAAAAGCCGCCTTTTTTTCGAAATCAACATATTTGACATTCCGTGTCGTGAAACATCCGAAAATAAAATCATGGGATATAAAATACGCTCTTATGACCGATATTTTTGTTAAAATGTAACATTGAAATTACCAAAAAAACGTGGTAATATAAACATAATGTGAAAAAATAGACAAATTACGAAAGGAATTTTTAAGCAATGAAAATAGGAATACCGAGAGCACTGCTTTATTATTACTATTATCCTTACTGGAAGACAATGTTTGAAGAGCTTGGGTGCGAGGTAGTTGTTTCTGATGAAACTAACGGAAAAATCATATCCGAGGGATCGAAAATAACGGTGTCCGAATTCTGCGTGCCCATAAAGATATTTAACGGGCATGTTTTAAATCTTGCCCAGAAAAAGGTCGACCTTATTTTTATACCGGTGTTTTACAAGCTTGATAACGAATGGTACTGCCCGAAATTTTTGGGACTTTCCGACATTGTGAAATATTCCATACCTGAATACGAGGATAAAATCTTAAAGGTATTTTTTGATAATAAAAGGTCTGTGGAATCGGAATATAAGCCCTATCTTTCCATGTGCGAAAAATTGAAGGTTACTAAGAGCGATATAAAAAGAGCAGTTAAAAAGGCTAAGACCGCCCAGGAAAAGTTCAGAGCCCTTTCCAAAGAGGGCTACAGCATAGATCAGGCCATGGACATCATGGAGGGAAAGGGCAGACCCGAAATAAAAAAATATAAGATAAATATTGCTCTTATGGGCTATGTCTATAACGTATACGACAATTTTGTCAGCATGAACACCATAAAAAAGCTTAACGAAATGGGAGTGGGGGTAATTACCTTCGATATGCTCCCGGAAAAGCTTAACGACCCGGACAAAAAGGCGATGAAGGAGCCCTATTGGGTATTCGCAAGAAAGGTATATAACAGCGCCCTTTATCTTTTGGGAAAAGGCGAAATTGACGGAATTATTCATCTTACCGCCTTTTGCTGCGGACCTGACTCCATTATAGGCAAGCTTATGGAGATAAAAAGCGAGGAGGTCGGCGTGCCCTTTATGACCATGAGAGTTGACGAGCATACGGGCGACAATCATGTTCAGACAAGGCTTGAGGCCTTCACCGATATGATAAAAATGAAAAAGAAGGAGGCAATAATATGAAGGTTTCCTTCCCTTATATGGGACAGACCATTGCGTATAAAAAATTACTTGAGCTTTTGGGGCACGAGGTAATAGAGCCTGAGCTTCCGACTCAGCATACCTTTGATTTGGGCGTTCTTCACAGCCCGGAATTTGTGTGCTATCCCTTCAAGGTAATGATGGGCTCCTATTTTGAGGTGTGCGAAAAGGGCGCCGAAATGATAATCTCCTCCGGCGGAAGCGGTCCCTGCAGAGCCGGTCTTTACGGCAAGGTTCACGAGGAAATATTAAGAAAAGCCGGCTATAACGTGGATGTCGTTATTTTCGATTCCGTGTTTAAGCACACCGGGTACTTCATAAATCAGATAAAAAGAATAAAGAACAAAACTCCCCTTTATAAGGTGGCAAGGTATGCCTTTTTCATTCTCGAAATGATAAAATATCTTGACGAGATAGACAGAAAAATAAACGTGGACAGGGCGTATGAAAAGGTTTCCGGCTCCTTCGATAAGGCTCGGGACGAGATTCAGCAGGCGTTTTATAAGACAAACAGCAAAAAAGAGCTTAAAAAGGTATATTCCGAATCGCTTGAAAAGCTAAACGCCATAGAAAAAGTAGCGGTAGCGGAAAAGGACAAACTGAAAATAGGTCTTGTGGGCGAAATATACGTAGTTATGGAGAGGTCAACCAACAATCAGATAGAGAAGCGGCTTAACGCTTTAGGCTGTGAGGTGGCAAATCATCAGACAATCTCAGAATGGATGGAGCATAACACAAAGCCCAGAAGTATAAATAAAAGCGAGGGCTGGAGAATGTGGGATCTTGCCGAGGAGTACAAGACCTGCAACTGCGGCGGTCACGATATGGAAAATACCGGTCGTATTATGGACTATGCCGCCAATAACTTTGACGGAGTAATTCATCTTATGCCCTTCGGCTGTCTGCCTGAGCTTGTTACAAGAAGCCTTATTCCCAAGCTTTCCGACGACTTGGATATTCCGATACTTACCATGTCCATAGACGAGCAGAACGGCGAGGCGAATACTCAGACAAGACTTGAAGCCTTTGTGGACCTTTGCAGAAACAGAAAGAAGCTCAAGGAAGAGAAAGAACACAGCGAGGATAATAAAACCAAAGCCCCCGAAAGAGAAACGGTAGCTTGTTAAGGAGTGTTACTATGAAAAAAATATACATAGGTATAGATACGGGCTCGGTCAGCACCAATGTTGTCGCCATCGACGAAAACGCAGAGGTGCTCTTTGCCCGTTATATAAGAACGAAGGGTCAGCCCATAAATTCCGTTAAAAAGGGAATGGAGGAGCTTAAGGAGGATATTGAAGGCAAGGGCTATGAGGTTGCCGGAGTGGGCGTTACCGGAAGCGGACGCCAGATGATCGGTCTTATGGTCGGTGCGGACGTGGTAAAAAACGAGATAACGGCTCACGCCACGGCGACAGTACACTATCATCCGGAGGTACATACCATATTTGAAATCGGCGGACAGGACTCAAAGATTATAATATTAAAGGACAAAATAGTTACCGACTTTTCAATGAATACCGTTTGTGCGGCAGGTACGGGCTCGTTTTTGGACCATCAGGCGGAAAGACTCGGCGTTCCGATTCAGGAATTCGGAGATTTGGCGCTTACCGCTCAAAACGAGGTCAGAATTGCCGGAAGATGTACGGTTTTTGCCGAGTCGGATATGATTGCGAAGCAGCAGTACGGCTATTCAAAGGCTGAAATTATAAAGGGTCTTTGCGACGCTCTGGTAAGAAACTATCTTAACAACTTAGGACGAGGCAAGGTGCTCGAGCCTCCCTTTGTATTCCAGGGCGGTGTTGCGGCGAATAAAGGTATCATAAAGGCCTTTGAGGAGCAGACCGGACACGAGGTTATAATTCCCAAGTATTTCTCGGTTATGGGCGCTATCGGAATGGCGATTATGGCAAAGAAGAGCACTGACGAAAAGGAAGAGGGAACTTTATTTAAGGGCTTTGACTTTATCGACCTTGAATTTACTCCCAAAAGCTTTGAGTGCACCGGCTGCAGTAACGCCTGCGAGGTAATAAAGGTAATTGTGGACGGAAAAACCGTTGCCATGTGGGGCGATAAATGCGGTAAATGGAGCGCCAGCGTATAAGAGGCTTTAAAAACAGATGCAAAAATAAAAACAGTGTGACACTTTTTGGTGTCACACTGTTTTTGCTTTTAAATATCCTTTTATCAGTCAAGCTTTACATAAGCCTCTCTGTCGGGACCTACGGAAACATAGGTTACCTTGCTTCCGGTGGCCTTTTCAATATATTTAACGTAGTCAAGCGCCGCCTTGGGAAGCTCTTCCTTAGTGCGGCAACCGGAAATGTCGCAGTTCCAGCCGTCAACATATTCGATAATCGGCTTTGCCTTATTAAGAGCCTCTCCAACGGGGAAGTTCTCTGTCTTTACTCCGTCAATTTCGTAAGATGTGCATACGGGTATGCGGTCGAGATAAGAAAGCACGTCCATCTTGGTAAGAGCGATTTCGTCAGCGCCCTGAACGGTAACGCCGTATTTAGATGCCGGAACGTCAAAGGGGCCTACTCTTCTGGGTCTGCCTGTGGCGGCTCCGTATTCTCCGCCCGCCTGTCTTAGCCTCTCCGCCTCATCGCCGAACATTTCGGCGGTAAAGGGACCCTCGCCGACGCAGGTGGAATATGCCTTCATAACGCCGATAGTCCTGTCAAGCTTCACTCCGGGGATTCCGGCTCCGATAGGAGCGTAGGAAGCGATGGTTGAGGAAGATGAAGTAAAGGGATAAATTCCGAAATCTATGTCACGAAGAGCTCCAAGCTGAGCCTCGAACATTATCCTTTTACCCTCTTTAACAGCCTGAGTAAGATATACCCCTGTATCGCAGATAAAGGGCTTTAATCTGTCGCCGAATTCGGTAAGCCAATTAAGCATGCCCTCTAAGGTAACGCCCTCGGCTTCATATACCTTTTCTATGGTGAGGTTTTTCCACTCGATTATGCCTTTTAATCTTTCCTTAAGATATTCGGGATGTAAAAGGTCGCCCATGCGCAGACCTTTTTTCAAGTATTTATCGCTGTATACGGGAGAAATGCCCCTTCTGGTAGAGCCGAATTTGGCGTCCTTTAATCTGTCCTCCTCAAGGCAGTCCTGCATAACATGATAAGGCATACAGATAATGGCGCGGTCGCTTATCTTAAGATGATCGGGAGTAATGGAAACACCGGCGTTTATAAGCCTGTCCATTTCGCCGCAAAGATGCTGTAAGTCGATAACCATGCCGTTGCCCATAACATTTACAACCTCGGGACGCAAAATTCCCGACGGAAGAAGGTTTAATATGAATTTGCCTCTCTCGTTTACAACGGTGTGTCCGGCATTATTTCCGCCCTGATAACGGGCAACAATATCCTGATCCTCGGAAAGAAGGTCAACCATACGACCCTTGCCCTCGTCGCCCCAGTTAATACCCACAATAGATGTTAACATAATCATTACCTACCCTTTTTTTAGAATAACATAGTTATTATACAGCATAAAAGGTATTAAGTCAAACCTTTTAGGTATAAAATTTACCGTTTTTGAGGATAATTTCATATAAAAGGAGTGATTAAGGTGAAAATCAGCAAAATCACGGCAAGAGAGATTTTAGATTCAAGAGGAAATCCCACGGTAGAGGCGGAGGTATTTTTAGAAAACGGCATAATGGGACGGGCGGCGGTGCCCTCCGGAGCCTCAACCGGCGGAGCGGAGGCGGTGGAGCTAAGGGATCAGGACGATGAGCGCTACGGCGGAAAGGGAGTAAAAAAAGCCGTGGCAAACGTAAAAAAGACCATTGCTCCGGCTCTTTTGGGACAAGAGGCTTGCAATCAAAGGGAAATCGACCGCATAATGATAGAGCTTGACGGCACGGAGGAAAAGAAAAAGCTGGGCGCAAACGCTATACTTTCCGTATCCATGGCGGCGGCCTCTGCGGCGGCACAGGCGGAGCACACGCCCCTTTACAGATATTTGGGCGGGGCAAACGCACATATAATGCCCGTTCCCATGATGAACGTATTAAACGGCGGAGCCCATGCGGACAATAACGTGGATATTCAGGAATTTATGGTAATGCCTATCGGCGCCTCGACAGAGGCTTATGCGGTTAAAATGGGCGCTGAGATTTTCTGGTCATTAAAGAAAATAATAAAGAGAAACGGCGGCATAACGAGCGTGGGAGATGAGGGCGGCTTCGCTCCGATGCTTGAAAAGGACTCCGAGGCGCTGGAGCTTTTGTGTGAGGCAATCGAAAAGGCAGGCTATGAGCCGGGCATTGACGCGGCGATTGCAATCGACGCCGCTGCAAGCGAGTGGTTCGACGGTGAAAAATATACGCTTCCGAAATCCGGAGCCGTATACAGCTCGGACGAGCTTATAGGCTATTTTGAAATCCTGGCGGAGCGCTATCCCATATACTCTTTGGAGGATCCCTTAGGTGAAGAGGACTGGCAGGGCTGGCAGAATATGACGAAGCGTTTTTCGGGAAAGTGCCGGCTGGTAGGCGACGATCTTTTTGTGACAAACTCCAAGCGCATCAAAAAAGGAATAAAGCTTTCTGCGGCGGACACGGTGCTTATAAAGGTCAATCAGATAGGTACGCTTACGGAAACCCTTGACGCTGTAAAAACCGCATCGGAGGCAGGATATAAAACCATAATATCCCATAGAAGCGGCGAAACCGAGGATACGAAAATAGCCGATATTGCCGTTGCAACAGGCTCCGGACTTATTAAAACAGGAGCGCCCTCAAGGTGCGACAGAACGGCAAAATACAACAGACTTTTGAGAATAGAAGAGGAGCTTTCGGGAAATTCTTCATTTTATAAGATAAAAATTTAAAAAAGTATTGTTTTTTTTGAAAATGTGTGGTAAACTATTCCTTAGAATTAAAATAGGAGGCTAATGTACCTCCGCTTAAGAAAGGAATGGTCTAAATTATGACGGCGCTTAAAGTAGTGCTTACCGTACTGCATCTTATCATAGCGTTCGGACTTATAGCTGTTGTACTTTTTCAGTCAAGCAAGTCTGAGGGCTTGTCCGGCAGTATTGCGGGCGGTGCGGAAACATTTTTCGGAAAAAACAAGGGCAAAACAATGGACGGAGTGCTTGCAAAGTGTACTGTTGTTTTGGCGATATTGTTTGTCGTAACATCTGTTTCTCTTTCTGTTTTGAGTAAGAGAGCGGTAAATGACGACGCCGAAGCAAACCAGAGTCAGACGGTTGAAGCTGTAGATGAAGAACAGGCTTCAGAAGACACCGAGGACACTGCTGACAATAATGATGAGGCTGATGAGGTTAACGAGTAAGACGTTAAAAAGCGGAGCTAAGCGCTCCGCTTTTTAAGCCGAATGGAGAATAAAGCATTTGCCTTAAAAACGGGGAGGGAACTTTTGTGCCGGAAAACAAAAAAACGCTTGCATCCAACAAAACTGCCGCGAGAAATTATTTCATACTTGAAAAATACGAAGCCGGGATTGAGCTTTTCGGAACCGAAGTTAAATCGGTAAGGCAGGGAAAGGTCAACCTTAAGGACTGCTACGCCTCGGTGGACAAGGGCGAGCTTTATGTTTACGGTATGCATATAAGTCCCTACGAAAAGGGGAATATTTTTAATAAAGACCCCTTAAGACCGAAAAAGCTTCTGCTTCATAAAAGCGAAATAATGAAGCTTTTCGGAAGCGTGCAAAAGGACGGCTGTGCAATCATTCCCCTTTCAATGTATTTAAGCCGGGGCAGGGTTAAGGTCGAGGTTGCTCTCTGCAAGGGTAAAAAGCTTTACGATAAAAGGCAGGATATGGCGAAAAAGCAGGCAAACAGGGATATGGAGCGTGCAATCAGGGGAAAAGATTATTGATTTTTAATCAGTCTGAAACGGCACTGTAACAAATCTGTGCTATAATAAAAAAGCAACATGGGGGCGTACCGGTTTCGACGGGGACGCTGAAACATGGGAAGCGGGTAGCGGTGAGCGCCGCTTTAAAAGCTCAATTTAAAATTAAACGCTAACAATAATTTAGCATACGCTGCCTAAGTGCAGCCGTCCTTTAAAAGAGTACCGCGGCTTTTAAAAGGGCGTCGAACAGCGGTGAACGTGAGATGCGCAAAGCTTTGAGTGCGTCCATGAATAAATGAAGCTACCGAGTATAAAAGCTTGCCTTGTGGGCTTTTTTGCTTGGGAATCTGACCACAGGCTGCACCCGGAGACGTCCGTGCGGATGAGTTTTCGGACACGAGTTCGACTCTCGTCGCCTCCACCATATGACCAAAAAGCGCCTATTTTAGGCGCTTTTTGATTTATCGGCACGAATTTAGCACGAATT
>CAYXRC010000012.1:0-38933 GCA_964466295.1 uncultured Ruminococcus sp.
AAGAATTATTACGATTCATTCCGTTTTTTGAAGCTTTTTTGTGTCCATTTTTGCTGGGAGGGCACAGACCGTGGCATTTCCGCTCTCTCCACATCCTTCGCACTTGAAGCATCCGTTCTTTGTGTTAAACCAAAAACTGGGATGTCGTTCCTGATGAAAAGGGCAGCAAGCGTGCATTTTGTCTTTTCCGCATGGCTTCGGATTTTTAAGGTACGGGGTGTAAAAGTCGACCCAGTTTATTCGGCTGTCAATATCATTTTTTTTCATTTGTTCTCACCACATTTCCTTTGGAACTTCCTGCACCTGCTCGTCATCTGCAACCTTTTTGTGTTTAAGTGATGCTTTGCGTGGTGGCTGCTCTTTTGCAAAATGTGCAAACTTTCCTTTTCTCCGGTTCGGATTATAAGGATGCTTGTCGTTTTTCTTTGTTTTGTTTCGGCTGAAGGTGGTGCTTTCATACCGACTGTATTTCTTGCTCATAGCAAGACCTCCGTTGTCTGTGTGATTTTAATTTTATTCAGATGTTTGTCCGCACTGTTCGTTCAGCCATTTTTGGAGAAGCTGTGCGTTAACAAGTACGCGCCTTCCAATACGTATAACAGGATAAAAATCTTTAGAATTTAGTAGTTCCTGTGCCTTTGGTTCGCTGATGCGCATAAGTGATACAAATTCTTTTCTTGTTAGCAGTATTTTTTCTTTCAATGTAGCTTCCATTGTTTTTTTCTCCTTTCAAAACTTAATTGTAATAAATTAAATATAATTGAATTTAATCTTTACAAATTAAGTATATCATGTTATAATGTTACATAAAAGGTCTATAATCGGGTAACATTTTTAAAGGAGGGACATATAGTGAGAAGTAATATAAAATATTACACACCCGATATAAATGTCGTTGTGAAGAACGGATTTATAACACTATCTGATAATTACGAGGTAAAAGATGGCATCACAGTTAAAAACCTAAAGCAAAAATGGACTGCCTGTTCTTCTCGAAAAGACTTTTATAAAACGCTTGGTGGTATAAATTTTTCAAAAAGTAATTACAAAGAAAAGCCGGGAGAACTTTTTTTAATTTTTTCAAATATAAAAAGTGTCGATGAGATTATAAATTTTATAGCAAAATATGGCTTTTTAGGTCTTAATTTCCCCAGTATGCACAATATCATTTCCCGGACTCTGGCGGTTGAAGGTCTTTTAAATCCGATAGAAGAGTTTGCTTTAACTGATTATAAGGAGTCAATTGAAGATATAGAAAGGGAAATTGATAAAATAAAAAACATCGTTGTTGTATTTCAAAAGTACAGGGATATGTGCGTTCGATTGGAAAAAGATGAAAATGTTTCAATCGAACTTGAGGAAATATGTAGTATAGAAGATGAATGTGATGTTGCGGTAAAAAATATAAATGCCGCAATGCAAAACATTACACTTGATGTTTCGTGGATTGGTGATGGCAGGCTCGACACCAGATGGAATACCGAAACATTGTTGCAGTCTATGTATATTGAACTTGTTGAAAAGTTTTCGGGGCATTTAATGCCTCGAATATGTCTTGAATGTGGACGAACCTTTATACCGACAAGAGAAGATAATGTGTATTGTCAGCTTGGAAATTATGGTGGTAAGTCATGTAAAGAGATAGCAAAACAAAAAAGATTTATAAAAAATAGGAGAGAAAAAAAGAAACAAGGCAGCCCTGAATAAGAGCTGCCTTTGCAGTATGATTTGTAATATATTTTTTCTATCCCCCTGTTTGATTTTGCGAAATTTCACACGAAAGGGGGCAAGCGGTCTGTGAGAGTTTTCTCGCAGAGATTTATATACCCCTATGTGGTTTGATGCGGTATAAAATCTTGGTTGCGGTACTGATTGCGGTACACACCAAGATTTTAATTTTTATTAAAATAGAAAAAACCCAGCAAACGGCTTGTTTGCTGGGAATAATTTGGTTGCGGGGGTGGGATTTGAACCACACGACCTCCGGGTTATGAGCCCGACGAGCTACCGGACTGCTCTACCCCGCGATATTCATTTTTTGTCTTTTTCCTTAGGACTTATTTATTATATCACATATTTTTCTATTTGTAAAGACCTTTTTTAAAATTTTTGAAAATTAAATTTTCAGTGGGGGAAAATTCCCCCACTGAAAAGCTTTATCTGTCCTCAAGCCTTACATATTCCCTTTTGTCCGCAACCGACCTATAGCTCGGACGGATTATCTTTCCTGCGTTAATAAGCTCCTCAAGTCTGTGAGCGCTCCATCCGGCAATTCTCGACACCGCAAAAAGAGGTGTATAAAGCTCGTCCGGAATTCCCAAAAGCGAATAAACGAAGCCTGAATAAAAATCCACATTGGGGCTTACGCCCTTATAAATCTTTCGCTTGTCAGCAATGACCTCTTTTGCAAGTCTTGCAACATTTTCATAAAGCTTGAATTCCTTTTCCTTGCCTTTTTCTTCCGACAGCCTGCCGACAAAGCTTTTAAATATTTCCGCTCTCGGGTCTGACAGCGAATATACTGCGTGTCCCATACCGTATATAAGACCGGACTTATCAAAGGCCTGTTTATCCAATATCTTTGCCAAATAGTCTTTAATTTCCCCTTCGTCGTTCCAATGCCTTACATTTTTCTTTATGTCCGCAAACATTTTCTTTACCTTTATGTTTGCTCCCCCGTGCTTAGGTCCTTTAAGAGAGCAAAGGGACGCCGCCGTGGACGAATAAGTATCCGTTCCCGAGGAGGTGACAACATGAGTTGTAAAAGTAGAGTTATTCCCTCCCCCGTGCTCGGCGTGAAGCACAAGCGCCATATCAAGGATTTTTGCCTCAAGGTCGGTAAACTCCTTATCCGGGCGGAGCATCCTTAAAAAGTTCTCCGCCGTAGACAGCTTACTGCTCGGTCTGTGGATGTAAAGTCCCTTTCCGAGCCCGTAATGTCTGTATGCCTGATATGCATAAACCGAAAGCATGGGAAACACCGAAATTAAATTTATGCACTGTCCCATAACATTTTCTATGCTTAAATCATTTGCCGTTTTATCATAGGAATAAAGGGTAAGCACGCTTCGTGCCAGCGAATTCATAATATCCGAATTCGGCGCCTTCATAATTACATCTCTTGTGAAATTGGTCGGAAGAGTCCTTCTCGACGCCAAAAGAGAGTAAAAATCCGATAGCTCCTCTTTATCCGGAAGCTCTCCGAAAAGAAGAAGATACACAGTTTCCTCAAAACCGAATCTGTTCTCCCCGGTAAATCCCCTTACAATATCCTCTACATTTATTCCCCTGTAATAAAGTCTGCCTTCGCAAGGCTCGGATACTCCATTTTTTTCCTCCGACGCCACGATGGTGGAAATCTCCGTAAGTCCTGTGACTACTCCCTTGCCGTCCAAATCTCTTAAGCCCTTTTTAACCTCATAACGCTTATAAAGCTCCGGGTCAATGTTTGAATTATCGACGCACTTTTCGGTAAGCTTGGTAATTTCGGGGGTTACGTTTAAGTATCTTTTCAAAATTCTTTCACTCCTTTTTAGATTTCGTACAGTCTGTAAAGTTTTCTGTAGATGCCATCCTTTTTCATAAGTTCTTCATGGCTGCCCGACTCCTCTATCCCCTTATCGGTAAGTACCAGTATCATGTCTGCTCCCTTTATTGTCGTAAGTCTGTGCGCTATTGTAAAGGTCGTCCTGCCTTTGGCAAGACGGGAAAGAGATTCTTTTACTATAAGCTCGCTTTCGTTGTCAAGAGCGCTGGTCGCCTCGTCCAATATAAGTATGGGCGGATTTTTCAAAAAAACCCTTGCTATGGATATACGCTGCTTTTGTCCCCCGGAAAGCTTCACTCCCCGTTCTCCCACATAGGTATTATACCCTTGGGGAAGATTTTCTATAAATTCGTCGCAGCCTGCCTCCCTTGCCGCCTCCTTAACCTTTTCCATGCTTGCTCCCGGAAGTGCGTAGGAAATATTTTCGTATACCGTGCCTGAAAAAAGATACACGTCCTGCTGAACTACGCCGATATTTTCTCTTAAAGAATGCTTGGTATATTCCTTTACGTTTACTCCGTCGATTAATACCTCGCCCTCGGTCACGTCATAGAATCTCGGGATCAGGCTTACAAGCGTTGTCTTTCCTCCGCCGGAGGGACCTACAAGTGCCACATTTTCTCCGGCATTTACCTTAAGGTTAATTCCTGAAAGCACCTCTCCTTCTCCGTCGCCGTACCCAAAGGTTACGTTTTTAAATTCAACATTACCGGAAACACTTTTAAGCTCCCTTGCGCCGGGCAAATCCTTTATATCAACGGGGGCGTCCATTATCTCAGCAAAGCGTTCGATTCCCGTCATTCCCCTCTGGAACTGCTCGGTAAATTCCACTATTCTGCGTATTGCCGCAATTAAAGTCGAAACATAAAGAAGATAAGCCGTATAATCTCCGGCGGTTATAGAGCCCCGTATCATAAAAAGCGCCCCGGCGACCACAACGATTATATACATAAGACCGTCAAACACCCTTACCGAGGTTTGAAAGCCCGCCATATATTTATACGTAAGTCTTTTAATGTCCAAAAACTTTGAATTTCCCTCTTCAAACTTTTTCCTTTCTATCTCCTCATTGGCAAAGGATTTTACGACTCTTATTCCCAAAATGCTGTCTTCAACCTGCGAATTTATTTCACCTATCTGTTCCCTGGACTTTTTAAACGCCCGTTTCATTCTTTTGTTATAATATACGGATACCGCCGCCATAAACGGTACAACGGCAAAAATTATAAGGGTAAGATATATATTCATTCCCGAGAGAATAATAAACGATGCGGTAATTATTATTCCGGCGTTGAAAAATTCCTCCGGGCAGTGATGGGCAAACTCGGTTACATCAAAAAGGTCAGAGGTGATTCTCGCCATAATCTGCCCTACCTTGGTATTGCTGTAATAGGAAAACGACAGCTCCTGTAGATGGGAAAAAAGATCCCTTCTCATATCCGTTTCAATCATAGCGCCCATGATGTGTCCCGTATGCGCCATGTAGTAGTTGGCAAGTGCGTCGATAATCCTTAAAAGCACGTAAAGCGCTCCGCACTTTAATACCAAAGATGCCGTAAGCAAAGCAAAATTTTCTATCGCAGTATTGGTTATTTTTCTTACAATAAGCGGAAGCACAATTTCGCACACGGTTGTAAGGGAGGCGCATAAAAGGTCAGCCGCCAGTATCTTTTTATATTTCTTAAAATAGGGATAAAACCTTTTTATAAGCTTCCTCGTTTTCATCGGTAAATATCCTCCTTAAGCACATCCATGATAGTTCTTACCGGAATAAGCTCGATGTTGGCACATTCCCTCGCCGCTTTAAGGTTTGCTTCGGGGAGCACACATCTTTTAAATCCCAGCCTTGCCGCCTCCGCCGCTCGTATTTTAGGATTGGAAACCGCCCGTATTTCTCCGGAAAGTCCGGCTTCTCCCAAAAATACCGTATCGGGAGATAGGCATTTATTCTTAAGGCTTGATACCAAAGAACAAATAACCGCAAGATCTGCGCCTGTTTCGTCTATCTTAAGTCCGCCCACCACGTTTATATAGGCGTCCTGATTCTGCATGGTAATGCCCAGCTTTTTTTCGATTATGGCAATCAAAAGCACCATGCGGTTGTAATCCATGCCTTCTGCCGCACGCCTCGGCATACCGAATCCGGTAGGCGAGGTCAAAGCCTGAATTTCCGCAAGTATCGGACGTGTTCCCTCCATAAGGCAGGTCACAGAGGAGCCCGACGCCTCTAAAGGCCGTCCCGATAAAAGCGCCGCTGAGGGGTTTTCAACGCCTAAAAGTCCTTTTTCCGTCATTTCGAAAACCGAAACCTCGTTCGTGGAGCCGAAACGGTTTTTAACCGCCCTTAATATTCTGTAGCTTTGGTTTCTGTCCCCCTCAAAATAAAGCACCGAGTCCACCATATGCTCAAGTATTCTCGGTCCGGCAATATTTCCGTCCTTGGTAACATGTCCGACAATGAAAAATGCAACGCCCGTTTCCTTTGCCTTTCTCATTATGCGAAGCGTAACCTCCCTTATCTGACTTACGCTTCCTCCTGTCGATTCCACCGTTTCGGAAAACATGGTTTGCACCGAATCTATAATGCATACCTTAGGCTCGGTTTCGTCAATTGCCAAAAAAACCTCGTCAATATCCGTCTGCGGAAAAATAAAGATACTGTCCTTATCTACTCCCAGGCGGTCCGCACGCATTTTAAGCTGAATTTCAGACTCCTCTCCCGAAACGTAGAGCACCGGCGAATCTTTTTTGGCAATGCGGCAAACCTCCATTAAAAGCGTGGATTTTCCGATTCCCGGCTCGCCTCCCACAAGCACTAAAGAGCCCGTTACAAGTCCGCCTCCCAATACGCTGTCAAGCTCTGAAATGCCCGTGGACATCCTCTCTCTTTTGTCGCATCCTATCTCGGAAAGGCGCATCGGCGAAACATCCTTCAAAATCCTACTGCCGGAGCTTTTCTCTTCCCTTGACGATATGCGTATCTCTTTAATTGTGTTCCACTCTCCGCAGGACGGACATTTTCCAAGCCACTTGGCCGTTTCATATCCGCACTCCGTACAGCAGAACGCAGTTTTAGATTTCATACCCTTTCCTCGCTTTTATCATTAGTTTCTTCTATCTTTAATTCGTTATCCTGATTAAAATATTCTTCAATCCCCCGTGCAATTGCCGCGGCAATTTTGTCATGATATTGGCTGTCATTAAGCTTATTTGCCTCCTCCGGATTGGATAAAAAGCCGCACTCCACTATTAAGGCCGGAAGAGCCGCTTTTTTCATAAGGTATATGGAGCTTTCCGCTTCCTTAGCGACACGTTTATTTTTTTCGTCAAGCTTTAAAAGCTCTCCTTGAATAAGGTTTGCCAGACGGGCAGAGTCCGGATCATTCACGCTGTAAAAAACCTGAGCGCCGAAAATTTTCGGATCCGTGAATTTATTTAAGTGCACGCTTAAGAAAATATCGGCTCCGCTCTCGTTCATTATTTTTTCACGGTTATGCATATCCGAGGTCTTTTTCTCCTTTATCGAGCTGCCCTCGCTGAATATACCCTCATGACCTTCCCGGGTCATAATTACATTATAACATTTTTCTTCCAATAATGCACGAAGTTTTTTTGAAATTTCCAAATTTATTTCTTCCTCGCATGTTCCGTCCGCCGCAACAGCCCCTCCGTCGGGATCTCCGTGCCCCGGGTCAATCACGACGGTTTTTCCGTTTTTACAGCTAAATACGCTTTTAAAATCTCTGTTATATATGGTCAGAGTAAGATATGTAACCGAAAAGGTCATAACCGCCAAAATCAGAACAGCTCTTTTTAAATATATACTCAAAAACAAATCACCCCTTATACATATACTTAGGTTTTTTTCTTCTTAGTACAAAAATAATATCTTTATTATCAATCTCTTTCACATATTTTTATATTCAACATAAAATATATTGAAACGAACGAATCGTTCGTACGAATTTAAAGGAGGATATATATGGACGATAAAATCTTATCCGCAAAGGACTGCGGAAGCTGCACCGAAAGCGTATGCATAAACGCTTCGCAGATTTATGATTCATGCCGTGCAAAAGAATGTCTTGAAAATCTTCATCTCTGCTTTACTCCCGAATGTCAGTCGATAATCAATTCGGCGTCAAAGGTATCTGCGGAAAAAGCCGAAGTAATATGGGTTTACTCAGATGTTGAGCCCTTAAATTTCCACAAGGGCTATTATACGGTCAATCTCAAATTTTTCTTCAGAGTCGAGCTTAACGCCTATACAGGCTTAAGGCGTCCCGTAAGAGTTGACGGACTTGCCGCTTACGAGAAAAAGGTAGTGCTTTTCGGCTCGGAGGGCGAGGCAAAAATTTTCCAGTCAAAGTATAAGGAGGACAGCTTCGACATCGCAACCTGGAAAAAGACCAATATGCCCAACGCCGTCGTTGAGGTTGTGGATCCGATAGTGCTTGATACCTTGGTACTCTCCTCTTGCGACGCAATTCCCTCATCAAGCATAGACGTTACTTCGGTTCCCGAGTGCGTACATAGGATATTTGACTCAGAGGTTATGCTCTCTCCCGAGGGACGACAGGTTTATGTAACGCTGGGACTTTTCATGATGATACGCTTGGAGCGTGAGGTTCAGATAAACGTTCCGGCCGCAAGCTTCTGTATTCCCGACGGAACATGCCGCACAGGCGAAAATCCCGGCGCTCCCTGCGATATGTTCGATGACATTTCCTTCCCCATCGACGAATTCTTCCCTCCGAGGAAATGCGACAAACCCTGCTCCTGTGATGATGATAAAAAAGACGCTCCTTCAGAAGAGGGCGATGAATAAAAAGATGAGCGGAAAAATTCCGCTCATCTTTTTTATTGACCTTTTACATGATTTTTGCTATACTTAAAAGGATCTAAAGAGGTGCTTACATGAAAAAAACTTTCGCATTGGCCATGCCCAACCGGTCGGGTGAATTTCTCTCAGCCGTCAGGGTATTTTTATCCTTTTCACTTAACATAACAAGGGTCAGCTATAACAAAGCCTTAGACTCGCACATGATTTTTGCCGAAACGGAGGGCGAGCCTGAAAATATAAAAAAGGCGGCTTCCTGCCTTAAGGAAATGGGATATTTAAAAAACATCTCAGACATCGGAAGCGTTATTCTCACAGAGCTTAGCATAAAGGGCTCTCCCAACGCTCTTACCGATGTACTTAAGGTTATAGAAAATCATAAAGTAAATATTTCCTACTTAAGCTCCGAGGGCAAAGAAGGCTTTTTAAATAAGCTTAAGCTCGGTCTTTTTGTACCCGGAGGCGACGATATTTCCGAGCTTTTGGAGCAGCTTTCCCTTATATGCCCCGTAAAAATAAAAAGCTACAACCCTTCTGACATATCTTTGGACAATACTGTTTTTTATGTAACCTTTGCGAACAGCATTTCCAAGATAATTCCTCTCACGGAGGACGAAAAGCGCAGTCTTATGATTGACTCAAATATTATAATGGAAAGACTCTCAAAGAAAAACGCTCCTCCCTATAAAACCTTTGAGTATATAGGAAAATTTGCCGAGGGACTCTTAAAATACCAAAACGGCTCTTTTTCTGCGAGAGTGACAAGCTACCTTGTTAACGCGCTTAAAATCACGCTTATCGAGCCGCCCTGCGGAAGCAATACCTGCATTATCCAAAACGGAGATTATCTTTTATGTGTAGACGGCGGCTTTGCCTGCTACGCAAAAGAAACTCTCGGTATTATAAAAAAATATTATCCGGATTTTGAAAGCCGGAGAAAAAGCTTTATTTTAACTCATGGGGACCTTGACCATGTGGGACTTTCCGAATATTTTGATTCGGTCTATCTGAGCCAAAAGTGCTTTGACAACTTTATGTGCGATATGGAAGGCAGACCTAATTTTCGTGAGCAGAATCCGGATCACGCCCCTTATATGCGTATAAGCAAGCTTCTTTTGCGTTACGAGCCGATTAACCCCTTAAAGCTTAAGGTTATAGGCGGAAACAGTCAAGGGCTTTCTAATCTTACGGAAAGGATAGGCACCCTTTCTTTGGGCGGACTTGATTTTGACTGCTATGAAGGGATGGGCGGACATGTCCCCGGCGAAACGGTATACATTGACAGAAAAAACAAAATTGTTTTTACAGGGGACATAATTTTAAATATAAAAAGCTTTATACCGCCTCAGGCGGAATTTAATTCCCTTGCCCCATTTTTAATGACCTCGGTGGATACCGACCCTCATCTTGCCGCAGAAGAGCGAAAGGAAATAAAAAAGCTGCTCTCTCCGGGTCGCTGGCTTCTTTTCGGAGGGCACGGCTCCCCAATAGAGCTTGATATTTAAAAATAAAAAAGAGGCAAATGCCTCTTTTTTATTTTTCTCTTTTAATTTTTTCTTAAAAGGGCAAAAGCCCCTTTGTAACCGTGCCCTGATAAAAGGCTAAAGACACCCGTTTTATAAATTTTGCGGCCGACGGGCTCCTTTTTCGGTCTTAATTATTATATGCAGCGTTTAATTAAATTATACAATTTTGACAAAATATGATTTTTCTCTTGTAAAAGACACATTTTTTTGCTATAATCAAATATAAATATATTTGCTTTCGGGAGGCATACAGAATGGAGTTACTGAAAAAGAAAATAAGGGAAACGGCAGTTTTACTTGACGGGGGAATCATAAAGGTCGATATGTTTTTAAACCACCAGATAGACACAAGGCTTTTATATGAAATAGGTGCTGAGTTCAGGCGGCTTTTTCCATCTGATAAAATAACCAAAATTCTTACCGCCGAGGCCTCCGGTATAGCAATAGCGGCCATTGCCGGTCTTCATTTTAACGTCCCTGTTGTTTACGCAAAAAAAGGAAATCCGAAAAACATATGCAAGGACGCCTATACTGCCGAGGTGCTTTCCTACACCAAGGGCACTGCGACTCAGATAAGAGTTGCCAAGGAATATATAAGTCCCGATGACAACATTCTTATCATTGACGATTTTCTCGCCAACGGTCAGGCTCTTAAAGGCCTTTTATCTATCGTAGCTCAGAGCAAGGCTTCTCTTGAAGGCATCGGCGTTGTTATTGAAAAGGGCTTTCAGGAGGGTGGAAAGCTTATCCGCGATATGGGAATAAACCTTGAATCCCTCGCCATAATAGACGAAATATCCGACGGAAATATAGTATTCAGAAATTAGACCGTTATTTTTATATTCCTCAAAAGCCTACCGCTTTTGAGGAATATTTTTTCGTAAAAAAGAGTCCGGTAAAATACCGGACTCTTTTAATCATTTAGCTTTGAAGGTAAGCCTTATTTATATATTTAAATATATAAATAAATAGTCAATTAAGCGAGCGTATAGCATCGCTGATTGTCTTTTCATAAGCCTCCCTGCCGTACTTGTCAACCTCTGCCTTACTCTTTTCTCCGTGTGTAAGGCATCCGGCGCCTCCGATACAGCCTCCGACACATGCCATGCCCTCGATAAAGTTTCCGTCCAAAACTCCCTTGCTCTTTTTCAAAAGGGCAAGACGACATTCTTCAATACCGTCACAGGGAATTGCCTTAAGATCAAAATCAGTGATTTCATGCTCCTTTAAGCCTTGAGCCACCGCATCGGTTAAGCCGCCGCTTCTTGCAAATATTCTGCCGTAATAAGAAGCGTTATCCAGCGTATCCTCTTCAAATGAAGCAAGGTCAAAATCACGGCTGTCAAAAAGCGCCTGAAGCTCTTCAAACGTAATACAGGAATCCACGTAAGGACGGACGGTTTCCTTCTGTACCTCCATTTTTTTTGCGGTACACGGTCCGATAAACACAATTTTACAACCCTCGTCATGCTCCTTTATATATTTTGCGATTGTCGCCATGGGCGAAAGATTGTGGGACGTATGCTGTGCAAGGTCGGGGAACGCCTTTTTAACATAATCCACAAACGCCGGACAGCACGAGCTTAGAAGGAAGCCTTTTTCATAAAGCTCTTTTGACTCGGCAAACGCAACCATATCCGCTCCCAAAGCCGCCTCAACAACAGTGTGAAAGCCTAATTTTTTAAGTCCCGTTATCACCTGTCCTAATTTTGCATATGAGAACTGACTGGAAATCGACGGCGCAACCACGGCATAAACCTTATAATTTTTTCCGCCCTCACTTTTCTTAAGCATATCTATGCAGTCAAGGATATAAGACTTGTCCATAATCGCTCCGAACGGGCACTGATATACGCATGCGCCGCAGGCAATACATTTACTGTTATCAATATATGCCGCACGGTTTTCGTTTACACTTATTGCTTTAATTTTGCAGGCGCTCTGACAGGGGCGCTTTCTGTTTACTATGGCAGTATACGGGCACACCTTAGCGCAGGCGCCGCAGGACACACACTTTGTTTTATCAATGTGCGCCACATGATTATCGTCAAAGGTAATGGCACCCTTTTTACAAGCGTCCTCGCATCTATGTGCAAGACATCCCTGACAGGCGTTTGTAACCTCGTATCCGCCCATGGGACATTCTTCGCACGCCGTTTCGATAACTTCAATTACGTTGGGATTTTCCAAATGTCCGCCCATAGCCACTCTGACTCTTTCGGATAAAATCGCCCGTTCCTTATATACGCAGCAGCGCATTGTCGGCTCGTTTCCGGGAATTATCATTTTAGGAATATCCATTACATGACTTAAAAGATTTCCCTGCCAAGCAAAGCGTGCCACTTCTCTTAACACCTTATATTTCAAATGCTGTACCTTAGTATCAAATTTTCTCATAGAATAAACTATACCTCCTTAAAAGTAGCTGACCTTAATCCTTTTGCCCATTTTCTCAAGGCATTTTGAAAGCTCCTCCACAAGCTGCATCTTTATGCTGAAATTTATGGGAAGCTCGGGATTCTGGTGGGCCGGGTTTATCGCCCTTCCCACAAAAAAATTTATATCTGTCGCCTCTTCAAAAAGTATTCGGCTTATAAGTGAAGCTCCGTCCCTTTTATAGCCCCACTGAGTATAGCTTTCATTATTTTCAAGATAATCTTTGGCGTATTCTACGACCTTATTTACCGTTATAACGCCCTCGGTCACAAGGTCTACGCCCTCTATTTCGGCAGTCGGCGGAATTTCCGAGCTTTCAAAATTAAGGCTGGGTTTAATCGGCTTATTTAAGTATTTCGCCGCAATTGAAGATGTCGTTCCGCCGCATATTATATGCTTTCCCTCTTTTGAAAAGAAAAGCGCCATCATTCTTCCCACGTCGTCCCGGTTTGAAGGAGGACCGAAAAGGATATTAACCTGACTTCTTTTTCTTATGCGTACAACGCAGGCGGTAACGTCGTCCTTAGGCTCTTCTCCGTAGAGCTTATAGCACTCGTCCACCAATATGGTCGCAAGAGTCTTTGCGGTAAAATCACTGTAGGTCAAAGGCTCCAAAAACTCTATGATGTCCTCTCTCTTCCAGCCGAAATTGTATCCGGCTCCTATTCCGGCATGAGGACAGCCGTCGCTCATAGCGATAAAAATATCGTTTTCCGCAAGGTCGATTACGGATTTATAAATTTTTTTACCGCCTATATTCATCTCGGTTTCAGGATAAGTATAATTTTGGTTGTCCCTTATCATTATAATATGAGGATTATCGTACTGTATCAGCTCGGCTCGCTCGTTATCCGCAAGGTGTATTACAGTAAAAGTGGAGTAGGCAACATTCTTTTCACTGCATATGGGAAGAGTGGCGGCAATTGTGGACACGCACTCTTCCAAAGAAAGTCCCGACGCCATCATTGTGCATATAATTTTGGAGGTAAGCGTAGACAATATGCTTGCCTTAACTCCGCTCCCTAATCCGTCTGCAAGTACGATAACTGAAGAATTTTCATCTGCGGCAATATCAACATGGTCGCCGCAGAGCTCTTCCCCGTAATGATTTACGCTTTTATATCCGATATCTGCACACAAATTATTCATCCGATATTGTCTCCTTAAGCTTGGTCAGAGCAATTTTTGTTTCTGCCGCAGTTTCGCCCAAAAGGGACGCAATTTCCTGAACAATACGCATCTGCTTGTCGACAACCTTGTCGGCAATTTCAACGGTCTTTCTGTTTACACTGTCCTTTTTCTCCCGTGCGTTTTCTTCGTCTGTTATATCTCTCATAATGCATATCAAGAGTCTGTAGCCCTTGTCGTAAACCACCGTCTGCTCAACAAACCTGTCGTATTCCGCAAGGTAGGTCTTTCTGTTTTTTACGCTTCTGCCGCTTGACAAAACCTCCATAAAGAGCTTGGGGTCGAGTATTCTTACCACCTGGTCGCCCAGAATATCGCTTGAATTTCTTATATTCATTATTTTCATGGCGGCACGGTTTATCTGCTGTACCTCAAGCTTTTCGTTAAGTACCATAAGTCCGTTGGGGGTATTGCTTACGATATTGTCAGAAAAGCTCTCGGCCTTTTCCTTTAAAAAGGGCAGACACATTGAAATATCCGCTTTGCCCCTATATATAGCAACCGCCTTATCCCGGCAGGTGTTATATCCGCAGGTACCGCAGTTTAACTCGTCGGAGGGCTTAAACTTGCCCATTTTATGAAGTATTTCCTCAATCTCAGCTTCTGTGGGATTTTCTGCATAGTTTTCAATCGCCGGAAAGCTTTTTTTAAGGCTTAAGCTGTCGGGCTGTACTAAGTCAAAATCCTTTTTAGCGGCAAGTCGCTCCACCGCCTTAAAGTCATTTACCGGTGACCTATTGTACTTTTCCATTACCGGTCCGCCTATGCAGCTTCCGGCGCAGGCTGACATTTCGATAAAGCACTTATGAACGTTTCCGCTTTCGATTTCGGAGAGCACCGCCATACAATTTTCAATCCCGTCAACCGCCATATAGGTATAGTCCGGGTTATCCTTTGCCATACTCTTTAATATTCCGCCGGAAGTCGGGAAAAGGCGTGTAAGTCCTTCGGAGGTATCCTCCTCTTCCTCGGAGAGGAGGATACCCTCCTCCTTAAACCAGTCAGAGAGCTCGTCAAAGGTTAAAACTGCGTCGACTATGCCTTCATAGCGCTCCGCCTCGTCCTTTTTGGAAACACAGGGACCTATGAAAACCGTCTTCGCTCCCGGATGCTCCTCCTTTATCATTGTGCAGTGAGCCTGCATGGGAGATAAAATATCAGCAATGCACCAAAGCTCCTTAGGGTAATATTTCTGTATAAGTAAATTTACGCTGTGACAGCAGGAGGATATTAAAACGTCACGTCCGTCCTCGTTTATCATACGGTCGTACTCTGTTTTTACAACCGCCGCTCCCTTTGCGGTTTCGTCGGCGTCGGCAAAGCCGAGCTTTTTAAGGGCAGTTCTCATTGCGTTTATTCCGATGCCCTTGTAATTCGCCGTAAAGGAGGGCGCAATGCTGGCATATACCGCCTCTTCATTTGAAATCATTACCTTAACCTTTTCGGTTTCGTCAACTATCTGTTTGGCGTTCTGCGGGCACACAACAAAGCAGTGTCCGCACAAAATACACTCGTTATCTATGATATATGCCTGATTTCCGGAAAATCTTATTGACTTGACCGGGCAGTTTCTTATACACTTATAGCAATTTTTACAGTTCGATTTTTTTAAAGTAAGGCAATGCGCCATGTTTCATCCCTCTTTTTAGACCGTTTTTTTATGCGTTTTTAATGTGCTCATTAAAAAAGCTTTCCGCCGTTTCCGGACTTACGGAAAATACGTTTCCGTCCACGTTTACGCACACACCGTTTTTACACTGACCCATACAAAAGGTCCCGCACATTTGAACCTTGTCAAGAAGATTATTTTCGCTTATAAGCTGCTGAAGCTTTTCCACTACCTGTCTTGAACCTTTGATATGACATGACGATCCGATACATACTTCAACCTTCATATATTCCCCTCCTGTTAAATCACTTCTCTGCAACAAGATTAATGCATGCGTCTAAAAACTTTCTTTCATCATCGCTGCCGTGTATCCCATAGGATGCCGCTGCCAGCGGTATCCACCTTTTAATGTCTTTTATATCGGCCTTATACTTTGAGGCAAAAAGTTCAAGATACTTACGTGCGATTTCCTCTTTTTTTGTAATCATCAAAATAAGATAGGTTTTTGCCGCATCGCACAAAGCCGAGCCGCTTGCCGCATGAGCCCAGTCAAGGACATAGGTTTTTCCGTCTTCTCCTACCAAAATATTAGACGGCACAAAATCCCCGTGACAAAGCTCGTTTGAATAAGGCATAGACCTAAGTCTTTCATAAAGCCCGAAGCGGATTGTGGCTTTTATATCGCTTCTTCGTATTTTTTCCGTTATTTTATCTGAAAGTCTACACATCATCGGACATCTTTTTTCGGATATTTCAAGCTGAGTGCTTAAAAAAAGCTCCAAATACTCGTCTGTTTTTTCAGGATTTTTCTCCATAAGGTATTCAAGATTTGTACCCTCTATATATTCGGAAACAATAGCCCACTTTCCGTCAATTTTAGTTATATCCTTAACCTTAGGAACATTAAGCCCCGCTTCTTCAACATACGCTAAATTAAGAGCCTCATTAAACACGCCAGCCTTTGAAAATCCTTCGCCGAACACCTTGATGCAAAGGTTTCCGTCACGGTATACGGTTTTATTGCTCCTGACCGCAATTACTCTGCCCTTATCCAATTGTTACATCCCCTTTTTAAGCAGTATCAAAGGCTTTTAGCCCTATATATTATATCATACAAAAAAGTATATGTAAACAGTAGATTTTTCAAAATCTGCTATAAAACTCCTTATTAAATACCCCTATTCATCCACTCGCCGTCCGAGAAGCTTTTCCAGTATGCCTTATCATTTTCAAAAATCATATAGCCCGACGGACTCATCTCCTTAGGGATTGACACTGACCCGGGATTCATATAAATTATCCCGTTCTTTTCAGAGCATCCGGGTACATGTGTGTGACCGGAAAGAAGAATATCTCCTTCGGAAATCGGCAGAGCTAAATCATCATTATATTTATGCCCGTGAGTAAGATATACGGCTTTCTCGCCCAAGTAAAAAAACGCATAGTCTGCCATTATGGGAAATTCGAGCATCATCTGATCAACCTCTGAATCGCAGTTTCCCCTGACGCATAATATTTTGTCCTTTATTTCATTCAAAAGCCTTGCCGTTTCCTTGGGGTCATAGCCCTCGGGAAGGTCGTTTCTCGGGCCGTGGTATAAAATATCGCCCAAAAGCACAAGCCTTTTTGCATTTTCTTTTTTAAATGCAGAAGTAAGCTTTTCTGTATAAAAAGCCGACCCATGTATATCAGACGCAATCATGAGCTTCATAATATCATCCTTTTTCTTTCAATTTTCTTTTATAAAAGGTGCTGCCACGGGATTATATTTTCTCCCTTGGTTTCACAGTAAACGCATCTGTAAACACCCTTTGCCCTGTCGTCTAACTTAAAGATATTTGAAAGCTCCTGCTCTGTTGAGGTAATACATCTGGGATTTTTACACTTTAATACGTCTACTAATTTCTCGGGAAGCTTTAAGGTTTTCTTCTCCGCTATAACGCCGTCCTTAATTATATTAACAGTGGCGCCCGGGTCCACAAAGCCTAATAGGTCTGTGTCCACGCAAAAGTCCCCGTCTATTTTTATAATGTCTTTTTTCCCGGTTTTGCGGCTTAAGGCATTTTTTATTAATGCTACCGGGCAGTCTAACCTGTCAAGCCCCAAAAGTCCGTATATTTCAAGGGATTTGCCTGCCGTTATATGGTCTATCACTATACCGTTTTTTATGGAATCAATATTCAAATCAAAGCACCTCCAGAAGCTTCATGATAAGAGCCATACGCATATATTTGCCGTTAAGCACCTGTTTAAAATAGCAGGCTCTCTTATCAGAGTCAATTTTAACGCTGATTTCGTTTACTCTCGGAAGCGGATGCAAAATAGAAAGGTCGTCCCTTGCACAGGAAAGCTTTTCAGGAGTTAAGATATAGCTGTCCTTAAGTCTTAAGTAATCCTCCTCGTTAAAGAAACGCTCCTTCTGCACCCTCGTCATATAGAGTATGTCAAGCTCACCGATTACGCTCATAAGGTCGCCGGTCTGGACATATTCTAAATTTTTATCCTTTATGACTTTTTTCACATAGCTGGGAAGCTTAAGCTCGTCGGGAGATATGAGAATGAATTTTATATCGCTGTATCTTGACATAGCGTTGATTAAGGAATGTACCGTGCGCCCGAACTTTAAATCTCCGCAAAAGCCGATTGTAAGTCCCGAAAATCCGCCCTTTTCCCTCTTTATGGTAAAAAGATCCGCCAAGGTCTGCGTCGGATGATTGTGTCCTCCGTCCCCGGCGTTTATTACCGGAATTGAAGCATTCATCGCCGCTACCAAGGGTGCTCCCTCCTTAGGATGGCGCATAGCGATAATGTCCGCATAGCAGGATATTACCTTAGCGGTGTCCGCTACGCTCTCGCCCTTTGATGCCGAAGAGCTCTGCGCCTCGGAAAAGCCTATTACATTGCCGCCAAGCTCATACATTGCCGCCTCAAAGCTTAATCTTGTTCTGGTGGAGGGCTCGAAAAACAACGTGGCAAGCTTTTTGCCCCGGCAAACATCAGAATATTTCCCCGGATTATTTATAATATCCCCGGCAGTATTCATTAAAGCCTCGATTTCGTCCGTATTTAAGTCAAGTATGTCTATTACACTTCTCATTTTGACGCTCCTATCCATGACTCATCTTGAGGGTTATCCCTGAACGCAATAAGCCTTTCAACGTCCTCCTTAGCGATATAGCCCTCCTCGGCGGCAACACGCGCAATACAGTCAAAATCCGTAAGACTTACATTTTTTACATTTGCTTTAGAAAGTCTTTCCAAGCCCCGCTTCATATTATAAGTAAATATTGAAACAATGCCCAAAACCTCGGCTTTAGCTTCTCTTAAAGCGTCGACAACGTCTATAACGCTGCCGCCGGTGGAAATCAAATCCTCTATAACGACTACCTTTTCTCCGGGTAGAAGCCGTCCTTCGATTCTGTTCTGCCTTCCGTGGTCCTTTGCCGAGCCTCTTACATAGCCCATGGGCATACCTAAAATATGACCTGCGATAGCGGCATGGGCAATGCCTGCGGTGGAGGTTCCCATTAAAACCTCCGCATCGGGATAGTTTTTCTTAACCGTTTCTGCAATTGCATTTTCCACGTCGCATCTGACCTCGGGAGAGGTTAAAATAAGACGGTTATCGCAGTATACCGGGCTTTTTATTCCGCTTGCCCAGATAAAAGGCTCCCCGGGGCGGAAAAAAACCGCCTTTATTTTCAAAAGGTCCTTCGCAATAAGTTCTTTCATAAAACACGCCTACCTTTCTTTATATTCAGTCTACAAATTCTTCAACACATCTTAAATATGCCGAAAGAGGATCCTCTGCCGCTGTTATGGGACGTCCCACCACTATATAATCGCTTCCTGCCTTTTTAGCGTCGGCAGGCGTCATAACCCTTTTCTGGTCGCCCTTGTCGCCGTCTGAAAAGCGCACTCCGGGAGTTACTGTGATAAAGCTCTCTCCGCACGCCTCGTGCACCCTTTCTGCCTCAAGAGGCGAGCATACAACGCCGTCAAGCCCTGCTTTTTTCGCATTTTGGGCATAGCTCATAACGGTTTTTTCCATAGACTCTTGTATTAAAAGCTCGTTTTTAAGAGCCTCAGAATCTGTCGAAGTAAGCTGAGTAACGGCGATTAAAAGCGGGCGATCCTTTCCCTCTATTGTAAGCCCCGAAAGAGCCGCCTGCATCATTTCCTTTGTTCCTGCCGCATGGACATTACACATATCTATATCGAGATTAGACAGCACCTTCATCGCCTTTTTAACCGTATTCGGTATATCGTGAAGCTTAAGATCCAAAAATATCTTGTGTCCTCGCCTTTTTAACTCTCTTACAATCTCGGGACCCTCTGCGTAGAACAGCTCCATACCGATTTTAAGGAACATCTTTTTATCGCCGAATTTACAAAGAAACGAATAAAGCTCGTCCTTTGAGTTAAAATCGCAGGCAATTATAACATCCTTACCCATTGTGCGCTCCTCCTATTATATCTTCTAATTTTTCTATATTATACTCTGCCATAACCTCGGGAAGATTTTCTACTATGTCACGGCAGATATAAGGATTTACAAGATTCATGGCTCCCACCTGGACGGCTCTTGCTCCGGCAAGCATCATTTCTATAACGTCCTTAGCGCTTGAAACTCCGCCCATGCCGATAATGGGAATTTTAACTGCCTCGTAGACCTGATACACCATTCTTAAGGCTACAGGAAACACCGCCGGGCCTGAAAAGCCGCCCATTTTATTTGCGATAACCGGCCGTCTTGTTTTAAGGTCTATCCTCATGCCCAAAAGAGTATTTATAAGGCTTATTCCGTCTGCTCCGGCCTCCTCGCAGGCCTTTGCAATCTCGGTTATATCGGTAACATTAGGAGAAAGCTTTATAAAAACAGGCTTGTCCGTAACTTTTTTTACCGCTCTTGTTACCTTTGCCGCCTCCTTTGGGTCGGTGCCGAAGCTCATTCCGCCCCCGTGAACATTGGGGCAGGAAATATTAATTTCAAGCCAGCCCACAACATCCTCTTTTGAGAGCTTTTCGGCGGTTTTTGCGTACTCGTCTACGGAAAAGCCGCCGATATTGGCGATAACCTTTTTTGAATACACCCTTTTAAGCTTCAAAAGCTCTTCTCTTATCACCTTATCCACACCGGGATTTTGAAGTCCCACGGCGTTTATCATTCCGCTCTCACATTCGGCAATTCTGGGAGTGGGATTGCCAAACCGCTCGTTTTCTGTTGTACCCTTAAAGGAAAAGGTGCCAAGACAGTTAATATCGTAAAGCTCTGAAAATTCATAGCCGTAGCCGAAGGTGCCGCTTGCCGGTATAACGGGGTTATCTATCATAAGTCCTGCTAAGGTCACTTTGGTATCTACCATATTATCTCCTCCTTAGAAAGCACCGGACCCTCCCGGCATATTCTTTTTGAGCCGTATTTCGTTTTGCAGCTGCAGCCCATACATGCGCCGAAGCCGCAGCCCATTCTTTCCTCGAAGCTGAACTGTCCGTCGGTTTTTGCCCTGTCGTAAACCGCCTTAAGCATAACTAAAGGTCCGCACACATATATGTGAGAATAATCATACTCGTCCATAGCGTCGGTTACAAAGCCCTTTATCCCCACGCTTCCGTCGGCTGTGGTTACGGTAACAAAGGGCGTTATTTCCTTAAATTTTTCGTAGTAGAATATTTCGTCGGCGCTGTTAAAGCCCAAAATCACCCTCACGCTTTTTCCTGCCTCCGAGAGCCTTTTTGAAAGGGCGTAAAGGGGCGGCACCCCCACGCCGCCGCCTATTAAGAGGGGCTTATCCTTGCTTTTATCCAAATCAAAGCCGTTGCCCAGTCCCGTAAGAAGGTCAAGCCTTTCGCCCTCCTTTAATAAAGACATTTCCCTTGTGCCCTCGCCCACAACCTTATAAATCAATGTTATTTTCTCTTTATCATAATCGCACACGGAGATGGGGCGTCTTAAAAATTTCCCGTCAAGCTTTATATTTACAAACTGACCCGGTCTTTTTATTTCCGACGTATCTCCTATAAGCACCGCTTCATAGACGTTTTTCGCTATATTTTTATTTGAAACTACCTCAAAATAAGACTGCTTCATTCTCTACTCCTTATCAATAGTGGAAACGGTTATCGTCATTTCCTCCAAAACGTCCAAAAGCACCCTAACCGTGTCGAGCGCGGTAAACATTGTAACATTATTTTCAACCGCACAGCGCCTTATTTTATAGCCGTCCGTTTCCTCGCTTACAGAATTTATATCTCTTGTATTTATTACGTAATTTACATACCCTTTTCTTATGGAATCTAATATCTCCTCGTTGCCCTCGCTGATTTTCGCCACGGTATGGGTTTTTATTCCGTTTTCCTTTAAGAAAGCAGCCGTGCCGCTTGTGGCGGTTATGTTAAATCCAAGCCTGTAAAACCGCCTTACAAGGGGAAGCGCCTCCTCCTTGTCTTTATCTGCGACGGTAACGAAAATCGTTCCGTAGTTTACCACATTCATGCCCGAAGCCTTTAAGGATTTATAAAGCGCCCTTGTAAGCTTGTCGTCGTAGCCTATCGCTTCGCCCGTGGACTTCATTTCCGGAGAAAGATAAGCGTCAAGCCCTCTTATTTTCGAGAAGGAAAACGCAGGCGTTTTAACGTACCAGCGTTTTTTCTCCTTGGGATAAATCTCGGTATATCCCATTGATTCAAGAGAATGTCCCAGCATAACCAAGGTAGCGATGTCCGCAATCTGATAGCCTGTGGACTTTGACAAAAACGGCACCGTTCTTGAGGAACGGGGATTTACCTCAATTATATAAACGTCCTCGTTTTCATCGACTATAAACTGTATGTTAAAAAGCCCTACAATGCCTATGCCAAGTCCCAGCTTTTTCGTGTAATCTATTATTGTCGCCTTCGCCTTTTCGGACACGCTGAAGGTGGGATATACGCTTATGGAGTCCCCCGAGTGAATACCCGTTCTTTCAACGTGCTCCATTATACCGGGGATAAATACGTCCTTGCCGTCGCAAACTGCGTCTACCTCAAGCTCTTTTCCGACGATATATTTATCTACTAAAACCGGCTTATCCTCGTCAACCTCAACCGCAGTCTTAAGATAATGCCTTAAGCCCTCCTCGTCGGCTACAATCTGCATGGCTCTTCCGCCTAAAACATAGCTGGGGCGTACCAATACGGGATAGCCGATTTTATTTGCCGCTCTAACGCCGTCCTCAATATTTGTTACCGCCTCTCCCTTGGGATGAGGAATATTAAGCTCGACAATTATCTTCTCAAAGGCGTCACGGTTTTCTGCGTTATCTATCGCCACGCAGTCGGTGCCTATAAGCTTTACTCCTCTTTTCGCCAGGGGCTCTGCCAAGTTTATGGCGGTCTGACCGCCTAAGGTTGCGATAACGCCCTCGGGCTTTTCAAGCTCGATTATATTCATTACGTCCTCAACCGTCAAGGGCTCGAAATAAAGCTTGTCGCTGGTCGTATAATCGGTGGAAACGGTTTCGGGATTGTTGTTTACTATTATCGCCTCATAGCCCGACTCCTTAATTGTCTTTACGGCGTGAACGGTGGAATAGTCAAACTCCACGCCCTGTCCTATTCTTATGGGACCTGAGCCTAAAACGAGTATCTTCTTTTTATCGCTTACCTTAGACTCGTTTTCCTCCTCATAGGTAGAGTAAAAATAAGGGATATAGCTTTCAAACTCACTTGCGCAGGTGTCAATCATCTTATATACCGGGAACATATTGTTTTTCCGTCTTAACTCATAAATCTCGTCCTCGGTCATCTTCCACAATATTCCTATATATTTGTCGCTGAAGCCCATTTTCTTTGCCTTATAAAGAGCGTCTACATCACCGATATTTGCCTCCAAAACCTTTTCAAAGTCCACGATATTTTTTATCTTGTCCAAAAAGAACATATCAATCTGGGTTTCGTTGCATATTCTCGAATGGTCAACGCCCAGCCACATAAGCTGCGCTATGGCGTAAATTCTGTCGTCCGTACCCTCTTTAATATAGGCAAAAAGGTCGTCTACCGACATCTTGTCCTTGTCAAACTTTGACTTATAAAGATGGCACACACCTATTTCAAGGGATCTTATCGCCTTAAGAAGGCTTTCCTCCAAGGTTCTGCCAACCGCCATAACCTCGCCCGTCGCCTTCATCTGGGTAGAAAGCTTGTTGGAAGCAGAAGTAAATTTATCAAAGGGGAAACGTGGCATTTTGGTTACAACATAGTCAAGCGCAGGCTCGAAAGAAGCCGGAGTGTTCGCTATTTCTATTTCATCTAAGGTAAGCCCCACGGCGACCTTTGCCGATACTCTCGCTATTGGGTAGCCGCTTGCCTTTGACGCAAGAGCGGAGGAACGCGATACCCTCGGATTAACCTCAATTACATAATATCTAAAGGACTGTGGGTCAAGGGCAAACTGGACGTTACAGCCGCCTTCTATTTTAAGTGCTCTTATAAGCTTTAGGGCGCTGTCACGAAGCATCTGATACTCTTTATTTGTAAGGGTCTGACTGGGGCATACGACAATAGAATCGCCTGTATGAATTCCCACGGGGTCAAGATTTTCCATATTGCAGACGGTAATTGCCGTGTCGTTTTTGTCACGCATTACCTCGTATTCAATCTCTTTATAGCCCTTAATGCTTTTTTCAACAAGCACCTGGGACACGGGAGATAACTGAAGTGCGTTTTTCATGATAACCTTAAGCTCTTCCTCGTTGTCGGCAAAGCCGCCGCCCGTACCTCCCAAGGTAAACGCCGGACGGAGCACCACGGGATAGCCGATTTTCTCTGCGGCGGCAATTCCCTCCTCCATCGAATGTGTTATCATAGAGGGGAGCACCGGCTCGCCAAGCTCCTCGCAAAGCTCCTTAAAAAGCTCTCTGTCCTCGGCACGCTCAATGCTCTTTGCGCTTGTGCCCAGAAGCTCGACTCCGCATTCGTGGAGCACTCCCTTTCTTTCAAGCTGCATAGCGATATTTAACCCGGTCTGTCCTCCGATTCCGGGAACAATTGCGTCGGGACGCTCGTATCTTAGAATTTTCGCAACGTATTCAAGATTTAAAGGCTCCATATAAACCTTATCGGCAACGGAGGTATCCGTCATTATTGTAGCGGGATTTGAGTTTACCAAAACAACCTCATAGCCCTCCTCCTTAAGGGCGAGGCAAGCCTGCGTTCCTGCGTAGTCAAACTCTGCCGCCTGTCCTATTACAATGGGACCGGAGCCTATTACAAGTACCTTTTTTATGTCTTCTCTTTTAGGCATTGTTCTTTGCCTCCTTCATATTATTGATAAACTTATCGAAAAGATAGCCGCTGTCCTGGGGACCCGGAGCGCTTTCCGGATGATACTGTACGGAAAATATATTGTCCTTTTTATATTCCACGCCCTCCACCGTTTTGTCAAGAAGGTTTAAATGAGTGACTGTAAGAGGGGTGTTTTCCAAAGACTTTTCATCAACCGCATAGCTGTGATTCTGGCTTGTTATTTCAATTTTTCCGGTTTCCAAATTTTTCACCGGGTGATTTCCTCCCCTGTGACCGAACTTAAGCTTATAGGTTTTTGCGCCGTATGCCAAGGATATTATCTGATGTCCTAAGCAGATGCCGAATACGGGAAGCTCACCTTTTAGGCTTTTTACCGTTTCTATAACCTCGGTCACGTCCTCCGGATTCCCGGGTCCGTTGGATAAGAAAAGTCCGTCCGGCTTCATAAATCTTATTTCGTCCGCCGTGGTATTATAAGGAACTATCGTTACGTTACAGCCTCTCTGATTTAGACTTCTTACAATATTAAGCTTTATTCCGCAGTCTATTGCGACTACGTTGTATTTATGATTGGAGGTTCTTGAATACCACTTCTTTTTACAGCTTACCTTTGAAACGGCGTCGTTAAGAATTTCGGTTTCCGAAAGCTTTGCTTTAGCTATCTCGTTATCGGTGTCCGCATCCGTAATAATCGCTTTTCTGCTTCCGAAGTCCCTTATGCTCCTTGCAAGCTTTCTTGTGTCGATACCGTAGATACCCGGAATGTTATTTTCACACAAAAGCTCGTCCAGGGTTTTCGTATATCTGAAGTTGCTGGGCATATCGTTGTAATCCCTTACGGCAAGTCCGCCGATGGTGGGTACCTTTGTTTCAAAATCGTCGTCGGTTATTCCGTAATTTCCTATAATCGGATAAGTCATAACTACCATCTGGTATGTATAAGACGGGTCAGAAACAATTTCCTGATAGCCTACCATAGACGTATTGAAAACTATTTCAAGCACCTTGTCCTCTCTGCTACCGAAGCCGTAGCCTAAATATACACTGCCGTCCTCCAAAATTATCTTTCTGTCGAATTTTCTATCCATACCGCATCCCCCTTAAACATAGTCAGTCTGCATTTTCCGTAAACGGTTTTTCCGTCAAAGGGAGTGCTTTTTCCCATTGACAAAAAATCCGATGAATTTATTAAATATTCATTATTTAAATCAAAAACCGTAAAGCTGTTTTCCGCTTTGCAATGATGAAGCGAAAACCTTTTCTTAGGATTTATACTCATAAGACGAATAAGCTTATCTATGGTAATGATTTTTTCCCTCACAAGATAAGTGTAAAGCACACAGAACGCCGTTTCAAGTCCGACAATCCCGAAAGGGCTGTCCTTTAATCCCTTAGACTTTTCCTCAGGGCTGTGAGGCGCATGGTCAGTCGCAATCATATCTATCGTCCCGTCCTCTAAGGCCGATAGCAAGGCTTCCCTGTCTTTTTTAGACCTCAGCGGAGGATTCATTTTAAAAGAGCCGTCCTCCTTAAGATGTGAGTCGTCAAGCACCAGATAATGGGGCGCTGTTTCACAGCTTATGTCAACCCCACGCTTTTTTGCCTGTCTTATAAGGTCGGCGCTCTCCCTTGTGGAGATGTGGCACACATGGTATTTACATCCGGTTTTTTGGGCAAGAAAAATATCTCTTTCAACCTGTGCCCACTCGCTCTCAGAGCTTATTCCTTTATGATTGTGAATACGAGCATATTCCCCGTCGTTTATATATCCGCCGTTTAGCATGGAATTTACCTCGCAATGAGCTGCTATTATTTTCCCGAGGCTCTTTGCCTTTTCCATAGCACTTTTCATCATTTCTTCATTTTGAACGCCCCTGCCGTCGTCGGAAAACGCCGCAACATAAGGAGCCATATTTTCCATATCGGAAAGAATCTCGCCCTTTTCGTCCCTTGTTATGGAGCCGTAGGGGTGAACATTAATGACCGCATCCCTTTTTATAATATCCGTTTGCGCTTTAAGATGCTCTAAGCTGTCGGGTACCGGAGACAAATTCGGCATGGAGCATATATCCCCGTAGCCGCCCCGGGCGGCCGCCATGCTTCCTGTCTTTACAGTTTCTTTATATGAAAATCCCGGCTCCCGCAGATGCACATGAACATCCGCAAAAGTCGGAAATATATATAAATTTTCATATACCGCTTCGCCGGATTTTCCGCCCGTGGTCATTTCGCCGGAAAAAGAGGTAAATCCGTCCAGATTATACTTAAAACAATTCTTAAAAGTAAGTTTCATTTTAGCTCTCCTTTCTTAAAGAGCCGGGATACAAAAAAACCTTGCCCGGTAAGCAAGGTCTGACACAACAAATCAAAGCGAACGCAAAACCGCTCCGCCGTATTAATATGCTTATTATCAAATCTTGCCGACGTCTCTGCATCGCTCTTAAAGATTTTTTCTTAATTATAGCACATAAACAAAACACTGTCAATATTTATTAATAAATTTACAAGGAAAAGCATAAATATTCAAATACCGCTTATATTTACACATAAATATAAGCGGTATCATTTTATAAAATCAATAAAATGCGTTAATTTTCCCGGTCAATCCGCATTTTTGTCCTGAGAGGATAAGAAGAAAGGGTATCGGAATCAAGCTTTTCATTATGCATATTTACGGCAGTAACCGCGCCGTTAGAGTAGGTGGTATAATAATATATTCCCTTATCGGCATTGCAGCAGGAGGAATAAAGTGTTATTTCAAAGCTGCCGTCTGAAAGCTTGCAGCAGCCTCGCTGCTGCTCAACGGATTTAAGAATATGGAAAAACTGACTTAAGCTTTCCTCCTCCCCCTCGCCGGAAAGAGAATTATTTGCGACAAACGCCGCTCTTATAAAGCGTGACTGGGAGGACAAATCCCCGGGAAGTCCTATGGCTCCCATTCCCCGGCTATAGGTATTAAGCTCTACCTCCTTTGCAAAGGTGTTTTCGGGAGTGTCCGGCGATAACGCCATATAATTATTAAGTGCGAACATCTGATAGGGAAAAGGCGGATTATTCGTCAGCACTCCTACCGGATTATCGTATACCATAAGTCCCTCCTTCACGGATTCTATTACTATACATCCGCTTTTGTCGGCGATTATCCAATGTAGTTGGGCGGTCGTCATGCCGGGAGCAAACTCATCGTCGGTTATATTTATATTTTCAATAAGTCTGCGTGCCTCCGAAACATCGGCGCACTTGCCCAGAATATATGGGATTAGCTCAAACTGTGCCACATTTATTTTGTTTTCCCGAGGCTTATTGTAAACTGCGTTTCCCACAAAATTAAGTCCGGCAGCGGAAAGCCCTTTTTCGTTGGTCCCGTCATAATATAAGGGATACCCTTCAGCCACATGCGCCATTCCGATTACGGCATAGTGATCTCCCAAGCCTTCTGTTCTCCTCATCTTAAGGGGAAAGCTTCTCGGCATAACAGTCACGCTTTCTCCGTAGCATACCTCGTAATCCAAATTACGTCCGAAATAAAAATCCTTTGTTTTATATGTTACCGCCGTACACATATTAAACCTCCCGTATTATTTAATCATACTGTTCATTTTTTCCTTAATTTCTTTCAGGCGCTTTTCAGTTTCATCTTCATCTAAAGTAATTGAAATAACAGACCCCTCTGCCGCATTATCGGGCAAAAGAGCCGCCGGCATATCAAAGGTCTGCCCCTCTTCGGTTTCAACAACTGCAAAGCCGCCCTCAAATCTGTCAACGGTTACCTTCATATAATTTGCCTCCCGTTATAAATTATACATGGCCTGACGCTACCTTATGCGGTTAAATACAAAAATCCTGTCTTGCGACAGGATTTTTGTATTTGGCGGAAAGAAAGGGATTCGAACCCTTGAACGGTTATTAGCCGTTACACGATTTCCAGTCGTGCGCCTTAGACCAGCTCAGCCATCTTTCCCTATGACAGTCAAGTCAACGTATATATTATATATTAAAATTTGACTTTTGTCAACTGTTTTTTTAATTCTGCATCAAAAATTTACAGAAACAGTGGGGATTATCCTATCAAAAACCGCTTTCAGAAAAAGCGGCGTCAAAATAGTTACGGACTTTAGCTCTTAAAAACCGTCACAAAAGGTATTTTATTTTTACCGAATCCGGTTCCACCACAACCTCCGATACAAGGCTTCTTACTATATTCCGCTTTTCCTTGGGAGTCATGTATTCCCAGGTATCCTTTAAGGTTTCAAGCTTTTTTCTTTTATTTTCTGCGCTCTTTTTCTCCGCCTTTTTCTTCTCCTCGTCAGATAAAGCCTCCTCTGCTTTTAAAAGCTCCTTTTTTACCTCTTCTATGGTTTCTTTAAGTACGTCGTCCTCCGCCTGTGCATAAAGCTTATAAAGTCTTTTTAATTTTTTCTCGCACTGCTCCTTTTTACTTTTAAGCGCCGTTCCTATATCGTTTTCGGGAAGGTCGCTTTTTTCAATTTTGTAAGACAGGCTTAATAAATCGCTTACTACTGCATTTTCCACCTCGTCCGCCCATATTTTTTCATTGTCGCAGTTTTCGTCCTTTACAAGATAGGGCTTGTTTTTCTCCTGTGAGTAGCAGCAAAGCTTTGCGCCCCTGTTGCCCCACTTCTGATACCTCATTTTTGCGCCGCATCTGCCGCAGTATACTATCCCCGATAAAAGATATTCAGAATCCGTTAATCGTTTCGAGGAGCGCTCCTCCATCATCGCCATTGCCGCATTAAAGGTTTCTTCATCAATTATCGGCTCGTGGCGACCTTTATACTCCTCCCCGTTATAGGTTATATATCCGGCGTTGGACTTTCTCTTAAGTATCTGAACGGCAAGACGCTCATATTTAAGACCCGTCATTTTCGCAATTTTATACATAGGATAGCCCTCTAAATAAAGGCTGTATATAGTACGCACGGTTTCGGCATCGCCGTTTGGCACAAGTATCCCCTTATCGCTGTCGTAGTCATAGCCGAAGGGAACCCTTCCTCCGCCAGGCCAATAGCCTGCCTTGACTCGCTCCTTCATGCCCATTCTCGTACGCTCTTTTATGTTTTCACGTTCAAGCTGGGCAAAGGCAGAGAGTATTCCCAGCATAAGCCGACCTAAGGGCGTTGCGGTATCCATGCTTTCGTTCATGGATATAAAGTCAACGCCGTTTGGGTTAAATACCTCCTCTATAAGATATAAGGTATCCCTCTGGCTTCTGCTTAACCTGTCAAGCTTATATACTATCACCCGTTCGATTAATTTTTCCCGAGCTTCCTTTATAAGCCGCTCCATTTCCGGTCTTTTTAAATTGCTTCCCGAAAAGCCGCCGTCAATATAAAACTCGTAATTCTCTATTCTCTTGGCGATGCAGAAGGCGGACAGCATCTCCTTCTGCGCTTCGATTGAATAGCCCTCCTCTCTCTGAGCGTCGGTGGATACTCTTATATAAAGTGCGGTCTTTTTCTTCATCTGCCCTCACGGCGTATCACTCTTTCAACCGTAGCGTCCACGGTTTTATTTTTTATGGTGTATCTTTTTATCTGATCAAAGGTTATCTTTTTTCCGTTTACATAGCGCTCTATTTTCATGATTTTTCCTTCTTTCATTTTTGTTTTCACTTTAATTATTGCCCTTATAATTTAATTTAAACAAAAATTTTATTGACAAAAATCCATTGTGGAAACAAAATACCGGTGCTGTATTAATTGCAAAGTATGCTTTTATGAAGTCAGGTGAAATATCATCAAAATAAAAGCCCCTGTCTCTAAAGTTAGAGGCAGGGGCTTTTATTCTTACTTTCCGCTATATTCCGTAGGCCACATACCGGTTTCTCTTTTAAATGTCTTTGAAAAATAATACGCCTCTTTAAAGCCTACTGCCTCGGCAACCTCCTTAATTTTCATACCCGGATCTTCTTCTATAAGCTTTTTTGCAAGCTCTATACGGTACTTTGTCATATACTCATTCGGAGATAATCCCTTCTGGCGCTTGAATATTCTTGAAATATAGCTCGGAACAAATCCAAATTCCTTTGACAGTACCTCGCTGGTAATATTTTTATTATAGTTCCTTATAAGATACGCCTCGACGCTGTCGGCAAGAATAACATAACCGTCCTTATTTTTATCATCGCATTTAAGCGACATTAGTATCGAAGTTATGTCGTCTAAAAGACCGGAGAAGGACACGAAGCCTGCCAGGGCATTTATAAACTCGTGTTTTACGCTTGTATTTTTGCGCTGACGGTTTTCCGGATAGTTAAGCACATATGTGTCAAGGATTATATTGAAAAGTCCGTTATACTCCTCCTGTGTGCAGTCCGCATTTTCCATAATCTCAAAAAGCCTTTTAAGCTTAGCTCTGACATTTGCATTATCTCCGCTTTTAATTGAGATAATTATCTCTTCTATATCCCTCTTGCTGTACGGCTGTTCGATATTGGTATATGTGTCAGCTAAATCGTTTAGGCATATAAGCTGGGGCTTGCCGGGAATAAGCCTTTTTATAAGCTGTTCCCTCAGCAACGGAAGGCTTCCTCCCGTGTTTTTCATCTGTACGTCCGTTTTATAGACGATGGTAACGGGAAGGCTATATATTTTCATGCAGTAGTATAGCTTTTTTATAATTTCTTCCTGTCTTGATAAGGTTTCGCTCTCTATTACGAAAAACCGTTCCGACGGAAGGTTGTTGTTAAAGGAAATATACTCCTCCCCGTCTTTTAAGTTTCTCTCCATAAATTCCTCTATCTTCTCATCTGTCCAGAAATTCTCTCCCGGCATCATTACCTCAGAGCCGTAAAGAAGATACGACCCGGCACAGGCAAGCACTATTGCGGTATTCTGCTCCCCGCCTTCCTTTTCTTCCTCAGCTTTTTTGCTGACAAGCTCCGCCTTGATTCGTTTGGTAAGCTCAAATATCTTTTCCTTTGAAACGGGCTTTAAAAGATAGTCGAATACCTTGTACTCCAAAGCTTTTCTTGCATATTCAAAATCGGAATATCCGCTTAAAATTATAACAAGGGTGTCCGGCTTATTTTTACTAATCCAGCCTGCCAGCTCAAGCCCTGTCATTGCCGCCATTTTAATATCGGTGATAACTATGTCAAAATCCTCTTTTTCCAATGCTTTTACTGCAGCTTTTCCGCCGGTACAGCATTTTTCTACCTTGAAATCAGCGTCTGATTTTTCAAGCACTGCCTTAACTGTTCTTGCAATTGGCGGCTCGTCCTCCACTATCATTACTTTAAACATATCTGACCTGCCTTCCGCATTTATTAGTAAAGTCTTTTATTTTTTGCTTTTGCCGGAAGTTATTCTTATCACTGTTCCGTTATCATTTTTTATCTCGTAGGTTATGTCGCTGTTATGAGTAATTTTAAGCCTTATAACCGTATTCACAATGCCAAGACCTCCAATATCGCTCACCGTCATGTCTAAAGACGACTTTTGTTCCTTTTTATATATTTCATTTATACGCTCCCTGCTTATTCCGGAGCCGTTATCACGTATTACAAGCTCCCAGTTTTTTCTTGTTCCGCACATGGTGATTTCGATTTTCCAGGGAGGCTCCTTTTCCTTAAATCCGTGCATAAAGCAGTTTTCCGCCAAGGGCTGAATGAAAAGCTTAGGCACCGGCATATTAAAAAGTGTTTCGTCAACATAAATACTGTACTCAAAATAATCCTCATATCTTGATTTCATCAGCGACAGATAATTTTTTGTATGGGTGATTTCCTCCTTAAGTTGAACAGTAACCTTTTCGTATGCCGCAACATATCTTAGCATGTCCGAAAGCTCTATACACATATCGTAAACTCTGTCTGCCCCGGCCTCTAACCCTGCGGCTCCTATTACAGAAAGACTGTTATATAAAAAGTGCGGATTCATCTGAGCCTGAAGAGCAAGAGAATACGCTTTTTTCTCACGCTGAAGAGAGTTATTCATGTGCTTAAGCATCGTATTGAAGCTCTCCTCAAGCTCTTTTATTTCGTCAATCGCACCTTCGGTGGGCTTTAGCTTCCCCTCCGGCGTATCAATTTCGCGCACACGTCCGGCAAGCTTAAGAATCGGCTCTGACACATGCTTTCCGATAATTACTGATGCGGCAAGCATGAGAGAAATAAGTATTATATAAAGAACTGCAAAAAGCAGTATAAGCTGAAGCCTGAATCCGCCTGATACTCCATCCCTGTAGGGAATCTCTGCCTCCCACCCCACACTTCCAAGCGGAGCTGTAATATATGACAAATTTTCCTCATCTTTGTGCTCGTAAGGATAAATTATTTCACCGTTTTTAAGATTTCTTATAAGCACCTGTCCCCCGTTTCCTCCGTCGGACAAAAGCTCATCTAAAAGGCTTAACGACGCACGCACCTCAATTATACCGCAGGATTCCCGAGAATACTCGTTCTTTAACTCCGTTTTCAGTGTAATATATACGCTCCCGCTGTTTGTCCATGGATTAACCGAAGGGGGATAAACCATAGCTTCTCCCTTTGTCCTGATTGCCTTTAATGTTTCCGTATAGCTTCCGCTCATCAAATATTCAGCGATTTTATCACGGTTTACAGCGTGATTGTGACTTGAAACATAATCGCCCTTATCGTTATATATCAATATGTTATAGTCGCCCGTTCTTCCGGCAAGCAAATCCTTAAGCGTTGATGAAATATCTATACTGTTCAAAACATCAGTGTCAAAATAGTTGGAATTGTCATTATCACCGCTTTGAATATTATAAAAAAATCCCGTAATTTTCGGCTGGTGATTAACCTGCACCGCAAGAGAGTCAAGCTCATCAATAAATGTATCGGTAAGCTTAGCCGTTCTTTCGGCAAGCTTCCGGAGCGATTTTACTGTTTCGTTTCTGACCCTTGAAACAGAGGCATAATACGCTATAACGGTGGCAACGGAAATGATTACGGTAAGCAATATAAAATAAGGCCTGACAAGCTTCTTAAAAAGCTGTGAATGACGAGCCATCCTTCTCCCTCCGTACTTTTACACAAAAACTCACTTTATTAACTGATTTTATTATACATTATCTACAAATTTTTGTCAATGCCTTTAAAATTATGAAAAGACTCCCCGTTTTCACGGAGAGTCTTTTCTCTTGTGGGATATTATATTTAAGGAATTAATCTTTAAGATTAATAAATTTCCTTCCACTCTGCGATATTTTCCGCATCAAACTTGAAGGGATCGCCGAGCATAACCTCTGTTCCGCCGTCTGCCGCTTCTGTGATTTCCTTTTCGCCAAGTGCACCGGCTGTAAATGTTTCGCCTACGGCTCCTGTAATCTCCCCCTTTACAAGGGTATCAAGAGTATATCCTGCAAGGCTTCCTATATCAACAGGATTCCAAAGATACATCCACGGGCATGTTCCGTCTTCGATAAACGGAGCCATTTCAGAAGGAAGACCAAGACCTGTCAGCTTAACCTCAGAGCCCTTATCCTGAAGGACTTTTCCTGCTGCAAGCATACCAACAGTTGTGGGAGCGATTATAACTTTTATGGAAGAATCCTGAAGAAGAGCCTGTGTTTCGGACGTTGACTTTGTAGGATCGTCATCGCCGTACGCAATCTTTACAATAGGCGTATCCTTATACTTATCGGGATTTTCTTCAACCTCTTTCTTCATCCACTCAATCCAAAGGTTCTGGTTTGTTGCCTGTGCGGTAGCAGAAAGGATTGCAATTCCGCCCTTGCCCTCTACCATCTCATAAGCCGCCTGAACAAGACCGCGACCGATCTTCTCGGGGTCAGCCTGCTGGATATGAGTCTTTCTTGAAGCGGCGTTTACAGACGAGTCAAGAGAGATAACGGGAATACCTGCCTCCATAGCCTCTGTAAGAGCCGGCTGGAGTGCATCCTGGTCATTAGCGGCAATCGCTATGCCGGAAACGCCCTGAGCTACAAGCTGATTTATTATCTCAATCTGCTTTTCGGGAGTAGCCGCTTCAGGTCCCTTATAAAGGGGCTTTGCTCCTACATCATTGCATGCCGCCTCAAATCCTTCGTAAACCTTCTGCATATAGGGATTCTGAACGTCCTTCGCAATAAATGCGTATACGCCGTTGCCTGTCGATGCGGTATTATCCGAATCAGTGTCGGCCTTATTACCTCCGCAGCCTGCAAGCGTTACTGCCGATACAACCGCAAGTCCCATTGCCATTAACTTTTTGAATTTCATTTTAATACTTCCTTTCTTTTTAGTTTATTCTTGCAAGAGAGATTATCCCACCCTTTCTCTCCTTTTAGCGCTTTCATTTTCTTTGCCCCATTGCCTTTAGCTTTTTAAACCAGTTTGTATTGCCGATACTGTTCTGAAAGCCCGGTATTGCAACCGCAATAATAAGAAGGGCTCCTACAACAATCATGATAATTTGTGACGATGCGTTTATAAGTCCTAATCCGTAGCGAAGATAGCCTATTACCAATATGGCAAGCGATGCGCCTAAAATTCTTCCCTTTCCTCCGGAGGTTGATATTCCGCCGAGCACTGCCATTGCAATTATATCCAGCTCATAGCCCTTTGCAATGTCAGGTCTTACGCTTGACATTTTTGATGCCAGATATACTGCGGCAATTGCCGAGAAAAGACCGGTCATGGTATAAACGATTACCTTTATTCTATCGGTTTTAACGCCAGAATACTTTGCAACCGTAACTGAGTTTCCCATTGCATAGCACCGTCTGCCGAACTTCGTGAAATGCAGAAGATATGCGAAGAACAACGCTTCAATGACCGCAAATATTAATGCGTAGGGCACCATTCCGCCGACCTTACCCTGAGCGATTTTGGTAAACCATGCAGGAAATCCTCCGACTGAGTTTGTTTCAAGAATGATTGACGCTATTCCTCTGAATATAATCTGCGTTGACAGGGTAACTATCATAGATGAGAGCTCGGGGAATTTAACTAAGATTAATCCGTTAACAAGTCCGCAGATAATTCCTGTCAAAAGTCCTGCGGCTATTGCAATTTCCATTGTAAAGCCTGCCTGGTAGACAACGCCCATAATAGTTGCGCTTAGAGCCATAATCGAAGCTACAGATATATCTATTTCTCCGAGCATAAGCACGAACGCCATCGGAAATACGACTATTACTTTATCAAGAAAGTCCCTGGTCGCATTAAGGATATTTTTAAGGTTTGCATAGTTGGGAGATGCCGCAATGTTAAAAATATTAACTAATATAAGTAAAAGCACCAGCATCCATTCCCACTGGAATATAAACCGTTTCCATGAGAAGCCTCTTTCAGCGGCAATTGTTCTTGTTCCGTCACTGCTTACGGTCTGTCTGACTATATCTTTATCTGCCATCAGATATTCCTCCTTCTCAAAGCCTTCATTTCAACATTTCTCTGTATAATCGAGTTAGCTATAATGGAAAGAAGAATTATAAGACCTCTTATAGCCTCCTGCCAGAATGAAGAAACATGAATGAGCGGCATTGCGTTATTAAGTATACCTAAAAGAACCGCTCCGAGAAGAACGCCCTGAACCCGGCCTGTTCCGCCGTTAATGGATACGCCGCCGAGAACGCACGCCGCAATAACGTTCATTTCATATCCTGTACACGTTTCTCCCTGGGCAACGCCGTATTTACATACGTAAAGCGTTCCGGCAAGCCCTGCGATTACACCGAGAAGAGTATACACCAGAATAATGGTATTATCCGTTTTTATACCGGAAACCCGTGCGCTTTCCTCGCTGTTTCCCACAGCGTAAATCCTGCGTCCCGTCCTGGTCTTTGTCATGAAAAATGCCGCAATTATGTATACGATAACCGCAATTACGATAAGATTGTTTATTCCGAAAACCTTGCCTGTAGCAAGAGAAAGAAATTTAGCGCCCATCTCCTGCTGCTTAACCCAGCTTCCGTTTGCCACAAGGTAGGTTATTCCGCGGTAAATATTCATTGTGCCCAAAGTCGCTATAATAGGAAGTATCTTTAGCTTGGAAACAAGAACTCCGTTAAAAAAGCCGGATAAAAGTCCTACTGCCATAGCGATGACTATTACCAAAATCACGGGGATTGACTGATTGTTTTTAAGCACCGTACAGCCTACCATTGCGCCCAGCGCCATTATTGCACCTATTGAAAGGTCGATACCGCCGGTAACTATAACGAACATCATGCCGACCGCACAAATGGCTAAAACCGCAGTTTCCGCCAACATGTCGGAAATGTTCTCCGCCGTCAGGAAGCTTCCCCCGCTTCTGTACTGAACGAATATAGCTATCGCAATCATAACTATGGCAAGGCTTATTTCACGGATATTAGCTGAAATAAATTTTTTTACTTTACTCATAATCCGACCGTGCCTCCTTATATATCCATTGCCGCTTCCAGAATTTTTTCCTGGGTAATGCCCTTTACCTCTTCGCCCTCAAAAATTCTGGAAACTCTGCCTTCCTTCATGACAAGGATAGTATCCGCCATGCCGATGACCTCAGGCATTTCCGACGAAATCATAATCACTCCATAGCCCTGAGCTGCAAGAGATGACATTATTTCATAAATCTGTGCCTTAGCTCCGACATCTACGCCTTTGGTCGGCTCGTCAAGAATGACAATCTTAATATCAGAGCTTAATACCTTCGCAACAATTACCTTCTGCTGATTGCCTCCCGAAAGGCTGGAAGCCGTATCAAATACCGAAAGAGCCTTGGTCTTGACCTTTTCAAGCAGCTCCTTTGCTTTCTGTCTTTCCTCATGTCTGTTTATAACGGTATAGTGCGTGAACTTTTCCAAAGTAGCAAGCGTTACGTTCTGTCCCAGTCCCCAGTCAAGAATAAGTCCCTGCTTCTGTCTGTCCTCGGGCAGATAGCCTATTCCCTCCTTCATTGCGTCGGAAGGATGATGTATTTTAAGCGTCTTTCCGTCTAAAATAATCTTGCCGCTGTCGGGCTTTTCTATTCCCATGATTCCCTGGCAGACCTCCGTGCGCCCGGCTCCCACAAGTCCGGTCATAGCAAGAATTTCTCCCTCATGTAATGAGAAGGTTACGTCCTTGTAATAGCCCGTCTTTGAAAGTCCTTCTACACGGAATATCTCTTTGCCCATTTCAATCTGCTGTTTGGGGTATATCTGTGAAATTTCACGTCCTACCATCTTTGATATAAGCACATCGTTTGAAATGCCGTTTACATCCCACGTTCCAATGTACTTAGAATCCCTAAATACGGTAACTCTGCTTGCCAGCCTATACATATCCTCAAAACGGTGGGAAATGAAAATAATCGAGCGTCCCTCGTCCCTTAGCTGTTCGGTAATTCTGTAAAGCTCCTCGCACTCTCTTTTTGACAGTGCCGCAGTAGGCTCATCCATAATGATAATTTCGGCATTCGTTGAAATAGCCTTGGCAATTTCAACAATCTGCTGCTGGGCAACGGTAAGATTTCCCATGTTGGTATGCGGATCAATGTCGCTTCCCAGCCGTCTTAAAAGCCCCTCCGCTTCCTTGTGCATACTTTTCCAGTCGATAGTGTTAAGCTTGGTCATCTTCTCGTGTCCCATAAAAATATTTTCCGTGACACTTAAGTACTGGTATGTTGTGCCGTGCTGGTAAATAGCGGCAATCGAGTGATTCTGTGCGTCCTTGGGAGTCTTAAATTCGACCTTTTCCCCTTTTAGGAATATTTCACCCTCCTCGGGACGGTGTACTCCGGTAATCACCTTGATAAATGTTGACTTCCCCGCTCCGTTTTCGCCCATAAGCGCGTGAATTTCGCCCTTTTTAAGCTGAAAATGCACATCGTCTAATGCTTTCACTCCGGGAAATATCTTTGTTATGCCTTTAAGCTCAAGGATATATTCGTCAGCCACCTATCTCATCCCTTTCTTTAATTTAGTTTACAAATATATTTTAAAAGTTTTGCAGATTTATTTCAATGTAAAAAATTAAAAAAGAAATGTATTTTTTTAAAAACCTTGACGAAAAAGTATCGGCAAAATTTGCTCTCTTGAACATAAAAAATACCCGCATCCATTTATGGACCCGAGTGTCTTTTTTGCAGCAGATTTTCACTAAAAAATCGGAACGGAGCATAAGTCCGTTCCGACGTGGTGCAGGTATTCTTAAAGGACTTATGCGAAAATGCCTTAAAATCAAGGGTTTCAGCGTGCCAAAGGCACGCAATATCGCAAAAAGGTGGTAGCGACAGCGAGCTGTCGTGAGGGCGTTTACAACCGAACAGGTGAGCCTGAGCGTGCCTTTTTGCGAAAAAGGAGGAACGACGGAGCGTGTGACTGATTTTTCTGCAAAGAAAAATCGGAACGGAGCATAAGTCCGTTCCGACGTGGTGCAGGTAACAGGAGTTGAACCTGCATGAAATTGCTTTCACATGGACCTGAATCTTACGTGCTAACCGCACACCGCTAAAGTGCTGAAAGTGCCAGTCTTTTCGGGATATTTCGGCATATCGGGAACTCGTCAAAAATGGTGTAAAAACCTGAATTTTACGAGTGTTCTATCCT
>CAYXRC010000013.1:0-2767 GCA_964466295.1 uncultured Ruminococcus sp.
TTGCAGTTAGGCAGGAAAGCCTAAATATGGCTATTCCTGCCCATAAAATTTGAATGTTTTATCATAGAAAAATTGAATTTACAGAAAATTTCTCACACTGCCCGGAAACCTGACGAAGCTTTTCATCACATTGCCTATTGCCCAAATGAATTTCTTGATTTTAAGTCTGAAATTAATTCTTCAAGATATTACGAACTTAATAAAGGTGTCAGAGTATCGCTCAACAATACAAGGGGCTGTTTATTTTAGTGCAGCCCACTTTTCATAGCAATTTTACTGCAATTCCAATAACGGTATCAGATGAGCCAATAATAATGATAAATTCAGTTTGTATTTTCTCTGCCGCAAAAGCCAATCATTGATGTTAAAATGTCTAAAATAATAAGCTCTGCCACCAATCCCACACATATACCTCCGAATTATAATTTATCTTTTATCAAAGCTTCAATTTCTGATTTTTCGGGCATTACCTTTAATGCTCCTTTTTTTGTTGTAATAAGAGATGCTCCGGCATTTGCGAATATTATAAGCTCCCTCAGGTTTTCTTCTGTCAGGTTGTCAATTCCGTGTTCAAGAATATATCCGAGAGCACAGCCGCCGAACGTATCGCCTGCGCCCGTTTTCTCTATCGTTTTAACCTCCGTAAACGGTGGAGCCTCGACCATTATATCCTTATAATAAGCACGGCTGCCGTCCTTGCCGAGCGTTACAAAAATCAGAGGAATATCGTATTTTTCGCGAAGTATTTTCACACCCTCTGAATAATCGTCGGTGCCTGTCATAAACTCAAGCTCGTTATCCGAGATTTTTAAAATATCGCATTTTGACAAGCCGTACTCAATTTCTCTTTTTGCGTCATCAAGAGAGTTCCATAGCGGCTCTCTTAAATTCGGGTCAAAGGAAATCAAAAGTCCGTTTTCTTTTGCGACATCAAGGGCATAGCGAGTTGCCGCACGCACGCACTCATGAGTAGAGGAGAGTGTGCCAAAGTGAAATATTTTTCCCGCTTTGATAATATCCTCCATAACCTCGTCCTTTGTGAGCATCATATCCGCACCGGGATTGCGGTAAAAGCTGAACTCACGTTCACCGTCGGGATAGGTATGAACAAAGGCAAGTGTTGTATGAACATTATTATCCATAATGAGATTTGTAACATCCGTTCCGCTTTCCTCAACCGTTCTTTTCAGCATATGCCCGAAGGTGTCGTTTCCGACCTTGCCTATAAACGTGGTTTTCTTTCCCAGCTTGTTAAGCATCGCAAGTACATTGCACGGTGCACCGCCGGGATTTGCCTCAAGAATAGGATTGCCCTGTTCACTCACGCCGTTTTCCGTAAAATCTATGAGAAGCTCGCCAAGCGCGACAACATCAAATTTTTTCATTATCGTCCGTCTCCTTATTGGATAGTGTAAATTTTAAGACTATTCTCCGTTTTTGCAGTTATATAATTGTCAGTGTCGTAAACAACATTGCTGATTACATATTCTCCGTCATTTATATATGTTTCTATAAGGTTTTTATCGACATATATATCAAGATGAATATCTCCGCTTATTTCCGGTGTGGAAAAGCTTGTTTCTATTTCATTGTGCCCGCGAAATACACCCGAACGATCGGCATATATTTTCGCACCTTTTCGTGAAATAACATATCCGCCAATATCAATATTTTCACCGTCATTTATATCAACGCTTATACGGTATCCGGCTTCATCCGCCTCTCTGACAGAGGTAATTTCCTTTGTAAACAGCCTTTGTATGTTCGGATGCGGCTTAAAGCAGATATGGCCGTTTCTCACCTCAACAATTCTCGGTATACAAAACATTCCGTTCCACTTACCGTCAACCGCCTCAGGCATTCTTGCCCATGCTACAAGAACGCGTCTGCCCTCGGCATCCGTTGTACTTTGCGGAGCATATAAGTCCAGACCGTAATCAAGCAGCTGATATTCGTCGGGGATATTCATGGTACACGTTTTCTCGTCAAAATCCACAGTCGCACAGACTGATAAATTACAGTATTCCTTATCCGATATTCCCATAGGCGAAAATACGAGTACCTTGTCGCCGTTAACCTCAAAGTAATCGGGACATTCCCACATCCAGCCAAGTCCTTTTTTTGACGCTGAATTGACATATTCCCAATTTTTTAAATCACCGCTTCTGTAAAATAAAAGCTTTCCCTCATTCTGTGGCATTCTGCTTCCAACCACCATATACCACGCATCTTTTCCGCGCCACACCTTCGGATCTCTTGTGTGCGTCATGCAGCCGATTTGCTTATCCTCAATCGGAGCGATAACCGTTGTTTTATCGTTCATATTGTCAAAGCTCATGCCATCATCCGAGGTAATCATCATCTGTGCCGATACAAATTTATCATCAAGGCAAGTATGAATGTCCTCAGGGTTAGGCTCAAGATAGCGCACTCCCGTATAATAAATATACATTTTACCGTTATGCTCTACTGCACTTCCCGAAAAGCAACCGTTTTTATCATTGAGCTTGGACGGAAACAGCGCAATGCCTTTATGCTCCCAATTTACCAGATCATCGCTGACAGCGTGGCCCCAGTGCATAGTGCCCCATCTCGGCTCATAGGGGAAATGCTGATAAAATAAATGATATTTCCCCTTATAATATATAAATCCGTTTGGATCGTTAATCCAGTTTTTAGGTGATTTTAAATGTATTTTTTGCATATATGCTACTCCTCGTATAATAAGTTATAAAGTTAATATTTCAGATATCAGCAGGTTTTGACA